>NZ_JBFPMW010000009.1:32487-357705 GCF_045999855.1 Tolypothrix campylonemoides VB511288_2
CATCTTCATCCAATTCATCTTCAGCTAAAGGCAATTGAGCATCAACGGTTGGAATGACTTCCTCCTGCAGTTGTTCGTCGTCTTTCCGGTCTTCCTCATCTACGACTTCTGGTGTTTCAGCACTAATTTGAGAAACAGGGGTTTCTTCTTCTGAGTCCTGAGACACTGGTTGAGAGATGAGATTATCTTCACCTTCATCTTCATCCAATTCATCTTCAGCTAAAGGCAATTGAGCATCAACGGTTGGAATTGCTTCCTCCTGCAGTTGTTCGTCGTCTTTCCGGTCTTCCTCATCTACGACTTCTGGTGTTTCAGCACTAATTTGAGAAACAGGGGTTTCTTCCTCTGAGTCCTGAGATATTGGTTGGGAAATATTATTGTCATCTTCATTGAAGATTTGTTGAGCATTTACTGCTTGAATTGCCTCCTTGTCTTCATTGATGACTGTTTCAGTGCTATGTTCTGAGACTTCTACTTCTTCTGTAGGCTGAATAAAAGTTGATTCTTCAGACTCTTTAGTCAGTAATTGAGAACCATCACTAAAAACAGGCTCAGCAACTTCATGTGTTTCTTCTGGATCTTGAGCCATGACCTTCAAGCCTTCATTTTCTGGCTTGACTACACGGTCTTTGATAGCCGCCATAGCTGCTTGCCAATCCATGTTCAATACTGTTACTGGTAATGCTTCAGGCTCTTCATTTTTTTCATTGGTTTCTTCCATAACTAGAAGGAATTCACCAATGCGGACAACATCACCAGACTTGAGTGCATAAACTTGGTCTGTCTCAACAAGTTTATCGTTTACTAACGAGCCATTTATACTACCTAAATCAGAGTAATAGTAATTCCCATCACGCAAGAAGAACTTGCCATGTTGACGACTCACATCAAGACTATCAAGAACTAGACCGGATTTAGGAGAACGTCCAATAATGTACTCGTTGTTTTCATTGGGAATGAAGTTAAGGTTAACTTCGTTGATTTTACCCAAGGTTTCTGCATTCAAAACTCTGACTTTCATCATAAAATCTAACTTTTAATAGATTGACTTGAAGGATATAATTTTGCTTGGAGTGTGGCATATAAAATATGCCTATATCCAAACTAATCATTTGAGGTAATGCGCTTGTACAGAATTAAGTTTTTAGAACAAATTAAGCTTTTATTTGCTGATTAATTTTATTAATTTCTGTTACCCAGCGCTGACGAACTTTATGTTCGAGATTCAAAATTTCATCTTGTGACCAGTGAAAATGGTAAGCAAGAAAAGCTACCTCTTCATATAATTTATTTGAAGGGTAGCTTAAGGCTCCCCCACAAGTTCTAACTCCACTGCAAACTCATTATTGCAATGGGGGCACAAGGCAGGAATGCGTGCATTTCCTTGTTGGTTGACACGATTATAAAATTCTCGCAAATAGGCGATGTCGCGGATGACTAACTTTTCTAAAAAATCAGGAGTGACAGAATTGAGACTACCCAAGCGTGTAATAACTTGTGAAAGCATCACTAAGAAACTATAGCCAGGATTATCCCGAACACTAGGATGCTGTTGGGCTAAAATTTCATCTTTTGCTGTCGCCAAACGCATCACGCCTTGACGATGAACTCTGTTTTGATTATCTGTGATACCTTGCGGAAGAATAAAAGTAAATTCATTGTGCAGAGAATCTTTACGGGACATAGGAGTAAAAAGTAGGGAATAAACAACACAATTAAAGTTAACTAGTGAGGAGCGTCATTGGTCATTTGTCATTCGTCGTTAGTAAGGGTTTCAAGTGTATTTACCTAGTTACCTATGCGTTAATAAGTTGTTCGGTAACTTGAGATGTATCTTTAGCAGATGAAACTTCATTCCCAAAACCATTGATACAACGGTAAAAATCTTGAAGATAATTCATGTCTTGAGCATAAAAGTTTTCTACAACCATAGGGCTAAGTTCAGATAAAGCTCCTAAGCAAGTAATAACACGAGACAAAATGATAATTGTGGCATAGGCTGGATTAGACTTGACGCGAGGATCGCGTAAAGGTGCAATTTCATCTATAGCTGTTGCTAGTCGCATAACTCCTTTACGATGGATGTTACCGTCAGGGTCTACATAACCTTTGGGTAGTGTAAATTCAAACTCTTTTTGAAACATAAAGTTGACCGCTCCCTTTTTGCATGAGTAAATTGCGAAAGTTAATGATTGTTTGTGTTTTTCAGGTTGAAAGGGTTCTAATTTGATGCCACGCGCTTAAAGTTCTCGAAAGCAATTTCTAGTTCTTCAATCGCCATGTCTGCCTTACTAGCATGGAAGTCAGTAATTTTGTAATTGGTGACCCAACCTCTCGAAAATTGCAATCTTGTTTGTACTGTATTGGTAGAGTCTTGGATAGTTAAAGAAAAATCTCTACGTTTATTTGCCCAATTGCCTTGTTGAACATCTTCAAACCAGTTCCAAAGTGTCATGGAGTGGGTGAGACATCTACGAAGATTTATATTCCCCATTTTAACATTACCGGGAATTTTAGTTCTTACAGGAAGACCTTGTTGTGCTGAACCCCACTTACGAGGAGTCACTTCGCAAATTTCAATTAAGTCTTGTGAGTATGTAAATCCCGAACACTCCAGAAAAATGGCATCAATATTTTCTTGAGAACCATTTAGTGATAATTCTACATAGAAGCGATTCGTTAGAAGATTTTCAGGTAATACGCCTACAGCCATTGTTAATACTTGAAGAAATGATGACATCAAGAAGGAAATATTTTGAAAAATGGAGTCATAAACCCGTCTAGAAATTAAATATCTCGGGTCGTCATTAGTCATTCGCCATTTGTAAGGGTTTTAATGCATTATCTGAAAGTTCTGGTAGGGCGCAAGGCATTATGCCTTGACATCTTTTTTACCAGATGTCTATTGCGCCCTGACATCTTTTCTGAAAAGATTAACCAATTCCTTCATGCATTAATCGTATATGCTCAACAACTACACTGTTAGCACCAGCAGATAAATCACCCTCTAGACCGTGATGTATGGGATAACAATTAGTAATAGTAAATTGCATTTTAGGCTGTCCTTGAGTATCTGTTAAAAATACAAGACCTTGACCCTTGTTTTTGGATACTTGTGAAACTCCTCCATTCTGAGGGTTGCATTTTGTAAACCAATCCTTCAAACTGGTATCACCATCTGCAATAACTTTGACTTCAACAGGCTCTGGGTTATTTTGTAAACCAGGTAGAGATTGACGGTTTACGCCTTTATTGTTTCTACCAGTAATTTGCTCTCCAGCAGCTTCTACTGTTCTCGATAGATTGTTAATCGCAAAAATCATTTTACTATTAGGAACATAGGGATCTATAGTTAGATACCAAGTATTCCCACGTAAAGGTTCAGCTTGACCAGCCATATTTTCACTCCTTTTGAAGATAATAAATTACAAACAGTTCGCGAACAATGTCAAAAAGATGGGAGTTTTAGCGTTTTATACCAATTGAAAAACAGATTTCTAGGTGAAATCTCGATCGAAAATCCAAAATGGTATTAGCTTTCATTTTCTGCTTCGTAACCATTCCATTGGCTGATTCGGAAAACAACAAACTCAGCAGGTCTTACAGGACAAACGCCTATTTCAATATATAAACGTCCTAAAAGTCTAGTTTCTGGAGGGTTTAGTTCTTCATCACACTTGACATAAAAGGCTTGTTGTGGTGTAGCTCCAAATAAAGCGCCTTCACGCCATATACGCTCTAAAAAGTTACTAACATTGCGTGTAACACGCGCCCATAGGTCAAAATCATTGGGTTCAAAAACTACCCATTGTGTACCTAATTCCAATGACTTTTCAATATAACTTATGAGTCTCCGCACGCTAATATAACGCCACTCGGTCTTGTCTGGCTCAACTAAAGTTCGTGCGCCCCAAATGCGGATTCCTCGATTGGGAAAGTTGCGAATACAGTTGATGCCAAGAGGGTTTAAAAGCTCTTGCTCGCGGAAATTAGTGTCATAGCTCAGACCGATGACGCCTCTGGGAACTTCATTTGCTGGTGCTTTATAAACTCCTCTAGCTTCATCAACGCGACCCCACACGCCCATTACATGACCAGACGGAGGTATAAGAATTGGTCTACCAGCATTGCGTGGGTTAGGCACTTTTATCCAAGGGTAATAAAGCGCTCCAAACATGGAACGGCGGTTAAAATTGTGTAGCCAATCCACAACTTCTTGCGGTTTGACACGATCTGGTGGTGGATCGAATACGACCATGCGATTGGGTGGGTTGGGAATATCTCCACTAGCAGAACCTTCACACATACTGAGCATCAATTCCATGATGCCGTGAACTTGTTCTAAGTTCATGAGTCCTGCTTCATAGACTCGCATGAGATCGGGGCAAGAAATCATGGTGATTTCATCAATTTCAAACAGCCCCCTTACTCCCGTGCGATCGTCGCGTACTCCTTCTACATCTCGCATAAAGCGATCGGGCGAAGATGGCACAATGGGAGGAGCAAGTTCGTACTGACCGTTCGCTGGTCTTCGTGCTAATGGTCTTCCTGTCGAAGTCGCTTCTACTACAGTGACATACATGGAGTTGCGTAATGCCGTGACCGCATAAGTTCCAACTTGAGGAGGAACTTCAGAGTTCATAGTTAAGTTCTCATACTGTTCGAGAATTTCTTCACCTCGACGGATTTGAAGTGTGAAATACTCCCCTGTATTTGGAGGTGCTTCCCCTTCAACGCCTTCCGGGAGAGCACGAGGCGAACTATCACTAATTAAAATGTTAATTAATCCTCCGGCTGCTTGCTCGGAACGCAAGCTGAGAGTGAGGGATAAACGGTTCCCTCGACCATTGATTTGCACAACAGCTGGTTCTGGCGTTGTTAATTTAGTTGCATTGGGTAATTGAGTTCCAATACTCGCTATCCAACAGCGACCACCACCATTTAGAAAAAAGCCGTAAACTGCAAAAGGTAAGTAAGCGTTGAAGTCAGTGAAACCATCCGAGTTCGGACGAGCAAAATAGTTCAGATATTGCGTCCAATTGGTTATAAGCGTGGGCTTGAAGACTTCAGCGCCGTTTCGCACATCTTCTGTAAAGCCAACAAATCCTGCAACCGCAGTGCTAACACCTTCAATCGGTCTGGCACCCCGGTCAACTTCTTCAATGTAAACACCAGGTGCAAAGTAATCCAGTCTTGCCATGAAAATTTCTCCGTATCAAATCAGTTGTCAGGACGCTTTTGCGTTGCGTCTTTAACGCTGTATGTGTCAGTTCTCTTAAACAGGGGTAAGAAAAACTTCTTTAAATGTGAAAGTGTTGCCATCTACTAAGATGTTGCAATCTTGAGATAAATAACCGGAACAATCAAGTCTGACAACATAATTGCCCAATCGCAAGTTCTCAAAAAAGAACAATCCTTCTTGATTGCTTGTTGCTGACTTTTCCGTTCCCATCAAAGTCACTTTGGTTTCTGCAAGTGGTAAATTTGTCACTGCACTTTTAACAGCGCATGCAATCGAAACCCGCTTGTGGAGCATACGACTGTTACCATTTTTTTCCACTTCTGCGCTCAGACCAACAATTCGTTGCCAAATTAAAGGTACTGAAGTTTTATCCGGCTCAAAGGGTACTGCGATCGTTAAATACAACGCTGGACGCAAAGGAACATTTAAAGCACTCCATAAAGAACCTGCTTCAATAAATGGCGTGGCTGCAACATGTATGAATAAATTGCCAAAACCTCGTAGTTCTGGAGCTAAAAATTCTTCTCGGAGCGAACGGTGACGTAGTAGCAAGGTCAACGCTTCGTTTAAAAGATGATACTCTCCTAAAGCTGTCCGATTCCAAGCAGTCAGTATGAGCGATACATCAAACCAAATCGGTAAAGAACTTACATTAGCAGCTGATAAACCTCCTTCTGATATTCTGCGGTCTATCTGCCTTCCTGTTGATTGCACTTGTATGCTCTCTCTAATATCGTACAGGTAAAGATTTAGAAAAGGGCTTGCACTGTCATCCCGTCTAGTACCAGGAATATTAAAGTCAATTTGCTCCATACTGGTGAGAGAGGTTCCTCCAACCAGAATTTCTGCTAAGGTTTGGAGAAGAGCGATAAGCATAGCGGAAGCAGATAATCTGTATATTTTTAGATTAGAATCAAAACCCTATAAACGTGAATAGACTTTTGGCGAAATTCAGTTGAAGATCGCTTAAATATTGCACCAATTTATTATTTAGCTTAACTGGAACTTTAACTGGGTTATCTTGCCTGGTCAAATCTGATATTTTCATAAAATATAATGAATATGTCATTTGGTTAGATAAATGTTTCTAGAAAAGATGTAAGGGCGCAAAAGGTACAGAAAAAAGCAATTAACCGCAAAAGCAATATTTGAGACTAAACCCATGAGCAAAATATATCAGTTACACAAGTGACAGGCTGTTTTCTAAGCCAGCATCTAACGGTATGCAAACCATACTACAGTTTCAAGATGCGGATGGAGTTCGTTACTTTGACACAGCAGGATTTCCAGGTCGAACTGTAGGATTGAATGAAAATAACTTACACGAGATTGAGTCATTTGAGAACAAAAAGAGATTACTGAAAAATTATTCTTGAAGGAGATACTTCAATGTCAATTGTTTTAACTTTTACAAGCAATACTGTTGTTTTTAGGCAAGATCCCCGAAAACCATCTCAAGATACAGAGCATGCTAGTGTTAATGTCGATGAAACAAATATTGAGTTTTCTTCTATTGAAATCACTGATTTTCAAGGAATACCGTTCGCAAAACATTTGAATTTAAAAGTTCATATAGATGGGGATGGAATTGTATCCAATCAAGGGAATCAGATAAATACCTGGTTTATCAGTGTAAATGATGTATCTCAAATAAAATGTGATTCTTAAAAGCTAGGATACTGCGTAAACATAAGTCGATTTACCCCTTTATTTCCCCTTGTAAAGGGGAAAACTAAATTTTACTATTTTTTATGACTAAACTCTACAATACCAATCGGTTTGATAAAAAATTATGGATTGGGTTTCTTACTTTGGCTCAACCCTACTGGTTTCCTCTAGGAAAGCATAGTGCTTTGATAACTTTAGGTCTTCTATCATTATTGTTACTATTTGTTGGTATATCTTTATTTTTATTAGTGACTGCTTTTATATGGATAAGCCATTCTTTGTTTCCTCACTTAACAGAACAAATAGCTCCTGGTTTATTTAAGTTGCTAAATCAATTAATGACTTTTCCCAGTCTCTATTTAATAGCAAGTGGTATCATCATACCTGTCTTATTTTTCATTTTTTTTAGAAAATCATTAATTGCTCGGTGGCAACCTTGGATTTTACTTGCTCTTTTGCTATTTCTTTCATTAGCTGTCAGTGGCTTAAATGTCATTATTAGCTATGTGAGTCGCTTTTTTCAAACAGATTTAGCGAACAGGGATATCCCAGGATTTTGGAGATTTTTATGGGTCTATTTTAGTGTGTTTGTGGTTGGCATACCCATAACAGTCTATTTTAATTACGTACAAAGCAAACTAAGCCTATACTGGCGCGAATGGATGACTTATCGTTTTCTTGAACGCTATTTCCAGAACAAAGCTTACTACACAATTAATAATAATGATACAATAGACAATCCCGACCAGCGAATTTCTGAAGATATTAATTCTTTCACTAATTATTCTCTTTCTTTTCTGTTAGTCGTTCTCAATTCTATTATTTCTTTAATTTCTTTCATCGGAATTCTTTGGTCAATTTCTGTTACTTTAGTTTTTCTCCTTGTTGCCTATACTACCGTTGGTACAATATTTACTGTTATCCTCGGTAAGCGTCTCGTGTGGTTAAATTTTAATCAATTACAACAAGAAGCCAATTTTCGCTACAGCCTGGTTCATATTCGTAACAATACTGAATCTATTGCCTTTTATCGAGGAGAGGAACAGGAATTTCTTACTATTAAGCAACGGTTCATAGAAGTTTTAAAAAATTTTAATTTATTGATTGGTTGGCAGAAGAATTTAGGTTTTTTTACGACAGCCTATGGATATTTAAATGTTATCCTACCTTCTTTGATTGTTGCTCCTTTATACTTTGCACATAAAATTGATTTTGGCGCAATTACTCAGGCGGGTTTTGCCTTCGATCAAGTCTTGGGAGCTATGTCTCTTATTGTTAACCAATTCGATTCTTTGACGACTTTTGTTGCAGGTATTCA
Source organism: Tolypothrix campylonemoides VB511288_2 (assembly GCF_045999855.1). NCBI lineage: Bacteria > Bacillati > Cyanobacteriota > Cyanophyceae > Nostocales > Tolypothrichaceae > Tolypothrix > Tolypothrix campylonemoides. The sequence goes on from NZ_JBFPMW010000009.1 coordinate 40,716, forward strand.
TCGTCTGGAGGGTTTTCAAGAAGCGATCGCAGAACCATCAGAATCCCAGAGAGTCTTTGGAACAACTTTGGATGTGAGAATTGACAATAAAATTAAGTTAGAACACGTGACATTGCAAACTCCTAATTATGGGAAAAAATTAGTTAGAAATCTTTCTTTTGAGCTTCCATCGGGTCAAGGACTCTTAATTATGGGTAGCAGTGGAAGTGGTAAAAGTTCGTTACTGAGAGCGATCGCTGGTTTGTGGAATAGCGGTACGGGTTTATTAGTCCGTCCACCTCTCTCTGAAATGCTGTTTTTGCCCCAACGTCCTTATATGCCTTTAGGCAGTTTAAGACAACAACTTCTTTATCCACAAACCAGTCGCAATCTAACAGAAAAAGAATTATATGGCGTGTTGCAACTAGTCAATTTAGAAGATTTACCAGAACGAGTTGGTGGTTTTGATACGGTTCTCAATTGGGCAGATATTTTCTCCTTAGGCGAACAACAACGCTTAGCCTTTGCACGCTTATTATTAAGCGCTCCTCCTTACGCCATTCTAGACGAAGCAACAAGTGCTCTTGACGTACAAAATGAAGCTAAGCTTTATCACCTACTACGTACAACTCAAACGACTTTTATCAGTGTTGGACATCGGTCCAGTCTGATTCAATATCACGATGTGCTATTGGAGTTGGATGGTCAAGGAGATTGGCAATTACTTCCTTGTACTTAAATTCCTAAGAGATTTTTTCAAATTGCAATTTCCAACTTCTTGACAATTGCGTCCCAAACTAAAACTACTTACTTCTAAAAGTTTACACTTGAGCATTGGAGAATTTTATGCTGAATCCTTTTTCAAACTTTGAGTTAAATGTTGCTATTGAACTTGGTTATTTGGTTGATGCTGCTTACAATCAGTTCAATGCTAAAAAACAGAAACAAGTATGGACACCTGAAGTCTCAGGTGTATTGAAAATAGATGATGAAAATGAGTATAAAATACTAGCTACTTATGAAATACACGAACCATATAACTTTCTTGATATTTTAGATCGAGATATTGTTCCTTTTGGTTTTATTGCTGCAAAAGCAAATAACATATACATCGTCTTCCGAGGTACTGAAAATCCTTTAGAATGGTTCCGAGATGGAGAAATTCGACAAGTTCCTTATTTAGAGAATTGGGGAAAAGTCTCATTCGGTTCGCAAAAAATTTACCAAACTATTTCATCAAAAATTCTTGAAACGTTAAACGATCCAAACAAATGTGCTCCTGGCTCAAAAATTTTTGTCACGGGGCATAGTTTAGGGGGTTCTTTAGCCAGTTTATGCGTTCCAGATATTATTACTCATACTAGCTTTCAACAACCAATTTTGTATACCTTTGCTAGTCCGCGCACTGGAGATCCAACATTTGCTCAAACTTTTAAAACATCTCATATAGAATGTTATAGAATTGCCAATTCTGAAGATATCGTTCCTAATTTTCCTGTGTCTACATTAGATTTACCAGCAAAAAAAATCAGCTTTTTAAATAAGTTTGTAGCATTTCAAGTGACTAAAACTCAAGAACGTATTACCACAACTAGCTCCTCTATAAAGTCCGTACAAACTCAACCCGTTCAAAAAAATCTTGAAGTCAAGGTTGAAACAACAAGAGGACTTATGAGTGATTTAAATATGTTCAAATATAATGATACCTTTGAACATATCGGAATTCCTATTTATTTCACGGTTCAAAAGAATAGTATTGCTAATAACCACGATCTAAAAGGAACTTACATTCAAGCTCTTACACAAGATCTTAAGGTTTACTAAATGAAATAATCGCACAATCGAAATTGAGCACTTGTCAAGTAGAAATGGCAGTTTTTTTGAAGTTAACTAGATAATAGTCTTTGGACGATCGCCACTGCATTGGCAACTCCATCTTCATTTCTAATTTTTTCTCCCAAACTCACTGCACGCTGACGCATCACTCCATCGGTTACAACTGTTTGAATTGCTTGAGCAAGTCGTTCTGCCGTAAGTTGTTGGCGAGGGATTGGCTTTGTTCCAACCCCTAAGTCTGCAACCCGTTGTCCCCAAAAGCCTTGATCGCCAAAAAATGGAATAATAATTGTCGGCACTCCTGCCCTGAGTCCGGCTGCCGTAGTACCCGCACCTCCATGATGAACAACAGCCGCAACACGAGGGAAAAGCCATGCATGGGGAATGGAATTAACTAGGAAAGCGTTATCTGGTAAATTTTCTTTGTGCATTCCACTCCAGCCAGCGAGCATGATTGCGCGTTGCCCAGTTTTTTTAAGAGCTTGCAAAACCAGATCGGCAGTTTCTTCCGGGTTGCGATTGCCCATACTGCCAAACCCAATATAAACAGGCGGCGAACCTGCTTGCAAAAAGTCCACAAGGGCAGAAGATGGAGTCCAATCAGGTGCAGCGTCTAAGAACCAGTAGCCTGTGACACAGGTATTCTTCCAGTCTGATGGCTTGGAAATTACAGAAGGGCTGAAGCCGTAGAGCGTTGGATAGCGATGAAGATCGGAAGATTGACGAGGACTAAAAAATGAGGATATCGGTAAGTTAAGCACTTGCTTGCGGGCTGCTGTATCCCCCGAACGAGAACTTTGCCAAATAATTTGTCTGACCACTTGATGGGATAACCAATTGACAGTGCTTCCCAATCGGGTAAGCGATTGAGGAAACAGAACCCCAGGAAAGGTTTTGGTTGGGGTAAAGGGAAAAACGAAAGCTTGCAGCAATGGAATTTCTAACTTTTCAGCTAATGCCAGACTCAGGTAAAGCCCTCCAACACCCGCTATCAGTAAATCCATTCCTCGACAAGCCTCTACACCTGCTTGCGCCCAACAGGCTGCCACCCGTTCCGTTTCTTTTGCCATCCTCAAGGTTATGGTGATAAAGTTTCCTTTCTGGGAAAGCTCGCGCATTTCTGGCGTTTCAATCAGTTCTTGTACGTTCCCCTGCATAGCGTAGAACTCTAATCCGTGGGACTTGACGAGTCCCTCAAAGTTCTCGTGGGTCAATAGATGGACATCGTAACCCGCCGCTTTCAATCCCTTGCCTAAAGCAATGTAAGGTTGAACGTCTCCCTGGCTACCCAAAGCAATAATTGCAATACGTATCACAAATACTCCTGTTATTCCAAATTGAAGCGTGTTGACTTAATAAATGACATACCTGTCATTTTGATGATATTGTCATTTTGATAGGAGTGTCAACAATAGGGTATGCTAAGCTCAAGATATTAAGTAATCCCTTATGAAGCCATCTCGTCGAGCATCTATTGGTATGGAAAAACGAGAACGGACTCGATCCAGTTTGATTGAGTCTGCTTATCGAGTATTTGCTCGAAAAGAAATGGATGCTGTCACCGTTGACGATATCATTGCTGAGGCAGGTGTTGCCAGGGGAACGTTCTACAACTATTTTCAGACACGCGAAGATGTGTTGAGAGCCGTTGCAGCCTCCTTAAGTGATGAAATGAATCAAAAAATTTGGGCACAGTATGCAAAGGTTTCAGACCCAGCTGAACGTATGGCGATCGCCTTGCGTCAGTTTTTACACCAAGCGATGCGAGATGACACTTGGGGATGGGTCATTGTTCGCATTGGATTAGTGGCAGCCCCCTTGAGTGAAACGATCGAACGGGGTTTGATGTCGGATCTCGAAGCAGGGATACGGTTAAAGCGGTTTCAGGTTGATACCATGCAGGCAGCGCTCGATTTAGTTTTGGGAACAGCACTGATGGCAATGCGTAGTATTCTAGAAGGACATACCGAACCCAATTACCCAGAACAGATCGCGAAGTTGATTCTGAAATCTCTGGGAGTATCTGACGCTGAAGCCGATGCGATCGCATTCAAAACTTTGGTACCCTTACCTCAAAAAAGTGGACAGTAGGAGATTACCGAGTTATTTCTGGAATAGAAGATAATGTTTTATTAGTCACTGTGATTCGAGTAGGGCATCGTAGTAAGGTATATAAAAATGATAGTTGACAAATTAAGAATGCAAAATTCTTATCGACATTTGGGTTTCCCATTCTCACCCTGACTATCAAGACTGGAGCGATCGAGTTAGCGATCGCTTGTTTCCGAACCCGAGCCGAACAATGTTCCAATAAAATAACGATGAAACGATTGAGGAAGCTGATGAAAGTCTTCATCAACAAAAGCTGTGGGTAAATTTCTAGAGTTATAAGTGTTCCAGAAAAGAATTACCTGATGTTTGATATCTTCTTGGTTAAGATCGTGAATTAGGGCGGCGAATGCCTTTCCAGTATACGTGCCGTCTAAAGGAATATTTTCATAATTATTCATCTGAGTGACGGCTTTCATTCCTGACTCTGTAAAATGAGCATAGTCTTCGCCAAAGAATTCATGCCGAATACACAAATCTTTTTCTGTTATTTGCAAGATGGGAAAAGTAGAGTCTAGGGAGTGTAAAAGTGAGTTGGTTTGATTAAACAATCTGACTATTTTCTTTTCATTTGCGAATTGCGCTTTTACAACTCGAACAGCAATGACTTTTGACTTAAGACCAATCGCTTTTAAGCCTAGTACCAGCCCTGTAGCAGTTCCCATAGTTCCTAATGGTAGGTAAATCAAGTCTGGCTCGGGCATATAACCTTGCATAATTTGTTCTTTTAGCTCAAATGCTGCATTGACATAGCCGATTGTACCCAAGGGTGAAGAACCTCCAGGAGCAATAATGTAAGGTATGCGAGCTTCTTTTAAGGTATAGCGAACAAGTTGGGATACTGTGTGAAAAAAGAGTGCAAGTTGGTTCTGGTGCTGATGAAGATCTGCCTGATAATAATAACTTGTAAGAAGATTACGACGGACATAGCTAGCGTTTATTTGGGGCATGAGCATTGAAGTCGTGCGAATACCAAGAGAATGGGCATAAATTGCTGTTGCTAAGGCATGGTTAGACCCAGCAAAACCAAACGTCAATACTCGCTTTGAATGTTGGTTAAGAACGTCTCCCAACAGAAATTCTAATTTGCGGATCTTGTTACCCCCATAGATCGAACTACTCAGATCGTCTCGCTTGATGTAAAGTTGTTCTGCATTAAGTGTCTTTTCTATGTTATTCAGCTTATGCACCGGGGTTGATAATTCAGCTAACGATACATAAGGCAGTTTGGCTTGTAATTGTGGATAAGCCTTAAACAAAGGAAGCATTTTTCTGTCTCCTAAATAATTTATCATGAAACGTATATGTGTACGCTATTACATTGTTTGTAAGTGTTTGTTTGAATTACTATTTTCCAATCTTCTTCGTAATGCTTTCATTATGTGTAAAACACTGGTGTGATATACAGTGTCAGCAGTTGAGAAAATAATAAACCTCCTAGTAGTAATAGCCCCAAACAACCTTTTTGTATAAATGTAAGTTTTTGTAAATATTTTATAATGACACTCATGGCTTATTAGGAATACTTTTTTATTTATGGTTGTAGATAACATATCTACCTAAATTATGATTAACCCTGACTTATTATCTAGTTTCAGTTTCAAATCTTGGCTTGAGAGTGAAGATGAATCACTTAACAAAAAGTTAATGGTAGATTTATATTAATAGCTGTCAAACGGCTTAAATAGTTTGGAAGAAAATGTACCCTCCCTGTTATTTTTGTAAATTACAGGGAAGTCAAAACAATTTCCAATTCTTCCAAATGATTGAGGACTGCCATATTAACTAATTAATTGGTAGGTACAAAAGACCGCCTGACATTAGGTTGGCATAGGTAATATATAATTGTTACATGGATGACAGCGCTTATAACAGTTAATCCAGCAGTTGTTCGCGCTTGATAAAATACAAAGAAAAACGCAAATAAACCTAGAATTTGAAAAATTAAACTGATTAGCCAACCCCAATATTTGAGAGTAAATAGACCATAAGTTAGAAGAAAACTAATCGAGGAAAGAAATAGGAGAAATCCACCAATCAATTCTGCTACATTGCTTGGAAGTACTGGTGTGTGAAGTAGTTGATGTAAGTTGGAATTTTTGAGGAATAAAATTACTACTCCTTGAAATAACAGTGAAACACTGTTTATCAGTTGTAAGGAAGCGAGAATAGTCACACCTATTGGTCGTTGATTCATAATCGTTCTCCTTTGAGTTCAATATTTTAGTAAGGGATTGTATAGAGGTGATATTAATGCGGTCATAGCAGTTAACAAAGCAGCGGTTTCATGATGATTGGTGTATACTTTGGCTCCCACATTGCCTCTTTAATTGCTTTTTCAGCATCTGCAACTAAATCTGCTAAACCTTCTTTTTGTGCCTGAATTGCTAAAGCAGTGCCAATTGCTCGCGATACCTGATGAGATTCTTCTAACACTAGCATCACTAGTGCATAAGAATCTTTATACACAGGGCATAGCTTTGCCATTGCTTCTACAGCTGCATCATCGTTTCAATTCCAAAATTTGTATGTACTAGCTTTCACTCTGTAAATATTGCTGTGACAGATTGAATAAACACACTCTTAAAGTACAGTTTACGAGCTTCCCTAAGTTTGTACCAGCTAAGATGAACCAGTTAAACCCCTAACTTAACTGTGGAGCGGAGTTTAAGATGAATGCTCGTCAAGATAACATAAGGCACGAAAACGCAACCCAATTAATTGTTCGTACAGTGGATTTAGCTTACACAACGGAGGAATATGGATAGTTAAGTTACCAAACAGTTGTATGTTCCGTTCAAACGGACAAGAGTCTGGGATGAATTGGCACAAAAAGTTCGCCAATTGAATATTATTAATTTCAAATGCATCTAGCTTTTGCTGTAATGGTTGTAGTAAATTCAAATGATATGTATTCATGACGAGTTCCTCTTTGATGTTCGGTTTTTTCTCTTTGATTACCAAGTATCTAGAAAATATCAAATGAGTTCAAGAACAGATATTCCACTTACAAATCAACTGACCGTCAACTATGTACCAGTTAGCAGCTAGTTTTCTTGTTTGGTGCGATGTGTCAACTTTAGTTAAAGAACTGATTGTTGATTCAAGTTTTTGAGAAGATACAGAAATCATGATTGTGTCCATAAGTAATGGTTGTAAAAGTTGTACTTTAAGTTGGTGTGTCATGATTTCAATTTGCCTTCTTAAGAAAGCTATATGGGTGAAGAAAGTTAAGTTAGTCTTGAAGTTAGAAAAAACTTAAATACTCAGATAAAAAATATAAAGGCGGCTTATAAGCCAATGGAAATCCTGTGGGACAAGCATCCTTGCCCGTCTAACCATACTTCACTAGGATAAAGTTACAGGAAAAACTCTTCGTTATCTTTACTCTAACTTATCCTTCTTCGCCCATAGAAGTGGTGCTGTACGTGGAAACTAAGAACATCAGCACCTAAAAATAATCCTTCATCGAACATGGTACTATGATTCAGACTTCGACAGACGCAATGACTGTATATTTGCAGCAAATTAGCCAAATTTCTTTACTGATTCGCGATTGCGAAATTGAGTCCGGCAAACAACTGCAGTGAGCGATCGCATTATATGTAGGCTCTTCGCTGTAGGTTCGTGCATCCTCTTTAGGAATTCCCTCACTGTGTAAAAATCTTACTGTCAAAGCCAATCTTCCCAAGTTCTTAACTTTTTCTTTCTACAGTTGAACTAGAAATATAAAAACAATGAAGACTATGAATAATTTAAACCAAGATACAAAAATTGATTTTTAGCTAATTGATAAGTTGAATTTAGTTGGTTGGGGTTTGAATCCCCAACGCATATGTTCCTTCTGCCCTCTGCCCTCTGCCTCCTACCTTCTTCAAATATCTTGTATAATTTTTAGGTTTTAAACTTATGTCTGTACTTAACGAGCGACAACCAAACGAAATCCAATCGGGAAATTTTTGGATTGAATTCGTCAAAACCATTATTTTTAGCTTGGTTATTGCCTTTGGAATTCGTACCTTTATTATTGAACCGCGTTATGTACCATCTGGATCGATGGAACCAACTATTCAACCAGGAGAGCATTTACTCATAGATAAATTGAGTTATGATTTTACTTCTCCTAAACGTGGTGATATTGTTGTTTTTAATCCTACAAAAACATTAGAAGAAGACAATTTTCATGATGCTTTTATTAAACGTGTTATTGGATTACCTGGAGATAAAGTTGATGTAAAAAATGGGCAAGTTTTCATTAATAATGTACCCATAAAAGAAAATTATATCGAAGCTAAACCAGATTATACGTGGGGACCAGTTATTGTCCCAGCCAATTCTTATTTAGTTCTTGGAGACAATCGAAATGATAGTTTTGACAGCCATTATTGGGGTTTTGTTCCCCGTAATAAAATTGTCGGTCGGGCAATTTTCTCCTTCTGGCCTTTCAACCAAATTGGAGGAATACATAGACCTACTTATAACTTGAATACAATAAATGCTAATAAGAAGGTGTAGAAATTGCCATAACCCTTTCTTTAGCTCCAAGCCAAATCCGAGATTTTATGATATTCTCTCACAGACATATTTCTCTAGAGTTGCGAGTTGGAGCAGACAGAGACACAGAATTGCAAGAAATGTTAGAGGATGAAGCCCATTCTCCTTTTAATTATGTTTTGGAAAAATCTATCCATCAAGACCTTCATGGCTTACTATCTAGGTTGTCTTCTCAACAAAGAGAAGTTAAACGTTTGCGCTTTGGTTTTACAGATGGACATGAACTGTCTTTAGCACAAATCGGTCATGGTATGGGTATTACTCGAGAACGAGTACGATAAATAGATATGAAGGCTTTGAGTATCCCGCGCCGCAACCGAGATAAAATAAGCGATTATTTAGCTAGTTAAAGTTCTACAAACTGTAGGGGCGCGGTGGTTTTGCGCCCTTACAAATAGTGTAAGTACACATAATTTTATACAGCTTTCGCTCGCTCAAATCGAACAACATTCATGTTGAGTAAATTCTCTTTCTTTCTAGAGGGGTGCTGAATGTTTAAACGGTCGAATTCATAGCGAGTTGTATCAATTTGGAGATATTGGCACAGATTCATCAAGTTACTACCACCATAATATAGTAATTTTTTATCTTGGTCGAGTAATACTTCTAGGATTTCCTGAATTTGCTGTTCTTGTGCTTTTTGAGAAGGAAAACTAGTATGAAAAGAGTCAGCGATCGCGTGTAAAATAAGTTTTTCTTCTCTTGTTTTTTCAATATCTTTAACTGTGTTTTTTTCCAGTGCATAGCTCATAAAAAAATTAAGTTGTTTTGTCTTTAATTCAGTAAATACCTGCTCAATGATGTGGTTTTTTACATATTCCATAATTAATGGTTGCAGTGTATATTGTCCCAATTGCATTTCAAGCAAAGAACGCCTAATAAGCCCCTCCAAAGCCTCCAATAAATCTACTTTTGAAACAGTAGGTATAATATCGTTAATTAAATCTGTAATGGTTGTCCAGTTGCCATTGATTGTCAACCAGTACATAATGGTTTGCTCCAAGTGTGAGAGGCGATTGAATTGTTGTTCTAACAAGCGACGTATACCATTGAAAACAACAGTTCTTTGTTTAAGGAATTCTTTGATATTACCGTCAAATAAGTCTAGAATTGAAGTCGCAACAATTTTTATGACTTGAGGGCTATTACCATAGCGATCGCACAATTGTTGTTTTTGTTTTTCACTCCCTATTAATCCTTTTAGTTCGAGTATAGAAGAAGCAGCTTCCTGACAACCCCCTAACTTCAAAGAATGCACGGGTACATCAGTTCCTTCGCTAGAGGCTATCTCAGAAGGCTTTTCACGACTAGTCAACATCAAACAGCTTTGATGTGTTGTTTCTCCAATCACTTGGAGTAATTGACTATACCCTTCATAACCGGGAAGGTATTGTCCTGGGTAACCAGGATCTAACACTGATTCCAAATTATCTAAAATCAACAGACATCGAGAATTACGCAAATAATGCATTAATCGTCCAATATCGCCTTTGGTTTCTTTATGATTAGACAAAAAGGAAACCAAGTCTGCAACCAAAGTGTTGAGCGAAGGCGCTTTTGATATAGATCGCCAAATGAGGTATTCAAACTCATGCTGAACTTGTCGCGCAAACTTGCTTGCAAGAGTTGTTTTTCCAATTCCTCCCATCCCGAGGACTGCAATTAGACGACATCGATCTATTAGTACCCACTGTTGCAACTGCATGAGTTCTTCATTGCGACCTTGAAAAACTCCAATATCTGCTGCTTCAGACCAATCAAATGCTTGAGGACCACCACATTGAGTATAATCTCCTTTGTCTAATTCTATACCAAAGGCTTGAAAACAGTATTCTAACGATCGCTTGTCTACCTTCTCTGTACGTGCCAGGATGCGGGAAATGGTGTGTAATGATAAGTTGGTGCGATCGCTCAGTTCTTCATAAGAATAGCGATTCCCGTTATTATTTTGCAACTCAAACTCGCGTTTAGTGTTCTGGAATTTGTTCCAACCGTTAGTCGTCAGAATAACACCACGTTTGCGGGCTGATTTTGCGGCGATAGACATAAAATTTTCCCCAGTAACGTTTTGCTGACATTTTCAAGCGTAGAGCGTACTCCAGAGTAAAGTCTTGTCCTTTCGCGCAAATGACTTTCCGAATTCGGAAAGTTGCATTGCCAATTTTGGCAATTTTCAAGTTTAATGGCAAAGACGCCCCAGCAAAACTTCTCCATTCGACATTGGATAAATACCATCAGGTTCCGTGTAAATAAATCCTCCTTCATCAGTGAGTGCATCACTCTGGTTTTGTGCTGGTACAGACTCTATCTCATAGGTTGGGAAGGGAGAATTTAGCAAGTCATCAGGTAAAGTAGGTAAGCTCCCATTTGCTGTAATAATCAATCTACTTTGGGGACTTTTGCGAGCGATACATCTATTAGCAATGAGCGTACTTCTATCCAAGACAACTGCAGGCAATTCCACCAATCCATTATTGGGGGTAATATCTTGAACGTTAATTTGAACAATTCCATTGAAGGCAGAATCCTTTCCCGTGGCAGTTATATCGCTCAAAGAAGTATTTTCCGAGCGAAACTGGAAACCCAAAAGAGTATTGGTATTAATATCAACATTTCCCCCACGAGCGTTTGCAGAATTAGCACTAATGTCGCTATTTTCTTTGGGTACAGCTACGAGTGAAGATGTTCTGATACTAATATTACCACCATTACCAGATCCAAATGCCGAGGTAGTGATTTGACTGCCACGTTGCATGAGGAGCAGATTTTTTACTTGTAGATCTATATTGCCTCCTCGACCGGATGCAGTCGCAGATGTTATTGCACCCCCACGATCTAAAACGATAGAATTTGCCTTAACTTGCAGCGTTCCAGCATCACCTGTCCCCTGGTTACTCGCTTCAACACTTGCACCATTGGTCACACGTAACCTTCCAGTATTGATAATAATATCTCCAGATGAGCCTTGAGGTACTGGTGACAGCCGATAAGCCTGTTGCAATTCTCGATCGGGAAGAGGAGCAGACACCCGCACGCTACTTGGTAGCCCCGAATCAAATCCTTTACCATCGATATCAATCGAGACTGTAGCATTGATGACTGCACTACCTGCGTTACCAGATGCTACGGTAGAAGAATTCACTGTTCCCCCATCTCGAAGAACTAACTTTCCCGTGTCGATCGCGATCTTTCCAGCATTTCCATTCCCTAGAGTGGCGGCTGATATATTGCTCGACAAGAAAGCATTTCTCGCTCCAACGATTTCTATCGAGTCAAAAGCATTTACAGTTACCTCCCCTCCTTCCCCATCTCCTAACGTCGAAACTGCAATACCACCTCCATCGCGAATTGTTAATTGCCGAGTTGATATACTAACGCTACCCGCATCCCCAGAACCTAACGCCACAGAAGCGATGTTGCTATTTCTCAAGAGATCTAGAGGCGAAAATCCAAGCACTTGCACTGAATCAGAAGCATTGACGATCGCCCGACCCGAATTACCAGTTCCAAAGGAACGAGCACTCACTGCAGCCCCATCTCGAACGATTAATTGTTGTGTTGCGATCGCAATATCTGCTCCCGTTCCACTTCCCAAAGTTTGCGAGTCCAACCCACTACGAAGTCTACCATCTAGAGTTGTTGAACTCATATCCAAAGAGCGAGCATTAACATTTATACTTCCCCCTTGTTGTTCTCCTTGGTTTTGAACTAGCATCTGCGAGCCATCTGTAAGGGATACCCTTTCTCCCCACACTTGAATTGAACCGCCACCACTGCTATCAGCTAAAGCTTTTTGAGAGAATTGAATATCTTGAAAGTTTTGAATTCCTTGATAGCTCAAAGCCAAGCTTTGAGAAACAAGACTCAGCTCAACTTGTTGTCCGGTTCCGACACTCCCTAACTCAATTCTTCCTTGTTCTGCTGTTAATGTACCGCCCTGAATGTCTATATTTCCCCCAACTAACGCCAAGGTGTTTCCAGGTAGCACAACTAAACCAGTAACGGTGTTACCTTTAATTGTCGGGGAACCAACGGCTCCCGGAACAGATAAATCGTAACCATTTCCCTGCACGCGAATGGTTTTAGGATTTTGTCCGAATTGCAAGCCAATAGGAACGCTCATGGTTAACAAGGGTGCGGCTTGGGGAGCGGTAGCGCTAAATTGAAAACCATCAGCAAAGTTAATGGTATTGGCGGTAGTACCAACAAACGAACCGCCTATATCGAGTCGAGCATTTGGACCAAATACTATTCCATTGGGATTCAACAAAAATAGGTTAGCCTTACCGTTTGCTCGGATTAACCCATCTATATTAGACACTGACCCACCTGAGATCCGACTGAAAATATTTTGGATATCTCCTGCATTGTTGAAGTAAGCAGAACCTCCACCAGAGATAGAAAACTGGCTGAAACTGTGAAACAAATTATTTCCCCTTCTTGCGCCTCCGTCTATCTGAAAGTTAGGATTGCCCGAAACTTGCGTTCGCTCTTGTGCTGACAATGTTTCATCGGGTATAACCTCAGCTATTGCCACTTTCGCCACATTCAGCAAGTCGGACAAAATTATGCCACTTACAGCTAACAGCCACTTGCCAAGACAGTTTCTAGCAATCATTTCCCAAAGGAGGAATACACTATTGAACTTTAATACAGAAGTTTACTATCTGAGTAGGGAAATATGCTCAAAAGTTCTCTATCTAAAGTTGTATTTTTCAGCAACAAATGTATTTCTTCACTATCGTAATTGTATTCTCAATTTGGGTGTTGGAGGTTTGCATGGGCTTACACCAGTGTTTGAAAACTAGCCGCCTGCTGAACCTTTTCTTTCTCTGTAGCTTTACCATCTGCTTGTGTTTGGGTCAAGTTTCCCTGACATTTAGGCAAATACAACTTGGTGGAGTGGTAATTGCTCGATCGCTCGATTGGAAACACTTAATGCAACAAGGGTTAAATTTCTATAGAACCGGAGACTTTCAAGGAGCAATTTCGCTTTGGGAAGCAGCTTTAAGCAGCAATTCCCAACAAAAATCTGAAGATACGGTGACAGTTTTAAAGTACTTGGTACGAGCTTATCAACAAGTTGGTCGGATAGATCGAGCGATCGCGACTCTCAATCAACTCATAGCCCACTATCAAAAAGTTGGCGCGAGTCTACAGCTAGGAAGAATGCTCGCAGAACTTGCTCAGGTATACAGTAGCTTGGGACAGCAGCGCAAAGCGATCGCTCTGTTATGTGGCGACAGTAAGGTAGACCCAAACTGCATCAAAGAAACTGCTTTGAACATCGCCCGCAACCATTCAGATACACTCTCAGAAGTCACCGCCTTGGGTAGCTTGGGTAATGCTCACCGTTTGCAGGGCGATTACGAACAAGCTATTAAATATTTTGAAAAAGTATTGACAGTAGTGGATTATAATGATTACAAATTGCACGTTATCTCTGCGTTAACTGGTTTGGGAAACACCTACACTAGCCTTGCTAAACGCGATTATCGCCGACTTCAGTTTGCCAAACAAGCAGCCGATAAAATGGCAGTGGAAAAATTTGCTCGCAATGCCAATGATTGGGATAGCAAAGCGATCGCCTTCTTTGAAAAGAGCATTGCCCTTGCTCGCAGACATAACGAGCCGATAAATGAACTGCGATCGCTACTCAACCTATTCATACCCTATCATCGGAGTCGCACAGACGTTTCTTTAGGCAGCACTCTACAGCAAGCGTTGAATGTCTTAAAGCGGCTACCAGATTCCCGCGATAAAGCTTATGCAGCCATTCGGTTGGCTAGTTTATATCAACTCCTGAGCTTACCTCCTGCAACTTCGGATGCTGTTTCAGCAACTCGCTGTTTAAGTACAAATGTGCCTTTTGAAACAGTAGAGCTACTCCAGCAAGCCATTGCGATCGCTCAACGCTTGAAAGACCAACAATCTGTATCCTTTGCATTGGGTCGTTTAGGACACGTATATGAATGTCGTCAAAACTATCCTCTTGCATTGCAACTAACGCAACAAGCACAATTGGTTGCAGGAATGCAGGAGAGCCGTTATCTGTGGGATTGGCAAGCAGGGCGAATTTTACAAGCGCTTTCAAGAACTAAAGAGGCGATCGCGTTCTATAAAAGCTCAGTTAAGACTTTAAAAGAAATTAGGGGAGATTTAGCGATCGCTGGACGCGATTTCCAATTTGATTTCCGTGACACTGTTGAACCTATTTATCGTGAATTAACTGAATTGTACCTAGAGCAAGCACAGGGAGATAGAGAAAATGGAAAATGGGGTGATGAAAAAAATCACAAATCCATTGAGTCTGCTCTAGAAACAATTGATAGTTTGCGTTTGGCAGAACTACAAAATTATCTTGGGGATGATTGTTCCTTAGAAGCGATCGTAAAACCCGTCACCCTAATTGATGAAAAAACAGCTGTCATCAGCACCATGATTCTTAAAAACAGAGTTGCAGTCATCCTAACTCTACTAAATCAAGATAAAAGCTTTCAATCACACGTGTATTGGATACCAGCAACAAGTCAGGACGTAATTACAACCGTCAACCAACTACGTCTCAAGCTTGAAAAGCGCTCTGATTTAGCAAATACCTATCAAGAAAAATCACAGCAAGTCTACGACTGGCTCATTCATCCCTTCGCCAAATACTTACAACAAGCACAAATTGAAACTTTGGTCTTCATTCAAGATGGAATTCTCCGCAGTATTCCAATGGCAGCACTTTATGATGGCAATCAATTTTTAGTTGAGCAGTATGCCATTGCCAGTACCCTGAGTCTCACCTTAGTCGATCCAGCCCAACTTAACAGAAAATCTCTACAAGTTTTAGGTTTTGGTTTGACGAAACCTTCTGTAGTTGAGGGACCAACCTTTTTTGAACCATTAAATTATGTCAAGTCGGAAATTGATAGCATCACAACTATCCTTCCCGGTAGTAAAGGATTAATTGATGATGCTTTCACTCTCGAACGCTTAAAACAAGAACTCACGAAAAATCCTTTTCCGATTATCCATCTAGCAACTCACGGGAAATTTGGCATCGATTCACAAGACACTTTTTTAGTAACTGGTAAAAAGTATATGGGAGACAAGGACGCATTAAATCAAAACTTAAAACTTGGAACTTATAACTATAATGAAAAGCTAACTATGAATCAACTTTATCAAATTATTCAGGAGGTGTATCGAGACAAATCATTGGATTTATTAACACTAACAGCTTGTGAAACTGCAGCAGGTAGCGATCGCGATGCTTTGGGTATTGCTGGGATTTCGCTCCAAGCAGGCGCACGCAGTGTTGTTGCTTCTCTTTGGCAAGTGGACGATGAGTCTACCGCTCAACTAATTACTCAGTTTTATCGCTTTCTGGGACAGGGAATGAGTCGAGCAAAAGCGCTGCAATCTGCTCAAAAAATTTGGCTTCAGGAACATCGAGGCGATCGCAGCCATCCCGGTTATTGGGCGGCGTTAATTTTGGTGGGAAGTTGGCTGTGAAGTGAAAACAGTTCCGTAGATGGGGTGGGCTGGAATTAAGAATGGTCAACTTCTTACCCTTGCACAAACAGAGTTTGATGTTTTCATCACGGTCGATCGTAATTTGTCGCCCCGTCAGGAATCTACCACAATTCAATATCACTGTAATTGTTTTACAGGCACCATCCTACCAATTGGCAGATCTGAAGCCTTTAGTACATAAAGTTGTGGCTATCTTACCCACTCTGGCAAAAGGACAAGCCACTGTAGTTAGTACGTACGCAGCCATATTGACTGAATAATTTGAGCGTTTGTATTCACTGCAGTTAAACCACGACTATTTTTTGCATTATCTTTGAATGAGATAAATTTCACTGTTTCGTAGCATTTGCCATTCTTTATCATTCTCGCCAATTTTGTCAAGTAGAGATAACCGAATAGTTTTTAGCTTGGCGTCGTTACTCTCAGAAGTGAAAGTAACTCCCAAAAGGTCATACCAAAGATTTGCCTGTTCGTACAGGGTTGCGCGTTCAAGGGAAGTCTTTGCACGCTCCAATTGAGTCTTTAAATTTAGTGGTGTTGGTACGATTTCAATATCGGATGTTGCAAAGATATTACTGGAAGGACGGCTGGGATCGCAAACGATCTCTACTTGCCAGCGATATTGCTTACCTACTGTTAGTTCTGGATAGGATTGGGTTAGTGATAGCACCGTAATGCCTGGAGCAGTCTTAAAGTTGTCGTCTTTAATCTCCGTGACTAACTTGAAGCGATTCCCGTTTTGAGGAGATGTACCGTTTTCCCGTTCGTATAACCTGAATTCGGCTGCCATAGAACCAGTATCGCGTACAAACCAAGCAAATTTTGGACGAGTGGAAACAGTTTGTCTGGGGTATCCGTTTGGAGCTAGTAGGATGAGTGCTGACACGTTTGACTGTGCGGATAGCTCTGGTGTCCCGCATCCCCTACCGCCGGACGATCTACCACTCGAAGGTGCTCGATCGTCAGGTGGCGTTCTGTCATCTGCTAGTACTGTAACAGGTATCAGCGAAAGCCCAAAAAAAATGCCTGCCATTAACCCAGCAGTCACTTGTTTTTTGAATGTTACCTCTTGTATCATGGCTTTGAGTTTCCTTTGGAAGTTTTTGAATTCGTCTTGCGGAAAAGCAATCGCCACCATGGTGTGATTTCTCTCCAAGTTAATTCACAGATAACTCCTTGGGGTACGTGCGATCGCCTCTGAAATTTGCCTCCTAAAGACCTCGCCAACTCTTTAGCTCGGTATGTACCTCGACCGCTTTTAGGGTTTTCGTTGGGAATAGAGTTAATTCCATTATCAATAATTTGTAGGGTGTAAAGGTTTGGCGATAAGTGGGGTACGCCTTGAGCCAAGGACGAACGCGTACAAACGACATCCAAGCAGCTTGCGTCGAGTGCGTGTTTACCGACATTACACAAAGCTTCTTCCATAAAAATACACAAACCTTGCTTTTGCTCGGCAGTGAGAGTACAGTCTTGGAGCGGGCTAAAATCAGGTGGAATGTAAGTCTTGATGGAATCAAAACCCGGTAATTCTCGCTTTAGCGTATTATCATAGACTTCATATAGCAATTCTGAAATAGAGGCTTGAATGTAACGATTATTACCTGTTGACAGTTCTTTATTCATTAACTCGTAAACCGAGCGTAATTCCTGATTGAGTGACTGTAGTTGCGATCGCATCTTAGTATATGACGGTTCTTCATCAAGACTTCTCAATATAGCAGCGATGGTTTGTAACGGACCGTTATGCACAGCATCATAGGTGCGCTTCAGAGTTAAACTACGCTGTTCTAACAGAATTCGGGAATCTCGATCGAATAATGAAGTCGTCAAGCCAGCAGCACACAATGCTAACAAAGTAGGTACTATAGGAACCCACCAGCTTAAAATTATCAGCCCGTAGCATATTCCTATTAAACAAAGGCTGCAAAGAGCTAACGTTAAAAGAGTCTTCCAAGGAGATTGCAGCAGCAAACCTAAAATGATACCCAACAATCCCCATGCAAAAATCCAAAGGTATTCCCAAACCTCTGACCATGTATGGAGGTGCGGTCTGTGTTTGAGAACTGCGTTAATAATTTGACTGGTGGCGTGCGCTAAATACTCAACTCCATAAATCAACTGGTACTGCTTTGAGTTTCCTATTGCATCCGTCAGCAAGGTACTTTTGGTTGCTGAGGTCATAAATGTATCATTGACACTGTTAGAAGCAGTCATTCCAACAATGACAATGCGATCGCGAATTAACTCCGGCTTGACTTTTCCTGTAAAAACATCTGTCAGAGAAACGATTGAAAAAGGATGTGGATGGCTGTAAAAATTCAGCAAGATTTGGTTACCTCCAGCGTTTGCTCCTACATAGCTACCAGTGTTTGTTTCAAAGCGGGGTAATTGAGTATCACCAAATTGAATGGGATTGTCAGCACGAGTCCCATGTTTAATTGCGATTCCTTGCGATCGCAAATACATCTGTGCAAGAAGTAAAGGAAGAGAGTATTTGATTCTACCGTCGTCAACTCTACTAGAGAGCAACCCTCGTCGTAATTTACCATCATCATCGAGAATAATATCAGCAAGGGCAACCCGATGAGAAGGTAACTCTGGGGGTGGTTTCACTCTGAGATCCGATTGAGAAGCTAAAGCAGCTTCAATACCAATTATGTTGGAATTACTTCTTAAAAGTGTGCCTAATTTAACTCGGTCTGGAGCGCTGTTCAAGTCGCGAAAAAGATCCAACCCAATTGCTCTAGGTCTATGACTTTGGATAATTTGTAATAATTTAGCGAGATCGCGATCTGGAATGGGATATTTTCCAACAGCTTTAATATCCGTTTCATTTATACCAACAATGGTAATTAGCCCATCTGGTGCTTCTACCGGACGCAGTTGCAGAAATTTATCAAACGCTATCCACTCCAGAATTTGGAGAGAACCAGTTAGCCGAGCAATAGCAATACAGCCCACCACAACCAATCCTGGTAAAGCTGCGGTTCGCCAAATCTTCGCTTGTTGCTCGATCTTGTTCCACATTCCTAACTGATTAATCCTAACTTTCTTGCTGCAATTTCAATTTAAATGCGTAGTTCCTTATTTTTTACCTAATTTCTAGTTTATACCAGGCAAGATAAAGCTTTTTAGCATTAATTTAGAAATCAGTGACCAGCGATCGGTAACGAGTAAATAAGGAACGCTACAACGATGCAGCAGTCAAGATGGGAACGACGGTGGCGACGAATGCATTATGAGAGCGTAAAGGCGATCGCATTACCGGAGCCGCCTTAATTATTGAACCTACGGGAACAAATGTAATCGAGCCTAGATGGTATGCACAACTCACTCAACAAAATCACCTGATTTTGAGAAAGGATGACAGTTCGTTCCTTGTTAGCTGAAACGATCGATTTCTCAGAAGAATTCCGAAATTGAGCGCTCGGCGAGTGTAGCTCTAGCGGTTCGCGATTCTAATTCAAGAGATATGTTTCAAGTGGTTAAAAAAGCTTGGCTTTACACCTTTTGCTTGTTTCTACTGAGTGTTGGTTGCACAGAGATTAATTCCAGCAACAGCAAAGATACCTCAAACAGTCAAACAAGTACGCCGAGCGAAGTCACAACCGCCAACACCCCTCGCAGCAACAAATTGCGCGATCTCATTGAACAAATCTCCCATGCGGCTCAAGGGCGGGTGGGGATGACAGCCACAGTGGTCGAAACTGGAGAGTCAGTATCTCTGAATGGAGATCGGCGATTTCCGATGCAAAGCGTTTATAAGTTTCCAATTGCGATGGCGGTTTTGGCTCAAGTAGACCAAGGAAACCTAAAGTTAGACCAGAAGATTCGGGTTGCGGCTAGCGATATTGTTCGGGACAGTCGGATTCTAGAGAAGAATTCGCAAGGGAAGGAATTCCGTCTGGCTGAACTCTTAAAGTACATGGTTTCTGAAAGTGATAGTACGGCTTGTGATGTGCTGTTACGACTCATCGGTAAACCACAGCGTGTCACGGAGTATTTACGCAATCTTGACGTCAATGACATTGTTGTCGCAAACACAGAGAACGAGATCCAGTTCGGGAAAGATCGAGCATTGCAGTATCGTAATTATGCAACGCCGGATGCAGCCGTTAATTTATTACGTGCTTTCCACAAAGGGCGAGGGCTTTCAAAATCCACTCAAGCCTTACTGCGGCAATGGATGATAGAGACTTCGACAGGTCCAAACCGTATTAAAGGACTGTTACCTAAGGGAACAGTTGTAGCGCACAAAACGGGGACTTCAGCTACCGTCAATGGCGTGACGGCTGCAACCAATGATGTGGGAATCGTGACACTGCCGAACGGACAACATCTGGCGATCGCAGTTTTTGTTTCTGATTCTCAGGCAACCAATGCAATCCGCGAAGAAGTCATCGCAAAATTGGCGAAAGCCGCCTGGGACGAATGGAGCAAATGAATGTAAAATGACACTTCAAACACACTATTGGAAAGACTTTCTAATATTTTCTAATACCATTATCTCAATCTCAGGTAGTATTTCTTGAAGATAGTCATGCTTTGTACCTGCATATTGCATTAATTTGAAATCGGCTTTAATTTTGTGTAGAAAATCTGTAACTTTTTCAGGCTGTATGGCATCTATAACATACCAATATATACTTTTTAGTAATTGATATAGCTCGGCTCGGTGTTGAAATTGATAAAGCGACAGATTATGGAAAGATTTTTCCGATGTGTTTACAAAAATACACGCTGTGACTCTGCTGAAAACAGTTTTCACATTGATATTACAGTAATGAGATTGGTCATTTAATAAAATTTTGAAGTGAAACTTATTATTTTTCTATCAAAAAATATAGAGGTATTTTCTAAGAAAGATAAATTAAAATCTGAAAATAAACTTTCTGCAAATTCGTAATGAGAAAATCCAGCCATATATGTAATGAAATTACTCTCAGCTTCAGAAAATTCTTGTCTACACAAAAGTGCCGTTCTAAGTAGCTAAATGGTGGGTTTTCTACATAGATTTATTAGTTCCTCAAGTTTTTTATGCACAGTTACATACCTTAAAGTTAATTATGAAAGTATTCGCTAACGCTGCTATGATAGCGCTAGAGGTTGGGCGAAATCGATCCGTTTGTCATAAAGCGATCGCCAGGCGCAAGCTGTACCGAGCGTATCGCCCCCTCAAAACTCCGGCAGAGAACTCCACGCCAATCACCACGTTCTAGATATTTGCTCGGTGCCATAGCTCAAGGTATTCGACGAGTACGGAGTGTTCTATTTAGAGTCATAAAGTTTACGAACCCCTGTCAGCCAAGTTTCAATGTCAGCAAGACTTGTAAAATCAAGTAGTGCTTCCCCCAACGCTTCTAGTTCCTGTACGGATAAATTTTCAACTTGCTGTGTGATTGTTTCTGGCAGTTGTCCTACTCGCCGATTAAGTAATTTAAGGACAAGAGATTGTGTTGCCTGTAATGTTGCTCGTCTTTCCCAACTAGTAACAATTTCCATAATTCCCTCTTTGTCTTGTTCTTTCAGTTTACCAATTTCTTCCTGAAACCTTTGCTCCTCTTGAGTATTCAGTTCCAAATATGTATCGACAAATCCAGAAATTAATCGTGTTCTTGCTGGATCTAATCGCAATGTCGCTAGTAGCCGCAAACATTCAGCTTTCACTCTTGGTCGCTCTTCTGGTTGAATTTGCATTTTCGCCATTAAGGCTGCTGCTACAGGGTTAGGCTGTCGCACAAAGTCTCGCCAATTTAAGCGATTTAGTTGAATTGAAGCAAAGTTAAACTCTAACACCTTCAAATCAGTAAACTCTACCGTATGTTGATGCACTTCTTCACGACGAGGTTCATTAAAGGAAAACACGACGATAGGATATACACGTTGTAGATACTTTTGATACAATCGCGAAAAGTAAAAAAACATACGACGAGCAAACTCTGTTTCCGTATACGATTGAGCCTCGACATGAAGTAAAAAACCTACATCTTCACCTGCTTGCTTGACTTCTACTAACAAATCAATGATTTTATCTTCACCTGATGTCAAATCTGCAAAATACTCCTGGGGAAGAAAATGAATCGATTCCCGGTCAATTGTACTGGCAATCTGGGGAAAAAATAATTCGATAAATTCAATAAAAAATGTTGAAAGAAGTTCTTTAAATAATCTGTCGTGGTCTATCATTTAACAAACTATGAGAAGTTGTGTAGCTTCTTGAAGAAGAAAAGTACCTCAAATAATAGCATTTAAATCCAAGAATTTTCGCTGAAAAATTTTTATAAACCTTTTTGTCGAACTTAGACCACTTGTTAAAATCTTTAAATGCACTTGGTTCAAATATATCTCTGTGACAGTGAAACCTCAGCTTTAAAACAGCAAAACCACACGTGTGAAGCTTGTGGGTTGAAATTCCTAACAAATGAAAAACTTTATTGGCTATGCGGTTACTCTTCGGGATACTGAAGTTCGTGTTTTTTGGGCTTGTGGGGTTACGACTCAAACTGCAATTCTTCAAGCAAAGCCTGAATTCGCTATTAGCTATGCACCAGGACATATGTTTGTCAGCGATTTAAAGGACGAGGAGCTTTCTATTTAGAGTCATAAAGTCCGCGATCGCTCAGAAATGTTCAAGAAATCATTATCCATCTTGTGGGATGGGCGTCCTCGCCTGTCCAAGATAATTGGCGGGCTGTGAGCACCGCATCACAAGAGATTTGGAACATTTTTTATTTGACAGCCCCCCATCAAAATTCACCTAATGAAAGATTAGACAATATTTTGGGAACAATACACCTGATGTTTGCAGCCATTTTCTGGCTCGGTCAACAGCATGAGAGTGCCATTACCCAAAAAACACCTGACATATCCTTGCTCTCCCCTTCTACTTTCTAAGGGGTGTGGGGAGGAGCGTATCTGTCAATTTATATTTATTCTTGCCGTTTTCTGCATTTTATGCATTAGCTTGATATTTATTCCAGTACAAAGTGATGCAGCCACTACAGAAGCAACTTATACAATTAACACGCTGCGCCAGCAGCAACAAATGGTTGACCAACAGCGTCAAAGCGTCACCCAAGAACGCCAGCGCTTGAATAATTTACAAGAAGCCGCACAAAACCGCCTCAACGGTTTGGAACAAAACCTGCAAACAACTGATGTTCAAATTCAAGATAGTGAATTTCGATTGCAAAGAGCGATTCAAAGACTACAGCAATTACAAGCGGATCTAGCGACTGCTGAGGTTTCCTATCAACAACGTCAGGAAGCAACTATTGCTCGTTTGCGCTTTCTCCAACGGAATCGTTTGAGCCAAGGATGGGGCGTTTTGCTGCAAAGCCAAGACCTGAATGATTTTTTAGATCGTCGCCGTCAGTTGAAGTTAGTTTATAAAGCCGACCAACAAGTTCTGGCAAAACTGACGAAACAAGCCAATCGGCTGAACGCTCAAAAAATACAGGTAGAAGAGCAAAGAAATGAAATAGGCTTAATTCGCCAACAACTCTATGCCCAAAAAGCTGATTATCAAACACAAGCACAGTTACAGGAGGAATTAATACAACGTCTGAGTAGCGATCGCTTAGCTCTAGCCGCCGCCGAAAGTCAGCTTGAGAGAGATTCTCAGGCATTGAAATCCTTAATTCAGCAAAAGGTTGCAGAGGAAGAAGAGAGACTGAAAACAAACAGCCGTAACAGCGTGATTATTCGGGGAACAGGTATTTTTGCTTATCCCAGTTCTGCTCCGACAAGCAGTCCTTTTGGATGGCGGATGCATCCGGTGCTTGGTTATCGTCGCTTTCACGCTGGGTTAGATTTTGCTGCTAGCTATGGCAGTACAATTCGTGCTGCTGATTCGGGAACGGTGATTTTTGCTGGATGGTATGGTGGTTACGGTCGGGCTGTGATTATTAACCACGGCAATGGGATTACAACTCTTTACGGTCATACCAGCGAATTGTTTGTTTCCGAAGGACAAACAGTAGAGCGAGGACAGGCGATCGCGGCTGTTGGTTCTACGGGATTATCCACCGGTCCGCACCTCCACTTTGAAGTGAGAAAAAATGGTACGCCAGTTAACCCCATGAATTTCCTTTAACCTAGGTTCGTAGTTGCGCCGTATGCGAAGACAGCGCAACTACAAACCTTTTAACAATCTTAAATTACATACACAGTTAACAGAAAAATGCTATATTAAAAAAAATTGTGGGCGTGTAGCTCAGTGGATAGAGCAACAGATTCCGGTTCTGTTGGTCGGGGGTTCAAATCCCTCCACGCTCGTTCTGACGACGATCGATCGTCTTTTGCCACATTATTTGTCCGCATTGACAGATTACTATCTGTATAAACAAATTAAGTTTTGGTGCGATCGAGGAAGATGTTTTAGCACCGATTAGTTGATGCGCTAATTTTATTGCTGTAACATTTCACTATCAGGAAAATAGCTTTGCAGGTAGTTAAACACTAACCGTTTAGTTTCTCCTAGAAGACGCTGGCGGAATAGCTGTTCTTGGCTCAGAGATAACCATAACAGTGTACCGATCGCTTTCACGAGCACAAATGCAATTGTCTCACAATCGGCACGGTCTAAATTTGAATCTCGCCCAGATAAGGAAGTTGCTAAATCTTGAATGAGTTTGGTATCGGCGGCGTTCTCAATCTCCTCTAGTTCTGGTATGATTCCTTGCACCTGCATATAGATCGCATGATAGCCAGGATAATCGGTAAAAAATCGATCCACTGCATCAATCATCCGGTCAACATAGGTTGATAAAGGCAGATTTGCCATTTCAGAACTATCTAGCGCTACTAAGTATTGGTGCAGTTTTTCGGTGTAGCGCGTTGCTAAGGCTCGCAAAATTGCTGCTTTGTCAGGAAAAAACTGGTAAAGCGAACCGATCGCCACTTTAGCACGAGCGGCGATCGCGTTTGTTGTGGTGGCATTATATCCTTCTGCAATAAACATCTGTTCAGCCACATCTAAAATCTGGTTGACCCGTTCTTGGCTGCGAGCTTGTCTTGGTTGTCGTCGCATTCCAGACGGTTTGGGTAAGTTCGCGGTCATTTATGTATTCTTCCTTGACAAAACATGAGTAATCCTCATATTATAAAAACACGAGCGATACTCATATTTTAAGCAAATCAATGTCGCTTGAAAAACTTTTTTAAGGAGAAAATTGCAATGAGTCAGGATCTGCCCACACTATCTGGTGCTGAAGAAAACCGAGTGCTTGCAGAATACAGTCAAGACCCGTTGGGGTTTATAACTCGATGCGCCCGTCAATTCGGAGAGATTGTTTCATTTCGCATTGAAGATCGGCTCATTTGTTTGCTCAAATGATTATCAAAGAGGCAATGCGGCTTTACCCACCAGTTACAGATGTGAGTCGGGAAGCAACTAGAGATTGTGAAATTGGTGGATACTCGATCCCGAAAGGTTGCACCCTGATTGCAAGTCAATGGGTTATGCATCGAGATCCGCGCTATTTTAGCAATCCAGAAGTATTTAACCCAGAGCGATGGGAGGACGATCTCGAGAAGCGATTGCCACGCGGTGTTTATTTTCCTTTTGGTGATGGTCCGCGCATCTGTATCGGTAAAAGTTTTGCCCTGATGGAAGCAGTTTTAATTCTGACAACAATCGCTCAAGCATTTCAATTAGAGCTTGTGTCAGAGCGAGAGATTGAACTTCAACCCTCAATTACCCTGCGTCCCAAACATGGCGTTCAAGTCTTACTGAAAAAAGCCTAGATCGTTCAAATTCATCAACGTTCGATGATTATACTTTTTTTATATCGAGCGTTTGAAATCCAATTATTTAAGCTTGCATCTTTATGGAACCAATTACAATTTGCCCAAATTTTCTTAAGTGCTGCTACACCGGATTTCGCGTCCTGCACTACAAGTTTCATCCCTGGATTGTAGTGCTCCTCGCACCGATCAAAGTGCTTGCTTCCTCAGGTGTTAACCGCACATACGAAAAAATTCGCTGCATAAGCGCGATGAGCAAAATTGACTTTGCTAGTTTTTACGGTTTAATCAACGATTTGTTGTGGTAAGAGCGATCGTGCTGTGTTTTATACTGCAACTGCTGAATTTTTTAGCAGGTTTGAATTGGTATGTGGCAGTTCCAAACCGTAACAAATTTTAAGTACTGGTTGGGCAGTGACTGCCCACCATACTTCATCTTCAATAAATTCATTTCCCTTGCAACAAATAGCTTGGATTGCTTCTTCAGTATAAATACTGTTACGAGCCTTTTTATTAATGGTTATTATTTATACGAAATTAAATATATTGAAAAATGACAAGAAATGCTTGTGGCAAAACGAAATTGCTCATTCAATGGTTTGGAATTGTCATGCTTGTAGCCATTGCAATTATATTTTTCAACCTTGATATAAGTTCCATCGCTTCAATTCCATTTGCAGACAAACAGCAAATTGCCCTCGCTCAAAATGATGAGAATAACGAGTACTACATTATTAAGGACGAAAATCTCAAGTTTACACATTCATCAGTTAAAGGAGATTTTCGCATTCACGCGCTCAATGGAGGATTTTGCGTTGCATGGAAGGAGTTTATTGTCGCTAGAGACATGGAGGGGCGCAAACTCTGGGATATCAAGGGGTTTGGTCGCGCTGTTGCTATCAGTCCGGATGGCAAACGTGGCATTACTAGCAATGGTAAAACTTTTATGTTTTTCGATACAAAATCGGGTAAGCCCGTTCAACCAATTCAAGATTTTCCAGAGCCAAGTACTGTAAAATCTGCTTCGGTACAAGATGATTGGTTTTTTCATGACTTAATTTGGTTGAAATCGGGGCAAATTATTGCCTGGTCGAGCGATGCGATCGCTATTTTGGATGAGTCGGGTACAGTCAAAAAACTGCTGACTAAAGCAGATTTAAATCGTCTTGGTATCGAATTTCTCAGTGGTATTGCTCCCGATCCGAGCGACCAAAGCATTTTAATAGCTTTTGGTGGAAATAGTGGAAATCTTATCAAGTTTAAACCCGATACCTTAAAAATTATTGCACAAAAGACCAATCTGAGAAACTCACAAATGTTTTTCTCTCTTGATGGAGAAACTCTCATTTTAGAAACTATGGAGGGAGTCGCATTAAGATCGGCACGTTCGCTTAACGAAACGTTTAGCGCTACAGATTTTGGTTACAGTGGCGTAAAACGCAGCTCGCGCAGGAATGAAACCGCATGGGTGGAATGGACGCGGTTGTCTGACCTTAGTCCGAACAGTCGCTATCTCCTTGCTATTGATGGTAGCGGTCAATTGTGGTGCTTTGATACTAAAAAACCAAGCGCTACTAATGTTGTACGCGTGTTCGAGCGATCGCTGTTAAATTATGTATACGATGTGATGTGGACAAGCGATCGCGAATTTATTGCTATTCTCAATCAAGGCGGTGTTATCAAAATGAGTGTGAACGGAACGAAGCTTGAGTTTGTAAAGAATGATTTTGAGCCATCGCAGAATTTATGGATAGAATCTAGTGACTATTAATTGCAACCACGATCGCGAATAGCGCCTGTAGAAACGTTCCATACTACCCCCTAAATCAAACAGCAACATTTATATCTGAGCATTCAATGTACTAAACTCTACAAGAATCAGAAATGCGCCCTCAAAATGCATTCAGTATATTTACTGTAAACTAAAGTATAGTTTTGAGCTAATATCTACTATGATATGGGAATCATTACATCACGAGCGCGAGCTGTTTTAGAAAAGATGCTGGCACCCCAATTATTGCCTCGAATCGTTCCATCACCACCAATAGCTCCATTAGTATGCTGGCGTCCTCACAAATCTCTAGTACATGGAATTGCCTGTATGCCTGACGGAGATACAATCGTCACCGCTGGTGAAGACACTCAACTGCTTGTCTTGTCAATCCGCAGTGGTGAGGTTCTGCACCGTTTGGAGGGTCATCACGGACCTGTCAACTCGCTGACGCTAACACCTTCAAAGCAACGACTTATTACTGGGGGCGATGATACAACGGTGCGAGTGTGGGATACCTTGACCTGGAGACTGCTTTATACGCTTGAAGGTCATTCCGAATACGTGCGTAGTGTCGCTGCCACTGACACTATAGCCGTATCCGGTGGAGAGGACGAACGGCTGTGCGTTTGGGATATCGAGCGCGGGATGCTTCTACACGAGAAGATGGAACACCCAGAAAACGTCATGACCGTTGCTATATCCCCTGACGGGCATTTCGCCGCATCAGCATCTCTGGACAACGCCTTACGGTTGTGGAATCTCCACACAGGGCAGTTAGAACGGGTATTCTACAACGCGGAAGCTATGGTCACGTGGGTGAGAGGCGGTCTTTACCTGGCATCGAATAGAAACAACGTTCCTCATAAAAATACACCACGAGGGCTTTGCTTTACCTCCGATAGCTTAAGCTTGTTGTCTGCAGATCGGGAAGTGTTACTCTGGAACATATTCACGGGCGAGAAGCGCGAGATTGTACCTTTATCCGAGCAAATTACCCAAGCCCTTTGTCTGCATCCGATTGCCAAAACCCTCGCGCTCGCTTTTTACTCCAATTCATTACAAATATGGAACAGTGGAACATCCAAACGTTTGGCTGTTCTGGATGTGGGTGGGGAGGAGCATACAGCGATCGCTTTTATAGATGACAGTTCTAAACTGCTCTCCGGTACCCGTTCAGGCGAAGTTTTCTTGTGGGCTTTACCCTCAAGCGAAACCTTTAATGAAGGCAATCACCCCAGTCCAGTCCGTCAAACTATCATCACTATACGTAGCGACGGCACACCTATCGCTGCTTCTGCCGATAATAAAGGGGGTATCAGGCTGTGGGATTTTCTGAAGAATAAGCTGGTGGCATCGATAGATTCTCATCCCACAGACTGGGAGTGCCACATTGCCTTTTCCAGAGATGGAACAACGCTGGTTTCTTCTACAGACGAGGGAAAATTGAATATTTGGGACACAACAACAGGTCAGTTGGTGCGAACAATATCGCCTAATTTTGACCGTCCGAGGTCAATATCAAGTCTGCAAATGTTAGACGAACAGCACGCTGTGGTAGGAAGTGGCGACCATCTGATTTTATACGACATCAGTGGTGAAAGCTTACCCGTAGTATTTGAAGGACGCACGGGATTGGTGAGTGATATTCAAGTATCAACAAATCATCAATTAGCGTTCAATCTTGCGTACTTCAATCCGGACCCAAATGATGATAGTTGGGACAATAATGTTAATCAGTTACAGTGCTGGGATTTGCACCAACATCGTCTTCTTTGGACGCAAACTGCTAAAAAATTAGGAGATCGAAGCCTACATTTTGGCTTTATTGCAGTTGCACCCGATGGCAATAAATTAGTAACGCTGTCTCATAAAGTTAAGAGAAAAATAGCTATTTGGGATGCCAAAACTGGTTTACAGCAAGGAAGTTTGGATATTCCTGGCGACTGGGTTATGTCGGCGCAATTTGTTGACGATCGCGTCATGGTTTTGGTTTCTGGAAGTAAGAAAGGTACGTTTTTGTGTCGCATCAATATTGAAACCAAACAAGTTTTAGACACCGCTCAATTTCATCTAAAAGACTTGCGTTCTGTCAGTATTGCAGAAGACGGTCAAACCGTTTTAGTTGCCTCCGAACGCTCGTTACAATCAATTAACACTGCGTCCAAGACAGTCGAGGATACATACAATGGGTACGCAATCTTCTATCAGTGCGCCCTTTCATGCGATGGACGTTATGCGATCGCTGGTGATTCTAGCGGTGGAGTTCACCTGTTAGCAAGGGCTTAGTGAATGAGTATTCGTACCAATCGCAGAAAGGGTGAGCGTTGCAATGAGAAAAATCTCGATATTATGACAGCACAGACATTTTTCTACCGCTATTTAGCAGGCGATCGCGAAAGTGTTTGGAAGGAACTTCAAGCATTGGGTGAAATCGTTGAGCCTTCTTTAAAGGCTGATGCTTTAGCCGTTGCACGCGAGACTATGAGGCGTGCCAAACTCAATTTAGAGATAATAGTACATCGGCTCAAGAAATTAGGTTTTGAATTTTCACAGCCAGAGCAGGTGATTGTTCCAGTTCAATCCCAGACCTTACAACTGTTAGATGATGTTGAACAACAATGGGGAACACTACCCTTTTCTGTTCGTGCTTGGTATGAATGTATTCATTCAGTCGAACTGTTTGCATCAAAACCAATATCAAAAGATTTAATTGAGTCACTTGAGCCAACTGCGATCGCGCTAAGCTTTTCTAGTTGCTCAAATCTGTCTGATGACTTAGATGACACGGATGAACTTCGTTGGTATATACAAGGAATGACCTTTTTGAGTTTAGAAGAAAGCTTGACAAAGGTTTTGGAGTCAAAAGAAAAGTTTAGGCAAGATTGGAGAGAAGGAAAGGTCGATGACTGGACTCGCAACTATTGCCTTCAAAACAAAATAGATCCAGAGGTTTTGACTGTAGACTTCTTACCAGTTGGTATGTCTATGAGTACTTGTGAGCCAATGGGGTTTGAGGTTGGTATGGCTAAAGCAGACTGTACTATAGCTGACGACGGTGATGAAATGGGATTTGTTGATTTCCTTAGGGAGCGCTTACTTTTGGGAGGATTACTACACGGACACTGCGCCAAGAATCACCTCTACGACTACCTGTATATTGGCAAAATGCCCAATCACCTTCAAATAACTTCTGAGGTTTTTGAAGAATTATTATTATTTTAGTTAAGTTTAGCAAAGCTTGGCTGTTGCAACCAATATGTGAGGAATATTTAGATCATTCCAATAAAAAATTATTCACTTCTGCCATTTCAATATCTTCTGCGGCGTAGGTAATTCTAACTCTACCTTGACCCAGAATATCGATAATTCGATACCGTTGTGCAATTATATCTCCTATCTGATGCATCCTACCTTGCCAGCAAATGTTTAAACTAAACTTTAGCTATTTTAGTAAAGTTGATTTTAAATGCCAGGAGTATTCTTTCTGAGAAATGATGAAGAAATCTTTAATGCGATCGCACTTCACGTGTATACCTCTCCCCTAGTTTTCCCCGATTTCTTCTTAAACTATCAATGAGTTTTAATCCAGTAATTTTAACTAAGTCTAAGTTTTGAATATTCTATTATGGATGAAGATGTCAAATTCTTTCGTATGTTTGGTTCAATATTTGCTGGTATTGGTAGCATATTTGCTGTCACGGGTATAATTATTGGCATAAGTACTCGTTCCTTCGTAGCCTCATCAGTACTAACACAAGGGAAAATTATCGCGTTGGTGGAACGTTTATCAACAGATAGCGACGGTGACTCTTCTTTTGTTTACTATCCAGTCGTGAGATTTACCACCAATGCTGGTGAACCAACAGTTTTTGAAGCAAACGCAGGTAGCAACCCACCAGCATTTACTCTAGGTCAGCAAGTAGAAGTGCTGTACAGTCCTCAAAACCCAAAGGAAGCGAGGATTGATTCTTGGCTCGAATTATGGTTGTTTCCAACCATCTTTACCAGTATAGGTTTAATTTTTGTGTTGATTGGAGGAATTGTACTTATCAAGTCATTCCCCCGTTTGATGAGTTTTAAGCCATGAAAACTTCTGTTTCTACAAAACTGGTATCGGGTAACACAACTTGCAAAAGCTTTAAATCTCATTCATCCCCATCGCAAGACGGATGAGATAGCCCTAACGGCTTGATTAAATTAATTAGCCTTACTTCCAATGGCACCACTCACAGGATGCAGTCAGAAACTCTCATTGTGAATGGTGAGATCTGCCATTGGTTGCTTGTGAGAAGCCAATGAAAGCGTTGACACAAGAAAGTGTATTGACTGTTAGATAACTTCCCCAAAGTTGTTAGAAATTAGCAAACCAAAAACGGTGAAAACATTATGACTCAAACACAAGAATTACAACCGCCTCAACATCAGAATCCGCCTGGAAGAGAAGGCGAAATGACGCCAAAGCCCCAGTCTCAAAATCCTCAATACAAAGGAAGCAGCAAGCTAGAAGGTAAAGTAGCGCTAATTACAGGTGCGGATAGCGGTATTGGTCGCGCAACAGCAATCCTCTTTGCTAGAGAAGGGGCGGATGTGGCTGTTGTTTATCTGAGCGAACAGCAGGATGCAGAAGAAACCAAGCGTTTGGTAGAAGCTGAAGGTAGGCGTTGTCTGTTGATTAAGGGAGATGTTGGTGGCGAACCGTTCTGTCAGGAAGCTGTACAGCAAACTGTTAATCAACTCGGACATCTGGATATTCTCATTAATAATGCTGCAGAACAGCATCCACAACAGAGTATTGAAGACATCTCAGCCGAGCAATTGGAGCGGACTTTTCGCACCAATATCTTTGGTATGTTCTTTATAACTAAAGCAGCACTACCACATCTTAAAGAAGGTAGCGCTATTATCAATACCACTTCAGTCACCGCCTATAAAGGCAACCCCCAGCTGCTGGATTATTCCGCGACTAAGGGCGCGATCGTTGCTTTCACTCGTTCTCTATCACAATCCTTGGTTGAGAAAGGTATTCGAGTCAATGGTGTAGCTCCCGGTCCTATCTGGACTCCCTTGATTCCCTCCACTTTTCCAGAAGATAAAGTCAAGAGCTTTGGCGCTCAAGTTCCCATGCAAAGAGCCGGACAACCAGAAGAAGTAGCACCTTGTTATGTGTTCCTGGCATCTCATGACTCTTCTTATATGTCAGGTCAAATTCTGCATCCTAACGGTGGCGAAGTTGTCAACGCCTAGTCATTTTATCTTGGTCGTTACTATCTTTTTCTCAAAGCTTCTGAGATATCTCAGAAGCTTTTTTATACTTGCAATGTAAAAAACCCCCGATACAACCAGGGGTGAATGCAAACTCAGATTTGCTCCTCTTGTCTATTTTGCTAGCGAGCAAATTATTAAACCTCACTCAGAAGATATAGCCATATTATTGTAATTTTATATACATCATGGCATTGGATGAAAGAGAAGGTCTGGAAAAACGTAGTTAAACAAAGCCCAAGTCGTAAAAGCAACTGACACTGAAACAACAGCAAGAACTGGTGCTAGAGAAAGATACTGAAGAAAATAGTTTGTTTGGTCGTTTCGCTTTTGCATGGAATACTCCTTAAAGAACTAATAACTATTAACTCAAGCGACCTCACTATAAAGCCACTAACTTTGCACTACTAACTTGACATTAGAATTTTGCAGACCGGGTTGTTTGATTTGGCTTAAGGTCTTATTAATTGCGTACTTTTGATTAATAGAATGAATAAGCTGGGCCTGATTGTGTTTGATAGCAACACCCGGTATGTCAGCAATCAGATCGAAAGTTCCATCATTATTACGAGACCAGCCAAGGTCACATTCTCCATCAAGTACAGCCACAATATCAGCAGAAACTCGCTGACCGTTAACGCCACGGACCGTACCATTTACGATCGCATGAAGGCCTAAATCGCGTAGCGTTGTTTTCAGAATTTCAAGATCGGTGAGTTTAGTGGGAAAACTACGAAAGTGAGACACGGTTATTTCCTCCTAGAAAAATTTGAGAAAAATGGCTTTTGGACAGGTTTATTCTTGACGCAAAAATCAGAACAATTGATTGCTTCTTCAGTTAAGGCAAAAATTGGGTGTATAGTACACTTAAGACGATAATCGCCTGTAAAAAATCGACAGTTTGAGCATTGAATTTGATGCAACCGTTTGATAGTGGCAAATCCAATCCCTGCAGCCCGCCACATCGACCACAACATAAAGACAGTTAATACACAAATAGTTATAAAGCAAAGAAGGCTAATAACAGGCGGTAAAAGCTGAGTTTCAGAAGACAGTGGTTGAAACATAATTAGGCTTTAGCAACAAGAAAACTTTCAGTAGTTACTTGAATTGGCATTGTGAATGTTCCTAAACAAATCTCAATATTGATGTGATACATTCGATAGTAGTTACCTTAAACACGACAATTCCCTGTCTGTAGATTTAAACTACAGGCAACCTTAAGGACGATTCTCTAGTTTAAAAGGTTGTATTCTGGAACACAATAAGCTAAGTGAACGCAAGAGAAAGGTTTTCAATGGGCTAGGTGAAATCGAATCTTCTAACTGGAGTGAAGAGGATGCTCCGGAGATTGAGTGAGTTATCTTTATACTTGTTGTCAAGTACAGAAATTATTACCGAACAATCACGGTTAAATCTCAACACTGGATATTGTTCCAGTATTTTTGAATCATCTGTCTGTACATTTCAATCAGGTGTATATACGCTTTTGTAGCAGATGAGTGCCCTTGTAACGCCTGCACGAGCAAAGAAAGAATTTGGGTGTTCCCTTCCTCATTTAAAGTTTTAATTAATACACATATTTGTGACACTTCTCTAGAATACTTTAGGAATGTATAGTACTCTTCAAGAAACTCGCCATACTCAGGAGAAACAGACAGATAGTCTTGAGGATTGGGAAACATAACTGGTTTGTTTGTTGCTTCATAACAAAGTGAGCACTTTTGTTTCTATAAAGCATCCCTCATTAGAATTAATGAAGATTGCGATTCGCTATAAAGATAGCTACAAAATAGGACTTTAGCAAAAAACTTTGTAGGGCTTTATACCATTTAGTAGAGGCAAGATGACTGAGTTTGAAATAGAAATTATGTATACCTCATAAATGCCTTCTACTCTCTGCTTTTCTTTAAGAAGAAACTTGTAAAGATGTGCCATATTTTACACAATTTTTTGGAATCAAACAATGACTGATAAAGCAACTAAGCCAAAGAACCATCTTGTCGAGATTAAAGATTACGGTCAAAGTATTTGGATGGATAATTTGACCCGTGACATGATTCAATCCGGGGAACTCAAACAGCTGATTGAAAATGGCGGTATCCGTGGAATTACCTCTAATCCATCCATTTTTGAAAAAGCAATTAAGGGTAATGCAATTTACGATACTGATATTGAAGCTGGCGTTAAAGCGAAGTTACCAATTGATAAAATTTACGAATCACTCATCTTTGATGACATTCGTAATGCCTGCGATATCTTCAAACCTGTTTATGAAGAGTCAAACGGTTTGGATGGCTACGTTAGTATAGAAGTACCACCAGTCATTGCCCATGACACTGAAAGGACAATTGAGGAAGCTCGACGCTACTACCAAGACATTGGGCGGGAAAACGTGATGATTAAGATTCCCGGTACAACTCGGGGTTTACCTGCTGTGGAACAAGTCATCAGTGAAGGTATCAATGTTAATGTAACTTTGCTATTCTCAGTAAACAGCTATGTCGAGACAGCTTGGGCTTATATTCGAGGTTTGGAAAAGCGGTTAGCAGAAGGGAAGGATATTAGTAAAATCGCCTCCGTAGCGAGTTTTTTCCTCAGTCGAATTGATAACAACATTGATAAACGCATTGACGAAAAACTGAAAAAAGGTGTTGACGACATTGCCATGGAAGCAAAGTTAAAAGCTGTTAAGGGCAAAGTCGCGATCGCTAACGCTAAAATAGCGTATCAAAAATACAAAGAGATTTTTGGAAGCGATCGATGGCAAGCTTTGGCAGCAAAAGGTGCTAAAGTTCAAAGGCTATTGTGGGCTAGCACCAGCACAAAAGACCCCAATTATAGTGATGTTATGTACGTAGATGCGTTAGTGGGTCCCGACACTGTTAACACTTTGCCACCCAACACTATAGAAGCTTGCGCCGACCACTGCGCTCCAGCAAATCGTATTGACCTTGAGGTAGAAGAAGCCTACAACCTTATCGAAAACCTTAAAGATCCAGAGATCGATATTAATCTGGACGAGGTGATGAGCAATTTACTAAAAGAAGGAATTGACAAATTCATTCAACCTTACCAATCTCTCATCAGCTCCTTGGAAGAAAAGGTGAATCGTTTATCTCCTGTTTAATTGAAATTTCAGAAAAACATGGAGTAAGAAATAAGACCACGGGGTGTTTCCAATATCTTAGAGGATGCTTTAAAAGTAGTGGCTGAGGTATCCAAAACTATAGATCCTCTCTACCCTCCCTTAACAAGGCTACGGTGGTGTACACAAGTCTTCTAAAGGGCGTTCTTGAGGTTTCGATCCCCCCTAACCCCCCTTAACAAGGGGGGAAGTTGATTCTAATTCCTCCTTTTTTAGGATGTTTCATGTCTTTTCTAGAGATCTGTGTACGCCGGAGTCTTAAAAAGGGGGAAAATACTTTTAAAGCCACCTTTTTTAAGGGAACCCGGATGCCATTTCCTTACGGAGGGTTTCACTCCCTAAGGAACTAGCTCCCCAAAAGAGAGGCTCTCCTTAACAAGGAGAGTTTTAAAAGTACCTTATCCCTCTTTAAGGGGAAGTGAAAAAGTGCCTTACCCTCCATTTTTTAGGGAGTTGGGAGGAGCTAAAGCATTATAAGGCTAAACAAATTTAAAATATTACGCAGGCTAAACATTACAGACCTCATATACTTTTTGGTGAAAAATGCCTAACCTATAAGAGTGGAAATTTTTTAGGAAGAATTTACTAGGATTCTTATAGTAAAATAAACTCGAAAGTATATTTTATCTCCAACTATCAAATAGAAGCAGCAAGCGTTTGATGGCGAAACCAATCGTTCTAACAAAACGGCTCGGCAGACAGATCGTTCACTGGCTGCTCCAAGAAGACCGAAAAGACAAAGACGGTCCTTATCGTAAGGAAGAAGCACACCGCAGCCATCCTTGGTGGCAAGTCATGTGTCTGACTGGGGTAGATTATTTCTCGACACTTGGCTATCAACCGGGTATTGCAGCATTGGCAGCGGGTGCGCTCTCTCCCCTTGCCACCCTCATTCTAGTTCTGCTAACACTCTTTGGCGCGTTGCCGATCTACCGACGCGTTGCTGCTCAAAGCCCCAATGGTGAAGGGTCGATCGCAATGCTCGCCCACTTCCTTCCCTGGTGGCAAGGTAAATTCCTCGTGCTGTGTCTGCTTGGCTTTGTGGCAACAGACTTCATCATCACCATTACTCTCTCTGCAGCTGATGCTACAGCTCATATCATTGAAAACCCCCTCGTACCAAGTTGGTTTCACAATCAAGCGCTCGCTATTACTTTATTACTTGTGGCAATGCTGGGCGCAGTGTTTCTGAGAGGTTTCCGAGAAGCGATCGGTATTGCAGTCTTTCTAGTTATCGTTTATCTATCATTAAACTTAGTTGTCATTGGCGTCGGTGTATATCAAATCTTAAATCGCCCATCGGTTATTACAGACTGGCAAACTACACTTTTTGCAACCCATCACAACCCCATACTCATGCTTGGGGTAGCCATTTTGCTATTTCCAGAATTAGCATTGGGATTATCCGGATTTGAGACTGGGGTTGCCGTGATGCCCCTGGTGCAAGGCAGTAGCAAAGATGCTCCAGAACAGCCCAAAGGTCGCATTCGCAATACCTATAAGTTGCTCACATCTGCTGCATTAATCATGAGCTTCTTTTTACTTGCTAGCAGCTTGATAACCACTTTACTGATTCAACCAGAAGAATTTAAAGCTGGAGGCAAAGCAAGCGGGCGTGCTCTTGCCTATTTAGCACATACATACCTGGGCAATGGCTTTGGCACACTTTACGATATCAGTACCATCACGATTCTATGGTTTGCAGGTGCATCTGCTATGGCGGGTCTGCTCAATATCGTACCCCGCTATCTACCGAGATACGGTATGGCACCAAGTTGGGCATTAGCATCCAGACCATTGGTATTAGTTTATATGCTAATTGCCTTTGCCGTCACAATTATCTTTAAAGCGAATGTAGAAGCTCAAAGCGGAGCTTATGCTACAGGCGTGCTTGTTTTGATCAGCACAGCAGCATTTGCAGTCACTTTATCAGCCCACCACCGCAGAGCAAAGGGAAAAGTATTTGCTTTTGCAACTATCACACTGGTATTTATATATACGACTGTTGTAAATATTATTGAAAGACCCGAGGGGATTAGAATAGCAACGTTCTTTATCCTTACTATCATCTGCACCTCCTTGATATCACGCGTGTGGCGTTCAACTGAGTTACGCGTGGAGCGCGTTGAACTAGACGAAACCGCTGCTCGCTTTATCACAGAAGAGAGCCGGGGGACGATACGAATTATTGCAAACCGCTTGAATGCTGGCGATGTGCAAGAGTATCTTTTAAAAGAAAAAGAGGTGCGCGAAGACAACCACATTCCACTAACCGATCCCATTCTCTTTTTAGAGGTGTCAGTATCTGATGCTTCAGAGTTTGCAAATATCATCAGAGTCAAAGGAGTGGAAGTTGGTGGCTACCGGATTCTGCGTGCAGACAGTGCTGCTGTACCTAATGCTATTGCTGCTATACTTCTTTATCTTCGCGATCGCACGGGTACGATCCCCCATGCTTATTTTGGTTGGGCAGAGGGTAACCCAATCAAGTACCTACTGCGCTTTATTTTGTTTGGTGAAGGCGATATTCCTGTTGTCACCCGTGAAGTGCTTCGCAAAGCCGAGAAAAACAGCGAGATGCGTCCTGCGATTCATGTTGGAGGGTAGGGTTAATTGCTAAAGGCTAATGGCTAAAGGCTAATAGCTAATGGCTAATGGCTAATGGCTAATGGCTAATGGCTAATGGCTAATGGCTAATACTGAGTCCAGAGAAAGCAGGCGGGTTTCCCGCGCCCTGAGGACTGGCGAACCTGAAGGGCGTATAGCCCTGCGGGCATAGCTTCGCAACGCGTAGCGTCTCCGTAAGGAGATAGGGCTAATGATTAATGGTTAATAAAAACCTGGCAATTAACTATTAGCAATTAGCAATTAGCTATTAGCTATTAGCCTTCGTATAAAGTTGCGCTATCATCTCAGCACGTGATGAGACTGCAAGTTTGCGAAACATCCGCTTGAGAGCCTGCTTTACAGAGTTTTCTGTAATCCATAAAGATGCACCAATCTCCGCGCTGGTCAGTCCCTTTGCAACTAGTTCGGCAATTTGAGCTTCTCTCGGAGTCAGGCGATCGTAATTTAATTCAAAGACAACTGGTTTTGAACGCAACACTGCCAGCCGTGTAGAAAGATGTATACATAAAGCACTTAAATCTGCTAAATCATCTGCATTGAAAGCTGGATCGCTGCGGTGGCGTGTAAAGGCAATTCCCCCTACAAGTTGACCGTTGCTTACAACCGGACCCACCATTACATGCCCGTGATCTGCACGAGGACAAATTTTTTGCCAAACCCCAGGAGGCAAAATCACTTCATCATGCACGGCAGCATGGCGCTTAACCAAATAGCGCAGAACAGGATTATAATCTAACGATAACGCCAGTTTGATGGGGGCTGGAGTGTTGGCATCTACAGCAGGAAACTCATCTAAAAAAGTCAACCCCGAGCGTGTAGCAGCGAAATATTGTCCTACTTTTGCCATGATGGATTGTCGAAGTTCTTGCTCGTTCTGAGCCTGAGCGATCGCATGAAATAATGACTGTAAAGAAGTTACCATAATTCTTACCGAAAATATGGGTCTAAAGCCCCGTGCTTCTAGCACGGCTTTTTCTTTGTCTTTAAACTTCTAATAAGTTCTCTAAGTACATCTGATTTTGTTCTCCCCACAGAATTGCAATACTCTTCGAGTATGAGGAGTTCGTATTCTTCTAACCTGAAATCCAAACGTTTTTTCATAATACTGTACAGACTATTGGTGTACAATATTAGCATGAAAACACTGAAGTTCAAGCTGTACGAACACAAGCGGAATAGATACCTCAAGCGAACGATCAACGCTTCTGGGGCAGTCTATAACCATTGCATTGCTTTGCATCGTCGGTACTACCGAATGTGGGGCAAGCACTTGAGTTGTGCGAAACTTCAATCTCATGTTGCCAAATTGCGGTTCCGCAATCCATTTTGGCAATCGGTAGGCTCTCAGGCAGTACAGGATATCTGTCAGCGCATTGAAAAAGCATACCAATTGTTTTTTAAACATAATCAGAAGGGGGTTCGTCCACCAGGGTTCAAGAAAGTCAAGAAGTACAAATCGTTCACCCTCAAGCAAGCAGGGTATAAGTTTTTAAGTGGCAATAGGGTCAAGATTGGAAAACGAGTTTATCAATTTTGGAAATCCAGAGAGATTGAGGGAACGGTCAAAACACTAACCATTAAACGGACGTCATTGGGTGAATTGTTTATAGTCGTCGTGGTTGACTTCCCAGTTGAACCACAAATCAAATTCACGACTGGTAAGATAGCGGGATTTGATTTTGGTTTAAAAACATTCCTCAGTTGCTCTGATGGCTCTAGCATTGAATCACCACAATTTCTGAAACGGTCTCTCAACGTTATCAAAAAAGCGAGTAAACGACATTCTAAAAAGCTGAAAGGTTCATCCAATCGAGAGCGTGCTAGAAAGAATTTAGTACGCAAGTACGAAGATATAACCAACTCCAGACGCGATTGGTTTTGGAAGTTAGCCCACGACCTAACTAGTAGGTTCGATGTGCTGTGCTTTGAAACGCTCAACCTCAAAGGAATGCAACGCCTTTGGGGACGCAAAATATCGGACTTAGCTTTTGGAGAATTTCTGCAAATCTTGGAATGGGTTGCCAAAAACAAAGGCAAGCAAGTCGTATTTATAGATCGCTGGTATCCCAGCAGCAAAACTTGTTCTCATTGCGGGCATATCCTGGAAAACTTGGATTTATCTATTAGAGAATGGCGTTGCCCGTCCTGTCAGTCTGTGAATGGGCGAGACAAGAACGCCGCCAGGAATATTTGTACAGTTGGGGCATCAACTGTTGGGTTAGACGATGTAA
This sequence comes from Tolypothrix campylonemoides VB511288_2, assembly GCF_045999855.1. Taxonomy (NCBI): domain Bacteria; kingdom Bacillati; phylum Cyanobacteriota; class Cyanophyceae; order Nostocales; family Tolypothrichaceae; genus Tolypothrix; species Tolypothrix campylonemoides. The sequence continues at coordinate 81,511 of NZ_JBFPMW010000009.1, forward strand.
GACGGGCAATGCCTGCAATTGTTGTTTGAGCCTAGAATCCTCACGCCTTTAGGCTGAGGAGTATGTCAATGCTCGTTCTGGCTGTTGCTACTGCGGCAAAGTGTACTCGTTCGAGGTCTATTTATCACTTAGCATAATGTACTATCTTAGCTTTGTGAAAACACAAAAGTGACTTCACAACTCATATCATGTTCGAGTAAATATTGATACTAGGTTTGTAGTTGCGCGTTAGCGCATATGTCGCAACTACGAACCACTTAATTTAAGTCATGAGCCGAACATGGTATTACAGAAGTTTTCAACTCAATGAACCATACTATGCTCTTGTGGGATGGGCGTCCTCAACCGTACTACTTTGTATGGTCTATTAATTTGAAAATTGTTGTAATTGAAACTTTACTTGAGTTTGCTTCAAATGAATACTCAAAATTCAAACAAACTACAAATTGGTATCTTTATCAGCCCCAACTGCTATATTCCAGACATCATTGGAGTCTATACCGTATTTAGCGTTGTTCCGGATTGTGATATCCACTTTATTTGGGAAAATACAGATCTCATTGTCGGGTATCCAAATTTTCCGATGCACGCTACAACAACCTTTGCGGAATGCCCGTCAGATCTTGATGTCCTCTGTATTGGAGCTTCTACAGGCATATTGTCAGATGAGGCTTTAGAATTCCTAGTAGACCGAGGCAATAAAGCGAAGTACTTAATTGGAATCTGCGGTGGTAGCCTCATGTTGGCTGCTGTAGGTTTGCTAAAAGGGTATCGCGCTACAGCAACTTTCTCACTCGTTGAAGAACTCCGTCATTTTGGGGCGATTCCAGTGACGGGGGGTGAAGTTGTCGCAGACAGAAATCGAATCACAGCAAGCCCAGTTTCTGGTTCATTTGATGCTGCGTTAATTGTTTTAGGAAAGCTACGCGGTGAGGATGCTGGCAAAGAAGTGGAATTGACGATTGAGTATGCACCTCACCCACCCTACGGTACGGGTAGTCCAGAATTGGCAGGGCATGAACTCACTCAAAAGGTGCTTCAAAAGTACGCAGTAGCTTTTGATGAATTCCGCAAAGTCGCACGACAGGTATCAGAACGTTTAGCAGGTGTGGAAGTTTGAGTTCATGTGCGGGCAAGGACGCCCGCACCACAGTCAACTCGAAGTCTGCCTTCCTTAACGATCGTGAGCCACCTAATGGAAGAGGTTGTGTCCATAACCTTGTATTCACTTCAGTTTCACCAATCATGGTCGCAGAACTCAACTACAGTTCCATCTTCCATAACAAGGTTATGGACGATAGTACCTTCAAAGTTAACAGTACTAATATTCTTGCCACCACTGAGATTCGCGTTACTCAAACTGGTGTTGATGATCTGAGCACGAAACAAATTGGCATCTCTGAGATCGGCATCTCTCAGGTTGACAGCAGTCATTTCAGCATTAGTCAAGTTAGCACCACTGAAATTAGTACTCCTCAAATTGCAGTTGGTCAATTGGGCACGAGTCAAGTTGGCACTGCTGAGATTAGCATGACTCAGATTGGCACCAGCCAAGTTGGCTTCATACAGGTTGGCACCACTGAGATTAATCCCACTCAAGTCAGCACCGACATAATTGTCATTCCAGGGATCGGAGCCGCTAATATTGACACCTCTAAGATTGAGACCGCTAAAATCTCTCTCCCCAGTAGCATATCTTCTTCTCAATTCTTCTCCATCCATAATTTAACTTCCACATTAATCAACACCTTTAAAGATAACTCACTAAACCTCTGGTCTACCTTATCAAACAAGCTCTAAGAGTGGGTATAAAATTAGAAATAGTTGTTTTTTTGAGCGTTCGAGCTAACTCATTGACTTTTTGACTTTGGATGCAGGAATGACGTGATGACTAAGCTTACTCAATTGATAAAGGCTATCAATGCTAATGACATAGCAACTGTTAAAACTTTAATTAATGAGGGAGTGGAGCTTAACTCTATTTACGATCTACCTCCTTTAGCACGAGCAGCAAGTGTAGGTAATGTAGAAATGGTTAAGTTACTAATCGAAGGTGGTGCCGACGTTAACCTCCAAATGGAAGAAGAAGCAGATACTGCTTTGACGATAGCAGCTCTATACGGTCAAATAGAAGTTGTCAAAATACTTGTTGAAGCAGGTGCAGACGTAAATATAGGAGATTGCTATGGAACCAAAGCTGTTGCTATGGCTGCCAGTAATGGTCATGAAGATGTTTATAATTTCCTGGCTCCATTAACTGTCCCAAAATTTGAACCAGGAGCAACAATCTTAGCAGAAGCAAAGCGTCAAAAACAAAGACGAAACGAAAAAGGAATATGGGTTTATAAAACGGAAGAAAATTCAAGTTGAAATTTAGGCTATCAAAATGAGAGTCCATCCGTAGTAGGTAGAAAATTTGCAAAGCGACTAAATTGGGATTTGAGCTTTCAGAATAGACCATCATTGGAAAATCAGGCTTGGTATAGCCCTATTCAAGACTCAAAAATACCCAAGGGTTTTACCTAAATAGAAGTATGCAATGGCTCAGAAATCTCATCGTAAATTGCAAATGAATAACCAAAAGCAGCAGCCCAGCACTGGTTTCCAAAATCGAAGTGCCACCATTCAAACTCATCAAACCGGAAACCTTCGGCAGACATGGCAGACCTAAGCAATCGGCGATTTGAGCAAATCTCAGCAGATCTTTCCTGCTGCTGTGACTCAAAGTAAAGTGAAGCAGCCTCCGGACCGAAATGGTCAAAATCGGTTCCCATATCAAGTTCTTTACCGTTTTGGTCAACCAGAGTTATATCTACTGCGCCCCCCGTAGAGTGTGGAGGAATCAAATTGATATCTGGGCGAGCAACAAAAATAGTCATCTCCTCATCTAGACGAAGCTTATCCCAATCGGGATGTTCGAACGCAAGCTTGCTCCGGTAATAATCGTAAAGTTTAGCCTGTAATGAGCGCGGTCTCCAAGTATCCCAAATTTTTAACCGATACCTACCAAGATTATCTTGAACGCGCTGAAGTTTATGGGCTACTTGCTCCCGAACAAAGCATACAGGTGAATTGCTTATTCCTTGCTTAAAGTATACTGGATCGAGCACAAAGTTAAACTTTGATAGGTCAATCATAGGCTCGCCGCACTCTTGGATTGGTGTCTGCTGCCAAACGATACGGAATATTGGGTTTTCCCGTATGGTTGCCATATAACTACTTGTTCGGATAGAAGAATTTAAGCGATGGGAAGATGAAGGAAAAATCAATTTATATTACTTAAATCTGGCTAATTCAAGTGTTTTTTTCTCACTTGTAAGAAATCCGGGATAAATACTATTTGGATGGACAGAGGATACCGAGGAGAAGAATTTATGCCTTGGGTGATGGATATGTTTCGCTGGATTGTGGAAATTGTTCTTAGACCGGCTGCCGATCCATTCTACTAAAATTTAAAAACAGGCAAGTAGATAATAATCATCATCCCAATTAAGTGAATTAAATTTTTGCAGCAGAGTATTATCTTGAGCAACAAATATTGAATGTCCGTAATCTACTCTATCTCGATCCAAGCCATAAAACCATTGAGTAGTTAAAAGAATATCATGAAGATATATTAAGTCAGAATAGCTATTACATCCTTCAGTTTTTACAAGCAAACTTTGCAATTTTTCTAAATCTGTGCCTTGAGGTACAAAAACTAACGTATCTGGTTCTCTAAAAGATAGCAGACACATTGATTCAAAAGAATATTGATTAAGTGGCTGATAAACACCTAATGGTCGATCGTTACCAGGAGGAATAGCTAGTTGCTGAATAAATTTATATTCCACTGATTCTCGCCCTATCGTTAAGAATGTATCATCATACAATAAGTCAGTAATTAGCCAAGGTGGAGTGATGTTGCACTCGCATACGTTCCACAGACGTTCGGCAGGTTCATAGTAACCACCAAATAGTATAGCTTTTGCTGATAAACTAAATTTACTATCTACCTCATAACTGGCAATTAATAAATGACTGGATAAGAGAGTTCCAAATTTACTTTCTACATCCCATACATTAGGTGTTAAATTCAGAAAATAGTCACGAAGAGTTTGTTCTCGCGATATAAAGCCAAAAGATAAAAATCTTCTTGGTCCAGCAAAAGGGAAAATAGACCAGGAATAATTAGTTGAGAGAAAATCTAGGAATTCATCAATTTCGTTAAAAGATATTTTATACTTCGGACTACCGCACCTTAAAATAGGTAAATTAAAGGATGAATGTGAATTTTGCTGAACTAAGCGATCGCCATGAATATACCAAGGGTGAGAGTAAGATTGACCTTGATGAGATGGTATATAGTCTACTGAGTTTAAGTGACTTTCTCCTTGCTCATTGCAGATAAAAACATCAGAAGATATTGTATTGATAAATTTATTTATTTTCTCAACAAGAAAAGGACGATAATCAATAAATAACACTAAGTAATACATAAGTGCCAGTAACAAATTAAAATGAATTTATTTTTATCAATAAATAATTTTACTCAAATCTCTCGCTGAGTGACCCAAAATAATGAACTTTTTTATTTATGTGCATTGTTCCCTATAACCGGAAAAATTGGGAAACCAGTTCATTTTTACTCTTTGTTTCCCCTATCAACTCTGGTTGACAAATAGGTTTTTACCTTAATTTAACACTAATGGCGGACGAGGACGCCCGCACTACAATCACAAGATAATTTATTTCTTGAAAATCGTTTATTTTGAAACGCAAAATCTGCTAAACACCAACCTTGCTGTTGTTGCTAGCAACTACAGATTCTCTCAATTGTTGACCCGAACTTGGGGATGATGGTTTGCGCCCTGAGAGATCGCGCAACAATCCCATAAGGGCGGGAACTACTGTTGGTGTGAGAATAGTGGAGAACGCCAAACCACCTGTGAGAACAACGCCCAACCCTTGATACAGTTCTGCACCTTGACCTGGTACGACTGCTAGGGGTAACATACCTAGCACGCTGGTTCCTGCTGACATGAAGATAGCTCGCAGGCGATCGCGTGTCGCATTGTACAAAGAAGCATCGTAATCTTGCCCCTCGTCTTGCTGCAACTGCAATGCCCTGTCTACCAGCAAAATCGCGTTGTTCACGACGACACCCGTAAGAATAATAAAGCCCAGTGCTGTAATCATATCCAGAGGTACAATCAAACCGGGAATGCGATTGGCAACGACCAAACTCAACAATGCACCGCTCATCCCCATGGGTATGGTTGCCATAATGACAACTGGGTAAAGGAAAGAGCGATACAGTGCTACCAACAACAGGTACGTAATCAATAACGAAAGTACAAAAGCAGCTGCTAACTGAGAAACTGTTTCTGCCAATCTATCAGCAGAACCAGCAAGTTCTATACGATACCCACCAGGTAAACTAGCTCGTATGGGTTCTAATATTTCATTATTGGTTCTCTCTACTAAAGCGCCAAGAGGTGCATCTGGTGCAAGGGATACCGTTAGGGTAATGGAACGCTCTAAGTCCACATGGTTAATCACGTCAAACCCTGTTGTCTCATTCACTTGTGCAACATCACTCAGCTGTACTTGTTGACCGCGAGTTGTATAAATGGGGAGTTGGCGCAGTTGTTCTGGTGTCTGCACAAAAGTATTCTTTAACTCTACCGATACATCTAGCTCTTCTTTACCATCAATAAAATCTGAAGCAATACGACCGCCCAATGCAGCTTCTACCATTGTTCCAACTTCAGCTTCAGATAAACCTACCTCAGATAATCTTTCTCGATTGGGAACAACTTGAAGCTCCGCAGATCCAGCAACAAAGTTGGTACGGACATTACGAACCCCTGTATAATCTCGCAATTTTGTTGTAACTTGTTTTTCCAACTCGCTCAATTGTTCGAGATCGGAACCAACAATTTGGATTTCAAACTCCTTTCCCGGATCTTGAAAGATGGAGAACCGAGTTGGAATCAAGAAGCGATAGCCTACAAAGCTATTACTTTGAGACCTCATGCGCTCTACCATTTCAGCCAATCCACTGCTTGTGGCAAATTCTGGTTTTAAAGTTGCAGCAATTCCTCGTCTTCCGGGACGCTCAATAAATAAGACGTTCTGAACTTCTGGTTGTGCTCTGAGAAAATTTCTTGCTGGTTCTGAGATGCGAATGGCTTCTTCAACACTTGTACCGGGGAGCGGTTCTGCTATCCAAAACACTAAGTTGCGGTTTCCTTCAGGCAAATAGTCAGCAGGTGGTAGTAGGAAAATACTTGTTACCAATAGAGCAATTGGAATCGATAAAACAAACAGCCTTCTTCCCAATCTTCTCCGCCCTAATGACCAACTTACAGTAGATGTTAAGAAAGATTCTAATTTGCCTTGTAGGAGGCGAAAGATAGCTGATGTGTAAAATACAGCATATTCAATTTTGGCAAAAAAGTTGCGGTTTGACCGTTGATTGTTGAGCGTTGACTGCGATCGCCGATCGGTTAAGAGCGAACTGTCATCCTGTAGCATTTGCATGGCTTCTGACTGTTTGAGGAACAATCCAGAGAGCATGGGTACAAGAGTTAGGGCTGCAAAAAGGGAGAACAAAGAAGAACAGGAAAGAGCGATCGCCATGTCAGCAAACAATTGTCCGGCTTCGCCTTGAACTAACACTAGGGGAAAGAACACCACCACGTTTGTGAGAGTAGAACCCAGCATTGCACCCCAAACTTCCTGCGTTCCTTCAATAGCAGCTTTCATGGGGGTTTTGCCCCGTTGCATGTGAGTGAAGACGTTCTCAATGACAACAATGGCATTATCTACCACCATCCCCACAGCAAACGCTAACCCAGCTAAACTAATAATGTTGAGCGATCGCCCCAACATTGCCATCACAATAAATACTGTCACCAGTGTGGTAGGAATGGTCAGCGCAATCACTGCAACTGTTCGCATGGAACCGAGAAACAGAACGAGAACTATTGTTGCTAGCAATGCACCGCTCACCAAGTTACCCTGTACTAGAGCAACCGATTGATTGATATATTCGTTCTCATCGTAGTTGTAGACAAAACGAATCCCTTCACCAGCACGGTCAAATTGCTGTTCCAATTCTGCTAGTGTTGCTCGAATTCCCTTAGAAACTTCCGGCACGTTTGCTCCTACTCGCCGGATAATGCCCATGGCAACTGTAGAATTGTTGTTAAATATCAGGGCGCTCTCTAGGGGCTTGCGACCCATCTGTACTTGTGCGACATCTCGCAAGTAGATCGTACCTGAATTGTCTCTTCGCAGGATAAATCCCTCGATTTGCTCGAGTCGCTGGGAACGGCTCACGGTACGAACTCGATATTCTCGCCTACCGAGAACTAAGGGACCGCCTCGGATATCTCTGTTGTTCTCTCGCAAAACTCGAACAACATCACCAATAGTGAGATTGCGATCGGCAAGGGCTTTAGGATCAACTCTGACCTCAACTTCCCGCTCTCTTCCTCCGGGAATATTAAACTGTCCTACCCCTTCAACTCGCCGCAGTCGAGGTACTATAGTCTCTTCTACAAGGTCGCGATAACGATCGGGGTCGCTTCTGAAACCGGGTTTGGGAGTCAGAGCAACCCACATCATTGGTGAATTGTTACCCCCTACGAGCTCCACATCTGATTCATTGGCTTCTTCTGGAAGGTCTTGTACTTGCTGCAATTTGTTGATAACATCCACAAGGCGCTCGTTAACATCACTGTTCCATGTGAACTCTAAAGTGATGCTGCTAGTTCCCGCACGAGAACTACTTGTAATTTCCTGTACCCCCAAAACTTCCTCCATCCGTTCCTCAATAGGTCGGGTAATGAGGTCTTCTACTTCTGAGGGGGCTGCACCGGGGTATGAGGTAGTGATGGTAATTTCCGGGCGATCGCCTCCCGGTTGTAATTCTAAAGGTAAATTTAACAGCGAAAGCACGCCAAAAAGCGCCAGCAGACAAAAGAGTACAAAAGTACCGTGACGCCACCGAACAGCAGTTTCTATGAAGTTCATCTTTTATCGCTCCATAACCTTTACAGCTGCACCATCACTCAGACCATCCCCACCTTTTAACACAATGGGTTGTCCGGCTCTCAGTTGTGGATGAGAAATCGCAACTTTTTCTCCCATGTCAGTCACCAGTTCCACCCCATACTGCTTGGCTTTACCATTAGCAACTGTAAAAACAAGCCACTGGTTTTGTCGCCGTGTTATGGCATCGCGAGAGACAACAAAGCTCGGTGTATTTGCTGGTAATTCTAAATTTCCTGTCACTGCCATTCCCGGTAACAAGCCAGAAGGCGGATTGTTCAACCGTACTCTCACCCGCTGGCGTCTTGATGCTGTATCGGCTGCGGGAACGACTCCTGTTATCCGAGCGCGACCCCGCCATTGAGGTAAAGCCCGAGTTGATAGTTCTACCGTATTTCCTGGCGTCACTCTACCACTAAGTTCTTCTGGCAATTCTAAGAAGATATCAAGTCTATCTCCTGCTACCAAGCTGACAATTTGACCGCCACTCTGTACTAAATCGCCAGAACTCACCAATCTTTGTTGTACGACGCCTCCTGAGAGTGCTTGAATACGGGTTCTTTGCAAGGCAAGTCGAGCCTGATTGACAGCTGCAGTGGCGGCGGCTACGTTAGCGCGTTGCGCGTCAATTTCTTCACGGGTGGGACCTGCTTTTGCTTCTGCTAAAGTTGCTTCTGCGGCTAGCCGTTCGCCCTTTGCATTATCCAATGCGGCTTGAGCTTCTACTAACAATCTTTTAGCAAGAGCTCCTTGTTGCACGAGGTCGGTGGAACGTTGTAAGTTATCTTGTGCTTCTTTTTCCCGTGCTACAGCAGAACTTAAGGCTGCTTGACGCTGAGCAACAATCTCAGGACGAGTCCCTACTTCCAGTCTTGCTAGATTGCTGCGCTGTTGTGCTAGCTGTGCTTGTGCTTGTGAAATTGCCAAGCGCTGGTCGGTATCATCTAATATAGCCACAGTCATTCCGGGAGTGACGCGATCGCCAGGTTGCACCAAAACTTGTCGAATCACACCGCTTGTCTGTGCTCTAATAGTTGCTTGTTGGGTAGATTCTACTTGACCTAAAAGCTGAATGCGTCTTGTTCCAGTCCCTGGAGAGAGTTGTACAACCTCTACGGGACGGGGCGGTGGTGTTTTAGCTGTTGGTTTGGGTGCAACAGTTGGCGGAGAGAACACTCGCCAAAGCGCAATACCAGATGTTGTGAATGAAAGTACTAGCACTATCCAAAGCCAGTTTTTTTTAGGACGAGCAGACTTTGGGTCTGGTTGTCCGGGAGTGTCTGGTTTATTATCTGTAGTAGTAACTTCAGGTTCAAAAGTTTTCATAATTTGTGAGTAGTTAGTGGTTGGTGGTTAGTTGTTAGTGGTTAGTAGAGCAACTAACCACTAACAACTAACCGCTAACTGCTAGGATTTTCTTGGGGGTTAGTTGTGCTTTTAGCTGGAATTGTCCAGAAGTAAACGGTTCTACCGTCTACTTGCAATGTCTTCTCTGGTTTCCAGTCACCCATATCGAAGGCATGAGATACAATTCGCGTACCGGGTTTGAGTTGCTTAAACAACTGAGGTCTTAACTTAACATTCAGTTCGGGTAACAAGTAAAGAGTTACCACTGTTGCTTCACTAAAGTCAGTGGTAAAAAGGTCTTGTTGGCGGAACGTTACTTTGTCGGTGACTCCTGCCTTTTTCGCGTTCTCGTTAGCCTCTTTGATCCGTTCTGGGTCAATATCTATACCAATGCCTCTGGTGCCAAATTTTTTGGCGGCGGTAATGGGAATTCGTCCATCACCACTGCCAAGGTCATACAGAACGTCATTTTTAGTTACCTTGGCGACTTCCAGCATTTTATCTACGACTTCTGGTGGTGTCGGTACATAGACCACATCAGGTTGCTTTTGTGCTGTTTCAGTTGTGGGAGAGGACTGCTGAACTTCAATAGCAGAAGAAGAGGTTTCGCTTTTTTCTTGAGAACTAACGGATTGCGGGCTACAACTAGCTAGTAACAGGCTGCTGACACTAACGGTTGTTAAGAAGACTTTGAAGAACGATCGCGATTGTCCAAAAGACAGCAGCAAAGCTGAGCGCATAATACTTTCTCCATTCACTTACAAGTTTGTGGAAGTAGAACGTTTGCGGTTAAAAAACAGCAAAGGAATACCCGTTAATAGGACTACGACTCCAATGCTGCCTCCAATACCTGCGTAAGTTACGCTTGAGTAAAGTAGATAACCACAAATGATGCAAAATAGCAACGGTATTAAGGGATAAGCTGGTACGCGAAACGGACGGGGTACATTTGGTTCTCGAGAACGCAGGACAAGCAGTGCAATTCCAGACAGCAGAAAAAAGAACCAAAACACTGGAGCTGTATAGTCTACCATTGTTGCAAATCCTTTGCGCGTTACAGCACCAAGTATGACTAGCCCTACAGAAATTGCCCCTTGAACTAATAAAGCATTAATTGGGGTACTTCCGCGCTCCTGCCACCTTCCCATAAAGCCAAATATGGAAAAGTCCTGTCCTAAGGCATAGTTAGTCCGTGCCCCAGTAAAAATAGTTGCATTGGCAGCACCTAAAGCTGAGACAGCAACGATAACACTCACAAACCTTGCGCCATTTTCTCCTACAGCGCGACGCATCAAATCAGCTGCAGGTGCTTCCGATCCTGCCAAGCCTGTCAATCCCAAACCATGTAGATATGCGAAATTAATCAATACGTAGATCGCTGTGATGAGAGCAATACTGCCCAGTAGCACCCGTACCATGTTGCGTTTGCCTTGGCGTACTTCTGCTGAAATGTAGGCTGCTTCATTCCACCCACCATAGGTCAGGAGTACAAAGACCATTGCCAACCCTAATTGCGTTTGGGGAGGTGCAGCTGTTGGATTACTCACTTCTACAGGCTGAGCGAAAGCAGTACCAAAAATGACAACAAGTAGCAAGCCCAAAACTTTTGCTATTGTGAGCCAGTTTTGCGCCCGCTTGCCTTGCTGCACCCCAAGAACGTTTAAACCTGTAAGACAAAGGACTACCCCGGCGGCGTAAATTGCTGAAGAGTATTCTCCCAAACGGAGCAATTGTGAAGCATAATCTCCAAATACAAACGCCATGAGAACAATGGAACCTGTTTGGATAACAGTCATTCTTGCCCAAGCAAAAAGAAACGCGGGAATTTTACCAAAAGCACGCAACAAGTAATGATATGTTCCACCAACATGGGGATAGGCTGTTGTCAATTCCGCGTAGCAAAGCGCACCTATGAAGGACATCGCCCCACCAAGTAACCACACGAACAGTGCAACTCCTGTATTTGCTGTATTTCCCGCCACTAAGGCTGGGGTTTGAAAGATGCCTGCACCTACAACCATACCTACAATCAAGGCGATCGCATCAATGGTTGAGAGTGTAGGTTTTGGCGCTGATACTTTTGTTACCATAAAATCCATAACCTGGATATTTCCCGTCGTTAGCCAGGAAAAAACATCTTTAAAGCTTAGGTTGCAATGGGACTCGTTTGCAATCTATCTGGATAGAGGTTAGGGGTTAGAGTTTAGCGTAAGAACAACCAATATTCATTTTTCTTTACCTTGGTGTATAAAGGTCGCTCGTAATTGCTTAAGTATGGTTAAGCTATATGAATTTGTAGTGAAAGTTTTGTGAAAAAAAATTTATATTTAAATTATACTTCGGTTGGGTAATAGGACCGGAGACAAAAGGTACTACTACCCCTTCTCCCCCAGTCCCCAATCCTCAATCCCCAATCGCTTGTTGATTTTTCAAAAAGTTCAAAAACCTGCGACAGTTCGCTCTCACAACTTTCCACTGGCTCGCAGTATGTAAAAGGATAAATGCTAAAAATGTGTAAGCAACCCAAAAATGCGAACTTCTTCCTAAACTGACAAGTTCGGAATTTTGTGGGAACAAGTCTGGTAACACGAAACCAAAAAATTTGACATTATTATTTTTGTATGAGTTAGAAAGAAAAAAACCAGTTACGGGAACCGCCCACATAAAAATATAAAGGCTGGTGTGGAGGGAGACTGTTTTCAACCATTGTTTGCTGAACTTTGGGGGGCGCTTTGTGTACTTGTTCCACCAAACCCGCAGCAGAATAAATATTCGTAAAGTCAACAATGCCATCGTTAGAACTGCAATAGATTTATGAAAATCGTAGAGAGAATTTCGGAACAACAGTTCTCTCGGTAATCTTGCCATAAACGAACCAGTGACAAATAGCACTAAATAGCTACTTGCCATGACCCAATGCAAAGACATCAGTTGTTTAAACGCAGAGTTGACTCTAGATGGAGCTATATTTTTTTTGGCTGGCTGTAGCGTGCTCATAAATTCGGAGATTATTGCTTGTATGCAGTTGTGCGTTACATTTCTTAGTATGTTCGCGCTGCATGAACGAGCTATGAAACTTTTATGAACACTTTTTTAGAATTCCTTTACAAATTATTGGTTGATTGTTCGATCTTCTCCATCGACTGGGTTTTCTTCAGGTGCTTCCTCTTCTGGCTTCCCAGAAACCATAACAAATTCAGTTTCTCTAATGGAATCTTTGCCCCATCGATCCAAAACGTCTTTAATCAGGACTTCTTGCACCCATATTTTAGCAACAACAGTTAGGGGGAGTGCCAAAAACAAGCCCAGAAAGCCAAAAAATGTGACGAAAAACAACTGGGATATTAAAGTGATCGCTGGTAGTAGCGACACTTGATGCGCCATGACAACAGGCGTGATAAAGTTACTTTCTACTTGCTGAATGATAAAATAAAGGATGAAAACGGCAAGGACTTTCCACGGAGCATCTAGCAGAGCGATCGCCATTGCTGGCACAACACTTAGAGTTGGACCGAGATTGGGGATTAAATTTAAAAATCCTGCTAAAATACCCAACGCAAGAGCCGATCGCACGCGAAATATTGATAAGCCAATCACACTCATCAGCCCTACGACACTCATGGCAATGAAAGCACCCGTAACCCATCCCTCTAGAGAGACTTCACATTGATCTAAAATTCCATCAACGCGCCGTCGATAAAAAGAAGGAAACACCCTGACAAAAACTTTGCGGTAAGCCAAAGGATCGGATAAAAACATCCCTGTTAAAACTAAAACCAGCAAAATCTTCAGTACAACTTCCAAAGAACCTGAGACAAAAGCGAAGGAACTTCCTACCACACGGTTAATTATGGGCTGTGCTTCTTTAATTAAGGTATTAATGTCAGGTATATACTGAGTCAGTTGTTGGGGAAGGCGATCTCTCAATTGATCCAACCAGGTATTAAAAAGCTCCAATCCTCTGGGAACTTGTTTTGTCAGTTCTTGAAATTGGTCGGCAAATGGTGGCACAATCAGCCAGAAAAAGCTGATGACTAGAGCGATAAAGACACCAACAGAAAGCAGTACAGAGATTCCGCGTTTGAGCCCTAACTGTTGGAATCGTCGAGCCAAACGATTTAAGGTAGTTGCCAATACAACTGCAGCAAATATCAGTAACAGAGCTTCCCGAATTTGCCATAAAATATACAAAGCAAGAACGATGGCAAGTAAGCCAATCCACTGACCTAAATTCACGCCTGACTCCTGGCTCCTCACGAGCTGCGGTACCTTGAAGCAGTTAGTTTTCCAATTATCAGCTTTTTGCTGACAGCTTGCAAACAAGCTAGCTGATTCTAGCAAGTTCTGTGCTTTCAGGTTGATAAGCTAATTTTGTTTTTGCTTCCAGAGTAAAAGACCCGCCATGATGACCGATGGCAAGAAAACGATAATCAAAGCATTGGTCACTGTTGCTGGAATGAGCGGACTTCCAGGAGCGTACTTAATCAAAACAGAGAGCAAGGCAGAGAAGAAGAATACCTTAAACACAAATCCAAGCTGATTTTGCATAATCATGGCACAAGTACGGCAATTTGTATTGATTTTGTCGTGAAGATACTAAATAGGAGCCGAGCACCCTGTCTTTACAATAATGGTTAATGGTTAGTAGGAACAATATAAGAATGCCAGTAGAAACTAATAAAAAACGTCAAATCAAACCACCAAGGATACGTCAATTTGGTGGTAGCTTGTTGATTCTTTTGACTCTTCTTTTATTACTTAACTTTATTGTTCCCAACTTTTTTGGTCCTAGGTTACCACAGGTACCCTACAGCGACTTTATCACCCAGGTACAAGCAGGTAAGGTCGATCGCGCAATTGTGGGTAATGAGAGCATTGAGTATGTACTTAAAACTCAAGACTCGGATGGGAAACCAGTTCAACAGGTACTTGGTACAACACCAATTGCGATCGACTTGGACTTACCAAAAATTCTTCGTGACAATCATGTAGAGTTTGCTGCACCACCACCCAACCAAAATGGTTGGATTGGAACTCTCCTCAGTTGGGTTGCGCCACCGTTAATTTTCTTTGGGATTTGGGGCTTTCTACTCAATCGTCAGGGAGGTGGTCCCGCAGCGCTTACAGTAGGTAAAAGCAAAGCTCGGATTTATTCGGAAGGCAGCACTGGTGTAAAATTTATTGATGTTGCTGGTGTTGATGAAGCTAAAGCTGAATTAGAAGAAATTGTTGATTTTCTCAAAAATGCCGATAAATACACTCGATTGGGAGCCAAAATTCCCAAAGGTGTTTTGCTTGTAGGACCTCCAGGAACGGGTAAAACACTCCTAGCAAAAGCCATTGCTGGTGAAGCTGCTGTACCTTTCTTTAGCATTTCTGGCTCTGAGTTTATCGAACTCTTTGTTGGTGTGGGTGCTGCACGAGTGCGCGATCTCTTTGAGCAAGCCAAGCAACAAGCTCCGTGTATTGTCTTTATTGATGAATTAGATGCACTGGGTAAGTCTCGCGGCGGTGCTAGTCCTTTCAGTGGTGGTAACGATGAGCGGGAACAAACCCTCAACCAGCTACTTACTGAAATGGATGGTTTTGATGCCAACACGGGTGTTATTATCATTGCTGCCACCAACCGTCCTGAAGTTCTCGATGCAGCATTGCGCCGTCCGGGTCGTTTTGACCGTCAGGTTGTTGTCGATCGCCCTGACAAAATTGGTCGAGAAGCGATTCTTAAAGTTCATGCCAGAAATGTCAAGTTGTCTGAAGATGTGGATTTGGGGAACATCGCTATTAAAACACCAGGATTTGCTGGTGCAGATTTAGCGAATCTTGTCAATGAGGCTGCGCTCCTGGCTGCACGCCAAAATCGACAGGCGGTGATAATGGCTGACTTTAATGAAGCGATTGAGCGTGTTGTCGCTGGTTTGGAAAAACGCTCTCGCGTGTTGAATGAAACAGAGAAGAAAACAGTTGCGTATCATGAAGTGGGTCATGCCATTATCGGTGCTTTAATGCCCGGTTCTGGTAAAGTTGAGAAAATCTCTGTTGTGCCTCGCGGTGTAGGAGCGTTGGGTTATACAATCCAGATGCCGGAAGAAGATCGCTTCTTGATGATAGAAGATGAAATTCGAGGTCGCATTGCAACCCTGTTGGGTGGACGCTCTGCTGAAGAAACTGTTTTTGGTAAGGTGTCAACTGGTGCAAGTGATGACATTCAAAAGGCGACTGACTTGGCTGAACGTTATGTCACTTTGTATGGGATGAGCGATCGTTTGGGTCCTGTGGCGTTTGAGAAGATTCAACAACAGTTTCTGGAAGGTTACGGTAACCCGCGTCGTTCCATTAGCCCAAAAGTCGCGGAAGAAATTGACCGTGAGGTGAAGCAAATTGTGGATAATGCCCACCATATTGCTTTGACTATTCTGCATGAAAATCGGGAGCTATTGGAGCAAACAGCACAGGAATTATTGCAAAAAGAAATTCTCGAAGGTAGCACATTGCGGGAACGTCTTGCTCTGGCAAAAGTACCTGCTGAGTTAGGTGAATGGTTGCGGAGTGGGAAAATATCTGAGGATAAGCCTTTGATGCAAACGCTGTTGGTTTAGGTTTTTTAAGCGCACCCCCGACGCAGACGGACGCAGATAGTTTTCTGTTTCATCTGCGTTTTTTGAAGTTTGTAATTTTGTATTTGAAAGCGATTGCCAAGTCGGATTGCGATCGCTTTTTATTTTATATGCGGTATTAATCAACGAGGTCTAAGAGCTATGAAGCTTATTTTATCTGCATCTTAGCCCTTTTATCGCCCCTTCAGAATTTTTTCTCCTTTCTCTTCAATTAGTGGGTTGCTACCTCAATTTGTAACAAGAAGTAGCAGCCCACTTAACTATATTTTCTATAACCAAGAAACGAGGACATAAAAGCAAGACCGTATCTGTATTCACTTAGACTTTTTACATAAAATTTAACAACAATAAATATTGAAATTATATTATTTAGTGTATTTACTTAAATATCAAAAAAAGCTATTATTTAGCTCTAATAAATCTTTGATAAAATAACATGAATAATAGATGCATATCGACCAGATACTTGCACGCGGTATTGGCTGGGTTTCTGGGAAGTATGGTATTGGCTATATTGAGCCACAAAACCCTTGCTCAAAGTTATATTGTGCCAGATAATACTTTAGGCAATGAATCTTCTCAAATTATATTTAACTTTAGATATGGTGAATTACCATCTGAAATAATTACTGGAGGTGCGACTCGTGGAATTAATCTATTCCACAGTTTTCAAGAATTTAATGTCAGAGCAGGTAGAGGAGCATATTTTTACGTTCCTAACCCCAATATTCAAAATATTTTCGCACGGGTAAGTGGTAATAATCCCTCGGAAGTTTTAGGTGTACTTGGTACGAGCGCAGCATCTGAACCTAATTTATATTTAATAAATCCCAATGGTATTTTTTTTGGTAAAAATGCTCAACTAGATGTCACTGGTTCATTTGTAGCCACTACAGCCAACGCTATTCAATTCCCTGGTGGTGCTGAATTTTCTCGAAATTCAGCCGTTACACCTCAAAACAAATTACTCAGTGTAAATCCGACAGCCTTCTTATTTAATCAAATTGCAAATCAACGTACAAACTCAATTGAACATCGTGGTTATTTAGAAGTCCCTGAAAATAAAAATTTAATACTGCTGGGGGGTAATATTGCGCCTACACAACAATCTACGGGGAATATCTTAACGGACGGTGGAACTCTTTTAGGTGGGCGTGTAGAGATTGGTGGATTAAATGCACCGGGAACTATAGGACTCACAGTTGATGGTAATAAATTAGCTTTAAGTTTCCCTCAAGATACTAAGAAGCCAGATATTTCATTGCAAAATGGATCTGTTATATATGGATTTGGAGATAGAGATACACGAGATATTGTAGTTAATGCAAATAATTTTAATCTAATTAACTTTAGTGGTTTAATAACCTTGACAAATCCCGAACAACTAAGTTCAGAAACTCAAACAGGTAATATTTATATTAATGCCATTGGCAGTGTGAATATAGTTAAAGATAGTACGATTAGAAATTTTGCTTTCACGCTTACAAATGCTCCTAGTATTAATATTACTGCTCAATCTTTGAATATTCAAGGTAGTAAAATTGATATAGCTAGTAATCCCAGTAATCCAGGAAGTATTAATTTACTAATAAAAGATACAATTTCACTATTTGGTAAAGATATTGATGGCAAATCTAGTGTAATCTATAGCTACCTTGGAGATTTGGTACAAAATAACTCAGGATTAATAAATATCATCAAAAGCAGTAATATTAACATTCAAGCAACAAATCTTTTCCTGGCAGATGGTGCAAGTATATTAGCAGGTAGTGTCGATCGGGGCAATGTTGGAGGAGATATTACTATCAAAGCCTTCAATGCAGTTACTTTACAAGATAAAGCAAGAATAGCAACATTTAACAATATAGACTATCCCACAGGAAATATATCAATTATTAGCAATTCCTTAGCTCTCAATAATAATTCTCTTATTTTTACTGAAAATCTGGATACTGGTAATGCAGGAGATATCAACATTGTCAGCCAAAATGTCAATATAGATAAATCTCGCATAATTTCCGGTTCAGAATCGTCTGGTAAAGTTGCTAACGCAGGTAATATTAACATTGATACCGCAAAAATTATTTTAACCAATAGTGGATTTGTAAGAACCGAGTCTAATAATTTGAATCCCGGAGTAAGCACCAAACGTAGGGGTAATATTAATGTTAAAGCTAGTGAGTTAATAAAAATAGATGCTCAAGACCCAATGGCACTTGCGGATCAAGGTACCGGTTTTATCACACGTATCGGGAGTAGTAGGAGTTCTGGAGATATCACATTAAGCACTAAAAATTTGATTGTGAGAGATGGTGGTACAATTAATACGGGCTTTAGTAATAATTTAGGTGGTAATACTGGTAATATAAAAATTGATGCTTCTGAATCAATTCAATTATATAGCTCTGGTAATTATCTGAGTACTATATCATCCACTCTGATAAACAACGATGACACATCTTTTGTCAGTAAAAATGGTAATCTAAATATTAATACTAACCGTTTATATCTCCAAGGAGGGCAGATTTTATCAGCTAATCTTGGTCAGGGAAATGCAGGTAATATCTTAATTTTTACTAATGATAGTGTTTTTATTAAGAAAGGAGATATTGTCTCTGGTAAGATTGGTATAGGTAATGGAGGAAATATTTCTATTTTCAGTAATGATGCCGTAACTGTGGAAAACGGAAGTATATCATCTTCCACTGCGGGACAGGGAAATGCAGGAAATCTTGATATTCAAACAAGAAAACTGAATGTAAGTAACCAGGGTGTAATTAGTTCAGAAGTTATTAAATTCCCAGAACTTTTAATGGGTGGAAAAGGTAAGGCTGGAACTATTCGTATTGACGCCGCTGATGCAGTGATTGTTTCCGGATCGGATACCGACACAGGTAGGGCTGCAACAATAAGTACGGCAACCAGAGTAGGAGCAACTGGTCAGGGTGGAGATATTATTATCAATACAGGTCTTTTTCGTTTAGAAAATGGCGGGCTTGTCAGAGCAGATACTGAAAACTCCAGCAACGGAGGTAATATGACTATTAATGCTCGCTTATTTGAAGCTTTCACTGGTGGAATAGTTTCTTCATTAACTACTGGCAGTGGTAAAGCTGGTAATATCACTATCAATACTGCCAATGATATCACTATTTCTGGGATCAACTCAAAGACGGGCTTTGTTGCGGGTTTACTTACAGGCACAACTCCCAACTCTAGCGGTAATGGTGGGGAAATTTTTCTCACTGCAAATAATTTGAATCTCACTGAAGAAGCGCAGATTTCTGCACGCAGTCAGGGGCTGGGCGATGCAGGTAATATCAACATTAAACTTAGAGAAAATTACATTGCTAATAACGGGACTATCAGTGCTAATGCTAAAGAATCTGGTGGTGGTAATATTGATATCACTGCGAGAAGAATAACTTTGCGAAATGACAGCGATATCCGCACTGAGTTGTCCAGTGGTAACGGTAAAGGTGGTAATATTTTCCTCACTGCCGATACAATCATTACTTTAGAAGATAGCGACATTCTTGCTTTTGCACCAGAAGGGCAAGGTGGCAATATTGCATTTAACACTCGTGCTGTGTTTAATGATTCTCTCTATAAACCTATACAACTAGCATCTGATAGAAATAGCTTGCAATCCCTCAATAATAATGGACGCTCTGATATTAACGCCAGTGGTGCAATTGCAGGAAATATTATTGGTGTGCCTGATATTAGCTTTATCCAAAATGGTCTCACAGAATTACAAACCAATCCCATTGATACTAACACCTTAATTGCTAACAGTTGCATTGCTCGCAGTTCCAAACAAGAAGGCAGTTTTACTATTACGGGGACTGGTGGTTTACCAAATCGTCCTGGTGAAGCTATGGCTTCTAATTATCCCACAGGCGATGTGCAGAGTGTCACGAATAGCAGTGCAGTTAATTCGTGGAAAAAAGGCGACCCAATTATAGAACCACAAGGGGTGTATCGATTAACTAATGGGAATTTGGTGATGAGTCGCGAATGTCGTTGATGTGAAAGCTGGCATATAAATAATTGAGAATAGGTGGCAAGAACCTAAAAAACTAAGTGGACATAAATTCCTATTATCAAGCGTTTAGCAATCCTTTTAAGGATGTAATCCCAAAAGCACCTGCTGAGTTGGGTGAATGGTTGCGGAGTGGGAGGATATCTGAGGATAAGCCTTTGATGCAAACTCTGTTGGTTTAAGTGTTTGAATCGCACCCCCAACGCAGATCTATACTATTTTATCGGCGTTTTCCAAAGGTTGTCATTTGATGCTTAATAGCGATCGCTCATTGACAAAGGCGATCGCTATTCATTTTAATCAACTCGCTTTCCAAACATTACACTGTCATATAACGTTTTTCTATAAGGGAAAGATACTCCAATTCAACTGGAGTAAACACAACCGGGCGCTCTAATAGGAGAAGTATTTCGCGTTCAAATGGATCTAAGTTACACTTTCTCAGCTTTTGCAAGCGCTTGTACACTTGTACTAGCTGGGGTTCTGTCTCCATAGGTACAATCTCAACCTGCTGGTGCTTTAAAGTGTACCTGTACATAATCATAATATCTACGTCTCGCACCCAAATATCAACTGTGCGATCGCTAACAGCACAAATCTTTCCCAATCGATTGTGGATTTGAGTGCGATGGGGAGCAACAATCTTAACTAACGCACCCTCTACTAACTGAAGATGATGGGCTATGTGGAGGTCATAATTGTGTTTGAAATGAATTCCAGAGCGAACATCGTTCTCTAATTCTTCAATGACACCAGTTGAATGAGATAACTGTGTGATTTTCAGAGACTGCTCGGCAAACAGAGGACCATTGTTCATAACTGTTCTACAGTGAGTATCTGTGTGAGTAGAGTCTGTTTTACCAATGTTAGCGGTATTAACAGTGTATGTTTGCTTTCCTCGCTGTACTTTTCTTTCTTTGTTAAGTTTTGTATCTGTGTGATTCACACAGATAGATTTTCGGAGGTGACTGACCATTTGATTGCCCACAAAACACCTTCGAGCGATCTCCCGATCGCTCCATTGACTCCACTCAGGATCGTTCAGCAGTGTGAGAATTGCCCGTCTCTTGTCTTCTCTGGAACGAGGGAGAGCAGGTTTATGGTCGGCATTGGCTCCGACTGAGTACAAAACTGCGTCACGCCTTGAGCCTTGGTAAATCGTGCAAGCGATCGCGTCAGAATCCAGATTGTGATGGGCATGCCACCGATGGAAACCATCGGCTAACCAATAGAATTCGCCGTCATAGAAAACGACGATCGGCTCTAATTGTTGTCTGTCTTCTATTTGTTCTTCTAGCAGTTTGACATGTTGCCAGTTGATAGCTGCTCTTGGCTGAGTTCCACCATCGCGTCGAATTTCATCAAGTGCTAAATACTGAGGCAAGATTTCTTGATTTTCACCAGTTGTCAATAGCAAGTTGATTGAGGTGTCCAATACTCTGTTCATGAGTTCACCTCAAAGCGATCGTGTCTTCGTGCGAGTCTGGCTTGAGCTTTTTTATTAGCTTCAAGCCCCTGGTGGTTTGGCAAAAAGTCAAACTTTGTTTTTGCTCTATGTGTCATCATGGTTATAAATCGTAAAAAACTACCGCCCCGTCCTTGTTATTGGTCGGGGTTTTTCGTCAGATTCATCAGAATTGACAAGCTCGTTTTTTTCGCAATGTCACGATGCACTCGCCTTGTTAGGGAGGACAGCGTTATGAGATTATTGATTTAGCTAGCCCGTTAGGAGCCTCACAGGATAAAAAGTGCAGTGTATGGAATTTTCACTACTGTTGTTCGATCGGCGTATCTATTATAGGAGTGCAAAATAGAAAAGTCAATTGTATAACAGATAATATAAATAGAAAGTTGATATTATTAAGGAAACAAGACCAAGCATGGCAGGGGAAAAGTACGCACCAGGAGAACATCCTAACAGCAAAGCTAATCTCATTTACCACGAAGGTAGACCCAAAGCTTTTGGTGCAAAAAAATTAAAACGAAATCTAAGTGTTACTGAAGAAGGGTGGGAAGGGCTACAGCCAATAATCAAAGAAGCTGGCTGCTCCAGTGTATCAGAGTTTTTGGAAAAATTGGGCAGGGGACAGCTGAAGGTTTCTGCATGAGGCTAGGAAAATCATTCTTTCCTAACCCCTCACCCCCTACTTAGAAATCCCTAACTCCTCTGCCAGATTTTAATCGTTTTATCTAAACTCCCACTGACTAAAAGTTCTCCAGAACTTGTGAATGCAACTGCTGTGACAGTGTGTGTATGACCTGCAAAAGTACCCAGTAATTCACCTGTTTCTAGATGCCACAACTTGATGGTTTTATCGGCACTGCCACTGGCGATAATGTCTCCGTCAGGACTGAGTGCGATCGCATACACGCCATCTCTATGTCCTTTCAGAGTCCGCAGTAATTCTCCAGTTTCTAAATGCCAAATTTTAATCGTTTTATCGCGACTGCCACTGACTAAAATTTTGCCATCTGCACTTGTTGCCAAAGCACGAACGATGTGAGCGTGACCTGTCAGCGAGTGTACTAACTCTGAGTCAAAAGTTGGGACTCCACCCCTTTGACGGGAGATCCGCCACACTTTGATTTTGCGGTAGCTACCGGTGATGAGTGTTTTGCCGTCAGAACTGAGAACTAGGGAATGGGCTGCAGTATCATCTAAAGAGAGAGCAGTCGTCACCTGACGTTCTGTCAAATCCCAAAACATAATTTTGCGATCGTCTCCCCCTGTTGCTAATGTCTGCCCATCAGGAGTAAAGGCAACGCAGCGTACCATTCCATTATGCTTGTGCATAATATCTATTAAGTCTTGTGCGCCTACGTGCCAAATTTTGATAGTAGAGTCTGCACCCCCACTGACCAAAATTTGTCCGTCCGGACTGAAAGCCAGAGCATTCACTTCATCTACTAAACCGGAAACAGTCCAAGGATATTCTGATAAAGTCCCTACTAATTCACCTCTGGTTAAATCCCACAGCTTGGTCTCTCCACGGCTACCACTGGCTACTATAGGTAAAGCATCACCTTTATGACCCCTGTAGCTAAAAGCAAGACAATTAATTCCCCGAATATGCCCCTTTAGGGTCTGCCAGCATTCCCAGTCTCCAATTATACTTTTTAGAGTATGCTCGGGCGGAAGTGTTTGTGTAGTTTCCGCTATGGCAAAGTCGTCTAATATTTGTCTTGTGTCTTTTTTAGTAGATAAAGATTCTAAATACCAACCCAATCCCCCAGCGTATAGTAAATGACTTGGAGTGATATGAAGCTTTGGCTCGCTCAACTCAATGTGTTCCGTTGGCAGAAAACCTGCGATGACTGCTTGTTTTTCGTAGCCTCGTTTACCTGTAAAAGGATAAAATAAGCACAGGAAAAGCAGGACTTTGTGATTTTTTAAATCCTCTTGGGTGATAGACCATCTTATTTTGTCTTTTTTTATACCATTAAAGCTTTCTCCATCAGCAGCATGAACTTGAATACTGACTTTGGGGTTGCTGGCAAGTATGTAATGAAATTTACTTTCTCCACGTAAATTGCCTTCATCGTCCAAAACCATATTTTTG
Organism: Tolypothrix campylonemoides VB511288_2; assembly: GCF_045999855.1. NCBI lineage: Bacteria > Bacillati > Cyanobacteriota > Cyanophyceae > Nostocales > Tolypothrichaceae > Tolypothrix > Tolypothrix campylonemoides. The sequence goes on from NZ_JBFPMW010000009.1 coordinate 105,120, forward strand.
ACAACATCTTGAGGTACTTTTTTAATTTGTTTCCCCAAGCGATCGCTTATCACGCGGTCTACAATTTGCTCTCGAAGAAGGTAATCTTCTGCTTGTTGCTGAAAGTATTGTGGAAAAGGGATTGCCCAATCAGGAGGCTCGGGATATTCAGGCGGTGTAGCAGGGGGATTTTTGGCAACAATTTCTGCTTGTTGGCGAGCAATTTCCAGCAGTTTTGCCAATGATTCGCCCCAAAAAGCCATAATCTCGCTGTGGCACCCTTTGACTTGACTTTCTAACAAAGACAAGTCGTAAGTTTTAGGTTTTTTTACTCTTTGAAGGAAATCAGCTTGTTGGGACTTGAGCAAGCTAATCCAGTCCATTTGAATTGCTGGGGGGCAGTGTTGCATACCTACGTTATGTTATGGCAGGGCAATCGCTAAGTTAGTGTATCAACTGTGGTTCGTCAAAAATTCAGTAATTCCAGTAGTTAATTTAACACAATCATTTGTATGTGTAGATACCAAATGTTTTGTTATTTGAAACCGACTGCTATGTGCTACGGTGATGGGTTTTGCCTCCTCATAAGAATGTAATGGTTGTTAATTCTAGCAACTCAGAGAACAATATACTGTTTCTCAAGAAGCATTTTTGCCTAAAACTATGTTTTCAAAATTCAAGGTGAGGGGTTAGGGGCTAGGGATGGGGAATTTTCCCCTAAATGAGTTTTTAGCAGATAGATGATGAAAATAACAGTATTCCTTGATAAAGGAAACCCTTATAAACCAAACCACTGATGGACGGACGAGTACATTGGACAACAACAGGCTTGGAGCTATGACCTGATAACGGCAATCGTTACGAAATTATTTATGGAGAGCTGTTTGTGACGAGAGTACCACATTCGGGACATCAAAAAACCAGTGACCCATGACCCGGTCAAGAGTCTCTTACTGAATCTTGACCATAAGGAGCGATCGCTTGCAACACGTTTTGCAAAAAACGCTTCACTGTACGCTCTTATTTCCACATTTAGTTAAATTCTATGCAACTTCATCAGCCCTTATCTTTATCTTTCGATTTTTTGAGATAAGCTTTCGCCCAAGCGTACCGTTCGCTATTTTTTTTGAGTAAGTATGCTGCTGCAGTATGTCTTTTTTCTTCATCTTTTGTATTCTTAACCACTCGCTTGATTTCATCATCGATATCTTCAGTTTTAGCACCACGTTGGATTGCTTCTTTAAACCAAGAATCTCCATTCGGATAATCACCTTTGTCATAGGCAATAGCTCCCATTAACGTGTAAGGCTGATAACTGAGCGCATGATATTTCATAGCTTTTCTCGCGCAACTTTCAGCAGCATCTAATTTGCCGATATCTCTGAATGCTGCACCTCTAGTTACTAAAATTGCTGATTTGAGAGTATTGTCTTTTACGTGGTTTAAGTCTAAGTCAGTTAATTGTAAAGCTTGCTCTGGTTCGTTTGCTTTACGCCAATAACTACTGGCAGTTGGAATATGCCATTTATTTCCCGTGTGCTGAAATTCTTGTACATAAAACTCTGCTTCAATGGTGTAATATTTTAGAGCAACTTTTCCATCACGAGATAATAAATCTTGTTCTACAAGTTGGAAAAATAGTATGGGGTCTAATCTCTCGTTTCTCTCCAGTTTTAGTAAAATATGATAGAATGGATGTAATGTTAATTTATTGACCAAATCTATTAAACCATACTTTTTCTTGAGAATGGTAAAATGATGTTTTTGAAAAATATTAATAATATCTTCATAGCGATTGTTTTTCAGCCATTCAATTTCTACTTCATTTAGAATTTCTCCCGATTTTATTTTAGACTTCAGAACACAAGCGTATTGTTGATTTGCAATCGCGATCGTTTCAGTCAGTTTTCGATTCCTCAGAAAGTTAAGATCTTGTTCGCTTAACTTACTGTCTAACTCAAGCCTTTTGAGAACTTTATACAGGTGGCTCTTAGGAGAGCAATCGTCATATCCTGTAGCTTGATACTTAACTTTTAAGGCAGCAAATTCTCGTGCTTTTTCTAATTCTTGAGCCATAGCAATTGTTTCGTGAAGCCCTTGCTGTTCCAGCCAGCGAACCTCTGATTCACTTAAGTTATTGTTTTCATCAATTTTTTGTAGTAGGGAATATAATGGACTTACTAATGATAAATTATCGATACTTTTTGCTTGATATTTATCTATTAAGTAGGCAAATTTATCCTTTCTTTCTGACTCTTGTTGTTCAAAAATTTTGGCAGTATCCAAGAGTTGGTTATTTAGGAGAAAATTGTATTCGACCTCAGTTAAACGTTCTGATAAATCTAACTTTTTCAGTATTTTATACAGGATACTATCAGAATAGGAACCTTGATATTGAGTGGCTTTATACTTAGACTTAAGTTGAGCAAATCGCTCAATGTCCTGAGCGATCGCATTCGTCCGAAATAGACTATTTGAACTTAGCCAATGAACTTCTTCAGAAGTAAGAGATTGTCCTGATTCCATTTTCCAAAGAATGAAATACAGGGGACTAGATTGCCAAGGAGTATCATGATTTGTAGCTTTGTACTTGGACTTTAATTGTGAAAATTCTACTTCTAATTTGACAAAATCTTTTAATTTATTTTCTTGTTCTTTACATATAAATTCTAGTTTTTGCTCTTTCAACCATTCAAGCTCTAATGTATTGAGTTTAATTCCTAAGTCAACTTTTCTCAGTATAAGATACAGAAGACTGGTAGGGGATAAATCTTGATATTGAGTTGCTTGGTATTTAGACTTGAGGGTAGTAAAGTGTTTAATCCGGTTTCGGTCGTCTTTATGCATATACTAGCACCCGCTATACTACTGAAAGTTACGTGTCAATCGCTACTATAGCAACACTAATAAAAAAGGGCGAGATCGATACCCTCTCTCCCTTCTCTCCTTTGTGTTCCCCGATCGTGTAAATTTGTGTAAAATCCTACCAGATATCAATCCTGGTATTTTTGCACCCATTGGGATGCTTCCCCTTGACCTAAGTTTCCCGAGCCGCATTCTTAATTTCTTCAAAGTCAAGTGTGCAGTTTTCTGCCTGGACTGCTATTTATTCCTTCATTACAATCAGAAGCACGTATTGCAAGAAAGCTGCTAGTAGTTAGTTGCTACTAATTAGTAACTAAACCGTTGCTGCTGTCCGCATTAAATCGCTATCCACTATCTACTAACGGTTAGCGGTCTTCAGCTAGAACATCTTAACAATTCATGAGTTAAGTGAAGGCTCAGTTACAGATATTATGAGTAATCGTACTGCATTTACTGCCGCAATCAAGAGTATGCAAAAGAAAATGATGACAATAAACTTCAAAGATTTGATGATGAGCCAAGATTTACCACAGCGAGCAACGTTAAAACTTCTTGTCATTGATGACCACCAGTTAATTTTAGGTGGCACCCTTGATGTGTTGCGCCAACAGTACCCAACGGCTGAATTCCTCACAGCTAAAACTGCACAAGATGCTGTTAACCAATTATTAAACTCTCAGCCCGATCTGGTTGTTGTAGACCTTTCGATTCCGGAAAAACCAGGGATGACAGCCCAAATTGATACGGGTTTGCAACTTTTACAAAACTTAATGAAAAACTATCCCAATCTTAATCTTATGGTGCAAAGCAGTTACGTTAAGGCTTTAGCACGAATCAGACACGATATAGATAATCATCAAGGAGGGTTTACAGTCTCTGATAAAGGGCTTTCCGAACAGGAAATGTTAACTCGAATACACCTTGCTATTGAGGGAGGAACTCATACACGAGATTTAGGAAGAAGAATAGAAGTTAAACCGGAGTGGTTAGAGCTTTTGAGGTTGGCTTTTGAAGAAGGATTAACAGATAAAGCGATCGCAGACAGGATGGTTGTGGCTGAACGCACGGTACGCAATTACTGGACTAAAGTCCAAGACGTTTTGGGTGTTTACCCTGAAGACTGCAAGAAAGATGGCAAGAATATCAGAATTGAAACTGAAATTAGGGCTAGAGAAGAAGGTTTGATTGATTAGGTTACTAAGAGTATGCAGCCTGGTATTTGGAAGTTATTAAAAGAAAAATTTACTATTTGGCGTCTGGGAGGACGCCTGGGATTAGTTGTTGTTTTATTGGTCATAATAGCTCGTCTGAGCGGTTGGCTGCAATTCTTAGAGTGGGGAATTTTTGATACTTTTCTAAGTTGGCGTCCCTACGAATCAATAGATGAACGAATTTTGATTGTTGGTATTAATGAAGCTGATATCGAAAGTGTAGGAACATATCCAATACCGGATGGAGAAATCACTGAAGTTATTAAAAAAGTGCAGGTTGACAAACCGATAGCAATTGGACTTGATATTGCAAGAAATGTACCCGTAGAACCCGGTAATACGGAACTTGCCGAATTTGCAAAGCGAAGCAAAAAATTGATTGGTATTGAGAAAATCTTGCTACCCGGTCGATTTTCTTCAATACCAAATTTACCTTCTGAACAAGTTGGGTTTTCGGATATTATTCCCGATAAAGATATTAAATACAGGCGCATTCTCCTTGGAACACCAAATCCCTTAGATCCAGATGACTATAAATTTTCTTTTTCTCTGCGTTTAGCAGAAGCTTATTTATCTCAGAAAGGTATTCCTCTTGAAAATGGAAAACTCGATCGCCATGCAATCAGGTTTGCCAATACTGAACTTCCCCGCTTTTTGCCCAACTTTGGTGGGTATGTGGGAACTGATGCAGGAGGGGTTCAAGTTCTTCTCAACTTTCGTAATGGGAAAGAAAGATTTAGAACAGTATCGCTTCACGATATCAAAACGGGAAATTTTCAGCCCGAATGGATACGCGATCGCATTGTCATGATTGGTATGACAGCTATTAGTGCTCCTGACTTATTTAGTACCTCAGCAGTTTCTGGATTGCAGCTTCACGGACAAATTTATGGAGTTGAATTTCATGCTCATGCTGTCAGTCAAATTATTAATGCTGTTTTGGAATCACGACCACTCATAAAAACTTGGTCGGAGGAGTGGGAATATATATGGATATTAGGTTGGGGTTTCATTACCATTAGTCTGAATTTGACGATCGAATCCCCGTGGCGCAAGCTGTTTGCTATTAGTGTAATTAATATTGGTCTAATTACAATAAGTTATTATGTATTGCTTGTTTGGGGTTGGTGGATACCTGTAGCACCAATTTTATTAATTTTAGGAATAAATTTTGTTGGTTTTCTTAGTGCTTGCTATCAATACGAACAATCGTTAAAAGCTCAAATCGGGATACGACAACACACTATTGAGATGGCATTTACAGAAATCCACAATGGACCATTACAAACCTTAGCTGCGCTATTAAGGAATGTACAAAATCACGATTTATCTAAAGAAGAATTACTAACTGATTTAAAAAATTTAAATTTAGAAATTAGAGATATTGGTGAATACTTAACACAACAAACTCTGAATCTAGAAGAAAGCCTTCGTTTGGGAAGTGGCTTAAAAATAGATTTAAAACGTCCAATTCATGAAATTTTCTATGAAGTATACAGTAGTACTATTGAACGAAATCTTCCCTACTTTCAAACCCTCAAAGCCAAAGTTCGCTCCTTTGAACCTCTCGAAGAGCAATTTTTAACTATTGAACGCAAGCGAGAACTTTGTCAATTTCTTGAAGAAGCTTTATGTAATGTTGGAAAACACGCTAAGGGAGTTACGCGTTTGTCTGCTACAGGAACAAAACAACAAGGATGGTATAGTCTAAAGATTAAAGATAATGGATTGGGTATCCGTTCCAACTATGAAAGCAAAGGAACCAAAGATAGTAAAAATTTAGCAAAACAACTAGGAGGATATTTTAACCGAGAGCGTGCAACTCCTAAAGGAACTGTATGTGAGTTAACTTGGCCTCTTGCTGGTAGCAGGAGTTGGATTTCAACAATGAAGTTTAGGCTGAAGGCTTATTTCCAGAGAAAATTGAGATTTTTGACAAAAACTTTTCAACGCAGCGTATGAGCAATCAACTTTTAAACCCCTGGTTAGTAACTGGCTGTGTCCTGACCATATCTTTAACGACGGCTTCCTTAGCTATAGCGCGTTACGTACCTCCTCGCGATCAAAAACCTCCTGGTGAGTATTCTCGAACAGGAGGTGGAAGGGGATGTCCGGAAGATAAGATACCCTTAACAATACTTGCTCCTAAAAAACATATTGGCGAAACAACTTCTCGTTATCCTACATTTGCTTGGTTTGTCTCCAATTCTTATGAAGTAGACTTCCGAATTTTTGAGTTTGATGCCAATAATCAACCCTCAAAACCAATAGGTAAACCAGTACTATTGCCAAACTCTTCAGGAGTTAACAAGTACTCCTTACCAGAGAATCAGCAAGGGTTAACTGTAGGGCAAAAATACCTTTGGCAAGCTGCAATCAAGTGTCAGCAAGGATATTTAGTAGAAAGGGCAGAGTTTAAGGTAGTAGAAATGCCTGCTTCTTTATCAAAAAAACTTTCTATGACAGAAGATGCAGCTAAAAAAGCAGACTTATATGCTGAAGCAGGTTTGTGGTATAACGCTCTAGATGAAGCTCTTAAAGTTTCTCAGGAGAAAAAAATAGCAAAGATAGTTACAACTCTTCTGCAAGACCTAGTAACATTAGAAGAACCTAGTAGAACAGACAAATTAACTGATGCCGAACGTCAAGAGGTGCAGAAACGAGGCGATCTCTTAAAGCAAATTGCCGATAGCAATCCATCAAATTAATTTTGATAAGTAAGTTGGCTCAGATCCCTGACTTCCGTGAGAAGTTAAGGATCTGGCTCCTCACAGCCCATTGGCTGCTATAATTTAGACAAGTAGCGATAAGTTCAATACAAGGCTACTCAATACTAAAGTTGACTTGTTGTCAAAAATTGCCCGTTTAGGATAGGGTAGAAAGAGTATTTTCTCCAAGAGTTATTAACGAGGGAAAACTATGCTTAGTGAAATTAGGCAAAAGGCAATTGTTAAGCCCGGAGGTATAGTAGAAATCTCGTCTTCGGAACTTCCATCAGGCGCAATTGTAGAAGTTATTGTACTTTTAGAGTCAGACTCAGAGAAACCAGAAAAATCTTTGACTAGTTTTATTGGATTGGCTAAAGGTAACTTTGCCACACCACAAGAAGTCGATTTGTTTATTCGGAACGAGCGAGATGCATGGGAATCATAGATGCTATTCAAGGTAACAGAGTTTATCTTGATACAAATATCTGGATTTATGCTTTAGAAGGATATCCCGAATATTTTCAAGATTTGACTCAGCTATTTCAACGAATTACTCAAGGTGATTTGACTGCTGTCACGAGTGAATTGTCATTGGCTGAGGCATTAGTAAAACCTTTTCAGAATCAGAACTTAAGACAACAACAGATATATAAACAATTTATCAGTAACTCAAAAAATTTATCAGTGATTTCTATTTCTCGCGATATTTTAATAGAAGCCTCGCAATTACGTGCCAATGTCAACATCAAATTACCTGATGCAATTCACGCCGCAACAGCAAAGTTAACACTGTGTTCAACTTTCTTAACCAATGATAAACGCTTTCAAAGTGTCCCTAATATATCAGTGGTGTTGCTCTCTCAAACTTATTCTCCCTAAAATCGATCAAAGCCAATTTCCGATCGTAATGAATGGTGCCCAGTAAGCAGGATTATCATATTGGTCGTTAATATCTTCTATTTTTTTAGCCTGAATTAATTTTCGTTGAGCTGCACTCAACGCTTGTGCTTTACTCATTCCTGATTTGATGCCACTATAAAATTCAGTCATCAATTTTGACGTTGATGCATCTGAAACCGACCACAAAGTTGCTAAAGCGCTTCTTACTCCAGCTTGCACTGCGACACCAGCTAAACCAAGAGAAGCACGTTCATCTCCCAAAGCTGTTTGACAAGCAGTTAACGCAAGCAATTCTACTGCACGAGAACCGCCATTGATTTGACGGAGTGAAGCTTCTAACTCATTAATCGTGAGTTTGTAGCCGTTTCCAGTTACGATAAAAGTGTCTTCTGGAATTGTACCAAACTGAGCATGAGTCGCAATGTGAACAATTGGATAAACTGTTTTATTTAGTTCTCGATCTAACTTTTCTCGATTAAATTCTTCATTAATTAGCGGTTTATTGTCTGGAAATTGCTTCTTTAACGTATCAATTTCATATTGGACATTGGGTAATGCAGAGTATGTTGTTCCATCAACTTCTACTTGTTTAGTCAAACCCAAAATCAAGGCTCGCTTTTCTAGCTGATTTAGAGCTTTAGGTGCGGTTAATTTCAAACTAGGAGTGTTGGCAAGATCGTAATTCTCTACTAAAAATTTCTTTTGTTCCTTGTCATAGAGGGCTGCCATTGGAATAATACGTAAGATACCATCTTGAACGAAAACTAATGTTTTTATCTGTTCTTGTTTCAAATTATCTTTAAAAGGACGAATAAACCAATCATACAAATTTTGTGCATGAGTACTGTCGTATTGACCTGGATTTAAAATTCCTTCTTCAAGACCCTGACGAAATTTCTGAATTTCCGTTATTACATTTTCCCTGCTTTCTTTTATCCACTGAAGCTTTCTTTCTCCACTTGGTAAACTAAGTAGAATAGCTATGTTCTTGTCTAGAAAAATAGAACTAAAGACAGCAGTGCTCTTTCCTAAAAGTTCATCTACATTTTTGTCATTAGTGACTGTTAATATACAGTCGTTACCAAAGAAATTTTGTAATTCTGCCAGTTTTAAAGAATCAATGGTTTCAAGTGCATTCTTTAATTGTTCTTTGCGATTTTCAGTATTAGACGATGGTAATGAAGCTTCTTCTAGCCTTAATTGTGCTAACTCAAGATAAAGAGGCTTAATAACATCCTGAAAATCAAATTGTAAATCTCGTTCTGCTGAGAGAATGTCGCTGCGAATTTGTTCTAAAAGAGTGTATGCTCGTTGGTATGATGGTAATGCTTCTGACTCTTTGTCTTGTGCTTTCAAAATGCGTCCCCTTTGCCATTCCCACAAATACACACTATCTCTGGCTTGCATCTTTTGGTCTGCTGACCACAATGCTTTTTGAGTGAAGTCTAAAGCTTGTTTATATTCCTGACGACATTCATAGAAATGACCTAGCGATCCAAAGGCAAAAGACTGAGAACGAGAATCTTGCAACTTTTGCGAAGTTTCTACTGCATTTAGGAGCAGTGAGTTTGCTTGTGACTCTGGTAGTCTTCTCTTTGAAGAGCATGCAATTAATGACGATGATGCATCTTTTGAATTCTCAGGTAAATTAGCTAAATCTATTGCGGCATAGATTTTATTTCGAGATAATGGTAATTTGTCAAGCAGATTTAAAGCTGCTTGTATGTGAGTCTCAGATTGAGAGTTTTCCCGTGTCGATTTTGGAGACGCGGAGGTCAAATTTTTCTCATCTTGAAGATGGCGATCCAGTTGAATTAAATTTAGCAATACTTGCATTTGACCGACTTTATCGTCTTGCTGACGGGCAAGGCGCAGGCTAGATTGAAAGGAGTCCCATGCTTTTTTGTAATATGCGATCGCATTTTTCTGAAACTCATTAGCCTTGGAGATACCCAATTGCTTTGCAGAATCAGCACGAATTTTCTCCCGTTGTGCCTTATTTAAGTAAGCATTACCCAGACTATTTAAGACTTTTGACTTGTAAACTGGCTCTGTAATTTTCTCTGCTTGCTCTAAATGCTTAATAGCGTCGTCATACTTACCCCTCAGACGGTAAGCTTCTCCCAAACTTCCGAGTGCAGCAACTTCACCAAGCTTATCTGTTTGCTGGCGGGCTATTTGTAAAGCGCTTCCTGGCAAACAATTTGATTGTTCTTGCGGTTTTGTGTCAGATTTTGGTTGCTTCTCAGGTATACCACATAGTAATGCGATCGCTTTCCCTGGTTGTCCCAAATTACTATAAGTTTGTGCCTGTTCGGTCAGCATTCGCCCGTATTGTTGCAAGTTTCCAGAGTTGCGGTAGTACTTTGTCACCTGTTCCCAATAGCTCAGTGCTTCTTCACTATCTCCCAACTGCTGATAGGCTCTTGCCAAGTTTTCACTAACAATGGCTTCGTTGTTTTGATTTTTGCTTTGTTGGTAGAAATTTAAAGCTGTTTTCCAGGGTGCGATCGCACCTCGAAAGTCTGCTGCTTTGTATCGCTCAATACCTTGCTGCACGAGTTGGCTGGCATCGGGAGTTTGAGCGATTATGCTTTCAATTTGAGCAAAAGATAAGCAAAAGACGAGACTAACAAGAAAGAGTGTCCCTAGGACTTGATGTTGAGTAGACTTGCGATACGGGTTTAGCACAGGCTTACTCCAGCAGTAGATGACATATAAATTACCAGCTTTTTCTGTGTTTACAACTAATTAGCAAAATTTTTTGACAAAATACTGGTTGTTGCACGAGATTCGGAGAAGTCGGGGTTCTGAATCAACACGCAACTAAAGCTTAATCAAGTTTCAAAAGTTCTTACAAGAATAAGTCCTGCAGCAATAGTTGCAGAAAACAGCAATGTAAGATCGATTATGCAATTTCTCATTCTGAAGTTAGCAAATCTACAGGCAGAATATAGTGAATGATTTTTCAAAAATTTTTTCGATGATGCTCATCAAAGATTAAATTTTGTCTTTTCAAGCTAATTGCAGAGCTTTTGTATCTTCTTTGTAGAAATTAACATTCTTTACTAAGCACAAGCTTGCCATTTGGCAATTGGTATACCCCAGCTGGTTCGATAATTGGGTCGCCAATTTGCCAACGTCGTTCTTGTGTAGGTAATTTTGTTGACTCTACTTCACTAGATACTGGTTGCACATCTCCAGTGGAATAGGAAGGAAGTGAAGCATCACCGGGGCGTGTTGGTAAACCACCAGAACCGGTGATGAAGAAAGAACCGTGTTGTTGTTGATTTCTACGGGCTATGCAACTATTGGCGATAAGAGTATTGGTGTCGATGGCGTTTTGGGGAAGTTCGCCGAGGTTGTTTTGAATAGAACTATTGTCGGGGGAGTTAATATTGATAATGCCAGAAACACCATATCTTGAACTAGCAGTAATATCGCTTTCTTTTGTTTCCTGAGAACGAAATTCCGTGCCAAATATTCCTTGAGTGTTAATTTGAACTCTGCCACCGTTGCCTTCAAAGGCATTGGCTCTGATATCACTGTCTTCGTTGGGAATGGCAATGATAAATTTTGAGTTGATATTTACGTTACCACCATTGCCCTGTTCTCCGGCGGTTGCAGACACAAGGCTTCCACGACGTAGTAGCAGTAAATTTGCATTATTAATGAAAATGTTACCACCATCTTGGGATGTTGTTTCAGCGATGATTTTGGCGTTGTCTCTCAGTTCGGCTCTATTGGCATTAACATGAATCTCACCAGCAACACCACTACCTTGACTGTTGACAGAGATTTGGGCGCGATCGCTCACATTTAATTGCCTAGCATTTACTTGAATATTGCCACCGCGAGCGGAAGCTGTTGAGGTTGTGTTGGCAAATAGTCCGCTAGCTGCGCCTTGATTCTCAAATATTTTATCTTGCTGTGATGGTTGATAAGTTGGATCGATACCAGAGAGAATTATGCGATTGCTATTCAGGCGAATACTACCAGCTTGCCCTTGATTAGTTGCTGTTGTAATAATTTGTCCGCCTTGGGTGGCTTCAAAGCTATTAGAATTAATTGTTACATCACCACCTTGAAAACCAGAGGAGGTTTGAGCATTAACTACCGCACCGTTAGTAATTTGAAAAGTATCAGCGTTAACGCTAATTGAACCACCTTGTCCGTTTGCATTCCTTAAAGTTGCACTATACAGTCCACTCGAAAACTCACTTATATCATTCTTACCATTCAAAAATATGCGATTTCGAGCAGTAATATTAATATTTCCAGCTCTACCTTGTCCAAAGGTGGTAGTGCTAAGTAATGCTCCATTAGTAACAGCTAATGATTCTGTATTAACACGAATATTACCTCCATTGCCAGTACTATTATTTGCAACAATACTGAAAGCCGCACTGTTCAATCTACTATCTTCAAAGCTTCGGAAGCCGTCAAAGGATATGTTTTCACGAGCGTTGATAATAAGATCGCCAGCATCGCCTGTTCCAAAAGTACTAGCTTGAAGTTGACTGCCATTAGCGACAGATAGCGAACCAGTATCAATGCGAATTATTCCACCTTTGCCGTTACCAAAACGCCCAGGATTAGAAACATTGCCAACAATATTTGAGATAATTGCTCCTTTATCCAAGGATATGCGATCGCGAGTATTGATAAAAATATTGCCCGCATCTCCTTCGCCTTGAGTACTAGCTCTAAGTTGAGAATTCCCTGTAAGAGATAGGAATGCTGCATCAATATGAATATTTCCACCGTTACCTTTTCCACCGTTATTACTTGTAATCACCTGTGCCCCATTATCAACGGAAAGACGGCTTGTATTTATCTCAATATTCCCACCTTTACCTACTGCTGTTCGCTCTACACTAGTAAAGGCAGAACTAGGAATTTGTCCTGTTGAATTTATTCCATCAAACAAAACAAAATCACGAGCATTAATCAAAATATTTCCAGCATTACCTCTGTTTCTAGTACCTGTTTGAAGTTGAGCGCCATCAGTGACTGATAGCGAACCTGCTTGAATCTTAATATCACCGCCGTTGCCTTGCCCAGTTAATTCAACAGTACTCAAAACACTACTTAATAAGTTACCATTCTTACTGGTTCCAGCAAAAGACACTTCATCCTTGGCATGGATAGTTATATTGCCTGCGTCTCCCATACCCCATGTAGAGACTCTTAGTTGAGCGCCATTAGTCAGCGTAAGTGAGCCAGTCTCAATCGCAATGTCGCCACCTTTACCCAATCTTTGAGGATTGAAAATCTCGCTAAAAATACCGCTAGGAAATAACCCATTTGCACTTGCACCATTGGTCGTGACACGCTCGCGAGCAGTAATCCACACGTTACCTGCTTTTCCTTCTCCAAATGTACTAGCTTGAATTTGTCCCCCATTGAATAGAGATAAGGAACCTGAATTAACTTTGATATCACCTGCAATACCTGAGCCAATGGAGCGATTATAAAACCCACTGTTGGGATTGTAACGCCAGCTAATTTCGGGTATTATAGCTGCACGTTCAGAAAAAATGGGGTCGCTACCTGAAATAGTGACGCTAGCGTCACCATTAACAGTTATCTTACCTGCTTGTCCGCTCCCGTCAGTACTTGCCTGCAATTGTCCACCGCTAAGAGCTTCCAAAGAATTCGTATTGATGGTGATGTTACCCCCATTTCCGGTAGCGCTCGTGCGACTATCTAAAACTGCTCCTTCTAAAATACGGAAAGCGGAAGTATCAACAGTAATATTTCCTCCCGAATTTCCAGATTCAGTAAAAGTTAGAATTGCGCTAGGACGACCAGTAGTATTAGTGCTACCAGCGATATTCACAGCATCAGTAGCACGAATTTGAACATTACCCGCATTACCTTTGCCTTTGGTAACAGCAACTAGTTGCGCTCCATTTGTTAGAGAAAATATACTTGTGGCAATGCGAATATCTCCCCCTTGTCCGATGCCATTTTCCCCCACACTCGTAATGATGGCACTGTTGAAATTTTTTTCATCAGGGTCGCTACCATCTAGCAATACACGATCGCGTGCTTCAACAATCACATTGCCAGCCTTACCCGTTCCATAAGTTCCAGATGTTAACCTTCCTCCATTTGTTAAAGAAAGCGTACCAGTAGAGAGATTAATATCTCCCCCCTGTCCAGTGGCTCCTGTTTCCACGCTGCTAAAAATATTTGCCGTATCTACAAAAACAGAGTTAAGCGCATTAATCCTAACATTACCTGCACTACCCTTTCCAAGGGTAGCAGTAGTTAAAATTGCATCCTTAAGATTAAAAGAGCTAGTGAAGATGCTGATGTCTCCCCCTTTACCATCACCAGTTTCTTCTACAGTGCTAGAAATAATTGCTGAATCTACTGATAGAGTGTTCTGTGCATTAATAATGATATTCCCTGCATTACCTTTTCCCTGAGTGTCTGCATTTAGCTGCCCCACATTTAACAATAGGGAGTTTGTATAAATGCTAATATTGCCACCCGTACCAATGCCTGTTTCCTCTATTTGACTAAGCAAACGCCCCCCCTTACTTAAAGAAACGTTATTTCTAGCTTCAATCGTGATATTTCCTGCATCGCCGTTGCCATACGTAGTGGTAGAGAGTACTGCTCTATTAGTAACAGAGAGGTTCCCCGTTTTGATATTAATATTTCCACCCTTCCCAGCAGCTGGTCCCCATACACTATTGAAAACATTTGCATTATCAAAAGAAGCTCTATCTTGCGCTTCCAGCAAAATATTGCCTGCATCTCCAAAATTAAGGGTACTAGCATTGAGAGTTGCATCATCAGATAATTCTAAAATTTTAGTAGAGATGCGGATATCGCCTCCCTTTCCTCTGCCAGTTCGTTCCACACGGCTGGAAACACTAGTATCATCGCCCTTAAATGTTACGCGATCGCCTACCTCTATTATGATATTGCCCGCATTGCCGATACCAAACGTGCTAGAAGCCATTTGAGCACCATCAGAGAGTTCCAGGATATTGGTAGAGATACGAATATCACCTCCTTGACCCTCTGCTTGTCGGTTATTATTTCCTCCTAAACTGCTAAAAATAGCTGTATTGCTGAAGTTGGTTGCGCTATTACCTGTAAGAGAAATGCGATCGCGTGCCTCAATTACAATATTTCCTGCATTTCCAACACCAAGTGCAGGAGTTATTAATTGAGCGCCATCCGACATTTCCAAGGTATTAGTGGAAATGAGGATATCACCTCCCTCACCCCTACCAGTTGACCTGACACCACTATCAACAGTCGTGTTATCACCACTAAATACAACGCGATCGCGAGCATTTATGTTGATGTTCCCAGCATTTCCAACTCCAGAGGTTCTGCTTATCAAACTTGAATCGCCCAGTACGAACAACGAGGCAGATGTGATATTTATATTGCCGCCATTACCTGTTTCACCTGGACTAACATCGCTGCGAATAGAACTATCAGATTCAAGCCTAACAGTGCCTGAAACATTTATGGTAATATCTCCCGCTTGATTGTTTGCTAAACCGACATCACCAATAATTCCTGCAAAAATGTTGCTACCTGCCAAAATATCTAAATTTTGAGCGTTGATTGCTACATCTCCACCGCCACCAGCCGAAACATTAACGAGCGAATTGTTAACCAGAGAAACATTTGCTTTTTGCACTACTTCTGGAAATTGTAATTTTAATCCTTGGCTGGCAAAATCTAAGCCTATACTACCTGCATCTGCTAATCCGCCTAACTCTATTCGCCCACCCAACGCCGCTAAAATACCTCCATCTAAGCGAACATTGCCACCTGCAAGCAATAAACTCTCACCATCGCGAACTCTCAATAATCCTCGATTTTCTATTGTCCCATTCTGATTAATCTGATGAAAAAATAAAGCCGAAGGGTTTACCGTTAACACCCCTGGGGTCTGAGGGTTTATCGCACTAAAATTTCCTTGATTTCCAAATTGAACCCCATTAGCAGTTGTCGCTATCAACGAAGCACCGACATCTAGACGAGCGTTTTCTCCAAAAACAATACCATTGGGATTTATCAAAAATAGGTTGGCATTGGAACGCACAAGATTACTGCCAATGATTTGACGGGTTCCCAAAGTCCCTAAAATATTTGAGCGATTACTTCCTGTCACCCGCGCCAAAATATTCTGGATGCTAGGATCGAAAACAAAGAAGTAAGCGCCTCGATTTTCACCAATGTTAAATTCTTGAAAACTGTGAAATAAATTTTGTCCCCGTTGCGCTCCACCTGCAATTACCTCATTAGAAGTACCGTTAAAGTTGACTGTGACTCTAGATGCCTCTGAACCCAGTGTATTGTCCGGTACTATGTTACTTTGAGCAAAAGCTGGGTTGATGAGAGATGCAATTCCAACGGTCAACTTTGCCATCGCCACAACGCTTCTCCAAAAAACTGAGTGATGCAATGCTGCAAGATAACCACGATGAGATCGCCTCAATTTTTCACTCCAGACCCATTTTGTCACCTTTTCTTCTCCCACACTCACAATTTTTAGAGATAAATTAATAACTCAACTAATATTTAGAGTAGAGTTTTGTATAATCAAATATACTGAATTTTATGTCTTAAATTCTCACCCATTAGCTTTATCCAAAAAAACTTTCAGTGCGTTCTAGATAACTTTCTGGTGCAGTGCGGGACTCCTTACGGCTCATGTTAAAAATTATTGATAGCCCCTATCAACAGCCAAATTAGTGACATTCACGACTCATCACAAGTTGCCCGTTATCCAGATGGTAAACACCAGTTGCTTCGATGATTGGTTCGCCTTTTTGTCAACTAGAGAAAAAGAGGAGCACAATCAACTCGCACCATCCCCCAAGGTCAATTCACCAGATGGTATATCAACAACTAACCTACGATTTATGAGCCATTGACGACCCAGTAAAATTTCCGTTAAATCTTTACCAACATGAACGGGAATATCCAATTCTTGACCATCCAATTTAACTTTACCAATATAGATTTTAAATCTTACATCCCCACCTGCGGTTCGCATGATTTGTTGGTCAACATACTTCCAACTTAGTGCGTCTAAATCTTGTTTATCAATTGCCAACCAGCCGGAAAAACCTGTATCCAACATCGCATCAACTGATAATTCTAATCCATCCGATGCTATCAAATCAATTTCAAAAAGTAGCGCTTCCTCATCACCAAACTTCCCAGAGATCGTCATACTGTACCGCAAACTCCAGTCTCATTAATTCGGAAAGTATGGTGTATCTTACCAGGATGCTTTTCACGACACTGCTGCCAAGCTGCTGACAAATCTTTATCTACAAAATATTCTCCACTCTCTGGTTCGACGGTAACATACCAGTTGTAGTGAGTTTCAATTAATTCCGATTTAACCCTATCAAAAATCGGCTTGCAGCGCTGGTAGAGTTTTTCTCCATCAGCTTCCCAATCGGCTTCTTGTTCAGGAGTCCACTGGATTTCGGGAAATATTCTTCCCCTACGGACAACACGACTAGACTTGATTGGGCTCATACTTTCCATCTACAATATACTGTCAACTTAAATATTTATTATATCGTTAGTCTTATCAGAAGTACGCTCAACTTAGCTAGAAAATGAACTTATGTGCGCTGTATCGCCAGCCGCATTTTGTCTGATTTTCTTCATGACTAACGGCTCATGTTGAAAATTATCGATGGCTTCTATCAACAGCCAAATTAGTGACATTCACGACTCATCACGAGTCGCCCGTTATCCAGATGGTAAACACCAGTAGCTTCGATGATTGGATCGCCTTTTTGCCATAACGGAGGTTCTGAATTGCCTATTTTACTATTCTCAATACCATGCACTTCACCAGTAGGATATACAGACATATTTGCATCGCCTGGGCGATTTGGTAATCCACCAGAACCAACGATAGTAAATGACCCTTTCTTAAGCTGACTGCGAACGATACAACTATTTGCAATGAGTGCGTTAGTGTCGATGAGGTTTTGTGGTAACTCTGTGAGGCTGTTTTGGATCGACGTTGTATCTGGGAGTCGGATAATTCCAGAAACCCTACCAGTAGCATTGACATCCACACGTTGATTTCCATCTAAAGTACGGGGTTCTGTATCGCGGGGAGCAGGACGATAGTTTTCGCCGAAGAAGGCACGGGTATCAAGAGTAATATTACCGCCTTTTCCATCTCGAGCAAAAGCAAGAATGTCGCTGTCATCAAAGGCGATGATAGAGTTGGCGGTGACGCGAATATCGCCCCCATTGCCTGCACCACTAAATACAGAGGTAAAAATGTCACTGTCACCGAACAGACGAATATCTCGAGCGTTGATATCAACAGAGCCACCTGAAGAAAGTTGAGAAGAGGTAAAAATACTACCATTTCTGGCATTTAGACTCTCATTTACACGAATAGTAATATTGCCAGCTTGACCCTGATTGGAAGATACGGTTGATAAATATGCGCGATCGCGGATATTTAAGATTCGAGTTGTCAGTGTTACATCCCCTGCTTTTGCACTTGAATCAATACCTATAGTTTCGCTTCCTAAAGCGCTGGGTCGTCCGCTAGCAGAGACTCCTTCTATGTCTACTCTATCTGCAGTTACCTCAATGTTTCCACCGCGACCCCGCCCAAGGGTAGAAGCTGATACTTCTGCACCATTCTGAATTAGCAACACAGGAGTAGTCACTGTTAAGGAACCAGCCTCTCCTGTGGCTCTTTGTCCAGATTGAGTAAATAAGCCACTGGAAAACTCACCGATACTAGATGTACCAATAAGTTGTACTTGTTTAGAAGCATTGACAGTCAAATTTCCGCCTTTACCTGAGTCACGGGTACCAGCATCAACCCGTGCTCCATGCTTTAGGAATAATATAGGAGTGGTAATAGTTATGTTTCCTGCATCTCCTGTTCCCAGTGTTTCTGAAAATAAGCCACTAGGAGCCAGCTGATTTCCAACAGCAGAAGTACCAATAAGTTGCACCTCCCGATCGGCGTTGACAGTTAAATTGCCCCCTTTAGCTGCACCAAAGGTGCCAACTGATACCTGCGCCCCATCCTTCAGCAATAACACTGGAGTGTTAATCCTCAAATTTCCTGCTTGTCCTTTTTCTCTTGTTGCAGCAAACAAGCCGCTACCATACCGACCATCAGCAGATGTGCCAATCATTTCTATAGATTCAGAAGCATTAACAGTTAAATTTCCACCTTTGCCCGAGCCAGTAGTGTTAGCATTGACTTGTCCACCATCTCGAACAAGCAATACAGGAGTATTAATCGTCACATCTCCAGCATTTCCTGAGCTTAAAGCTCCAGTTACTATAGCACTAGGACTATCAGTAGAGGTACCAGTCACTTGAACTTCCTTGGAAGCGTTGACATTCAAATTTCCACCTTTGCCAGCACCATAGGTGCTACCATCAACTTTTGCTCCATGCTGAACCAGTAACACTGGTGTGGTTATTGTTAAGGAACCAGCCTCTCCTATTGCTGTTCCAGTAGTTCGAGTAAATAAGCCACTGGAAGACTCTCCATTAGCCGTAGCACCAATTAGCTGTACCTGTTTGGAGGTATTAACAGTTAAATTTCCACCTTTGCCTGAACCACGGGTACCAACATCAACCCGTGCTCCGTCTTGAACCAGCAGTACAGGAGTAGTAATTGTGATATCTCCTGCATTTCCCGTTCCTTGTGTTTCAGAAAATAATCCAGTGGTAAATTGACTATCTGTAGACTCACCAATCAGTTGAACTTTTTGAGAAGCGTTAACAATCAAATTTCCACCTTTACCCGCGCCGAAGGTACCAACTGAAATCTGTGCCCCATCTTTCAGCAATAACAGGGGAGTATTAATTCTCAAATCTCCTGCCTGTCCTGTTGCTCTTTTACTAGCTGAAGCGCCTAAAACAATAGCATTATCACTGGAGGTGCCACCTACAAGTTGGACTGATTCAGAGGCATTGACAGTTAAAACCCCTCCTTTACCGGAACCACTCGTACCAGTACCAACTCCAGCTCCACTCCGAACTAGCAATACAGGAGTAGTAATTGTTATATCTCCTGCATTTCCTGTTCCTAATGTTTCAGAATACAATCCACTAGGCAGACTATTATTAGACTCACCTATCAGTTGCACTTCCTTAGAAGCGTTAACGATTAAATTTCCCCCTTTGCCCGATCCAAAAACACCTACTGAAATTTGTGCTCCATCCCGAACAAGAAGAGTAGGAGTATTGATTATCATATCTCCCGCTTGTCCTGTTGCTGTTTCCGTAACTCGAACACGTAAACCACTGAGGAACCGACCGTCAGCAGATGACCTAGCGACTTGCACAGATTCAGAGGCATTGACAGTCAAACCGCCTCCTGTACCTGACCCCGTAGTATTTGCGCTTATAAATGAACCATTAGCAAGTACCACGTTTCTGCCTTGCATTTGAATACTGCCACCACTATTGCCATCGGCAAAAGCAACACTCTCTTGACCCAGACGAATATCCTGAAAGTTCTCAACACCCTCATAACCTAGAACATAACCACTGTTACTTGGTATCAGACTTACAAAACTACCACCACCAACTCCTCCTAGCTCAATTCGTCCATCCGGTGCTCTGAGAGTCCCTTCTTCTAGAACTATGTCTCCACCTACAAGCCCCAAAGTTCTCCCTGGAGAGACTTTCAAACCGGGTGCTATATTGAAAAAATCAGCAAAAATCGACAAAATACCATAACCTGATTCATTGACGATCGCTTTAGGACTTTCTCCAAATTGCAAACCAAGAGGAACACCTATAGACAGCAAGGGGGCATTTTGTGGTGCAGTTGCATTAAATTCCTTTCCATCTGCAAATTTTAGGCTACTGGCTGTACTTGCCAGAAATGAACCACCAATATTCAAACGAGCATTGTTACCAAAGATGATGCCGTTGGGATTGATTAGAAACAGGCTGGCGTTACCGTTTGCTGCAATTAAACCATCAATACTAGAGACAGACCCACCCGTGACTCGACTGAAGATATTTTGAATATCTAAAGCGTTGAAAAAGTAAGCAATGCTTCGTGTGGGAACAGAGAACTCACGAAAGCTGTGAAACAAGTTACTTCGAGCTTGGGTTCCGCCCCCAATAATTCTGATGTTGTCAATGCTAGTGACTTGAGAGTTATTAGGTAGGGTGTCATCGGCAATGATTTGGGCACTCGTGGGAATTTGTTGAAATGCGATCGCTCCTATACCCATCGTCAAGCCAATTATTTGTCTTACCCGGTAATGACAATCCTTTTTTCTTCCTAATAACTGACGCAGCAACATTGTACCTCACGTAGCTTTTCTATTTTTGCAGTCTCATAACCCAATCAATCATCAAAATATCACTATCTAGCTTTTTAGAGAATGCATAAAAGTGTAATTTTGAATTTTTACTTATCATTTTTGGGAGTCTCCCAATTTGGCTCATTATACTGAATCCGCGTCTTATACCCCCCTTTATAATTTAGTCCGCGAAGGCGGACTTTGTTTGGATAGACGCGATTTTAATCGCAAACGTGTTTTTTCCAAATTTGGATGCTCCCTCGTTTTTTGTAATACCAAATTTTCTGTTTAAAGATTAAAAAAATCTGCAACAACTTCATAGAACAGTAATTATCCCTGAAGTATACTCTTTTCTGTAAGATCTATTGCAGTTTTCTGCATACACCGTTAGAATATTTTGCATTTCAGCATACACAAAGAGTGAATGAATTGTTTCAGCGGTTTTTTTAAGCTATGAATAACAAGAACAGTTCATAGCTTGACCAATATATAGCAATCCTAAACATTTGTAAAAAATTGGAATGGCTAATAGCTAATGGCTAATAGCTAATGGCTTTTTGACTATTAGCAGCCTTCACTCTTATTTTTATATTTCATTTAGGACTGCTATAGCAGTTTTATCTGATTTATGTAACTGCAATAGACAAGACAGAAATGAGATAATTTATCCAAAAATTAGGATTGCTATAAAAGTCAATTAACTGTTTTTTCGCTTTTATTCATCAATTAACGCGAGGAATTCATTGTGAAAGCAATTAAAAATGAAAAGTATTTATTTCCTAATACTTCTCATGTTTTTCTTAAAAAAAAGTTTTTTGCAGTGTCTATTGCTACATTTATATTTTCAATATCTTATGCTAATTATAATATAAAAATAAATCCTACAATAAAAGCTGCTAAAAATTCGTGTCAAATTTGGGTAAAAATGAACGAAAAAGACAAATTAACGTCGATAGAAGAAATTAAAATAGGAAATTATTTGTATAACTCACAATTGCAATCCAAAAGGGAGAAATTTCAAGATTTTTTTCAAAAAGAAAAATTGCAAATGGTGTAACTTACCGCGTAAAAGAGAGCAATAAGACAGCTAAATAATTGTTAATAACTTAAAAGTCTTATAGAATTGCCATAAAACGATCTCGACATCAATGCCTTTTTAGCTGATACGGAATACCGGAGGCGCGATAAGCGGAGCATAACCGAAGACAGCCGAATTGCTGCCAAACAAGAAACACAACAAGCTCAACAAGAAACACAACAAGCCAAACAAGCAGCACAACAAGCTCAACATGAGGCACAACAAGCCAAACAAGAAGCAGATGAAGCAAAAAAAAGAGCAGAAAAATTAGCAGAACGCTTGCGCCAATTGGGCATAGATTTAGATGAGGTGGAGTAACAATTCCTGTAGACGGAACACCTTTTCAGGACTGATTGATGGTAGTACTATCAAACAAAATCGAACAACCACCCGCACGGCATCATAAATAGAGAATGGAGATAGCAATATCATGAATGACTGGAATTTGCCTCGGTAAGGCGGATGCCGTTGCGGACAGGTGCGGTTTAAAATGAAATTACCAAGGTGAAAGATTTAGCTACAGCGTTGGAAAACCGACAACAACGGCATATAAATGTGCTACCGATCTTAGCAAAATCATACCATAAAAAGAAATACAATGCAAAATGCAGTTTTCTGCAATAGGACTTACACCACTGAGCAACGCTCCATGATAAATCGTGCATTCAAACTAGCATAAACAGTAAATGAATACCTCTGTCTATTTCTGTATTCTCTAAATTGAAGCAACAGTTAAGTACGGTGGGGTGAAGAAACATAACTTTAGAAAAATCGGTGGCTCATTACAAAGTTGCGAACAGCTCAGGAGGTGACACAACAGAAATAAATCTAGCACAAGTACAAAATTAAAGTCTTTAACATTCAGGAGTGTAAAAGTATTATGAATGCAATAGTACAGGCTTTTAAGCACGCACAAATCTTCAGACGTCAGGAGAACGATCGCGAACCTTCTGAGGTTGTTGTCCGAGATCCACGCATCATTGAACAGACTAACAGCATCAAGACTCAGAAAAAGCCAGAATCAACTTATGATGCGATCGCAACAAAAACACCTCTTACTACGCCCAACGACAGCCATCAAGAAAAGCCAGAACCACCTCTAGATGAGGCTCGTGAAGAGGTTCCAAATGAGCCACCTCCAAGTCTACCTAACGCATGGATCTACGACGGGCAAGTATACGATTTATCTGACTTCATCAAACGGCATCCCGGCGGTGAATTTTTCATCGGACGCATGAAAAATAGAGATATCACGATACTAGTTAATATTTTTCATCCCAATCCGCAGAAAGTTAAAAAAATCCTCAAGAAATATGCCTTGAATAGAGAAGCTGTACCCGAAGATGTTCATCCCAAATACGCGGCTCCAGAATTCTTATTTCATGAAGGGTTTGATGGCTGGAGAGATACTCCCAAGTTTGATTTCGACAGTCAAGAGCGACTTCTCGATCGGATTAAAACAAGACTAAACACGCCAGAAATGAAAAAGAAAATCGCCCACATGGACTTTATGTTTGACGCGATCGCTCTCATTTTAGGCATCATTTACATACTCGTGCAAGTACTACGACTGGGCTTCACACAGTATATGCCAATTTATTTGTTTGTTCCACTTATGGTGGCGCTAAGAATCTCACTAGCAGGTGCGGGTCACTATTTTATCCATCGACCACAAGTTGGGCTGAACAAAGCACTCGAGCAGGTTTTTGATATTAACTATGTTCCAATGGCTTTTGTAGTCACTGATGGTCACAGCTTAATGCATCATCCATGCACTCAGAGCGAAGTTGATATCAAGAGAAATGTATTCACCGCTATGTTGGAACTTCCTCGTTTTTATCGGGTTCCAGTTCACACCATACATAAATTGGCACACGTTCTCACTGGTATGCTCGTTCGAGCTTCTGAGATATGTATATTGGGGTTCAAGTTTGGTGTAAAGGACTTATACGGTTCTTGGCAAAGAAGTCTTCTCCATTATGTCGGTCTTATTGCCATGCGTATACTTCTTCTGGGCGAGTTAATTTTGTTTGCGATACATGGCGATATCGTGGCTTGGTTTGCCCAATTTATTCTCACCGTATGGATCAGCACTTTTATGATTGTCGCTAGTCATGATTTTGAAGAGATAGAAAAAGACGACGCTATTAAACAAGCAGAAGATTGGGCAGTATTCCAAATTCAAAACTCCTACGATTTGACTATGATTGGCAACAAGTATGTTGACTGCTTTCTATCAGCAGGTCTCAGCCCACATCGAGTACACCACGTACTTCCTTATCAAAAAAGTGGCTTTGCAAATATCATCAGTGAAGATATTGTTCGAGAAGAGGCAGCGAAATATAACGTTGTGTGGTCAAAACCAAAGAATTTCTTCCTCGATCGCCTTCCCATCTTGCTAAGACATTACTTGTTTCATTCATCAAGAATGGCAAAAGAAAACAACTTTACACTCTTAAAAGAGCACTTTCATCCACAAGCATTACTGAGATCGATGAAATATGTTCTCGAAGGTATTGTTGGTATCGGTTCGATCTGAAGAGAAAAAAGTATTACAGATTCTGCGATTTGTCAGCCAAATAACGCAAGTATAAGTCAGGAGAAAGACTGCATGAATACCAAGACTACCCTAAAACAGCAAAACCAAACAGGTCATTATCCTTTGATGCAGCCGATTCAAACTCAAGCAACACAGGGTCTTGAACGGCTTAATATCAATACCTCCAAGCAATTTTTGCCCACCATAGAGAGTATAGCAACTGGTACTCCTAACAACGTCATTCGACAATCTGATGCTGCTAATTTTGTTGCTAACCTTCCAAAGTTGGCACAAAATCAATTTCGGATTGCTAAGCTTTATAATAATACTCGAATCGATACAAGACAGCTAGCTATTAACTTGATGTCTGAAGAAGCGATCGCCCTTCTTGGGAGCGGTAATAGCATTCAGTCTCGCATGCAGATGTACATGGAGTATGGTGTTCCTCTAGCTGAGCGAGTTGCAAGAAAAGCATTAGAATCGGCGGCTTCAAGTCTAGAGAGTAGCGATCCTTTGCGATCGGAGCCGACAATTGAAGATTCTATCGGTCTTATTGTGTTTGTATCGAGTACGGGTTTCGTTGCACCAGGAGTCGATACAGAATTGATTAAGAGGCTTGGACTCAGACGAGACACAGCAAGAGTTACAGTGAATTTTATGGGTTGTGCAGCTGCAATGAATGGACTGCGTGTTGCTTGCGATCGCGTGCGAGCTTACCCAACGCACAAAGCCCTTTTAGTCTGTCTTGAACTTAGCTCCATCAATGCAGTGTTTGAAGATGATATCAATGATGTGATTATTCATAGCATTTTTAGTGATGGATGTGCTGCGGTGGTGATTGGAGCTTGTGAAACAGAACAAGCGATCGGTAAAGGTAAAGTGGTGATTAAAGATCACCTAAGTTATCTTGTTGAAAATACTGAAGACGGTATTGTTCTTGGTATACGGGATAATGGGATTACTTGTCAGCTTTCGCGTCAGTTACCCGATTATATTAAGACTGGTGTGAATTCAGTTATCGAACGTTTTCTCGCAAGCCATTCGCTGAATAAAGAAAATATCGATCTGTGGGCTATTCACCCTGGCGGTACGCGCATTATTGAGAACGCACAGCATTCTCTTGGGTTGAGCGATAATCAAGTTGCTGATAGTTGGGAGATACTCCGTCAGTATGGCAATATGTTGAGTCCCTCGGTATTATTTGTTATGGAACGAATGTTACTCAGATGTCAGGATTTTCTTAGTATCGAGCGAGAATCAGTGGCGTTGGAAAATCCAAATCTTGATGGGAAAAATTCAACAGAAACAATGAAAGCGTTAACTGGAATTGCCTTTTCGTTTGCACCGGGAATTGGAGTAGAAGGTATTCTGTTTCAGAAGGTTTAGATGAACTAGCTAGAAAATGGAGACTGGTGATTGGGGATTGGGAACTGGGAAAGAAACATTTTCCTGTTTGATTGTGGAATTTTTCCGGGAATGATTGTTTTGATATTAGCAGCAAGTACTCATGTAAATATGCTGAAAATTCTTCCAATGACTCATAACAATCCTCACTAGTTAACTTTAATTATACTGACTTAACTCAATTGCAGCATACCTCTCCAAACGCTCTTACGCTCTTTGTTATCTGACAAGAAAAAACTATCATCACACAGGAAGAATAGAAGTATGAAATTTCTGCAATTTTTATTAGAAATCTCATGGCGGAATATTTTGATTGCAACAGTCACGGGTTTAATGAGTGGTGTTTTTAATGCAATGCTCATTTCACTTATCAATCGTTCTGTCAGTCAAGCATCATTTCCTGATGCATTATTATATTTTGCCGCGTTAGGTTTCAGTGCTCTCCTTACCAGTGTCATCACGCAATTTCTGCTCATCCGTCTCTCGCAAAATGCAATCTACCAATTGCGGGTGAGGTTAAGCCAAAATATCTTATTTTCTCCTTTACAACATTTAGAAAGACTTGGGGAAAGTCGTTTACTCGCTACTTTGACTGATGATGTGCGCGTCCTTTCCCACGCTGTGTCTGCAATTCCTAGCATTTGTATCGATCTCGCTACTGTCATTGGATGCTTTGTGTACTTGGCTTTAATTTCAAACATTATATTTGCGGCGTCGTTTACTACATCTGTTCTGGCAATGTGGTGTGTTCAAACTATACTTGGCAAAGCACAGGGTTTATTTTCGCTAGCACGTGAAGAGGAGGATAATTTATACAAACATTTTCAAGGTCTGACTAGAGGTACTAAAGAACTGAAACTGCATAAGTCGAGACGAGAAGATTTTTACTCTAAGAGCTTGCAAGGAAGTGCATCATTATTACGGTATAAAAATACGACCGCAATGCAAATTTTTGCGATCGCTAATGGGTTAGGGCAGTTTATGCAACTTTCTAGTTTAGCTATAGTTCTGTTTGTATTACCCTGGTTAATTGATATTCCACTTTCACTACTAGCAACCTATGTTTTAACTATGACCTATTTGTCTCTTCCTCTTCAGAACTTGTTGCGTAGGTTACCCGATTTATTACAAGGAAATGTTGCTCTACAAAAAATTGAAATGATGAAGCTGTCATTAACAGAAAAAACCGAAATTGCTACTCAAATCAATACTTACGCGATCGCGCAACCAGATCGAGTTGAGTTTAAACTCGAACTCGACCAAGTTACTTATTTGTATCACCCTAATGGTCATGAGAAAGAGTTTTTGTCAGAGCCAAACGATCCATCTTTGCCCATGCGATCGAGACATCAGCACAAACCAAAACATCAACCGGGAGATATGCCTCCTCCCCCCCACGATGAGAAAGGATTTCGCCTCGGTCCCATCAGTCTAACTTTGCAGTCTGGAGAAATAACATTTATTATAGGAGGCAATGGTAGTGGCAAGTCAACGTTAGCCAAATTAATTACAGGGTTGTATCCACCTAATACTGGTTCAATTTATCTCAACGGACTACTCATCACAGATCGGAATCAGGAATGGTATCGCCAACATTTCTCTGCTGTATTCTCTGACTTTTATCTTTTTGATAGCTGTTTGGGATTCGATCGAACAGATCTCGATCGACAAGTTGAAATTTATCTCAAGCAATTGCAGTTAGACCACAAGGTTCAAGTGAGAAATGGTGTTTTATCAACAACTAGTTTATCTCAAGGACAGAGAAAGCGCCTTGCTTTACTAACAGCTTATTTAGAAGATCGCCCTATTTATTTATTCGATGAGTGGGCATCTGACCAAGAGCCGCACTTCCGAGACTTGTTTTACAGACAAAGCCTTATGGAACTTAAAGAGAAGGGTAAGGCAGTTATAGTTATCACTCATGATGACCGTTACTTTCACCTCGCCGACCAAATTATTAAGCTAGATTATGGTAAGGTAGAATCCGATCGCGTTCCGAAAACTAATTACCTAAAGTAAGCTCGACAGTGACCCGATGGCACAAAACTATAGCAGAAAAAGAATGCCGTGATTAGAAAAAATGTGCATAAATGTGAAGCTCCTTTGGAGTAAAAATTATGGAAATTTCTGAACAAGAACTTTCTCAAAAAATTTGTGATGATGTGACTCAAATTGAAGTTGATTTAGAGACTGCCTTGAAAGAAATACTTGAACAAGCTGGCAGCAAAATTAAGCCAGAGAAACAAGAGGAGATTAAGAAAGAGATGGAAGGAACAAAGCAAGTTCTCGAACGCTTCAAAAGTAGATATGGTTAGCTGTTCTTGGCAATACTTGCTGGAAAAAGTCTGTAGGAGCAAACATGGCATTAAATCCTTTTGAATTAAACGATTACTCGAATCAAACAGCGTTAAGTGATTCCACATCTTCACTCCAACCCGTCAAGAAGCAGGGCATACCAAAATGGTGGCTGAAATTACTCACCTTATTCCTGCTTGCAGGCGGTAGTTATCTCGCTTACAATCAGCTCGTTAAGCAACAACAGCGAGCAAATCACCGACCACCAATAATCTCTTTAGAACGAGGTTCTTTTTCGATTACTGTCTCAGCCAATGGTACTGTTGAACCGGAACAGGCAATCAACATCAGCCCTAAAAATGCAGGTATTCTCAAAAGCCTACAGGTTAAAGAGAGCGATCGCGTTAGCAAAGGGCAGGTGTTAGCTCGCATGGATGATTCCAATCTACAGGGACAATTGACGCAAGAGCAAGGGAGACTAGCACAAGCTCAGGCAAATCTACGCAAGCTAAAAGCAGGGAACCGTCCTCAAGAAATCGCTCAGTCTCAGGCTAGATTGGAGGAACTGCAAGCAAAATTAGACAAACTCATAAAAGGAAATCGCCCTCAGGATATTGCTCAAGCACAAGCCCGCTTAGACCAAGCTAAAGCTAGGTTATACAAAGCAGACGATGAGTTTCGCCGCACGGAGAAACTTTATCAGGCTGGAGCAATTTCCCTACAAACCTTAAACCAGAAATCTGCAGATCGCGACAGCGCTCTAGCCCAAGTCACAGAAGCACAACAAGCACTGTCTCTGCAAAAAGCAGGAACTCGTCAAGAAGAAATCAACCAAGCCCGTGCAGAGGTAAAACAGCAACAGCAAGCCTTAAGTCTCCTGAAAGCAGGAACCCGTCAGGAAGAAATTGACCAAGCTCGTGCAGAGGTGAAATCTGCTCGCGGTGCGCTGCAAAACATCCAAACCCAGATTGATGATACACTTATTCGCGCACCTTTTGATGGAGTTATCATTCGCAAGTATGCCGATCCCGGTGCTTTTGTCACGCCAATGACGGCAAGCAGTTCTGTTTCTTCCGCAACTTCATCATCGATTCTGGCATTGGCTGATGTCAATCAGGTGGTGTCAAACGTGTCGGAAAGCAACATTTCCCAGATTCGTGTCGGTCAGCAAGCAATTATCAAGGCAGATGCTTATCCTGGAAAAACGTTTCCAGGACGAGTCTCACAAATCGCTGCTCAAGCCACAGTAGAGCAAAATGTTACGAGCTTTGAAGTGAAAGTCGCTCTTCTCTCAGGTGCAGATCGGTTGTTGCGTTCTGGAATGAATGTATCTGTGGAGTTTAAAGTTGGTCAGTTGCAGAATGCGATCGCTGTACCGACGGTTGCAGTTACACGCCAGCAGAACGTCACGGGTGTTTTTGTTGTGCGTAAAGGTCAACTCCCTAAATTTACTCCCATCACAACCGGAGCAACGGTGAATAATCGTACTGAGGTGAAGACGGGACTCGATGGAACAGAACACATATTAATCAGCCCCCCGCCCGAACCTAAAGATCGACCTGGTTTTTCTTTTCCAAATCTTTTCGGAGGCTCTAATGGGCCGAAAGAAGGTCCTCCTGGACCGCCACCTGGTGGTGGTGGACCTCCTCCTCATTAATTTAATCAAAACCATGAAAATTTCTTTCCGCTTACCTCAAAGTATGGCGACCGAGCGGCGTAGCACGACTGTGCCGACTATCGAAATTATCACAATGGCGGTTGAGGCGTTATGGAGTAACAAACTTCGTACCGGATTGACGATGTTGGGTGTAATTATTGGCATTGCTTCTGTGATTGCAATTACTTCCGTTGGACAGGGCGTACAAAAAGCGACCGAACAGCAAATTCAGGCGTTGGGAACTGATGTTTTACAAATTTTTCCAGGGTCAGCTAAAACGGGTGGTATCAGTCAAGGGATGGGTTCTAGCTCGACACTAACTTGGGAAGATGCTAAAGCAATTCAAGAGCAGGCTCCTGCTGCTAAAGTTGTTTCCGCCTACCTACAACGTCCGGGACAAGTCGTTTATGGAAAGTTAAATCACTCGACCAATATTGTGGGAATTGATTTAAACTATCTTGAAGCGAGAAATACTCAACTTACACAAGGCAGGTTTTTTACTTCCGAAGAAATGGACACAGCTAAACCAGTTGCTGTTCTGGGTTCTTCAGTATGGGAGGAACTATTTGATAGCAGTAAAAATGTTGTGGGCGAACAGATTCGGATTCAACGTAATATTTACGAAGTTATTGGCATATTTGAGAAGAAGGGTTCGGAAGGTTCGATGGATCGGGACGATCAAGTGTTTATTCCTCTCACCAATATGTCAAGTCGAATCGTGGGGAATAATGCTTTGAAAGGGTTTGCTGTCAATGGAATTTATGTGAAAGTAGGCGATCGCGACCGATCGCAAACAGCGCAATTTCAGGTTGTGAACCTTCTACGGTTGCGCCACAATCTCAGTCCATCGCAGTCTGATGATTTTAGCATTAGGAATCGCACGGACATTGTTAACGCTTTTACAACTGTGGTGGGTTTGTTTACAGTTATGGTAGTGGCGATCGCAAGCATTTCTCTATTAGTAGGAGGTATTGGTATCGCTAACATCATGTTGGTGTCGGTTATCGAACGGACGCGAGAGATTGGTATTCGTAAAGCAGTTGGAGCAACTAACTCTGCGATTTTGAATCAGTTTTTAGCCGAATCTGTTGTGATTTCTACTGCGGGAGGAGGTATTGGCATAGGAATTGGCATTGCGATCGCCTTTAGCTCTGCCATGCTTTTGCACTTTCCCTTTGTGGTTTCTGTTTGGTCAGTTGTGTGTGGGTTTGGATTATCGTTCATTGTTGGGTTGTTGGCTGGAGTGATTCCGGCTCGGAATGCTGCTCGGTTAGACCCCATTGCTGCATTAAGGAGTGATTGATATGGCTACTATGATTTGGATGCAGGCGATTACCAAAACCTATCGCTTAGGTGAAGTGAATGTACCCGTGCTGAAGCGGATTGATTTAGAGATTGAGCAAGGAGAGTATGTTGCCATTATGGGTACGTCTGGTTCGGGTAAGTCCACACTGATGAACCTTATTGGCTGCTTAGATCGTCCGACGGATGGTCACTATGTCTTTGAGGGTAGGAATTTAACGACTCTTAGCAATGATAAATTGGCACATATTCGCAATCAGAGGATTGGGTTTGTTTTTCAGCAATTTAATTTGTTACCGCGTTCTACCGCGCTTGAGAATGTTATGTTGCCAATGATTTATGCTAATGTCCCCAAGCAAAAACGCCGCCAACAAGCAATCCAAGCACTGACACGGGTGGGATTGGGCGATCGCTTGTTCAATCGTCCCAGTCAACTTTCAGGAGGACAACAGCAACGGGTAGCGATCGCTCGTGCTTTGGTTAACCGACCGGCGCTTGTGTTAGCAGATGAGCCAACGGGTGCGTTAGACACGGAAACCTCTCAAGAAGTAATGGATTTACTGACTGAACTCAACCAACAACACATTACGATTGTAATTGTCACCCATGCTCCTGAAATTGCTGCTCAAACAAGACGAGTGATTCGAGTTCAAGATGGTCTAATTGTATAATTGCTGACTAATGATCTGTTACTAACAACTAACCACTAACTGTACGTTTGTTCATTTTTAAAGAGCAAGATTTAATTAAGCTTTACAGGGCTTATAATCCAAGCGATGCAACTGCCTCAGGCATTTTTGTCTCCCACAGAGCTTTTGGCTATTTTATGATTTATGCTATCCCTATGCCTTAAATAATCGCCTCTGTGAGCCTTCTGTGATGGTCATAAAGTTGACTAACAAATAACGGCTTACTTAAAAATCTCTTTCACGAATGCATTAAGGCTTTAATTCCTCTTCGATCGAAATAAGCGAACGTACAGCACTAACAACTTTTTTAGGAGTTTGATTTCCATGAAAATTAATCGATTGTTGATCTTAACTGCTGTTCCTTTAACGATTGGGGCTTGTAGTTTTTTAGCACCACCACCAAATGGTACAGGCGGATTGCAACCACCACCTCGTATTGATTTTAATACTGCTGCTAAAAAACTAGGAGTGACTGAAGTTCAATTGAAAGCAGCCTTAAAAGTGCCTGAGAAACTACCGATAGAGCCTTCATCTACTCCTCCACCACCTCCCGATATTAAAGGTGCTGCAACAAAATTAGGCATAAGCGAGAGAAAATTGATAGAGGTTTTGGGGATTCCGCCCCATCCGCCAAACGCTCAGCCTTCTACAACAAAATAGTTTGATTATGAAATTTCGCTCTGTTAGGATTTTCTTCATTGTTGTAACGTTGTTGTTTGTATGGTCTTGCGCCAATCAACCGCTCGCATCTATGCTTCAAGCGCCCTCTCCTGCTGCAACAGTGGCAAAAAATCTGCCAACAGTAACAGGTGTAGATCTTAGACACCTACCAATCGGTGATGGGCGAATTTCGGTGCAACCTAAAGTAGGTTCTGTGTGGTCGTGCAGAACTCGTTTTAGAAACAAAGGAGGAGCACACGCTAGTGGAGACTGGATTCAAGCAGACGGCACTTATAACTTGACAGCTAAGCCAACAGTTAATGGTGCAGTTCATTGGCCAAGTCAGTTCACAATTACACTTCAAAATAACATTCGTACAATTACTGGGAACAGACTCCCAAAAAGTGTGACTGGTAAGTTTCCTATCTCACCTGATGATGATGCTTACGCCTACGATCGCAATCCCAATTCAATTACGGCTGAAGCATACCAAATCAAGTTACCAGCCATACCTCAAGCAACAGAGGAGCCATCATGCTTGCCATTAGGAGCGATCGGTGTGTTAACAAACGGTGGATATTTTTTCAATGCTCTTGATGCGCGTGGTGAAGATGCTGTAGCCCACGAAATCCAAGATAGTTGTCAAGGACATCCAGAGAGAGGTGGTGCATACCACTACCATAGCGTTACGACCTGTCTGGAGGCTCAGAGCAAAGAGCATTCGGCTTTACTAGGTTATGCATTCGATGGATTTGGTATCTACGGTCATTACGATAAGAATGGTAAAGTGCTTACCAACACCGATCTTGATGCATGCCACGGTCATACTCACGAAATTGAATGGGATGGGAAGAAGCAGAAGCTATACCATTACCATGCTACTTGGGAGTATCCTTACACGGTCGGATGCTACCGAGGTAAGCCGAATTCTGTTACAAAAATTCGCCGTTAGTTAGTAGTCGGTAGATTCAAACTGAACAAAATATTAAAATGAAGGTGTGTTATTTATGGTCAAAGAAAACAAGTCTTTACCCGTAGATTTAGACGATACTGAAAAGGAAAAATTACGTCAAATTGCAATGAAGTGGGGAGTCAGTTTATCGGCTGCAATTAAGAAGTTAATTAAAGAGGCTCCTTTGTGAGAGCTAAAACAGTAATTCACGATTTTAGTCAATAGGCATCTCCGAAAAAGACGTAGGGCGCGGCGACCTTGCGCCCCTACCAAAACTTTTGGGGAAATTTATCTGTTTAGAGGGAGCGATCGCAGTGAGTACGTACCTACATTTCAAATTCTCCGCAATGCAATAAAAGACCTCGCCGATATACTCAGCGACTATACTCGAAGAATCACCCAACATAATTACTCAACAACACAGTTCTTATGAGTCAAAGCATTGATGAACGAGTCCGTTGGACAACAAGAGACTTAGAACTATTGCCCGATAACGGCAATCGATATGAAATTATTGATGGAGAGCTATTTGTGACGAGAGCACCACATTGGAAACATCAAAAAACTTGTAACAACGTTGGAGCAGAACTGAGGGCTTGGTCGCTGTCAACGGGATTGGGCGAGGCTGTCCCCACCCCAGGACTCATTTTTACTGATGCGGATAATGTCATTCCTGATGTAGTATGGGTGAGTAAGGAACGTCTCCCGCTCTTACTTGACGATGCCGGACATTTGACAGGAGCGCCAGAACTTATTGTGGAAGTCCTCTCACCAGGTATAGACAATGAGCAGCGTGACCGCGAGACAAAACTAAAGCTATATACTTCCAGAGGAGTACGGGAATATTGGATTTTAGATTGGCGATTGCAGCAAGTAGAGGTATATCGAAGGGAAAGAGCAGTTCTCAAATTAGTCACAACACTATTTGCTACAGATGAACTCACCTCACCCCTACTACCGAACTTTACCTGTCCTGTTGCACGGTTCTTTATTTAGCTCAATTTATAACTATTGAGGACATTCGCGACTCAAGACAAGCTTTCCCGAAGGCAAATAATACACATTTTGTGGTTCTAGAATCGGGTCACCCTTTTGCCAAGGACGCGATCTATTCTCAGTTTGTACGTTACGAACATCACCTGTGGAATAAACTGAAACGGCAATATCCCCAGGACGGTTGGGCAAACCACCAGAACCCGTAACGGTGAATGTATTTTCTTGTTTACCACGGCGAGCAATGCAACTATTAGCAATCAGGGCATTGGTATCAATTGGAGTTTGCACTAATTCTGCCAAATTGTTTTGAATATAGCTAGTGTCGGGGATAAAAGTGTTTCCTGATGAAAGTTCTCCAGTTGCATTAATATCGGCGCGATTATTACCATTTAAGAAGTTGTTTGAAGGGTTGGGTTTAATTTGAGAAGAAGCGGGATTAAAATTAAAACCGAAGTAAGCAGGTGTATTGAGAGTAATGTTTCCTCCCTTTCCTTGTTGAGCAAAAGCAAAGAGATCGCTGTCATCAAAGGCGATAATCGCTGATGCTGTTATGTCTATATTACCGCCATTAGCATTGCTACTCGCTTGAGTCGATATATCGCTATTATTACTAAGGAGTAATCTATCGGCAATTCGGAGGGTAATATTTCCACCAGATAAACTAGTCGAGCTTGCTACTGAAGGTGTATTCAACGCGAGTATAGATGAATTGCGATCGAGAGTAAAGGAATTAGCGCTTATCATGATGTTTCCAGCATTTCCTTGTCCTTGAGATTCAGTACTGAGCTGCGCTCCATTGTTGAAAAATATTTTAGAAGTTTTAATATCAATCTCACCAGCATTTCCTTCTCCTGTCTTCCCTACTCCACTATCGATTGAACTGTTATCAACAAAAACAGTATCTTTGGCAGTTATTCTCATATTCCCTCCATTTCCTTTTCCAAAAATACTCGTACTTAAACGAGCACCATTAGCGATCGAGATGGCATTGGCTTCAAGTTTAATATTGCTGCCATTAGCCCTTGCTCCAGGAGCCACAGCAGTCACAATAGAACTGTTAAAACCATCAAAAGATATAGAATCAGTAGCTTGAATGGAGAGAGTACCTGCTTCCCCTATAGAATTAGAGTAAGAACGAGCTAATAATGCAGATCCATTAGTAAAAGAAACATTTTTAGCGAAGATCGAAATAGTACCGACTTTTCCTTCTGCTGACGTTCCATTGGGTTGTCCCAAACTACTCTCAATAATACTCCCATTAGCTGCAGAAAAAAGGTCTCTAGCTTCGAGGGAAATATTTCCTGCATTTCCCTGTCTTGTATTACTATTAGCTATTAGAGAATTATTATTTAGAAAGATTTGCGGGGATTTAATTTCAATTTTTCCTGCATTCCCTTCTCCCAAAAAGTTAAATTCTTGTGCAAAGAGTACACTGCTATTGATGCTACTTCGATCCAAAATAATTTTTTCATTAGCATTAATCTGAATATTTCCAGCGTCTCCCTTTGT
Organism: Tolypothrix campylonemoides VB511288_2; assembly: GCF_045999855.1. Taxonomy (NCBI): domain Bacteria; kingdom Bacillati; phylum Cyanobacteriota; class Cyanophyceae; order Nostocales; family Tolypothrichaceae; genus Tolypothrix; species Tolypothrix campylonemoides. Next base: position 141,183 of record NZ_JBFPMW010000009.1, read on the forward strand.
TAAACTGCTAGCTTCAACAAAAGCATCGTTAAGTAATGAGATTTTTTTCGCATTAATACTAATATTGCCACCTTTTCCTTGAGCGTTAGGAAGTAGTACACTCTCAATTTGCCCACTATCAGAAACCACTTCATTTTTTGCTTCAATCTTTACATTACCAGCATTACCTTTCCCAGAGCTACTAACGCTGATATTACCATTATTGCCAATCGTTAGATTACCAGTAGATATCTCAATATTCCCTCCTCTTCCTTGAGTATCTGGGGTGAGTAAAGTACTGTCAATTCGTCCACCATCTAAAACAATGCTCTCAGTAGCATTGATAACAATATCTCCTGCTTTAGTGTCTTGGGAACCTAAACTACCAGTAATACTTGCACTTAAAGCACTCCCCTCTCTCAGTTCTAAATTCTTGCTGTTAATTGCGATCGCTGAAAGCGGTGGCTCTTGCACTATCGCGCCTCCTCCGGAAAGAACACTGACACTTGCACCTTTACTCAAGAAAACATTGCTTCTTTCCACATTCTCAGGAAAACTCAAACTTATATTTTTACCATCCTCATTCAATATAACTGTTCCTGCACTAGCTAATCCTCCTAGCTCTACTCTTCCACCATTTGCGATCGCTACTCCTCCATCCATCCTCACATTACCACCTACCAACAGCAAACTCGTGCCATCGGGAACGCGCAGCAAACCAGAATTATTCTGAATAGATACCGTTTGATTAATTCGATTAAAAAATAATGCTCCTGGATTAATAGTTAATAACGACGAAGGAGCTTCTGGATTCGTAGCACTAAAAAATCCTTGATTTCCAAACTGAACATCGTTGGCAGTGGTTGCAATAAAGGAACCTTGTACATTTAGTCTAGCATTTTCCCCAAATATAATTCCATTAGGATTAATGAGAAATAAGTTAGGTTTGGAGTTGCCAAAAGTTCCCAGTGTACCCAAAATTTCAGAGCGGTTTCCACCTGTAACTCGTGTTAATATATTTTGAATCCTCCCATTAGAATTGAAAAAATAAACTCCTCTTTGCTTACCAACGTTAAATTCTTTAAAACTATGAAACAAGTTAATTGCGCGAATAGCACCACCAGTAATGACCTCAATTGGTTGTCCCTGAAAATTCTGTATGATTTGAGATGATTCACTCCCAAGCGTGTCATCTGCTTGAATATTACTGGGAGTACTCTGAGACAAAACTTTATCGGTAAATAGATTTAGTAATAATAATGTTAAAAATAATACGGGTTTAAACTGCCAATAACCCCAAGACTGCTTGGTGTCAGGAAAATAGGAATTACGATCGGAAACAATTATTTCGCGCTTTGCACTTTTCTGTCTGGTGAATTGCATATTTTAACAAGCCAAGTTGCTAATGTTGGTATTTTAGTATGCATAAACAGTGAATGCAATTTCCTTATGATTCTTTAATGATATTTATTAAATACATAGCTAATTCAAGAAACTTCTTACATTAACTCATAGTTTTTCTAAATGAATTCAGAACTCAAATGTGAATTTCAAGAATGTGCTGTGGCGTGAGTACTAAGACTATTAGAGAAACAAGGAGACGCTCGTGATTACCCAGTCTATTCGTAACATTCTATTCGCAATGACTTTAGCATTACCCACACTACCACTTGCTAACCAAAATGCGCTTGCAAATGACCGTCGTGATTTCGTTATTTATAACAATAATGAATTAGAAATTACAAAATTGTATGTTTCTTCTGGGAGTTCAAAGTACTGGGGTTCAAACCTTATCCAATCAGATATTGTTAGTGGTAGTTCTGGAAAAATAACGTTTGGTAATAACAGTAACCAATGTGTCTATGATATCAAAGCGGTTTACACTGACAAGACTTATGATGTTAGTCGCGCTAATCTTTGCCAAACTTATGGAATAACCTTCTATGGTCACGGTGGCGATTACCGATAGATTTATCTGTTTAGAGGAAGCGATCGCTATTAGGAGATCGCCTCTTCTGCAATACGTATTAACCCTCAATGACTTCAAATCGAAATATTGTCTCTCTTCTATCCAGGATATGGTAAAAAATTCAGATCTTGAATAAAGCGATAGTCTCGCTAATTTTTACTAAGTAAAGAATAAAGCACATCTACATATTGAGTAACTCTAAAATTTACAAACAGTAACGTTGTCTTTAAAACCTATCTTGCCATGATTTAGGATGACGTTTGCTGTGAAAGCAAGCAATAACAGAAATGATGTCTTGCTCGAACACGTAAAGGATTCCATAGGGGAAACGTCAAACTAATGCTCGTCGCACTTGTTTGTGGATGATAGGATAGATCGGAGGATTACGTCCAATTCCAGATAAACAAGTATCGACTGCTCGGACAAACTCAGAGCCTAAACCTGAAGTATGTGCTTCGTACCACTCGAAAGCGTCTTGAATATCCAGTTCTGCTTCAGGACGTGTATCTGCTATACACGTTAGCGAAACTTACCAAAGGTATCGCTGTGTTTATTCCCTGTAACTATCGACACTCTCGACTCATCACCAATCGACCATTTGAGAGTCGATAAACCCCTTGCGGTTCGATGATAGGGTCGCCTTTTTTCCAAAGACGCGATGTCTTTTCATCTATGACATTGCGTACATCACCTGTAGAATAATTTGATACCGACGCTTCACTAGGGCGGTTGGGTAAACCACCTGCACCCGTGATAATGAAACTACCCTGTTGTTTCGTCTGACTCCGAACTATGCAACTATTGGCGATAAGTGTGTTGGTGTCGATCGCATTTGTAGGAAGAGCGGTGAGGCTGTTTTGAATTGAACTGTTATCAGGAGAATTAACATTAATAGTTCCCGGTAAGCCAAGGTTTGAACTTGCAGTAATATCATTTGTTTGATTTGATGGTTGGGAACGCGCTTCAATACCAAAAATTCCACGTGCATTAATGTTTACATTACCACCTGTACCCCTAAAGGCATTGGCTGTGATGTCGTTGTTTTCATTAGGAAATGCGATGAGGAAGGGTGTATTAATTGTGATGTTGCCACCATTACCACCTGCTTGGGCTGTTCCTGCGGTAGTGGAAATTTGGCTTCCATTGCGTAGAAATAAGTATTGTCCAAGGTTTAAATTGATATTGCCTCCGTCAGTAGAAGTTGTTTGGGCAGTAATTTGACCATTATTGAGGCGGGCAACATTAGCAGTAATATTAATATCGCCTGCTGTACCTTTTCCCTGGCTGCTACTGCTGATAAATCCACCATCTGCAACGTTCAACAACGGCGTTTCAATTGTGAGACTTCCACCATTACCTGTACTTCTTTCAGATGCAGCAGCAGTGATTTTGCTAGTTCTTTGTCTTTCCAATGTACCTGTAGAGACACCTGCGACATTTACAGATTCGCTAGCGCGGATGAAGATTTTTCCTGCGTCACCTTCTCCTGTAGTTTGAACAAAAACTTCTGCACCATCTTTTACACTTAATGTTCTCGTTTCAATCGTCAAATTTCCACCTTTTCCTACAGGCGATCTGCCGTTGCGAGGGTCTATAATATTTGCTTCGATTCTTCCATCTGTTTGAACACCTGCAAAAATACCTGTGTTGTAAAAGTTAGGTTTCTCTGTTTCAAATAAATCTATTTCATCAGCACGAATAAAAACATTACCAGCATCACCATCACCAAAGGTTGCTGCTTGTATTTTGCTGCCATCACTCACACTTAAGCGCCTAGTTTCAATAGTTAAGTTACCTCCTCTCCCTTTACCGAGTAAATCTATTTGAGCGAATAAACCACCAGGATAACCGACTGAACCCGTATTACTTGTATCACCTTCACGTTTAAGAATTTGTCCACTTAATTCCACAGACTCAGTAGCGATGATTTTAAAATCACCTACATTTCCCTCGCCCAATACACTAGGTCCTATTTGTGAGTCTCTAACAATTAACCTTCCTGTTTTGACAGTGATATTTCCAGAGTTACCTCTGGCGCTTTGTAGAACGTCAGATTCTAAGTTACCATCACTTAATATTTCTAATAAATCTTTAGCTTCAACTGTAATGTTTCCTCCATTTCCTTGTCCAGAAGTGTTAGCAACGATTCCTGCTCTATTTGCAATATTTAAAGACCCAGTAGTAATGTCTATACTTCCAGCATTTCCTACCGCACTGCTCTGAACATTGTTGTAAATATATGATGCAGCATCTAGAAAAATTGCATCACGAACTGTGACGGAAATATTACCTGAATCACCTTTACCAGAAGTAGTAGAACTTATCTCTCCACCATCTTTTACAAAAACATTTCCAGCTTGAACTTTGATATCCCCAGAACGCCCAATTGCACCAGCACCAAGATTGGCAAACACACCACTGTTTTTCCCAATAGTCAATGCATCTCGCACGTTAATATTTAACGTGCCACCAATACCTTGCCCACCCGGACGTGTGTTAGAGGCTCCGTTGACACCAAACTGTAATCGCCCATCATTCATTAGAGACAGCGATCCTGCAGTAATACTTATATTGCCACCATTTCCTATAGCTCCAGCAAGTACATTGCTATATACACTGCTGTAATTTCCATCGCTATCTACCCCATCAAAAGTAACTGCATCCCTAGCTTGAATCGTGACGTTTCCCGCATTCCCGCGTCCGCGAGTAAAGGAATTAATTTGAGCGCCATTTTTTACCGCAAGTACACCTGTTGTGATATCTATATTTCCAGCATTTCCTACTGCACTGCTACTCTGAACATTGTTGGAAATATATGATGATGCAGCATCTAGAAAAATTGCATCACGAGCTGTGACGGAAATATTACCTGAATCACCTTTACCAGAAGTAGTAGAACTTATCTCTCCACCATCTTTTACAAAAACATTTCCAGCTTGAACTTTGATATCCCCAGAACGCCCAATTGCACCAGCACCAAGATTGGCAAACACACCACTGTTTTTCCCAATAGTCAATGCATCTCGCACGTTAATATTTAACGTGCCACCAATACCTTGCCCACCCGGAAGTGTGTTAGAAGCTCCGTTAACACCAACCTGTATTCGCCCACCGTTCGACAGAGACAATGAGCTTGCAGTAATATTTATATTGCCGCCATTTCCTATAGCTCCAGATTCTACAGTGCTAGATACACTGCTTTCATTCCCATCACTATTCGCCCCATCAAAAGTAATTGCATTCCTGGCTTGAATGGTTATATTTCCCGCATTCCCTTGTCCGCGAGTAAAGCTATTGATTTGAGCGCCATTTGTCGCAGAAAAGGAACCTGTAGTAATACTTATGCCACCACTGTTACCAACAGCATTACTTTGCTGTACGTTGCTATAAATACCACTGGTATCTAGAGAAATAGTGTCAAGAACTGTTATAGAAATTTTTCCCGAATCTCCTTTACCCAAAGTACTGGAAATTATCTCTCCACCATCTTTGACAAAAAGATTTCCAGCTTGAATGTTGACATCTCCACCGCGTCCAGTTGCATCAGTACCAAGATTGGCAAATACACCACTGTCTTTGCCAATAGTCAATGCATCTCGCACATTAATATTTACAGTACCACCAATACCTTGCCCACCAGGAAAGGTTCTAGAGGCTTCACGGATACCGCTATTTAAGTACCCACCATTTGTCAGGGATAATGAACCAGCAGTGATACTGATATTGCCACCATTACCCACTCCACCTGCTAAAACATTACTATATAAAGCACTGAGATTTCCATTACTATCTATCCCATCAAAAGTGACTGCATCCCTAGCTTGAATGGTTATATTGCCTGCATTTCCTTGTCCGCGAGTAAAGCTATTTATTTGAGCGCCATTGATGACAGAAAGCGAAGCAGTAGTAATACTTATGCCACCACTGTTACCAACAGCATCTCTTTGCTGTATGTTATTATAAATACCTTCGGTGTCTAGAGAAATAGTGTCAAGAACTGTTATAGAAATTTTCCCCGAATCTCCTTCACCAAAAGTACTGGAAATTATCTCTCCACCATCTCTGATAAACAAGTTCCCAGCTTGAATGTTGACATCTCCACCGCGTCCAATTGCACCAGCACCAAGATTAGCAAATACACCACTATCTTTCCCAATGGTCAATGCATCTCGCACGTTGACATTTAAAGTACCGCCATTACCTCGACCACCCAGAAGTGTATCAGATGCTTCACGAACACCCACTCCTAATAGTCCACCATTTGTTAAAAATAACGACCTAGCAGTAATATTTATACTGCCACCGTTACCTATAGCTCCAGGTTCTACATCACTAAATGAAGCGCTTGGAAATCCGTCGCTATCTATCCCATCAAAAATGACTGCATCCCTGGCTTGAATTGTAATATTTCCCGCATTTCCTCGTCCGCGAGTCAAAGAATCTATTTGAGCGCCACCTGTTACTTCAAGGGAACCAGTGTTAATTGTTATATCACCAGCATTACCTACTGCTTCTGCTCGAACTGAGTTGAAAATTAAGCTATTTGTCCCTGCAAGTTTTATTTGCCCTATTGCATCAACTTTGATGTTCCCTGCCTGAGTTCCTGTTGTCCCTAAACCTTGCCCGATACCTCCAAGAATTTGACTACCTTCTAAAATCTTTAAATTTCGGGCATTAACCGCAATACTACCACCACTATCACCAGTAACATCAACTACAGCCCTGTTGGTAAGAGATATATCTCCTCGTTGCACTCTGTCTGGAAAAGTTAAACTGAAATTCTTCCCATTTTCTTGAATTCCAATGCTTCCCGCTTCTACCAATCCTCCTAACTCGATTCTTCCACCAGAAGCGATCGCCCATCCCCTATCCATGCTGACATTACCACCAACAAGCAGCAAACTCTTACCATCTAGAACGCGCAAACCAAGTACATCATCACCCGCAAGGTCTTTTCCTGCATCTGCAATTGAATTATTCTGAATCGATGCAGTTTGATTAATTTGATTAAAAAACAACGATCCTGGGTTAATCGTCAGTAACGACGAAGGTGTTTCTGGATTGGTAGCACTAAAAGTCCCTAAATTTTCAAACTGAATCCCGTTCGCTGTCGTCGCCACAAACGAACCATTCACATCCAAACTGGCATTTTGCCCAAAGATTATTCCATTTGGGTTAATTAGAAACAGATTGGCATTACCTAATACACCAAGCGTTCCTCGAATATTGGAGGGATTGTTCCCCGTCACGCGACTCAAAATATTCTGGATGCCAACAGGATTGGTGAAGTACACACCCTGTTGATTACCAACATTAAATTCGCTAAAACTGTGGAATAGGTTTGCTCCTCGAATCGCTCCGCTATCAATGCGATCGCTAAGCTGATTGTTGATAAGAATATTGGGAGTAACAACAGAGCTTTCAGCACCCAGAGTGGTATCAGGTGCGATCTGGGCTAGAGCACAATTTCTAGAGTTGGTGCTGACTCCACAAAACACCAATGTACTGACCAGCAATAATTTCCAGTTCCGTCGCTGCCAACACTGAACCATAAAAGTCCCCCAAAATCATATCAGCGATTAATTGCTAACCTCTCACCGCCGATTGCGTTTAAATAGACCACACTGTTTAAACTACACATTATTGACGATACCATCTTTTTTGGAAAATTGAATTGCCTATAACTGCAACAAATAATACATTTTCCCGGTGCAAATTTAGAAGTTTTACGTATAAGTTAAGACTGGAAATTGTGAAGTCATAAATTATAACTTGAGTAAAATTTTCAACAATTCTACTAATTTTTGCGATAACTTGGTGAGGTTATTTTGAATGGAACTGGTGTCAGGTGCGGAAATATTTCCAGAAGCGATCGCACCCGTTGCGTTCACATCTACACAATTATTGCCATCAAGTGTTTGCCCCTTTGTGACTCGTTGTGCAGCCCGATAGCCAAAACCGAAAAAGGCTTTTGTCTTGAGGGTAATATTACCGCCTCAACCATCAAGGGCAAAAGCAAGAATATCGCTAAATAGATGTAAAAAATAATACGATTTTAAACTGCCAATAACCCCAATCCTGCTTGGTGTCAGGAAAATAGAGATTACAATCAGAAAAAATTAGTTCGCACTTTGCACTTTTCTGTCTAGTGAATTGCATATTTTAACAAGCCAAGTTGATAATGTTGGTATTTTAGTATGCAGAAACTGTGAATGCAATTTCCTGATGATTCTTTGATGATATTTATTAAACACATAGCTAATTCAAGAAACTTCTTACATTAACTCATAGTTTTTCTAAATGAATTCAGAACTCAAATGTGAATTTCAAGAATGTGCTGTGGCGTGAGTACTAAGACTATTAGAGAAAAAAGGAGACCATCGTGATTACCCACTCCAACCGCTAAAACATTCCTCGATGAAGCACTGAAATTTCTATTACTATCTTTCCCATCAAAAGTGACTGTATCCCTAGTTTGAATCGGACCCTTTTGAAATTACTAATGGTAGAAATATACTAGAAGTTAGTCTTTCAGTTGATGACCTTTCCTCTACTACTAACGCAACATATAATGCTACCCTGAGTGGCTCTCTTATCTGAGCATTAAAAATATTGACTAAAAATAAACATTTATGTATGTGTCATATAACTCACTTGCAAAGGAAAAACTAATGTGATATTTTGCGTTTTAAGTCTCAGTAAAAATACTAGTTTAAAAATTTGCTAAATTCATAAAAAAATAATGGATATCATTAACTTTTAAAATAGCTTGTAAGTTTGCCAGCGATGGCTCGCAAGTCTTTTAGCATAACTATTTTTGCTAGGGAGTGTTGTTAATAGTACAGGAGAGTCTACAGTTGGATAATATTGTTATGCGCCTGATGCCAAAACGACAACAGCATATTGTAGGTACTGGCTGTTGCAAATATATAAATTTGGCAATATCCGTTACCGTAAGTCTTTCTACTTTTATTTGCCTATTTCCCACTGCATTTGCTCAATCTGCACCACCGCCGGGAGTAACGATTCCTCCTGAAACTCCTGATACAATTGAGCGCATAACTCCTCAACCCAACGAATCACCAAGCCCCCTTCCTCAAGAACCTCCAACAGAACCACCAAAACCCAGTCTTGAAACTCCTCCCACTCAAGAATCACCTGAAGCCACATTTGGGGAAGAGAGTCGCATTCCCATTAAGAAAATAGAGGTACTGGGAAGTACAGTGTTGCAAGACAAGATTCAAAAATTAATCGAACCCTTGGAAAAGAAGGGAAAAGTCACTTTTGAAGAATTGCTTCAACTGCGTTCTAACATTACTCAAGTGTATCTAGACAACGGTTATGTGACTAGTGGAGCATTCTTGCCAAATAATCAAGATATCAGTAGTGGAACGATTAAAATCCAAGTTGTTGAGGGAGAGTTAGAGAATATTGAACTAAGTGGATTAAATAGATTACAAAGAGGGTATGTGCGATCGCGTTTGCGAAGAGCCACCTCAAAGCCATTAAACCAAAAGCGTTTGGAAGAAGCGCTACAACTTCTACAACTCGATCCTCTCATCAGTCGGGTGAATGCAGAACTCACAGCCGGTAGTACGCCTGGACGAAATATATTAGAAGTACAAATACAAGAAGCACAAGCCTTTCACGCTGGGGTTTCTATAGATAACACTCAGTCCCCTAGTATTGGTTCGTTACAAGGAAGCGTTTTTATTGCCCATGATAATGTACTTGGTTTTGGCGATCGCTTTAATGCCGAATACGGTAGAACAGAAGGCTTGAATCTTTACGATATTAACTACACTATTCCCATCAACTCCCTAAATGGGACTATTGGATTCCGATATAGCAATACAGACAGTCGTATTATAGAAGACCCATTTGAAGAACTAGATATTAAAAGTGAGACACAGACATATTCTCTAAGTGTTCGTCAACCTTTATACAGAACTCCAACCTCCGAATTTGCTCTCGGTCTATCCTTAGACTTGCGTCGAAACCAAACCTTCATACTTGATGATATTCCCTATTCCTTTTCAGAAGGTCCTGAAAATGGCGAATCAAAAGTGACAGTCATTCGCTTTTCTCAAGATTGGGTGAATCGTAACGCCAATAGAGTCTTAGCCGCACGTTCTCAATTTAGCTTGGGTATAAATGCTTTTGATGCTACAAATAACGATACGGGTACAGATGGTCAATTCTTTTCCTGGTTGGGACAATTTCAGTGGGTACAGAGGCTATCACCAAGAACCTTATTATTAGCACGACTGAACGCACAATTGACAGGAGACTCATTACTCTCTCTAGAAAAGTTAAGTATTGGTGGATTCGATACAGTCAGAGGATATCGCCAAAACCAACTTGTTGCGGATAACGGTGTAGCAGGTTCACTTGAAGTTCGCTTTCCCCCAATTGCTAGCTACACTGCATTGCAGTTAGCACCCTTTTTCGATATTGGTACAACTTGGAACAATCAAGCAGAAAATCCCGCTCCACAGACAATAGCTAGTTTAGGTTTAGGGTTAATTTGGCAACCTTCCCGGAGTTTGTATTTACGTTTGGACTATGGAGTCCCTTTAATAGATGTTGATAACCAAGGAGACTCACTGCAAGATAAGGGGTTGCATTTTTCTTTGCGGTATCAGGCGTTTTAATTGTTTTGCTAATTGCTAATTGCTAATTGCTTCATTCTAACCATTAGCCATTAGCCATTAGCTCGAGTAAACTTTCTACCAAAAGTGTGAGTCACAAGTACCGGGGATCTGTAACGATTGCGTTGAAGGGATACAGAGTAATTATGCAGATTCAAACGCCAGATTGGGTTAAACACGCTGTTTTCTATCAAATCTTTCCAGATCGCTTTGCAAAAAGCAAACAACCCCGCAAACGATTGTTACGGAGTGCTCGTTGGGAAGATTGGGAAGCTATGCCAACACTCCAAGGTTACAAGGGAGGAGATCTCTGGGGCGTGATGGAACAATTAGACTATCTACAAGATCTGGGAATAAATGCCATTTACTTCACCCCTATCTTTCAATCTGCAAGCAATCACCGCTACCACACTCACGATTATTATCAGGTAGACCCCATGTTGGGGGGTAATCCTGCTTTTAAGGAATTGTTAGAAGCCGCCCATCAACGCAATATTAAAGTCGTGTTGGATGGGGTGTTCAATCACTCCAGCCGTGGCTTTTTCTTTTTCCACGATGTTTTAGAAAATGGTCCTCATTCCCCTTGGGTGGATTGGTTTAAAATCCATGATTGGCCCGTTTCTCCCTACAATGGCGAATATCCTGCTAACTATGAAGGTTGGGCAGATAATCGGGCATTGCCAGTATTTAACCATGATAACCCGGAAGTGCGGGAATATATTATGGAAATTGCTGAATATTGGATAAAATTTGGTATGGATGGCTGGCGGTTAGATGTTCCATTTGAGGTAAAAACCCCCGGCTTTTGGCAAGAGTTCCGCGATCGCGTTAAGGCCATCAATCCCGATGCCTATATTGTCGGTGAAGTCTGGCATGATGCTCGTGAATGGTTGGATGGTACCCAATTTGATGGGGTGATGAATTATTTGTTTGCAGGACCAACAATTGCATTTACGGCAGGCGATCGCGTAGTTTTAGAACAAGTGCAAGGGCGTTCTTACGATCCCCATCCACCTTTGTTTGCCAAAGAGTATGCTGAAAAAATGCAGCACCTCCTGCAGCTTTATCCTTGGGAAATTGCACTTACCCAATTGAATTTGTTAGCCAGTCATGATACAGCAAGATTGCTAACGATTGCGGGAGGGGATAAACCAAGCATTGAATTAGCAACTTTACTCTTACTGACCTTTCCCGGTGCGCCCAGTATTTACTACGGTGACGAAGTTGGCTTACCTGGGGCTATAGATCCAGACTCTCGCCGTGGCTTTCCTCTAGAAGCAAATTGGGACACAGAAATTCTCCAGACGCATCGGGAACTGATAGCACTACGTCACGCCTATCCGAGCCTGCGTACTGGTGAGTATAGAGTTCTTTATGCTCAAGGAGCACTTTACGTCTTTGCTCGGATTTTAGGAACTGAAGAATCGATCGTTGCGGTGAATGCAGGAACTGCGCCAACAAAAGGAGATGTAGATACTAGCAGTTTAAGCAGTCAACCAAACAAGCTTCTCTTTGGTACTGCTGAGTTTGAGTGGAATGTAAAAGGCGAAACCAAGCAGCTTGTCTTAAATCTTCCAGCACGTTCCGGTTGCATTCTCGGGAATTCATAATTAAATTCTGTAGAATGGGGTTCCAGGAACCCCAATAAAAAAATACTCAACATTCTCTTGTGGAACGGGCGGTCCGGCTCGTTCCACCCAATGCATAATTTTATAGATTGGAAGTTTCTTATGATTCAGCTGCAACAAATGCAGGAATCAACACGGTATCGACAACATGAATCACGCCATTGTCAGTAAGAATGTCAGTTTTAACGACGTTAGCGTCATTCACTGTGACTTGACCGTCAGCAGTCTTGATTCCCACAATTGACCCTTCCAATGTTTCTGCATGGTCAATTTGAATCAAGTCGTCGGACCTGACATCGCCTGAGGCGACATGATAAGCTAAAATCCTTTTGAGCTTGTGTGTATCTTGGAGCAGCTCATCTAAGGTTCCTTGTGGTAACTTGGCGAATGCCTCATCCGTAGGTGCAAATACTGTAAAAGGTCCGGGACTAGAAAGAGTGTCAACTAGTCCAGCTGCTTCAACAGCTTTTACCAAAGTAGTGAAATTTCCGGCTTTAATAGCAGTTTCTACAAGGTTAGCCATAAGACACGTTAGCTTAAATTTGTTAGCGTAATGTTACAAATTATTTATAGAGCGATAAAAATGTCTCAACCTCTATCAAGGGAAAGGTTACGTGTCAAATCGGCTATCATTGGTAGGCTAATAACTTCAATTGTGACTGCTAAACTGAGATAATGACTTCCAAAAAAACAGTAATTATGCTAAAGCGTTCTAAATTTGAGACAACTCAATCTCAGATTATGTACCGTGCTGAAGAGCTCATCAATGCAGCTTCAAATCGCTACCGCATTACAGTTCAAGTGGCAAATCGTGCTAAGCGTCGGCGATATGAGGACTTTGATAGTGCGGATGATGCTATGATGAAACCCGTGCTTCGGGCCATCGTTGAGATGTCTGATGAACTGACGCAACCAGAAATTATCGGCGAAGTTTAATATGATGTCAGTTGGGAGAAGTCGAAAGTTGGGCGCGATAAGCTGGGTACGGCTTGGCTTCGCGAGCGCACTCATAAGTGCTATTGTTCTAAGTTTAAGCGTGGGTTTGCAACCAGTGTCTGCTCAAAGAGTCAACGCTGGTGATGCTTGGCGGTTAGTTTACCAACAATTGCCAGACTTTCCACGGGAAAACCAGTACACCAGTAAAGAGACTGGAAAAAAGGCTGAGAATAATACTCTGGTTAGCCGCCTGATAGCGTATCACCTTTATGTGAAAACACGTGCGCCAAATTTTCGATTGGATTGGAAGCTGACTTTGGCAGACTACCTCGGTGCCAATGAGGTGATGTATGAAGGGGCGTATCCGGGAACTGATACTTTGCGGCAAAATCCCCTAGATGGTGACAAGGCGGCGATCGCACGTCTGAACCGCCGTCAGCGAGATGCTTTGATACAAGCTTTGGTAAATGTTTTCAGTCCGAATTCCCAAAGTCCACCAACTGCTACCCCAGACAATTCATCACAGCCAGGAGAATCAGCACCAACCCGTTCGCGATCGCCCCAACCAGGCGACGCTCAACTACTAAAATAGTTTGCTAATAGCTAATGGCTAATAGCTAATTGCTCATAACCATTAGCCATTAGCTATTAGCCATTAACCATTAAACATTAGCCAAAATGCAACGCGTTCTGAAAAGCGGATTGGGTTGGCGTATTGGCTGGAATCCAACCGCACAAGAGTTTAAAGGGTTAGTTGGTACAGATGACTGGGCTATTGAATTAACTGAAGCCGAGTTGAATGATTTTTGTCGGTTGCTGGCTCAGCTAGCAGACAGCATGCAACAAATTGCCAATGAATTAATGGATGAGGAAAAAATTGCTTGTGAAGCCGAAAGCGATCTCATGTGGATGGAAGTGGAAGGTTATCCTCATGCTTACAGTCTACGCTTTATTCTCAATACGGGACGTGGTGTAGAAGGTAAATGGGAATCTTTCGCAGTTTCTGGTTTGCTACAAGCAACTGGGATGCTCAAGGTTTTTTAGACCGATCTCTTGATTTCCTCAATCTTAATTGCTATTATTGAGAGGTTGACTGCGGGGCGTAGCGCAGCTTGGTAGCGCGCCACTTTGGGGTAGTGGAGGTCGTGGGTTCGAATCCCGCCGCTCCGATTGCAGAAGCTGATTACTTATCACTTTTGTTCTTTACCTAAGATACACAAGGTATACCTTAGGTACAAAGATGGAAGTGTTAAAAGAGAAGCGTCAAAAGGGTTCTGTCTGTGTAGAGGTGTTTAAAAACCGTATTCGTTTACGGTGGACTCATGAAAGAGAAAGGCACTGTCTCTACCCAGGACTCCCTAATAATGAAATTAGCTATAAGGCAGCACTTAAGTTAGCCTCTCGGCTCGAACTAGATATAGCTTGTGATAATTTTGACCCGACGTTAGCTAAGTATAAATCCTCTGAGCAAAGTAAAAAAGAAAAGAAAGTTAAACAAGAAATAGATGTAAAACCATCTTTGTCTGTGGTCAGTCTCTTCAACCAATTTACAGACCACAAATCCAGGTATCTGTACCGTCGCAGCCTGGAGAAATATTATTCTTTGACAACTTATTTAAAGAAGTACTTCCAAAATACTTTAGCAAGTGCGATCGCTCCAAAAGATGCTGAAGCTTTTATTGAGTGGTTGAAGCCGAAACTCGAACCTATTACGCTCAAAGAAAGAATTGTTCTGTTACGTGCTTGTTGGAATTGGGCAATTAAAGAATCCCTACTAACAAACAATCCTTGGGAAGACTTACCCAGTCGAATTAAAATACCACCGAGACAGCAGCCCAAACCTTTTTCTAAAAAAGAGTTGTCAAAGATATTAGCTGCTTTTGAATCCCACGAATACTACAATCATTATCTGAGTTACGTTACATTTCGTATGTTAACGGGTGTCAGGGTAAGTGAAGCATCTGGATTGAGATGGTCAGATGTCCGTGATGATTTTAGCAGCATTTGGATTGGTTCTAGTTTGGCTAGGGGCGATCGCAAAAGTACAAAAACAAATAAAGCCAGAACTATTCCATGCAACCAGCAATTAAAAGACCTGTTAAAGTCCATAAAACCTAAAGATGCTAAACCAGATGATTTAGTCTTTCCAAGTAGAGAGGGTTCGTATATTGACGACAATAACTTTAACAAACGTGCTTGGAAGACCTGTCTTGCTATTGGTCGCACACTACCGATGATATAGTTCAGAAAAAAATAGCGCTTAAACTTAGAAAACTCCATACTGTAGTGAAAAAAGGAGATAAAGTTGAAAAGCTGTTTGTTTTTGCTTCGGATCGGAACAAGACTAGTGCTTTTAAATTCTGCCGTAGCGCTTTAACAGAAGACCTTAAAACGGTGTATAACGGGCATTTATTAGCATTTACCAACGTTACCGTTGACTTGCGTACAGGGGAGCAACTTCCTCATGATAAGAAACATTTCCTAACAAGTGCTATTCCAGTTCCTTACGAAAAGAATTCAGACTGCCCGGAAGAATTTAGACAGTTTGTAATAGACGCTTACGGGGAAGAATATCTACCTTTGATTCGAGCGCTTACATCAATGTACCTCGATCCTACTAGCCCTAATGGATACTTCACTCATATAATTGGACCTTCTGGTTCTGGTAAAGGTACGTTGCTAAGATTCTGGCAATCAATGTTCGCTGAAGAAAACGTGCGATCGCTAAATTCGTTTAAAGAATTAGGTAACCCAGAAGGTAGACATCAGCATTTACACCAGTTTCCGATGTTATGAGGTACAGTTAGTATTAATAAAATCAAAAGATAAGACTGTCATGAAAGCATATTCAGTAGATATTCGAGAAAAAATAGTGGCAGCACATATTGAGGAAAAAATCTCGATTCGTCAAGTAGCACTCAGATTTGCAGTGAGCAAAAGTTTAGTACAAAAGCTAGTAAAGCAACAAAAAAGTCATGGTAATTTACAACCATTAAAACCGGGTAAGCCACGATTTAGTCATCTGACAAATGCGGAATTAGAGTTAAGAGAACTAGTGTCAGAGAATCCGGATGCAACAATAGTGGAATTCTGTGAATTATTTGCGGCAAAGACAGGTAATTGGGTGAGTCAGTATGAAACTACCAGCTTTTGTTAAGCTCTTTTTTTGTTTTTACTGTTGTTAAAGCGTTTGTACCTTTATCTAAAGATTATAGACATCAACTTTGCTATCCTCAGTTGGTAAATTGTCATGAGAGTAGAGGTATAGATATAACTGGACTTCCAAGCCTATCGTGGGGTATTAGACGTAGAGTGGATCAAAGTTGGCATTTTGCTGAAGCACTTAATTTAGGAAACGCTAGTGTTCGATATAGCAGATGTATGAACGAGCACCATTTTGAGCATCGTATTAGACCTCATAGGTTGATTCCTTTTATATAGACGATACTAGTTTAGGTATCTATAGCCATAACGACGTTAGATCACTATCTGCACGTAAGACATATACACTGAAACCACCCTTAGTTATAATGTACACGAAGCGTAAATATACTGATTTTGCAAGCTTTACTTAGAACTAAAGCAGAGAGTATAGTTGTACCTTTATCTTTTATGGTGTGGTATGAGACTAAAGTTACTAGTTAAAAAACTGTGGTATCTGTATATTCTATTTTTATCACCAGTTGAAACTGTTGAAGATGTGTGGACTCAATACGATAAGAATATAATTACTTTAACTGAAGGGAAAAAAGAACATATTATTCAGACTAGAGATAATAGCTCAAAAACTCTTATACGTATTTTTCTAGTAACGTTAGTTAGTTTCACACTCGCTCAGGTATTAGGACGAAAGTTGCCTTATCTTAAGGAAGAAAGTGTTAAAGCTTATCTTAAGCTAGCTTCAGTTTTTATATTTGGTTTTGCGACCTTAAACAGACTTACAGAAATCAAATATTTTGATGGAACTGGATGGCTTGATAAAACCAACACATCATTTTTTAAGCTTCTTTACTTTACTGGTTTTGGATTAGGTATATTTGCTTTATCTTTAGATAACTCTATCCAAAACTCAATAAGTGCAATCTGCCACAACCTATGTACACTTTGGAACTCAATACCGTGTAACGAATTTACAGTTAGGTGCGATCGCTGATGACCCTGATGTGACTTTTATAGATTTAAAAGAATTTGGTTTAATCTGTACACTAACTTATTAAGATGCGCCAAACAACTCTAAAAACTCATCTACTACTTCATCGGCATTGTTTAAACACTCTGTTGCACTAAAACGAGTAGATTTGATTCCTTCTCTATCAAATAATCGGTCTCTTTGGTAGTCTTCAGAAGGTCGCTGATGGAATTCCCACCCGTCTACTTCAAGAATTCTAGGGGAACCTTTATAAAAAACTAGAAAATCTGTCTCTTTAGTTTCTATACAATTTATCCTATTACGGATTCTACATTTAGCATTAACAAAGAAAAGAACACGTCTTTTCTCTAAAGCTTTAGCAATTTCAAACTCAGCCTGAGAACGAAAGTTTAAACCATTCTCTGAGTGGTAGTAATCAGACCTAGAATTATTTGAGACAGATTTTTTTGGCAGAACTAATCCCATCTCACCGCTTATTTGTTTATAAGCGTTAGTTAACTTTTCTGCCCAAGATGCATCAACCCGAATCTCCCATAAATGCTGAGTCCCCGAACCATCTGGTTGACCTTTGTAAGTTAGAGTTATACCTTGAGGAAAAGAATAGAACCCTGGTTTTCTGACATTTGCAGTTAACCAATCGGAAGACCATTCTGTAGTAGGCATTATTTTACTCAACATTTTGAGCATTTGGTAAGTTCTCAACTCGTACACAAGAGTTGGAGATTCTAAGTTACTTAACGAAGTGGTTCTTTTGCTTAATTCTATACTGGTACTTTTAGTACTATTATCACTTGATGGCTCAACCTGTTGCTTCTGTTGGTTTAATTTAGCAATCGCTTCTACAAGTGTTTTTCCAGAAGACTTAGGAACATCGCGCACTGGTGTCTCTGAATCTTTTTTAATGCTAGCAAGCAATTCCACAAGTCCAGGCTTCTTGGGCTTAACTCCAGTCACTCTACTCGTTCTCCTAATAAATTAATGTTTACGGTAGAATTACCCAGGCAAAATAATCTAATTTAAAGAATGATAGCTCTCTACTATATAATATTTATACTGCTAATCAATATCATTTACTGACATAAAATAAAAATCAACAATCCAGAATTGTTTTCTAGAGTAAGTGCGACCACCTCCAATATTCCTCAAATAATGAAAATTGTTTTTCTACTTTTAGTTAATAATTTTACAAGTCATTTATTGTAGTATATATTTACTATAATAAAGGATTTTCTCATGCTAAGAGCAAGGGATTTATCTCTCATTAAAGAGATTTTTCTACAAGTAGAGAACTCTGCATCAGGGAGTAGAAGAATTACAAACCTCAACATAAAAGGTTTTGATGAGCCTACTATTATCGATCGTGTTGATTTATTAATTGAATGGAACTACTTAAAAGGATACGTAAATAAAACTTTGCTTGGTATTACGGGATA
The DNA here is from genome assembly GCF_045999855.1 of Tolypothrix campylonemoides VB511288_2. Classification (NCBI taxonomy): domain Bacteria; kingdom Bacillati; phylum Cyanobacteriota; class Cyanophyceae; order Nostocales; family Tolypothrichaceae; genus Tolypothrix; species Tolypothrix campylonemoides. The sequence continues at coordinate 159,929 of NZ_JBFPMW010000009.1, forward strand.
CGGTATAGATGGAATCACAATGAGTGGGTACGATTATTTGGACAAAATTAGGTGATAGTTGCTTAGCCGAAAGTTTCTGCTAGGTGTACGATCGCTTCTCTCTGAAATTTAAGAACTCCTTGTACAAAGCCAACCCCGAATGGACTGGGGTCGGCTTAACTTTTTTCTAAAGTCTTGTTAGGTGCGATCGCTGATTTCTCTGAGATAACTTTTATAGTTTAAAGACACAGCTCTCTCAGAGTTTATGATATGCTGGTATTCATAGTGAAGTTCTCACAAAGGCACTAGCCCTCATTCTATTGGCTTAGAAGGAGAGCTTTATTATGGCTATACTATTAATACCCTACAAGGAGGGTTTACATGGCTGACCTAATTAAGGTCTTGCTACGAGTTCTTAAATCTCGTAGTGCTTTTTGGAGGTTTGTTGTCATCCTTTGCTTGGTTCTGACAACTATATCCGTTCTAACAACACTAATTTTAATTGTGTTGTTTACATTGGGTAAGTTCTAAACTTACGTTTCTTTTATCATCCCAGACTACCGATCAAGAGTTATTCGCAGTAACTCTTGGTCTTTCTTAACCAAACTTAAGCAATACCGAGTACAGTATATGTGTCTCAGCTTGTTTTATCTTATCTTGGAATATCTTATCTGTGGGTGATGAATACAGAATAACACAAAAAAGATGAAATAGAAAATAGCAGCTATTTTGAAAACTGAGTTTTCAAAAGATGGAATACAAACCTTACAGAGACCGTACTCCAATTCACTTTACCTACTTAACACTCTGATTAGTAATATAAGGCAAAATAATTAATCTACTAATTTTTTATAACTTCCACTTAATACTCGTAGATTAGACGCTACTAAGTGCGATCGCACATGCGTAAGTTTTAACTAATGGCAAACCTATGATAGTTCATTTTCGTAAAATATCTCACATTGCCAGATACCCAACTTCTGTAAGTATTTAAGATATTCTGAGTTAATCATTGTTATCTCCCTTGGTTTCAATAGATACGTAATGAATTTTTCAGTAAATTCTTCAACAGTACTTGGTGGATGTGAAAGGTTTAGATTAAGAACGAACTCATGAATAGTTTTAGCTTGAGATTGTTCAAGGAAGTGACTTGTTTAGGGGTATATGATGGAGTACTAGCTGGTGCTAATAGTGGCTTTTTGTCTGATTGACTAGGTTCAAGATACTCTGGGGCATACTTATCTAAGTAATCCATCGCATCATCAGATATAGATAATTCTTCTTCTAAAGCATAAGTTAGCTCCTGCATTACTCCTTCGTGACCAATCTGCCTTGCGTATGACCTGAAGTTGCTACCTTCGAGAACGTGTGCCAAACATTTCTTCTTGACTGCTGCCAAATTACGTTTCTTCTCCCTACCTTTTTCAAAAGCAGAATAGATTACATACGCAGCTACTAGTCCACCAGTTACTGGTCCTGCCATCATTCCAAAAGCAGCGGCAGCAGCAAAACCACCAAATACGTGTATTTGTAGATTATCGGAACCTACTTGCTGCAACGCTAGCTCAGACCATTCTTCGTTATCTTTGTGAAAGCTTTCTAAATTAAAATTAGTCATAATTAAAAACGATTGTGTTTGAATGGCGTACCTCCTAAGATGCACATTTTATAACCCTCATATAGCAAGGCTTTCAGAAAATGAAAAAAATGTGCGTCTTTCATATATTACTAGCGGCGATTTTCACGGCTAGTCGGAGGCTGACATCTTGCACCTTCTCAACAACAGAGTGGTGGGTAGTGCCCACCCTACGAAAGAATAAGCTTTTTGGGCTTTGATTTTTGCAATAAGGCGATGCTGCAAGATGTGAGGTACCTGAGACTTGAACTCAGGGGTCGAGGAGGATCGATCGCACCTTCTGCTACGCCTATTTTTTAATGTTCCTTGCTGCTTGCTACCAGGAATTTATGGAGCATATTGATAGAAATCATCGTGTGGACAAGAATCTCAACCATGAATAGTGTTGCGATCGTACCAAACACATTGCTCCAGTTGACATACTGGAAAACGCCTAACATCAGGTATTGGATTGCTTTATCCCAAGGTATACCAGGCATTATAGGGTAATACCAAATGCAAACCAAAGCATCTACAACATAAGCGACAATACAGTACAAGGTCATATTGTCTAGAAACCCACCTATAAAATTGTTCAGAGCTTTCTTTGCATTTTTTATAGATCGTGGGTCACTGTCTTTAACAGATATTGTCCCACTCGAATCAGAAGCCCGAACCACTGCTGAGAGAAACCCGTGATGTCTCCACAGGACTCCAGGTAACACCTGCAAAAGTTGTATTGGTAACCAGACTAAAAAACCACTTATCCAAACAAAGGATTTCTGCTGAACTCCCGGTTTGCACTACAATGACCTCAATGTAACAGCTGCACGTAAGAAAGCAGACTTAATCGAGCACGATATCGCTTTTGGGGCTTTCGAGCCAACACACGTTAAATACAAAAACCCGGATTTGAAGGAAAGTCAGGTACTTTCCTAGAAAAATTAGATCCGACCTCACCGCGATCGCGCTTTTCGAGAAATTCACTCAAAGTTTTAGGGCAGTAGAGTGAGAAATATAGGATTAGCTATACTAGGGAAAAAATCGATCGCTGAACAGATCTCTCTTATTATACATAGGCATGGCTATATTCAACGCTGACTTGCTAAATGCCAAGATTGGAGTCAAGTTTAACTCTTTATTAGTTCTCTCTTTCTTCGTCGGTATTCTTCTTAGCAGCCTGATGCTATCAAGTGTTCTGCAACAGAGAGCGGAGTATGAGATTAACGTTAAGGCTGATTTGCTCATGCAAACAATGAACTCATTACGGCATTATACTCAAGATCGTGTCAATCCACTGCTTGCGCCTCAATTAAAAACTGGTTCCACCTTTATTCCCGAAGCAATTCCAACTTTTTCAGTAAGAGAGGTTTCGGAATACTTACGCAAAGATGACAAATATCACGACTTTTTCTATAAAGATGCTGCTCTCAATCCTACTAATCCTAGAGACCAAGCTGATAGTTTTGAAACTGCATTGGTAGAACGTTTTCGCCGACAACCAGAAATCAAGGAACTTTCGGGTTTTCGCTCTACACCAGAGGGGAAAAAGTTTTATACAGCTCATCCATTTAAAATAGAAGAAAATCGCTGTCTTGAGTGCCATTCTCGTCCTGACATTGCACCAAAAAGTTTATTAGCCACTTATGGAGAACATGGGTTTGGTTGGCAGCTGAATGAGGTTATTGCGGCTCAAATGGTCTATGTTCCTTCAGAAAAGGTCTTTGATGAAACTTGGCGGGCTTTCTTTTCTGTTATGCTCGTTATCATGACTATCTTTTTTGCTGTCATATTGTTGATTAATTTCTTATTAAAGAAAGTTGTTATCCAAAGAATTAAAAATATTGCAAAAACAGCTAATGCTGTAAGCACGGGTGAGATAAATGCTAACTTTGAAGAACAATCAAAAGATGAAATTGGTTTACTAGCGATCGCTTTTGAACGCATGAGATCCAGTTTGTTGATTGCCATGGATTTGCTAAAGCAACACAAAACTTAATCCGTTAATTATCCAGTACCTGCTGTTTGAAAGCCAATGCTAGTTGAGGATTTGGAAGTTGAGCAGCTAGACTTTCGACAAAAGTTGCGCGAGAGTGTTCTCCAGAACTAAGAGTTTGTTGAATGAGAATATGAGCAATTGGTCCGATCGCTTGGGTTAACGCTTGCTCGCACTGACGGATAAAATTTTCATCTAATACTTGATATTGCTCTATTAACATTTCTACCCTATCTTCCAGTTTCAAAAGCGGCTGTGTTAGCTCCAAATGGACTTGTTTCTGAAATTGCTCTTGCTGAGATGGAGACAGATGACGCCTCAATTGCTCGATTAATTCCCTTCGATTCCCCACCTGTGCCAACACATTTTGTAGCAGAATGGGAGCAATCGGTCCAATAAGATCGAGTAAAACCTTTTCCAATTTATAGATTTGGGATGATGTCAATACAAAATGCAAAGGTTCGGCTATGTTAAGCCAGATAGGAGGTTCGACAGCAGGATTTTGACAGATGGTAGGTAACCAAGAAGCACCGGGAAAATCAGCTTCCAAGCTTTTTAATTGCTGACGGGCGTACCGCACGGCTCGATATAAAGACAAACGTTCGAGAGCAAAAGCAGAGAGAAAGTGTCTAAAAAATTCTTGTGCTACCCGGTTGGGTACGGGTTCTCGCATGACAATAACGGTAGGAATATGTAATTTTTCTAAAGAATTTGCTAAGCCTAAGCCGTCACAGGAATTGAAAATTGCCAGTTTTAACCCATTGGCAATGGCTACCTTGAGCGCTTCTTGCAACTGTTGAATTGTTAAACTGTTATTAGTGGGATTTTCGTTGAGATAAATCCTGCCTGTTTCGCCTTCGGTTTGACTGTGTCCGGCAAAAAAGAGAATATCCCAGCCTCGATCGTTCCGAAGTTGCTGGTTTAATTGTTCGTAGGAAGGGTTCACAAGAAACTCAATTTTTGCCTCTTGTAAATCTTGAAGAAATCTTTGTTCCGCCTTTAAATCTACTCCTTTGCTACTGCCTAAAATCGCCAAGAGTCTGACTTTTGTTGTATCTCGCTTAGCCTGCCCTTCACGCTGGTATTCAGGTTGACTCAGTGCTGGTTCTGCTTGGGGATATTCGCCAAAAAACTGCCAACAATGCCAGGGTAACCGACGCAGTAAGTCATCGTTGGTTTCAATCATGACATGGATTTCTGATGATGAGTCCAGTCGAGATCGCACTTGGCTATCGACATTCAGAAACCCTGGTGAGTGAAGCCAAGCATTTATGCTCTGTTCTAGTTGATAACAAACTTGATGAAAGCTATCTTGCGAAATATTGGTAACGCCTTCTAGGTCAATTTCTAGCTCATCATCCACATCCACCTCTACCAATTGGGCAACGGATTGTTTGCGGATGTCCTTCATACTCGCCATCCGATTGCAAAGGTGTTTGTAAATTAATTGCCAGTTACTGTAGAGTTCTGCCAAAATTGGTGCTGCGGGTAGGCTACCAATAAACTGCTGGGGTCGAGAATAGCCCGATACCCACAATTGAACGGTTACTCTAGGAAAGCCACTGTTTAGATCTCCATCTCCCAAGTTGATAACGACAGCCTTAAGCGTTGGCGGAGGCATTTTTCTCCATTTGCGATCGCAAATGACTTACCTCACCAATTCTAGCAAGGTTTTATTGTACTAAACCCGCACGTAAAGCTCGAACAGCAGCCTGAGTACGGTCAGCTACACAGAGTTTGCTCAAAATACTTCTAACATGAGTTTTTACAGTCCCAATTGTCAGGTGAAGCTTTTGGGCAATTTCTGCATTATCGCACCCAGAAACAATCAACTCCAAAACATCCATTTCCCGTTCGGTCAGTGGATAAGTTTCCAGTGTTTTCTCAACTTCTGGGTCTACAGCATTAATCATGACCCGTTTGCCCGTCATTCCTCCATTGCGATCGGGGAAATCATGACGAATTTGTTGCAAAATAATATCTGCAATTGTTGGGTCAATCCAAGAACTACCTGTATGAATTGTTTTTACTGCCTCTACCAGTTTATCTGTTGCAATATCCTTCATACAGTAAGAATCTGCTCCTGCTGCAAAAGCTGCTAAAACAGCTTCATCACTATTTTGCATTGTGAGAATCAGCAGTTTTGTTGTGTAGTCTTGTGTCTGAGCTTGATATTGCCTAAACTGACGTGTCAGTTCAATTCCATCCATATCAGGCAAACCAATGTCGATAGTGGCAACATCTGGATGCAAGGTTTTCAAAAGCTGTAGCCCTTCCCTTGCATTGGAAGCCTCACCAACAATCTTCATTTCTGCCTGAGTTTGTAAAGCAGCCCGTAAACCTATCCGGGTAAGGTTGTGGTCTTCAATGACGACGACCTTGATTTCACTCATAGCCAATCACCTCTACCCATTATACATGGATATTCTAATAGGGATTTTATACAAAAAGAAAGATGTCAACAAACTTCATCCCCCCCAAGCTATAAAAATTAATGCAAATGGGCATGGAATAAGGGCCGAGGGATAAGTTATTTCTGACTGTGTCACAGACCCTGTTTTTGGCAGAGTGGCGATCGTCATCAACTAACTGCGTTTTTCAATTACACCTCTTAAAAAAATACGATTATAATTTTTAATGGCGTTTTTGGCAAGTTACCAAAAATTGGTGGGCTTACCCCTACCGATACTACCTAAAATTTTTTGTGAATAATTTAAAATTCTTAATACTAGGAATGATATTTGATTTATAAAATACCCGTACAATGGCTACAAAAAGCATTTATGTAGTAGGCATTTTTTACCATACAGTACTTAAAATTTTTCACAAAGGATTTAGAGACTGCTACAGCTTCAATACTTAGTCTGTGGATTAACGCCGATTGCGAGCTTGCAATATTACTTATTATAAATAAAACAGTGTTTGCCGATTGTTTCAGCAAACACTGTTATACACAAATCTCTGTTATTTTAGTTAGTCGATCGCTCTCTTAACATCATCTTTCAAGTTTTCCACGCTATGGCGAACTTGAGCTTCAGCTTGCTTTGCTTTACCTTCAGCTTTGTCATTGGGGTTACCTGTGATTTCACCCACAACTTCTTGAATTTTACCTTCTATATTTTTAGCAGTTGCTTCTATGCGATTTTCGATACTCATATTAACTCCTTACTTTTGATTTGTTAGTAGCCTGTTTTCTATCTATAAATATCTTATTTAAAAAATATTTGTCTGTCAGTCTATCCTAAGTTTATGATTAAGCAAAAAGATTTTGTCCGCGCAACAGATTATTTATGTTATTTAACTCATCTGCAAGATTTAAAATTATAGATATTAGAGAGACACAGATAGTAAAGTTACCTCTTTCCTGGGATAAGTATATTCTATCTTGCGGTAGATAATTTCATGACTGCTTGGCTCGTGTAAAATAACCTAACAACCACCTGTACCGGGAGGCAAAGCTTCTAGCGAAGGCATTTTCAGACTCCGCTAGGGAACAAGGCGAAAATAAAATACCCGGCTTCTTGAAGAAGTCGGGTATGTTGTAGGCAAAATGAGTATATTAATGACAAAAAAAATGATGACCGGGTGTTGTCCCAATCATCCCACAGTACCTATGTAACCGAAAAACTCAGACAAAAAGATTAAACAATTCCCGGACCTCTGCCTCGTTTGTCGTCATCATTTGTTAACTGACCTTCTTTATCTTCATTAACTTCTTTCAGTTCTGCTGCACGATGAGTGGTATCCTCCTTAGCTTCTTGACTCGCATCACCAGGAACTTCATAATACATTTCCGGTTCTATTGCGTAATTATTTAGCAAACCTTCTCTGTCTACTGTATAACCGTCTGTAGAATGTACGCTATCAGAATGTGTTTGGTCGTCAGTAGGTGCGCTTGCCTCTCTCTGTTCATTAGGAAGTGTTTTGTATAATTCTCCCTCTCTTTCTTTGCGAGCTGCTGTTTCAGCAGGTACGATTCCTCTATCGTATGTATCCATTTCAACTCGTTCAGAGCTATCTACAGCTTTGTTATTCTTTTCAGTAGTCATATATTATGTCCTCACTAAATTTTTGATTCACCATTTATACTAAATAAATTAAATCTTTTAACAATTGAAATCTAGTGCCTAAAGAGGTGGAGCTTAAAATCTTGAGAAGTGTTACCAGTTAAACAGAATTAAGTTTTTTCTATCCTATGATGTATTTTTTTTGCTATTCATTTAATTTTTATTAAGCTCTTGATGTCAAAAGTATTTTTAATAAAAAGCTTAACCAAATATAGCTGCTTAGTACTATTTTCCAAGTAAATAAACTACAAATATAGGGGCGCAATACTTTGCACCCCTACCAACAGTGTGGTTCATTTAGGCAAAAACCACTGTCAAAATTTAGTAACGAGCGATCGCTAACCCTTGATTAATTACTAGTACAGCGGGACGTAAATAAGGCAGCCATTAGTAACAGATAAAAAGCTTACAAAAAAAGCTTTTGCGCCTTCTGCCCTCTGCCTCCGTACTTCTGCCTTCATGTGCTAGTTATCAGTCACTCTAAATCTTTTACCGTTGGTCCGTGCAGTATTTTTCCGTCAGAGTTGAAACGGGAACCATGACAGGGGCAATCCCAACTTTTCTCTGCACTGTTCCAGGCAACAACACAACCTAAATGAGGACACACCGCAGAGACTGCATGAATTTCTCCTCCTTCATCTCTGTAAGCTGCTACCTTTTTGCCATTAACAGTGACTATTTTTCCTTCACCATTGGCAACATCAACGCAAGAATGACCAATTCCTTTAATACGATCGCCTACCCAATGAACGCCTACATCAAGGTTCTGCTTAACCCCTTCCAAACTCACAAATGGCGTTGCACGGGTTGCATCGTAAAGTTCAGCCCAAGGATTCTCTATACCCAATATTCTGTCTGCAAGTAGCATTCCAGATAATGTTCCCTTTGTCATTCCCCAAAGGCTAAAACCAGTGGCTACATATACATGGTTGTTGAATGGTGTCAACTTACCAATATAAGGCAAGCGATCGAAGGAAACAGCATCTTGAGTTGACCAACGATACTCAAAAGAATCAATCCCAAAGCGAGAACGTGCAAATGCTTCCAAATCGAGGTACTTTTCTTCCGTGTTAGTCACAGTACCCACTTTATGACCTCCACCACCAACAAGAAGGAGTAAACCATTTTGGTAGGGAGTGGTACGAATTGAGTAATATGTTTCCCCAATGCCAATATACATTCCTTTGGGTGCTTTGGATGCCTCAATCCTGGCACCAATAATGTAAGAACGCTTGGGATAAGTTTTGGCGAAAAACAAGCCCTGGTCTAGGATTGGCAAATTTGTCGTAATAATGACATCCCGTGCTAGAACAGTTCCCTTATCGGTAATGACTTGACAGGGGCTCTCTTCATCAACCTTTTGTACTCGCGTGTTCTCAAACACATAGCTACCATTTCCTGCAATGCTTTTAGCAAGGTGCAGTAAATATTTGCGTGAGTGAAACTGCGCTTGGTTGTCAAATTTAATTGCACCAGCAATAGGAAAAGGTAAGGAAGTTTGCCGTACAAAAGAAGCAGGAAGCCCTAATTTAAGTGCAGCTTCTACTTCTTTCTCAATTTGGTTGAGTTGATCTTGAGATTCTGTAAAAGAATAAGCACTTTGGCGGCTGAAGTCACAATCTATTTGTTCTTCTTCCACAAAAGCCGCGATACGTTCTAATGCTGCTTGATTTGACTGTGCGTAAACTCTAGCTTTTTCTTCGCCAAATTTCTCGATTAACTCTGCATAAATCAATTGATGAAGCGAGGTGATTTTAGCAGTTGTATGACCGCTGACACCTGTTGCTATGCGATTCGATTCAATCACAGCAACAGTTTTGCCAGCACGCTTTAACAATGTAGCAGCAGTGATTCCAGCGATACCTGCTCCAACGATCGCAACATCTACTGTTACAGTATTAAGGAGTGGTGAAAAGTTGTTCTCTGATGTTGAGTCTATCCAATAGGAGATAGCTTTTCCAAGTATTTTTTGCATGGGTTTTAGGGTTAATTGTGAGTGGTTAGTTGTTAGTTGTTATTCGTTAGTGGTTTGCTCGCCATGCAATCCACCAACCACCAACCACCAACCACTGACAGGTTATCTAACTAAGCCTGCTCGCAAAGCAAGCACCGCAACTTGCGTGCGATCGCTTACACAAAGCTTATTCAAAAGGTTGCGGACGTGAGTTTTGACAGTACCTACAGTGATATAAAGTTTTTCGGCAATATCTGCATTACTACATCCATCTACAATAAGTCTGAGGACGTCTAACTCGCGAGCTGTTAAGGGATAGCTTGGAATAATCTGGCTTTCCTCAGCTGATAAACCATTGATAGAAACTGTTGTATTTTCAGAACCTGATTGAGTTTCTGCGTAAGTTTTATTGCTATGTTGCAAGATAATACGAGCAATGGTCGGATCGATCCAAGAATTGCCTTCATAAGTTGACCGCAATGCATCAGCCAGTTTATTAATACTGCCATCTTTCATATAATAAGAATCTGCCCCAGCCGCAAAAGCTGCTAGCACGGTTTCCTCATTATCCTGCATTGTCATAATCAAAATCTTGGTTTCTGGTATCTCGCTTGCTTCCTCAGAATTGTTGAAGTGCTGGATCAACTCAATGCCACTCATATCAGGTAGATCGACATCGACTATAGCAACGTCTGGTCTTGTTGATTTCAGAAGCTTTAAACCTGACCTTGCATCCTTGGCTTCACCAATCACCTCAATTCCATTTTGTTGCTTCAAAGCAGCTACTATACCGATCCGAGTTAGCTCGTGATCTTCAATTAAAACAACACGAATTGTATTCATGGTCAAGCCTCAATTCTTTTTAAGTAACAAGATGCACAAATCGACTCTTTTGTATTTGTCGAGTGATAGTAAAAGCATTCTAAAAGGCTAAAACCGTTTCAGTCTATCTCTCCGAGGCACTGTCTCTAAAAGCAACAGTTTGTCCGCTTGATGCAGGTAGAGTCATTCGCAAGAAAGTTTAGATGTATCTTACAATTAATCCCTTTGATAATCACTTCCTATCTACATCGGATAACGTATTTATGCCAAAAGGCATAGAAGATGCAAGCAAAGGAACAATAATTTACAATGGAGTAAAAATTCCTCTTGCCGAGCCCCTAACCCCTAGCCCCTATTTTCAGGATAGATTAACCTGATTAACGTGAGTTTATTTAGGGAAAAAATAATGTCACCACCACAGTTGCTTACCGATCCTTTCCTGCAACTTCCAACCGAAAGTTCGGTACGAGTTGTGTGGTTTACTGAATTTGCTGGTTCCGGGCATATAGTTGCTTACGGTAAGAATCTAGCTCATACTGCTATTGCTAAAACGACCAAACTCAGTCGGGTACGCGAAGACCAAAATTCACGTGTCGCAACCCAATCACGGGATGGACAAATTTACCAACATCCTGTCATGCGCGATATTTGGCGTCATGAGGCTGAGGTAAAAGATTTAACTCCTAACATACGCGTTTCTTACCACGTTACAAGTGTGAGAGAAGATGGCGAAAGCGTTAGTAGCAAAGTGTTTACCCTTGCACCTGCACCACAGCCGGGAACGCCCCTAAAAATTTTGCTGACTTCCGACCATCAAATCAAGCCTATGGTAGCAGCCAATTTACAGAAAGTTGTGGAAACTGTTGGTTACGTAGATGCTGTTTGGTTTGCTGGTGATTTAGCAAATATTCCAGACCGCGCTTCCGAATGGTTTGATGATAATCGTGGGGGTGCGTTCTTTCCTTGTTTGCAAGGTCGTGCCAAATTTGAAATGAGCAAAAATGGGACTACAACATTTTATACTGGAGGTGAAATCATTCAACACGCCCCAATGTTTACTTGCATTGGCAATCATGAGATTATGGGACGCTTTGGGTGTGAAAGTTTAAATACGGAATTTGATAAGACAATTCCTCGCTCAATTGCTCAAAATTTATACGGCAAAGACTCGCTGAAAAACAATTCTTTTAATACCGATACTTACGAAGAACTTTTTACCCTACCTCAAAGTCCAGAAGGAGGAAAAACTTACTACTCGGTCACTTTGGGTGATGTGGGATTAATAGTGTTATATGCTACAAATATGTGGCGCACTCATCTCTTAGATGCAGATGCTAGAGGCAGATACAACGAAAGTGCAAAAGATTTAAATAAACCAGAGAATTGGGGTTACGGACAGCATATTTATGAGGCGATCGCAAAAGGCAGTACGCAGTACAATTGGCTGGTACAAGAATTAAATAGCCCTGAATTTCAGCAAGCAAAGTACAAAGTGGTGATGCTGCACCACCCGCCTCATTCGCTTGGTGATAACGTGGTTCCAGCATATACCGAGCCAGTACAAATCATAGAACGCGATACATTGGGCAATATTAAAGCAGTACGTTACGAGTACCCTAAAGAGGCTGATTACCTCATTCGCGATGTTATGCCTTTATTAGAAGCCGCAGGCGTACAGTTAGTATTTTACGGGCATTCCCATTTGTGGAACCGCTTTGTCAGTTCCACTCAAGTACATTTTATCGAAACATCAAATGTTGGTAATTCATACGGTGCGGCTTGGGGCGATCGCAAGCGAAAAGTTCCCATAGGTTATCGAGAGGATTATGTCGAACTTGGAGATCCATATGGTTTAGAACCCGTAATACCAACAATTCATCCCTTTCTGGGGGAAGATGGTCATCCAACACCATATATTGCCAGCAATGACTTTACTGTTTTCAGCATCTTTGATACGGGTACGGCTACGGTCAGCAGTTACTTGTTTGATACCAGCAAGCCAGATTCAGAAGTCATTAAGTTTGATGAGTTTGAGTTAAAGCAATCGTAGTTCTAACCAGTGGTCTGTCCCATTAATTTTGCTAGGCTTTCACAACTCCGCACACCTCGTTCCCAGGCTCAGCCTGGGAACGAGATAAAAACGTTTCACTCCTCAAAACTTTTGCGACAGAGCACTAGTAGTCCACCACATAAGTTTTAATGGGTAAAACGATGTTCAAGCTCATCCTCTTTTTCTCTTCCTCTGCGCCCTCTGCGCCTCTGCGGTTTTTCAATCAACCCTCAAAATTAATGTGGTGAACCACTAGTAGTAGGATATACAATAATAGCCTACAGGTTCTTTTTTATTTGATACACTTAACAATACCGTAAAATCCACTAGCTTCTACTTGTATGTTGTTTGCATGAAAACCTGCTGTTGATACAATATATCGCAATTCTTCAGGTGAAAAAAACCGAAACACGATACTAGGATATGGTTTGAGAAAAGTGGTTGCTAACAGTTTCCCTCCAGGACGTAACGCTTGGTAAATATTGCGAATTCCTTCAGTCGCATCATTCCAACAATGCATGGCAGCCCCAGCATAGATAGCATCTATAGAATTTGGTGCTAGAGGTAGTGCTTCTACATCAGCGCGGGCGATCGCAATTTCTGACGGTGATATGCCTTCTAATTGCATTTGTTGTTGCAACTCGCTCAGCATTGTTTCAGAGTAATCTAGAGCTAAGATTTGTTCGCACTTTCCCCACTTTGCCAAACGACGTGCCATAATGCCCGTACCACAGCTGACGTCTGCTACAATTCCAGGATTTTGACCGAAGAATTCCGTACACAGTCTAAATTCAGCATCTATACCGCCGGAGTTCCGCAGTCCCACTGCCCAAAGTGGGGGTAAAATTCTTTCATATAAAAAAGAAACAATTGGAGAACGAAACAACTCTGTACGTAAAGGTTTTGTCTCCGTAATGGAGTTGTCTTGTTGTCTTTGTAAAGCTTTATAAGTCAAATCCATAACAGAGGGAGTTTTTGCTAATTCTTCCTGGAAAGAATTATGGCACCTGTTACATGGCTGTGGAACTGCGGTTAAAGTTTTGCGGCATAAAGGACAAGCAATGATTTCCTGTAGTGTGGACATAAGGTTTTTTCTGCTTTAGGATTTATTATCTACATTTAAAATTTTCATACAAGTAGTACTCGTTTTGTTTATTAAGGTATTGGAAAACGCAAGCAAATATGGAAAACTATCAATTAAAACCAGAAAATTGGTCGCAAGAAAGTTATATTAAAGCTTACAAATTTGCAGCACAAGCGCATCAAGGTCAGGAGATGCCCGGTTCAAACATACCTTACATTATGCACTTAAGCTTTGTAAGTATGGAAGTCATTGCAGCTTTAAATGTAGAAAAAGAATCTAACGGAGATCTTGCAATTCAATGTGCGCTTTTGCATGACACCATCGAAGATACCGATATAACTTTTGAGCAAATCAATATCGAATTTGGTGAAGCCGTAGCTAAAGGTGTACTTGCCTTAACTAAAAATAATACCATCGCAAAATATCTTCAGATGGAAGATAGTTTAACAAGGATAAAGCAAGAACCGAAAGAAATATGGATGGTAAAGTTAGCAGATAGAATCAGCAACTTACAAGCACCTCCACATTATTGGACTTCAGATAAAATTGTGCGATATCGAGAAGAAGGTATTCTAATTTATGACGCTTTAAAGGATGCAAGCCCGTTTTTAGCGTCGCGATTGGCTTGTAAAATTGAAGATTATAAAGTATTTATCAATTGATACTTTAGATAAAATCCAAGACAAGACTCATTTTAGAATCAGAATGGTAGGATGTTAATTTGAATTTCTACTATTTTTTTGCACCTATAATTATATGTTGGACGGATCTAATTACGAAGCATTCAAAGAGTTCGAGCGTGATGGATTTAATCGGGTGGCGTTTGAATACGATCGCTCTACTGCTCAAGTGACTTCTCAAGTCAATGAAGTCATACTAGACGCTGTCGGAATAGGATACGGTTGGCGATTGCTGGATGTTGCTTGCGGGACTGGACGGTTGAGTGCTGCAGCAGTGAGGCGACAGGCAATAGTGACTGGATTAGATTATGCAGAAAATATGGTTACCATTGCTCGAAAGCGATGTCCTGAAGCCGAATTTCATACAGGAGATGCTGAGAACCTCCCTTTTGAGTCAGACCAATTTGATGCGGTTATCTGCAGCTTGGGGCTTCTCCATTTTCCCAATCCCGAGCAAGCAATTGCTGAAGCTTTTCGGGTGCTTAGATCCGGAGGGTACTATGCCTTCACTTGTTGGACACCACCAGCACGGAATCCATTCATGAGTTTAATCTTGGGGTCAATTCAGGCAAAAGGTACTATGAAGTTAAACCTCCCTCCAGGACCACCCTTGTTCCGCTTTGGTGAAGAAGCTGAATGCGAAAGGGTTTTGAGCGCAAAAGGATTTACTTCAGTTTCTATCGCTGAATTACCTGTAGTGTGGTTTTTTTCTACGCCAGAGGATGTAATGCCAAATACGATCGCAACTTCAGCAAGACTGGGACCAATGCTTGCAATGCAAAGCGAGGAGCAACGACACAATATTGAGAGCGCTATTATTGCTGGTGCTCGTTCCTACGCCACAGATGGTGGGATTGAAATTCCCGCTTCTGTAGTGCTGTCTGTCGCTTGCAAACCATGACACGATTGAACTGATGGCAGTATAACAGTGAAAGTTGCCCCCTTGCCCTCACCGTCACTCTCAGCCCGCACTGTCCCACCGTGAAGCTCGACTAAGTGACGGGCGATCGCCAGACCCAGCCCCAAGCCCCCAAACTGCCTTGTGGTTGAACCGTCGGCTTGGCGGAAGCGTTCAAAGACGTGTGGCAGGAATTCTGCCTTGATACCTACACCTGTGTCGCGCACTATAATCTCGACAAATGAGTTAGCCTGAGAGAGACTCACCTCCACCCGTCCACCTTGAGGCGTGAATTTAATTGCGTTCGCAAGGAGATTCCATACTACCTGCAGGAGGCGATTTTGGTCTCCCACGACAGGTTCTACGGTAGCAAGTTGTAGCTGCAAATCTATGTTTTTCACTTCAGCAGCATGGCGCACCGAATCGAGCGCACTGACAATCACGGTAGCTAAGTTCAGTAACTCTGGTTCGAGGCGGAGTTTCCCGACGACGATTCGCGATGTGTCAAGGAGGTCGTTCACCAGTTGTGCTTGAGCTTTTGCATTGCGCTCGATGGTAGCGATCGCTTGCTGTGTCTTTTCTTGGTTGAGCTTTCCGGTACCCAGCAACTGGGACCAGCCGGAAATAGCATTGAGAGGAGTTCTAAGTTCGTGGGAGACGGTAATTAAGAACTCATCTTTGAGGCGGCTAGCGGTTTCCGCCTCAGCCCGTGCTGCTTCGGCTTGTGCTAAATTTTCGTCCCGCTCCCGCTCCCGTTGCGACAAAAGGTCAGCTGAAAATTCTAGGGCTTCGCCTAACAAAGCGACTTCCTGAATGGGTGAGGGACTGATACGAGGATATTCACCTTTGGCTAGAGCTTCTGCAGCACGAGCAGCCTCAGCGATACCCTGAGAAATCCATCGCGAGAGGATGAGCGTTCCCACGCCACTGACTAGGAGCAAAGCCAAGCCCGATCCAACGACGAACCACATTGCACGGCGAGCCGGACTTTCAATGACTTCAATAGGAACGACGACGGCGGTCGTCCAGCCAGAGAAATTGGCTCGTTTGAAGGCAACGTACACTGGCGTTCCCTCTAAGGTAGTTTCGCGGAAAACTCCCTCTGTTGTTGCTGCGATTCGCTTCAGAAAAGAAGGGGTACCCGGATGTCCCACAAAGCGTTCGGGATTGCGAGTTCGGGCTACAACAACACCGTAACCGTCAACGACAGTACGCGTCCACTCGCCATCAACAGTGGTTTGGGTCTTGACCAGACGAGTGAGCGCTTCTGAGGTGATGAGGGCGGTCAGCACATACCGTAGCTTACCACTGCGTATAACTGGAACGCGGACGGGGAAAGCCCATTTTTGCTTGAGACGTGCAAAGGCGAGGTAACCTACTGTTGGCTGGAGTGTTTTGACAACGCGTCGCACACTTTCAGGCTCATTTGCCAAGGGCAGTGGGGTACCGAAGGGACGAAAAGTATTGAAGACCTGACGTTTATCTGGTGTTAGGAGGATCGCGCCCAACCAAGTCGGTTGCGTTTGCACTGTGCGCTGCGCCTCTTGATAAAAAGCTTTTAATTCACCTCGGTCGAGTCGATCGGAAGTTGCCAGTACTTGGAGTACCCTGGTTGTACTTGAAACCTCACGTTCTATATCTTGAGTGAGGTTGCGTGCTGCTAGAACCAAGCGGCGCTCTGATGCTGCACGCTCTTTCAGCGAGAGTCTGTGTACGACAGCAACGGCAAAAAGAACAACTGGGAGTAATGCCCCTGCTACGAGCAACACAAGATGCCACTTAAGAGCCAGCCTGTGACCGCCCCAAGGCTTAAAGTTGTCATTTATACTTCTTTTTTGCCACCCGATTCCTAAATTTAAGGGAAATTCGGTTTTTTTCGATCTTGTCACGCTCTTTTGCTGAAAGCACACCAAGTTATCTGTGTACTATAATCATTTGGATTATAACCCGGTTTTCTGTCTCATAAGAAAAATGCATTGCCATGAACAACTGTAGATTCTTTTAAGTATAAATACTGAAATATTGTGTATTGTTTCTGTTGCTAGTAAACTGCAAACTGACAATGACTGTTTAGCCGAGTTTCACCGGAAAGCGCAAATCACCCACAGGTATGCAAGCAAAAGAAGATTTTCTGAGTATTTATGACTTGCCGTACTAAATTAACAAATGTAACTGAGAACCTTGTTGAGTTTTACTGACCTCAATTCGAGCTTGGAAAGCTTCTTTCAGGTGGGGCATATGAGTTACAGTTAAGATGCAAGCGAAATCAGAAGCGATCGCATTAATTGCTGCAATCAGGCGATCGCATCCTTCGGAATCCTGCGTACCAAAACCTTCATCCACAATCAGCAATTGCAACGACGCTCCAGCCCGTTGCGCCAGTAATTTTGCCAAAGCTAAACGGATAGCAAAATTAATTCTAAAAGCTTCTCCACCAGAATAAGTTTCATAAGCTCGCGTTCCTTGTGCATCTGCAATCAAAATATCCAAAGTATCGATCAGCTTGACATTTTTCTTTGTGGATTTTCCACTGCGTCCAGCTTTCTGTGTCACAAATTGAACGTGCAACTGGTTAGCACTCAACCGCGAGAGCAATTGATTTGTCTCAGCTTCTAATTGAGGCAAAACATTCTCAATCATCAATGCTTGGATACCATTTTTACCAAAGGCTTGCGCCAATTCCTGATAAATCCGATATTGCTGTTTTGTTTCTTGCAATTGCTGCTGCTGTTGCTCGTACTGAAGTTGTAGCGCTTCAAGTTGGTGGGCTAGCTGCTGTAACCGTCCTAAATGCGAGAGTTGTTCGTCAAGCTGACGCCTGCGAGAAGCTAATTGCTGCTCTAACTCTTGTATTTGAGTTGTTGGATTTGCTGTTTCTTGCAATTGGCGAACAAGACTGTCTATTTCAGAATGAAGTTTTTGCCGCTCGGCCAATCTCCCTTGTAAAGCTACCTCGATCTCTTGGAGTCTTGCACGAAGCTGCGGGTACTGCTGTTGTGCTGCTTGGAGATGTTGATACTGTAATTGCCAAGATTGCATTTTGCGTACTGCCAAGCGAACCTGGTTGTGCCGCTCTGTATCATAGCCAATTTCAGCAATGTACTTTTCAAGACCAGCAATTTGTTTGGCACACTCAGATTCAGTTGCTTCTTGCTGAACTCTAGTTTGCAACCCTTGAATTTGCCCCTGAATTTCCGGTTTTCGTAACTGTATTTGAGCTTGACGCTTGGCAGCATCTTTCATTTGACTGAGCCTAATTTCTGCCCACCGCCATCGTTCCACCTCATTACGTGCAAGGGCATGATCCTGTTCGCTGTAGTTGAGCTGTTGTAAGTACTGCTCCAATTGCTGCAATTCGGCTTGTAGATCGTGAGCGTAATCACCTACTTCTAACGCTTGCTCGAGTTGCTGCTTCTCAACAACTATTTGTTGTAGCTGTTCTTCGATATCACTTGTTGCCTGCAATTGTGCTGCTAATTGCCCTCTTTGTTCGCGTAAAGTATCGTAAGGAGATAATTGTTGTGATATATCCCGGTATTCCTGTCTGAGAACCTGAATTTCTCTATCCGATACAGCCATTCGTTCCCGAACTATCCACAATTCATCCTCAGCATCTTTGTACTCAATTTTAGTTTTATCGACTACACGATTCCAATGATGTTCATCCAAAGGACGCTCGCACAAAGGACATAAAGCATTGGGTGTTTGGAGCATTTGCAGTTTTTGCTGTAATTCTCCCAAAAGTCTTTCATAATCTCGTTGGTGAGCTTGCAAGCGCTCTATCAGGTGGCGTCTCTCCTGTCCTTTCTCCTGAACTCTTTGCAAATAAACCCGCTTTTTTTCTAGCTCCTCAATATGGATTGCGACTTCCATCACGGCTTGTTGCAGTTGCGGTTGTCGCTGTGAAGCCCGTTGCAATTGGTTTTCTGTGGAGCCTAGTTGTTCGAGCCGAGCCACTAACCCAGCGTGCGCTCGATCTATTTGGGTTTGCAAGGAAGCTCGCTTTTGCAGCAGAGGAGACACCTGTAGCTGCAGTCGATCGAGCTGCTCGAGACGGTTGCGTGCAGCAGCCAGTTGTGCCAAAGCGACCTCTACTTCTTCTGATTTCCCAAGAATTTGTTGCAAATCCTGCTCTTGTTGCTGCAAAGCGGCGAGTTGCGCCTCGCTGTGTTGCAGCTGGCGTTCGAGTTCGTGAATTTGTTTTGTCAGTTGCTGCTGGTTTTTTTGACGTGCTTGTTGGGCGCGAGTATACTCTTCAAATCTTGCACCCATCACTTCTTCTTGAGATTGTAGATTTTGATACTCCTCATACCCGGCTTTAATCTCAGCTTCTTGGCTTAATAACTTTTCTAAAACAGATAACTGAGCGCTAATAGCTGCGCGGTCTTGTTGAAGGCGATCGCAATCCTGGGTTAGATTTTGGTATTGTTGCCTGACAAAGTTAAGCTGTTGTTCTTTGTTTTGCCTCTGGTGTTGCACAACCTGCAAACTTTGCAATTGAATCGTATCAAATGCTTGGACTTGTTGGAGCTGGTTAATGTCAGCTTCCAATTCAGCTTGTTTTTGGACGATCGCCTCACGAGAAAGCAGTTGATTTTTTAGAGACTCCAAGCAACGTTCTAATTCCTCAGCCCGTGCTTTAAACTGACGCGATAGGTCTTTTGCCCGTTCTTCTAATTCATCATATTGATTGAGTTTTAATAACTCTGCCAGTATCTCTTTACGTTCGTTAGGTCGCTTGAGCATAAATTCATCAGCACGACCCTGGCGGAGATAAGCTGAGTTAATAAATGTATCGTAATCTAGCTTAATGTGTTCTAAAATGATATCCTGTGTTGCCCGTACACCTTTACCCGTCAACGGGCGAAAGCCATTTGGTGTTTCTATTTGAAATTCCAAACCACTATTTCCACCGCGCTGTCGGGTACGAATCACGCGATAATTTTGTTGGTTGGTTTCAAAAATAAAATCAACTCTAACGTCTTTAGACCCTGTGTGGATAACGTCATCTTCAGATACAGCTCTGCTTTCACCCCATATCGCCCAGGTGATAGCTTCGAGGAGGGAAGATTTTCCCGCACCATTAGAACCACAAACACACGCTGTATGTAAACCGCGAAAATCTAGAATGGCATCGCGGTAACTGAGAAAGTTTTTAAGTGTAAGTTGTCTTGGGATCATTGAGGCTTCAGCGCGACACCTTATTTTAAAGAAGCAAGCAGTACAGATGCTCTCTCTGTTAGTTTAACTAGGTTATTATCATGTTTCTAGTCTCTAATAAAGCAAATTTACGAATGTTAACAATATTATGAGTTCATTTTTTCCCTCGGGCAAAAGCTTTTTGCAATTTTCAACGAAGGCTACCTTCGCTCGCTCAGAAGTGAAAACTTAAAAGAAGGTAGACCGGGTTTACATAACTCCAGACTTATAATTTGAGGATATAAAAATATTTTTGCGACGTTGCATACAGGCAAAAGCTTTTTTGTAGTTGCTAAAAAAGAATCTGCGGAGGCAAATCTGTTTCCTTTAATAACGAAGTAAAATTTGTCAAGAGTGTTAGCTATGTTTTTTGGGACAGAAGTGATGGAAAGTTTACATTTTAACTCAGAAAATTCAAATTTTCTCCAGGAAAATTAGAGATTTCGGTAAAAATCACCCCAGACATGACAAGCTGTTTTTCCAGATTCATAGTTCTTCTCTCGGTGTCACAGGCGTAATTTCACCATTAGGTAATAGCATAGCAATCGGTAGAATCAAACTAGTACAGTTCGGCGTAAATAAAGCAACCATTAGTGACAGAGAAAAATCTTACAGTTAAAGCTTTTGCGCCTTCTGCCACGCCACTTGCTGTAGCCTGTGAAACCCGTCCACCGCAGTGGCTCCTCTGCCATCGTACTTCTGCCTTCGTGTACTAGGCGTTCCGATCGACCAAACTTGGTTATTTTCATCATAGACTGTATTCTTTGACACTCCCACGACTTCACGTCATGGGATTCTTGTTTCAGCAAATCAACTTGCGTTTCAGGTACACTTCATTCTTCTCAGACAGATGTCGTTCAAAATTTTAGGAACAGTTTCAAACAATTTACGTCATTTACGCCTTTCGTTACTGTTCGTTGGTACAATTTAACGTTACAAAAAGAATAACGTGGAACAATTGCATATTCTTCCCATGTCATAGTGAACTCACCCTCGGAATACTCCTAGAGATAGGTTGGAAAAAGGTCAGAAACAATCTCAGTAACAGCACGTCATAAAAACTAACAAGAAACGACAGGACCCCTGCTTTATGACTCGTTTTATTAATTGGAAATCTGGAGCCGCCGCATTGATGGCGATGACTATTACAACAGGTGCTATTGTACCTATATTGCCTTTGGCTCCTGCTAATGCACAGGTATTACCCAGACAACAATCCCGATACGTTTCTATTCCTGCGGGAGTTGTCATTCCTACTACCTATGACAAAGAGAAAATTTTGGTCACCCCTGAAGAGAAAGCAGCAATCACTCTCAAGGTAGCAAGAAATATTGTCGATCGCTCTGGTAATGTCTTAATTCCAGAAGGAACGGAAATTGTCGGACAAATGCAACCAGCCAGCAGAAGCTCTCGAAAAGGTAGCCGATTTGAAGCACAAGAATTGGTTTTCCGTAACGGCGAGCGCCAATCTGTAAATGCAACTTCTCAAGTCATTACGAGAACGGAAAAAATCAAGAAAGGAGCTGATTCAGGCAAAATTCTTCAAGATGCTGCTATTGGTGCAGGTGCAGCCAGCGTCATTTCACTGCTAACAGGTAACCGTCGAATTGAAGCGTTAGAACCTATTATTGGTGCAGGTGCAGGTGCAGCCGCCAGCGTTTTGTTGCGGAAGAAGGAAGTCGAAGTTGTGGTTGTTGAACCCCAAGAAGGAGATTTAGATTTGACACTGCGTTCTAACTTGCAGTTATCTCGCAGCGATCGATACAATAACTACTAGACTTAACTCTGTTTAAGTCCGTGAATTTCATCATGAGAAATGCGATCGCACCTACGGTAGAGTTTGCGATCGCTTGACTTTTTTATAACCGTTGGTAAAAATTTCCGTATTCTTACTCGAACAAAGTAACTTTGGCTTCATTTATACTGAAATTGCAATCATCAAAGAAAGA
This sequence comes from Tolypothrix campylonemoides VB511288_2, assembly GCF_045999855.1. Taxonomy (NCBI): domain Bacteria; kingdom Bacillati; phylum Cyanobacteriota; class Cyanophyceae; order Nostocales; family Tolypothrichaceae; genus Tolypothrix; species Tolypothrix campylonemoides. Next base: position 182,222 of record NZ_JBFPMW010000009.1, read on the forward strand.
GATTCTCAAACAACTAGGGTAGGCATTACTAGAGATAAAGTGAGACAAAAGTAGGTCATTGAAAGACAATTATTCTCATACAGAGTCTGAGAATCAAGAAGGTTATCTTAAGTGCGTGCATTTCCTAAAAGCCCAAAAATAATTGTAGTAGTTCTACGTATTTTTTGATTTTTTTGCAACTATTTTGTCAGGATAGCGTCTAAATAATTCATAATTGCCTTATCAATGGCTAATTACGAACTGAAAAGCTCGGAATTATCGGATTAATAGTTATCAGTAAATCTAAGAATTAAGGGTGGAAAATTATTAATACTTCTACCAAAGTAACTAATATTAAGTCATAGCTGATAACTAAAAATTGGAACTTTTGAAGTCAAAAATTGTCAAATTAACTAACAGAAACACAAAAAAGGTTGGGGAGCAAAAATAAAATGTTTGGTCATACTCGTTGGCAAGCTGGATGTGCTGCATTCATGACATTAGGTATTACAGCAGGCACAATCGCACCTTTAATTACACCTACAGCCTCTTTGGCTCAAACAAGCTTTTCAGACGTTTCATATAACTACTGGGCATCACAGTTCATTCAAGAACTAGCACAGCGCGGCGTTATTGCTGGATTTCCTGATGGGACTTTCCGTCCAGATCAAGCAGTCACGCGTGCTCAATTTGCAGCCATGATCCGTAAAGCTTTCCAAAAATCAGCAGAACGGCAAGCTGTTCGATTCTATGATGTGCCTAGCAATTACTGGGCATACATGGCAATTAATGAAGCCTATACAACAGGTTTCTTATCTGGTTATCCCGGCAATCGTTTTGAGCCCAATCAAAACATTCCCCGCCAGCAGGTATTAGTTTCACTGGCTAACGGTCTGGACTATGTTGCTAACAACAGTACTGAAAGCACTTTGCAGTACTACAACGACGCTTACGATATTTCTAGCTATGCTCGGACTCCCGTTGCAGCAGCAACTGAGAAGCGCTTGGTAGTTAACTATCCCAACGTCAAGTCTTTACAACCACAAGCAGTAGCAACACGAGCACAGGTAGCAGCTTTCATCTATCAAGCGTTAGTTAGCACCGGTCAAGTTTCAGCTATTAACTCACCCTATATCGTAGCGGCTGGTAATACAACTCCACCCAAACCGGTAGCCGTGACCATTCCTGAGGGAACTGTTATTCCCGTGAAATACGACAAGGCTGAAAAAATTCTGGTTACCAAGGACGAAACAGCACCTTTAACCCTCACTGTTGGGCAAAACGTAGTTACCGACAGGGGAACTTTGGTCATTCCTGCTGGTAGCCAAGTCGTAGGTAAACTCAAACCAGCGAAAAACGGTTCTCAATTCGTTGCGGAGAAACTCGTTCTTACCAACGGTCAGGAATATCAATTGAGCGCCACTTCTGAAGTGATTACCAAGACTGAAACTATTAAGAAAGGGACTAGCACAAAAGCAATTGTGAAGAATGCAGCCCTCGGTGCGGGTGCTGCAGCAGCAGTATCAGCCGTAACTGGCGATCGCGCTATTGCGACAGAAGAAGTTCTCGGTGGTGCGGCTATTGGTGGATTGCTCGGGCTGTTCTTTGGTAAGAAGAGCGTTGACTTAGTTGTTATTGACCCAGATACCGACCTGCAAATGACTGTAGAAAGAAATTTGCAGATTTCATTAAGATAGGTTAATTGCTAATAGCTAATGGCTAATAGCTAATGGTCAATTTTCTATTAGCCATTAGCCATTAGCAACCAAACAATAACAGTGGTTCCACGTGCATTTAGGGATGTAATATCGGTGTTTAATGCAGGGCTGAAAACTTGAATTTCGCCCTGCATTTGTTCTATGAGTTGTTTGGCAATTGATAGTCCCAATCCTGTTCCGGGAATTTGAGTCTGGGCTTGTACTCCTCGATAATGCCTTTCCCCAAGATGCTCCAAATCTTGAGGTGGAATACCGGGTCCCGTATCACTAATGGCAATTCCTTGAAATGATGGTTTTTCTTGCCCTGCTTGAACTAAAATCTTACCTCCAGCTGGAGTGTACTTTAAGGCGTTATCAATAATATTGCTTAATACTTCTTCTAGTGATTTGCGGTTGACACGTACTAGAGGTAAATGAGGAGGAATTTCTACTACTAATTGTAAATTTCTTTCTTGAGCGATGGCACTGGCGGATACTAATAAGGGTTCTAATATATCCATTATTGAGCAATCTGTTTCTTTCTCCCCCGTACCGGGTAGCAACAGTGAAGTTTTTGGCTCTTTTTGTACGTTGGCTTCAACATAAACTTCTTTTGAGGGTAATGCCACTGACCCCAAATCTTCTGCTGTTAAATCGATCACTTCATCAAATTTTTGCAACAATTCTTTAAGGCGATCGCTCTCTCGCACTATGCTATTTGCTACTTCTTGGTTGATATCCCCCGGACGCAGTCGTTTGAGAAGCAGCTTGCCAAAGGTTCGCAATGCAGTTAATGGATTGCGTAACTGGTGGAGTAAATTATCGAGTAAATCTTGCTGCTTTTCTTGCAGAATTTGCTGTTGGTGTAACTGCTGTTCCAACCATGCTCTCTGTCTATCTATAACACAAGCTAAAGAGAGTGTTTGAGCGATGCGCTCAATTTCGCCCCTTTCCTGCTCGTTCCATTGCCGATCTTCCCTAACTGTTACGAGCAGCCCTAACATCATATCCTGGCCGATCAGAGGCAAGACAATGCGATCGCCGTCTATGAAGTATTCGTCTGCGGAATGAGACTCTGACGCCTCAGTTGTTGAGGTTTCTCGTGTGGTCGCAGGAAATTCTTCTGCTGCTTTCAATAGCTTCTGATTCTTTTTGGTTTCTCCCAATCTCCGGGCTTTACCTGTAGAAGAATGGGGAATTCTTTTCATGACAGTCAAAGCTGAACTATATGAAACCTCATCGGGGTTTGAAATAGACATGGGCAACACTAAAGCATTATCTTGCTGCCGTTCCACTGCTGTCTCTGGGTAAAACACCACAGGTATTAGCTTCGCCTCTTGTGTCGTTGAAGCCTCTACCAATTCTTGTGTTAAATAAACGACACTCAATGATGCTTCCAGTGCTTGGGCTAACAGTGCCATCTGCTCTCGGCATAGAGCAACAAACTCAGAACTGGTAGACATTGACATTACTTTGGTTGGGGGTTAGGGATTGGGAGTGGAGGTTACAGTTATGGTAAGAAAAGGAACTGGAAAAAACTTTTCTTTAACAAAGCTTAACTCAATTTGACCTGTCTTGGCTCGTTCCAACGGAGTACACTCGATCGCTGTGTATATTTTCTGTTGCTAGCGAAATTATCTTTCTTGTATCAAAAGGTTAACAACTCTTGAAATTTTGAACTAGAACTTTTATAATTACGACGGATTTTGTAGCTATCACTACAATAATCTATAGCTTTCAAGAGGAGGAAAGAAGGTTGGCAAGGAGACGAAAAAGGAAGAGCCGTCGTCGTCAAGAAGGGCGACGAATTTTAGAACACGTGCCCCAATATAGCATCGAAAGCGGCGAAGAGAAACCTGTGACAGCAGCAAGAAGATTTATTCAAGCTGAGGGAATCTTGCCACCTGCGTTGCTACTCGTAAAGCGAAACGAACACACCACAGATCGTTACTTCTGGGCTGAGAAAGGTCTGTTTGGTGCTCAGTATGTTGAAGAAAATCATTTCTTATTTCCCAGCCTGAGAACGTTAGAACCTTCTCCAGGTCAAGAACCAGTAGCTGTTGCCAGTCGCTGAACCATCAATGGCTATCATAGGATCTGAGTTGGACTCATGACAACAATTAACTGGCAAAAATGCTGTGTATATTCAGAATTTTCATGTTTTTTTAAGAATATGGCTCATTTGCCAGTGAGGAGCAAGCCTAATTTGGACAATCAACTTCAATCAAACTATTTGCTTGGTTAATGAGTTGATTCTGCGTGCAAGAGCGGATAAGAGAGGAAAATGAACGTTTTTGGATGTGAGCAGACCATAGATTGTGCTCTTTACGAGCGATGTAACTTCTCCCAACAGTATGCAGGGAGAACATTTTACACAAGGAACGTTCTATCTCCTCTCTTAAGTTCTTTTTTTTATGGGGTTGTTACAAGTCCGTCTCTTATTCTTTATAGAGATAGTCTTTGGTGTACGGCTATGACTCGCAATTTTTTAAACTCAATGCCCGTTGAAGCTCAATGAGTTCATCTCGATGAGCAACAACAGTAATTTTACTTGGGAAGCGTTCGTTGCCCTTGGTTTCTTCCAATTTCAACGAAACCTTCTCAAGTTTTTTGGCTTTTTTCCAGTAAAAAGTACCGCTTAAAGGTGAAAGCAGTACCATTCCTACAAAAACTTGATTGAGATTGGGGAATAGAAAAGATAAGACTAGCGATAGGCAAAGAATACCTGTAGCAGCTAAAAGCGTTAAAAATACAGCTAAAAACCAGCTAGGTCTAACATAACCTTCAAAGGTTACTTGGTTGTGTTCTGGGTCTACCGCTGCCACTCGGTAAGACCGAGACTGAAAGTAATCCTTTAATAAAGGCATTAAAGTGTTTTCGTCGTCTGCTGAAACCAGGTGTGCTGTTTCCATACGGTCTTTGGTCGAAGCTCGAATAAAGAAAAACAGCCCGACAGATAATAGTAAGGTCAACAGTAACGTGGATGGCAAAATGGCAGTATCCATAAATCGGTAAGTGTTACTTTTAAGTTGGAGGGGACTTATTCATTATCAAGTAACTGAGCGCAAGTCACATAACAACAGTATAAATTGTGATTAGTAATACCATAAACTACTAACCACCAACCACTAACTAGTTGAATTGTGATTAGTAATACCATAAACTACTAACCACTAACGACTAACTACTAACTAGTTGATTCGTTCTCTCATCAATGTATTGGTGCCACAAACGAGCTAAACTCGCAGCTTGCGATTGCCATTCTGGGGAAACTTGGTACATTCTCCTTGGACGTCCGCGTCCTTCAAGTTTTTTCCAATATCCAGTGATTGCCTTCTGGTCTTCGAGAAACTTAATTGCACTATAAAGTACAGTATCAGAGAGTCTGTATGTTGGATATTCGGTTTCCAGGCGTTGGATCAACTCTGTTCCGTAGGATTCTCCTTGTAGTAAAACGTACAAGATATAGCAAATAGCTAATTCTTGACAGAGATACGTTGGCGGAGGATTTTCAAAGAATTTATATATATCCTCAAGTTTCATGGTTAGTAAATGGCTAAAAAATGCCTAAGGGTCAAGCTTCTAATCCCACATGGGTGTCTGAGATGCTACCCCGAAAACTTTAAGAATATTGTGGTACTTAGGCTGTAATACCAAAGAACAAAAAGTGATAAGTCGTAGGATGGATGCGCCATTTATAGAGGTATACAGGTGGATACCTCTACCCAAGCTTTTGGCGTTTTGTTGAGGAGCTATTCGACAACAGCATAACAGCTGTCCTCGATTTAGGTTGATGCAGATGGCGTAAAAACTGCTTAAGCATAAAATCCCGCCTAAGCAATTTTAAAGGGAAAATGCATTTTTGATGAACAACTTAACCAAAACTTTGTCGGACAGTAATTATCCGAGGGTAATGCTAAAGATTAGATATAGTTTTCAGTAAAGAAGGTTGACAAACATATCAATACGCTTAAGTAGATTTCCGATATCAATCTCTATATAGTTATTCTACAAAAATATCAGAGTGAGGGAGATACCCATAAAGCCAACATAAAGCAGTTTTAAGCCTAAAAGCGCGATTTTCCAGAGAAATCGCGCTTCTTGGTTAGCAAGTTTTACCCCAAACTATGTCTTCTTCGTTTTTTATTTGTCAGAAAATGAATGAAATCTTGTTCAATAACAACAAAGCCACTGCTTGAGTTCTAAAAAACAAAGCAGTTCCCTAAATTTTTGAAAACATTATTTTTTACTGTAACATAGGATAATCAGCAATTAACATTTTTCTTTTCAGAAAAAAGTAAGAAGTTGAGGGAATACCTTGCTATCCCTTCATAATGGTTTCAATATCCGGGTATAACTACTGGGGAAAGTTCATGTTAAATTGAACAAGCGCCCAGGATATTAGTAATGTTAAGTATGTCAGACATCTCTGGAATCCGGGCGATCGCCCAAGCGTTTCGCCTGACAGGTTGGATTAGCTTTTGGACTCAGTTAGTACTGGGCATTGTCTCTGGCGGGATTTTGCTAAGTGCAACTTTTGTAGGCAGGGGAACTAACAACAGTAATAATCCGGGAACTGGATTTGGTGCTTTTTTTGCGGTTGCTGGACTCATTGCCTTAGGTGTAGGCATTTATTTAGCATTTCGTCTCATTAGTACTGGTAGGAGATTGGACTCTGCCAACCCTAACAACCGTCCTCGAAAAATTGAAAGCGTTCAAGTCCTACAGTTTGCACTCGTGGTGCATCTAACAGGAATGCTGCTGACTCTTTTAGGAGCGCAAGCGATCGCCGGTACACTGATTCTCAAATCATTAACATTGCCGCAATTTGGTGTTGGAGTATACACTCAAATTGACCCCAGCCGAATTATCCAACCTCTAGATATCTTTGTCGTGCAAGCAAATACCAACACGGTAACAGCACATTTTGCAGGTCTTGTTTCTTCCATTTGGCTGCTTTACCGTCTTTCTAAACCACAGCCTTAGGGATTGGGGACAAGAGAGACCGGGAAGACCAGGAAGACAAGGGGGTGCGACTTATCTTCAATCTCCATCCCCATTGACAAATGACAAATGACAAATGACAAATAACAAATGACTATTAATAATTGAGTAGATCTGTGTTAGACATTAGGCAAATACGGGAAAATCCACAATTAGTGCAGGAACGGTTAAATACTCGTGGTGGAAACTACGATGTTCAACCGCTGATGGAGTTAGATACACAGCAGCGCGAATTAGAAGCCAAGCGAAATCAACTCCAAGCACGCAGTAACGAAATTGCTAAGCTAATTCCTGAAAAGATAAAAGCTGGTAGCGACCCTAAAGGACCGGAAATTAAAGGTCTGCGGGATGAAGGGAGTTCAATTAAAGCTGAACTTGGGAAAATAGAACCCCAAGAAAAAGAACTGCTAGCCAAAATTAAAGAATCTTTACTGGCAATACCTAACTTACCTAGCGACTCCACCCCCATCGGTGAGAATGAGGAAAACAACGTTGAAGTCCGTCGTTGGGGCGATGAATACCTTCCCAAAAACCAAAATATTCTTCCTCATTGGGAAATTGGCGAAAAGTTAGGAATTTTTAATACCGAGCGGGCTGTAAAAATAGCACAAAGCCGCTTTATCACCTTAATAGGCGCTGGTGCAGCACTGGAGAGAGCTTTAATTCAATTTATGCTCGATCGCCAGATAGCCGCAGGCTATGTAGAAATCATGCCTCCTATTTTGGTCAATAGCGATTCCATGACAGCGACAGGGCAATTGCCTAAATTTGCCGAAGAAAGCTTTAAATGTCAAGCAGATGATTTATGGCTAATTCCTACAGCAGAAGTCCCCGTCACCAATCTCTATCGTGGAGAAATTATTGATGGAGAGCAATTGCCCATATACCACTGTTCTTATACTCCCTGTTTTCGTCGAGAAGCAGGTAGCTACGGGCGGGATATGCGAGGATTAATTCGACTGCATCAATTTAATAAAGTTGAAATGGTCAAGTTCGTCCATCCGAGTTCCTCTAATGAAGAACTGGAAAAAATGGTGGAGAACGCTGAAGCTATTTTACAAGCATTGCAGTTGCCATACCGAGTTTTATCCTTATGTACTGGGGATTTAGGTTTTCACTCTGCCAAAACCTATGACTTAGAGGTTTGGCTTCCCTCTTCGGGTAAGTATCGGGAAATTTCCAGTTGTTCAAACATCTTAGATTACCAAGCACGACGGGGTGACATTCGCTTTAAAGAAAGCGGAAAAAAAGGAACTCAATTCGTTCACACCCTCAATGGTTCGGGATTGGCAGTAGGGCGGACAATGGCAGCGATTTTGGAAAACTACCAACAAGAAGATGGAACGGTACGGATACCGGAAGCGCTACAGCCTTACTTGCGACGAGAGGTGTTGTAATGGAAGACTGGCTAATTGCTAATGGCTAATGGCTAATGGCTAATGGCTGATGGCTAATGGCTAATGGCTGATGGCTGATGGCTATTTCCTTTTCGGTTTAAAATTCTACCTCTGTATGTAGGGGTGGGCAATGCCCACCTACTTCGTAGGTAATCGTAGAAGCAGTTCGATTAGCTATTAGCCATTAGCCATTAGCAATTAGCAATTAGCAATTAGCCATTAGCTATTAGCCATTAGCCGTTAGCATAAAATAGAAGTAGCTGAATCAGTTCATTACATTATCTATGTCATTTTTTGCCGCATTAGCAGCGATCGCAGTTTTAGCTGTTTTAATTTTGGTCCACGAATTCGGCCATTTCATTGCAGCAAGGTCTCAGGGGATTCACGTCAACCGTTTCTCTTTAGGCTTTGGTCCAATTCTTTGGAAATATCAAGGAGTGGAGACTGAATATGCTATTCGTGCCATTCCATTGGGTGGTTTTGTCGGTTTTCCTGACGACGATCCGGATAGCACCATTCCGCCTAACGATCCCAATTTGTTGCGGAACCGTCCTGTTTTAGATAGAGCGATTGTTATTAGTGCAGGAGTGATAGCTAATTTATTATTTGCTTACCTCCTCCTTACGACACAGGTTTTTGTTATTGGTACAGCACAAGCAACTCAACCTGGGGTTTTAATCCAACAATTAGCACCAAAGGTGAGTTCTGTAGCAGCAAAAGCTGGGCTTGAACCAAAAGATGTCATACTAGCAGCCGATAACAGAGAATTTGAAACTTCAATCCAAGAGATAGAGGCTTTAAGAAACATTATTAAAACTCACCCAGGTCAGCCAATCCAATTAAAAATTGCCCGTGGCGACAAAACGTTATCTTTAACTATTGTTCCTGAAGCAAATGCAAATGGGGATGGCACTATTGGTGTAGAACTTTCTCCTAATGGTAAAGTTGAGCGTCGGCGCGTCAGCAATCCGCTCAAAGCTTTGAGCATTGGTGCGGCTGAATTTCAACGGATTGTTTCCATGACATTCTTGGGTTTTGGGCAATTGATTACAAACTTCCAGGAAACCGCAAATCAAGTTGCTGGTCCTGTGAAGATTGTCGAAATAGGGGCTAACATTGCTCAAAATGATGCTGGTAGTTTATTCTTCTTTGCTGCTCTCATCAGTATTAACCTAGCTATCATCAACATATTGCCTTTACCAGCTTTGGATGGCGGACAACTCGCTTTTCTCCTTGTTGAAGGCTTGCGAGGTAAACCTTTACCCAACCGCATTCAAGAAGGTGTCATGCAAACTGGTTTAGTGCTACTTTTAGGATTAGGTATTTTTCTCATACTTAAAGAAACTACCCAATTGGAGTGGGTGCAAAAGTTATTCCAGTGATTGGTATCCGCAAACGGTCATCAAAAAAGCAACGAGCAATAGAAATTCTCGTTCGTCTGAAGCGCCTCTATCCCGACGCGACTTGTTCTTTAAATTATGCAAGCCCAGTACAACTGCTTGTTGCTACTATTCTCTCCGCACAATGTACTGATGAGCGGGTCAATCAAGTAACACCAGCGCTATTTAGTAAGTTCCCTGATGCAGCGAGTTTGGCAAATGCTGACTTGGAAGAGTTGGAAAATCTAGTCCGTTCCACTGGTTTCTACCGCAATAAGGCAAAGAATATCAAATCTGCTTGCCAAACGATCGTGAGCGAATTTGGTTCTCAAGTCCCAAAGCGCATGGAGGACTTACTAAAACTTTCTGGTGTAGCTCGGAAGACAGCAAATGTTGTTCTCGCTCATGCTTATGGAATCAATTCTGGGGTAACAGTTGATACTCATGTTAAACGTCTCACCCAACGTTTGGGTTTAACGGAACATTCCGATCCCATCCGCATTGAACGAGATTTGATGGGTTTATTACCTCAACCAGACTGGGAAAATTGGTCTATCCGGCTCATTTATCACGGTCGCGCCATTTGTAAAGCACGATCGCCCGCTTGTGAGGCTTGTGAACTCTCTGACCTCTGTCCTTGTGCTTTTCACGTTCCGCAGGAAAAGGTAAAGGCAAAAATTGTAGAAAACTAGCGGTCTACCGCATTCATTTTGCGGAGCCGTAGAGGCTAGGTATCACCTCGTTCCCAGGCAGAGCCTGGGAATGCCTTAATAAGACAGAGAGATTACTGTCTTTTACGTTATTTTTAAAACAAAGATGAATTACGAGTGATAAATTAGCTATTATTTATGTAATTATATAAAATGGAGAATGCTGTCTAAAAAGTAAGCTACCAAAATAATATGGCAAAAAAGAGCATGATTGAGCGCGAGAAAAAACGCGCTAAATTGGTACAAAAGTACGCTGCAAAAAGAGAAGCGTTGCTGGACGAATTTAAAGAGGCAGAATCTCCTTTAGATAAGCTGGAGATTCATCGGCAAATTCAACAACTTCCCCGCAATAGCGCTCCTACCCGCCGTCGCAACCGCTGCTGGTTAACAGGTCGTCCAAGAGGCGTTTACCGTGACTTTGGGCTATCTCGGAACGTCCTTCGGGAATGGGCGCACGAAGGTCTTTTGCCTGGAGTGGTTAAGTCTAGCTGGTAGTTAGTCGTCAGTAGTTAGTAGTTAGTGGCGCTTTTAAACAACTAACCACTAACAACTAACAACTAACAACTAACCAAAATCATTGACCGCAACATTTATCAATGCCCAAGCTTTCCAAAAGTAAATCGCTGACGGCGTTAGCAATAGCAAACTCTCCGTAAAAACTTTTGGAAAAATCAAACGACTGCATTTCAGTAACAATGGCAATTACCAGAGAACCCAAGTCGTTTTCCCCCTCCATTCTCTGGCGCACAAAAATCTGTGCAGCTCTTTGGGCAATTTTTTGATTCACTGCCTCTGGGATAAATTCTTCATCTAACCACCGATGTAAGCTCAGTTGCAACCACTCTCCCTCAAGTACGGGATTTTGAGCCGGTGGTAAAGTGATAGGTGGGATTGATTCGTTCATATCTTTATCACTCAATCGGCATAATTAAAGTTAACTCATTAGACGTGTCACTGGTTACTAGTCACCGATCCCTGGTTACTGGTTATTATGAATTATGATATCGCCACTATTGTTCAAGGTTACGCTCAAGGCTATTTTCTCATGGCTGATGAGGATAATGTCTTGGGATGGTATGGAAGTCGCGATCGCACTCTCATTCCTCTAGATAACAGATTTCGCTACCCCAAGTCCCTGAGGCGAGCATTAAATCAAGAGCGTTTCAGCATTGCAATTAACCGTGATTTTAAATCTGTTGTAGCAAACTGTGCTGACAGAGAAACAACATGGATTTCGCCAGAGTTAAAAAAGATTTATTGGGAACTTTACCAAGCAGGATGGGCGTATAGTTTTGAAACTTGGCAAGGGGACGAACTTGCTGGAGGTATTTTAGGGATTGTGATTGGGGGTGCTTTTATTGGGGAGTCGATGTTTTACCGCATTCCCGAAGGATCGAAAGTGGCGATGGTAAAGTTAGTAGAGAGATTGCGGGAAAGACAATTTGTACTCTTTGACGCCCAAATGATGAATCCTCATTTGGAAAGGTTTGGGGCTTATGGCATTAATGATGATGAGTATCAAATTTTGCTGAAAAAAGCTTTGTTTCGGAGGTGTTCTTTGGATTAACTATTTCCGGTTAAATTTTTTTCTCCGTCACTAAAGTCAAACTTATCCAATCGCCCTTGTCACTGTAGCTGCGAATCATCCGCTGGCGCAAATCTGGTTGAATAAGCCAACCCACTTCAAGAAACAACGGCTGACGCACTGACAGTTTGAGTGGAGACGTTGCTGATGCACCATTAGGTAAGAGCAAGACTTGTACCTGTTTTTGGGGGTCTTGGTCAAAGTGGATGATAGAGTTTTTAACAGTAGCTGTTGAGGAGATCGTGCGCTCGCCAAAAGTTAAACTTTGGATAAGTCGTCCATTCCCATCTAGCTGTAGTTGCATTTTTGTAGAATAATTTTCAGGAGAACGCCAATCGGGATATATCGTGACTGCTTCGCCTTGCCATTCTCCGAGTAAATTGTCCACTGTCAGCTGGGGCTTTTGTGGTGGTTGAGTTCCTGCTAGGTGTTCTCTAATTAAGGTTAATTGAGCTAACTCAAGATTTTTATCATACAACTGAACGAGACGCAGGCGTTGGTTTTCATAAATCAAACCAAATTCAGCACCAAATTCAGAAAATGGTGCGAGTTGAATTGAACCTTGGGAAAACGCCCCGTTCTTAAAAAACAGTACACTTCGTGCAAGCGTGCTGTATTCTAAGACTTTCTCACTTCCCCCAAGACGAATTGTTTGACGAATTTTCTGGTTGTTATCTAGCCCTTCCAAAGTCACTACACTTGGGGTATCTTCCAAAATGTCACCCTGAGGAGAGAAGCGAGTAAAAGACCCTTGCCATTCGCCTAGATTTTGTAGTAGGGCTGTCCATTGCGAGTGCATAGTTAAGCGATGATAAGAAGTGATAAGTTTAAGAATAAATCTTTAATTCACCAAAAATTTAACTTTTAGCAAAACGACGAACAGCAAAGAGACTTCCCAATAATCCCACCACAGCACCAAAATTCAAGAGAATGATGGGTAATAACAGAGTTTGCAGTACGCTCAGTTGCAAACCATTGGTGAGAAACTGAATAAATTCGGGTTGATTGGCCAACCAACGACTGAGAAACTGTTGAAGACAGCTAATAAATCCCCAAGCGATCGCACCTCCTAAAATACCGAAAACGATTCCTTGCAGCACAAACGGTAAATAAATCCAAACTGAAGTCGCCCCTACGAGTTGCATGATTTCAATTTCCCGCCGTCGTGCTATGACAATTAGGCGAATAGTCGTTGAAGTCACAGCAACTGCGGTCAACGTCAAGATTATGGTAATCGCCAATGAAACCCAATTTAAACCTTGATGCAATTGGGCAATACGTTTCAACGCTTCATCTACATACTGCACTGTCTCAACTCCCTGTAACTTAGCCAGTTGTGTCGCTAAAGTTGGGACAACAGAAGAGTTTTGCGCCTTGACTTTTAACTCATCAACTAAAGGGTTTTCGCCAAGCTGTTGAGTCGCACTCTCAATATTAGAAATACCTAGTTCTTTAACTAACTTAGTCCAAGCTTGATCTTTTGTAATCTTCTGAATACTAGCGACTTCTGGCATATTGGCTACAAGTGGCTCGAGTGTTTCTATGCGAGCACTTGGTTCGAGGTAGACGGATACTTCGAGTTGGGTACCAAACTGGTTCAGTAATTTTTCTAACTGCCAAGATGTTTGCAAGCTCATGCCGAATAAAAACAATAATACCGTGACGGTACTGACAGCCGCCCAGTTCATCCATCCACCACGTCGCAAACCGAGAAAAGTCTCTTTAAGTAGGTAATCAAACTTGGTAAAAAATTTAAACACTTCAAACCCCAGAGTTTGTGCAAGGAGAAATAATGCTATCTCTTATACTCGCAATTAGCGAGTTTTGCAAACAGAGGTTGTGCTAAGTCTCTACGCATATTAAATATCACTCAAACTTTTTTGCAGCCTTTGGATACCAGCTTCAATTTGAGAAATGGTCAAATTGCCATAACCCAGAATCACTTGATGTTGGTGGCGCTCTTGAAAGACAGTATGAGCAGTGACAGGGTAAATTCGCACTCCTTGGGATTCAAGTTTTTGTAAAGTTTTTTTACAAAAGTTGATTTTAGGAAAAGACGCAACGAAATGCAGCCCGGTAGAATCTCCAAATATTTTGACTCGATCGGCAAACCGATCTATCAGATTTTGTTTGAGAATTTGTCGTCGCTTTTGATAGAGCTTTTTCATTCTGGCAATATGTCGTTCCAAATAACCATCCTGAATAAATTGGGCCAAGATAAGTTGTTCAAAATATGCAGTGTGTTGGTCTTTCAACCGTTTAAAGTAACGACACCTTTCTACCAAAGAGACTGGTAGTACTATATACCCTATACGTAAAGCAGGCGAGAGAATCTTACTAAAAGTACCAATATAAATGACACGTTCGGGATCTAGCCCTTGCAAGGAACTGACTGGAGTCCCTTCATAGCGAAACTCGCTGTCATAGTCATCTTCGACGATAAAGCAGTCCGTAGACTTGGCATATTCGAGTAAGGAAATTCGTCGTTGAATGGTCAGAACGCTACCTAGGGGAAACTGGTGGGAAGGCGTGACAAAGATAAAACTTGGTTTTTTGTCAGGAGGTAGGAGGTGAGTCTGCAAGCCTTGCTCATCAACTGGAACGGGAAAGAGTTCTGCCTGCAAAGCAATAAATATTTTCTGGAGCTCGCGAGTCACCGGATCTTCAAGAATAACTCGACTTCCTGGCTTTAAAAGCAGTTCCCCTACTAGCGAAAATGCTTGAGTTGCTCCACTTGTGATGACAATTTGTTCGGGATTGCAGATGACACCTCTTGTTTTCCAAAGATATTTTGAGAGCACGGATCGTAACTCAACGCATCCCTCTGGTTGTCCGTAACCAAGTAGAGCGTTTGGTATCTCCGTAAAGACTTGCTTGGCTAGCTGTCCCCAGAGTTTGCGGGGAAAGGAATCTAGGGCTGGAAGCCCGGAGCGAAAATCAATGATGTCAATTCCGCCAGTTTCTTTGTCTGAGAGGGACATCGGGGAATCTGTCAGGAGGCTGGTCATTTTTTCTTCGGTGTGTCTTTGAGTTGGTAAGAATTCCCAACAAGCCCCCCGAGCTACATAAGTCCCCGATCCCGATCGCCCTTCCAAGTAGCCTTCTGCAATGAGTTGGTCGTAAGCTTCTAAAATGACATTTCTGGACACTCCCAAGCTTGCAGCCAAAGAGCGGGTTGCAGGGAGACGCTGTTCGGCTTTTAGTTCTGCGTTTAAAATTTTGTTGCGTAATTCCAAATAGATCTGCCGAATCAAGGGGATGTTCGATGTGCGATCGATCGGTAACCACAGCATAAAAGTCTACTAGCAAAAATTGGTACTTAAAAAATTTACCAAAAGTGGCTCTACTATAAACCAATTGAGTTGGGTAGCTTACAAAGAAGGCTCAATTATCGTTTAATTGGTTTATGTTTGAAGCACAAAGTTTTTTAGCTTTCCTTGCAACATCAACATTGCTTATTTTTGCTCCCGGTCCAGATATGCTGCTCGTGATTAGTCGGGGTTTTTCTCAAGGATCTCTAGCAGCAATTGTTTCAGCATTGGGAGCAACGACAGGCATTTTTGTTCATACCTGTTTGGCTGCTTTTGGTATGTCAGTTTTACTTCAAACTTCCAAGACACTTTTTCTCGTTGTCAAACTAGTTGGAGCAGTTTACCTTATTTATCTTGGAATTAAATTGATACAAGACAAACCAAACAGTCTTGCTTTAAAGCAACAAATGCCAGTCAGTATGCGTGTTGTTTACGCTCAGGGCGTTTTCTCTAGTGTTTTAAATCCCAAATTAGCGTTATTTATATTAGCCTTTCTGCCACAGTTTGTATCTTCACCAAACCACTCTACGATTCAAATAATTATCTTGGGGTTGATACTTGGTACTCAAGCCCTGATGATTTTCTCTCTAATTGGTATTTTTTCAAGCAACATAGCAACCTTATTTATACGGAATTCTCAATTTTCCAATTACTTACGTATAGCGACTGGCGGAACACTGGCATTTCTTGGTTTAAATCTTGCTGTATAGGAAGTAATAGCAGTCTCAAATCATTCCAACTCCTTTGTTTTAAGGTGAGTTCGCTAAAGCCAAAATAGACTTCACCCCAAACCCTTCTCCTATGAGGATGCTGTTAGCGAATGATAGGTCAGATCCCTCACCTCGTTCCCAGGCTGAGCCTGGGAACAAGAAATTGCATGGTCAGTATGAATTGAGACTTATAAGAACGGGCGAAATACACATAACTCCGGAAGATGCGGCAAATGTCATAATGGGTCTTACAAGGACGCAGTAAAGGAACTGGAATTGTTAAGATAAGTTTAGACGCTGTTTGTTGCGGTTCTGAACTTATAAGACCTATCTCAAGATAAGCGAGTTACAAAATCATGCCTATAGAAATTGCTGTTGAAAAGAAAAAGTTACAAAATCCACCATTAGAAATGCATTATTTGGGCGATCGCGTCCTTCGCCAACCTGCAAAGCGAATCTCCAAAGTCGATGAGGAACTGCGCCAAATCATCCGCGAAATGTTACAAACCATGTATAGCAAAGATGGTATTGGTTTGGCAGCACCCCAAGTAGGAATCAACAAACAACTGATTGTGATTGACTGCGATCCAGAAAACCCAGCCAATCCCCCCTTGGTATTAATTAACCCCACCATCAAAAAAGTCAGCCGCGATTTGTGTGTTGCTCAAGAAGGTTGTTTGAGCATACCGGGCGTATACCTTGATGTGAAGCGTCCTCAAGTGGTAGAAATCTCTTACAAAGATGAAAGCGGGCGTCCCCAGTCGTTAAAGGCGGGAGATTTACTCGGACGATGCATTCAGCATGAAATAGATCACCTGAACGGGGTAGTATTTGTAGACAGAGTAGATAACTCTTTGGCTTTAGCACAGGAGTTATCCAAACATGGCTTTTCGCATCAAGCAGTAAAACCAGTAGCATAGGTGGGTTGATAGTGAACGTAATAACTCCAAAAAGTGGTTTGTTTTTAGCAGGTTCTTGTATTGCAGCCATAGCGGCGGTTGGTTCAATTTTTGAACTGTCTTCCGGACAACCAGATTTAGGGACTCAAACGACTGCGATTATCTTGGCACTTAGCATTCCACTAACAGGATTATTTTTTGTTGCTGCAGTGAAGGATGCTAAAGCTAATATTAAATAAGCATCAGGTACAAAACGAGGAAAAAGGAAAAAGAAAATATAAATCATTTTTCTTTTTTTCTTTTACCTTTTACTTCCAGAATTGCTAAAAATTTACGACTGATTGTTGAAGTATAAGTAGGGTGGGCAAAGCTCACCCTATTTGTTATTTGGTAAGCTTTGTCTTCATCCTTGAGACTTTACTCGTGATTCTTTAACCTTAATTCTTGTACCTTATAATACAATTTACATTTTATATAAAAAGTTATTATATTCACTAACAAAAGCTTTTGTACCTTATTCAAACATAAGGTGTCGTGAAAATTTCATAAATTGTATGAACAACACAGATATCAGTGAAGTGGGTAAACAGGTGAGCTTTGCCTACGTTTTTTTCAACGGTTATGGATTTTTTCCATCAAAAGTTGTGGCTAATTGGTTGGGTCTTGAATCCCTTCCAGATTGGGAACACGATACTATTTTGGATTTATTAGCTGTAGACCAAATTGCAGCTTGTGCCAAACTAGATAATCAATTAGCTCAAAAATATTTAACTTTTTTCAATTTACGAGGAACCCATACAGAAAAGTTTGCCACCAAAGGTTTTGGTCTCAATGTAGAGATACTAAAAACTGTAGTGAACTGTCAAAAAGCGATCGCACCACCATATATTCCACTGTCTTAAAGTCAGAGGGAAGAGGGTAGCAGCCAGTTGCTAAAGGCAACTATGCTGAAAGCGAACAACCAACAACTAACCACTAACCAGTTAAACTTCCAAACGACGAACCATCCCCATGCCCATGGTGGTTTTGCGTCCTGCGCCGCAGTAGAGAGCAAAATCCGCTAGGGCATTGATATGTTTAATGATGCAGGTATCGACTTGACCTAAAATCCGATAATTAATTTCGCCCACACAGCCGATAAATTTACTGCGTGAGTCAACTGCTACAGCTGTACGAATGTTAAAGAAACTGGGGAAAATGAATTCTGTGAGATTGGATTCTAAAGGAATACCGCTGTATTTGTTCCAACGTTGAAGCAAACTGTTAAAGACGCATTCTCTAGTTGGTAAAGCGGTATCAAAATGACCTTGACGAAAGTTAGTAGGAGTACAGAAACTAAGGGCAATTTGACGTTGGCTATCGGAAGCTTGCTCGTACAATTGGGCGTAGGTTATAGCGTTTGCCCAAGGTTGTGTTGTGTGAGGTGTCCCAAGGATAGTGGTAATGTATAAGTCAGCAGGACCGAGATGCCAAGGATGAGCCGGGTTAAGATTGAGCCAAAGTTGGGTGAGTTGAGCCAAAAGAGTGTCATCTAATAAAGATATGCGCCACCAACAGCTTGTTCCAGTTGGTATTGGTTTTTGGTGTTCCCACTGCAATGTTGGGTCTAGGGTCTTATTTTTGTGACTGGCGTTGGTTTTGATTTGTAAGGGACTGATGGTAAAAGCTTTGTCAGATGTGGAGTCATGAAGGCAATCGCCCAGTTTTCGATCTACAGAACTCACAAGATTGAGAAACAGTGCGTGAAGATGTCTGCCGGTGAGAAATTGTGGTGGAATGGGAGACTGAGGAAGCAAGTGTAGAACTAGACTGTGAGGCATAGAATTTTTCTCTCTGTAAAGTAATGATAGAGAGTTTTATGAAATCAAATCGCGTCGTACCGCTTCTGAAATGATGCGCCGCAAGTAACTCACTCTATCTTCCGGACACAACCCGTATAATGCTTCATGCACATCTTGCGGGAGTCTAATACCTGTGACTTTCTTTGAGAGAGGGATGTTTTCTATCTCACCGTAAGCTTGAAACTGCTTGCTAATAAACGCTTTTGTTTGAACCGGATTGGGATTGCCTTTTGACATACTGCATCTAGATGCGATCGCAACTTCATCATTATGACATAAATCCCAGTTAACCGCGATTAATAGGTTTTATTGTCATTGGGTCATTTCCTAAAAATTTGGCTTCGGGATTGTATCCCCTGTTAACAGGGAACACAATTGAACTATGAGGGACAACAGAAAAATGCAACCCTCACAGGAGGCAATAAATTGACAGATCCAAATCAAAGGCGCAATGGGAGAGGCAACGGTTGGATGCCCGTCTTCCGCATCTTTCAATTCCAGTTAAAACAACGTACCTGGGTTGAGATAGATCCCGTGTCGGGACAAGAAACTCCCGTAGATAGAGAGGACATTTTGGATGACCTCGACATCCGAGGGGACGACGAAGAGGAAAACGGCACTAGCCAACGCTAATCCCTAAACCTCCAAGTAGCCCCCAACTAGCCCTTGGGGGCTTTCCTAATTGCAGTTTATCCTAGGAGCAGATATGCAGAAAATAGTTTACCCTATTGAATATCGAGTTATTCAACGCAACATCACCCCAGAAAAGTCTTACTGGCACTTCCTTAAGGGAAGAGTATTTTACAATCCTTTAAATTTGCCAAGCGAGGGTGATATTGAATTCATGTTTGGTACAACAAAAAAGAAAGTTGCCATTGAGTTATTCCGAATCAATGGAGGTAAGCCAGGGTATTACTTGGCAAACTTGTTAGAGAATAAATACTACTACTGCGGACTTAACTGGGAAGATGTGAAAAATACTTTATTGGGTCTTGGCATTGGTCGAGAAGATCCTGCAGCGTAAGTTGAAAAAAGACATATAGCGATTGTCAATAGATGCAATACAAAAGAACGGCTATAATCTCTTAAAAGATAAGATAGCCGTTTTTCAACTATCAGTACTGAAGTCCGTAATTTCAGATAAAAGCTTGCCAGTATTTTAAGAGTAAGTTTGCAGAGCTTTTGCCTGAAATGCAAATTTTTTCCTCATAACATTTCACAAAGCGATCGCTATATGCGATCCCCCTAGCGCCCCTAACTTATTTAGGGGAGAGGCATTTGTCTTAAATATTAGGGAATTTGGCTCAGTATATATGAATCATATTCGTTAGAATTTTTCATTTTAGCAAATAAGATTAGTAGTTTACTCCCCTATTTTTTGTTTTTGTAAAAATCCGGATAAAGTTTAGAAAACATGGATTATAAATAGAGTCGGCTCAATACCTAAGAGGTTGTCCGAGAAGTATCAGATTGTATGCACGGTTCCCCCTAGCACCTCGATAAATTGGGGGGAAATACTCTCCATGCGTTCCCCTTAAAAATTTGGGGAATATTCCTGCAATTCCCTTAACAAAAGGGGATTTAGGGGACTCTGTGAACATTAATACATCACTAAAAACTTTCAGACATCCTCTAACTCACAAATATTAAAGTTTAAAGGTACGCGCATCATGTTAAACACCATTAAACGTAAAATACAGGCGCTTTACTCTGATTTGATTTATGAAATAAAGCGTTGGAAGTATAAGAAAAATTTGCCAGCATTAGAAGACAGAGATCGCTGGATTGTTGATACTCTTAAGCGTGATGGCGTTTGTGTAACAACAATTGCAGATTTAGGATTAAATTCAAGCTTGGAATTGCTCAAAGCTGCTAAGCGTCAGTTGTCTCGCATGGAAAAACCAAATAATGAGCATCTAGATGAAAAATGGCCGCAAATTTACACAGTTACAGGATTACCAGAGTTCTCTCGTTGGGCGACAGAAAAAAGGCTACTGAGCATCATCGAAAATTATATAGGTCTTCCTATTACTTTTCATGGCGTGCATTTACGGAAAGATTTTCCCAGCGAGCATCAATTTGGTACATTGTTATGGCACAGTGATGCAGAAGATCGTCGTCTAATCAAGATTTTTGTTTACTTGCATGATGTTGAAGAACAGCATGGACCATTTCAATATATTCCACGCTCTTTAACTTCTTTATTGAGTTGGCAATACTACCGACTTTATTACGAACTTTGGAAGTCAAGCTATATGGGCATAGATGATAAAGATGTAGAAAAAGCTATTCCCAAATCAGCTTGGAAATCTTGTCCCGGTTCAGCAGGTACGATTGTTATGGTAGATACGAAAAATGTTTTACATCACGGGACAATCCGCATGCAAGCTCGCTCAACACTATTCTTTTGCTACACCGCTAACCCCCCAGAGCGACCAGACCTTTGCACTCAATTTTGGGATGACACCTATCCCAGAGCCGAGTTACTTTTTTGACATACTCACCGACCTGAAGGTGCGGTG
Organism: Tolypothrix campylonemoides VB511288_2; assembly: GCF_045999855.1. Lineage (NCBI taxonomy): Bacteria > Bacillati > Cyanobacteriota > Cyanophyceae > Nostocales > Tolypothrichaceae > Tolypothrix > Tolypothrix campylonemoides. The sequence continues at coordinate 203,256 of NZ_JBFPMW010000009.1, forward strand.
ATTCTTTACGCTTCATCGACTGACGCGACTGTTGTCGTCTTACTCTGTCTCGACGTACATTTAAGGTCGTGCCGATGCCCCATGCCGACCATTTCTATATTTTTAGCTGCGTTTTCATCTCTATCGTGTTCAGTACCGCAATTTAGGCAAACCACTGAACGAATTGAGAGATCTACTTTACCCCACCGATACCCACAGCAAGAGCAAGTCTGGCTAGTGGGTTCCCATCTGTTAATTGCTCTGAAATCTCGACTAAGTTTTTCAGATTTAGCCTCACACAATACCCGAAATTCTCGCCAGCCTTGCAAACTAATCACCCTTGCCAACTTGCAATTTTTAACCATCCCTGACACATTTAAATCTTCCAAAACAATAGTTTGGTTTTCACTAACCACCTTGGTTGATAGCTTGTGTAGAAAATCTTTTCGGGTATCTGCTTGTTTGTTGTGTTTTTTGGCGATTCTTAGACGGGTGCGCTCACGGCGCTTAGAGCCCTTTTCTTGCCTTGCTAGTTTGCGTTGTAGTTTGCGTATCTTGCGGTCTTTCTTTGAGTAGTCTGGGCTGATTGCTTTTTCCCCATTACTCATAACTGCAAAGGTTTTTACACCTAAGTCAATACCAATGCTTTGGTTTTTGGCATCAACATGAATAGGTTCAATCTCTACAACAAAGCTAAGAAAATAGCGATTAGCGCAGTCTTTGATGACTGTCACGCTTGATGGGGATGACGGTAAACTTCTAGACCAAATCGGCTTAACATTACCGATTTTGGCTAAATAGACTTCCAAGCCTTTAATTGAAAATCCACCAATTCTAAACCTTGCTGATTGCCGTCCTGCTTTCTTTTTAAACCGTGGAGTACCAACTTTTTTGAGGCAGCGCGTTGCGGGGGTTCCAAGCGTTGTAGCGACTGCCGTACCTTTCCGCTTACCTTTGAGTGAATCAAAAAAGTTTTTGTAGGCGACTCCTAAATCAGCTACAGATTGCTGCAATGGGATATTAGAAACATCAGACAACCATGCTCTCTCCTCAGTCTTTTTAGCTTGCGTAATCACTAACTTTTGCAAGTCGTTGTTACTCGGCAGCTTTTCAGAAGAATTGCAGATAGCAAGAGCATCGTTCCAAACCACACGAACACAACCGAACAACTGAGCTAAACTCTGCTGTTGCTGGTCTGTTGGGTAGAAACGATACTGATACCTTGCTTTCACTATTTTTCCCTAAATTTGTTACTATTGTATATCATATCAATATACAAAGCAATGAATAAAAGTGTATTTTTTCGATTAACAGAAGAAGAGTTAGAGCACCTCGAAGAATATTGCAAAGCCTCTGGAAGAACAAAATCTGATGTACTCAGAGAGTTGATTAGGAAATTAAAAATCAATAAAAAGCCGTGCTAGAAGCACGGGGCTTGTATCCCATTAATTTTGGTCAGAGGATTTAGTGACACAAAACTCTAACTGTTAACTAGACGCAATTGCCATACCAATACTGCGTAGGTTTTGCGTGGAAACACGAAAATGGGTAGGTTGGGGAGCCACTCGCGTGTGGGGGTTCCCCCCGTTGAGCGATGTGGCGTTTGAGGAACGAAACCCAACATTTACAGGTATTTATTGAGTTTCTCCATGGCGATCCAAAGCCACAAAAATTCTCAGCCCTTGTAGTATTGATTGCCATACAACTTTCTTTGTATTGCGATTTCCTCAAAATACTCCACTCGTCAGGAGCATCCCAACGTGGAAAAAATGCGCTTGCGGTTGAAATTGCAGCTACACAAACGCTCGTCAGCCTACGCGGACTCATCGCAGAGCCTGCGGAAGCTCGCGTCGTTTGTTTAGCAAGAGAATTCTATTTTCGCAGTGGCGTTTCAAATTCCCTCACATTAGAAATGTGGGGCTATACAAACAAAGCCCCTTCGGGTTCGCCCTCCGGGTTCGCCAGTCGCCTACGGCGGGAAACCCGCCTACAGGGCTGGACTCACCGCCTGCGCGGGCTAATTAGATGCATCGTTATACAGAAATGGTATATCCCTCTTCCATATTTAATTTGTATGTTAAACCGCAGAGACGCAGAGGGCACAGAGTAAGAGAGTCCATTTAATTGAAAGAGGGCGAGGATATTCATCTATAAATCGCTCCTCCTTCATATTTCAATCTTGTTGCTAAGTTTCATTTAATTGAAAGTTACGCCTAGAAAAACGCTTTGCTCTATAGAAGTCAGTTTCAATCCCGTTACCGGGTTTCATTTAATTAAAAGTCACAGCTTTTGGTACAAAACGAGCGATCGCTCTCTGGTTTCAATCCCGTTACCGGGTTTCATTTAATTGAAAGTAACACATTGCCAGCATGCAATAACGGCACTTTTGCAGAGTTTCAATCCCGTTACCGGGTTTCATTTAATTGAAAGAAAGTTCTAGACCTTTGCTCGGGTATAGGAGGGTTGTTTCAATCCCGTTACCGGGTTTTATTTAATTGAAGCTGTCATATTGCCGACAAATGTGGGACAATAATAACATGAAATCATTGAAGTTTAAGCTGTACGAACACAAGCGGAATAGACACCTCAAGCGAACGATTAACGCGTCAGGGGCTATCTACAACCATTGCATTGCCCTGCATCATCGGTACTACAAGATGTGGGGCAAGCACTTGAATTGTGCAAAGCTTCAATCTCATATTGCTAAATTGCGAAAGCGGAACCCGTTTTGGCAATTGGTGGGTTCTCAAGCAGCACAGGACATCTGTCAGCGCATTGAGAAAGCGTACCAATTATTTTTCAAGTACAACAAAAAGGGGGTTCGTCCACCAGGATTCAAGAAAATCAAGAAGTACAGATCCTTCACTCTCAAACAAGCAGGATACAAGTTTCTGGGTGCCAATCGGATCAAGATTGGAAATCGAGTCTATCAATTTTGGAAATCCAGAGAAATTGAAGGAACGGTCAAAACATTAACCATTAAACGGACACCACTGGGCGAACTGTTTATGGTGATCGTAGTTGACAATACAAACAGTCCGCAAATCAAATTCGAGACAGGTAAAATTGCTGGGTTTGATTTTGGACTTAAGACATTCCTCACTTGTTCGGATGGTACAAAAATTGAGTCTCCTCAATTTTTAAAACAGTCTTTCAACGCCATCAAGAAAGCGAGCAGACAGCATTCCAAAAAGTTAAAAGGTTCTTCCAATCGAGAACGAGCTAGAAAAAATTTGGTACGCAAATACGAAGGCGTGACTAATGCTAGATGCCACTGGTTTTGGAAGTTAGCTCACGACTTAACCAATAAGTTTGACGTGCTTTGTTTCGAGACACTCAACCTCAAAGGAATGCAACGTCTTTGGGGTCGCAAAATATCAGATTTAGCTTTTGGAGAATTTCTCCAAATTCTAGAGTGGGTTGCCACTATCAAAGGCAAACAAGTTGTATTTATAGATCGCTGGTATCCGTCTACCAAGACTTGCTCTCATTGCGGATACGTTCTAGAAAATCTGGATTTGTCTGTCAGACAGTGGCGCTGCCGGTCTTGTCAATCGTTGAATGGGAGAGACGAAAACGCCGCTAAAAATATTTGTACAGTTGGGGCATCAACTGTTGGGTTAGACGACGTAAGACGGGCTATGTCCGCAGTTGTTGCTTGAGCCTAGAATCCGCGCACTTTTAGGGCGCGGAGTATGTCAAACTCATGTTGTATTTTATCGCGGGCTGGAATATCTTGGTTAATCTGGACGACTGGTGAGGCTGGCAAGGATAGCCACCAACTCGACTGGTTCAAAAGGTTCAGCAATATGTACTGCATATCCCTCGTGAATTGCTCGTCCCCGATCTGCGTCACTCCTCGTTAGCGCAATCGCTGGGATTTGTCTTCTTTGTACTGCCTCAACACTTTTTATTTGCTGGATAAGTCTATAACTCTCCTCACCAAGTCCCCTGATATCAACAATGAGTGCATCAAGTTGCATTTGCTCTACTGCTGTCAAAGCAGCAGTGATATTCCCAACTGCTATAACCCGTGCTGCACGTTCTTCTATCATTCTTTGGAGGAGATCGCGAACTGCTGTTTCACTGGAAACTATTAGAACGTGTAAACCTTGCAATCGCAAGTAGCCAAATTCGTATTCAGGTTTATGCGTTTTTCCCCAAGCACACATTAACTCCGTAATGGGTCCCAAGCTTTCGCCATAGGAGGTCAGTGAGTATTCTACACGAGGAGGAACTTCACGATAAGCTTCGCGACAAATCAATCCATCTCTTTCGAGTTCTCGCAATTGCCCAGTTAAAACCTTCTGGGTAATTCCAGGAATTAACTGTTTTAATTCTCCAAATCGCTTTGCGTCTCGTCTCAACCACCACAAAATAACACATTTCCACTTACCGCCAATCACTTCTAGTGTCACTTCAACCGGGCAGTTATACTCTGTTTTTGGCATACTCGCAATTCCATTAGTATCTATTTGGTAACTATTGATGGCTCGTGCTATTCCTTATCCAAGATAAAGTTACAAGAGGAGCAAATCTCAATAAAAAATTCCTAAGAAATCTAAAATAAAGCTTAAAAAAAGCAAGATTAATTTGCTTTTAGCAACAATCAACAAGATTTCTCAGCCAACATTTTGTAAATTCAACTTGTTCAAGGTGTACGAGAACTAACCTTAGAGTTTAGGAGAAAGATCTCTTGAAAAATTTGCTATGGAGAAAAAATTACCACACTCCACAGTGAAAACAGATGAGCAATTGTGGTAGAGCATTTGTTTGAGAGCACGATCGGTCTTGATATTGCTCATCTCGCCAATACGTTTCAGTATGGGTGCAGGTAGGGTAAGCAAAATAGAAGGCTCCGTCAAACAAACACTCAAGTGAATGAGCACTTAATAACTTGCAAAGTTCAAAAATCCAGAGGAAATTATGAGTTTTTTACAAAACAAAGTAGCTATCATCACAGGTGCTAGTAGCGGTATTGGGGCAGCGATTGCTCAAGAACTTGATGCTGCAGGTATGAAGCTAGTTCTGAGTGCGCGATCGCAAGATAAGCTTGAGAAACTGGCTGCATCACTAAACAATGCTAGCGTTCTTGCAGGAGCTATCACAGATGTAGATATGCCTCAAAAACTGGTTGATTTTGCCCTTCAAACTTTTGGTCAACTTGATGTGGTTCTGAACAATGCAGGTGGGATGACTGTAGGCTCCATTGAAGAAGTAGACATCGAAGCTGTTTGCCAGATGGTTCGCTTAAACGTTGAGTCTGTTTATAGAATGGCTTACACGGCTCTACGACACTTCAAAAAAGTTGGAAGCGGCTTTTTAATTAACACCTCAAGCATTTCTGGATTGAAAACAGTACCTCGTTACGGCGCATACAATGGTACAAAGTATGCCGTTGAAGCCTTTACCGATGCTTTACGAATGGAACTGGCTGGTACTGGCATTAAAGTTGCTGCGATCGCTCCAGGGACAGTAGATACGGGGCTTTATGACCATTGGAATGCAGAAGACAAATCCTTCATTAATTCTGGCGGTGTTTTGTTACCAGAAGATATTGCTCATTGCGTCCGCTTTATCCTAGAGCAGCCAGAGCACGTTCTTATTCCCCGTCTGTTGGTAGTTCCCAGAGACCAACCTGTTTAACGCAACCACGGAAGTCCCCGCCCTCAAGCGAAGGTAGGGTGGGGATGGACAGTGCCAAATCAACATCGAATCATTTGGTGACACTCCCACCTCTAGAAGAGGCGGGATTTTTCAAGAATAAACCAGGTCTTGAATATCCCACAGACTCCAATGGATTGATATGACTCCTAGAAAGAGAAATTTCAAGATTGCCCAATTGCTGTTGATTACTGCTGCGATCGCAGCTATGTTTCCAGATAACTTGAAATGCTTTTGAAACTTCTAAAGCATGAATTCTGTGATACCAACCATAAGCAATAAATTCTTCTGGCTCATCCGATATCTGAAGAAAATTAGTACCATACATCCCAGTTTTTTCGCTCCCCTTAACAATATATTCATCATTGTCAACAGGCTCATAAGGACCAGCAATGTTGTCAGCAATATACCAATATAGAGATGAATTAGTGACTCTTTTATGCTTCACTTTTTGCAGCCAATTGGGATTGAAGAACTGCTTAAAGCACGAAAAGAATAGATTGTACTTTCCGTTCTTGTAAATGACTTGGGGTCGTTCTAAGTGGTAGTAAGGCCAATCGGAAGCATTTACAGGTGCTTCTACAGCAGGTGGTAATAATTTGTAAGGACCAGAAATTTTGTCTGCTACTGCTAGACCCACACAGCCTTGAAAATTACCACTGACTTTAGAGCCAGCACAAATGAACATATAATAATTGCCAGTATGCTCATCCTTAAAAATATAAGGGTCTCGCCAGTGAAAATGTCCCGTCCAGTTACTTCTTCCATACCACGAATCATCCTTTTCTGGCATTAACAAAGGGCGATGAGAATAACGTGAAAAATGTATGCCATCGGTTGATGTTGCTAAGCCTATAGCTTCATTCCTCAAGTGAGGTGGTTCTTTACCACCTGCTGAGTAAAACAGGTAGTAGACACCATCTTCTTTATAGGTACAACCCGCACACACTCTTCCCGACTCCCAGTCATTAGCTGGTTCCGGCTCAAGAATGGTTCCTAGATATTGCCACTGCTTCATATCAGTAGAAATTGCACCGCAAATTTTACTGATTGTCCACCAAGGGATTTGTCCTTCTAGTCCTTCTAAGTAGAAAAGACGATAAATATCGCCATCCTTAAGTATCCAAGGGTCCCAAACCATCGGTTGACCTCGGCGCAGCGATCGCAAAACTCCCGTGACAGTTTCGCCTATCCTAATTTGAAGAGGCTCAATTATACCTGTAGGTGCCAAATGCTCGTTTTTTATGGGTAGAGGCTCAAGAATACTGATGATTTTCTGTTGTAACTTATTTAGTCTCATTTGAATGCGAATTTGCTTGTTAGCTTTACTGAGTTATTTCCCTAGCTGGTAATTGCTCTAACTTAAGTAGAGGAATGAGAAACCAACAGAACGCTGTAAATGCAGCACTGATCGTGACAAGGGCGGAAACTGGAACATCCCAACCATATAAGTAACCGCCCAAGATGGAACCGGGTTGTTTGGCAAGATTGTACACAGACATGAGCAGTGCATAGGTCGCACCTTCTACACCAACAGGACAAGCTCTAGCTGCAATTTCTAGTACACCTAGCATGGCAATCATGGCAAAAAATCCAAAAAATAGGCTCACCAAGATAGCTGTTTGCTGATTCTGTATAAATAACAAACCAATTGTAGAAACAGCAGTTAAGCCAACAGCAAGATTGAGCAGCGACCGCCGTGAAATCTTAAAGGCAAAGATTCCAAAAACGATCGCACCCAAACCATTGGCGAAAGCTTCAAATGTACCTAAAAGACCTATGAATTGAGCATCAAACTTTAAAGTATCCTTGTAATAATATATAAGGTAATTTACGAGGGGCGGAACGAGAGAGAATTCAAGGCAAGCAATAAAACCAATAACAGCAAGAAGCTGTCGTGACTTGAGTGCTGACCAAAGGGATTTGATGCTACTTGCGATCGCAACTGTTTGCTGCTGCTTTTTTTCATCCGCAAGTAATACTACGGTCGCGACGACACCAATCAGCGGTACAATTGCAGTGAGCAAAAAAGCGGTTGATAAATTAGAGTTTTGAGCCAGCCAACCACTGATATAGTATAGAAGCGCTTTACCAAAACCCAAAGCAGTCCATTGAGATGCCTGTAAGACTGCTGTATTGTTTAAAATCCTACCTTGAACGACCATTATTTTGTCTGTTAGTACGTCGCTAAAGGCTATAGATAAATTGACTAACAGCACGCCAATCGCCAGTAGAGAAATTGTGTTAAATTGAAAGCGACTTAACCCTAATAAAACAGCAATTGCTAGCGTATAGCAAATTAGAAAATAGCTTTTAAACTGATAGCCAAATATGGGAATAGCATCTGCAATAATTCCATAAAGTGGTCTGATTAACCAGGGTGTAAAAATTAAACTGCTAAAGGTTGCTAATTGTGCTGGAGAAAGTCCCAGACTCTCTTTAAGGTAGATAGTTAGGGGAAGACCGAAAAATCCTGGAAGACTTCCATAAGTTTGGATTAAATAAAACAAGACCATGATGCAAATTACTCGCTGCACGGTCATTCGATCTTCCTTACCATTGTTTGACATAAGTTGCATCTATCCCTGCTCTGATTAAGACGCTAAACCAAACTCCATAGCTGAGAGGTTGGTTTCTGTGTCAACCACTTTCTCTAACTGAAATCCACACTTCTCAAACAACTCCTGAAAATGTCGTCGCGTGCGCCATCCACCCCCAGGGACTGCAACATTCACCTGTACCGCAAAAACTCCAGGCATAATACCATCAGGAGCTACTTTTGGTTCATCTAAATCGGGAACGAAAGCCTGTAAAAGAATAATTTTTCCGTGAGTTGGGAGAGCTTGCTTGCAATTGTGCAATATCTTCATCGCATCTTCGTCATTCCATGCTGAGATAAAATATTTCATGACGATCGCATCCGCACCGCTTGGTACTGATTCAAAGACATTTCCCGAGATGATTTGCACCGCCTCTTTATCAACCCCTTGCTTTTCCAAATAAGCGATCGCCGTTTCAGCCACATAAGGAACTTCAAACAACATTCCTTTACAGCCAAAGCGCTTGACAATGCGAGCAATGAGCCCACCCTGTCCGCCTCCTACGTCCATCACGGTACCAAAGCGACTGAAGTCATAAACATCTAACAATGCGTCAACAGCATGATCGGTTAAAAAACTCATCGCATTGATAAACGTATCGCCGCTCCATTCGTTATCCCGGCAAAACTCATAAACTCCTTTACCGTTTGCTCTCTCAAAGGGTACTTCACCCGTATGCAAAGCATTTTCAAGGACTTTCCATGCATCCCACTGAGCGGGTTCTGTAATATGCATGGCAAAATGTCCGATGGATGGTCCCTTATTGGTAACGAGAAGGGCTGATAATTCAGTAGGAGCAAAAACTCGCCCTGGCTTTTCCTCCAAGACTTCTAAATGTGCTAAAGCTCTAAGGACAAAATAGAGCCTTTCAGGTTGTGTTTTCGTCTTTTGAGCTATGCTATCAAGGCTCTGCTCTCCCTCATTCTCTAAGAAATTAAATATTTCCAAGCGGGTAGCAATGTAAATGCACTGGCTTTTTATAAAAGCCAGAACCATATCGAAAAGTTTTTTCTTAGCTTCCATTGAAGAAGCTTTTTTGATTGGGGTAGTAGTCATGAGTTAATCAATAAGAAATAGGTAACGCATACTGCCATTTCAGAGCTTATCAACTTACTTTATGTAAACTCGCTTCAGATGGCGTTCTCGATCCTGATACTGTGTTCGCGAATGTAGCATGCGGAAATTGTCCCAAATTAGCAAGGCATTCTTGGACCACTTGATAGAGATTTTTTCGTTGTCAAAGAACTGTAGAAAGCGGTTAGTAATGTTGTTTAAATGTGGAGCGTTGTCACGTTTAATGCTGCTGAAGTTGAACCTAATTATGGGTTGTTCGCAGGACTCTACATCATAGAGCGGATGTTTGACGATGTTATTACTTGGAGTTACAAAATCAAAGTGGTTGTTTGTGATGTATTCACGCTCTTCATTTGTCAGTGAGTGTACAAAAGAGTAACCATCCGCTAGAAGTGTATGTCCGCCACCGCAACTTGGAGGGTTCACACACCACAGACATTGATAGTGTAAGGGTATCTGCTCATACTCATAGCCCTCAGTGTGTGGTTCAACGTCGCTTGTAGTGAAAGCAGGGTATCGCTCTCCTAAATTCGGCTCGACCTTGATAGAAAACACATATTCGCCGTTGTATTTGTGTGGGATAAGAGTCCCAAAGTTCTGCACGAATCCCAGGTAGTCAAAACCATCGGGGATTTCTTCAAGATATACATATCCCTGCTCTTTCAGCAGATAGTGGTGGTTAGCAATAGCAATATCGCCCGTGATGTTACTATCGGTAGCAGTTTCAAAAGAACTCATCGCCATGAGTGAGAACTCCCCCAGTACACCCTTATAGAAATACGTAGCCCAATACTATCAAAAGCCAAGCATCAGATAAACAGAAAAAGAACTCAATCACCGCCCAATTCTACAAGTTTACCAATGTTAAAATCTATCTTCGTCCAGCCCTTAAGTTGTCGTAAGTTGTTAAGCAATAGCAAGGCAATTTGCCAGTGGTGTACCATCAAAAACGGCAATGGGTCATGCAACTCGTAAATAGCATCAGTTCCTCGTAAAATATTCCTTATCCAAGATTGCAGTTGAGCAAAAGAACGAATGCCCGTCAGCCGCCAGACTTCATGATACAACCAGTATGTAGGTTTACTGTTTGGCACTGGAGCGAGGGGTTCGGCTAAAGGTTCTGTACCTAAATAAGCGTCTGCAACTTGAGGATGGTTGTAAAACATTGTAATCGCCGAATGGGTTCTAGGATTGCACTCAATTGCATAAACCTTCCCATCATCAGCTTGGATAAAATCAAAAGAAACTTGTCCGGTCAATCCTAGCCCTTTGACAAAATGCCTTACCCACTCCTGAATTTTAGGATTCTTAACATTCTCATAATTCACCTGAAAAGCCGAAGATTCCGAACAGCAGTGCAGTTTTAAATCTCCATTTCGGACTGTGCTGTGAGTGCAAAATTCTTTGCCAGGAATAAACTCTTGCATAATCCAAGGCTTCTCCAAGCTGATTGGCAAACTCTTCACAAATGCTGCTGTTTCTTCAGGTGTATTGCAAGGTAGTTTTGTAAGATCTAAACGACGTACAGAGTCGTAGGGAAGGCTTTTGAGAATATACTTGCGAGTTTCTTGAGAAAAATCGAAATTCAACACTTGCTCTGGGTTGGTAATCTTAAATGATTTGGGAACCGATAAACCCAAAGCTCGTGCTTTCTCACTAAAAGCAAATTTATCATCTAGCATTTTCGTCACATCAGCATCAAAATGCAAGACTTCACAATAAGGTGATAGTGCTGGCTTGGCTAGAGAATCGTAGTAACTAGCAACTGGGCTGGTGACAGGAACATAAACATCGATATTTTCTCGCTTAACGATGTCTACTAAGGTTTGAATATATTCCTCGGGCTCGTCTTGTGGAGTAGGAGTGGTGTAAAAGCGAGACACAGCATTAGAAAATCGGTGTCCTGATAACCAATACTTATGGGTTTCTATGAGAACAACCCTGTGTCCCGCAGCACTAAAGAAACGTGCAAGCTGCAAGGCTTTCGTCATTTTACCACCGCTAATAAGGATATTTTTAGCGCCTGCAACTGTCGTTTCTTGGGTACTGAAAAGACGGCTTAAGAAACTCCAAATTAAAGAAATCAGAACGATCGCTACGTTAATAGGTAGCGCTAACAAGAGCAATGTTAAAGCGCCTAAGTTTTGGAACAGGGCAATAAAACGTGTTTTTACACAAAAGGGTGGTGTTGCTGGTACTGGTGAAGAAAAAGAAATCGATTGTGTCATAAAAGGTGTTGGTTAGGTGTTAGTTGTTAGTTGTTAGTTGCTAATTGTTTTAACCACTAACCACTAACCACTAACTAGATCCGTCTGATGATAGTTAACCCATCTCTTAATGGCAATAGAACTTGTTCAACACGCGGATCGTCAGCAACGGTACGATTAAAGTTGGCGATCGCTTCACCATTTGGAGTACGGTTTTCGGGAGAGAGATACACTTGACCTTGTAATAGGGTATTATCCACGCAGATAAATCCCCCAGGAACTAGCAAATCTTTTTCCAACAGGGTATGAAAGTACTTTACATACTCCTTCTTATCAGCGTCTACAAACACAAAGTCAAATTTCTGACCATCAGCTGCCAGTTTCTGCAAAATTTCTAATGCGCCACCCACTTCTACACGAATTTTCTCCCCATGGGGGGATGCTTGAAAAGCAGAGCGGGCAAATTCTGCCGTGTATTGGTCAATTTCACAAGCAACGAGTTCTCCATCAGAGGGTAGAGCTTCTGCCATTGCCAACGCAGAATAGCCAGTGAACATACCTATTTCCAGTATCTTCTTGGCTTTGGTCATGTACACAAACATTTTGAGAATTTGTCCTTCCACATGACCCGAGAGCATTTCCTGTTCGAGTTCCCGTACCGTAGTCCCTTCGTCAAAGCGCTGACCCCAAGCTTCACAAGCAGTTTTCTCTGCTAACGCGGCTAAAGCCGGAGATTCACTTGTGGTGCATTCTTCTAGGTAAGGGTCTAAACCAGCTGACAAGCGGTATGCTACATCGATCTCTGCTGCTAACTGACTGGATGTTTTTCCATCTAGGGTTAGCAAAACAGTTTCTAGCTGTTTTGCTAAAATTCCCAATGGTGTAACAGGTCGAGCAATTGGTTTTTCAGCAACTTGAGATTGAGACATTAAACTTCGCTCCCAACGAGTTTTGGCTTATAGGTAGCTGGATACATTTCTACACCCTCACCACCACGAGGATAGTTTTGGCACAGCTGTTTGTGTTCCGATATAGCAGCTGCTAGTTCCTCACGAGTTAAATCGTTCATAAAGAAGCAATTGCCAATGGGTTTTGGCATTGCTGCTCTTAACAGACCGTCTCGTGTCAGGATAATCGATTGAGTTGCACGCCACATGAGTTCTTCATCCATTAGGGGATGATCTAGAGCGAGACCGAGACGGCTCATCAAACCTAGAATGCGATCGCGTTCTTCGCTGGTAATATAACCTCGTTGTGCGGCTAATGTTGCTGATAAAGCCATGTCAATGTTGACTGCATGACCGTGGAATATGGGAATGCGAGGAGCCAATTCCAAAGTGGGACTCCAAGTGTGACCGTAAGCAATAACGCGATCGAGGTCTAACTCATGGAGGTTGGGAATTTCCAACTCCAACATAGTTTTGATAGCTTCATAAGTCGCTTTATGAGCTATATCCCTAATTTCTGGTTCAGCATGAACGTAACCAAAATGAGTGCGAAGTAATTCCTCACCATACTCATCTAACAAATCGAAGACCTCTTTGTTAGCAACCACAGCAATTTTCACAAGTTCCGCCATACCATTACGGACTTGTGCTGTGGGAAGAGTTTGCAGAAAGGAAAAATCCAGGAAAACTTTTTTAGAGGCGTGATAAGCCCCCAAGCGGTTTTTCAGCTTTTTGTGATTAACCGCTACCTTAATAGCCACACTTGCATCAATCAATCCGATGAGTGTTGTAGGAATGCGAATGTAGTTAGAACTTCGACGATAAGCCGAACAAGCAAAACCCGCTACATCTGTAATCAATCCACCACCAATTACCAGTACGGGTTCCTTACGAACCAAACCAAAATCAGCAAAAGCATCTACAATTGTCTCAAATGATTCAATAGTCTTGTTTGACTCAGCGATCGTAATAGGGAAAAGCGTGAGGTCAATGCCGTAATACTCGAAATATTCCTGTATTTGGCTGCTATATAGCCTGTTTACGTTAGTATCTACAACAGCTAAACAACGTCCAAATTCCTTATAGACTTCTGCCAACTCAGTATTTTTGATTGAGAAAACCCCATCAACGTAAACTAGGCTATACTCAATCTTTTCGTAAGCTTCTACATGAAAAGCGCTTTCAGTAGCTTCAAACTTTGTGTGTACGTTACTCATTCTTTTCGATCCTAAGTTGACAATATCTCCTAATTTAATTAGGAGACTATTCGCAAAATAATTCAAATCTGCATACTATCTAACCCCAGATATACCTTTGAATAAATCACCCAAAAGATATATCCAATACAACAGAAAAACCTATACGAACTCTAACTTCTTACCCAAATAGGGTTTCAATCTTACTTTTTTGAAGTTTGTCCTGAATCTGCCAAGCCTTCTTATTAGCCAAATCACTTGCATCAGGTTACTTGCTGCTATACGCATAGATTCCAATACAAGAATAGGGTAGAGAGTTGTCAATCCTTTTTTTTTAACTAATTTAATACGATTTACCCAAACCCGATATCCTGTTTTATCATAAATATTTAATACTTAATCTAAATTTTTGGAAAAATCGAAAAATAAATCAAATTTTTGGAAAAATCGAAAAATAAATCATACGGATTTTAGAAGTTGTATTTATTACCTTTTTTCTAATTCTCATAATTAAAATAAACTTGATTGTTTAGCAGATATAAATATTTTTGCTTATTGGTCTAATACAGTCATTAGACGAACTGGGGATAGGGTTACCCTATCCAGATTCCGCACCCTCAACTGACTCATAGGAGGAGCATCCCAAAGAGTGCTATTTGCGCTCAGAATAGAATTCACCGACGGCAGGCGCTATCTCAGGAGGGGAGACGCTACGCGAACAACGGGGGAAACCCCCTCCGGGTTTCCCACGCCCTAGCAACTGGTGAGTCCAGCCCTGATAGCGCAGCGTGCTTTACCGTTTTTTCCATCTCTCTCAGGATAGACTTATCGCCAATTCTCAATCCCCTATGGGGAACATACTACAGATTGATGAGAAAACGGTTCATTGTAGATATAAAGTTGAGTGTACTTTTTTAAAGTTATTTATGTTGAACTCAACTTTACCAAAAACTATTCAAGATATTCTAGAAAAACAGAATGAACCAAACGCTGTCTTTAGTAGTTTGCTAGCAGCACTTGGAGAAGAGTTAAAATGCGATCGCTGTTTTCTCTATCTGAGAAATCCAGAACTCAAACTAGGAAAAATTGCTCACTGCTGGCGGCGAAGCCCTGAAATTCCAAATCTCATACAGCCTGAGTGGGAACCAGAACCAGAGTCTTTACCAAAAGAAGATCCTCTCTTTGCCGCTGCTTTACGAAAAGACACCTCGGTTTACGTAGAAGATGTAGAAACAGCCAATCCAGAAGTCGTCAATCGTGAGTTTGAGCGAAAACATCTCGGACATCGGGCGCTGATACACTCTCACTTAGTCTGGAACAATCAACTCTGGGGAATCTTGCAGCCCTGCATATTTGGGAACAAAAGAGAATGGTCAACCTTCGATCGTACTGTTATCACCCAACTCGAACGGGAGTTACCACCTTTAGCAGCTGCTTACGTTCAAGCGACTTTTAACCAATATTGAAACCCGCATTTGCTTGGACGGTTTTCCCCCACTCTTATTGCCGTTATCTCACCTAGAGTTTCGCCACAATTTAAATATGCTCTTATTTAAAAAGGCGAACTATGTTTCCATTTTCTTTTTGGTATAACAACTCTTGCTATGGTGGGGAAACAGTTTCTCGCAAAGCCCGCCTTGAACGCAAACTGAAATTTCTAAAGACTATGCGAGATGATTTAGAAACTAAACTTGCTGGTCTGAATGCTGCTATTAGTAACGTAGAGCAGCAGATAACTCAGGAAGATGTGACTCAAGTGTAAAGATAGTTAGTAGTTAGTTGTTAGTGGTTAGTTGTATTTTTAACGACTAACCACTCACTACCAACGACTGACGAGTCAAAATTCAACACGCTGTGCAGTACCAAAGACGCTGAGCGTTTGATAGGTCTGTAATTGTCCCGTTGGAGTAGGAACTACAAAACCAGGTTTCTTGCTAAAAATGACTTCAGTTTGAATTGTGCTTGTTCTTGAGCCTTCCGCAAGAAAAACCATTGGTAGCAACAAGGTTAAGCTTTCAAAACCTTCATCTACCAAATTATTTTTCAGCATCACTGTGACAATCCGACCCAGTTTAGTATCTTCTACTTGGATTTCCGAACCGCTGAAATTAAGGTTTTGGTTATGAGTCGTGAAAGTGAAGAGAGGCTCTCCGGTAAAACTGCTAGTTGAATAAGTAACCTGTAAATCGTAACCTTGTAACTCAAAGAGATTTGGTTCTAAAGTTGATGGAGTTGTTTCTTGTGTAGTTATTATCATTTTTCCAGCTATAATTTTTCACAGCTTATCTTGTTCTTCCAGTATGGGGAACTTTATAAAAAATTTGTAGTACCCTCTCAGGTACTTTGTATGAGCAAAGCAGTCTGAAAAGGCTGTATTTTTATTTCTATTTGAAGAATAATTAACCCTCTTATGTCAGCGCGAGAGAATAATTGAAGCGAATAGAATTTGCTGCTATACCAACAAAGTAACTCCGGTTGTGGATTCGCGAATAAACCCACAGTACGAGAGCCTCAAAGAGAAAAAGTAAGCTCAATTCTCCCTTGTTATTAAAATAAAGACGCAAACACATTTTGATAGTTTTTTCCCTCTACATAAGCAGTATTGGGTGAGAAAGTAGTTACTATTGCTAGTACCTTAACGACAAATAGAAGGAAATTAGAGCTTCCCAGTGGAAATATTATTGACAATAATAGAAAGAAATATAATATTCGTTCAGATGGATATGTGGAATTTATCAGGTGGCGATTGTTTGTTCAGCTTAGCGGCTCATGATAGTTTTATCTCCTCCATATTGATTCGTCCCAATGTTCATCAGGCACTTACAGTTTCACGGGACAATACTTTAAAACTGTGGGATCTTAATAGCGGTCAATGTTTGCGTACTTTTGAGGGTCATAGAGACTGGGTCGTTTCCACTGTCATTCATCCCAATGGTCACCAAGCACTCTCTGCATCATGGGACAATACTTTGAAGCTATGGGATTTAGAGAGCGGGGAATGCTTGCACACTTTTTCTGGTCATGCGTTTACCTGCGTTACAGTAAAAGTTTTTGTGACTTTTACTATTAAATGTAGTATGGACAAATTATAGATAAAAAAAGACTTGTCTAGTTATATCCGATCGCAAGAAATGAGAAAAAGGCACGCAATAGGGTGGTGATGGGTTTGACCCTGCACTCTGTAACAGAGGCAATCAGTGTAAACTCTATTTTAATCTTGCTACGGATATAACTCTGGAGAACAAGAATGATTCTTCTCAATGCACCTCAAGTTTTAGCGATCGCTGGAGAGAATGCGGTTCCCATCTCACAATTACCAAAGGTGTGGCAAGACATTGCTACGGGAGAGCCTAGCTTTGGACTGACAAGCCGCCAGAGCTATGTTGAGATGGCGCAGTTGTTCCAGTACAAGTTAGAACAGGGTGATGTTGACCTGTTTGACGAACGCCCAGAACTGGCTCGTCTCAAGCCAGCATTTACTGAGATATTTGGACAGTTAGCAAAAGAAACACTAGAATTTTACGGACAAGACTTTAAGATTGAGCGATACCCCGATTTTTCAGAAGTCGTTCGTGAATTTGAGTCAAAAGGAACGGAGTGGGCGAACGAACTGAAGGTCGCTCGAATCGCACAAGAACTGTTTCAAGAATTTGGTTACGAACTTCCTGCAAGCTTTTACCAAGTTCACCTTGCGCCTATTTACAGAGATACTGTATTTGAAGAACGTGCTCTGAGATTCGATCCCCGCGATCGCGAACACAAACGTGGATGGGATGCCGTGTTGCATGCAGGAAAAGTCTTTGCAGTGCAAATGAAAATACAAAGCATCGCTTCCAAATACGGTTTTACCTATCAACATGGTTGCGGCTGCGAGTCTCACTTATCTTCTATTGACCAAGCACGGGGCGCATTTGAGTACGAATTGAATCCTGAAAAGCGCCAACGTTGGATTCGCAGTTTTATCTGGACAGCATGGTACGAATACGCCTTTTTCCCCATAGTACCCAACACCAGATACTTGGTTTAATTTGGCTAGACTGAGGAGCAAACGATACCTTAAGCCCGTGTTCCCTATATCTTAAGGTAGTCTAGCGCTAAAGCTCTCTCCTATATTAGGAGAGAGCTTTTTTTGCATTTCATTAATTGTGTGTCAGAGCCAATTTATTTCCTATAAAGTTTTGGCGGTGTGATAGCTCGTAATAGATCGGGAGAAGGTACAGCATCCTTAACATTTATCTTGCGAGGAATAACTTTTTCTTGAAAATAAAAGTCAGCAACTTGCTGTTGTTCAGCAATGATAGAAGGTGTGAGTGCTCTTAACCGACGAACGGCTCTACGTGTCACTGTTTCTAAAACTGATGGCTCAATTTTTACTTCAGAAGCAAGCGCTTTAGCCGCTTCCGCTGGGTTGTTATCAGCCCATTCTCCTATTTTGTTTGCTTCTTCTAAAAACGCTCGCACCAATTCGGGATTTTCCGAGACAAATTGACGTCTGGCAATATAAAATCCATTCAAGGTATTAATACCACTTGCATTTCTCAAATTCCGAATAGGAATACTTTTTTCCACAAGAGCTAAAAAGGGATCGCCAGCGACCCACACCTCAACCTTGTCTTGAATAAAAGCATCGCGGGCTTCCGAGGGAGTTAAACCAACGACTTGAACATCACTAATTTTTAAATTTGCCTCTTTCAATGCTTTTGCTAGTAAATAATGGGCATTCGATCCCCTCTGAAAGGCAACTTTTTTGCCTTTTAAATCTGACAATTTTTTAATCGGAGAATTCGCTCTTACCACAATACCCTGACCCAAACCTTTACTAGGTGTGCGTCCGGCAATATAAATAACTTCTGTGATACCCGCTGCTTGGGAAAATATTGGTGGTGTCTCTCCTACACTACCGATATCTACTTTACCTGCATTCATTGCTTCTATTAACTGCGGTCCTGCAGGAAATGGACCTACCCAATTCACCGTTACACCTAATGCCTTAAACCGTGGCTCGACAGCTTTTTTAGCTTTAACTATATCCCCAGAGGTTTGGTAAGCCAAATTAATGACTTTTGACTTAAATCCTCCTGGTTTTGTTTGTGCTTGAGTACTTTGGATTTGATTACCTGCCAAAGATGTAGATAGTGCAAAAAATCCTACCATCGTATATTGCACAATCCGCTTTAATGCCGTGCGACGTTGTGGAAGAAATGGTATTTTCATAACTTTTCAAACAGCCTCTTAGATGCTCAAAAAAATTTTCCCTGCCTTCGGTCCGGCAGAGTAACAGCCATAAATTTTGGTTTTTTTCACCAAGGTTATCAATAGATTAGAAGTCAAAATATCTTAAAATCGATTGATTTACCGTATTTTTAGTGATACCAAAAAATCTTTCCATAGTTTGATGTAAAATGCAAGTAGTTCACCAGACATGAATGCTACGAAAAGGAAAAGACCTCAACCCCAATTCCATCTTTATCTATACAGTTCAATTCTCTATGAATTTAAGAGGCGGGTAAGGATGCCTACCTCTTAACATAGATGCGAGAATTTAGTATACAAATCTTAATCTTTAGGCTATCAAGTTAAACGTTTCAGCAAAATCTGCACAGGTTGAGCAAAATTAATCAAGCTTTTGACAAGAAGTGAAGGCTACACTCAACGTGTTCCTGCACTAGAAATTGTGATTGGTTGTTTATGACATACTCTCAAAATCAACGATCTATCTTGACCCGTCGTTACTTTTTAGGTCTTGCAGGACTGACCGCAGGTGGAGCAGCCTTTGTTACAGGTTACCATGCTTTATTCAATCAGTCTGGAGTACGGGCAAAGAAATCCGGACAACATTTGCCCGAACCAGAATTGTTACGCGTGCAACGCCTCGAACCTGATTTTGTAGAAGCTGAGATTGTCGCTAGCCACGCGTCTGTTGTTTTAGCAGGAATCAGAGTACAACCTTAATAGTATAATCCACCCATTCCACTTACACACCTATCCCTTTCAAATACTTGCAAGGCAAGATGCAGAATCTGGCACTTGGCTACCTGAACCATTCCGGGCATGGCGCGATAATATTAACGTACCCGGTCACTCCAAAGTGCGAATCGCTGTACCGTTCCGCGATTTTACTGGCAAAACCGTGTTTCATTGCCATATTTCTGAACACGAAGACAGAGGAATGATGGGAATACTTGAGGTTGAGGCATAACCTTTCATCTATTGAAGGTCAATGTGAGTAGCTCACGAACCTTATCTGGGACCTACCTCAGTACTTCCATCTGGCAAAATAGTATACCAGCAAAAAATGTATTAATTTTCACTAACCTATTTACTTAGAAACATGGGCGTACTGAGATAACGTTCGCCAAAAGAAGGCTGTATCATCACGATCAAACGCCCTGCATTTTCCGGACGTTGAGCAACCTGTATTGCCGCACACAAAGCAGCACCAGAAGAAATACCAGACAACAAACCCTCCTCTGTTGCTAGTCTTCGCCCGAAAGCCATTGCTTGCTCGTCACTCACTTTAATCACTTCATCGATCAAATCTCTGCGGAGAACCTCTGGGATAAATCCTGCACCAATACCTTGAATTTTATGCGCTCCTGGTTCACCTCCAGATAAAACTGGGCTGTTCGCTGGTTCTACTGCGATCGCTTTAAAACTGGGCTTGCGTTCTTTAATAACTTCAGTAATTCCAGTAATTGTTCCGCCCGTACCAACACCTGCAATAATAAAATCCACTTCCCCATCTGTATCTGCCCAAATTTCCTCAGCTGTGGTTTGTTTGTGAATTTTGGGATTAGCAGGATTGCAAAACTGTTGCAACATAACAGCGCCTGGAGTGGTAGCAACAATTTCTTCTGCTTTGCGAATTGCTCCTCGCATGCCCTCAGTTCCCGGAGTCAATTCCAAAGAAGCACCATAAGCTTGTAACATAGCACGTCGCTCCTGGCTCATAGTTTCAGGCATTGTCAGAATCAAACGATAACCGCGTGCGGCTGCTACCATCGCCAGCCCAATCCCCGTATTACCAGATGTAGGCTCCACTAAAATATTTTTTCCGGGCTCAATCACCCCCCCTTCCTCTGCTGCTTTTACCATACTTGCAGCAATACGATCTTTTACGGAGGCGGCGGGATTCATCCCCTCTAGTTTCACCACAATTTGAGCCACACATCCTTCAGACTGAGGTATTTTATTTAACTGAACTAAAGGAGTTCGTCCAATGACTTCTGTAATATCACGAGCAATTCGCATTCATCTGCTCCTAAAAATAAATTGGGGACAAGGGAGATAACGGGGATGAGGGGGATGAGGGGGATGAGGAAGAACTACTAATAACTATTCCAAATTTCTAATCCACAATTTGCTCATCCAAAAGTGTCAAGCCCTAATTGTATTATCTGTACGGGTTTTATGATGGCTATTTATTAAGGTTTTAGCTGTAGCGAATGAGTGTATAGCAAAAAAACTTGAGTACACAAATGCTAGAACCTCTTTTTAGAAAAACTAGTACCCAACAACTAAAAGACTAGAACCCATAACCCCAAATAATCTTACAACTCTTATTGAGTAAACCTTCCACAGATTGAGTACAACTCTAATTAATTTAATTAACTTGAATCCAGTTGAGTAAAAGTACTCTGAAACAGCCCTCCTGATATAAAAGCTATAGGATTTACGCAGAGATTCCCCTCTACCCCCCTATATTCTAAAGCGAAAGCTAAGGAGATAGGGGGGGCTTCTTCAAACAGTTAACCATTAACTACTAACTGTTAACTGATATATGAAATCTAAATTTGTTCAATTCTTCACGGTTTGTTTTGTTACCTTTGTCGTACTTTCTCCAGCGCTAGTGGTGTTTAGCATAATTTGGGAACGACATACAGAACTCGTGCAAATACGAGCATTAAGCTGTGAAATCGATAAGAGTCGTGAAAACTCAGTTCAATTAGCACCCATGCAAAAAAGTAAAAACTCTTATCCCGATAAATCTCAAACACAATTATTTGATACTAAATTTACTAACCAATCCTTAATTTCTTTAGAAAAACATCAAATTGTTACAATATTACAATTTCTTTTTCTATTTTTTCCTATCTTTATAGGAGTGTTCGTTATCTTATACGATAAGTATCTTATTTATCGAACAGTTACCTTTCAGCAAAAAGTAGAAATGCTGGAAAGGATTTGGCAACAAAATATTGAGCAATAAAAAGTTATGTCAGAACCAATTTCAGAACCAATTTCCGAGCAGTCTTTAGAAGAACGTCATAAATTGTATTGCGAACTTATTGAGAAATTGCTCCGTTGTCCTAACGGTCAAGAACCAGAAATTTTAGAAGCTCATTTAGAATTAATCGATCCTGGTTTAATACAAACAATGTTACAGGTAGCCACTGGATTTGCACATCAAGGCAATCAAGATGGTGCAAAATTTCTCATCCATGTTACAAAAGAACTTTCCAAACAACTCGGACTCTATCCTGAAATTCCAAATACCAAAGAAGTAGGAAAGGAGTAACAAAGAACAATGCTCTTGACTGAAATTGACGCAGGGCTCATCGCGTTAGAATTTCTCATGGCTGAGTGGAATATCTCTGATGAGGACAGACAGTGGTTTGTCATTGTTAATTCTCGTCTTATCGGTCAGTCTTGGTATGTTGTGGAACTATCTGTAGCAGGGCTACCCGATCGCTGGTACATTCAAGTCTACGATACTGGAGTATGCGATCCAAACTATACCTTTATCTCTCCTATTCGTGGTTTGGAAGGGTATGATGACCTGAAAGATTTGCCCTATCTCGTCGCTGAGGTGTTGGTGTCGGAACGCAATATTCGGTGACGGCGACAAAATAATTCGTAATTCGTAATAAAAAGAATTCAAGTATGAATTACGATTGCTAAGGGAGCGCCCTCTTTTAGCAAATTGTCCTCAGAATAGAATTCTAAAACTACACAAACAAAGCCTCCCTACGTGGACTTGAGAGCGAGTCTGCGTAGGTGAGCTTAGTCTGTAAAGCCGCGATTTCAATCGCTGATTTTCTTTAAAATTCTTTCAATAATCTATTGAAAGATTATGTATTTTGTTAATTTTTAAACTATAGTTAAACTTGGTATTTTTCACTCTTATTAAAAATAAAAAATAAATTCTTAAATTTGTAATGATTTCAATACTTTTTCATGGAAATATAACAAACTTATGTTATATTAAGTAAAGTGATAATCCCTACAAATATCACCTTCTGTAATGATTAGTGAAGACATTCTAACCCAAGAATTTCTCCGGGTCGTCAATCACTATTACCCAAAAGTAGGGGAATTATTAGACGGTTGCTATGTGAAAGTTATCTCTACTTACTGGGGACGACCTCCCAAGCGCTTGCTATATTTGGGAATTTATTGCTCTGACAACATAATGCACCACGTGCAATCTCATAAGGAAATACTCCGAGAAATTGCAGAAAACATGGGGCTTGTTCAGGTAGTTTTCCTAAACGCAACGCGGCTGCTACGCGATCCAATGTCCAAGCTGAAAGACGCACATCCTCGCTTGTGGTTGGATTTGCACTGGGTTTCTACCTAGGAAGACAGTTAGGACGCTTGCAATGAAAACTGGACTTTTTTGTAACTACGAAAACCATCACCAAAACTCCCATCTTGCTATTAAAGAGCAAGTTACGCTGATACAATACGCTGAAAGTTTGGGTTTTCAAGAAGCCTGGATTTCAGAGCATCATTTCAGTGAATTCAATCTCAGCTCGTCAATTATGGTGTTGATAGCACACTTAGCAGGTGTGACTTCAACAATCAAGCTGGGTACGGCTGCGGTTTTATTACCGTTTCATAACCCAATCCGAGTGGCGGAAGACATTGCTACATTGGACAATCTGTGTAATGGAAGGCTCTTATTTGGAGTCGCCAAAGGGGGACCATTTCCAGATCAAAACAAGCATTTCGCCATACCTATGAGTGAATCTCGCCCCAAAATGCTTGAGGCGATGGCTTTGATTCATCAGCTTTTGTATGAAACGGATGTATCGTTCAAGGGACGGTACTATCAGTGCGATCGCATTACAGTTTACCCAAAACCATTGCAAAAAGAAGTTCCAGTTTATATCGCAAGCGGTGATGAAGATGCTATTGCTTTCGCAGCACAACATTCCTTTGCTTTGATGGGAGGACCCCCGTTTTCCCTTGAAAGATTGAAGAAAACAGTTAGCCAATATCGTACCTTAAATTTCGGTGGTACTGAGAACTTGATGCTAGCACGCTTTTTCTATGTCGCTAAGACTTATGATGAAGCCGTCAGTGAGGCTTTACCTTTCATTCGCAAATTCAGTATGAAAATGAAAGCCAACACTGCTCGAGTGATACAGAACAGCCCAAATCAAAACCTGAAGCCTTTCGATCGCACAAACATCTGCTTTGATGAGGACTACTTAATTGAAAACTCTATTATTGGAGACGTTAAGACTTGTCGCGATAAAATCAAAAGATTTCAGGATGAACTGAATTTAGGGACTTTAGCACTGAAACCTTCATCTTTTAATTTGCAAAAAAATCTAGAGAGTTTAACGCGCTACAACCAAGAAGTGCGGAACTACGTCTAGAGCTTAAACTTAAGGCACTTAAATAAACCTTAGCTATTAGCTAGAAGGGGTAAGTTATGATGAAGAGACCCTTCCTCCCCCCGGAAGATATGCCACCCACTGAAGCAACGCAAATAGATAGAATCCTGCGTTGGCAATTAGAACGCTCCACGGGTAGATGCTTCTTTGAAGCATGCGATCGCATCACGCGAGCATTACTCTATAGTTGTCAGTGGTATATTACCACAAACGATGGTATTTTGACCTTAGTTATCGATTGTCCTGATATAGTTACCTATTGGCATATAGTCAGCAATATTCCACAGATAGGAAATCGGCTAGAGAGGTTTGCTAGCAATGCAAAAATTACTGTCCATCCTCCCTTTGGCAAAGGCGCACCGATTGAAGTGAGTGTGAATGAGATATCAGCTTATAGAGATTGGCTTTAATCAGTAACCAACTACCAGTAACCAGTAACCAGTAATAATAGGTTACTGGTTTTGTTGTACTGACGTGAGATATATAGACAACATTACAAAAACTCAGCCGCTCATAGTCGATGGAATGCTATGATTAGGTGTTTGTCGTAGATACCATTAAAACTATAACTTCGGGTTGATTGAGGGTAGAATATGACCCAAGCTTTATCAAAAACAGTAACATTTGATGAATTTATCGAATGGTATCCAGAAAATTCAGACCACAAATACGAATTACATGATGGTGTAATTGTTGAAATGCCTAAACCGACAGGACCGCATTCGGAAGTTGCAGGGTTGCTCAACGGCGAGTTATTTATAGAAATTCGCCGCTCTTCACTACCTTACTTCATTCCCAAAGAATGTGTTATTAAACCAAGAGATAATAGTGGTTATGAACCCGATATTATTGTTTTAGATAAACAACAAGTTTCCAATCATGAATCTCGTTGGAAAAAAGAGTCTATCATTACACGAGGCGATTCGGTTCGACTAGTAGTTGAAGTGGTTTCAACTAACTGGGAAGATGATTACGCTTTGAAATTAGAGGAATATGAATTGTTTGGCATTTGCGAATACTGGATTGTGGATTACCTTGCTCTTGGTGGTAGGCGATTTATTGGCAATCCCAAGCAAAAAACTATTTCAGTTTACTCATTGGTTGAGGGTATTTATCAACTTAACCAGTTTAGAGGTGACGACCGCATCGTGTCTCCAACATTTCCTGGGCTGACTTTAACTGCAAGACAAGTTTTTGATGCAGGTAGTAGTATACCGTAAGTTTGGTCAGATTCCTGACTTATTGTTTCCAGGCTTTTGAAAATGAGAGATTTAAACTCAGTTATTCCACCAATAGAATCCTTAAGGAAGTCAGGAATCTAACTTTTCACAAATGATTTAAGGCTGCTTATTTGCAAGTTTACTTAATAACCAGCTATACCAATTATCCAATCCCGTACCAGTCAATGCGGAAACTTGAAAAATACGAATGTGAGGATTGACTTGTTGGGCGTACTCTATACACCGATGAACGTCAAACTGTACGTAAGGCAGTAAATCAATTTTAGTCAGAATCATAACCTCACTTGCACGAAAGATGTGAGGATATTTTATTGGTTTATCTTCTCCTTCTGTGACTGAGAGAATCACAGCTTTAGCATTTTCACCCAAATCAAATAAGGCGGGACAAACTAAATTACCTACATTCTCAATCATTACAACCGAATTTAACGGAGGATTGAGTTGTTGCAGTCCCCTTTCTACCATTGCTGCTTCTAGGTGACAGCCCGTTCCCGTATTAATTTGTACAACTTTACAACCCGTTGCTTGAATTTTCTTGGCGTCGTTAGCAGTTTCTTGATCGCCTTCAATAACGCTAACGGTTAACTGGTGCTTCAAATCATTGATAGTTCTGGTTAATAAAGTTGTTTTTCCCGAACCTGGAGAACTCATAAGATTTAAAGCCAGAATATTTCGACCTTTAAACCAACCTCGATTTTGTGCTGCTATCAGGTTATTTTTTGCTAAGATATTTTGCTCTAATGATATAGTGGTGCCGTGAGTGTTGGCATGAATGTGAGAAGCTTCTTTTAAACTATCGCGATCGTGAGAATGGGAGATAACTGTTCCATCCGGTAAAGTGTGAGTGTGAAAATGCGGATGAGTATTCCCATTACCAGTTATTGGCTGTACTTCTTCCGTTTCAGGATTAATCATTGTGACTTCAGCATCATCAGAACAACCGCAAGTGACACACATAAATAATTTAAAATAAAAAGTTCAAAATTAAATTTCTATCTCTTTGATTTTTAATTCTGTACCTGCTATTACATCTAAATGTGTGCTGCCACACTGACAATTTCCAAAAGGCTTTGCTAGAGGAATTTCTGAGCCGCATTGGCAACAACGTGCCAATCCCGCAGGTTCTACAATTTCTAACTTTGCACCTTCTAAAATAGTTCCTTGAGTACAAACATCAAAACAAAACCTCACAGCATCGGGCATAATGGCAGAAAGTTTGCCAATTTCTAGTAAAACTCGCTGCACTTTTTTCCCTTGAGCGTGTTCGGATACAATGGCGACAATGTTTTGAGTAATTCCTAACTCATGCATATAATTATTAACAATAAATTTAACCCCTGTCTTGCGGGTTTCGATTGTATAGCCACGAATTCTATTCGTTTAGGTTGGTAAAAAAGTTTTGGGCGAATGGAATTCACCACTACACAAACGAAGTCCCTCTGGGTATCTCCTTACGGAGACGCTTCGCGATGCGAAGCTATGCCCGCAAGGGCTATACGCTAGTTCCCTACGGCGGGAAACCCGCCTGCAGGACTAGACTCACCGCCTGCGCGGACTAACAAAGAATTCTTTATCAAAGATTATCAAGTTATTTCTAATGAGAAAGTTTGATGAACTACAAATATTAAAGTTTATAGAATTCCCAATACAGGAGGCGGAGCCTCCTTGAAGTTATTTCCAGGCTAAGCCTGGAAACGAGGATTTGCAACGGTAATAGGCATTGGGCATCGAGCATGGGGGATCGGTTCCCAGTACTTCTTCCTTGTCGTCCTTGTCCCCCTTGTCTCGTCCTCAATTCCGCCGCGTGTTTCCCGTGCTTGGAGTCTTTTGCTCTGAAGTTTCAACCTTGGGTTTTTGATATTTCCCTGGATACTTCTTCTGAAAATATTCTTCCATAACTTGCAAAACTATCGGAGCAGAAACACTACCACCACCTCCGCCAGAGTGTTCGGCAAATGCTAACACTACAATTTCTGGCTTATCAGCTGGAGCATATCCTCCAAACCAAGCGTGGTTGGCTTTCTCACGACCCTTCCATGCTTCCGCAGTACCGCTTTTACCAGCAGCGGGAGGAATTGTTTCGACTCTAAGAGCAGCACCAGTGCCTTCAGATACCACCTTCCGCAATCCATCACGGAGAACTTTGATTGTTGATGGTTTCATATTTAAAGAGGTGCGCCAGTTAGATGCTACCTCGTTATCTTTCAGCAAATGAGGCTTAACCCGGTATCCACCATTGGCTGGAACAGCAAACATCGCTGCAACTTGTAGTGGTGTCGTTTGTAAAGCACCTTGACCGATAGACATATTGATGCTGTCGCCTACCGTCCAAGGCATTTTCCAAACTCTTCGCTTCCATGCTTCGTCTGGAACGTTCCCTTTGGCTTCTTCGGATTCAAACTCAATACCTGTTTTCTCGCCAAATCCGTATTTGCGAGTCCATTCAATGAGAGTTCGACCGCCAACACCCCGACCAATTTGGTAGAAGAAAGTGTCGCTACTCCATGCTAAAGCACCTGCAAATCCCAGAGGACCGAATCCCTTGTGGTTCCACTCGCCGAAAGTCACCCCACCAACACTGAGAGAACCAAAAGTTTGTAGCACTGTGTTGGGAGAATATTTTCCTGACTCCAGCCCAGCTGTTGCAGTGACAACTTTAAAAGTACTCGCGGGTGGGTAAACGCTGCTGACTGCACGATTGAGCAAAGGAAAACCTTTACCTTGTACGCTTTCCCAATCTTTTTTAGAGAGTCTTTGCTTGGAGAAAATATTTGGATCGAAGCCGGGGTGAGATACCATTGCTAAAACACCCCCAGTATTTGGGTCAAGCGCCACAATAGCACCATTACGACCCTTTAACGCTTTTTCTGCTGCTAATTGTGCGTTAAGATCTAAAGTCAAATGAAGGTCATTGCCCGATTTGGCTTGTTTTTCTCCCAAGACACGTATCGATCGCCCTCTACTATCTACTTCTACTTGCTGACCGCCCCATTCACCTCGTAATGTTTTTTCATAAGCCTTTTCCACTCCCATTTGACCGATAACATCGCCGAGTCGGTAACCGTCTTTTTTCTTTTCTTCCAACTGTTCGGCTGTGAGTTCTCGTGTATAACCCAATACGTGAGCTAAGGCTTGACCGTAGGGATAATAACGGACTGCTTCCGTATGAACTTCCACACCCGGTAGTTCGTTTTCATACTCTTTTAAAGCAGTAATTTCTGCTTCGCTGAGGTCGCGAGCAATCCGCACCAGAGAAGAATTGGCACCCGCTTCTTCTAATTTATCGACAATTTCTTCTTCGGTCATATCGAGAATTTTTGACAAGCGCGGACTCACAACCGACCATGCTGGTTTTGTATGTGCCATTGGCCACAAGTATACAGAACGCGGATAGCGAGTTGTGGCTATAACTTTACCATTGCGATCGAAGATGTTCCCCCGTTCTGGTTGTTTGGGAATTATCCGCACCCGGTTTGACTCTGCTCTTTGCCGAAGTTTTGGACCTTCAAGAACTTGTAAGTATGCCAAGCGAGCGCCGATACCCGTAACTAATAATAAAGGTAGTAATATAAAAGATAAGGGCTGGTACGATCGCCCAACAGTACGTATATCTCTTTCTTTTGTTGGCTGAGAGGATTGCAACAAAGTCATAATAGTTAAAACATAACAATTGCAAGACTGGCGTTATCTGTATACAATGACGCTCATCCCAGATCCGAAAAAATTAACACTAAAGGACGATCGCTCAGCCCTGACTGGTCTTTTATTCCCAAATGCATTTGTAGAAAGCTTTTGTGCGAGGCTCAGCCTGGGAACGAGGGCGATCGCCGACGATCGCCCTTCAGGTGAAAAGCTGAACCACGGCTGGCTTAGTCACTTTCCCCATAGCATTGCGAGGTAATTCTTCAACTGACAGAATTCGAGTTGGTACTTTATAAACTGCCAATCTTTCTTTTGCCCAACTTCTAAAAGCTTCCAATGTTAACCGATCTGAGTGTTGCAAAACTAACGCTGCACAAACCCGTTCGCCCCATTCTGGATCTTTAACCCCAACAACTGCACACTCTTGAATATCTGGATGGGTTCGCAACACTTCCTC
The DNA here is from genome assembly GCF_045999855.1 of Tolypothrix campylonemoides VB511288_2. Classification (NCBI taxonomy): domain Bacteria; kingdom Bacillati; phylum Cyanobacteriota; class Cyanophyceae; order Nostocales; family Tolypothrichaceae; genus Tolypothrix; species Tolypothrix campylonemoides. The sequence continues at coordinate 232,888 of NZ_JBFPMW010000009.1, forward strand.
TATTTCCAGTGCAGAAACTTTATACCCTCCTGTTTTGATAATATCCACGCTCATCCGTCCTAAAATGCGGTAGTTACCGTTCTCAACTACGGCAAGATCTCCAGTTAAAAACCAGCCATCTTGGAAGGCTTTTGCTGTTGCTTCGGGGTTTTGCCAGTACTCCAAAAACACTCCAGGTCCTTTGACTTGGATCTCTCCTGGTGTCCCTGGTGGAACTAACACTCCACTTTCATCGACTAATCTGACTTCCACTTGCGGCAAAGGTGTTCCTACATATCCCGCATACCGTTGACCCTGTAAAGGGTTTGATAGCGCCATACCAATTTCAGTCATGCCATAACGCTCAAGCAGAAAGTGGTTGCCGATCGTTTTCCATTTTTCTAAAACTTGAACTGGTAACGCTGCTGAACCGGAAACCATCAAGCGCATTTTAGCACAGCCTTCTGACATCTTTTTTTGGCGCTCGCTAGAAGCTGCTTCCCAAGCAGCAATTAACTTGACATAAATGGTAGGAACTGCCATAAACAGGGTTAAGTCGCCCTGAGAAATTCGGTTCCACACGATGTCGGCATCAAATTTGCCCAGTATATGGCACTCCGCCCCAGCCCATAAAGCACAGGTTAGTACGTTAATAATCCCGTGAATGTGATGTAATGGGAGTACGTGCAAAATGCCATCGCTAGATGTCCATCCCCAAGCAACAATCAAGCTAGTCACTTGTGCTTGAATATTGTCATGAGTTGTCACCACACCTTTCGGTTTACCTGTTGTACCGCTCGTATAGAGAATTAATGCACGTCTGGAGATTTCTACTTGTGGGAGGCTACAGACATCAGACGATCGGATGTCTGACGTCAGAATAAATCGCAAATTTTGTGCTTCCGCAATGGGGCGCAATATACTCTCAAAATTTGAGTGAGCAACAATCATTGATGCTCCCGAATGTGTAATGACATACTCTAATTCCGGTCGCGGGTGGGAATTACACAGTGGTACAGCTATACCCCCCGCCCGCCAAATACCCCATTGAGTAGCTGCATACTGAAATCCAGGCGGAATTAGGAAGGCTACTCGCTGCTCCTGTAAATCTTCTGCATCTTGTAGCAGACTTGTTGCAATTTGACTGGAGGTGTGGAGCAAATCCCGGTACGTAAATGCTCCTTCAGTTGTCACGATCGCTATTTTCTCGTTATGTTCTTCAGCACGGGCTATCAATGGGAGATTCATGTTGTTTACCGATTGAGATGATTGACTGGAGGTTTAGGGGGACACCAAAAGAGATTCTTGCTAGACACCCCAAGGGATTCAAGAATTCCTCGCATCACAGAAGTGCAATACATCCAGTGACCTAAATCGTCATACATCCGATCGGGGTTAAACTCCAGGTTGTAATGTATCACATTGGGGAGGTCTGAAAACTCATGACTGGATTGAGGAGAAAGGAGCAACAGATGAAAAGACTTTCCCTGACATTGTTTTTCCAGCTTGTTTATGAGATCCATCACACCACCCCGATCGGCAAGACCCGTGCGAACGAAAAGCGCCTTATCGCAGTTTTGGAGCGTGTACCAAAATCTTTCGGAACGTGCTGTATACCGCTCGCGCATCCGTTCAAAGACAGGAGACAAATCTTGAAGGGGGTTGTCCGTGTCCTCAACTTCATGAGCAAAGGACAAACCCGTCCATTTACTGTGGTAGATTCTGTGTGCCTCTGGATTGTAATGTAGGAAGCGAGGGTTCCATATATCATAAAAACCGTTTTCGATGATATCCGCAATATCTGCAATATTGGTAGTGCGCGTGAGATCGAAGGGAAAAGCGGGACCATCGTACTCCATCTTGTATAACATCATCCGCACGGCACAGCGATCGCCCAACGGGATAATTGCGACACGGCTGATATCTGATAATTTGCATTTGTATTGGAAGGCTACAGCAGACTTGGGTGGTATTTTTACCCGGCTTTCCAACCCATAAGGACCTATCATCATGGTACGGAAGGGGATCTCGGGATGAAACGGATCTTCATAAACACCTCCTGATATGGCTTTCAATACGCTACGCACCTCTTGCCACATAGGATGGATGTTGTACTCGTGGTCTGATTCGTTAATCACCCAGAGACGTTGCTCGTTCTCTTGCACAATTCCCAATTGCTCGTTATGGAACAAAACTTGTGAGTTCGGCGTTGAAAAAAGATTGAAAGCAGCACTGTATTCCAGGTTAGCACCAGGGGGAATATTCACTGTAGTTTCAATCGTGCCATCCTCTTGCACGGCAAAGAAAGGGAGTATTCCTTGATAAACAAATTTCGTAATGTAGACACCAGGTATCAATCCTGCCTTACTTTGCAGTGTAGTTTGGAATTCCTGCCAATAGGGAGCGATGGTATAGCTGTAAGGTGATGAGTTGACAATCTGCAAACGCTTCTCTTCAATAGAGGCAAAAACTTGGAAGCCCCCATCGTCGAGGTAGATAGAGGCTTTGTTTGACTGCTGGAAACTTTTTTTTTCTTTTATCAACTCCTCTCGATCGATTTCAAATAAGCGCAAGTCAATCGCCTGATACATGAGACGGTGAGCGATCGTATTGGGATGAGATGGATCGAAAGACGTCCCCTCCTTCCATTTTCCTTGTCCGTCATCCAGGATTGCCAACCAATCCAGTACCGGAACGCCCCAATTGAGCATGCGGTTTTGCGTCCCCTTAAGTAGCGAGTGATGTTCTGGAGAATAGTTGTCATGGGGATAAACCCCTCCCAGAATTGGACGTGCGCCTATTTCCCGTGTCATTTTCACAAGCTGCTGCAAGCCACTTTCAAAGCGCCTTTGAACTGCGCGTCGTTCCTGGGGGGGACAATAAGCTAACCCTTCATTACCCAAAGATAGGGCAATAATAACCACATCTGGTTTTTCTGGCGTAACAACTGACGCAAAACGCTCGATTGTTCGGCTGACATTTGCCCCTACCTCCGATACATTCACAAGTTGGTGTCCGTATGTTTGTTGCAAAGCCTGTCCCAACAGCCAAGCCCAACCTTTCAACAACCAAGCTTTATGACCTCGTGCAACGGAACTCCCTATCACAACGATTTTTAGTCCTTCAGAGACTTCCTGTAAAGACATTTCAACAGTAGGTTCTTTAACATACCCAAAGGGGTAAGGCTGCAAATAACCAAATGCACCATCATCCACAACGATGCTGCTGTATCGATCGCCTCTATCAACAGGTACCCAACGGTTCCGTCCAAAAGCTTCCCATCTTGCGTTGCCTTGAGAATCAATATGTACATATTTATACTCAATTTTCTGGGAATTGCTTAACGCTCTTTCTGCAGTGCTTGGGGGATCGCCTGAGTTCAAAATAGACCCAAAATTGATTTCCGTATCTGTCCACCATAATGGATAGTGATCGGCAGTTGTCCGCAGGCGAACGCATTTTGTAACATCCCACAATCCCAATTCAGGAGTAGAACCAACCAGACCGATAGATTCGCCCGCTTGCGTGTGTGCAATAATCTGGAATTGATACATAAATTTTTGGCTAATTTAGAAATATACGATGCCTGACACCGAAGCGCTCAATCCTCATAGAGCTTAGGGGTAAGGGAAAAGAAATTTACTTTCACCTTGAAGTCATCCACAAGATTTAGGATAAAGGCTGATATTTAAGAACTGGTAATGGTGCCAACAATATACTGTCCTTAAATTGCGTTTTATATATTAAGAATTGTAAAATATCCTTACCCCTCGTTCCCAGGCTCAGCCTGGGAATGCCTTAGTAGAGGCTCCGCCTCCCCCAACATCTCTACCTCCAACAATCCCACCTGACCAATGTAATTCCGATAGCTAGAATATCGCCAATGAGCAGGTTCATCCACATAACCACGCTTAACAGGATTGTTATGAATATAACCCAACTTTTGTCTGAACATTTCCTCGTCTAAAATAGCTTGAGGATGAAAGCCTTCCTGCCAAAGTTGATATTCTTGGTCGTGCTTATATTTAAGTTTGTAGAATTCAAGCTGATTAAGGATATAATTATTATTATCTTTCTTAAGTAAATCAATAATAGAACGAGCCGTAAATGATTTAAAATTGCATATTTCTTTTGATAAACTTGCAGCAGATGCAATTAAATGAAGATGATTCTCCATAATGACGTAGGCATGAAGAGTTAATCGTTGACGCTGATGGAGAAATTTAAGAGAGTCTAAAATAATTTGTGCAATTTCTACTTGGCTGAATAAGGGTATCCAGTTAACTATGGTGCAGGTGAGAAAATGGGGTTGAGTTCCCAGTACTTGATAGCGGCTGCGTCCCATTATTTTACTTTATGTATGTAGTGAGGTGGTGAGGCGGAGCCTCTAGGAAGGCATTCCCAGGCTCAGCCACCGGATCGAGGAATGTAAGGAACAATTATCAACTAAATGACTTATGCGATCGCGTATGGTAGTGTTTGCGATTTTTGTATTTGTTGAATAACAACAATCGCTGTTCCTATTACCACAATCAATAAAAGCATTCCTCCTGCTCCATGCACAAGCCCTACTGCATACGAGGTTTTTGCTATAGCAGCACACTTGGTAGCACAAACCTGTTGAAAGTGACTTATCAATAAAGTATTTCCTAATTCCAGTATTTTATCAGTGATGATAGGAGCTACTGTAAAAAAGAACTGTCCCATAAGATAAAAAACCTGCTATTTTTTCTTTTATTACTTTAGCTTTTTGTATCATTAGGAATAGACAATACATACAATCTTTAAATTCAAATATCTTACCTAAGTAAATTTTGAAAATCACTTATAGCTTATTAGATATAAATCGGCTTTTACTGAATGAGTTTAATGTCGCTTTAATAAGGTTTGCGATCGCAATCTGAGATTAAGAAATTACGTAGATGATACAGCGCTTGTTCTGAGTTTTATGTTGAAAGCTTTTTGATTCTTTAAGTGTGTTTGCTTTCGTAAAATTTAGTTATGAGGAGCGGAGGCGGAGCCTCCCTTGAGGCATTCCCAGGCTGAGCCTGGGAACGAGGTAGCGATCGCTGTCAACGGCGAATCAGAGCAAGCTGTGGTAGCGGAAGGGTGACAGTAAAGGTAGTTCCTACACCAAGTTCGCTCTCGACAGCAATTGTCCCTCCGTATAAATCAACACACTTTTTTACGATCGCCAGCCCCAATCCAGTACCGGGAATATTTTTAACATTTGCAGCACGATGGAATAAGCTAAAAAGCGTTTCTTTGTCTTCTAAAGGAATGCCTATGCCACGATCTTGTATTTTGAAGATAGCTTCGTTGTCTGCACACTGTAATATAAAGTGAATTGTGCTGTCTGTTGGTGAATACTTGATGGCATTGGAAAGCAAGTTGCTCAAGATGTGGCGGATTAAAATTTCATCAACGCAAGCCTCACAGCAATTTCCATAAGTTACAAAAGAGATCGCATGCTTGCTATTCATACTTAAAAGAATTTCTTCTGCTAAATCCCTACACAATTCTGTTAAATCCAGAATTTCGGGACTTGCTTTAAATCTTCCCAAATCTGCACGACCAATGACCAACACATCATCTAACAATTGAGTCATTGTTTTAACTGTTTGTTTAATTTGCTGAAAAAATTGCTTTTTTCTATCTTTAGAGAGTTGCTCGCCATAAATTTCAATCATTTGTGCTGATGATAAAATAACTTGTAGGGGAGAGCGAAACTCGTGGGATACCATTGAAACAAAGCGAGATTTTAGTTCATTAAGTTCTCTTTCTTTTTGTAAAGAAGAACGAATTTCTGTCTCCAAACATCTTCTTTGTTCAACCTCCATAAGGAGTTTTTTGTTAGCAGCAGACAATTGCTTTGAGAGAAGACGCGATCGCAACAAAACTTCAATTCTAGAAAGCAATTCTAATTTTTGTATTGGTGTAACAATTAACTCATCAACACTTTGCCAGAGGTAACGAGTCCTCATACCCACACTTTGCCGTGAAGTCACTAAGAGAAATGGCAGTAAGACTGGCGATTCCGCATTTTTTCTCTCTTGTATTTGCCGATCGATACTTTCAAGTGTTACTCCACATAAGATACACAAATCAAAAGACTGCTCCCATAGAGCAGATGTTTTCCCTTGGCTTGTGTCAACATCAGGTACTATGACTTCATACCTTGTTTTCAGCGAATGAGCCAATAAACGGCGATTTTCCTTGTTTTCGAGCAAGAGCAAAATCCGTCTCACAGTTCTTCTCCTAGAAAACTGCGGATTATTTCTATCAATCCTTGAAACATACTAACTTGTATTACCCCAATGCCTGTACTAAGATAATGCGATCGCGATGAATCAACTTTCTGTGCTTGTCATTCTAGCAGCAGTGTCAACAATAGAAACTCTAGTTTATGGATGAAATTTTGATTTTTACTTTATTGCGAATCATTACCTATCCATTCTGGTGTCCTGCTAAAAATTCGTCGCACACTATGAAGGGGTTTGCTAACTTGGACTCCATAACGAGTGATTTCAATTTCCCGCAAAGTTTTTTCAAAATCTGATAACCGTTTCTTAAGCACCCCAATTGCCTTTCGCATTTGACCTTGAACTTCTATGTAACGCAAGAACACGATGTTATCAGTTAAGTGGCTAATACCCCATTCAGAGGTATGAAATTCTCCTGTTATATGCTCCGTTTCATTAATTAGCAGCACTGTGACACCCATGTTCTGCAAATACTTACATAGAGCATGAAGATGCCTGACTAAATTTTCCCCTTGTAAAGAGAGCCTGTAGCCTGCAATACTATCAAGCATAACTATTTTGGCCTGTTTCACTTCTACCTCATGCCGCACCAAACGCGCAAATTCATCGGGTGCTAATCGCAACAGTTGTACTTCTACAATTGACAATGTCTCTTTCTGTTGCATGTCATATAAGGGGATGTTTACAGACTCAGAACGATGTAGCAAAGAATTTTCTGCTTCCTCAAAAGTATAAATAACCGCTCGTTCGCCCCTTAGAGCAGCTTCTTTCATAAACTGCAAACCTAAAGTGGTTTTTCCAACACCCGTTGCTCCCGTTATGAGCGTGACCGTACCTCTTTCCAACCCTCCATGCAGCATTTCATCAAGTTCTGAAATACCAGAAGAAATCGTTTGAGCAACAAACTCCTGCTTGTAAACTTCCGGTTGTAAACGCGGAAAAACTTCCATACCGGTCTTCGTCAACCGCATGGAGTGAAAACTGTGCTGAAAGTCCGAACCTCGAAACTTAGCCACACAAAGACTTCTGTCTAACTGAGAGTGGTTGAGGTGGATAACGCCATCACTGATAAATTGCAAGTCATCATCAGGAGTGCGCTCAGTTCCTTCTGAGGAGAACATCACAGTTGCACCTTGTGATAAAAGAAAGCGGATAAACGATAACACTTGCTTGCGAAATAGAAAAGCATCGCTAGATAGGTAGCGGAACTGAGTGATAGCATCAAGAAAAACTCGTTGAGGTTTTTTAGTTTCTACTGCTTCAACGATTCTTTTTGTGGTGGGTTCTCGTTCAACTTCAGCAGGAGAAAATATATCGTAGGTTTGTACTTGGGTAAAAAATTCAGTATTTGGGCTAAGGTCGAGAAAGGTAATCGGTTCAGCATCTATATTTAACGATTTGGCATTGTCACGAATTTGCTCGGCTGATTCCCCCAACGTAATGTACAAACAGCTTTCCCCTTGTGCAACTCCAACCGCTAGAAAATGCAATCCCAGGGTAGTTTTGCCTGTACCAGGCCCACCCCGTATGAGATAAGCTCGGTTTGCAAGTAGACCGCCATACAAAACTTCGTCCAGACCTGAAACTCCAGTAGACAGGCGTTGCTTAACCATTTGGTGGGTTATGAGGATTAAAAATTAAAATATTATTAATATTTTGAATTAATTAATAGAAATTAGTGAATTTATTAAGTTTCTTTACAGTAATGTATAGTCTTGTTAAGTAAGACAAAACTCTGCTGTTGAAGCTATCTCAGGAAATTTATCAAAATACTTGCCAGGAGGAGCATTTAACAAAGAAAGGCAGAGGCCTCTCCTTTTTCCACCTCTTAATGACTCCTTTTATGTATATAATTATACTTTTGTAAATGAGAATCTCTTACTTACGTATTCTTCATGAAATCTTATAAAACACTAAAACTGAGATCGCATAATATCTTATTTTATACAAAAGAAATCAAATCGTATGTTTGGGGACTTAAACAAGCTTTGGGTAAATTAGAAGAACTTTCTTTGTGAGATGCAAAATTTCAGCATAGCTGCCTTACTGACAGGCTGTTAAAAAGAACATAAACTTATGCTACCTCAATCCCCATCTTTAGCTTCCAAAGTTGATATTCTTATTGTTGACGATGAACCAACCAACTTACGAGTTTTATCTACAATTGTGCGATCGTATGGGTATCAAGTTAGACAAGCTATTAGCGGTATGGTTGCCCTGAGAGCAGTAGGCATACAGCGACCGGATCTGATTCTTCTTGATATTATGATGCCAGAAATGGATGGGTATCAGGTTTGCGAGCAGTTGAAATTAAATGCCGAGACTAGTGATATTCCCGTCATTTTTCTAAGTTCCTTAGTATCGGGAATGGATAAGGCAAAAGCATTTCAATTGGGAGGAGCAGACTATATCACCAAACCATTTCAAGTCGAAGAAGTTTTAGCAAGAATAGATTATCAACTAACACTTCGGACTCTACAAGTTCAGCTTCAGCAGAAAAACGAGCAACTCAGAGAGCAAAATGACCAACTCAGACAAGAAATAAAAATTCGCGAGCAAACGGAAGTAGAACTCCGATGTTCGCAAGCACAATTACAAGCCAGAACTCAGCAACTCCAGCAAGCTTTAGATGAACTGAAGTTAGCTCAAACAAAGCTTGTCCAAAGTGAAAAAATGTCTAGCTTGGGGCAAATAGCTGCAGGGATAGCTCACGAAATCAACAATCCTATCAGTTTTATCTATGGCAATCTAGATTACGCTTCTGAGTATACGGAAGTGCTAATAAATATTATCAAATTATACAGTAAGTATTATCCTCAGCCACATCCAGAAATTTTAAAGACAATACAAGTTTGCGAACTCGATTTTGTGCTTAAAGATTTTCCCAAGGTACTTGAGTCGATGCAAGTAGGAGCAGAAAGAATTCGAGATATTGTCTTGTCAATGCGTTATTTTTCAGGTTATGACCAGGCTTATACTCAGCAAGGCGATCTTCACAAATGTTTAGATAGTACACTCGTCATCCTACAAAGCCGTCTCAAAGAACAACCCAACCGAGTCGCAATTGAAGTGAAGAAAGAATATGGCAAAATTCCTCCAGCCAATTGTTACCCAGGACAATTAAATCAGGTTTTTATGAATCTTTTCAGCAATGCGATTGATGCTATAGAAGAGAAGTCAAGAATTTGGGAAGAACCTTTTCAGCCTGCCATAAAAATTTGTACCCAGTTAAGCAATTCTTATCAAGAATCTCAAGACAGAGATAAAAAATGGGTTGAAATTCGGATTGCTGATAATGGAATCGGTATTGCACCTCACATTCAAAGTTCCATATTCGATCCCTTTTTTACCACAAAGCCTGTAGGAAAAGGAACAGGGCTGGGATTATCTATCAGTTACTCTATAATCGTAGAGCAACATGGCGGTCAATTGCAGTGTAACTCGCAAATAGGACAAGGAACAGAAATAGTCATACGCCTTCCTGTAGAAGTCCCGCAAGCAGTAAAATCTGGGTATCATTAACTAGATATGATGCCGCAAAGAGGATCTCACCGTTGCCGTTGGAAGGTGTTGAGAGGAATTGCGAGTGCTTCCTAGAATTCTGCCATAGGTGTTATTTTCTATGTTCCCGATTTCTGCCCGTTGGATTCAAGATTTTGAAAAGCATTTATACCGTCGCCAACACTTTATTCTTTACGGTAACATTCACGATCAATTTCTCTGGCAGGGTAGTTATCAGAACATGGAGGTCTTCCTCAATAACTATTTCCTCAAGCAGGGCTTCGATCTGATTGTTCGTTACGATCCGATAGATGGTCTGACTTTTCCTCAACCAGAGATGCGCCCCATATTTGAGGAATTGGCGCGACAACGACTCGCAGAACAACAACTCGAACGCTTGGGACAGTCCGCCACTCCAAGTGCGATCGCAGATCCCATGCAGCCCCCATCTCGTGCTAATCCTGGAACGGTGGTACAACAACGGCTGACTAGCAGTTACCTGTCACCAGAAATTACTTTTAGTCATTTGCGGGCAGTTCTATCTCAACCAAAAACCTCAGTCGTGGCGATCGCGGATTTAGGGGATATGCTCACTACCGATCCAGAACGCCACTCAGCAGACGAACGCCATCTTTTGATGTTGCTCAAAAAATGCACGTTGGAAGCATCGGTCATTGCTGAAGGTAATCTCACTGGCTATCGCAACACTCTCATTCTCCTAGCCAGTGACCTCAGACGAGTACCACCTTGGTTCTATACTGGCAATCCTTTTGTAGCTTTAGTTCAAGTGACCCGTCCCAATAAAGAAGAACGCCAGCAGTTTATCTTGCGCTTTGGACAACAGGGATTTTACGGCGGACATCTGTTAAATGCTCAACGTCCCAGTTTGCAACAACCTTCAGACCTAGAACTTGCTGCAGAGGAATTTGCTGCCTTAACTGAAGATTATCAAACGATGGATCTAGAAGCTATCCGTCACACCTCTTGGCGAGAACGTATACCACTCAATGCCAAAACCGTGTTGCGCCTGGTAGACTTTTATAAATTTGGACAACGCGATGAACCATTTGAGCAAATCAGTGCTGATAAAATTGCTTATGCCAGAGAAGAACTGTGCAAATTTGTGATCGGTCAACCCCGTGCGGTAGAAGCTGTTACCAATCTCCTAACTAGCGCAAAAGTAGGCATCAGTTTGAGTAATGTCAGCGGTCGCAATAACAAACCAAAAGGAATTTTCTTTTTTGTGGGTCCTACAGGTGTGGGTAAAACTGAGTTAGCCAAATCACTAACACGGCTGATTTTTGGAGATGAGCAAGCATTCGCCCGCTTTGATATGAGCGAGTACAAAGAAGAACACGCAGCAGAGAAGTTAACAGGCGCACCTCCTGGTTTCATAGGTCATGAAGAAGGAGGACAACTGACCAACCGGATTTTACAGCGTCCTTACAGCATTTTGCTGTTTGATGAAATCGAAAAAGCTCATCCCAGAGTTTTAGATAAATTTCTCCAAATTCTAGAAGATGGTCGCCTTACAGATGACAAAGGACAGACAGTTTATTTCAATCAAACTGTAATTATATTTACTAGTAATATTGGCGCTTCTGACCTAACAGACCCACACACCGGAACGATTATTCGTAACGGTATCATGACTGAGGTACAACGCCAAGGTGTCGATTCCTTCACCTATGCTCAGGTAGAAGCTCATTTTCGTGCTGAAGTTCATTGGCACTTTACCAGTCGCATTGGTCGTGCTGAATTGTTGAACCGTTTGGGCGACAGTATCGTCGTGTTTGATTTGCTACGTCCGGAGTTTGTTTGGCAAATTGGGCAGAAGTTTCTCCGGCTGCTAGCAGAATCTGCTTGGGATAAATATCAGTTGCAGGTACTGTTTCAACCGATAGTCTTAGAAGTATTGAACGTGTATATGCAACAAGATGACAATTTGCTATTTGGCGGACGGCGAATTAAAACCTTACTGGAAACTTTGGTTGAGCGTCCGCTTAATCGCTGGATCTTTGAGAATTACTCCGATTTAAATTCCTTGGCAGGAAAACGGTTAATTGTGAGCCTGGAACACAACGGTGCGTTATCGGTGATGGAAGCAGTTTTCACGGTCTAGAACCGCGATAAGCCATAGCTCTCTCACCTCTTATCTGGTGCGTACTCTGCGTCTCGCGGTTAAATAGAGTACTCGCTCGCTGCTTGCTGGGCACAAAATCCACCGTGTCCAGATCCCCGAGTGCTTTGAGAAGTCGGGGATCTAAACTTCTTACGAATGATTTAGGATTGCTATATAAAATCTACCTTTTTGCAGTTTTTGAAAAATTAAACTTAAACTAATAAACTACATTTTGCGTGCTAATTTTATGTATTTTGGTAGAAGATGTGATGTGATGTAAATCAGCCCAAAGCATAAACCATATTTCAATAGAAATTGTTAGATTAAATTCAAAGGTTTTACCAATTTGAAAAAAGAATGCAACGCACAGATTTTGTAAGAGTGCAACGTAAAGCACCCTTACGCAATAATGTTGTGCAAATGTAACTGTAAAAATTAATTCTCCAAACTTTTAAGCAGTTCTTATAACTGGTAAAAACCTTAGAAGAGAAAACACAAATCTGAAAAATCAAAGCATTCAATTCTGAAAATTTCTCTTCCCTAACCTCCAACTCCTAACCCCCACTCTCTATTTTTAAGATAACTATGCAGTTCCAAACTCGACCTATTAGTGTTATACCTCGTGTCGGTGGTGTTCGCCCCAGTCATGTCCCCAAAAGGAGCAATACCCGTAGCGAATCTCGTTTACGTAACCAACAACCGCCTAGATATACTCTTAGTGAATCGAGTTCTACAGTTTCAGCAAATGCATCTTTGAAAGATGTGGGTGGGCTTAAGGAAGTTCTTCAAGAACTGAAAGAATTGATTGCCATCCCTTTAAAACGTCCCGATCTCCTTGCTCAAATTGGTTTAGAACCCACACGGGGCGTTTTGTTAGTTGGACCACCTGGGACTGGTAAAACTTTAACAGCCCGCGCCTTGGCGAAAGAATTAGGAGTTAACTGCATTGCTGTAGTCGGACCAGAAGTTATCGGTAAATATTACGGTGAAGCAGAACAAAGACTGCGGGGTATTTTTGAACAAGCTGCTAAGAAGGCTCCTTGCATAGTCTTTATTGATGAAATTGACAGCCTTGCTCCAGACCGCAGCAAGGTAGAAGGGGAAGTAGAAAAACGTCTGGTTGCACAGCTTTTGAGCCTCATGGATGGCTTTGCTCAAACAAAAGGCGTCATTGTGTTGGCTGCTACTAATCGCCCCAATCACCTCGATCCAGCCTTGCGCCGTCCTGGAAGATTTGACCGGGAAGTGCTGTTTCGCGTGCCAAACCAACAAGGGCGTTTGGAAATCTTACAGATATTAACTCGCTCAATGCCTCTAGATGAGACAGTAGATTTAGAGACGATCGCAGATCTAACTGTGGGATTTGTGGGTGCAGACTTGAAAGCTATCTGTCAGAAAGCTGCTTACAGTGCTTTACGCCGTCAAGTTCCTTCAATAGCAGACCCAATTCCCGAACAGTTGACCGTACATCAGTCAGATTTTTTACAAGCATTCCAAGAAATTAAACCTGCTGTTTTACGTGCGGTTGAAGTTGAATCCCCGAATGTCACTTGGGAAGCCATTGGGGGGTTGGAGGAAATTAAACAAACCTTGAGGGAGTCTGTAGAAGGTGCATTGTTACATCCAGAACTTTATCTGCAAACAAAAGCCCGACCCCCCAAAGGGATTTTATTATGGGGACCGCCAGGAACAGGTAAAACCATGTTGGCTAAAGCTGTTGCTTCCCAAGCCAGAGCTAATTTTATCTGTGTCAATGGGCCAGAATTATTGAGTAAGTGGGTAGGTGCTAGCGAACAAGCAGTGCGAGAACTGTTTGCCAAAGCAAGACAAGCCGCTCCCTGTGTTGTCTTTATTGATGAAATTGATACTTTAGCACCAACAAGAGGGCGTTATAACGGTGATTCAGGAGTGAGCGATCGCGTTGTTGGACAATTGCTAACAGAGTTAGACGGTTTACAGGCAAGTTCTACCATTCTGGTGATTGCTGCTACCAATCGTCCCGATGCTTTAGATCCCGCTTTGTTAAGGGCTGGACGGTTAGATTTACAGTTAAAAGTAGATTTACCCAATTTGGAGAGTCGTTGGGCAATTTTGCAAGTTTACAATCAAGAACGTCCCTTGCAAAATGTAAATTTAGCTTACTGGGCGGCAGTCACTGAGGGTTGGAACGGGGCAGATTTGGCATTGCTCGGCGATCGCGCTGCTGTGGAAGCCATCCGTCGCTATCGTTCTCAAGGAATGATGGCTCCAGGGGCAATTCAAATCACAAATGAAGATTTTAATTACGCTCACCAAGTTTTGAGCCAACAGCGTCGAGTATAAAAACATACCTTTTATTCAGAACGTACCACACGAAACCCAAGACTGGAATAGCGGAAACTGGCATCATAACAAAAACGATAGACGCAGCGGCAATCATCTGCCAAGCTGTACCAGGAACCGCCTCTCACTGAATGCTTCGTTGGGTGTCCGCCTTGTACCCAAGCACTACCATCAGTGGGCGCTCCATTATAGTTTTCATGCCAGTGGTCTTGGCACCACTCCCAGACTAAGCCGTGCATATCCTGTAAACCCCAGGCATTTGGTTTCTTTTGTCCGACAAGTTGGGTTTGCTGGCGGGAGTTCCAGGTGTACCAGGCGTAGTCCCGTAATGGTTGTTTGCTATTGCCGAAACTGTAAAGCGTTTGCGTACCAGCACGACAAGCATATTCCCATTCAGCTTCCGTGGGGAGGCGATAGGATTTATTTGTGAGTTCTCCAAGGCGATCGCAAAATTCTTGTGCCTGCCACCATGATATGCTTTCCACCGGACGCAGCAGGCTACTGAAATGAGAAGGATTAGTCTGCATGACTGCCTGCCATTGCTCCTGGGTAATCGGAGTTTTGCTCATGTAAAAGGCAGGTACATTCACCCGATGCTGGGGCATTTCTGGACGCAACCACTTGATGACTTCTGAGCGTTTAAACCAAGTTTCCAGTTTTAAAACCTGCTCGATGTCTTCCGTTGCAGTTCCCATGAAAAAACTGCCGCCAGGAATGGCGATCGTATCCAGCATAGAACCACCAGGAAGACGTTCTTGGTAGTTAGAGTTTCGGTTGGCTTGGATGATAGCTTGTTTCTGCTCTTGAGTTGCTGGAGTCAACTGCTGGTATGGCTCTTTTGCTTGCATTTGAATATTTGCCACCGGAATTGTAGCGCATCCAGTCGCACCGGCTTCTGTAGGGATAATTTTACGAAAGCTAGGGGAAAGAGGCAACAGAACTGTAACTCTACCTAAATCTGCAGTTGGATCGAGACTTGCAAGCACTTGAGTTGCCGTCCAACGTTGTGTATAATCTTTAACCAAACAACCTTTGACGATCGTCGCAAAGGGAGTTGGGAGTTCTGGAAGTGCTGGTTCTTCGTGTATGATTCGCTGCATCAACTCACCAGAGTTGTTGCTGGCAAAGGGATGTACACCTGTCAGTATTTCGGCGATGACGGTTCCCAGAGACCACAAATCCCACGCAAAAGAAATCTTGCCTTTGTATGATTCTGGAGGTGCATAAGCGATAGTACCCACCTGATTGGTAGGAGAGGTATCGCTGCCATTGCGATTTTCTAAGAGTCGGGAAATACCGAAATCTGTCAACTTCCACTGTCCATCGACTTGCATGATGTTAGCAGGTTTTAGGTCGCGATGAACGATGCCTTTGTTATGTAAATACTGCAACGATCCTGCTAAATTTTTGACAATTGCTTTAACTTCTGAAAGCGGTAAACTACCCTGTTGTAACCGCTTTGTTAATGAATTTTGGGCTAATTCCATCACTAAACCAAGACACTCAATTCCTTTGAGCCATCCTTGTTCGGGGCTGAATCCCTCCAAAAGTCCGGGATGTTTTAGGGAAATAGCAGTTTGTAACTCGGCAATCTGACGTTGCTGCTCGCCCTCATTTGAGAAAATTTTAATGGCAACTTCCCGAATAACGCGATCGGCAATGACTTCATCTGCTAAAAATACAGCCCCAAATGCTCCCGCACCCAACAGCTTTTTCAGGCGATACTTGGGAGTAAACCACTCATCTTCAAACATTTGCCACAACTGATTGGGATGCATGGTTTACTTCCTTTCAAGTAAGTCGGTATAAATTATGTTAAATGGCTGAGGTTGTTCTTTGTCATTAGTTGAGTGTAAATTTTACACCTATTGTTACATTTATTAATATATTGCTTGTATTTCTGCCGATCGAATCGAGTAGGGCTTTTGCTTATACTCACCTGTACTTAGGCAGTGTAGGTACCTCACTTTGCCCTAAATTGGTTGTATTGCTGCTACCATTATCAGTATCAGGAGTTGTCCCCCATACATAATTTTTGATAGCTGCTACGTATGCCACGCGTTGCTGTCGCTGTTCGAGCCAGACTTCGTCGAGGTGCGATCGCGTCTCTAAAAGAAAGTTTGCAACCATCTGTCGCCGTTCTAGCACTTCTTGTTGACGTTGCGATCGCGCAGCATTCCATTGTTCTCTGAGAGACATAGGTCTGTATTGTAATGTATGAGTCACCAAGTACAATACATTATTATCTCAAATATTTGAGAGTATGAAACGTATCTCGGCTCAATCTCTACAATACTGAGTCAAAAATCTGTTGAGCGGTTAAGTTTAACTGCGGAAACGCAGGCGATACGATCCGGTCTGTTCCTTTAAATGGTGTCATTTCATATTCCCCGTCAATTAATTCGCACACAAAAATAGTAGGGACTTTGGGATTGCCGATAAATTTACGTCCGCCTAATGCAGCATAGTCCACAATCCAGTATTCTGGAATCCCCATACCTTCATAGTCACGAAGTTTATCGTAGTAGTCATCTTGCCAATTGCTACTAACTACTTCAACTATTAGTTTGACTGAAGTCGCGTTTTGAATAATTGATTCAGTTTCCCAACGTGTCTCAGTATCGATAGTTTCTTGATTCAAAATAATGATGTCCGGTTCGTACCCAGACTTATCGCGCTGAGGTTTAATAATAGATTCTCTAGGGATAAACCAAATATCAGTTTTCCCAATCTCACTAATGGTTGTCAATAACTTTCCAACAAGCGAACCCGTTAATTTTGAATGCTTCCCTTTAGGCTTAGGCATCTCGACAATTACACCATCATGCAATTCGTAACGTAATACTGAGTTTTCAGGATACCATTCGATAAACTCATCAAAAGTGTATATTTTTGGTTCGGTTTGTGCTTGTGTTTGGGTTTGAGTCATGGCGAAGTCTCAAAAAGTTGGAGGGAGAAGAGTTTTACCAGAAGAAAAGCAGAGGGCGCGAGGCTTGTGCCAGAAAGACAGCAAATTTTTTTTATTTTATTGTGCTACTCCTTCCCCTTACTAAATACTCCGACTGCGCGATCGCTTCTCACTTGATAGGACACCAGGTTTTGGGACAAGTGAAGGTAGATGAAAAGTTAAACGAAATTACAGCTATGTTTATGGTAAGCTCCTTTTCCAGAATAATTCATTTGTGTTACGGTGAGAGAAATTGATTCCAAAATTTGATGAAAATGGGAATTTACCCCCTGGTGTGCATTTTTGCGAATGGGAGGAGTTTCAAGAAAAATTTGCGACCAACTTGACTCGACAGCGGATGATAAGGGGTTTAGAACTGGCAATGACTCAATTACAAGAAGCAGGTTGTAGAATCATTTATATAGATGGTAGTTTCGTCACTAGCAAACCCACACCAGGTGATTTTGATGCTTGTTGGGAAGACGATGGAGTTGATATAAATTATCTGGAATCGATTGCTCCCACTTTATACAATTTTGCGCTGCGACGTGCCGAACAAAAAAGTCGGTATAAGGGGGAGATTTTTCCTGCAAGTTACCCAGCGAATGAAACTGGTACAGTATACATAGATTTTTTTCAATTTGATACAAGAACGAATACACCCAAGGGAATTATTGCTATTGATTTGGTCAGGTGGAAACCATGATGATAAAAAACGAGCAACAATATCAAAATGCGAAAGAATGGTTGCGGAAATTTGAGCAGTCTGTGGTAGAATTTGAGAGTAATGAAGAGTTGAAAGCAGACCCCAAACGTTGGAAATTACATAGAGATTCTTATCAGAGCCAAGTTGACGAATTAAAGGAAGAAGTTGCTGAATATGAAAGGCTTATTAATTGCGATCCGGACAAGTCAATAACGGTAAAAGTTGAAAGTTTAAATAAGTTACCGAATGTTTTAATCAAAGCTCGAATAGCTGCAAAAATGAATACTTCCCAATTAGCGGAAATTTTAGGAATTGACGAAGAAAGGGTTAAGGAATACGAGGATACAGATTATCAATGCGCTAGTTTTATAGAGATTTTAGAAGTTGCCACAGCTTTGGGTGTGGAATTAGAAAATGCTGTTGTCAAAATAGATTTTGAGGAAATAGAAGAAGTTAAGCAAACTGCAAAGAAATGGCGAAAATCAGCCAGAAGTATCGAAAGTAAGGCTTTTTGACACTCCCACACCTCCGCTTCGCCTTCATGTGTGGGATGCTTCTTTCATCCAGCCAATTTACTTAGCTTAAACAAAAAGAAGCCCCACATCTGACCCGTTCGCGGAAGCGTGCCGTTAGGCATAGGGCAGTGTGGGATGAATTTCTTAAAGCCAAGAGCCTCCTAAGCAGTAGCCGGATTGTCTTGGAAGCCTACACTTACTGCGAAGCAGAAGTGTAGGAGATGTCACAGGAGTTTAATTGCCAGGGAGTGGGTAACCTATTGTAGTGGCGCAAGGGATTGCGCCACTACAGAGGTAAAATCTTTTTCGGAAATCGCCTAAATACTCCGACTGCGCGATCGCTTTTCACTTGGCAATTTTTCAGCTTTACGAAGGTTGCGATTGGGGTTTTTCCCTTGCCATAATACTTCACCCATCCTGACACCAAATTTGTCTTCTAAAACATCATGCATTTCGGTGAGCATTTGTTCGGCTTCATCGCAGACCGCAGAGGTATTCCCATCTACAGCAGTAACGCTGTGCTTGACATAACCATCTACGTCATAAAACACCTGTCCGGCAATGGGGACACTGACGCTAATTGCTTTACCTGTATTGGTGGTAGCTCCTAAAATGATAGATGTGGCGGGGTGGTTTGGATGCTCGGGTTGATGAAAGGTAATGCTGAAACCCATTTCTTGTAAGGTTTGAGAAATACTATCGGCAATATAATCTCGCTTCTCTGCTTGTAGTTGTGCTGTACTGGCAGTTTCGACAATTGTTTGCGAACGCTGGCTAAGTTCCGTTAATTGGGAAATCACTTGTTTGGTTTGACCGTGAGAAATGGCTTGTTGGATTGCATTGATTTGGGTTTCTATTTCTGCTACTGCTCCTGCTTGCCACTGCATGACAACTGGGTCAGCTTTCAAACCCGTAACCGTGATTTTAAGTTCTGCGAGCTGTCGGTTAGTTTGTGTTTGTAAGTGGCGGGAATCTGTCTGACCTTGAACAATTTGACGCAGGTGTTTTTGAACAAGTGCTGTTGCTTCTGCTAGAGGTCGGCGTACTTTAGCTGGATCTCCTGCAGAAATTGCTTGTCGTACATTTTGAAAGACTTGCTGTAATTGCTGCCGACCTGCTGCATCAAATTTTAGGGCTTGGGCTTCTGGAGTTTGAGCGACTCGCCGTTCTAGTTCTTCTAATTCAAACTGTTGTCGCTCAATATCAACCTGCCGTTGTTTTTCTGCTTCATCTCGGCGTTTGCGCTGCAGTGCAAGATGCATAGCCTGTTCGATTTTAATGAGTTCTTCTGAAATGGCTAGCAGTTGAATTTCTGAATCTGCCCGTGCGATCGCTTCAAGTTGATTCTGACAGCGATATTGCAATACCACTGCTTCTTGAACATAAATGTTTGTCCACTGCGAATTTACGTCTGACAGCAACCTCTGTACGCGAATTTGAGTTTGGCAACGGGATTCTTCTAGTTGCCGAAGTCGTTCCCGTTCTTCTGCTTCTTGTCGTCTTTGTGCTTCTATTGCTGCCCGACGCTGACGTTCCGCTTCTAAAATTTTTTGCTTCCACTGGGCAATTTCTGCTTCTGAAAACTTGGGACTGCCACTCATAATAATTCGTAATTTCTAAGTCGTAATTTTTAGTTGGAGAATGTAATTCCTCGGCTTTGCATTTTTGCTGCAAACTCATCTCGGAAGCCTTTACGAGCAGGAACGCCTGTAAAATAAAATGAGCCAGTGACATCAATGCCAAATTCTATTCCGGCTGAGCGATCGCCTTGTGCTAATTCTTGCATTAAAATCTGCTGATATCGTTCTGTCAGCGCCAACAATCTCTGGTTGCTAGACCCTCGCCAGAGTAAGTCACCGTGTAAAGACTCAATATAAGTTCCATCAACTAGCAAATCGATGCAAGCCAGTAATGATTTTTGAGCATCTGTTCCCTGCTGCTGGAGATGCTCCAAACGATATCCCGTGTAGCACGTTATACCCAGATTTTTAAATTTATGCACCCTAGCGATTAAATTGACTAAAGGGGCTGCTTGTAGCATTGGTTCCCCACCAGAGAGAGTGATTCCCTCAATATCTGGTTGTGATAAAATCCAGTCTGTTAATTCGGTTAGAGAAATTGATTCTCCCTTTGCTTTTTCCCACGATTCAGGAACTATACAACCCGGACAAGCAAACTCGCAGCCTTGTACCCAAATGACTGCTCTTTTGTATGGACCTAAGACTGTTACTGGAGATTGATAGCGGAAAATTTGTAAATTATTATACATAAAGGGATAAAATTAATTGATTGAACCACAACAGACGCATAGTACGCAGAGGTTAGATCTGAGGGAGCTATTAATTTCCTAAAATTTATATCTAAAGCTTTACAGAAGTGTAGTAATGTTACGTTCATTAATAATTAAAAGTATACATGAATTATGAAAACATTGGTTGACATTACTTAGTCCTCATGCTCTAAACCGTCTTTCTAGCAAAAATTGATAGGCAATTTCAAAATCAATGGCAAAAATGCGGGGGTCGATGATGTGAGTAAATCCTTGAAGGCGATAGCGACGAATAGCTTGCATGGTGGCTTGATTGCTCAGAAGTGCTAGTTCAGAACCGTTCCAACCTTCTGTGCGTACAGCCCAAGCTGCTAAGTTAAGATCGGCGGCTATTGGTCGATCGCGATTGTGAACTTGCAAGATTTCAAACCGACTGGTGACATCGGGTAAGTCTACCTTCAGTTGCAAGTCCAGACGACCTGCTCTTAATAAGGCTGGGTCAATGATGTCCGGTCTGTTTGTAGCAGCGATAATTATCACATTATTACAAGCTTGGATGCCATCCATTTCGGTTAGGAGTTGACCGACGACGCGATCGCTCACTCCAAAGTCTCCTTCGTTACCCCCTCTGACGGGAGCAATCACATCAATTTCATCAAGAAAAATGATACATGGTGATACCTGTCTGGCTCTGGTAAACAACTCTCGTACTGCTTGCTCGGATGCTCCCACCCACTTGCTGTGTAATTCCGGTCCGTTAACGGCAATAAAATTGGCTCTAGCTTGAGATGCTACTGCTTTAGCTAAAAGAGTCTTACCAGTTCCGGGCGGTCCCCAAAGTAAAATTCCACGGGGAGGTATTGCTCTTAACTGACGATAGAGTTCGGGATAAAGCAAAGCTCCTTCAACAGATTCCTGCAAGATAGCCTTGATACTCTCCAAACCACCAATTTGCTCCCAAGTGATATTGGGGGTTTCAATTGTTAGCGGACGGAGAATAGAAGGTTTAACTTCTTTTAAAGCTTGAAGAAAATCTTGCTGACTGATACTGAGATTCTCTGGTACGGGAGAGTCTAGAGGGGGATTGAAGCGGTGCAAGGCGTTGTAGGCTGACTTTTGACAAAGCGATCGCAAGTCTGCACCCACAAAGCCAATTGCTAAATCGGCGATGACTCCTAAATCTACAGACCCATCTAAAGGCATTGTACTCGTGTGAATCTGAAGAATTTCCCAGCGACCCTTGCGATCCGGAACGCGGAAATAAACTTCACGGTCAAATCTACCGGGACGACGCAGTGCGGGATCGACGCGATCGGGACAGTTGGTTGCTGCCAAAATGACTACACCATTGAGTTGAGCAAAGCCATCCATCAGACTGAGAAGTTGGGCAACAACGCGCTTTTCTACCTCCCCCTCGACTTTGGCTCGTTCCGGTGCTAGGCTATCAATTTCGTCGATAAAAATGAGGCAAGGAGCAGACAGGGTGGCTTTTTGGAAAATCTGCCGCAGTCGTAATTCTGCTTCGCCATAATATTTGCCAATAATCTCAGGACCAGCAATGGCAATGTAGTTGACACCAAGTTCTTCGGCTATGGCACGCACAGTCAAGGTTTTACCTGTTCCTGGCGGTCCGACTAACAACACACCCCGCGTTGGTTCTAATCCCAGTTTGGCTAACAAGTCTGGACGCTTCAGTGGTAGAGCAACCAAATCGTGCAGTTCTGCCAGCACTTCCCTTAAACCGCCAACGGCTTGCAATGATGCCTTGACGGCAGGTTCTGGGTGAGGGGTGGGAGGGGAAATTGGCGACAGAGATTTATGCCTGGGTGTTCTAGGAATCCGCATAGCTTTTACAGTGACCAGTGACCGGTGATGCTGGGAGGAGCAGTTTCACGGCAGACAAGACCGCACTGCCTCCCCAAGTTAGCTGTAAACAGCCATTTTCAGGTACATAGACCACAATTGTAGTAAATAAGTAGTTAGCGACCTCCCGATGCTCGGCTTTGTAGTTGTGCTAACACTTGTGCTGGTGAGAGACCTGTCATTGCAGGCAGTTGTAATAGTTGTGCTGGTGGGAGATTTGTTAGTGCAGATAGTTGGGCAAGTTGGGCTGGTGAAAGACCTGTCATGGCTGATAGTTGGCTGACTTGGGCTGGTGTCAGACCGGGTAAGGATACACCTCCAGGAAGTTGTTGCCCCATTCCTGGTATCTGTCCTGCACCTCCTGCCCCGACATGACCTTGATTGGCTATACTTAGTTGACTGATGAGTTGAGTAAGTTGGGTAACTAAGACAGTCAGTTGCTGTACTAATCCAGCTAATTGTTGCACTACAACTTCCGTAGATGCACCACCTGCGTGTCCTCCTTGTGCAGCACCACCGACTAGTCCACCAACTCCAGGTAGACCGGAAGCTATTCCACCAACTACAGGTAGACCGGAAGCTAGTCCACCGACTTGATTGAGTAATCCTCCGGCTAATCCGTCTTTGCCACCACCTTGACCTGTCAAACTATTGACTACTCCGCCAGCTACGGGTAGACCGGAAGCTAGCCCACCAACTTGATTGAGTAATCCTCCGGCTAATCCATCTTTGCCACCACCTTGACCTGTTAAACCTCCAGCCACTCCGCCAACTACTGGTAAACCTCCAGCCACTCCGCCGACTTGATTGAGTAATTCTCCTAACACTCCGCCTCCTAAATTTTGATGAGTTAAACCACCGACTAATTCCCCAACACTGGGGTCTTGACCAGCTACTCCGCCTACCAGTCCGGCGGCTTGTCCAACGAATCCCTCATTGTCACCTTCGTCTGTAACCTGACCTGCAACACTTGTTACCGGGCTGATGAATCCACTTTGTGCAGATTGTGACGATGATTGTTGGGAATCTGATAGGTTGCTTTCGGATTGTGACGAAGCACCAGTCAATCCCCCATATTGGGATGTAAGATTGGAAAGCGTTGGTTTATGGATTTGGAGTTGCAGATAATCGATTAAGTGTGCGGCATTTGTACCGTTTGATGTTGTAATTGAAATCGTATGCGATCCTTGGCAAATACTTGTTAGAGGGATTTGGCTTTGCTTGAGTTTGCCCTGGTCTGCTCCGGGCATCCTAGCAATGAGTTGTCCGTCTAAAAAGATATTGTCTTCTCCAGAACCGTAGCGATCGTAACATAAGACTAACTGTCCGTCAGTATAACTTTCTAGTAAAGAAAAGTGAATATTGAGTTGACTGGTTGAATTGGGGATTTGGTTGGCATTGGGTGGAACTATGCAAGAGGGTATTGTAGGACAGTTAAGGGGGTCGGGATCTGTACCTACTATATAGTTATATTCAATAGTCCATGGACCTGTAGGGGCTGGTATTCCAGCTTGACCTGGGGAGCCAATCTGCCAGAGAACAGTTTGGGGATCGGACATAGCAGTACTGATTGGGTCAGGTTGCTTGGATGTCAGAGGGTTTTCCCGAACTGGCAGTTGAGTTAGAGGTTGCTCAAAACTGAGTTGTGATTGAGGCGAAGGATTTGTGTTTTGTCCCTGTTGACCGGAGAAATTACCTGTCGTTTCTTGAAATAAATCCACACCTTGTCCCCATTGTCCGCCTTGCCCCCATTGCCCCCATTGTCCCCATTGTTCCCCCTGTCCGCCTTGCCCCCATTGCCCCCATTGTCCGCCTTGTCCCTCAGGTATGACCTCAGAAGTATTTTCCTGAATGGGTTCTGCTTGAACTTCTATTGACTGTTGGGCTGCAAGTGCCTGAATCTCTCTAGAAGTTAGGACGCGATCCCAGACATGAACTTCAGCAATTTTGCCACGGAAGAAACAGGGGCTTGCTCCCCACTGTTCTGTGGCACCTGCACCGACACGGGTAGGATTGCGATCGTTGGGTTGGTATTGCACGCCCATTTCTCGCGCCACTTCTCGCCCGTTGACAAAGAAAGCCATTGTTTGCGAGTTGCGATCGTAGGTTCCTGCGAGATGTGTCCAAGTACCTATTTTTGCTTGTGTACCGTTTAGTACTTGCCAGAAAGCTTTTGGTTCGCCATTGCCCAACCAAAATTGCCATTGCCGCGCAGGTGTGATGCAAAAAAGATACCCTTTGCGTCCTGCCAAAGGAGAGCCACCGACCGAGGTCATAATAGACTGATAACCTGAACCTCCCTGAACCATAACCCACATTTCTATAGTAAAACTGGGAGGGTTAAGTTCGGGAGCGTAAGGCATATCTAACTTGTCATCTACTCCATCAAATGTGGGAGCGTTGGGAAAAGAATCAATCGGAGGTGTTTGCTGCATAGTTTCTTGAGAGGGCATTGCCTGCTGTTTTGTTCTTTTAGCAGGAGGGATGACGCTCTGAAGAGGATAAGTGATTGATACACCTGCAGCTGCAATCCTCAGTTTTTCTATTGACAGCATCTGCTCCTCCCTGTCAGCACTGCCATTGTTTCAATAGCGATGCCATGGCAGATCGCCTGATGTTAGATTTTACTCTCAATTGGCTCGGTAAATAATTAAACTATGTTAAGTGACTTTTTACAGTTTGGTAATGAAACTTTGGTAAATTAAGAGTTCCAATAATTTTCTTGACGAAGTTTTACAGGTGTCCCTTTTTGCACAGATAACAGCAGACACCTGGGTTGCACTCAAAGGCGCACGTCCGGTTCACGTTGGGAGAGACCGGAGATAATAAAATTAATAGCAGATTGAAACCACCGTTTTCCCAATGTCCGTTAGAGCGCCAATCTATATCCGCTCGAATGTTGGGTTTCACTGAGTTCAATCCAACCTACAAGGTCTTTATGTTTACATAAGCTGCCTAGGAACGTTGTTCCGTTAAAATTTGATAAGCACAATCAAAGTCCTCTGGTGTAATGCGGATAGTATTGGGATCGGTCATTCCTTGAGAACGATAGCGGCGAATAGATTCTACCGCCGCTCTATCGCCTAGTAATGATAAGTCAGCACCATTCCAACCTTCTGTAATTTCTGCCCAGTAAGTTAAGTCTACATTCTGTAAAGGACGGTCTTGGTTGTGGACTTGCAAAATCGCCAAACGGCTTTCTTGATTTGGTAAGTCTACTTTTAACTGCAAATCCAAACGCCCAGACCTAACTAACGCGGGGTCGATCGCATCGGGACGATTGGTAGCAGCAATTAACAGGATGGTAGCACCTGTCTGCAAACCATCTAATTCTGTCAGCAATTGTCCC
The DNA here is from genome assembly GCF_045999855.1 of Tolypothrix campylonemoides VB511288_2. Taxonomy (NCBI): domain Bacteria; kingdom Bacillati; phylum Cyanobacteriota; class Cyanophyceae; order Nostocales; family Tolypothrichaceae; genus Tolypothrix; species Tolypothrix campylonemoides. Next base: position 258,724 of record NZ_JBFPMW010000009.1, read on the forward strand.
ACAACGCGATCGCTCACTCCCGAATCGCCTGTATAACTTCCCCTAATTGGGGTCAAGGTGTCGATTTCGTCAATAAAGATAACGCACGGTGCTGCAAGTCTTGCTTTGGTAAATAATTCTCGCACTGCTTGTTCGCTTGCACCTACCCACTTATTGAGTAATTCCGGACCGTTGACGCAGATAAAATTTGCTCTAGCTTGAGAAGCAACGGCTTTTGCTAACAAAGTTTTGCCGGTTCCGGGTGGTCCCCAAAGTAAAATACCTTTGGGTGCTTTCGCTTTGGTTTTTAAATATAATTCTGGATGTAACAGTGCGCCTTCTACCGATTCCCTCAAGGTTTGTTTGATGTTCTCCAACCCGCCAATTTCTTCCCAGGAAATATTGGGAGATTCGACTTCCACCGCACGTAAAACAGCTGGTTTAATTTCTTTAATGGCTGCTAGGAAATCTAATTGATTCACCGTCATGGAATCGGGAATTTGCTCGTCTATAGAGGGGACATAACGGCGCAAAGCATTGTAAGCAGATTTTTGACATAAGGCTTTTAAATCCGCACCTACAAATCCGACACTCAGATCTGCGATCGCTTCTAAGTTTACTGTCTCATCTAGGGGCATCGAACGAGTTAATATTTGTAATATTTCCAGGCGTCCCTGACGGTCTGGTACTCGAAATTGGACTTCGCGATCGAATCTTCCGGGGCGGCGTAAAGCTGGGTCGAGATGTTCGGGACGGTTTGTTGCAGCTAGCACAATAACCCCTTTCGTTTGGGCAAAACCATCCATCAGACTGAGAAGTTGGGCGACTAAGCGTTTTTCTACTTCTCCTTCTACTTTGCTGCGGTCTGGGGCGAGGCTGTCAATTTCATCTATAAAAACTATACAAGGAGCATTTTTAGCAGCTTTTTCAAATAGCGATCGCAATCTTTGTTCTGCTTCACCGTAGTATTTGCCAATCACTTCCGGTCCTACTATGGCGATGTAGTTGACACCCAGTTCTTCTGCAAGAGCGCGGGCGGTGAGTGTTTTACCCGTACCGGGAGGACCGACTAAAAGAACACCGCGTGTAGGTTCTAGTCCGAGTTTGGCTAAAATTTCCGGACGTTTTAGAGGGAGGGCGATTAATTCTTTCAGTTCTTGGAGGACTTGTTCAAGTCCGCCTACATCTTTGAGGGAGTGATTTGTAGTGTTTTCCGTGGGTGTTACCGGGTCTGGTACAGGAGCAGAAGCGGGTGGTTGGGTGCGAATTCGACTGGTTCCTATATCGGTACGCGGAATACTACCAGCACGCGGAATATTGCTTAACGAACGAGTGCTAACTTGCACGTCAGCTTTGATTTCTCCGTTTTGAATTTTTTCTTCTATGGTTTTTGCTAGTTCTAATAAATCTTCAAAGCCTTTGAAAAAATTGCTCATAACTTATTGCAAGGCATAACATAACTCATCTTAATATGTTTCTCTACAAATAGAGCGGTTTTATTCTAATAGCAATACTGGTAGGTTTTGCTGGACAAAGAAAAAGGTGTAGTTGGGTTTCGTTCCTCAACCCAGCCTACTAATATTCTCAACCTTTGCCGTATTGACTCTAATGGTTTCAAAATAAAAGACTTGCTGCTGTTTTAATTCTATCTAAAGGTTCTACAGATCGCGGTAAAGTAGGTAAGCGAATAATATTTTGTTTGATAAATAAACTTTTATCTATTTCGAAACCAGAGTGATAGCGATTGTGGACGATATAACGTTGAGGGACACCCATTTTGGCTAAAGAATCTGTTAGACGTGTTTGTTCGGCGATAATTGCTGCTTCTGCTTGAATGACACCAATAAATTCTGTATGATTTGGATCTTGTAATTTTTTCTGGGCTTGCACAACTTGTTGGCGTAATTTTCGCAGTCGTCCCATAAAATCAACTCGACCTAAAACACTTTGATATTTCATCCATAATTTAAATATCCATGCCAACCAATCTGCTAGTGCAGAGGGCATTTCTAAAAAGCGGAGTAGATGACCTGTAGGGGCTGTGTCTAAAATAATTAAATCTTGCTGTTTGCGGTCTAATAACTCCATGATAGTAACGAGGGATAGCATTTCATCAATCCCAGGTAAAGCCTGCGCTACAAGTTGTCGCCAAGCTTCGGGAGTATAAACAATTTTGATTGCTCCTGGTTCGCTTCCTTCACCACTCATCATTGCAGCTAATTCCCAAAGGTAGTCATTGCGGAACTGTTCTAATATAATTTTGGCATCGATTTCTTGACCGCTTAAATTAGAGGTTAATTGGGTAGGTTCGTGTCCTAATTTCTGACCGAAAGCATCTCCTAAGGAATGAGCGGGGTCGATAGAAATGAGACAAATATTTTTATCGGGATAGCGATTGGCTAATTCCCATCCAATGGCTGCTGCTACCGTAGTTTTTCCAACTCCACCTTTACCACCAATAAGAATGAGTTGTCTGCCTTCGATAATAAAGTCAGTAAAACTAGGAAGTATTTTGACAGGAAATTGTATAACTGGTGGGGGGATAAGGGCAACAGTATCAATTTTTTGAACTTGGCTAATGAGATTATCTAGTGCTGTACCCCCAAGGGGTTCAGTGAAGAGTTGCGGTACGGTATATACAGACTGTTTTTCTGATAGATTAAGGAATTTTGCTAATAAATTTTGTTGCTCGCTATAGCGGTCTAAATCCGTCTTGGCATCTCTTAAGATTTTATTAATAAACAACCCACTGCAAGATATATCTAGTTCCTGCAAGTTATCTAAAAATCTCTCTGTTTCTAAAAGACTCATTGGTTCTGCGATCGCCACTACCAAGCAAGCAGTAAAATTGACATCCTGCAATAACTTTTTGCCTTCCGCTAATTCAGATTTCATTTTTGCTAAGAAATCATCAACTTCATCAGGTATATAACGTCCCGTAAAAGTTTTCGCGATCGCGCGATGTTTTTCTTGAAATAATTCTAAAGAATTTAAGACGACATCTAAAAAATCTTTAATTCCTAATAAATTTAAAGTATGCCCCGAAGGAGCCATGTCTACTACAATGCGATCGACAGTTTTTTCTGCTAGCAACCGTTGGATTTCCAATAATCCCATAACTTCATCTATACCAGGCCAATTTAAATCCCAAACAGGTGTTAAATCTTCCCCTTCGACAAAGCTTCCTCTTTCAACTAACAGTTCTAAATAATTTCCGTATTTTGCCTTAAATTCTAATAGTAATTGCTTTGCATCCAATGCTCGAACACTTAAATTTGGTAAATCGGGTAAAAGTGTAGCTTGTTCTACTACTTTTATTTGCAATACATCGCCTAAAGAATGGGCTGGGTCTGTAGAAATTAGTAATATACTCTCGTTAGAAAATAATGTAGCCCAGCGTCGAGCAAAAGCACAGGCGAGTGTAGTTTTTCCAACTCCACCTTTGCCGCTAAACATGGCTAAGTGAAGTGAGTCATATTGATTAATCTTATCCGTGAATTGGTAATTTGAGGTCATGTGTATATTTTTATTATAATTTTGCGCCTTTGTGCCTTTGCATGAGACAAAAAATATCCAGACACAAAATTTAACAATTAAATAAAATGATAAGGAGGTAGCGGTTCTCCTAAATGTAACTCCCAACGCGGACAAGCCTCTTGCCAAGTTAAATATTGTTCTGCTAGTAGATCTTCATCTTGACTCCTTACTAAAAGATAAATTCGGGGTTCTTTGTCCTCCTGTTGAACAATCTTAGATTCGTAAATTTGACTGATTGTCTCAACTATATTTTCCCACTCTGTTGTTTGAATAGCAGAAAAGTCTTGCTGTGTTTGATAGCGTTGTTTTTTAGCTAAAAAATACTGTCTCCCCCCTGATGCTGTTGGTGTAGTTGTTTCATCTAAAGTCCGAGGGATAAACTTTAAAATATATTCACTTTTCCCATTCATTACGTGTAACTTTTCTAGATATTCCTCTGCGCGAGATTCTAGATACGTTAATAAGTTATCTTGTGAAGTAAAAGAAGTACCAAACCGGAGAGGTAAAACTGTCGTTTGACGAAAGACTTCACAAATAACGCGATCGTGTGACAAGACTGCTTTAATTAATATTTCGTCATTACTTTGTAATAATTCTATGGAAATAGCAGGTTCCACTAGCGCAGAAATGCCAGATGTGCTAATTAAAAGTACACTATTACTGATGCCTGCGGGTAATTTTAGGTCAGTAACTGGTGTTTTTAAAAAAGCATAAACGTAAAGGTTTTCAGTCACCATGTATAATACAGTCAATCATCTAAAAATTTATTATGAAAAACCTTCGCAATCGCGGACTAAATAGACCTAAAATCAGTACAATGCCTCGCTTCAAATCTGAAACATCTGAGCAATTAAAGCTTTACAAAATGGTATCAGATCGGCAGCGTCTTCAGCAAGAACTGAAATTTATGGCTGAACGTATGGAACAATTGAAACAGCACCTCAGCGATTTAGATACTCAAATAGAGGAAACTGAGCAATCCATTCAAAATTTGCGTCAATCACCTTCGAGCCAGTCTCAAACGACACGCGTTATTCCGACTCGCAATACAACTAATGAAAAGGGTTCCCAAAGGGGTCATAAGGTTTACGAGTCGAATAATTTTGAAACTTTCTACTTAGATATTTAATTAAAGTTCAGCTTCTGCTGCTTCTTCTTCCATGGCTTGAATTTGCAGCAAAAGCTCCTCTTCTTGAATTTCAAACTCTTCTTCAGATATTTCTCCAATATCAAATGCTAGTTGCAAAGCTAACAAACGTTTGTGTAAATTTTCTTTTTCATCCAATTCAGCACTAGCACGTTCTAGAAGTTGTTCTCCTATCCAGGTTATGCCTTCAAGGGGACCCATGACAGGAAATAATAAGATTTTCAAAAACATAACTTTGGTTACACTTAAGAAAGTTGGGCAAATGTATAAGGTGCAGTAAAGTTGTTATAGCGAATTCGCAAGCGATCGCTCAATTGTTTGTCAATAGCTTCTACCTTTTCACTAAACAAAGCTTCACTATCCCAAGGAATTAAATAAGCTGCATTATAAATCATTTCTTCTGTCATCGTATCATTTTCCACGATTTCTTCTGCTAAACCATTTAATTCATCTTGAAAAGCTTGGATAATCGCTTCTTTACGAGCTTCTAAACCCTTCTCAATCATCTGACCAATTTCGATGACTTCTTCCATTTTCAGAGTTTTACCTTCCATTGCATCGCGCTTTTCTCGCAACTCCGGATTTGACTCTAGCAATGCTTGGATTTCCTCCTGGCTGTTCCACAGAACTTTGACGCTCACTTCCCGGTGTCCATCTAATTTTTGAAATAACGCCTCTAATTCTTCTTTATAGGGAACTAGCAACTGTTCGTTAACAGTGTCCCATGTTTTCACAACTAATCCAAAGCGTAGTGGTAAATGGGTACGAAATCCCAGATTCATCGCTTCTTCTAAAACTTTTTCATGGCATAGTAAATTGCGTCGGGAAGCAAGATACTTTGCTTGTTTTGCTTCTGAATATAAAAAGTTAAATCCCTCTATAGAATAGTTCTGAACTATTTGTTTATCTATTCCTTCGAGAATGACATTATCGGAAATTGCTTGGGGGAAAATTCCGTAAAGATAAAGCCCTGAAGTCATAAATGTTTCCCAGTTATTTTTAAAAATTTACAAACTCAAATTTAGATTGGTTTTGAAGTCAATACTAACCGTAATTTTGCATGAATTAAATTTAAATTAGCCAAACCTAAATCCACTTCACCGTGCAATACTATACCAATGTTTAAAAGCCGATCTAGTAATTCTAAGATGGACGGTTTTTGGCTGGGTTCTCCTGGGTAATAAGTTCCCGGTGCAGGTAAAAGAGTACCTAGTTCTCCCAAATCTACATTTAAATCCTCTGGTTCTATTTCAAAAATTTTGCACAAGTGCAATACTTGTTCTTCTAGTTTTTGTAAACTTTCTGCTGCTTGGTCTAACTGTGAATCACTCAGAAGTTGTTCATCCATCCGCCGAATCACTTGTGCTTCCATTAGCTGGCGAATAAGTTCCAGCACAGTTAACAATAGAGAAGCTAAACCTGCTTTACTGTTTAGTTTGTGAACATTAGGAATTTCTTCTGTCGAACTTTCCGACGATTTGCCAACTAACGTCATCTCAAAAATTTTTCCTATAAAAAATTTTCTTAAATCAGCTACCAAAAATTTTCTCTAAAAATCTTCTCCTTCCCCTTGTCTTTGGCTTGGTAAGCTTGTCCCAAAATCTACCTGACTCATAGCTAAAGCCTTGAGCGATCGCATTTCTGCTTCTAAGCTTCGCAGCCTATCTTGAAGTTGGCGGTTTTCCTCAATCAAAGTCTGGGTTTTCCCACTGAGATGGGGATCGCCTTCCCACCAATTTATTCCCATTTCTTTTGCTTTATCTACCGAAGAAATTAACAGCCGAATTCGGATATGCAACAACTCGGTAGAGGCGATAGAAACAGAAATATCACCTGCTATTACAATTCCCTTATCTAAAATCCGTTCCAGAATATCTGCCAAAGTCGAACCTTGGGTAGAGGTGTTAATTGTTCGACTGGAGTTAGCTTTAGAACTAGATGGTATTGGTGTTGATGTCACGATTTAATTAGCTCTTTTTTGATATACAAAGTAGTTTCCTCTATCCAAAAAGTATTTACATAACAGAACACACTAGAAATTTATAGCTTAACTCGTAGCAATTGTCACTATTTTCATAAATTTCTTCAAATTAATTTTTATTGCAAATCGATATTTTTTCTTAACAGTTAGATAAAAAATTATTAAATCCCTTGAATTTTTGGTATTGTCTCAATTATTAAGTTTATTTTAAAATTTTTTCGAGTTTATTAGTGTATATTGATTGCAAGCAAATCTATTGAGATTAAATTCGCTTTCCAACTTAGGGATTCGTAAGTAATTACAATAGACTGTTTACAGTTTTTAAATTTGCTTTATGAATTGCAATAATATTTTTTTTAATTAATTCATAATTTGGATTAATGCAAAGTTCTCTATTGAGAGGCATTAGGGTAAGCTTGTGTGCTGAAAAGTTACAGAGTTTTTATCCTCATCTCGCAGCATTAACTCTCTCTATATTTTCCGGTTCGTCTAAATTGCTCATTCATAATGTAATAGCTAAATAAATTAGCGATCGCTAGTTAATTTAGCTATCTAAAGTATTTCCAGTGTTTTGCAGTCATTCTCTGCAAGTAGGAGTTAACGATCGCATGCAAAATCAACAGATAAATTCCTTGCCCTACGTTCTTAAATTTAACGGACAAGACGACCATATTGTTTTGTCCAAAATGAATATAGATTATTCGTCAGGTTTCACGATAGAAGCATGGGTTTATTACAACAGCTTTAAGTTTTGGTCGCGGATCGTAGACTTTGGTAATGGTGTAGACAAACACAATATCGTATTTGCAAATGTTGGTCATACCAATACACTTGCCATACAAACCAAAAAAGGTACAGCAATAGAAAAAATTACAGCTAACAACGCCCTTGAAACTGGAAAGTGGATGCACTTAGCAGCAACAGTTGATAGCTCTGGTCATGGTAAACTCTACAAAAACGGTGTAGAAATTCAATCTGGAAAAATTCATCTTCCAGAAAACCTAAACCGAAGCCTTAATTACATCGGGCGGAGTAACTGGACACATGATGGTTATTTTGATGGAAGGATGGCAGAAGTACGCCTCTGGAACCGCACGCGTTCGGTGGAAGAATTGCAACAAGACTTAAACCGTCGTTTAGAAGGTAAAGAAGCTGGATTAGTAGGATATTGGCCTTTAAATGAAGGAACTGGCGATCTTGTTAGTCATAATGGCAAAATTATCGGTGGTGTCTGGCATCAAGAAATCTATTTTCCCACAGGCGATCGCGCCCATCACCTACAATCTATTCTTTCTTTTCGCGGTCTCAGTCAGTATATAGAAATTAAAGACCCCTTTGCAGACGATGGAGAATTTACCCTGTCCTTGTGGGTGAAACCTTCCATCCTCAATGATGGCAGTAACTACAGCATAATTGGCAACTATGCGCCTGAAAATCAGTATAACAAACCAGCGTTATGGTTAACCGCAGATAAATCGGGACTAGCTTATGACTCTTACGACTCCACCGGTCAGCGTTATCGCGAACAATTAGATAACTTTTTTGTCGTTAAAAATCAATGGGTACATATTACCTGGGTAAAACAAGGAACGGAGTATAAGTTTTATCGTGATGGGAAGTTGTTTGCTACTAAACCTGCTCCTAATAAAATTTATACTAATAGAAATACGACCTATTGGATAGGACGAGAGAGCAATTTCTGGTGGGGTAAAATTGCTGCATTATCAGTTTGGAATTGCCCTCGCACTCCAGATGAAATTCAAGCCAGTTTATATCAAAAACTGTCAGGAAAAGAATCAGGCTTAGTGGGTTATTGGCCTTTAGATGAGGGAACTGGCGATAAGCTAGCTAATAAAGTCATTAGTAAAGATGGAACTATAGTTGATGCTACCTGGGAAGAAGCAAAATTAACACTGATTAATCCTCAGACAAATCAACCAACAACGACTCAATTTGTTCTTACTTTTAACGGACAGAGTACTTGCATTAATTGTGGCGATCGCATCAATTTAGCCAACACCAGTTTTACCATAGAATTTTGGGCAAAACGCAACTCAACAAAAGCCTGGTCAGTCATTATTAACCAGGGTAACAAAAAGCAAAATCAAGATTTGCACATAGGCTATCGTAGCAACGATGTCTTTACCTTAGCTTTTTATGGTGATGATTTAAATACAGAAATAAATGTCACAGATACTGAATGGCATCACTGGGCTTGTGTTTATGACGCCACAACTAAAAAGCAAATCATTTATCGAGATAGCGAAAAACTTCTTGAGAGAACGGCTAAAGACGACTATAAAGGCACGGGAACTTTATATATTGGTGTTGTAGAGGGTAAAGAGTCATTTTTCTCAGGTCAATTGACAGAAGTGCGAATTTGGAAAAAACCCCGTACTGCTGAAGACATTAAAGCCGATATGTCCCGCCGTTTAACTGGAAATGAATTAGGATTAATAGCATATTGGCCCTTGAATGAAGGAAAAGGTAATATCGCCAATGACAAAATGAATATTGCCAATCAAGCAACCATTTATGGAGCAGCTTGGCAAAAGGAAGCCACCATCATTAAAGCCGTTAACGCGACACCTTCTTGGTCTAGTTTACTTTCATTTGATGGAGTCGATGATTTTGTCGAAGTACCTTATGCAGCCAACCTCAATCCCAGTCAGTTTACCTTATTGTGTTGGGTAAAAGTAGAAAAAGGGCAAGGAACTTGGCGTTCTGTTATTACTTCACGAGATGATTCTCCAGCCAAGGGATATATTCTCTATGCAGGTGATAATAACAGATGGCAATTTTGGGTAGGATCGAGTACTCAAAGCAGTTGGATTATTGTCAATGGTTCGGACGTAGTTTTAAATACTTGGACATCAGTAGCAGCAACTTATGATGGTAGCAGAGCAAAACTGTATATTAATGGAGAATTAGTAGGGGAAACAGTAGCTAATTATGGAATCAATTCAAAACGCCCCTTACGAATAGGTGCTGGTGCAACTGAAGGAATTCAAAAATACTTTTTCTCCGGAAAAATTGCGGAAGTTCAACTTTGGGATAAAGTTTGTACTCTAGAAGAACTGCAAAAGAATATGCAGGGTTCTCTTGTTGGTAACGAATCAGGCTTAGTTAGTTATTGGCCTCTCAATGAAAGTAAGGGCAATAAGGTTTCTGACAAAACTAGTTATGGCAATCACGGTCAAATTACAGGTGCAACTTGGGAAGCAAAAACAAAAGAATTAGCTGATGAATCTTTATCAGTAAAATCGGTTCTCAATTTTCAAGCGGATTTTGTAGAAATTCAAGATCCATTTGACAATAACAAGGAATTTACCCTGTCCTTATGGGTGAAGCCAAAAGCGATCGATGATGGCAAATGTTATGGTTTGCTTGGGAAAGATGAAAATAAATTCTGCAAACCCAGTTTGTGGTTATGTTCCAAGAATTCAGCCTTGGTTTATGACTCCTACGACACCACAGGAAAACGTTACCGAGAACTCTTAGATAACTTTTTTACAGAAAAAGCTCAATGGGTACATATTACCTGGGTAAAACGGGGAACAGAGTATAAGTTTTACCGTAATGGACAATTATTTGCTACTAAACCAGCACCAGAAATATTTTATACGAATAAAGAAACAGGTTATTGGTTTGGGCTTGCCGATAATTTCTGGGTTGGTGAAATGACTGAACTGAGTATTTGGAACTGTGCTCGATTGGATGCCGATATTAAAAATAGTCTGGGCGAGCGTTTAACAGGGAAAGAACCAGGATTAGTAGGTTATTGGGCTTTAAATGAAGGTTCTGGTGACACTGCCAAAGATGTCACAAGCCGTAATAATAATGGTAAAATTACGGGAGCTATTTGGGATTGGCAATTATTCTTTGTTAATGAAATACTAACTCCGCCTAAACCATCTGCCCTCGAACAGAATAATATCGACCTTGCTTATAAAGTCGGTGAATTAGAACAAAAGAATATCGAACAAGAAAAACAACTATCTGAACTTAAGCAGAAAAATGCTGAACTCGATAAGAAAGTTGCTGAATCAGAACAAAAGAACGCTGAACGAGATAAACAACTATCGGAAGTCAAGCAAAAAAATCTTGACCAAGATAAGAAAATTGCTGAATCAGAACAAAAGAACGCCGAACAAGACCAACAATTATCGGAGCTTAAGCAGAAAAATCTTGACCAAGATAAAAAAATTGCTGAGTTAGAAAAAAAGAATACCGAACAAGAGACACAACTATCAGAAATCAAGCAAAAAAACTCTGAGTTAGAACATAAAGATACTGAACTGACACAGAAGCTGTCTGAATTATCTCCAAAAGTTGTTGTGCTCGAGCCAAAACCAGTCATTCCTCAAAATGAGTGGCAGCAATTACAAAAACTTCAACCTGCAGATTTAAAGAGCGAATCATACTTTGGCGAAGAAACAGCATTTTGTGGAGAATGGGCGATCGCAGGCGCACGCAAAGCCAACAGAGCCGATATTGAAGATGCTGGGATCGCGTACATTTTCCAACTACAGAACAAGATGTGGCTGCAAAAACAGCGACTCCAGCCTCATGATATCCGTATGGGCGATCGATTTGGTAGTGCTGTCGCGATCGATTCGCAATGGGCGATTGTCGGCGCACGCAAAGCGGATGCTGGAATTATAAAGGACGCTGGGGCTGCGTATATTTACCAATTAGAAAATGGCATCTGGCAACAAAAGCAGAAACTGCAACCACAAGATCTGAATGTTAACAGTTCCTTTGGTAAGGGAATTGCCATCAGTAGAAACTGGGCGATCGTCGGCGCAGCTCGTGCCAAATTAGCCAACATTCAAGATGCTGGCGCAGCTTATGTGTTCCACCTAGAAAACGGAGTATGGCAGCAAACACAAAAACTGCAACCACAAGATTTAGGTTTTAATCAATGCTTTGGCAATGTCATTGCCATGACAGCAGAATGGGCGATCGTCGGCGGCGGCGATCGCTACAGTTCCGCTAGTGTAAAACGCCCCGGAGGAGCCTATGTTTACCATCTAGAAGACGGCGTATGGCGGCAAAAACAGAAACTGCAATCACCCCAATTAGGAATTAATGACCTATTTGGCTATTCCGTCGCCATTTCAGGAGAATATGCCTTGGTAGGAGCCGTCAACACTCCTGTCGCCAATGTATCGGGGACTGGAAGCGTTTATATCTACAAATTAATAGAAGGAGTTTGGCAACCACAACAAACACTGCAACCATCCCAACCCAAATACTGTGCTTTCTTTGGGGCAACAGTTGCGATCGCCAATGACATAGCCGTTATTGGCTCAACCCGCGCAGATTCCTCCAAACTCAAAGCCACAGGTGACGCTCATATTTTCAAACTAGAAAAAGGAGTATGGCAACTCAAAGAAAAACTCCAACCCACAGACTTACACTACGAAAGCTACTTTGGATTTTCTAGCCCAACAGATAGGGAATGGATTTTTACAACTGCTGCTTGGGCAAACACTCCAACCGCGAAACGAGCGGGTGCTGTTTATGTCTTCGCATCTCGGTAAGCTACCTGTATTTTCACATCACACCCAAAGACACAAAAGCGCAAAAACTCTCTGCGTCCTCTGCGCCTCTGCGGTTCCTTCAATCACTCGTTCACTCATCAAACAGCCATATGCCAAACACCCAAATTAACTACCTACCCTACGTCCTTAAGTTTGACGGACAAAGCGATCGCATCATCTTACCCGAACTCAATATTAACTACTCCCAGGGTTTAACAGTAGAAGCTTGGATATATTACAACAGCTTCACATCAGGTGCATCGATCGTTGATTTCAGCAATGGCGCTCTTAACAATACCATTATCTTTGCCAATCAAGGAGCTACCGATACTTTATGTTTGCAAATTAACAACCAACAAATTCTTGCCGAAAAAGCTTTAGAAACAGGTAAATGGCTGCATCTAGCAGCCACAGTTGATGCTGCAGGAAATGTCAAAATTTATAAGAACAGTCAAGAAATTCAATCGGGAAAAATCCAACTCCCAGAAAGCGTCAACCGAACTCAAAATTTCATTGGCAATAGTCACGCTTCCGAAGATGGATATTTTAACGGACGGCTGTCAGAAGTGCGTTTGTGGAAACATGCACGTTTGCCAGAAGAACTGCAAAGAGATATGCACCGCCGTCTTGAAGGCAATGAAACAGGGCTTGTTGGTTATTGGCCTTTGAACGAAGGAAGCGGCTGTACAGCCAGCCAGGATGGACAAATTAAAGGTGCAACTTGGCATCAGCAAATCTTTTTTCCTATTGCCAGCCCTTTAAGTTATCCCCAGCCTGTTCTCTCTTTTCACGGACAGAGCGATTATATAGAAATTAAAGACCCGTTTGTTAACAACAAAGAATTTACGATTTCCTTGTGGGTTAAGCCCAGCGTACTCAATGATGGTTGGCATGGTTTGATAGGTAAGCAAGGCGATCTATATCGCAAACCTGGGTTGTGGTTGTGTCCCAGTAATTCAGGATTGTCTTACGATTCTTACGACTTAAATGGTAAGCGTTATGGGGAAACATTAAATAACTTTTTTGAAGTGGAAAATGAGTGGATACATATTACTTGGGTCAAACAAGCAACAGAATACAGGTTTTATCGTAACGGCGAACTGTTTGCTACATACCCCGCACCTGAATTCTTTTACACTAACAAGTACACCAGTTATTGGATAGGTCGAGTTGATAATTTCTGGTGGGGTGAAATTGCGGAAGTTTCTATCTGGAGTTCTCCTCGAACGCAAGAGGAAATTAAAGCGAGTAGATATGAACATTTAGTAGGAAACGAACCAGGATTGGTAAGTTATTGGCCTTTTAATGAAGGTATTGGTCAGACAGTTAGCGACCGCACCAGTTGCAGCAATGTTGGTACAATTATCGGAGCCATTTGGCAAGAGGAATACTCCATAAAAGCCTTTGAGCAAAAGGCAAACTTTATAGAATATGCTCTAGAGTTTGATGGTGTAGACGATTATATAGAACTATTTCCAGAGAGCCTTCCTTCAGGCAATCAAATTACTGTAACCTTTTGGGCTCAAGGTGGGAGTCGCTTGCCAAAAAATGCTACTGTCATTGAAGCGATCGCAGAAGATCGTCAAAGAGTTTTAAGTATCCAAGTTCCCAATGTCGATGGGATGGTTTATTTTGATTGTGGCTGCGATGTCACCCAACCCAATGAAAATTACGATCGCATCGAAAAAGCAGCCCAACTTTATGAATATCAAGGTGAATGGATGCATTGGGCATTTGTGAAAAATGCCACAGTGGGAGATATGGAAATTTACCGTAATGGATTACTCTGGCATAGTGGTAAGGAAAAAAGAAAACCTCTGCCCAAAACGAGAGTTGCGAATATAGGAAGATTAGCTCGTGCTGCTTCCGCTCATTATCACGGTACTCTAGCTGAACTTGCTATTTGGAATCAAGCCAAAACGGCAGCCGAAATTCAAGCAAATATTGGCAAAGCCTTACATGGGAACGAACCTAATTTAGTCGCTTATTGGCCTTTACAAGATGGCTGCGGTGATTTAGCCAGTAATAAAGCGAGCCAGCAGAATTATGGTAAGATTAAAGGTGCTAAATGGCAGGAAAAAATTGTTAACAATCGAGCCTTACATTTGCCATATAGTTTATATTTCCAAAGGTTTGATAATCACATACAAATTAAAGATCCTTTTGAGAACGATACAGAATTTACAATGTCTTTTTGGGTCAAGCCAAGCTTACTGAACGATGGAGCTTGGCACGCCTTAATCGGTCATCAAGGAGATAAGTATCGCAAACCTGGAATATGGATGACGCCAGATAAATCGGGATTGATGTACGAGTCATACGATCTAACAGGTAAGCGTTATTTTGCGTTAATAGATAACTTCTTTGAAGCCAAAGAAAAGTGGATTCATATAACATGGGTCAAACAAGGAACCGAATACAGATTCTACCGTGATGGCGAACTTTTATTAACTCAACCTGCGCCAGAAAAATTTTTTCATAACAAAGAGACGGGGTACTGGATTGGCAAAGTTGATAATTTTTGGGCTGGTGTAATTGCCGAATTTACAGTTTGGAATTATGCCCGTTCTACCGCTGAAATTAAAGGTAATATCTACACTCGGCTGAGAGGAAACGAATTGGGGTTGGTTGGTTATTGGTCTTTAAACGAAGGGATTGGCGACATAGTGAGAGATAAAAGCGATCGCGCCAATAACGGTAAAATTTACTTCGCCACTTGGACACAACAAAACTTTATCAAACCTGCAGCCATCAGGGACGAACCAAACGTCATCAAATCTGCTTTGAAGTTTGACGGTCATGATGACCACATTTCATTACCCAGAATGGACTTTGATTATTCCCAAGGTTTCACAATCGAAGCGTGGGTTTATTACAACAGCTTCAAAAAATCCTCACGAGTCATCGACTTTGGTAATGGTATCGACAAAGATAACATTATCTTTGCCAATCGGGAAACAGATAACGATCTGATTTTAGAAATCAAACGTGATGGCGTAGGGCAAAGGATCGCAGCCGCAAATGTATTAGAACCTGGTAGGTGGATGCACTTAGCAGCAACAGTCAGTGCTGATGGAACTGGCAAACTTTACAGGAACGGTGAACAAGTCCAATCTGGAGCAATTCACCTACCCAACAATGCCAATAGAACTTTGAACTACATCGCTCGGAGCAACTACACGTTTGATGATTATTTTGACGGTATGATGTCGGAAGTACGCCTTTGGAAAAAGGCTCGTAATCAAGAAGAATTGCTCAAGGATATGCAACGTCGTTTGTTAGGAAATGAGGAAGGTTTGATTGGTTATTGGTCATTGAATGAAGGACGTGGCAATAAAGTTTTAGATAAGACTACCAATAGCAACACGGGTATGATTCATGGGGCTATTTGGCCGCAGTCCTACGAATCGGATTACTTGCAACCCGTTTTGACATTTGATGGCAAGGATGATTATGTAGAAGTTCCAGAGCATACTAACCTTAGCAATCAAGTCACAGTTTCAGCTTGGGCGAGAAGCAATACCCCAACGTGGAACCAATACGGTTGTTTGGTTTCCAAACGCAATCCTTTTAGTTTGCACCCCGAAGCTGGTGGCAAAACTTTTCATTTTTATATCCGTTCTGGTGTATGGAAATGTGCTAGTTTTACACCGAACATAGACATTACCCAGTGGCACCATTACGCAGGTACGTTTGATGGCAGAACTATTCGTTTGTATATCGATGGTGAAGAGGTAGCTCGCACGGAAGCACCAGGACAATTAAATAATGATAACGGTCGTTTGTATATAGGGAGGGATGTTGAGTCGCCATCTCGATATTTCAACGGTCAAATTTCTGAAGTTCAAGTCTGGGATAAAGCACTTACCCCAGCAGAACTGCAAGAGCACATGCACCGTTCTCTGGTGGGGAATGAGCGAGGGTTAATTGGGTATTGGCCTTTAAATGAAGGGTCTGGAGATAAAGTTTTAGATCGTTCTCACCGTGCTTTGCATGGAAAAGTTTTTGGCGCAGCTTGGGATGGACAAATCTTCTTTGAGAATGAACCGTTAATTACCAGACGGGGATGGCAGCAAGTACAAAAGTTACAACCCACTGACTTAAACAGTAACGCTTTCTTTGGCGAAGAAGCAGCAATTAGTGGCGAGTGGGCGATCGTCAGTGCTCGCAAAGCAAATGGATCGCGTTTGCTAGAAGCTGGAGCCGCTTACATTCTCCAATTGCAGAACAAGATGTGGCATCTCAAGCAAAAGTTGCAACCTCATGACTCTCGTGTGGGCGATCAATTTGGGTGTGATGTCGATATTAGTGGGGAATGGGCAATTGTCGGAGCGAGAAAAGCAGATACTGTGGGAATGCAAGATACTGGAGCTGCTTATGCTTTTCGTTTGGAAAACAGGGTATGGCAGCAGGTACAGAAACTGCAACCCATTGACTTGGCTGCTCGCGATTACTTTGGCAAAGGTGTAGTTATGAGTGGCGATTGGGCTTTTATTGGGGCTTACAATGCCAGAGCTAACAGCATTCAAGGGGCTGGAGCAGTGTATGTTTTCCATTTGGAAAATGGAATGTGGCAGCAGGTACAGAAGTTGCAACCAAAGGATTTGGGTATTAACCAATGCTTTGGGAACTCTATGGCTATTAGCGGGGAGTGGGCAATTATCGGTGGTGGCGATCGCTACGCCTCTGCTAATGTTAAACGTCCGGTTGGAGGTGCTTATATATACCGTTTGGAAAATGGTGTGTGGCAACTCAAACAGAAGTTGCAATCTGCTCAAGTTGATGGTAAGGATTTATTTGGGTACTCTGTAGCGATCGCAGGAGAACATGCTTTTGTCGGGGCAGTCGGTACTAAAGTTGGCAATGTTCTCGCTGCTGGCAATGTTTATACGTACCAATTGGAGAAAGGAGTCTGGCAAATTAAACAAAAACTGCAAGCCGAGTATCCCAAGTATTGTGGATTTTTTGGTGCGACAGTGGCGATCGCTAAAGATGTGGCGATCGTTGGTTCCACCCGTGCCAATTCTGCCAAAATTATTGATACTGGAGATGCTTGCGTTTTCCATTTAGAAAAAGGTCTGTGGCAGCAAAAACAGAAACTGCAACCAGCCGATTTGCATTACGAAAACTACTTTGGTTTCTGCACTCCCATTGATGGTGAGTGGGTTTTTAGCACTGCTGCTTGGGCAAACAATTCCCACTTCCGCAGGGTAGGTGCTATCTACATTTTCCAAGGTCGTTAAAGAATTTTAGATTTTGGATTTTGGATTGAACAATTTTCAATTTGGAATTCCTGAAGTGAGTCAGCAAACAGGTGAATGGAGAAAGCAATTTGCCTGTTTGCTTGCATACAACATTTTTCTAAAGCTTTGCTGTTGAGACCCTGTCTAGGAACGATCCATTTAAGTTGAGAGATGCCACGCTTCAAGTCATCGGTTATTATGATATCAGGTGTTAAAAAGCATAAAGATTAGAAAAGTTGTTGATGATACAAATCGAAGCCATACTAGCAGAGGATTAATTATATGACTATTAAAGAACTCTTGCTCCAAGAAATTGAATCCTCACCAGAGTCTCTCTTAGAAGCAACTCTTGATTTTCTACGCTTTTTGAAAACAAAGCGAGTAGCAGAAAAAAAAGATACGCAACCCCCACACATTCAACTAGAAACAGCAGGTTCTGAAACCTTAAATCAACCACAAGAAAACCCGATAGATAGTTCTCAACTACCCTACCGTCCAGCTTCTGGCCGTTCCATCCTCAGACACGCAGGCACTTGGGCAGGCGATGACTTCGATGAGTGTCTTCACTCTGTTTACGCAACTCGTGGCAAAGCTAAGTTCGATTATGACTTAAATCCTTTTGAGTAATGTATTTACTAGATACAAATCACTGTAGTGCTATCATTCTTGGCGAACCAAACGTCATTCGTCGAATAACTGAGGTTGGAGAATTAAACATTGCTACTTGCGTAATTGTGCAGGGAGAACTTACATATATGATGGAAAATTCTGCACAAAAGGAAACGAATCTCGCTTCTTTTACCGAATTTCTTGAAGATATACGCATCTATAATGTAACAGAGGGCACGGCTAATATTTACGGTCAGATCAAAGCTGGTTTGATGAGACAATTTGGTCCCAAGGAAAAAAGCAAGCGGAGAAAAACTCAGGTAACAGACCTAGGCTTTGATGAAAATGACCTTTGGATTGCGGCTGTAGCCTTACAACACAGTCTTACCGTTGTATCAGCTGATAGCGACTTTCAGAGAATTCAACAAGTTAGAACATTGTCTGTTCAGTCTTGGTTGTAAATTTTATGCGCTGGGAGAGATTGAGAATATGTCTCCACAAGAATTGGAAAAACTAATTCAGCAACATGGTGAAGCTGCCAAGGCATACGAAAATGAGGCTGTTCAAATTGGCTACACCTATATAATTCCAAACTTTGGTTTTGATGCAGTCATGCAGAACACTCTGGATTTACTACTAGCTCCTAGAAAAGACTGGAATCATGGAGTGGTGGATATTCGAGTTTTTACAAAGCCTCACGACTATATACCCTTTGACTCGAACGAAGAAACTACAGAAATCGAAATTATTGATTTCTGCTCACTTATCCGAAATATTTATCCTCATGAGTATCCTTATTACGAATTACCCGAATGGTGGACTGAGGAAGATATGCAAGCAGCCGCTGAGGTGCTCGATCCACTTGACTTTGCAATTTGGATACAAGATACATTTCGTCCTGATGAGTCAGAAGAAGAGATACTTGATATGTGGTTGAAGTCCGTGCAACCTTACTTAGGCGAGGAGGTTCTCTTTTACAAGATGGAAGATGATAATAACTCCAATTGTGGTTTTGCTCCATATCTGTTTGTTGGAGATCGCTGTCTTATTCTTGTTGTACGATGTTGGCAGCTATGATAGTCATAATGCGATGTCAGTTATAAATTTCTCACAAACGATGACTATTAAAGAACTCCGGCTCCAAGAAATTGAATCCTCTCCAGAGTCTCTCTTACAAGAAACTCTTGATTTTCTACGCTTTTTAAAACCAAGCGAGTAGCAGAAAAAAAAGATACGCAACCTTACCGTCCAGCTTCTGGTCGTTCCATCCTCAGACACGCAGGAACTTGGGCAGACGGTGACTCCCATGAGTGTCTTCAGTAACAGGGGAAATTCGGCAAGGAGCGATCGCGACTTATTCGTAATTCAGGATCTACTTAATTAAAACCTCGGCAGACTTCTTTGCATCTTTGCGCCTTGCTCATTCCACTGTGAGTGAGGTTGTTGCCAAGTTAGGTTTAGATGCGACACGACGAGAGTGAAAAGCAACTCCACTGACTGTCTGTACTGTTACATTGAAGTTTGTTAGCAGAAATAGCTAAAATTTAATTTAATTAACTCTTTTAGGTAGAGCCGAATCAAAAACCTGCTGTGCGGTAAAGTTAAGCTGGGGGAAGGTAGGGGAAACAATCAAGTCATTACCTGTAAATTTAGTAATTTGGTACTCATCTCCAACAAGCTGGCATACTAAGAAAGTAGGTTGTTTAGGGTCCCCAATGAATTTTTTACCCCCTAGCCCTTTATAATCAGCAATCCAGTATTCAGGAATGCCCATTTCCTCATAGTCCCCAAACTTATCGTAGTAATCATCCCGCCAATTGGTACTGACAACTTCCACTACTAAAGGTACGGATGCTGCTTGAGTAACTGTTGACTCTTTTTGGAAAAGAGGTTCGTTAGGGAGATTATCTAAATTTAGCAACACTATATCTGGAGAGTAAGTAGACTCGGCACCAGGAGTTTTAACAAATGTAGTTTTAGGTATCCCATAAGGTAAGTTGAGCCGATCAATCTCTAATGTTAGCTTGCGTGATAAAAATACGATGACTTTTTCATGGTCCCCAGTTGGTGGTGCCATTTCAACAATTACTGCTTTATGTAGCTCGTAGCGCTTCCCGTCGTTGGGGAACCACTCGATAAATTCTTCGTAGGTTACAGGTTTAGTTACCGCTTGGCTCATAAGTTTACCTCCCACATATATTTGACTTTAACAGAGAGCGATTAACCATCCGTCAGATACGGATGGCTGGTTGTCTACGCCTTTGAAAATAAACTTAGCTGCCGAGAGTTACCAAAGCTACTAACCCTCACCTTGCTAGTCTAAAAGCATGGCTTGTTTGAATTCGCTAACAAAGTCATAAAAGATGGGCAAGCCTCTGAGTCATAAAATCAAGAGATAAAATAAGGATTGCAACTGGTCTGACGGTCTTGGAGACAAACCCCAATATGGTACACGCAACATCCAATACACTGACATTGGAGGAGTTTCTACATTTACCAGCAACGAAACCAGCCAGTGAGTACATTGATGGTCAAATTATTCAAAAACCCATGCCACAAGGGAAACATAGTTTAATTCAAGGAGAGCTTGTCCCTACCATCAATATTGCAGTCAAGCCTAAGCGTTTGGCTCGTGCATTTCCCGAGTTACGTTGCACTTTTGGCGATCGCTCAATTGTACCGGATATTGCAGTTTTTGTATGGGATAGGATTCCGCGTGATAAGAAAGGGGAAGTTGCCAACGCATTTTCCATCCCGCCAGATTGGACAATTGAAATTTTGTCTCCCGATCGACGCCAGACAAAAGTCACGAAAAATATTCTTTATTGTTTGAAGTATGGGACTCAAATGGGTTGGTCGATCGATCCGGAAGAGCAAACGGTGTTTGTTTATCGTCCCAAGCAAGAAACTGAGGTTTTTGATGAACCAGATGCGCTGTTGCCCGTACCATCTTTTGCAAGTGAGCTAAAACTGACAGTTAAAGAATTGTTTGCTTGGTTGTTAGAATAAGCAGTTACCCTATCAGGTAATCTTCATCAACCTGATTCCACGCATCTTGTTCGCAAATCAAGATTTCATATTTTGCCCATTCCCTAACTCTTCGCAATGGGTGATTCAGAAATTTTTTGGCTATTTCTGCTTCTTTGTCTTCTCTTCGTGATCTTTGCGACGCCAGGTGCTTCAAGCCGGGGAACCCTAGTCGAGCACTGGCTTGTCTTTGCGGTTCCATACAAAAGGGGGTAAAAAGCAGTTTTGTCACAATTCCCATCAAAAAGACTATGCTAACCATACGATCGCTTCTAAAAGCTTAATTGACCAACTAGAACAAAAGGGTCTAACTTGGAAAGGATACTTTGAAGATATTCCATCGCCTGGTTCTGTTGCTGTTGTTGCCCCCAGTTTAAACCGCGTGCTGTATGCATCCAAGCATAATGGTTTTATGAACTTCAAGAAAGTCCAAGACGACCCGAATTTGTCGAGTAAAATAGTAGGGCTTGACCAGTTAACCACTGACCTAAAAAGCGGAAAAGTTCCCAACTACAGCCACATCATCTTTAACCAGTGTCATGAAATGCATGGTTTGCAGGAATGTTCTAACCTGAAACAACTGATTCAAACTGGCGATGCAACGATCGGTCAATTTGTCAACAAAATTACTAGTTCCAAGCTCTGGGCTGCTTCTGGTAACAATGCAATTATTATTACTTGGGATGAAGATAGCAATCCGCGTGATAAAGCTGAAATTCAAGGTTGCTGTGGTTTTGACCCTAGGAGTAAAGCTAACTTTGGCGGTGGTCACATTGCCACAATTGTAATTACCAATCACGGTTCACGCGGTGTTGCAGACAACACACCTTACAATCACTACTCACTGTTACGAACTACAGAGGACGCTTTTGGCATCTACGAATACTTAAACTTTGCAGGCGATACAGCTAAAGGAGTTAAGCCGATGACGCCCCTGTTTGCAAACAAAAAAGTTGCTAAAAGCTAGAATGTGTTTTTATTCAAAATTTTACGAAACACAATCTTGTCAGCACCTGCGGTGTAGAAGTCTCGGATGCGAGCCTCTTCCTCGTAGCCGCATTTTATGTAGAATGCCCGCGTGCGATCGAAGCTTGCTAAAGTTTCCACCAGTAGCATTCTCCCACCGCGTGCTTTCAAAGTTTCTTCAACGTAGCGCATCAGTTTCCCACCTCTTCCTTTTCCCTGGTGGTCGGAGCGAATGGCTATCAATTGTAGGTTCCAAGTTTGCTCGGTCATCCGTTCGGGCTCACAGTAAGCGACTCCCACTGGTCCATCTTCGTCATCGTCGTCGGTGACCCAAAAAGCATCGCTGTCGCTGTTACCGTCGAGGTAGTCAGCCAGCATTTTGCGAAGCACCTCGATCTCGTTCGGCTCGAAACCGATTGTCTTGGCTACAGCAATCAGCGCCTCTGCATCTTCGGGTTTTGTAGGTCGGATCATGGTAAACTTTAGTGTGTGCTTATTTTTACTTAATCTTGAAGATTTAGCTTCTCTTACATTTAGTCACATTTTTGACATCAATATTTCTAAGTGCAAAATTTACGTTAAAACATTGTGACTTCAAACTCTAAATCACCAAGCCTAATTTTACTGCCAACTGTAAGTAAGGCGGGTGCTGAGGGTTGGTTCGCTTCTTGGGATAAGAGTTGCAGCCCGTTAACAAATGTACCGTTACGACTGGCAAGATCCACAATCTGAAGTTTTTGATTGACCCACTGCACGATCGCATGATGCCGCGATATAGTCATTATCTGGTCAGGTTCGTAGCCGCTCAAATCGATGTCAACAACGATATGAGGCGGATGATTGCGCCCAATGAGCGATCGCAATCGATTCAGTGGAAAACTACTCTGAGCTTTTGGACCATTACGTACCACTAGGTAAGCCGTATCGGGAGTCAGTTGGCTCAGTCCAGGAATAGGATCGCAACCCAGACCAGCAAACATTATGAACCTCCTAAAAAGGATGAAGGATAAAGGATAAACGATGAAATATGAACGAGAAAGGGTGAAGGATTAAGAAGTAAAATATAATTCATAATTCATAATTCATAATTCAGTTGACGCGTCGATCTCAGTAAACCAGTGGTTTGGTGTGCGGTAAGTTTACCTGTTTTGTGAAGATTATCCAATTGCTGAGAGGCTTCATTGGCAATTGTTGTCTGACCCGATTTTAAAGCCGCTACCTGAATCTGACTCAGGAGTTCCCCTGTAAGCAGAGGATCGTGTGTCAAGGTGAGTTCGGTACTGTAGCGATTGATATCCCAGCAAAGGCGATCGCGATCCACCTCTTGATTAACTTGCTGTGCTTCTCGATAGGAGGGAGTCACTTGCAGTGAAAGAGCAGGAGAAGGAGAGGGGGAAGATGATAACTGAACTTGGGCGATCGCGTAATTCCCTGGTAGTTGATTTGCACTCAATGCAGGTACTTCTAAAGCCAACAGTACATCTGTGGCAGTATCTACTCGTAAGTTTCGTAGGTGAATCTCTTGGGAGGTGGTTTCTGTCAAAGGAAGGTAATCAGGACGTAACCGACAGCATCTTTTCAGCTTAACTCCGGTTGCCAAATTCAAATTCAAAGTCGCGTCTGTCACTGCAATTGCTTGTACAGCCTGCAACCGCTCTTGAAGTTGGGGCGTCAGCAACGTTGGATTATCTGCATACATGAATGTTCCTTGTCCGCGATCGCTCAAGCTGACGAGTAAGGCTGAATTAAAATCGGCAGCATTTCCCAATCCTACCGTACATAAGCTGATGCCATCTTCTGCCATTTTCTTGGCTTGCTCGATCAAAATGGCTGCATCCTCCAAAACCGCTCCTTGTCCGGTCGTTGGATGTCCATCTGTAATTAAAATTCCTACCCT
The DNA here is from genome assembly GCF_045999855.1 of Tolypothrix campylonemoides VB511288_2. Lineage (NCBI taxonomy): Bacteria > Bacillati > Cyanobacteriota > Cyanophyceae > Nostocales > Tolypothrichaceae > Tolypothrix > Tolypothrix campylonemoides. The sequence continues at coordinate 282,656 of NZ_JBFPMW010000009.1, forward strand.
TGCTCTGCCAGTATCTGAAGATAATTCAGACTGAATCCAACTCAAAGCTAGATCTGTCCTGGTGACTCCTTCAGCAACTAACTTCTTGAGAACAGACTGTAGCTGGTCAAGTTGACTGTTTTGCAGATTTTGTACCAGAGGAGTTACCCAATCTGCAAAGCTAGCAATAGAAAGGCGATCGCTTGCTCGTAACTGAGCCGCTAACGCCTGAGTTGCTGCTTTTGCCCCTTCCCACTTTTCACCTTGCATTGATGCACTAGTGTCTAGAGCAATTGCCAATTGCAATGGTAAGTTTGCCGCTTGTCTTGGGGTATCGCCTGACGACGGTAAAATCCGAACTCGCAGAATATGTTCTGAGAGTTGCGAACTCACTTTAGCAGGGCGGTCCCAGTCAAGTTGCAAGTTGAACATAACACCCAAAATAATCTAGTAACGCCGCATCTCGTTCAAGAACTTGTTTTGATATCGTAAAAACTCTTGGCGTGATTCTTGAGAACGGCGCTTGTGGTCTGCATGAATATCCTTCCGCAAATTCTCAAGTTCCTGAATCCGATGCTGTCGATCTTTGAGAAACTCGCCTTGATATCTGAGATACTCGGTGTGCCATTCCTTAAAGCGACGTTCACCATCCCGCACCAGCATTTGTCGATAGTGTTCGTGAGATAGTAAGTGCGGAGGAACATTAGAAAGATCTGCCATGATTAAAGACCTCAAAGTAAAGGGTCATGGAAAGGAATCAGAAGGTTAAGAAGCTTATGAAATTCTTCTTCAGCTTAGCTTGCCCTCTGCCTCCTGTCTTCTAGTACTATACCCGTTTCCATTGCTTGCTCAACCATTGCCTCCGAGCTTCACCAGCTAGCATTTTCGCTGTAGCACCATGAGCGCGGGCGCGATCGCTCGCTGACAAGTCCAAACGGCTTAAAGTTTGGCAAGCCCGGAAACTAGCGATCGTTGCACCTGTACGAACTTGGCGCATGGTACGAATGAGAATCACCGTTTCACCTCCGAACGTTTAGTACTGGCTGTGCTTGCTGTTGGCAGTTCTTGAAACAAATCCTGTAGAATTAGCTTTGATTCGTTTACAGGCAGTTTAGAACGAGAAAGTAAGACATCCATACAGATATCTCGAAAGTCACTACTCTTGATATGCACGGGAATATTTTGGTTTTTGCAGACTTTAGCAACAATTAAACAAGCCCGCAAACCTGAAGCCCTTTCATTTTTTGTGCGCTGCTGAAAACACTTGACCAAATGGACGATGAGTAGGGCATCCTTACGAGCCAACCCTGCTTTTTGGATGAGAATTTCCTGTTGGGTTGTCTCGTCTGGTTCGGGAATATCTATTGTGACTAAGCGATCCATGAGAGCGTCTTGAGTAGCGTGTACCCCGCAATACTCCTCTGGATTGGAGGTAAATATGGCGCGGAACTCAGGATGGACGCGAATATATTCCTGGCGATTGTTAGCCGCCGCAGGTAACACTAGGAGCTTTTCTTCCAATGCCGAAAGCAAGACGTTATTGACTTCAGGACGAGAACGATTGAATTCATCGTAGACTAAGGTAAAACCCTCACGGCAAGCTGTCGTTAAGCGGGAATCTACCCAGGATTCACGGAATTCATCCTCCATCTTGACAACGTTATGGATGTAGTTGTCTACAACCTTCTTGCGGCTATAGCCTCGTTGATTGCCGATTAAATCGGAAGATTTGTATTCATCGTCCCCAAACACTAGTAAAATAGGACGTTCTAGCATATTCGCTAGATGTACTGCCAGTGTGGTTTTGCCCGTACCTGCAGGACCGCGTAGATGTACGGAAAACCCTGTTTGCAGGTAGCGCAAAGCACGCTTGGTCAGATGGCTGACTTTTGGCGTTTCGATGAAATTTTGTGATTTGATTTGGAGAACTGTAGCCACAACTAACTCCAATTGCGATCGTTAGAGTTGACCCCTTGAGTTAGGGGGTTCGCTCTTACTGGTGAAATATCAGATTGGATACTTCCAAATGAGGGTGCTGTTCCCCAAACGTAATCTTGCAAAGCAGCGACAAAAGCGGCTCGTTCTTGAGCTTGTTCTGTCCAAGTTTCTTGTTGCTGCATTCGCGTTGCTTCTAAGAAAGCAGCGACTTCGGCTTGCAAGGTTGTATGGAAATTGTTTAACGACTCGCGCATGACAGCAGCCATAGCAGTGCGTTCGGCGGTTGCGTTGTGCAGAAATTCTGCTGTTTCTGCTGCTAAGTTTTGACAAAACTCTTCGAGCCAAGCTCGTTGGTACTGATGCAACGCTGCCATTTCTGCCTGAATTTGCTGTCGAGTTTCTAGCACGTTTTGTTGACGTTGGCGAACTTCTTGTTCGCGTTGCTGCCGTGCAGCATACCATTGTTCTCTAAGAGACACAACTTAAGCTCCTTCCCGCTATACCTTAAAAAAAGTAGAAATTAATTTTTTCTCTATCCACTTTCAATTTTTAAATACTGAAAAGGCCTGCTACTGCGGTTCGGCAACAGGCAGATTAACTGAAGTTAGATCGAATGGGCGATCGTCGCCTAACTTAGGCAGCTGGTACAGCAGCTTGAGCAGTCAAGCCAACCGCTTCAGCGTACTTCAAATAAGTTTCTACGGATGCAATGACCACCCGTGCTTCTACTGCTAGCAGTTCAATACCAACTAAAGACACCCTTGCCCATAAATCGATGACGACACCTTTATCAAGGATGCGATCGATAACTTCTGCGAGGCTGGAGGATGAGTTTACTTTTTCAACGGCCATGATTATGATGACTCCACAATTTTAGATAAATTTTAAAAACCCGTTGTCGAGGGAGCCTGCAACAGACTTCTCAGTTTTTGCAAGCAATAAGTTTTTCCAGATTCAATGTCAGGTTTTTCTTCAGACATTAACAACTTGAGTCACATTTATGACTCCTCGCTATTATTACCTATATAATTTTGATTTTGATGTTAATTTTTTTTACTCGTATAGCAATAATTCTCAATCATTTATAACAATACCTTTGCTAATTATTAAAGCTGAAGATAAGCTGAAGGTGCGTGAATGTGACCCAAGCAGGAGATGGTGTGAAAACTACGAGCTAATAAAAATGGCTGGTGATTTTTTGGGAACACAAATCGATTGGCTGTATGAGTGACAGAGTTTTGAGTAACATTCATAAAGTCTTCTTAACCCCTTTATTCGGCGATTTGTTAGGTGATGTTGGAGGAGGGGTTGAAGAGGTTTAGTGGGTTATCTTTATATGTGTTGGTTAATGTGGAAGTTGAACTGTGGAAGACGAAGAATTTTTGCCAAGGTTAGAAGTTGAAGAATTGTTGGCAAGATATGCTTTAGGGGAGAGAGACTTTGAAGCGAGTGATTTGAGTGGAGTTGATTTGAGTGGGATTGATTTGGCAGCTAAAGCGAAGAGAGGTATTATCTATAACAAACGAATCAACCTTAGTTCTTGCAATCTCAGTCATGCAAACCTAAGTGGTGCCAATCTCTATCGTGCCTTTATGATATTTGCCAATTTAGAGAGTGTCAACTTGGAGGGAGCGAACTTGTGGGAAGCTCAGTTGGAGGGGGCTCAATTAAAGGGTGCCAATCTTAGGGGAACCAATCTCGGTGCTACCAATTTCGCTGGTGCTGACTTCACTAATGCTGATTTGAGCGGCGCTTCATGGGGATTTAATGCCAAAGATGCTTTTTTTAAGAATACCATCATGCCTGATGGTACTGTTATGACTGGAAGAGGATGAGTCAAGCAACGCAATAGAAGTTGATAACGCGTCCCAAAATGCATATATCTCGGCAGGAACCCTTGTAGGAGAGCCACTAGTGCATAAATTACTGAGCAAGTGGGTATATTGAGATTTATAAAACAATTTTAATATAATCTCGTGCCCTTTACGCGAATTCTGAGTTTCTAATACTGCCATCAGGCATAATTGTTTGACAAAAAAACACATCAGTGAAATCTGCATTTTTTATGATAGAGCCCTTAAAATTTGCATTGTGAAGACAAGCGCCTCTTAAATCGGCTTCTTCTAAATTTGTATGACTCAAATTCGCTCCTGAGAGATTGGTAAGGCTTAGCTTTGAGCAGCGCAAATTGAATCCACTCAAGTCCACACCAGCTAAATTAGCCCCACTAAAGTCCACTTGTTGTCCAAAAGCTTTTGCTAGCATCATTTGAGTAATGCTAGAATAAGCGACGGAAACTGAATAAGAGTCAGGACAAAAATCCAGTACAGTTGCCACTTCTTCACCCAAAACTAGAACATAGGCGTAAGAGTTATCTGTGCCTTCTGCAAAAGCATAAAACCAATTTGGTTTTATGTATTCACTACGGTATTCTGATGTTGCTAGAGCTTCTGTATATTGTATGGCTTCTTGCAAACGAATAAATTCTTTACTACTCACAAAACATTGATCCCATCCTCTTGGTTCTTTCATTCCATTATGCCATTCATACAATTCATATAGTTCTTCCGGAAATGTGAATGGTAAATCCTTGGTTATTTCATCAATTTCTTCTCTTGTCAACCCCGGATAAAATTCACCTTCAAATTGGATTCTTTTTAATGCTTCTATAAGAGGAGATTTATCTTTGATAACAGGACTATTTAATTGAGCTAAATAATTTGTATTTTTTCTACTAAAATAAGCTTCATTTAAATTGATTCCATTAGGAAATACACTTTGATTATTATAAATAATTTCCTTTAAAGAAGTACCAGTTAGATTGGTATCTTTTAAATTGGCACCTCGTAAGTCACAAAAACGCAGATTTGTATTTTCTAAAATTGCTCCTTGTAAATTGGCATTAACTAAATTGGTGCGTTCTAAATTAGCATTTTTTAGATTTACGTAATTAAGGTTTGCATTTTTAAGATTAGCATATTTTAAATTTGCACCATTTAAGATAGCGCCTTTCAAATTAGCCTTTATTAAATTAGCATATGCTAATTTGATATTTATCAACTCAGAGTAACACAAAACAGCATCCTGTAAATTAGTACGAACTAAATTTTGTTCATTGAGAATAGTACCAGCACAAATTAAGTAGGCGTCTTCCAAACTTGTATTGGGAGGAAACTTGGTTTTCAAGTCATACAGTAATCCCTTAAGACTTGTATTGGTTAAATTAACAGTACTTAAATCTAATCCTCTAAAGTTAGTGCGATCGCAATTTGCTCCTTGAAGGTTAACGTGGGTTAAAATAGTATCTTTGAAATCTGTGAGTGTTAAATCTGCATGGCTTAGATCGGCACCCGTTAAGTTTGTACCTGTAAAAGATTCAATGCGAGCATGCCTCAGTTGAGCATATTGAAGATTTGAATTTTGAAATCCAACGATAGCGACATTAGTAAGATTAGCGTTAGTAAAATTGCTGTTATTAATACTAATATATAGTTTGGTATTACTCAGATTACTATTGCTAAAATCAGTAGCTTCAATATATGTTCTGTAGAACAGAGCATGGCTTAAATTTGCATAGCTTAGATTCACATTATTGATTTGAGTATTAGCAACTTCAGCCTTATGAAGATTAACTCCACAAAAATTAGAATCTGTTACTTCACAGCTATTCCAACGAGAACTTACTAGTACAGCATTCATGAAGTTAACTCGATCTACATTAATATTATCAAGAAAGGCAGAGGGCAGGAGGCAGGAGGCAGAAGGGAATACTGGCTCCGCTCTCTGCGAGTGACCAAAGGGAACAAGGGTTTAAGACCCCGACTGAACTCCGTTCAGTCGCTACCATTTAGGAGGGGTCTGAATCCCCTTCTAAATGGAACCTTCTGCCCTCTGCCTTCGTACTTCTGCCTTCTTCAATAAATGACCCGTTATTTAATATTGATTCTGCAAAATTAACATAATTTATTCTTCCGGATTCAAAGCTACCATAATGTCTATAAATACCACTTAAATTAACATCACTAAGATTGCTTACTATCCATTTTAATGGACTGTATTTAGAAAAATCTCGTTCTCCAGCTGCGTAACGTTTTAGTATTTCTTCAAGATTCATGGTCTTAAATAATTTGTAATGGCATAAGTACAGGAGGAGGAACTTCCAAGAAAGGTATTCTTGGGTTGGCGTAGAAACGAGGGTGAGACTGCGGTCAACGGTCACTAAAAAAAAGAATTCCCAGGCTCAGCCTGGGAACGAGGGTGACACACTATCGTCACTAGTCGCTGTTTAATAAGCGTCCTGTAATTCGTAGAAGTCGGGTGAGACGTAATCCTTACGTAAAGGCCAACCAACCCAATCTTCTGGCATCAAAAGCCGCTTGAGGTTGGGGTGTCCTTCATAAACAATGCCGTACATATCAAAAGATTCGCGTTCTTGCCAGTCTGCTGTCTTCCAAATCCAGTAAACTGAAGGGACTCTGGGATTTTCTCTAGGCAAAAATACCTTCAGTCTGACTTCTTCCGGGCGATCGGCATTATCACTGACTTTAACCAAATGATACATACTGACTAACTGTTGCCCCGGTCCCAAGTCAATGCCACACTGACATTGAAGGTAGTTGAATCCGTAAGCGTACAGAGCAGTACAGAGGGGCAGTAAAAAATCTGGCTCTACCTTAATGACCTCTATACCATTGTGGTCTGCTTCTAATGACTCATGAGCGAATTCATTTTCTGCCAACCACTGGGACACTTTACCTGCTTTTACCAGTGACTGTTCGCCAGCTGGTACTGGTTTTGATTCTTCTTCAGCCACGGTTTGTTTCCTCCTTCGCTTTTTCTGTCAGGAGCGCAGGTGGTACTGGGAGACCGATCGCTTCTGATAATTCCTTCGGTGGTGCAACACGGGTATCAGAAAGCAAGTACTGACCCGTATGAATTTGCTCGGTTGGGTTGAGTTTGTGAGTTGTGCTGTAATAGCGGTGCTTTTGCTTGGTGCGATTCCGCTCTTGCATGGAATCATCCGCTATTTTCTTCCGCAATTTGATAATCGCGTCAATAATTGCTTCCGGACGTGGCGGACAACCGGGTAAGTAAACGTCTACCGGAATTAGTTTATCAACTCCACGTACTGCAGAGGGAGAGTCCACACTGAACATCCCGCCAGTAATCGTACAAGCGCCCATGGCAATCACGTACTTGGGTTCTGGCATTTGTTCGTAAAGACGTACCAACTGGGGTGCCATCTTCATAGTGATTGTGCCTGCTGTAATAATTAGGTCAGCTTGGCGGGGACTCGAACGGGGAATCAAACCAAAGCGGTCAAAGTCAAATCGGGAACCAATGAGAGCTGCAAATTCAATGAAGCAGCAAGCAGTGCCAAATAGCAAAGGCCACAAGCTTGAAAGCCTTACCCAATCGTAAAGGTCGTCAACAGTAGTCAGAATAACATTTTCTGACAAATCTTGGGTGACTGTAGGACGCTCAATCGGGTTGAGGATGCGCTCTTTCTGCTGCTGCTCTATATTTGTATCTAAGACCATTCCAAAGCTCCTTTACGCCATGCGTAAACTAGGGCAACTACAAGAATTGCTATAAAAATGAGGGCTTCAATAAATGCCAACAGCCCGAGGCGATTGAAAGCTACTGCCCAAGGGTATAAAAACACAGTTTCTACGTCAAAAACGACGAAGACAAGAGCAAACATGTAGTAGCGGATGTTGAACTGAATCCAGGCTCCACCGATGGGTTCCATACCAGATTCATAGGTGGTGCGCCGTTCTGGGTTGCGACCGCTCGGTCGCAGGAGCTTAGACGCTGATAGAGCCAAGGCAGGCACTAGGCTACAGATAATGAGGAAGCCTAGGAGGTACTCGTAACCGCTGAGGACAAACACAATAATTTTCTACCGCTTTAGGTGCAATTAAGTCTGTTAACCTTATTTCACATTATATCTATATTGATTTTCTTAAATGCCCAATCAGCAGAACTTGCGATGATTTGATTCGTATTGGCTTAATATAGAAAATTCTTAAGGAACGATGAAGGAGCGCGATAAAAGGTTATACTCCCTTTTAGAGTATAAAATTACACTTTATTGTGTACCGTAAAGCTTTCACTTTATACTTCATAACTTTATCCTTTATACTTGAGCTGGCACTTGTGTCATAATTTTTAACATATGTTTAATATTTCCTTTTCACTAATGCCAGAGCCATGAGCGAACAAGCTGTTGCCAACACTGAGTTAGACAGATACGAATGCCGCGCCTGCGGCTACGTTTACGAACCCCAGAAAGGTGACGACAAGCACGATATTGCCCCCGGTACGTCCTTTGCTGAATTACCCAACAGCTGGAAGTGTCCGGTTTGTAGTGCCAAGAAAGTTGCTTTTACCAACATCGGTCCTGCAGGTACTGCATCGGGCTTCCAAGAAAATCTTAAGTATGGCTTGGGTGTCAATACCTTGACTCCAGGACAGAAAAACTTGCTGATTTTTGGTGCATTGGCTATTGCTTTCTTGTTGTTTATGAGTCTTTATGGCTTAAAGTAAAAATGCTCTTCTTCGCCGAGGTCTGCATTTTGACAGAATTAGGTAAACAAATTTAGATTAGAAACTGACAAATACAAATGTTTTCAATTGCAAAATCTTGGCAGCGTTTATTAGCTTTATTTGCAGTTATCCTCGCGTGCGTGGGATGTAGTAAGGTTCCTTCAACTGCTTACAACCCGTGGGAAGTGGTTTCCGTGCCAACAGAGGCAAAACTCCTCGATATTGCCTTTAGCGACCCCCAACACGGTTTTTTGGTAGGTAGCAATGCAACTCTGTTAGAAACTAAAGATGGTGGTTCCACTTGGCAACCGATAGAATTACAATTGGAAGACCAACGATATCGTTTTAACACTGTTAGTTTCTCCGACAAGGAGGGATGGATAGCAGGAGAGCCTTCTTTATTACTCCATACCACTGATGCAGGTCATTCCTGGTCGCGCATTCCTCTTAATGAAAAGCTACCGGGTAACCCCATTAAGATTGTCGCCTTAGGACAGTACTCTGCTGAAATGGCAACGGATGTAGGAGCTATATACAAAACTACTGATGCAGGGCTGAATTGGAAAGCTCAGGTAGAGCAAGCTGTTGGGGTTGTTCGTAACATGAAACGCTCTCCTGATGGGAAATACGTTGCTGTTTCTGCTAAGGGGAACTTCTACTCCACTTGGGAACCAGGGCAAACTGCTTGGGTTCCTCACAACCGCAATAGTTCTCGACGCGTGGAAAACATGGGATTCACGAGCGATGGCCAACTGTGGATGCTAGCACGGGGCGGTCAAATTCAGTTTAGTGACCCAGCAGACCCAGAAAAGTGGCAAGATGCTAAATTCCCAGAACTATCCACAAGCTGGGGCTTGCTGGATTTGGCTTATCGCGACAGCGACGAAATTTGGCTGGGTGGCGGTAGCGGTAATTTAATGCGTAGCCCTGACGGTGGCAAAACTTGGGAAAAAGACCGCGATGTTGAAACAATCCCCGCAAATCTCTACAAAATTGTTTTTTTCAATCCGAAACAAGGTTTTGCGATCGGCGATCGCGGTGTTTTACTAAAATATAATTCCAGTGTTGCAAGTACTGCCAAGTCTGAAGCAGCCTAGGTATTTCTCCTGTTTTCTGAGAAAGAGGTTACAGTGTGTAACTCTTTCTTAACTTTGTAGGATAATGATCTCATTAGCAATCTTTTTGAAGGTAGGGATATAAATGTCAGGCACTACTGGGGAACGTCCATTTTCGGACATCATTACTAGCATTCGTTACTGGGTAATCCACAGCATCACCATTCCCGCACTTTTTGTTGCAGGTTGGTTATTTGTCAGCACGGGCTTGGCATATGACGTTTTCGGAACACCCCGTCCTAACGAGTACTACACACAAGTACGGCAAGAGTTGCCAATTGTGAATAACCGTTTTGATGCAAAACAACAGGTACAGCAATTTAGTAACACAAAGTAGTTTTAAATTATGACAAGCGGAAATAACATCAATCAACCGATTACCTATCCCATTTTTACAGTTAGATGGCTTGCCGTTCACACCCTAGCAGTGCCAACCGTCTTCTTTTTAGGTGCCATTGCTGCAATGCAGTTTATTCAACGCTAGGAGTAAATCATGGATAGAAATACCAATCCCAACAATCAGCCGGTTGAGTTGAACCGGACTTCATTGTATTTAGGACTACTACTCGTCTTTGTTCTGGGGATTCTGTTTTCCAGTTACTTCTTTAACTAACTGGAACAACGGTTATCCGTGGAGCGCTGGATGTCTGAAATTGTGTTGTGTATTTGTTAAGGGAGGAAAAAGCAGTGTCTGGAAGTGGTAGAATTCCCCTCTGGGTTGTAGCTACAATCGCAGGGTTAGGCGTAATTACTGTTGTAGGTATTTTCTTCTACGGCGCATACGCTGGTCTCGGTTCTTCTATTTAAGTCATAGTTAATGGTTAGTGGTTAGTCGCTAGTAGTTGGTGGTTTATTTTTACCAATAACTCCTAACGACTAACCACTTACTATTTGCTACTTAACCGATATCGTCACGTTCAATGTAAAGCAACATAAACGCCGATACGATACCAGGAATTACCAAACCTGTCAGGGGTACAAGGATGGAAGGTAAGAATGAAGCTGAGTACATACAGAATCCTTTTAAATTAAGCAACAATTCATTTAGGAGCTTACTGCAAATTCTGCCCCATTTTTTTGAACTCTAAAGATTTTTAACAAATTTAGCCTCAGCCTCCTTCCTTCCCAAGCGGTTCTTGGGAGCGATCGCATGGAGGTTCCGTCTCCTGAAGTGGAGTCTGTAGCCCCGCAGTATGCATTCTCAGGCTTCACCTCGGAACGATCGCAAAAGCCCTCTGGTAGAGGTACAGTACCTTGCGCTCCCGAGTTCTTCAAATTCCTAAAAGCTCATCCGGATGAACATTTGGTAAGTCTGGAGGAACAACAGTTCTTTGTATGGAAACTTTGTCACTCTCTTGTTTGGTAGCCATGTCTACCGCGATCGCTTCTAAGCGAATTTCCAGACACCCATAAGGAACGTTGATATGAATGAGTTCTTCCATACCTCCTGAAATCAGAGGTAGGAAATTTATCAACCAACGGGGACCGTCTATTAACTGGCGAGTTTGGCAATCTTCTACCCAGAATTTTACAGCTAATTCAGGGCGTCGTTCGGCGAGCCGCACGCGTAACATGACAGATTTCCCAGAAATCAGTTCGCCTTTTGGTAAGTGTATTTGGGGAACAGGTAGAGATTCTGCGATCGCCGATACCACAGGTAAGAGGATAGGTAAATCTGATGCGGTTTGTTCATCTTGCTGTGATGTTGAACTATCAGCTAATGACTCATCAAAATTATCATCTACTACGATTTCTCGTGCTATCGAGGTTAAGCGTGCTTTGCTGTATTGGGTAGTGGTAACGACTGCGTTATCCGTTGGTTTTACAGATATTTCATCAGCGACTGCTACAACGTCTGTTCCCGTTTTTTCCCGTACAACTATATTCTCTTCCGCATCTTGGTATCCCTGTGGCTGTACTTCCTTTTGTGGCTGCTCGGAGTCCTCCTGTCCCCGCGTCTCCTTTTCTTCTTCTACCGAGATAGGGACGGTATCGATATCATAATAGTCTTGGTCGCTTAAATTAATTGGTTCAGGTAGACTATACCCTTGACTTTGCATCCACTTTTTAATAAGGGGAGATGTGTGAGGATCGTCTGTGACTATTAATTCAGAACTGGATGCCGGAAAAATTTCAATGAGCGATCGCTTTTGAAATTCGATTTCTTCTTCTACCAATGGCGATGAATCTTGCTCTGGAGATTCAGATTGAGCTTGTATCTCTTGCTCACTAGGTTGAGAGATATTTTGTTCGAGAGGCTCATTTTGAATTTGCGTGTTTTCTCCTTCTAATTGAGCGGAATCTTCATTGATAGTTTCAGCGATGGCGTGTTGATTGTTAACAGGTGGTTGAAAATTAAATAACTCTAAAGATTTACTCTCAATTTTTTGCCCGTCATCGATAAACACTTTTATTCGTCTTAAATATGGCAAAGCCGTGCTTCGAGTTCTTACGTAACCAATATCATCTGAACTAGATAAACCAGGAGCGAGCGTCTTATTTTGCAGCGAAGCGATTCTGGGCAATTGAGGTACGGATCGACGGTTAGAATCCTTGTTAACTTTAGGTGGTAGCGTCTTTTGAGGAATGGGTTTGACAGCACTAGTGTCAGATATTTTCCCTGTTTTAACGAGATTAAAAAATTCCAAACCTATAGATGCATTTGACTTTTTAGTTTCAGACGCAGCCAGCACTTCTAGTTCTTGAGTCTCTTCTACAGTGTCTGGTTCCTTATAAGATGCAGCGCTAATTGCTAACAAATCTGCCACATCTGCTGTAATTGTAAAGGACTCTCTGGCTAACAATAGAGTATTGCTATCAAGCGAGATAGTGCCATACAAACTCATTTCTGCTAAAATCAGCTTAGATGCACATTCAATGGGAATTTCAACAGAGCATCTAATATCAAAGGGTAATAACTTTTCTGGTAAAGATTGACGCACTCTTCTGATTAATTCAGAACCTTGTGGAGAATATAATTCTATTCTAATTTCCCCACTATAAATTCTTTCATAATGAGTTGATTCTTTTAACTTGACATATCCATTAACTGTCAGAGTTTGCCCCCAAGATACAGTGTAAATTTCCCTATCCAAAGTCAGAGAAAGGGGACATTCGAGTACAGATGTTAGAGAATCTTCAGCAGTTTCTTCTCCCTCAAGAACTGCTTCCGAATCTGGTAAAGCTAATTCAATCAAATTATTTAAAATTTGCTCTGCCGTGTCTCCTTTGAGCCATACCGGGTTAACAGGCTGAATATCTTCTTCTTGTTCGCTCTCGCTGTCAGCAGCAAGGACTTCCTTACTGTCTTGTCCTGCTTGTCCAAGTGTGACTTTAGGAAGAACTTGCAACCGCAGATCCTGTTGCCAAGATGTACCGAGAACATCTGACATCAAATCGCTCGAACAACGCATCTCCCAAATTCCAGGCTTAAGGTAGGTAAAAGGAATCACAGCCATCAAACCATCAGAATTTATGCGCCGCGATCGCCTTTGGATGCGCCGCTTGGGTGGCATTTCTAAAGTCGAGGTATGAGCGATCCGTACCTCCACATCCATGTTGGTACGGTTCGAGCGAGCGACAATTCTGTATCGCCCCTCGAGAATTTCCTCGCTGGGTGATTCCAACGGACGCCACGAGCGATCGCCTTGTTGCTGAATGAGAAATTGCCAGTTTTCCATTGTGACTGATGCAGGAACTATAAAGCCGCCTTAGGTATGACTTGCAAGAGCTTGCTGACAGTTTAGCTTAATGCACCACCAAAAGTGTTGTTTTTTTATCCAAGTATTTGCAAGATTTCTGTAAGGTAACAGCAATTTAAATAAAGTCAACACGTCCACGCATATCTTCTACACCTAACCACTCCCATATTAGGACTGAGCTACGTAAGTCAATAACAGCAGATATTGATAATTTGAGCTTACAATATAAGGGATGTCATCACTTTGGGTTAGAATCATAACTTATGTCCGAACAGCAGCTTCTAGATGCAGAGGAAATTGCTATCCCCGACATTAGCCAATTGGAAATCGAAGATGACAAACCGGTGGATAACTTTCAAAGTGAAAAGCAACAACGGCTGCTAGTAGAGCCACTCTACAGTAACCCAGTGCTGACAACTCCTTTCATAGCAGCCGCAAACGTGGGACTATTCTACTCACGCAAGCAAGATCCACTCGTACCAGATGCGTTTATCAGTTTGAACGTGCAAATGCCAGCAGATTGGAGTCAAAAGCAGAATCGCAGTTATTTTGTTTGGGAGTTTGGCAAAGCACCGGAAGTGGCGATCGAAATAGTTTCCAACCGCAAAGGCAAAGAATTGGGGGCGAAGAAAGAAGATTACGCTCGGGTTGGAATTCCATATTATGCAGTGTTTGACCCCCTGCAACAGATTCAAGAAGCCGAGCAAATGAACGGCGCATTATTGCGAGTATATGCGCTGACAGCAGGAAAATATGTAGAACTAGAATCACCTTTCTGGCTAGAAACAGTCGGGATAGGTTTAACTTTATGGACGGGTACGTTTGAAGAACAACCAGGGCTGTGGCTGCGGTGGTGCGATGTCAAGGGAGATGTCATTCCAACAGGAAAAGAGTTAAGCGAGCGAGAACGACAACGAGCTGAGCGAGAACAGCAACGAGCAACTCGATTGGCAGAACGGCTAAGAGAGATGGGCGTTGACCCGGATACAATTTAAAATATATGCGTTATATGAATCAAGCCGGAGAAACAAAAAATGAAACTAAAAGTTATTATTCATGAAGCAGAAGAAGGTGGATATTGGGCTGAAGTTCCAGCTATTCCCGGTTGTGCAACTCAAGGAGACACATTTGAAGAATTGCTAGAAAATTTATATGAAGCGATAGAAGGTTGTTTATCTGTTGATATTGATGCAGTACAGATAACCGATAAATCGAAAGTGATCGAAATTGCCGTATGAATTCAATGTCTGGCAAGGAGTTGACAAAGCTCTTAGAACGCAACGGTTGGATACTATTACGGGTTCAAGGTAGTCATCATATATACGGTAAACCAGGGATTGCTTCTCGAATTTCTGTACCAATTCATGGTAATAAAGGTTTAAAGGTAGGCTTACTTAGACATTTATTAAAAACTGCTGGTTTATTGGAAGGTTTATCACAAGAAAAACCCGTAGATGAAACACTTGATGAACAAGAAGATCGTAAGGAGTCAGAGTAGTAATCTCCGGTTTAGTAATTTCCCCCTCCCCGTATCTGCAATGTACGCATAAGTAGTTCTTTACCCCCCTTAATCCCCCCTTGGAAAGCAGGGCTGTTTCATTCTTTGTAGATAAAATCTGGAAACCTCAAAGTACTGTTTACAGTTTGTGAACTGCCCCAGGCAAAGAACGGAGAAATCAGAGTTTTAGGTTTTTCCTTTGGAAAATGAAACAGCCCTGCCCTTGGAAAGGGGGGAAACTAGATTACTAAATTTCCGGTTCCCTCTCCTTTTTAAGGTGTTAATAAGGGGAGGGCTAGTGGGGTAAGAACAAGTCTCATACCTTGATTTATAAGTTATGACAAACTTGTGTGTACACCGCAGCCTCCCGGTATGCGGAAAAGGGAAAAAGCGATTAAGCGCTAAAGTATTTAGCTACAGGGTGATAGGTAATAATCGCCGTTGTAGACTGTTCCGGATAAAGCTGTTCGCTTTCATCCATATACAAGTTAATGCGATCGCACCCCAACAACTCCAGTTGCTTGTACTGATCCTGAATATTCGGACAAGCCGGATACCCAAAACTATACCGCGAACCTTGATAGCGCTGTGCCAAAATCTCCCGAATGTTATCCGGTTCCTCAGCCCCAAAGCCCAATTCGCGACGAATGCGAGCGTGAGACCATTCAGCAAGCGCCTCGGCAACTTGCACGGCTAAACCGTGGAAATACAGGTAATCCGTGTATCGATTGCTAGCAAATAACTTTTGAGCAAACTCAGTAGCAACATGCCCAACAGTCACCGCCTGCATTGGGAACACGTCGATCGCTCCCGACTCTTTCGGTGCAAAGAAATCTGCAATACACAATCTTCTCCCAGACTTCTGTCTTGGAAACTCAAACTGAGCTATTACCTTAGCGTCCTTCGCGTCTTTGCGGTTCGTATCATAAAGATACAAACTATTCCCCCCAGCCTGACAAGGAAAATACCCGTAAACCACCTGCGGATGCAGTAGGTTTTCCCGAACAACTCGCTGCTTCCACTCCTCCAAAATTGGATAAACCTTCTCATCCAAGAAAGCTTGGTACTCCTCCTTAGATTGCTCCTTGGGTTTGCGGAACTGCCATTGTCCAGCAATTAACGCCTGTAAATCTAAATACCAGAACACTTCCTCCAAAGAAATGTCCTCCGGCTGAAGAATCTTTGTTCCCCAGAAAGGCGGAGTCGGACGTTTGATATCCACCGCCACTGCTTCAGAACGTCTGGTATCAACTTCTTGTGGTTCAGCAGGTGCTTTTTCTTTAACTGCTTTCTCTCCTGAATGTTTGCGACCATTTCCTGACACTTCATTTTCAGCAAATTCACCCAAAAATCCATGGAGATCGTCCCAACACCCACCAGATTTTGCTGGCATTAATTTATCCATGAAATTCAAGTCAGAAAATGCGTCTTTGCCATAAACGACTCGACCTTTATAAGTATTCTGGCAATCTTCATAGACAAACTTAGGTGTCAGCGCTGCACCACCCAAAATAACAGGAACTGTAATTCCTTTTTCGTTGAAAATCTCCAAGTTTTCTTTCATAAAGGCAGTGGATTTCACCAACAAACCACTCATGGCAATACAATCAGCTTTGTGCTTCTCGTATGCTTCAATGATGTTTTCCACCGGCTGCTTAATTCCCAAGTTAATCACCTTGTAACCGTTATTGGACAAGATGATATCCACTAAGTTTTTACCAATGTCGTGAACATCTCCTTTCACTGTTGCAATGATAAACGTACCCTTAGCATTATTACCAGATTCTGACTTTTCCATGAGAGGTTCGAGATAAGCAACCGCCGCTTTCATGGTTTCAGCAGACTGCAACACAAAGGGTAACTGCATTTGTCCGGAAGCAAACAAATCGCCTACCACTTTCATGCCATCTAGCAAGATGGTGTTGATAATATCTAAAGGAGGATAATTTTCTAAAGCCTTTGCCAGGTTTTTCTCCAAACCAATACGTTCGCCATCAATAATATGGCGCTTGAGACGTTCTTCAACCGGTAGACTTTCATCAACACCTTTGGCACGTTTTGTTGTGACTCCTTCAAACAGTGTTGTGAGTTCTGCTAAAGGATCGTAAGTACAAACATTCCCCTCAAAAGTCCGCTCATCGTAAATCAACTTGCGGCAAATTTCTTGATGGGGTTCCTCAATTTTTGCGAGAGGTAAAATTTTACTAGCACTGACGATCGCTGCATCCATTCCAGCTGCCATCGCCTCGTGTAGAAACATTGAGTTCAACACAACTCGTGCAGCAGGATTTAAACCAAAGGAAATATTGGATACTCCCAAAAGAACGTGACTTCCAGGCAATTCCTGACGGATGCGGCGAATCGCTTCAATAGTCGCTTTGCCGTTTTCACGGTCTTCTTCGATACCCGTGGAAATAGGGAGAGCCAGAGTATCAAAAAAGATTTCCCGTGCGTCAATTCCATATTCCACAGCTTGGCGGTAGGCACGTTGGGCGATCGCAAACTTTTTCTCGGCTGTTCGCGCCATCCCCTCTTCATCAATTGTACCGATAACAACACCCGCACCATATTTCTTCGCCAGTTCCAACACCTTGAGAAAACGGGGTTCTCCATCTTCATAGTTGGTAGAATTCAACAAACATTTACCACCAGCCACTTTTAACCCTGCTTCCATCTTTTCCCATTCGGTGGAATCCAGCATCAATGGCAGTGTCACATTATTAACCAATCGCGATACCAGCTCGTGCATATCACGCACGCCATCGCGCCCCACATAATCAACGTTAACATCAAGGATGTGTGCGCCTTCTTTGACTTGAGCTTTTGCCATGGAAACCAAGCCATCCCAATCTTCCGCATTCAGTAATTCGCGGCATTTTTTAGAACCACTGGCGTTGAGTCGTTCCCCAACAATCAAGAAGGAATTATCTTGAGTGTAGTTTTGAGTGCTGTAAATTGACGCTGCTGCTGCTTCTAACTCAGGATGTCTGAGCTTTGGCTTTAAATCTTTGGCTATTTCTGCTAATTGTTGAATGTGTTCCGGACGTGTCCCACAGCAACCCCCTATCACTTGGACACCCAAATCTTCAACAAAGTTCATCAAAGCCATCCGTAATTCCACAGGCGTTAAACGGTAGTAGGCTTGACCGCCTACGTTCTCTGGCAAACCAGCATTCGGAATACAGGAAACAATAAATGGTGAATGCTCGGAAAGGTACTTGATATGCGGTTTCATCAAGTCCGGTCCTGTTGCACAGTTAAGACCGAGAATATCAATTGGGTAGGGTTCTAAAATTGTCAGTACGGCGTTGATTTCCGTCCCTACGAGCATCGTACCCATGGATTCCATTGTCACCGACACCATCAACGGACGGCGATCGCCTTTCTTTGCAAAGACTTCCTCAATACCATTCAGCGCCGCTTTAATTTGCAGTACGTCTTGGCAAGTTTCAACGATAAACAGATCGACTCCACCATCAAAAAGCCCTTCCGCTTGTTCGGCAAAAGCAGCTTTCATGGTATCAAAATCAATATGCCCTAAAGTTGGCAGTTTGGTAGTTGGTCCGATGGAACCTGCGACAAAGCGGGGTTTTTCAGGGGTAGAAAATTCAGCCGCCACACTCTTGGCTAGTTCCGCAGCTGCTTTGCTCAGTTCATAAGCCTTGTCTGCCAAGTCATATTCTGCCAAAACAATAGAAGTACCGCCAAAGGTATCCGTCTCAATGACATCCGCACCAGCTGCAAGAAAATCACGATGAACTTTTGCAACGGCTTCCGGTTTTGTAAATACGAGGTACTCGTTACAACCTTCATACTCAGCACCACCGAAGTCCTCTGCAGTGAGATTTTGGCTTTGCAAGTTAGTTCCCATTGCACCGTCAAAGACGAGAACTGGGCGATTGGAGCTATGCAAGCGTTCCAGGAAGGGATAAGTCATATTTCATCAGAGAAATTTAGGATAGTCAAAATCATATTTGACTTGATCTATTATTTTCTTAAATTTTAAGATTTCGGGAGTCCTGTCTAAAAAGTTTTCCGTATAAGAGCGATGTTCGTTAGCTGACTTTCCGGATTGAGTATAGAAAGAAACGATTGGCAGTCTGTTTCACAAGTCTTGATAGGTAAGTTTGCTTATAAGTCGCTTGCCTCCTGCTTATTGAGCTATGGTGGTGTACACAAGTCTTCTAAAGTGCGTTCTTGCAGTTTCGATCCCCCCTAGCCTAAAAAAGGAGAGAATTGGAATCAACTTTCCCTGTTATCTGGGTGTTTTATATTTTTTCTAGAGATCTTTATTCTCAAGTTGAGATGTACTGCAGTGACTTTTTATTTATTACACTTGTAATGAATATTTTTCCTCTTGGTTTAGTATTTTCCTGATGGACGATTAAAATTAAATAGCCTTTTGAAACGGGAGCATTTTAATTTGGAAAAAACACGTTTGCGATTGAAATCGCCGCTATACAAGCTAAGTCTACCTACGTGGATTTAATAAAAAGTCCGCGTAGGCGGGCTTTGTTTGTATAGCCTCAGAATTCTATTCTGAAGGCAATTGGCACTTTGGAATGCTCCCTTTTGAAACAATCATATTCATTGTAATTCATATTATGTTCATAAATATTTAAAAATATACACATTACAAAATTTTCTCTGAGAAGGGTACAAGTATAATAAAATGAGGTGCTAAGAATGGATGAATATATCCTAGTAGATTGCGGCTTTCATGATGAGTTAGAGGCATTGGCGACGATGCGCCAAAAGTGCTGCATCATTTATCGGGGTGTGGCAGATGAGGTTTTGGAGATACAAGACCAGATTGTGGATATTTATTCAGCCAATAAAGCTGACTTTCTTAGATTAAGAAATAGTACTGAAATTCGATTAGATCGAATTATATCAGTCAATGGCAAGCCGATCGCCTACTGCTCAAATTAACTGGTGCTTTCTGCTAAACAAGTCTCATGCTGAGAAGTTTACAGCTTATATAGAAGCTGGCTGTCAAGGATAAAATTTCGTGATTTAATCAATTTGTTACATACGGATTTCTGATTTATTGATTTTCGATCGGATTTAAGAGTGTATAAGTGGGTGTAGATAATACTGAATAAATATATAGCTTGAGCTTGCTTTTCAAAGAATCACAGAGTTTGCAGTCATACTTAATTTTGAAGGAGAAAAATGTAATATGCCCAATACTATGAATAATTCTCGAGACTTGCTACCTTCTAACATAGAAGAGATTCAATTAGGTGGTACCGAACAAGAAATACAACACAATCCCTTTTTAATAGCATGGTCAAAAATCACTACTTTTTTTAAAAAAGTTCAAGTAAAGAGCGATGTAAAATCCAAACAAGAGTCTCAAGCCACAGTAGATTATGTAAATTTTGGCAAAGAACAATATTATTACACTCGGTTTGCAGATCGAGTTGATCCATCTGTTTATTACACAATTTTCTTATCTCAAAAACGCTGAAACAGCGATTGGTGAATGGTGAGTAGTTAATTTTCATACTTAAAAGTAGGGAATGAGAAGAATAAATTTCTTTTTTCCACAAATAAACAATGGTGCAAGTATCGTATATCTAGATCGGATCTCTCATCTCGTTCTTAGGCTCCACCGGGGAATGCCTTTTAGGAGGCTCTCTCTGTCTCCCGAATTTAGAATGAACTATCTGAATCCAAAATTTTTTAAATATACTTTAAGAAATTACTTGAATGTGAAACGCACTACTGATGGGATAAGATGAATTTGCCCTAGCAACTTTGTAGAGACGTGCTGTTTCAAACGTAAAGACGTTTGAAAATTTAGCTTACAGACACTAGATATGTGGTGGAAAAGATGTAGGGGCGCAAGGCAAGAAAGAGCACCTCTACCAAGATTTTAGGGCAATGCATATTTAATTTCCAACAGATGTCCACTAATCAAGCAGTCTTGCTAGATATCTGTGGTTGCGTCCACAACTGCTTCTGCAGCTACCATTAAATGGTGTATAAAAGCAGCATATCCATTTGGACAGTGAGTTTTGATAATAGTTAAATCAATCTCAAAAGCTAAGTTCCATCTAATTTGAAGCGGACGTTGATTGCTACTTTCTTCAAGAAGATAAGTTGATTTTACGAGCGCTGTCTCTAAAAAATCTTTTGTATCATCTAAACTTTCTAAATTTTCAAGTTGTTCAATCTCTACACTTAAAATTTTAGAAACAGTTTGAGTATCAGCTACTAACCATGTCTCGAAATTTTTAATCGCTAAACCTCCTGCACTGCGATCGCTTATTGCTTGCTCGTTGACATCTAAATGATTTTCACGAACTTTATTCAAAGCACGCTCTAAGCGACGCTGTCTTTCAGACAGATTGTTATCCGCGTCAGCCACAATGACAATCATGTCTACTTCTTCGGGTTTCCATGAGATAACTACCTGTGCTAAATATTTTGGATCTAAGATTGAGTGTCCGGTTCGTCGCTTAAAACAACGGCTCTCACTGATTGATGGGTGTCTCTGTACAAAATCACAATCAGGAAGTCCAGCACTTTCAAGCTCTCTCCTAATTAAAGTATGAAGTGCTCCCTCATTATTTCTTTCAATCAATTTTCCACCATCTTCTGGTTTGATATAAGGAATACTTCCTCCCAGTTCTGCTTCACCTTCAGCAATTGTCGGGTAAGGTTTGAGCGTTACCGCTCTCCCCTCCCCTAAGAACCGTACATGAGACTTTCGCACTCATACGGCTCAAGCCTTACTTCAAACGAGTTTTCACTGGGGTTTTGTGTACCTGTTTATGGCACGCTTTGTGCAGGTGCTGGAGGTTTCCCACGTCGTCTGTTCCACCTTCTGCAACAGGTACTATGTGATGGGTTTCGATTTCCTCTCCATTGAATAATGGTTCGCCACATTCTGGACAAATCCAGTTTTGGTTTTCTGCTATCTTATATAATTTGGAACCCTTCTCAAAGCGAGATTTCCCAAATTTTTGGTGGCGTTTTCTCCAGTACTCTTTTAAGGAGGGGTCATCGGGACTAGCGTCGCCTTTGACTTTTATGTGGCGTTCGATAGGCGTATACGCGATTTGATATAGGACAAGTTCTTTATCCTTACCTTGTCGGTCACTTGTTGTACAAGCAAATACCCACTTGTTACCTTTAATGGTCTTAAAGTAACGCCAGCGTACCCATTTTGAGTTTTTATTGGGGTGTCTACGCTTTGCCCAACGCCAAAGGTATTGCCATACTCGGTGTGAGATATAGCCAAAAGTTTCCTTGCTGACTACCGCTTTGTAATAGTTAGCAAAACCTCTGAGAATTGGATTAAGCTTGTAAATAAGAACTTCCTGTTCTACACCATTCAGGTTTTTGATTTCCTTACCAATCCGCTTGCAGAAGGTTAACACCTTCTTTTTTGACGGCTTAATCAGGAGTTTTCCATCGTAGTGCCGGGAGTTGAACCCCAGGAAATCGAAGCCCTCTTCCATTGACGTGATTACCGTCTTCTCAGCGCTCAATTCAAGACCTCTCTTCGACATCCATGCTTGAATCAGGTTTTGGGCAGTTTCGAGACTTTCCTTGTCTTTTGCCGTGACGATGAAATCGTCGGCATATCGCACCACGCCAAATTTTGGGTTGGTGGCTTTTATATAGGTTTCTAAGCCATGCAGCCCAATATTGGCAAGTAAGGGTGAGATGACTCCTCCCTGTGGTGTGCCTTGTTCTGTGAGGTGAAGATGTCCTTGGAACACAAAACCCGCTTTTAACCATCCTTTGATGAGTTCCCGTTTTGGGAAGTTGCTCACCATGTTCAGAATGGACTCATGGGCAATGTTGTCGAAGAATCCCTTGATGTCAGCTTCTAGAACCCAATTGTGCCATCTTGAAAGCAAGTTGAAGCTTTGTTCTATTGCGTCTTGACAGCTTCTTCCCGGTCGGAAGCCATAACTGTTTTGTTCAAATACGGCTTCCCATTCGGGTTCGAGTGCGTTCAAAACCATTGCCTGTTCGATTCTGTCGCGCACGGTCGGGATGCCGAGCGGTCGAAACTTGCCGTTAGGCTTAGGTATTTCTACCCTTCGTGTTGGTTTAAGGTTTCCCCCTTGCCAATTGTTTACCAGAATCACCCGTTGCTCTGGGGTGTTGACGATTTCCTTGTCAATTCCTGCCGTTGCTTTTCCAAGATTTGTCTGGGTGATGCGTCGAACAGATAATAGTAAGTTGGCGTAGCTTCTTTGCATCAACTTCTGTAAGTTTCTCAGCTTACGGAAGTCCCCAAGCTGACTCGCACGAAAGATTCTTTGCCGTAGGTTTCTGACAGCTTTATTAACTTTTTTCCAATTAATATGGTTCCAGTTTACTAGCTGTTTCTTCAGTCCGTTTGAAGTCAGTTCTGACATCATCTAACTTGTCCTTAGATTAGATTCCTTTGTTTAGTTTCCTTCGTATAAGACCCAGAAGAAGTCTGCTTTTCCTTTCGGTCAGGAGTGATGTTTCAGCCCCTATCTGGTTTGCTACAAACCAGCATTCGCTTTTTCTTCCATCCTTTACCCTCCAGAGAGTTCCGTCTTTGTTACCTCAGACCTACTAAGAGTAATCGACCTCTCTTAGACTCTGTAGGGCTTACCCTGTTGTACCGTTTAGTTTTCTATCCTCTTTTAGGTGCTATCTATTCTGCGATGGAAGTTATGTTCATACGATTTATAGATGGACAAGCTATAAATCCGATCCATTTACCTTTTGGTCAGAGCTTATCAGCCCGATTTAGCTCCTTTTCGTATAACGCAGTTTATCTAATAGTTCACTCGCGTTCACCTTTAAAGGATTCCCCTTTGCCCCTGACCGCCTTAGGGCTGGCAGCTTCGGTTACTTTCGTGGTCTGCATTCCACCTCGTTCATTACTTACTTGAGGCGTGACCGGACTCTTATGAGCCTTTTACGCCGGGGTAGCGGGTATGAATCCGCTAGGGAAGTAGGCTTCCCGTACTAAACGACCTTTTCAGGTCGCGCAGCCCAATACGAATCGGACGATTCATACCGGATTGCCTCCAAATATATTACTAAACCAAAGCTCACCTAATGCTCCATCGTAAGCTTCCAGTGCTTTTTGGAAACGTATAGAGTCTGTGGGTAAGGCATGAACTTGAGTTTTACCTTCGTTATCTAACTCAACAGCACGGACTTCATGAGGTTCAACATAATTAAGCAGTACGGGAGAATGAGTTGTGATTAGAACCTGAACGGGCTTACCAGTGATTCCTTCTATAGAAACGATTTTTAATAATTCTACCATTTTATGTAGGAGCCAAGGATGAACTCCGTTCTCTATTTCTTCAAAACAAATGATACTTGGAGTATTTTCTTGATATAGTGCAGTCAGAAAAGCTAGGATTCTCAGTGTTCCATCTGATATGTCAGAAGCAGGAATATGGTGTTCTGAATATTTATCAATTAATTCCAGCAAAAAAGTTTGATTGGTTCCACGAGGCAAGACAATTCTTTGTATATTAGGAACAAGCCGCCTCAAGCGATCTTCCAATTCATCAAAACTTTTACGATTTGCGTGTAAAATATCAACTAAAGCATAAGCAATTCCTTGACCAGTCCTATCCATTGTGTCAATTAAGGAGGCTTGAATGGAGAGATTGACTGGTGCAAAATCATAAATGTTAACCTTTTTCAGGGCATTAGCGAGAAAGGAATCTCGGTATTCATTAACAACTAAAAATTCTCTTAGTTCCTGTGTATATTGAGTTGTTCGACTACGAGTCTTTTCAAAAGTCTTTATATCAATTCTGCGCTCTTGATAATTAAGCTGAAGTGATAGGTCTAAAAGATTTTTGGATTTGTTAGAAAGAGTGCTTTCTGCTGTTGATAGCGTACTGACTTCAAACAACAAATAATCTCGCTTTCCATGCCAAAATTTAGATTCAATGCTTTGCTGGTTCTTCTCTACAGTCGTTAAAGACTCTGCAAACAACTGTATGACTTCTGTAGTGTTTGTAGTAGATATTAGCCTTTGGAGAAAATTAGATAACACAGCAAGAGCTTCACAAATATTCGACTTTCCAGAACCATTAGGTCCAATGAATACGGTGAATGGTTCTAAATCGACTTCAGTATCAAAAAGGCTCTTATAGTGCTGAACTTTTATTTTAGATAGCATCGTGTTCAGAAATAAGCACGTTTAAATATTCTATCTTTTTTTGTCATATTATAAGAATGCTCATTGCTCTTTTAAGTAGCTATTATCACTACGTACAGTAAAAAGTATGAAAAAGCCATTGGCGGTCGCTCCTCAATCCCTTTTCTCTCGTTAAATTAGCAACTTGCAAAATTTTTGTCATAATTTAATTTTCTTGTAAGATAAATTTACATCGGATAAAACTTCGCCGATAATGATAACCTATCTGGAAACAGGGAAAGCAACAGTCCTCGAAAATTTACGAATTGTGCGAGGACCGTATTTACAACTGGGTAGTGAGTCTAGCATTGCAATCCGCTGGGCTACTGATACTCCAGTCCAAGGCAGGGTGTGGTATGGTGAGTCTCCTGAAAGGCTGTGCTTGGTACAGGACGAAACGACAATCGCCTGTAACCACGCAGTTAAGTTAAGTCAGCTTGCGCCAGATACAAAGTACTACTACGCAGTCGGAACACCAGAGGGATTGCTGGCTGGGAAAACAGAAGATTTCTTTTTCGTCACTGCACCATCACTAGACTTAGCACCTGAGGATATTCGACCCTTACGGATCTGTGTTTTAGGAGATGCAGGACGTGGAAATGATATAGCTGCAAGTGTACGGGATGGATACCTAAAATTTACAGGAAGTCGCCATACCGACCTCTGGTTGATGCTTGGTGACAACGCTTACGATACTGGAACCTATGAAGAGTACCAACGGGGAATATTTGACATGTATCCCCAACTTCTTCAAAGTAGTGTCTTGTGGACGGCAATTGGCAATCATGATGCAGGATCTGCTGATTCACTCTCACAGTCAGGTCCCTACTACGAGCTGTTCTCTATGCCAACTTGTGGGGAAGTAGGTGGTTTGCCATCTGGAACGGCAGCTTATTACTCTTTTGATTATGGCAATATCCACTTTATTTGCCTTGATTCCTATGGATGCGATCGCACCCCAGAAGGAGAAATGTTAAGTTGGCTGGTACGGGATCTTGCAGCAACAGATAAGGATTGGAAAATTGCATTTTGGCATCATCCTCCTTATACAAAAGGCTCACACGATTCGGATACCGAAATTGAACTCATAGAAATGAGAGAACAAACGCTTCCTATCGTAGAAGAAGCAGGAGTAGATATTGTGCTGACCGGTCACAGCCACTCCTACGAACGTTCTTACTTAATTGACGGACATTATGGTACCTCTGATACCTTCACCGAACAGATGAAAAAAGATGGAGGAAGTGGGAGAGAAGGTGAATCGGGCGCATATCAAAAACCCGTCCAAGCTTCTCATGCTGGAACAGTTTATATTGTTGCAGGGACTTCTGGTCTTGCCGATCGAGTATCCCCCCATCCAGCAATGTATACTTCACTCAGTATTCCTGGCTCGCTAGTAATAGATGCACACGGGAAAAGACTTCATGTCCAATTTATTGATAACGAGGGCAACGTTCGGGATGAGTTTACAATGGTGAAAACTTGCTCTTGAAGTCCAAGCTAGTTGTGATTTTCTTTATCAAATTCGCGGATGGGTAGCTGTTAGGAAAGAACTTACCCAAGAAATGCCTGAATTTCTGTTGGTGTAAGGTTTGGAGGCAATTTTCTAATCAGACACATCCGCGCTTCTCACCCAGACTGGATTTCAGCTATTTTGACTCTACTCAATTTCAATTTGCCGTGTTAAGATAAACCCATCCGCGATTCTGAACCATGACAACCACATAGAGATAAGTTTTCCAGATCCTACAGTTGCAACTTATACGAACCCCTTTTAGGGATTGAAACAAAAAGGAAAAGCCCAAGCCAAAAGGGTTTGGGAAGTTGCAACTTATACGAACCCCTTTTAGGGATTGAAACCCTCTGGATTGGACGGCTATTCAAGGGGAGATTGGGTTGCAACTTATACGAACCCCTTTTAGGGATTGAAACATAATGAAGCTACACCCAAGTACAACAAAATGGAAGTATGTTGCAACTTATACGAACCCCTTTTAGGGATTGAAACTGGCGAATACAAGTACGAAATAAAAACCCCCACGCGTTGCAACTTATACGAACCCCTTTTAGGGATTGAAACGGATAGTACAGCATTGCAATACAAATGTATACGCTGGTTGCAACTTATACGAACCCCTTTTAGGGATTGAAACAACCAAATTGAAAACCTGGGGCGACCCAGGCTTACGTTGCAACTTATACGAACCCCTTTTAGGGATTGAAACCTTTCTCCCAATACCCCACATACTGAGCAAGTCTTAGAGTTGCAACTTATACGAACCCCTTTTAGGGATTGAAACAACGAAGCGTATACATCAAAAACAGTTAGCTGGGTTGCAACTTATACGAACCCCTTTTAGGGATTGAAACCGGCTTCCTCTCTATACTTGGGTGAATGAGCTAGGTTGCAACTTATACGAACCCCTTTTAGGGATTGAAACTACGGTACTTGCTGACGAAGGTCTACAAAAAATTGTTGCAACTTATACGAACCCCTTTTAGGGATTGAAACAGTTTCAATCCTGGGAGGGGGTCAAAGAGCGAGATTGGTTGCAACTTATACGAACCCCTTTTAGGGATTGAAACTGTGGAAATCAATTACCGAACAATTGACTGATGAACGTTGCAACTTATACGAACCCCTTTTAGGGATTGAAACAGGACTTGGATCTGGTAGTTCACCAAGCAATCTCCGGGCGTTGCAACTTATACGAACCCCTTTTAGGGATTGAAACCTAATGGATAAGTTCCACCAGAAAAAGTAGTGGGTTGCAACTTATACGAACCCCTTTTAGGGATTGAAACTGGGCTTTCCATTTTTACACAGAGAGACGTAATGGTTGCAACTTATACGAACCCCTTTTAGGGATTGAAACCGGACGCTTCACCATAAGATTCAAAGTAAGGGGTTGCAACTTATACGAACCCCTTTTAGGGATTGAAACTTAGTCGTATGTGCAATATAAAATATGTGACTAGTTGCAACTTATACGAACCCCTTTTAGGGATTGAAACCTACAACAAGATTTGGCATACCCGACTGGGTTTCCACGTTGCAACTTATACGAACCCCTTTTAGGGATTGAAACCTAGTAGGTCTACCTACAGGCGGTGCTGTACGCGTTGCAACTTATACGAACCCCTTTTAGGGATTGAAACAAAAATCACAGGAGAAGAAAATGACGACTGTCGCTGGTTGCAACTTATACGAACCCCTTTTAGGGATTGAAACGGATTTGGGTTGTTTGGATCTAATTCTGGAGGTTGCAACTTATACGAACCCCTTTTAGGGATTGAAACTGGCTTGACTTGCACTCCTTCAAGCGATCGCTCCCATGTTGCAACTTATACGAACCCCTTTTAGGGATTGAAACTGAATGGAATCCCCGTATTTTATGTAAAGACGAACATTGCAACTTATACTCAATCATCTTAAGTCGGTACAAGCTTGGGATAGTGTTACATAATCCACTCGTTCTAAATCATCACGTTTGAGCCAGCTAGCAACAGTATATTTTTTTTCACCTTTAAATCTATTTAGCAAATAAAAATCAATAACTAAAACATCTTGCTCTTGCAAAAATTCGTTAGTAAAGGCATCTGGATCTTGGATTTGATCGGCTTTTAGTTTACGAAGATGGGAGCGAAATTTACAGAAACCATTTTCCGATCTGTACTCATCTTCATCTCTATTGTTGGAAGATTCTATTCTATTATTAGGAAATTGTATTATTAAATCATAATCTCCTTGCTCAGCATAAAGCCTTTCTATCGATTGACCATTATTATATAAATGATATCCACTATAACAGCCAACATCACTAGCGATAAAATAGATAGATTTTGTGTGTAACCATAGAGACATTGATTTGGCAGTCTCTTCAGTCAGGGAAATTATATTATTTGGTAATAATATGAATGGACTAATGATAGTCCAAGAATGTTTCCGAAGCTGCAACATTAAAAAACTAGGTAGCTCTACAATTTCAATTTCTCGCTCGTATACATCATGTTCCCAATTAATTACCTGTTTCATCTGACAAATAGCTTGACCAACTTGCTCAATTGTTGCTTTAACAAGAACACAAAACCCATTAAAATCATAGGTCATAATTCCTCTTCTGTTCTCTAAGGAAACATTTGATATATTACTGCTGGTTAAACTTTGCAAGTTCTCAAAATCATCACCACACACTTGCCATGGCATAATAGTTTAACTTAGATTTTTAGGATGCATTTATTATAATTATTTTGAATCTGAATAACAATAAAAAACACGTTTTCGATTGAAATTACCTCTATACAAGCTAAGTCTACCTAAGTGGACTTAATAAGAATTTCGCGTAGGCAAACTTTGTTTGTATAGCCTCAAAATTCTATTCTGAAGGCAATTGACGATCTTAGGGATGCTTCCAGAATAATTTGTATATCTCTTTTTTTATCCGAAATATAATTATTTATTATGCTAATATGAGTAAGTCTGTGAACATACTAATTACTAGTGTGTAATGGTGGCAAATATACTAAATAATATAATAAATTCAATAAATTAGTAATAGCAAATACACGGTTATTAAATAAATTAATAAGTAGAATTTACACTTAATTTAAGAGTTAAACATAACATTTCTGATAGTGTTTCAAATAAAATCAAGAGAGAGTGATATTATTAATAATGAATCTGTAACAATTCTAGTATAGCTATACATGGGTTTAGAGAGTTATTTGAGAAGGCACGAGGAAAATCCATGACACAAACACTTTCTCTAGTTATCTCAAAAAGAGGAGCTATAACTCAGTTGATTTATACCTATCTTACACAAGCTTTTTATGCTATTAATTTAATAAGATACCGCCTTCAATATCCTAAGGTGAAATTTGGTATTGGAATTAAGATACGAGGTAAATTTTCTATTGTTGGTAAGGGCAAAGTAGAAATAGGAGAGAATTGTGCTTTTATTAGTAGCGATAAAAATTTACCAAATAAAATTGTGACTCAAGATTCTGGTGCTAAAATATCTATCGGAAATAACTGCACCTTCTATGGAACAACTCTATCGGTAGAAGGTAATGGACAAATAGAAATAGGTAATAACTGCTATTTTGTTATTCACAGTTTGATCCCAAATAGTATTGAGGTTCAAGAGGCAGGAGCAAAGATAACTATTCGCGATCGCTGTTCTTTTAACGGAGCAAAAGTGATTGCTAAAAATTGTGTGGAGTTAAAAAAGCAATGTTTTGTAAGCGATAGCTTAATTGTTGATACTGACTACCATAGTGTTGAGATTAACCGTTGGGACCCCAATACACAAGTAAAAACTAAACCTATATGTGTAGGTGAAAATGTTTGGCTTGGTAGTCGAAGTGTTATCCTCAAAGGAGTCTCTATTGGTAACAATTCGGTAATTGGATTGGGGACAATTGTCAGACAGTCAGTTCCAGAAAATGTGGTGGTTATCGGAAATCCGCAAATAATTATCAAAAAGCTCGACACAAATATACTTCCCTACAAGTTCCCAGAAGATTTGTAACCATTCCTCGACTATCGCGGTACCAGGCTGTACTATCTTCATCTTCAGAAAATTAGCTAATGTGTGAAGATACAGCAATTCATAGGATGACTGACATGGAATCTTCTGAATCAAATGATATAGACCTAGACATTGTGATTCCCAGCCGTATACTTTTTCCTACTATGGTCTATTCTATCCCACAAAATCAGCTTGAAGTTAATGCTCCTATTAAATTGAATGTTCGGGTTGTCCAAAAAAATTCAAATTCCCTCACTCTCAACCGCTTTCAACCCTTTATTCCCGAGCTATTAACACCAGATGGACAAATTCTACCAGGAGATTTGATTCGCGAAGAGGTTGTGATTAACGATCGGCAAAACAGACTGTTCGGATTCAATCAGAGGAAAGAATTTAAATGGTGGAGAATCAGACATAACGCAGCCACACTTTTTTCTTTGAAAGCAAAACTTTTTTGGCAAAATAGCTCCCTAAAATTAAAAATTACAACTCTTCCTGATGACAACCAAAGTTCTGTTAGCCCTAAGTACTTTTGGTATTTTGATGTACTTGAAGCAAAAACCTATCAGCTGAGATTTATCTTGAATATTGATGGTGAAACAACATTGTCTGGTGAATCAGATATTGGACAACAAAGTACTGCACCTCATCCCCCTTCAGAAATGTTGGCAACCCCTTGGCTGAATCTTCGTTTAGTCCAACCCTTATCTACTGACAATTGTGCAGTTGAAGTGGATGGAGTCTTGTTCAAAATAGAGATGCCAGAGTCGGTGTTGAATATCCCTCCTAGATGGTGGAATATCCCTTTTCTGGGAACGAGAAATAAAACAGATGTCAAGCTAGGTATTCGCATTACTAATAATACATCAACGGCTCTTCGCTTCTACCAAGCAGGTTCTATTGAGGTAACTCTCATAAGTGATGACGGTCAAGAAATAAATTCTACTAGTGAGCCTATAAGACTTATACATAAAAAATTCAATTATTACTTACTTCAACCTGGAGAAAATGCGTTAATTAATTTAGATGGAATGCTTTTCTGGGATTCTGGTCAGCTTCAACTTGCTATTCCTAATAAAAGTCGTAACTACTTTGATGGCAAAGGAGCTTTTGACTATTTTCTCGATCTTAAACCTGGTAAATCGTATCAAATTCAACTGAGATACCGCGTTTCTGAAAGAGCAAAACTTGTAGAAGAAGAACTGTTAGAAAAGATCTGGACTGGGTGGATAGCTCTGCCCTTTATAGAATTTCGTCTGAGTAACTACTAGAGGAAAAATGAAGCGCAATCATTATATTCATTGATTTCTCTTCTGATTTCACGCTTAGGATAATGTCTTTTAGAACTCTCATATATTGGAGCTACAAAAAATGCGCTTTGTGCAAAATTCGATAGCTGGGGCTATACTGTTTTTAACTATGACTGTAATGGGTCAAGCAAGTGTTGCAGTTACTCGTATCCCCAGCTAACCTGGTGCTACGGAAAACTGGAGACCATCTCAAGGCTATAACGCAGGAGATGGTTTTTTTGGCACCGTAGAAGTAGACACAAGACTATGGAGCAACCCTCTCCCAGTAGGTGGCTCAAAATTATTTAACATTACACTTGCTTTGTCACCACGTAAAGAAAAATCAAGCCTGCTATCGTTGTTTTTGCTGTGGGTCAGTACCCAGTTTCTTCTCAACCCGTTGCAACTTCACATTCTTGTAGGTAGTTTACAGAATTAACGATCGCCATGCCTCAGTTTCAAACGAATGGACTTGAACTGTTCTACCAGATTCAAGGTACGGGGGAGCCTTTGCTCCTCATTTCCGGCTTTTTGTGCGACCATACCTACTGGTCACTGCTCATGCCATCCCTCACCAAACAATATCAAGTTATTCGATTGGATAATCGAGGTATGGGACGCAGTTCTACTTCTCAGTGCGCCTATAGCATAAAACACATGGCAACTGATGCTGCTGCGTTAATTGAACATCTTGGGCTCGACAAAGTACACGTAGCAGGTCATTCTATGGGCGGTCAAATTGCCCAAGAACTAGCTTTGGCACAACCAGAAAAGGTGTGTAGTTTGTTACTCCTCTCATCTTTAGCAAAAGGTGACGATCGCTTTAATGCCATTATCGAGACATGGGGAGATCTGGCTCGAATTTTAGATTTAGAACTTTATGAAAAAGTCATTTTGCCTTGGATATTTACAAATACGTTCTACTCTACCCCAGGAGCAATAGAAACAATTATTCAAATGGTACTCAATTATCCTTTTCCGCCCGTACCCCAAGAATTGTATTATCAAAGCCGAGCTATTACAAGCAGCGACATTCGCTTTCGCCTCAGTCATATTCATTGTCCTACTCTAGTTCTAGTCAGTAGACAGGATGTTCTAACTCCGGTAAAGTTTTCCGAGGAACTCTTGCAAGGCATTCCCAATGCCGAACTCGTTGTTCTTGATTCTGGAGGTCATGGTTTTATCATTGAGTCTCCAGAAACTGTAGCTCAATCCATGTGCAATTTTCTTGCAAAGGTATCTTAATCCGCCTTTCTGTCTGAAGGAAGCTCAAATGAATTTTTTTATTGTGTACGCTCACCCCGAACCTAAAAGTTTTAATGGTGCATTAACTAGCCATGCGAAAAAAGCCTTAGAAGACGCAGGACATAAGGCTATCGTTTCCGATTTATACGCTATGCAATTCAATCCAGTGTCCGATCGCCGTAATTTTACTTCTAAAACAAACCCTGACTATTACAAACAGCAAGCAGAAGAATTGCACGCAACAGAAGTGGATGGCTTTGCAGCGGACATCAAAGCAGAAATGGAAAAACTCGATTGGTGCGACGTGCTTATCTTTCAGTTTCCTTTATGGTGGTTTGGACTCCCTGCTATTTTAAAAGGTTGGGTTGATAAAGTTTTTGCATTGGGTAAAATTTATGGCAATGGCAAGTGGTATGACAATGGTGCGTTTAAAGGTAAAAAAGCCATGCTATCTCTTACAACTGGTGGTCCTTTAACGATGTACACCGAAATTGGTATTAATGGCGATATTCACACCATTCTTTATCCCATCAACCATGGAATTCTTCGCTTTGTAGGTTTTGATGTTTTACCACCTTTCATTGTTTGGGGTGCAAGTCGTCTCAGTGATGAACGCCGCCAAGTTTATTTGGAACAGTATCAAAATCGGTTGTTGACCATAGATCGAGTTCCTCCTATTGTCTATCCTTCTCTTGATGATTTTGATGAGAATTTTCAACTAAAAATGTCAGAAGTTAGTATTGATGAATAGCTAATGGCTAATGGCTAATGGCTAATGGCTAATGGCTGATGCCTGATGGTGGGGCTATCCTTATAAGGGGGTTTCTTAATTTAGGGAACTAAAATCTAAAAATATGAGCGGTAAATTTTTTGTTTTTGAAGGTGTGGAGGGTTGTGGTAAAACCAGCCAGATACAGCGCATTCAAGAGTGGCTGCAAAGCCTCAACATTTCTCCAATTGTGACTCGCGAACCGGGAGGAACGGAGTTAGGTTTGCACTTGCGTCAATTATTATTAGAAGCAGGATCTACTTCAATTACAGATAGGACGGAGTTACTTTTGTATGCAGCCGATCGCTCTCAACATATTGACCAAATTATTAAACCAGCCCTAGCAGAAGGAAAAGTGGTTTTGTGCGATCGCTACACTGACTCTACTATTGCTTATCAAGGTTGGGGACGTGGAATCAGTCTTGAAATGATAGAACAACTCAACCTTTTAGCAACTGGTGGACTGCAAAGTGATTTGACAATCTTACTTGATATTGACCCAGAAATTTCTTTCAGTCGAATCCTTGCCAAACGAAAATTAGACCGTATGGAACAAGCAGATTTAGCTTTTCACCATCGCGTTCGTCAGGGTTTCTTGTCACTAGCTGAAAAATTTCCAGACAGAATTGTTACGCTTGATGCCAATCAAGATATTGATAAAGTGACTGCGGATATTCAACGGTTACTGATAAGTCACACTTAAGATTGAGTTTGGTAGTTGGGGAATGGGGAATTGTTCACCCATTCTCTATATCGTTAGTCTTCAGTCACCTCATACACAAATCTTTTTGATTGACAAGTTATTTGCTATACATAAAATAAAAATAAAAAATTTCTTTATAAACTCTGTAGAACCATCCTAAATTCTCTTGTCTTGGCGATCTTAGCTTCTTGTCCCTAATAATTTTTACAACTTAAATTGGACTGTTATATATTATTCATAGAATATTTTCGATGCCTTGTTGTATCTTCGATCTTTAACACCGAGAATAACTAATATGGATCTAAATCAAATTAGCAGGGTTGCACTTCAACTATTAACTGAATTTGGACTCAAGCTGTTGGGTGCGATCGCGCTGTGGTTTGTTGGTCAGAAGTTAATCGATTTTGCACTCAAGCTGTTAAAGCGCGGTTTTAGAAGCCAGCACGTCGATCCGACAATTGTTAGCTATCTTGTCAATATTATTTCCGTAACGCTAAGAATTGTTCTAGTCGTTGCGCTTCTTGGTTTCTTTGGAATTGAGACAACTTCATTTGCAGCATTGTTAGCAGCCGCAGGTATTGCCATTGGTGCGGCTTGGGGTGGATTATTAGCAAACTTTGCAGCAGGTGCATTCTTAATTATCTTTAGACCTTTTAAAGTTGGTGACTTTATCTGCGCTGGAGGTGTTACGGGTACTGTGACAGAGATTGGATTGTTCACAACCTCAATCAACACTCCCGACAACGTACAAACAATTGTCGCCAACAATAAAATCTTCTCCGATAATATACAAAACTTTTCTGCGAATCCCTACCGTCGTGTTGACTTAGTTGCTCAACTCCATCACACTGTCAACCATAACGAAGCTATCGAGTTATTAAAGGGAAGAGTGAGCCAAATTCCCAACGTTCTTAGCAATCCAGCACCAGATGTAGAGATTTTAGAGTTCAATTTAGCCGGTCCCGTTCTAGCAGTGCGCCCCTACTGCAATAACGAGCATTACTGGCAAGTGTATTTTCAAACAAACAAAGTCATTCATGAAGCTTTTGGAGAGGCTGGTTACCCAATTCCCGAGCATCACTACACGGTAAGTCAGCTGTCTAACAATGGTGCTGATAACGCTTACATTCAACCACCAGTTGCTTATCAGTAAACTACAACGCCAAATATTTCACTGTTTTCTCTGGACTCACAATTAACGTGAAGTCCAGAGTTTTTATATTGCTAGCACAAATTAGTTTAACTACCAACAGGATGCTTGAAACGTCGCAAGCGTTCTGAGTAGCTTCTCATAACTTGCAATGCAAAAATAGGGGTTTCTTGAACGGCAAATAGAAAACTGGATCGATTGATAAATGCAAGCTCGCAGTCGGTTTTGGCAATAGCAGTGGAAGCTCTTGTATGTTCTGGAGTCACTAAGGCTCCTTCTCCAAAAACATCTCCTTCTTGTATGGTCTCAACCGATTTGCCATCAACATATAACTCTACCTCTCCGCTTACAATACCATACATATATTCCCCATACTCGCCTTCAGTAAAAATAACTTGACCTGCTGAGTAGGTCTTAAGTTCTGATTGTTTTTGAAAAATTCTAACGGTTTCTACTGGTTGAACCATAATTAATAAACCCTGTTTATTGTTTGTTCAGCCTAACAACTTACCCAGTTACTTATTATCACAAATCATGGACCCATTTTCACAGCTTATAGGACAACCACAAGCAGTCGAATTGCTAACACAAGCTGCAGTCAAACAAAGAATTGCTCCAGCATACCTGTTTGTGGGACCGGATGGAGTCGGAAAGAGTTTAGCGGCAAAGTGTTTTGTCGAGTTGCTCTTTAATGCACATCAAAACCGCATACGTCAAGGAAACCACCCCGATCTACTTTGGGTAGAACCAACTTATCAGCATCAGGGTCAACGTCTGACATCAAAAGAAGCCCAAGAGAAGGGGCTGAAGCGCAAAGCACCACCCGCGATTCGGCTCGAACAAATCAGGCAAATTATTGAATTTCTCAGTCGTCCGCCCTTGGAAGCATCTAGAAAGATTGTTGTGTTAGAGCAAGCAGAAACAATGGCTGAAGCAGCCGCTAACGCTCTACTAAAAACTTTAGAAGAACCGGGACGAGCAACGCTGATTTTAATTGCACCAACACCAGAATCTGTCTTGCCTACGATTGTATCTCGCTGTCAGCGCATTCCTTTTTACCGACTTAGTAACGGGGCTATGGCTGAGGTTTTGACAAAAACAGGACACAAAGATATTTTGCAATATCCTGCCGTCTTTAGCGTTGCATCTGGTAGTCCGGGAGATGCGATCGCATCCTATCAGCAATTGCAAGCTATTCCTGAGGAAATTTTGCAAGCCGTTACAAAATTTCCCTCATCTTATCGTGAAGCTTTGGAATTAGCCAAACAAATTGATAAGAATTTAGACACGGAAGCCCAATTATGGTTAGTGGATTATCTACAACAGTTTTACTGGGAACAATGGCGTCAACCTAGCATTATTCAACAGTTAGAACAAGCCCGCAAATCCTTGCTCAGTTATGCCCAACCGCGTCTTGTTTGGGAATGCATGTTTTTGTCACTTTGCAACAGTTATTAACTCTGACCGATGACCGATAATCATTTCCTCTTCTTGAACGGCTCGGAATACCAACTTTTTCAAAAGTCAGGGCTCTTTGTTTTTCATACATGATGTTAGAACTGTCATAGAAATAATATTTTTTATAAGTAGAAAAATATAGATGTTCTCATTAAATTTTTGGCGCGATTTCAGGCGATCGGTAAACAGATAAAATCTTTATCTTGCTGAATTTTAGCTGCATATTTTATGCTTCTAAATTTTCTTGCTTGAGAGGAAAGAACAAATACAATTGATGATATAACTAAAAAAGTATTAACAAAAATCATGTGACCTAGTTTACCTCTGTTTCTAAGAAAATATAAAGAATTTATACATTTCAAAAATCACATGGTCCCGCTTCTTTGTACCACTGGTACTAGTTTTGGGTATTGGAGAGTAAATTTGGTGTAAATTCTGTACGTTACTGTTGTACGCTAGCGTTCATGAAATTTCAGTTATATTAATTCATCAATTCCAAGTTGACATCAATATTTCCGTGCCAAAGAGATGTCTGAGAACAATGAGTAGCATAAATCACTGATAAAAGGTTATCTGTTGCTACTCTATTTGAATTAAATAACAAAATTGAGTGCATCATATTTGACTCGAATATGTAATGGCACTGTATTTGATGCGGACATACCGATGTAACTCATAGTGTTCCTAATGGCTAAAACAGTTCAAACACCAATCTACAATAGGCTTTTATCGGTACTGCCCGATGAAGTTTATCGAAAATTACTTCCTCACCTCGAAACTGTTCCTCTTAGCTTTAAGCAAGTTCTGTTTCAACCCGGACGATCTATAGACTACGTGTACTTCCCAATTCATGGTGTTGTTTCTTTACTGACAACAATGGCAGATGGGACTCAAGCTGAAGTGGGTTTAGTCGGCTACGAAGGGATGGTGGGTATTTCTCTAGCCTTGGGAATCCCAACGACACCTCTGAGGGGAGTTGTACAGATTCCAGGTGAGGCTGTGCGAATGCGTACAGATATTTTTACAGCAGCAGTGCGGGAGAAACCGCTATTGCAAGAGATTCTCCTGCGGTACACGCACGTGTTAATTGTACAAATTTCACAATCTGTTGCTTGTAACAGTTTACACACGGTCGAACAGCGGATGTGTCGTTGGCTGCTCATGATTCACGATCGCATGAGAAGGGATCGGTTTCCACTCACTCAAGAAACGTTTTCCCAAATATTAGGTGTACGCCGTGCCAGTGTCGGAGCAGTTGCAAGAAAACTACGTGCGTTGGGGCTGATTGATTACGATCGCGGTGAGATAACAATTTTAAATCGGCTTGAGTTAGAAACAATTGCCTGTGAGTGTTTCGACATTTCCAGGGCAGAGTTAGAGCGATGGATTAGGGGAAATTAGGAGAAGGTCGAGTAAATATGCCAAATTTTCTTCAATTGATAGTGATGCAGTTTATCCCCCACGGACAATGTTTTCTTTGGATAACAAATTTAGTGTGGCTGCATGCAATATCTGATTCTTTAATTGCACTTGCTTACTACTCTATTTCTATTACCCTGATTTATTTTGCTGAGAAGCGGCAAGATTTACCCTTCCACTGGGTGTTTTATCTGTTTAGTGCGTTCATTGTCTCTTGTGCAACATCACATCTTGTAGAAGTGTGGACGCTATGGCACCCAACGTACTGGCTGTCAGGTTTTGTCAAAGTCATAACAGCGGTTATTTCACTCGTGACAGGTGTATTGCTCCTGCAAGCAATGCCTCAAGCTATTGCTCTTCCCAACTTGACACAACTTATCAAAGCCAACCAAGAATTAGAACACGAAATTGCAGAACGTCAAAGAGTAGAAGAAGCGCTGCGAGAAAGTAATGAACGCTTTCGCAGCGCTTTTGATTACGCTGCCATTGGAATGGCATTAACGGCAACAGACGGTCGGTGGCTACAGGTGAATCGAGCTTTATGTGAAATTACTGGGTATTCAAAAGAAGATCTTTTGTCCACGACTTTCCAAGCTATTACCCATCCTGACGATTTAGACCTCAGTCTCAACTACAGCAATCAACTCTTAAATGGTGAAGTTCGCCATTACACCCTCGAGAAGCGGTACATCCACAAGCGGGGAAATGTGGTATGGGTTTTTTTAAGTGCCTCACTCGTGCGAGATATCTATGGTGTGCCGTTATATTTTATAGTTCAAGCTTTAGATATTACCGAGCGCAAATTAGTTGAAGAGACTTTAAAACAGCAGGCTTGTATTTTTGAAAATATTTCTGATGGCATTATTATTACCGATTTATC
Source organism: Tolypothrix campylonemoides VB511288_2 (assembly GCF_045999855.1). NCBI lineage: Bacteria > Bacillati > Cyanobacteriota > Cyanophyceae > Nostocales > Tolypothrichaceae > Tolypothrix > Tolypothrix campylonemoides. Next base: position 322,048 of record NZ_JBFPMW010000009.1, read on the forward strand.
TGGTAATATTATTGACTGCAATGGGGCAGCAGAAAGAATGTTTGGTTATGCTAGGGTGCGATCGCTGGGAACAACACAAGAGGTTCTCCACAAGTCAGAAAATTCTGCTGTTGTAACAGAAAAAATCATAGAACGGACTTTAGATACGGGTCGCTGGGCTGGTGAAATGAATTTTACACGTAAAGATGGTACTGAAGGGATATGCGAAAAAGTGGTTGTACCGCTTTACAACGAACAAGGTCAGCCTACAGCAACAATTGAAGTTAATCGGGATATTACAGAACGCAAGCAAACAGAAGCAGCCCTCAAGCAAGCTAACGAACAGCTGTCTTCCTGGGTGAAAGAACTAGAAACTCGCAACAATGAAATTGCTTTACTCAGTCAAATGAGCGACTTTCTACAAGCGTGTATGAAAAATGAGGAAGCATATAAAGTGATTGCTCATTTTGTTCAATGCTTGTTTCCTGATATGTCGGGAGGAGTTTTTATTATCAGCCCCTCAAAATATTTAGTAGAAGCCGTAACGACTTGGGGAAACTCAACATTATCTAGTAAAAAATTGTTTACACCTGAAGAATGTTGGGGACTGCGGCGGGGACGCACTCATTTTGTAGAATCTAAATGCAGTGGTTTGCAGTGTACCCATATGAGTGAGGATTGGTGCGGTGAATCGCTATGTGTCCCTATGATGGCCCAAGGAGAAGCTTTAGGAATGTTATATTTAACATCGCAACAAGAGGGGCAATTTACAAAATCAAAACAACAGTTAGCCTCTAGAGTTTCCGAACATATTGCACTTGCTCTTGCAAATTTAAAGTTACGCGAAGCACTGCAACAGCAAAGTACTCGCGATCCCCTAACGGGTTTGTTCAACCGACGCTACCTTGATGAATTTTTAGAAAGAGAAATATACCGAGCAGAACGCAAGCAGTACTCGGTAGGTATCATTATGATTGATGTCGATCATTTCAAAGGCTTCAACGACGTTTACGGTCATGAAGCAGGCGATACTGTTTTGCGAGAACTCGGTATATTCCTCAAACAACAAATTCGGCAAGCTGATATTGCTTGTCGTTATGGTGGTGAGGAGTTTTTGATTATATTACCAGAAACAACCTTAGAAACTTGTTTTGAACGTGCCGAACAAATACGGGAAGGTGTTAAACATTTGGACCTACAATACCGTCACCAGTCACTTAGCAGAATTTCTCTGTCACTGGGGGTCTCGCTTTTTCCAATGCATGGTTTGACGCCAGGAGCAGTTATTCAAGCTGCTGATAGTGCTCTATATTGTGCCAAACAGTCGGGACGAGATCGGGTTGTTACTGCGTTCCGTACAGAAGATGAAAGCAGTAAATTCAGATTGCTCGGCGAACAGCGATCGGTAACTAGTGACCAGTGACGAATTCAGAAAACATTTAGAACTGTGCTCCCTTATCTAGTATCTTCTCATGCTATTTCCAATCTCAATAATTAAGATAGCATTAAGAATCAGTACGCGTACAATTGCTATAACATTAGATACAAGGGAGCCGAGTTTTTATTGCACTACTCAACAGTCGAAATGAAGTATGCAGATAGAACTGCATAAGCAGCAAAAAAAGTGACAACAGCAAGCATATGAAGATCCTCCTTATTAGGATAGTCATAGAATCATTTTTATACTTTCAGTATATAACTTTTTTAAGCACAAGATATCTTCTCAACAGACGATTCTACGCATTAAAACTTAGTTACAAAAGATGATTTATTTGCTATCCAAAGAAGTATGTAAAGTAATATTACTTATAACGAAGGAAATAGGTTGTAGTATCAGCTTCGCCTAAGTAATTACGATAAGAATGACGCGGCGATGGGGATTGTCAAGCAAGCAGTTAATTTCTACTTTTTAAAGTAGGGGTTTGAGTGATGGATAAAATTATTTTTTGAGAGAAATTAATTCAGAGACGAGTGTTTGTAACTTCCCGCAACACAACCACCTGCTACCAAAAAAGCGATTGCACCCCCAACAACTCCGCTCGCAGGAACAATCTCTTGCGGTTTTGGAAACACTAGCCCAAACAAACTCCCTGTCAAACCAAAGCCTGCGAAATACATCCCAACTCCCAATCCTCCCCATTTAGGAGGTACTAACCCTAAAGCAAAGGGAATTGCACCGTTGACAATTACGCTAAATGCACAGACTCCAAGTAGTACAAAAGGCATCTGCGCTCCTGCAAATAACAGTACTATCATCAGAAAAACGAGCGCACCAATACCACCTAGCATTGCCTTGCGATTGCCTATCTTTACAGCTAATGCTCCTGCAGGTAGCGCAGCAAAAGCTAAAGCAAGGTTGATGATAAACATCATGCCATCAACATTCTGAGTATTCAGTTGAACTTTTAACAGCTTCCCCAAAGCATCCATAAAGAGTCGAGAACCCCACGCCACACCAACACCCGTACCCAAAATCAAAGCTAGCGCCCGTGGCAATTCCCCTGGTGTTGCCCATGTTTGGGCTTTATCAACGGGGGTCTCTACTGGATTAAAAAATCTTAATATTGCAGCTGCGGCTAGCAACACAAACGAACCGACAGCAAATGTGAAGACAGGTCCTAAACCTAAAATAAACGAAGTGGCAATAGGTCGGAAAGCACCAATGATTCCTCCTACCAAAATCAGCACACTTCCCGCTAACGGTAACTCCTCGGGTCTGGCATATCTTCCCAAAAGTGCGATACGCGAAGCGTAACGGCTAAAGCCGAATCGCCGGACTGCGAAATACCGTCATTGCCATAGCCCAAGCGATCGCCATTAAAGGCAAAAGAGTACGCGTGATATCAGAAACTGGAAAAAACACTGTCAAAGTTGGAATTGCAATAAAAAATGCTGATGAGAGAATCACCCCAACAGAAATGAAGGGAAAACTTCTTCCTATTTGATACTTGGCTTTATCAGAAAGCGCACCAAACAGTGGTTCCATCACCACTGCTAAGGCATTCTCCACTATCAGCACCCATACTGCCAAAGATTCAGGAAAACCAAATCCAGCCAACAGTCGCGGTAAGTACAAAGCATAAATCAGCCAACTCAGCGTAATAGCTCCCTGTACTCCTGCCAAACTGCAAACTTGCAACCATAAAATATGGGGTATGGTTCCCGTATTTTTTTCCATGTTCTCAATCCAAAAGCTCGTGCATGGGACCCAAAGAGTTCTTGGTGTCCCATGCGATAGAATGCGGTTCTGTGGATTTTAATAACTTGGTATGGATGGGTCGATTTCCTTACTCCAAGCAAGAATACCACCCTTGACATTTGTCCCCTCAATTCCCGCTTCTTTAAGGATATTTAAGGCTTTTGTAGAACGCATACCCGACTTACAATGGGCAATCAATCGATGACCGTTCACCAATTCCCGTACCTGAGTGACTCCTTCACCGTTTTCAATCTCTGGTAACGGTATTAAAACAGAACCGGGAATTTTGGCTATTTCGTACTCGTGAGGATTGCGGACATCTAGCAACACAAAATCTTTTGCACCGCCATCTAGCAATTCCTTCAATTCTTGCACTGTCATTTCTGGAATTTCCATCTGCTGTTTCTCCTCTTGTGCTTTGGCTTGTGGGATACCGCAGAATTGCTCGTAGTCTATGAGTTTTTCTATCACCGGGCGAATTGGGTTGGGGCGCAACTTCAATTCCCGGAACTTCATGTCTAAGGCATTGTACAGCAACAATCGTCCACTTAAAGTAGTTCCGTTACCGAGAATAATTTTGACAGTTTCCGTAGCTTGGATAACACCAATTATCCCTGGCAAAATTCCCAGTACCCCCCCTTCTGCACAAGAAGGAACCATTCCTGGTGGTGGTGGTTCTGGATAAAGGTCGCGGTAGTTCGGTCCACCCTCATAGTTAAATACTGTAGCCTGTCCTTCAAAGCGGAAAATAGAACCGTAAACGTTGGGCTTATCTAACAATACACAAGCATCATTGACCAGATACCGTGTTGGGAAGTTATCAGTACCGTCTACCACAATATCGTAGGGTCTGATGATATCAAGAGCATTTTCCGAAGTCAGGCGAGTTTCGTATAAATCCACCTGACAGTTGGGATTGATCTCGTGAATCCGATCTTTTGCTGACTCAATCTTGGGTTTGCCAACCCAAGAGGTACCATGAATGACTTGGCGTTGCAGATTGGAGGTATCCACAACATCGAAATCAACTATACCGATGCGTCCGATCCCTGCGGCTGCTAAATACAATAGCAGTGGCGAACCCAAGCCGCCAGTACCGATACACAACACACTAGCAGCTTTCAAGCGTTTTTGTCCTTCCAGCCCCACTTCAGGCAAAATGAGGTGACGGGAGTACCTTTCGTATTCTTCTCTTGTTAGCTGGATGTTATCCAGATTGGGATTAAGCATAACAGTTAGATGAGGAAGCGCGGACTTATTATCCTATCGAAAATTGTGTGACATTGGGGAGTGGTGCGTGAAGACTGGTGCATAAATCATTACAATTATTCTTTTTTATAACTCCCCACGTCCATTGCTTCTGCTTGAAATTGATGATTGTCGTCCAAGATCCAACTTTTTATGCCAGCAACTTTGCCATCCATGACAGAGACAATAAGATATGAGTATTCTTGCCAAGCTAGCTGACGGTCAAATTCGGAGGGATTGGCAGGATTGTTGATGTGGGAGTGATAAATACCTATTATGCTGAGGTTGCGATCGCGTGCATCTTTTTGCACTTGCAGCATGACTTGGGGTGCGATGGTGTATCTTCGTTGTTTGGTTGCTGTACTGTCTTCAAAGGGGTCTGATGTTTCTGACCAAGCATTTTCTGTTGGTATGACTTCTAGCGCTATTTTGTTGCTGTCAGTGAGGGAACCTAACAGTAGACCGCAGCACTCTTCTGGATAAGTGGTTTCGGCGTGGGAGTAGATGGTTTGTAGGTGTTCTGGGTTGAGATGGATCATTGTGTTAATGGCTAATAGCTAATAGCTAATGGTAAGAAAGCAATTAGCTATTAGCCATTAGCCATTAGCAAATAGATACTCTACCAGTATTAATATCGTAACAAGCACCTACAACTTGCAGTTTTCCTTTCTGGATAAGGTTAGCCAAAATCGTCGATTGACTCTGTAGTTTCTCTGCCTGATATTTGATATTGGCTGCGATCGCATTCTCCCCAACATCGCCCTCAGTCAGTCTAGCTCTTGCGATCGCCGGTCGGATTTCCCGGACAATATAGTTAATTCTACCAGGTGCTGGTTTCTCTTGAAGTGCTGCCATGACAGCACCGCATTTTTTATGACCCAAAACGACTATAAGTTGAGAACCCAAAACGGATGTGGCATATTCTAAACTTCCTATAGCCATATCGCTGGCGACATTCCCAGCAACACGCACGACAAACAGATTTCCCAGTCCTTGGTCAAAGATAATTTCTGTGGGTACCCTAGAATCTGCACAGCCTAATACGGCTGCAAAAGGATACTGACCTTTTGCTAGAGATTGAACGTGTTTTAGCGATTGATCGGGATATTTACGCTTTTGATCTACAAATCGTTGGTTCCCCTCCAGCAATCGCTTTAAAGCTTCTGTCGCTGTGACTGGATGGGGATTTACTGGATTTGTCTGTGCACCCTCTGCTTGTAGTATGGAAGTTGTTCTTTGATACCAAAGTAAGCCACCAGCTGTAGCAAAGCTAGCTGCACCTAGCAGAAAATTACGACGCCCTACAAATCCATTTATTCGACTCATCAATCTTTCTCGGTAAATGAATCCAACCCACAACAGCTTGGTTGTTGGCTGGAACATACCAAAATCTCTAAGGGTGCGAGAGTTAGTCTCTAACGGTTTAAGGAATTGTTAATGGTTGATGGGATTTTTAGCATCTAACAACTAATAACTAACAAATTTTAATGCCCCCTCCCAGCCCCCAAATACAATTCGCCTACCTTGGGATCGTTAAGTAATGCCAAACCGGGACCGGACATTGCATCGCGTCCAGACTCCAGTACGTAACCGCGATGTGCCATTTCCAACGCTTTACGGGCATTTTGTTCTACCAGTACAATTGCCGTACCGCTTTGGTTGATTTGTTTAATCTGCTCGAACACTTGTGTAACAAGTATGGGAGATAATGCAGCAGATGGTTCATCTAGTAGTAATAAACTAGGTTCTAACATCAATGCTTTACCCATTGCTAACATTTGACGTTCGCCACCTGAGAGAGTACCAGCTCGTTGCTGACGGCGATCGCTTAACTTGGGAAACATTGCAAATATTTTATCTTTAAGCGGTTTTAGGGGAACGTTACGGACAAAAGCTCCCATTTCTAAGTTTTCTTCCACGCTCAGGGAAGGAAAAACATTGGCAATTTGTGGGATGTAGCACATTCCCCGTTGAACGATTTGGTTTGACTTTAACCCAACGATATTTTCACCTTTGAAAGTAATTGTCCCAGTATGGGGAGTCAAAAGCCCAAAGATAGTTTTGGCTAACGTAGATTTACCCGCACCGTTGGGACCGATAACCGTAACCAGTTCTCCAGGGTCTACTCGGAAATTGACACCTTGTAGGATATCAACATCTTTGATGTAACCAGCGTGGACGTTTTGAGCTTCGAGTATGGGAGATGAACTTAGTGAATTTGACATAATTTTTTTACAATATAAGTAAAATATCTTTCATTTAACTATAGTTTGTTCGTTTGTTGAAAGGCATAAAGACGAAAACACCTTCCATGTCAGTGATGGAAGGGTCTTTCTAAGAGAACATATATGTTAGGCAATTCTTGTATTTGAAAGTTTTTAAGTCACCTTGTTTTTCTTCCCTTGGCGAATAGCAAAGCACAGACCAAGCAATGAGAAAGCAGCTATACCAGAGGGTTCCGGTACTTGAACTGACTTATCTGATAAAGCAATTTGACCGTTAACGACTTCTCCGTTATCGCCGACTTCTCCAATGTAAAGATATAACGGGCTGCTGTTGGTAGAAATAGCGCTCTTCAGATTAAACGATATTTTGCCACCATCACCCAAGCTGACAAATCCAAAAGCTGTTGAAGGATTTGCGGAGTCAATGACAAGAGCAGATGTAGAGTTGGCGTCAAAACTTTGCAATGTAGCTACTGAGTTATTTATGTTACCATTGGCTGCTCCAAATAAATCGGCTCCCACAACGGCATCTTCTGAAGTAACGGGAGAACGTTGTGTTCCAGGAGCGAATACAACTCCACCCGGAGCAAAATTGAATACGTCCAAGCCTGATAGGGTATTAATATTAGCTGCATCATTGATGAGAACGTTACTAATCTTGATAGCATCTAAATCAAAGCCGCTAAATCTTCCAGTCGTACCGCCTTGTTGGTTATTACTATCAGCGATCGTGATAGATTTGATATCAGAGGGAAGATTGGATATTTCCGCGTAATAAACAGCAGTTCCTTTAGGATTGCCACCAGTCAAACCGGGTAGTTTAATAAATCCATCAAGATTAAATGTGGCGGCTGTAGCACTCGAAGCAGACATCAGACCAATCGCCGTGGCAACAAAACCTATATTGAAGAAGCTTTTGTTAAGAAATACATGAAAAATTTTTAGCATAGTTTTTTATAAGTAGGAGTCCCACGGTAATTAATACAGTGGATGTACCTACTTTTCAGGCAAGATAATTATGTGCTGTTACATTTTTATCAAACTTTTACAAACGTACTGTTAAGCTTTTATGAAAGAAATATAAGAGTCTGTAATTTTACGATAAAAACAGGCAAGTTTTCTTGTGTGCCTGTTTTTTCAAAGAATTTAACCGTAGAAATACTTAAGAAGGAGTTTTTTGCAGATCTGGTCGTTCTTCTGGAACGATCGCCCCTTCTACAGGGCAAACTTGAATGCAGATGCCACAATCGATACAAGTAGCATAGTCAATCCAGTACCAATCTGTTCCCTTGACATTCTTACCAGGACCGTCGTGAATGCAGGCTACCGGACAAGCATCCACGCAATCTGCGACGCCTTCACAAACGTCAGTAACAATAGTGTGCGGCATAGTTCCCCTCTTTATTGGATTAAAATTGCTGTATCTCATTCAGTATATCGAGGTAGAAGTTGCTCGGCATGCCGAACAACTCAGTAAGTGGCGCTTACCGATCCCAGACGATGGAGAGACCCAACAGCTTTATATGCATGCTGTTGGCTAATTAATGAAGCAATATCAAGTTCGGAAATCGTTTCCGATTCAAAATTCTCCGTGTCTCCCTCTATGTGCGTCATTCTTGTGAAAAATTAAGCGAGCCAAAACCACCGAAGATAAGACTCGTAGCGCGTGCGGAGAGTCTTATCTGTTAAAAGGTACTAAGGTTACACAACAGGTTCGATTGTTGTAGAACCGTCAGCTTTAATCCAAGCAATCTGGGCAATATTGCGATCGCTTGCATATTCTCGGATTTCATCTGTATTCCGTCCTCCCAAATCGATTTCCACGCGAACTAAGTGCGTGGAATCTCGGAGTTTTTTAGCATAGGTGAAAGCCGCAGTATATGCACTCTTATCTTCTGGTACTACCAACCAATTAATCGGTGGCGCTGTTTGCGGTAATTGACCGCCAGATAGGAGAACTTGTTGCAAATCTTCTAGGAGTAATGCAAAACCAATTCCAGGTATATTTTCTCCTTGCGGATGATACAGCTCTAAAAGATGGTCGTAACGACCGCCTCGCCCCACAACCCTTGCTTGTCCATCTGTATCGCTAACTACCTCAAATACAATACCCGTGTAATAGTCTAATGTTTGTATTAGGCTCAAGTCGAGGATGATTTCCATCCCTATACCATGAGATGAATGAGTGCCGATTTTTTCTGATTCATATAGTAATTCTACTAATGCTTTCAGATTGTTGACTGCCGCTTGTAAAGGCTCGTCTAAACCCAAACTGCTGACTTTTTGCAAGACATCAGCCGGATTACCGCGCAAATCCAGCATGATTCTGGCGCGTTCTTTAAGTTCGTCAGTTAGGGGTAAGGAGTCAATTGTAATGCGGTCTAGGTGAGCGATCGCACTCCGCACTTTTCCTTGTAAATGTGGGGGAAAAGCCTTGATGAGCGATCGAGTAATTTCAGCCTCGCCTAAAACCAAGTACCAACGTTGTAAACCCAGAGCTTGCAAACAATTTGCTAGCAACAGCAAAATATCTGCATCTGCAAGCAATCCCCCACTTCCAAGTAATTCCACGCCAGCTTGATAAAATTCCTGTTGGCGGTTGTGCTTCAACTCTCGCGTGCGTTGGAAAACATTAGCATTGTAGTACAGGCGCTGCGGATAGGTTACGCCACCCATACGCGTTACAGCCGTGCGAGCAATAGATGCTGTCAGTTCCGGACGCAGCCCCAAATCTTCATCTTCGGCATTTTGCAGTTGAATCACCGTTGAGCGTTGAATTGCTCCTCCCGCCATGAGCGTATCCATACGTTCTAGCGTTGAGGTAATAATTTGGTGATACCCCCAACGGTGAAAAACTTGTTGTAGCCTCTCTTCAATCCAGCGTTTTTGAGCCACATCGAGGGGTAATAAATCCCTAGCTCCCGCAGGCGGTTGATACACCATTATTTCTTCTTCCCACCAAACAAACCACCAAACAAACCGCCGCCCCCAGATTTATCTGGTTGTTTAGCCCCATTAGGAGACGGTGCTACAGGCTTCGTTCCATTGGGTTTTTGACCAGTCATCTGTTCAATTTTGCGTTTCCCATCTGACGCTGTTTGGTCGTTAGGGTCTAATTGCAGGGCGCGGTCAAAATGAACCTTTGCCATCGTGATTTGATTTTGCTTCAAATACACTAACCCGATCAAGCTATGACAGCGACTGTTAGTAGGCTCTAGCTTGAGGGCATCTTGTAATTCTACCCTAGCTTGTGTCAGTTGATTCTTTGCCATCAATTCTTGAGCGCGACGGATATAATGAGTGGCTGCTGAATCTTCTTTCGGTGCTGAAGGTGGAGGAGGTGGGGGTACAGGTGTGTTGTTTGTTGGGGAAGGTGTTTGGGTTTTGGATAGAGGACTTGGCTGTGGTGCAGCAAATGTTTTACCAGATGTCCGCATTAAGTAAACCAAGTTTAACTCGCTCACTAATCCTATGAGCTGTTGTACTTTCTGCAAAGAATCATACTGAGTTTCAGCAATTTTAGCGATCGCATTTCTATAAATTTGTTCAAAATTAGGTGTACTCGCAAGCTGTTTTGCTAAATCGGTTGTGAGTTCCACAGAAGCCGATTCTTGAACCAAACGCTTACCCATTTGCGACATGACTAAAAGGTACTCTGCTCTATTTTTATCTTGAGAGAGTTTTTCATAGGATGGATTGACCAGCTTAGACAACAATTCACCAGCTAGTTGCTTTTCTGCGCTGTTTTGTGCATCACAGCTATCAGGGTGAAGGCGGCGAGCAATTTTGAGGTAACGTTTGCGAATATCTTTGATATCCGCATCAACACACACACAAAGAATTGCGTGATGGTCGATGAAATCATACCTAAAAAGTCCGCGTTCTATCTTGAATGACATAAATATAACAGGTGTTGCACTAATAGAGTTTATAGGATTTCTCTAGTTTACTTTGCTTCTGAGAAATGGCTATAAAATTAACAAGCTTATTGCTTCCACGTAGAGAGCGATGGCACTTGTATAAGTTCTTGACTCAAACTCTCGTGAATATAACTATTAGTGGCAAGAATCCTTCCTGAAACTAGATCTAAGGGGCTACCATCATATGCGGTTACCTTTCCCCCAGCTTCTCTTAATAAAATCACACCAGCAGCAATATCCCAGGGAGAAATCCCTCGTTCCCAGTAGCCATCTATACGCCCACAAGCAACGTGAGCCAAATCTAGAGATGCGGAACCACTGCGCCGAACTCCTTGGGTAAGATGGGTCAGATAACAAAATTCTGCGTAGTTATTGTCAGAAGTTTCACGACGGTCGTAAGCAAATCCCGTAACTAGCAAACTCTTACTTAATTCAGATGTATTTGAAACTTGAATTGGGCGGCGATTGCGCGTAGCACCCAAACCTTGCGCCGCACGAAAAAGTTCATCATGGAAAGGATCGTAAATCACACCAACTTGTGGGACACCATGAATTAACAGCCCAATAGAAACAGCAAAAAAGGGGTATTGGTGGGCAAAGTTGGTAGTCCCATCTAAAGGATCGATCGCCCAAAGAAATTCATTATCTTGATCGCCCAGTTTGCCAGATTCCTCAGCTAAGATGGAATGTTCTGGAAAATGACGCCGCACTATATCTAAAATGACAACCTCTGAAGCTTTATCAGCAGCGGTCACTAAATCTCCAGGTCGCCCTTTTTCAACAACAGCATCTTCTAGCTTCCCTAAATAACTTTCCAAAACCGCACCCGCAGCAAGGGCTGCTTCTGTGGCTATCTCTAAGAAGGTTTGCAATCGATCCGATGTCATCCCTGGCATAATTGCTAATTGTTAATTGCTAATAGCTAATAGTAAAAGGCAATGAGCCATTAGCGATTAGCTATTAGCTATTATCATCAACGATACTGACGCCGAAATTCACCAGGAGTGAGACGCATGGGTTTTTGCGGGTTCCAAATACCTTCCCCCATCAGTCTCGCCCATTGTTGAGCGCGTTCCAATCGGCGGTCGTATTTATTGTTGGGCGATCGCGGTGCAAACAGTCCGTGTCCTTGTTTCACTAACTGTTCGTTCAACAAAACCCCATCTTTCCAAACATAAGCCAAAGTTCTGCCAAAAGAGTCTTTCACGTCCGCGTCAAATTCCAGCGTGACAGATTGTTCGCCCCCAATCAGCGCTTCTAGGCTTTGTTTTGCAGCGTCACCCCAAGGACGTTGCTGCAAATCTGGTGCATCGATATTTAGCAACCGTACTTGTGTAATTATGCTAGGTTGTTCGCCTATACCTACCACTTCTATAGTTTGCCCGCTCACAACCTGTGCTACCTTAACCACTATTCGGTTCGGATCTTCCATCTTTTTTTGTGGTTGACAAGCTACCAGTAGCAATACACACAGTAAAGTTGTCATTCTAAATACCTGTGCGCCTTTGCGCTTTTTCGCGAGGCTAATTTTACTCTTCATCTAATGGTAAGCCCTTGCGAACTCTCCCTTTAGCAAAATAACGCCCAAACTGTAGTTCGTAAACTTCATCTTCGTCTTGTGTCTCTACCTCTAAATTGGAACGAGCATAGCTCACACATAACAGAGCATAACCTTTCTTTCTTAATTCTGGGGACAGCCCAACTGCCTCAGGTTGGTAAATTTCTCCCGACAGCACCCTAACAGCACAGGTGGTACAAGCCCCATTTCGACAAGAAAACGGCAGTTCTACGCCTTGTTTTTCAGCACTATGCAGGATGTAGCGGTCATCAGGAACTTGCAGCGTGTGAAAAATGCCTTTAGCGCGATCGCGAACTCTAACAGTGTAAGTCTGGGACATCTGAGTTTTTGATTTGAGATTTTGAATTATTTTAGAGGAAACCTATTGCTTTTTCCTAGGCTTGGTTGTACTATCGTAAATTGTGACAACTTGGAGAGGTGGCCGAGCGGTTCAAGGCGCAGCACTGGAAATGCTGTTTGGGGCAACTCAACGTGGGTTCGAATCCCACCCTCTCCGTTCCTATAATACATGGGTTTCAGAGATTTTAGATTCTTCTGTAGCGATTGAAGTAACGGCAATTGGTCGAAGTCTTTTTGCAAAATGTCAAAATAGAGTTGGTGCCGTTAATATATGCTTTCCCAGCAAGCTATGAATATTTCACTTTTAGATGATGCTGTAGAAGAAAAACTAGTAACCCTGAGAGATGTTTCTTGGGAGCAATTCAAAGGGATTGAGGCACAGCTAAAAGATAACCGCAGTGTCCGACTGTCTTATTTATTGGAAACTTTAGAAATTATGTCTCCTGTGGGACCAAAGCATGAGCGTGTCAAAAGCACTTTTGGCTTGCTGCTAGAAACTTACATGAAAGTGTTGGGCATCCGATTTTACAAAAGCGGTGGGTTCACCATAGAAGAACCTGGCTATGCTTCTGGAACACCTGATGAATCGTACTGCATTGATACTGATAAAGAAATTCCCGATATTGTAATTGAGATTATAATTACCAGTGGCACTATTAACAGAAAAGAATTATATAAACCTAAGAAAATTCCTGAAGTGTGGTTTTGGAAATCTGACACCATAAGAATATTCCGTTTAAATGAAAAAGGCGAATATGAAGAAGTTAACCGTAGTAGTTTCTTCCCAAATTTAGAGCTAAATGTGTTACTGAAATATATTTCCATGCCCGACCAGTACGATGCTGTGCTAGAATTCGAGCAGTTTCTCAGACAACAACTTCCTTGAAAAATGGAGTTAGCTAATAATTCTTGAATTTGCACAGCCTAGAGTCAACTTAACTCTTGTGGCACTAGCATCCTTGGTCGTTCATCTGTGCAAATTAAAAGTGCAACCAATGAATTACTATACTTAATATCTTAAACTGCGATAATTTTCGCGGCTGAGATAATGCTCTACTGTACCAACTGGTTCGTACATGACTGAATATGCACAAAGATCTTGAAACCCATCGGCTAAACTCCTCTTGAAGGGCGACCAATAATCTCTAGTTCCTTTTTTTGGGTCTGGATTTTTTGCCAACCAAGCATTTCCTGGTTGTCGTACTTTTTTATCAAAATCTAGTGGTTCGGGTGGAAAGTCAAACGGTATCATCTCTGTTATACCCCTGATAACCCAGAATTTCTTTTTTCTGATGTGACTATCCAACGCGCCCAAAATGGATCGTGTCCGGGTATAACTCACACTTTTTGAGAAGTTATCCAAAGACCAATTCCCTTGCCATTTCTGCTCGGAAAAATCAAAGTAGCTCTCAAAGTCTATTTCATGAAAAAGTAGTCTCCAATTTCGTGTATCAATTTTGGAGATAATTTTTGGTAATTCCTTTGTATGTCTACGTGGATAAGCAGGCTGCTCTACCCAATTTCCAGTCAGTACCCACCAAGCAACATCAAGTAAAAAACTTTTACCTAAACCGTTATCACCCGTAAATATATTGAGTCGAGCGGCGAATTCAACATCAAAACGGTCGGTTGGGCCAACTTGCTGGAGGTGAAGTTCTTTTAACATTTAACTATCCCCTTTGCTGTAGAGCGACAGATTGTTTGACCGTAACGACAAATGACAAGTCAAGTTCTTTGTGCTTGTAAACTTGACTGTCGGGGAGTCTGAGTTTTAGTGTTTCTAACCTGAAGTTGTAGAAATTGCTCAAACAGCCAATGCAGAAAGATTTTGATGGGTGACAAACACTCTGTGGCTCTGGTCAAATAATTGGTTGCTCTACATCAGTAGAGCAATCCTAAATCATTCATGAAAATGCCTATTCCCTCCCTTGTACTTGTGGTTGACGCGCCACCATTTGTTCGTAAACAAAACGAGACATTTTTGGAAAAATTTGCCAGTCTTTAGCATACATGGCGTCGTCAGCACCGATCGCTAAAACATAAACAGTTTTCCCATCCGGTGTTGCAACCAATGCTGCTTCTTGGCGGGTACCAGTCGTCCAACCTGCTTTAGAATAAAAATTAACGCCTGTATCTGCTAAAGCTTGACCCAAAAAACCAACAATTGGGTTAAAACCTTGCTGTTGGTTTTTCCAAACCTCTGGATTCAAATCTCTTTTTAACCAACCACACATTTTCTGGCTAAATTCTGGTGAAATAGCTTGCTGAAGATAACACGTTTCATAAATAAGTCTTGCCGAATGAAACGTTGTGATTTCATTGCGAAAAGGATCTTTCGGATCTTCAGGATTTTTTCTTATACGGACTTCACTTCCCTTTGGTCCTAATAATTTAAGAGAAGCAATAGGATACGTCTTGTGAGTTAGATTAATACCCTCGTAGCCTGCTTGCTCAAAAAAGTGAGTGACTTGTTCGCGTTTCTTGCGCCATGTTTCAAATTCTTCATCATCTTGGCTGCGTTCAAATTCCGTATCGCTTATTTTATCAACAATAAAACTAGCCGCTTCGTTATCAGACTCCTGAATCATTCTAGCTATATACGGATAAAAACCTGCTTCATCTGACCAAACACCGCGAGCTATTTGCGCGTAGAGAAACACCATCCAAAACATCTTTGCTACACTAGCAGGATATTTTAATGTTTCTTGCTGGTAACCAGCGATCTCACCAGTTTTGGCATCTATTAAAGTAATTGATAAAGATTGTGTCGGAAAACCTCGATCTGCTGCCAAATTAACAATATTGTTAACAATTGTTTGTAACTCCTGACTCTGTTTAAATTCAGGAGGGGTTCGGAGATTATAAGCAACTTCTATATTTTCATGCCCTGGTTGACGGGAGGGAATAGGTCGTGACTCTGTTGCAGACCAGTTAGGAGATGGCGGCGGGACAAAAGATGGAGAAGTGGGCTGTGCGGTGGGCTGTGGGGTTGCTTGTTGTGCGGGTTGCTCTTGCACGGGTTTATGTATTAAAGCATATAACCCTCCCACTAAGGTATACAACCCAAAACCCATGATGGCCAATCCAGTTGCAATGACTGTCAAAGCCACCAATCTTAGAATCAAAAGATTTTTGCGAGAACCTTTGTATCGGCGTCTTCTTCGTCTGTAGCCGGGTTGTGTCCCTTGTGGATATGGTTGCTGTGGATACGGAGCTTCAAGAACTGCAGCTCGTCGGCTCCTTTGTCCCCCTTGTCTGGAGGCGAAATTGTTGCCCTGTGAATACGGAACTTCAAGCACCGCAGATCTGCTGCTTAACTCCCCTTGCCTGTAGCTTGGAGTTCTAGGGTCTGGCTGTGATACTCTTCTTCTCAAAGGCGCAGACGGATACCCTTGTCTGTTTTGAGAGTGTGCTGTCTGTGTGTTTGATTGAAAGTTGCTCTGACGTCTGGGGTCAGTTGTTCTACGCTTACGCCTGACTTCTACAGGTGGAGTGGCAACCTGTTGGTTGCGTCTATCCCATTTCGTTTTTGTTTGCTGACTCACTAGCTACACCTTGAATTGTGTGATTTATAAAGGGTCAGGGGTTAGTAGGAGCGCAAGGCATTGCGCCCGTACAGGGGTTAGAGGAAAACAGCGATGACAGATAGTGTGATGGATATTACCAGAATTTAGCGAAGATAACACACTTTCTTGTAAAAATTAGTCATATGTTAAAATAACTCGGCAAACTTTTGATGCTGTCAGGTTGCAACTTTATGCCATTGAGCGCTAAGCACTCATCTTCTGCAAATCAACTGCGACAATTACTAGAACGTCCTGAAATTTTGGTAATTCCTGGCGTTTATGATTGTTTGGGAGCAAAGCTTGCCGAACAAGCAGGTTTTGAAGTTTTGGCGACGAGCGGCTTTGGTATTGCAGCTTCTACACTTGGTTTGCCTGACTATGGTTTTCTTACTGCTACCGAAGCCCTGTATACTGTGGGACGAATTGCTCAGTCAGTCAATATTCCTCTGATTGCTGACATGGATACTGGTTATGGCAACGCTTTAAATGTTATTAGGACAGTTAAAGATGCCGTACAACAGGGAATTGCTGGAGTCATTTTGGAAGATCAAGAGTGGCCTAAAAAATGCGGTCACTTTGAGGGGAAGCGTGTTGTTCCTATGGCAGAACATGCTCTTAAAATTCAAGCAGCAGTTCAAGCACGTGATGAGAGTGGGTTGGTTATTATTGCTCGTACTGATGCTCGCGCCCCTCTAGGTTTGCACGAAGCCATCGATCGCGGTCGTGCTTATATTGATGCTGGGGCAGATGCACTGTTTGTAGAAGCCCCTCAGTCTGTGGAAGAACTGCAAAGCATAGCCTCGGCTTTCCCCTCCGTACCATTGGTAGCAAATATCGTAGAAGGTGGCAAAACTCCTCAACTTTCTGCTTCTGAGTTACATCAAATGGGCTTTAAGATTGTATTTTTTCCACTTTCTGCTTTACTGTCTGTCACGAAAGTCATGAGTGCTTGTTTCCATCAATTAAAAGAACAAGGCACTACGACTGATTTTCAAGATATGGTCAGCTTTAAGGATTTTCAAGAAATGATTGGTATTCCTAAATACCATCAACTGGAACAGCAGTTTTTGGGGAAGTAGGAACAAAGACTTATCTCCAATCCAAAATCTAAAATCCTCAATAAGATTTATGCCATAGAGTTGCTGTAAAGCGATCGCGATCGCGCTAGTTTGAGTAAATAATGCGTTATTTTAATTTAAAAAACGTAAATTAATGAATCAAACTTTAACCGTATCAGATCGCCAGCAAATTAATTCTGAAACAAAAAGCGTTCTTACCAAACAGCAAATACCTGGCAAGCAACTCGTCATTTTGGTTTTGGAAATGCTTTTGGCGCTACCCCTTGGTCTACTCTTGGCAAAATTCCATATTGGTGGTGTTGCTTGGATTTTTGGCGGTATTATCTCCGGAGCTATAGTACTTCAGACATATCGGATCTTTTATCAAGATACCCCCAAACCCAACCGTACAGCCAGAAAAACGGGTATGGCACTTGTAGGGCTAAACGTTGGCTTTTCCATCTCTCACGGTCATTTAACTAATGCTGTCTCTAGTTTTCCCGTGTTTGCTTTTCTTACCTTTTTCTTGCTTTTAAGTGGTATTGTTATTGGTTACATTTACTCTCGTTTAAGTAAGACAAATTTGTTAACAGCGTTATTAGCTACAGTACCAGGTGGTGTTGGTATGATGTCAGCGATCGCAGCAGATTATAACCGCAATGTTCCTTTGGTGGCGATGGTTCAAGCGATTCGCGTGACTACCGTAGTTTTTTTGATTCCCTTAATTGCCAGGATGTTATCCGGAAATCAAATTTATTCACAAACACTTCCGGTTTCAGGGACTTTAATCAACCTTGAGCTAACACAATTAGGATTATTATTAATATCCCTCTTATTTGGTACTTTAGGAGTTTATATTGCTGTCTTAGGCAAAATTCCTGCAGGTGAATTTTTTGGTGCAATAGTTGCTGGTATAGTTTTTAATCCAACATTAAATTTATTGCCTTTTGGAGGTAATAGCGATTACGCCTTACCACCACTGGTTAATATAATAGGACAAATGCTGTTAGGAATTACCATTGGTGAGTACTGGGGTGACAAACCAACTTTAGGCAAAAAGACTATAGCTTATGCCTTTGTGTCTGTAGCAATGACTTTACTTACTGGTGTTGCAGCCACCATCTTTGCCATGCAGTTAACTTCTTGGGATTGGTTGACCTGCCTTTTGGTAACTGCACCTGGTGGTTCTGCCGAAATGATT
This sequence comes from Tolypothrix campylonemoides VB511288_2, assembly GCF_045999855.1. Taxonomy (NCBI): domain Bacteria; kingdom Bacillati; phylum Cyanobacteriota; class Cyanophyceae; order Nostocales; family Tolypothrichaceae; genus Tolypothrix; species Tolypothrix campylonemoides. Next base: position 340,362 of record NZ_JBFPMW010000009.1, read on the forward strand.
TTAGTTGCCTTAACCCTACACCATAACGTAGAAATTGTCACAGCAGGTCATCTAGTACGATTGATTGCAATTAACAGTTCTCTTCCCCTCTGGCTTTATCTCTTTTCACGGCTTGACGATTAAATTTGGTTAGTGGTTCGTTGTTATGAGTTAGTAGCTAATAACAAATAACAACTAACTCTTATCTAGTCAAAATCATAACTTGCTCAAAATCAAAATTTTCGACCAAAACTTTTAATCCGTCTATTAAATCTGTTTGTTCCTTCGGAATTTTTGCCATTAACTGAAAAATAAGTTCATCATTGCCTTGGCAAGCAGCATTGTGAAGTTGTGCTATCCACTCTGCAGGCATAGTTGCTATTTGATTTGCTAATTGAGTAGAACTAGAAATAGATGTACTGTAAGATGACCTCAGATCTGCATTCTGACTGTCTTCTTGATAAAGATATTGCACGCCCAAATATTTACTAATTTTTACTAAGAGTTCTTGCTCTTGAAAGGGTTTACTTAAAAGGTCATCGCAGCCAGCGCTCAGTATCTTGTGTTTGTCTTCTTCAAAAGCGCTAGCTGTGAGAGCTATGATAATGGTTTGGGGTTGGGAGCCCCCCGAGAACAATTGCTTTTCCTTTTGCTTAATCAATCTAGTTGCATCATAGCCGTCCATCATTGGCATCCGCATATCCATAAAAATTAAGTGAGGGTGCCAATTAGCCCAAATAACAAGGGCTTCTTGTCCGTTGGTCGCTTCTTGTACCTGGAAACCAATCTTGGAAAGAAGTTTGACGAGTAGCAAACGGTTAGTTTGCCTGTCCTCCACAACCAAAACTTTATAAGTGGGTTCTCCTGGAGCTAAACTGATAACTTGTTTGGGTATAGACTCGTTGGAAACAGTCGCTTGTTCTGCGGTTGCTTCTCGTGCTGAAATAGTAAAGCTAAATTGAGTTCCAACACCTAATGTGCTGTTAACCCAGATTTCTCCCCCCATAATTTCTACAAATTTATAACTGATGGATAAACCCAAGCCTGTTCCTTGTCCGGATTTTAATCCGGTTGTGGTTTGTCCAAAAGCTTGAAATAATCGCTCGAACTCGTTTGAATTAATACCAAACCCGGTGTCTATCACTTCAAATAAGAGGTAGAGGGAAGAAGAAGAGAGCACGAGAGAGGGAGAAGAGGGGAAGGGGAGAAACATTTTGTTTTTGTATCCTTTTGTTCCTTTATCTCCTTCTAGAGCTACAGAAATTCGTAATTTGACGCTTCCTTGTGAAGTAAATTTGATGGCATTATCAAGCAAGTTAATGAGTACTTGACGGAGTTTGCTCTCATCCGATCTAATGTATTGAGGAACTTCTGTAGTACGCTCAAAAATCAACTGTAAATTTTTAGATTGTGCCTTGAGTTTTAACATTCCCTCTAAACTATTCAGCAAGCGGTATAAGTCAAAGTCATTTTCATTTAACGTGACACGTCCTGCTTCAATCTTGGACATTTGCAAAATATCGTTAATCAAGTCCAACAAATGTTCGCCACTGCGGTTGATGATTTTGAGATATTGCTGATATTCGGCAGATAAAGAGTTGTCATGGTTCATGAGTTGCGTAAACCCCAAAATAGCGTTAAGCGGTGTTCTTAACTCATGGCTCATATTTGCTAAAAATTCGCTTTTAGCACGGTTGGCTGCATCAGCAGTTTCTTTGGCTGTTTTAAGTTCGGCGGATTGCTGTTGGGTTTGCTCGAAAAGTTCTGCTTGTTGAATTGCCACTCCCAACTGTGCTCCAATCTGAACAAGCATTTTAATTTCGGCTTCTTTCCAATGACGGGGGGCAGAGTTTTGGTATGTTGCTAACAATCCCCAGAGTTGATTGCTGCAATAAATGGGAACTATAATGTAGGCGCGTGCTTGAAATTGTTCTAATAATTCTATATAACAACTATCAAATCCTGCTGTATAAATATCGGGTACACATCGGTAACTTGTTCTAGAACGATATATTCCACCTTGGTTATCGTACAGATACGTGTCTTGTATGACTTCATTTGTATCACCCATTTCTTTCACAGTACACCTGTCGCGTTCGATCGCATTCTGTGTAAGTTCTGGCTGATTTTTTTGATCTGATATCAGTTTTCGCCATCCTTGGGCTACTGATTCTGCGACAACTTCTCCACTCCAGTCTGGGTTGAAACGATAAACCATAACGCGATCGCAATTCAATGCTTGTCGCAATTCTTTTGTTGTCGCACCAAAAATGTGCTTGACTTCTAGCGTTTGACGCATCCGTTGAATGACAAAAGCAAGAGCCTTTTCTCGTTCGACGCTTGAAGCTAGTAATTCTTCTGCTTGCTTTCGTTCTAGTTCTGCTCCTGCACGGGCTGCAAAAATTTTTAAAATTGACTCTTGACCTACATCTAATACCAAAGGTCGATCGTGCATCACAGTCAATAAACCGATGGTTTCACCATCTGAGTCAACTAACAGAGTACTTAAATAACTTTGAATTTTAGTATCTGTTAAATTGATAATTTTAGAAAACAAAACTGTCATTTTTTCAGGGCTTTTGCACGACTTTTTTCCTATAAACTCTTCGTAATCAACATCAAAAATATCTGAAATATCACATTCAAAGTTTTCCTGTAAGTCAACACCATTCCACAATGCAACAATACGCAGATGAGTTTTTGATTGATTAAGAAATTCACTTATAAAAACGTAATTTGCTTGTAAAATCTGTGATAAATAATGCACGCAGGGACGGAAAAATTCATTACCCATTGTTGACGCTGTTCCTTCAACAATCATCTGTAATGCCGCTTCAGCTTGCTTCCTTGGAGTGATATCGCTTAAAGTACAAACAACACGCTCTACACTCCCATCCTTGTCTATTTCGGGGTCTGCATTAACAAGCAACCAACGTTCGTTTTGGCTTTGAGAATGCTTGATACCTACAACTACATTCTGAATCGGTGTCTTTAAGGCGATCGCTTGTTGCACGGGTAATTCAATTATTGGAAAACTTGTACCATCTTCACGTAACAATGACTGCTCGCCAAACACCAGGGGTTGTTTATTTTCTTTCTCAAGATCGAGCAGATGGATGGCTGCTTGATTGCTAATTAGGATTTCGGCATTTGCATTGACTAATAAAACACCTACTTGCATTTTGTGGATAAGTGCCCGAACGCGCTGTTCGCTCTCTTCCAAAGCTTGTTGCTGCAACAATTTAGCCGTTACATATTGCTCGGTGAGGGAAGTTAACAGAACTACGAGCAAAAGGAACAGCGTTGCAATTCCAATCATGACAGCCAGCCAGGGCTGAGTAACAATCGATGATGGTTGGACTGGCATATTAATGAGAGGTTTAAAATGAGTTGCCCTCATTCCCGTATAGTGCATACCACTAATGGCAACTCCCATGATTAAGGAACTACCAAGTTTTTGCCAAATCACTCCTTTCAATTGAAGGTTTTGCAGCCTAAATGCCAGCCACAGAGAAGCAAAAGAAGCAATTATTGCGATCGCAACTGATAAACTTACCAACCACCAGTCATACTCTATGCTTGCTTGAAGCCGCATGGCTGCCATACCCGTGTAATGCATACTCGCAATTGCAATTCCCATGCAAATGCCACCGCCTAGGACAAGTGGTAGAAAGACCGATTGACTTAGCAACCACAAAGCGAGACCGGAAGCTACAATTGAACACAGCAGTGAGAGCAAGGTGATCTTGAGATCGTAGTTCACAGGTTGCGGCAACTGAAAAGCTAGCATGGCAATGAAGTGCATTGACCAAATGCCAGTTCCCATGGCAATAGATCCTGCTAGCAGCCATTTCCATCGTCGCCATCTTGAGGCACGTGTAACTCGCCCAGATAAATCTAGGGCTGTATATGAGGCGATAACGGCAATTATGAAAGAGAGTATGACTAGTGGTAAGTTATAAGTACCTATCATTTCACGATACATATTTTTAGGTAATAAAATTAAATAATGGCTTTTTTAAGAATATTAGATAAGTCTTTCCTCAGTCAATTTCCAAGTTTCCACGCATGAATATTTCATCAAAATAGAATGTTGATATTTATCTGGGAAAATGCTGAAAAATACATCTTTTTCAGCAAACACACTTACAAGTTTCAGAAACATCAATCTTAGCCTTTTATTTTCTCGGTCATTCAATAGAATGAGTATTTTTTTCTTTTTTGAAGTTTTTTTAGAAAAAAATCAATTATTTGTAAAATATGCAAATAAGAATGGCACTATCTATAAGTTTCGTAACTTATATAATATTTTTGAAATATATTTAAGGTAGGAAATACCCCAGCAAAAGTAGCATATGGTGGGCGTTTTCCACCCAACTTAAAATTTTTCATAAGTCATTTATTATTTTTATAATTAAACTGGCATCCTTGGCGTGAAAAGTGGTAAAAGTTAGTGATGAGCCATAAGGACTACGGTAGAGCGCCCTTGTGCCTGATAAGTTTCTTTCTCAACAGGAAGCGCGGTTTGGAGATCGCAAAAATCCTCCGGGCTTGGTAACGCGGTATCTACAATGCGATACCATTTGTACCCATTTTCCAAAAGTGGTAGTTCAAACGCGAGTGATTCCCAATAGGCATTGAGAATGACGTACAAATGCTCGTGAAACTTTGGGTGACGAAGGGTAAATGCCAAACTGTGGGACTCATAACTCCAATCAGGCTGACCTAATTGCGTTCCATGCCAAATAATGTGTGGTTGATGGCTGCCGTAACTGACTGCTAAAATCCGATCTTGATGAAAAATTTTGAGTGATTGCGTTAATGAGATGAGTTTTTGAGTAAATCGCAGTACCTCACAGTGTTTGTCGATCGCACTCCAGTCAAACCAACTTAATTCATTATCTTGACAGTAAGCATTATTATTACCTTGTTGCGATCGCCTTACTTCATCACCCATTAGTAGCATGGGCGTTCCCTGAGACACAAACAGAATAGTTAAAAAATTCTTGATTTGACACAACCGCAGTTGATGAACTGCTAGATCGCGTGTTTCCCCTTCAATATTGCAATTCCAACTATAGTTGGCGTTAGTGCCATCGCAGTTGTCTTCTCCGTTCGCTTGATTGTGTTTGTCGTTATACGACACGAGATCGTTCAGCGTAAATCCATCATGACAAGTAATAAAATTTATACTTCGGTGCGGTTCGCGATTTGGTTGAGAGTAGATATCGGGGCTTGCCATAATGCGATTGGCAAGTGCCTTCACCATTCCCACATCACTTTTGACAAAGCGGCGCACGTCATCTCGATAAGGTCCATTCCATTCAGCAAAACGCTCGCCTACAAAAGCTCCCACTAGATATAGCCCTTCGGCATCCCATGCTTCTGCGATGAGCTTAGTTCCTGCTAAAACTGGGTCAGCATCAATCATCAATAACGCTGGCGGACGAGTCAAGAGTTGTCCTGCTGCTCCCCTAGCAAGAACCGCTGCCAAATCGAAGCGAAACCCATCAACGTGCATTTCGGAAACCCAATAGCGCAGGCAATCTAAAACTAAATTGTTTCCTGCTACACTATTTGCCTTAAAAGTATTGCCACAACCACTATAGTTGCGATAAGTAGCTCTATTGTCTCCAAGTATGTAATAGTCCCAATTACTGAGCCCGCGAAAAGATAAAGTAGGTCCTCGCTCGTCGCCTTCTGCTGTATGATTAAACACAACATCTAAAATCACTTCAATCCCCGCCCGATGCAAAGCTTTTACCATATCGCGGAACTCGTTGACTGGGCTAAATGGATCGGCACAGGAACTGTAGCCAACGTGAGGTGCAAAAAAGGCGATGGGACTGTACCCCCAGTAGTTTTTTAGACCCGGTCGAGCGTCTTCTCGATCGAATTGGTGGGCAGGTAATAATTCTACAGCTGTTATACCTAATTCCTGTAGGTAAGGAATTTTTTCAATTAATCCTGCGTATGTTCCCCGTTTTTCCGGAGATACACCAGAGTTGGGATGTTGTGTGAAAGCACCTACGTGAAGTTCATAAATGATAGTTCTGTTGTAACGAGTTTTGGGGGGAGCGTCATCTTCCCAATCGTAGGCACTGCTATCAATGACAACGCTTCTTAAAGCTCGAGCACAGTTGTCACCTGGTTGGCTTGCTGCTTGACGACTGTAGTTTTCCCAGTTTGCGATCGCTTTGGTATAAGGATCGAGCAATACCTTGTCGCCATCACAGCGCAATCCTCGTTCGGGTGCAAACAGTCCGTGTCCCCGGTAGGCATAAACTTGTCCGGCTCCAATTCCAGGGACAAACACGTGCCAGTAATGAGCTGTTTTGTTTTGTTTGGGGTCGAGTGGTATAACGTGACTTGGTTGAGGGTCGTTAGGGCGATCGAACAGTAACAGTTCAATTGCAGTGCAATCTCTTGAAAACAAACAGAAGTTTACACCACCATCACGAATAGTCGCGCCAATTGGGAAGCTTTTGCCCGGTAAAACATCAACTGTCATGTGTTAGGTTGGAACCCAATAAATTTTTAATTGCAGGCACTACATAATCCTATCGCACACAAAAGAAAACTTCCCTTTCTATATGTTATCGGTCACTGCTCGCTTCCTCATCAAATCCTTATGTAAAATTCCTGATACTTACGGATGACAAAAAATACCGCAATTTATGATGCTAGAGATATTGCATCAGGGTAACAAGACAACAAACATGGATTTAGCGACATACTCTACTAACTTAAAGCTCACCCAACTCCCTCAAGAATTGATAACAGAAGTGCAGCAATGTTTGAGCGATGGAGGTTACAAAGTCACTATTAATGGCATTGCTGATGCAGCCACAAGGCAAGCATTTTCTGACTTTAAGAAAGCATCGTATTTGCAAGATCCTGAATACCTCGGTCCGAGCACAGCCACAGCATTACTGAAACTCAAGAAAAACAGGACCGCTTCCCAACTTGTACCGGGATTAAACTACTTAAGATTAACCCGAACTCCGGAGAAAGATCAGTTTGGCTGTCAAGTCCTTAAACTCCAGTATTTTAAAGATGGTCAAGTAATTGATGAAATAAATATGCGTTCCGGACAGCCATCAAAGCAGTACTTCCGCAAAGGGGTAGATAGCATCTCTGGCAGTGGCGAACCCCTACCGGAAGGACGTTGGAGAATAGAAAATCTTTTTTGGGCTGGTGGCAAAGATAATTGGATGGCAAGTCATGGCGAAGGTATTGGACCCGTTAGCGTTCCTTTAACTTACGATGGACCGGGTATGACAGGACGATCTGAAATTGTTATTCATAACGACCACAATGCTAACCAGGGAAAATCGGGTTCTGTAGGATGCCCGGTTACGTATAATTTGAATGATATGAAAAAAGTTGTAACATGGTTGCGCGACACCGATCCAAGATACTTATACGTAGATTGGAACCTTGGCAGTTGTCCTTCCGTATATGCAGTGCTTCAAGTCTCAAACAAACTCCCTCGCCCTGGAGTAGAACTGATAAAAAAGTTTGAAAGCTGCTTTCTTAATGCCTATCCCGATCCGCTCTCAGGCAATGAACCCATCACAATTGGCTGGGGATGCACTCTTAAAGAAGACGGCTCAAAATGGCAGCTTGGCGATCGCATCACTCAAGAGCGAGCAGATAAATTATTAATCGATCAGCTGAGCAATCGGTACGTGAGTGACTTAGAACAAAGCGTTCCTTTTTGGGAACAGATGAATGAAAACCAAAAAGGCGCGTTGCTCTCCTTTGGGTACAACCTAGGGAGCAAATTTATGACTGAGGGCGATTTTGATTCTATTCGTCGCATCCTCAAAAACAAGCAATGGGCAGAACTACCCGAAACTTTATCTCTTTATCGCAATCCTGGAACCCATGTAGAACTGGGTCTAAAGCGTCGTCGATTTGCAGAAGGGTTAGTTTGGCAAGGCGTTTCCGTAGAAGAAGCCTACCTTAAAGCAATGGCAATTGCACAAAAGGGCGATCGCGTTCCTGTTGCAATCAGAAGACGGTGAACTACCACACACTCAATCGGTACTTCGATTGAGTGTGCTTACAGCAATAAAAGCAGAAAGCCCACCCCTTCTAGGGGTGTGGGACGCGAATAATGCGGGAGGCAAAGCCACACCGCATTTTCGCTCATAAATGCGTAGCACATGGACGGTGCTTTCAAGTTTTATCCGGAATTATGGAACATCTCAAAAGTGCTCTAAGTGTGGAAAAGTCTTGACATACTCCGCGCCCTAAAAGTGCGCGGATTCTAGGCTCAAGCAACAACTGCGGACATAGCCCGTCTTACGTCGTCTAACCCAACAGTTGATGCCCCAACTGTACAAATATTTTTAGCGGCGTTTTCGTCTCTCCCATTCAACGATTGACAAGACCGGCAGCGCCACTGTCTGACAGACAAATCCAGATTTTCTAGAACGTATCCGCAATGAGAGCAAGTCTTGGTAGACGGATACCAGCGATCTATAAATACAACTTGTTTGCCTTTGATAGTGGCAACCCACTCTAGAATTTGGAGAAATTCTCCAAAAGCTAAATCTGATATTTTGCGACCCCAAAGACGTTGCATTCCTTTGAGGTTGAGTGTCTCGAAACAAAGCACGTCAAACTTATTGGTTAAGTCGTGAGCTAACTTCCAAAACCAGTGGCATCTAGCATTAGTCACGCCTTCGTATTTGCGTACCAAATTTTTTCTAGCTCGTTCTCGATTGGAAGAACCTTTTAACTTTTTGGAATGCTGTCTGCTCGCTTTCTTGATGGCGTTGAAAGACTGTTTTAAAAATTGAGGAGACTCAATTTTTGTACCATCCGAACAAGTGAGGAATGTCTTAAGTCCAAAATCAAACCCAGCAATTTTACCTGTCTCGAATTTGATTTGCGGACTGTTTGTATTGTCAACTACGATCACCATAAACAGTTCGCCCAGTGGTGTCCGTTTAATGGTTAATGTTTTGACCGTTCCTTCAATTTCTCTGGATTTCCAAAATTGATAGACTCGATTTCCAATCTTGATCCGATTGGCACCCAGAAACTTGTATCCTGCTTGTTTGAGAGTGAAGGATCTGTACTTCTTGATTTTCTTGAATCCTGGTGGACGAACCCCCTTTTTGTTGTACTTGAAAAATAATTGGTACGCTTTCTCAATGCGCTGACAGATGTCCTGTGCTGCTTGAGAACCCACCAATTGCCAAAACGGGTTCCGCTTTCGCAATTTAGCAATATGAGATTGAAGCTTTGCACAATTCAAGTGCTTGCCCCACATCTTGTAGTACCGATGATGCAGGGCAATGCAATGGTTGTAGATAGCCCCTGACGCGTTAATCGTTCGCTTGAGGTGTCTATTCCGCTTGTGTTCGTACAGCTTAAACTTCAATGATTTCATGTTATTATTGTCCCACATTTGTCGGCAATATCACAGCATGAAAAAATGAACAGTGCGGTGTTCGGACGAAGAGTATGAGATACTAGTAGAGCATTGCAAACAAACAAGTCGCACTCAAAACGATGTGATTCGTGAGTTAATTCGGAAATTGAAGAAAAGCCGTCCTAGAAGGACGGGGCTTTAAACCCATTTTTTTGGTAAAGAAAACGCTTTCTACTAGAACGCATATCTGTCCTCATTGTCTTCACATTCAGGGGAGAGACCACAACGCAGCTCGCAACATCCTTGAGATCGGACTACGCCACATCCTTCAAGTCGGCGGAGCCGCCCAACGGAGTGGCTCCCGTACCGTGGGGCACACGGGAACGTTAATCGCCTCTGGAGACATCGACCTCTGTTCTGGTGAAGAAACTCCTCAGAATAAGTCGGGTCGAAGAAAGAGGAACTCTCAGAAGTGATTCTGGGAATCCCACGCGCTTTTAGCCGTGGGAGGATGTCAAATACTAAAGTTAGAGTTTGGAGAATTAAGATAGAAAGCACTACTTGATATCTATTTGCGATCGCAAAAAATAAAAATGAGTCTCAATATTAATGAGTACCAATTTCTGGAAGTTCTTTATGAAGGAGACAATACCTGGATTTATCGTGCTTTCAAGAAGACAGCGCCAAATTGGGTGATGGTTAAAACTCTCAAAGCGGAGTATCCAACCATAGAACAACTCGCTCATCTCAGACACGAATATAAAATCCTCCAAAACCTTGACATAGATGGAATTGTGAAACCGCTTGCTGAGGTTAGTTACAAAAACGGTTTAGCACTTATTTTGTCTGATTTTGGGGGAGAACCTTTAAAAAACTTTATTAATACAAAAAAAATTGAGTTAAGTAGTTTTTTAGAAATTGCAATTCAATTAGCATCAATATTAGCTCATTTGCATCAAAATCATATTATTCATAAAGATATTCAACCCTATAATATTTTCATTAATAGAAAAACAGGTCAAGTTCAAATTATAGATCTTAGTCTTTCATCTTTTTTGCCAATAGAAAATCCGACGATAGGCAATTTTCATCTACTTGAAGGTGCCCTAGCCTATATGTCACCAGAGCAAACTGGAAGGATGAACCGCTCTATTGACTATCGAAGTGACTTTTACTCTCTAGGCGTCACTTTCTATGAAATCCTAACAGGACAACTACCATTTCAAGGAACAGATCCTTTGGAATTAGTTCACTGCCACATCGCTAGAACTCCGATACCAATTTGCCAATTAAATCCGGAGATTCCCCAAGCCATTTCTGATATTGTTATGAAGTTATTAGCGAAGACTGCTGAAGAGAGATATCAAAATGCTTTGGGACTAAAATTTGACTTAGAAGAATGTCAGAGAAAATTACAAGCAACAGGAAAGATTGAAGATTTTTTCATCGGACAGCTTGATTTATACAGTCAATTTCTAATTCCTCAAAAACTTTACGGTCGGGAACAAGAAGTGACCGCTCTAACAGACGCTTTTAAGCGAGTGAGTCTTGGTGCAACTGAAATGATGTTAGTCAGTGGTTATTCAGGCATTGGTAAAACTTCTTTAGTAAATGAAATTCATCAAGCCGTTGTTTGCCAGCAAGCATACTTTATTTCTGGTAAATTTGAACAATTTAAGCGAAACATTCCCTACAGTTCTTTGATTCAAGCTTTTCAAGAACTCCTGCGACAAATTCTAACAGAAAGTCAGGAAAAAATAACAATTTGGAAAGCAAAACTTTTAAATGCTCTTGGTTCTAACGGTCAGGTTATTATTGATGTAATTCCTGAAGTTGAATGGATTATCGGTCGTCAGCCAGATATCGCTCAATTAGGGCTAACCGAATCTCAGAATCGTTTTAATCGGGTATTTCAACAATTTATTCATGTTTTTTGTCAAAGAGAACATCCATTAGTGATGTTTTTAGATGATTTACAATGGGCAGATTTAGCTTCTTTAAAGTTAATTCAGATGCTGATCGGTCACTTAAATAGCCAATATCTCTTACTGATTGGGGCTTATCGGGATAACGAAGTTAATGAAGTGCATCCTTTGAGGTTAACTTTAGAAGAAATTGAATCATTGGGTGTAGTCGTCAACAAAATTACCCTTCAGCCTTTGCTGATTTCCCATGTCGAACAATTAGTTAGGGAAACTCTCCGTACTGATTCAGAAAAATCACGCTTGCTTGCCGAGCTAGTGTTTAACAAAACCCAAGGAAATCCTTTCTTCTTAATTCATTTGCTCAAATCTCTCTATCAAGAAAATCTGTTAGTATTTAATTTTATTAAAGGCTACTGGCAGTGGAATATCGAGCAAATTCAAGACATTGATATCACAGATAATGTCATTGAGTTGATGGTGAATCGAATTCAAAAACTGTCATCGAACACCCAAAATGTCTTAAAGTTAGCGGCTTGTATTGGGGATAAATTTACGCTGGATCTTCTCAGTATTGTTAACCAAAAATCTTTGTCAGAAACAGCAACAGATTTATGGGAATCTCTACAGGCAGGTTTAGTTTTGCCCTTGAATCAATCTTATAAAATTCCCCTTGTGTTTGATTCGGAAACAATAGAGACTGGGAACTTGCGGTTGACAACTGGGCAAGAATCTTCCTCTTCACCAATCGTTAATTCCGAGATCCCAATCGTTTATAAGTTTTTACATGACCGAGTTCAACAAGCAGCTTATTCTCTAATTGTAGATTCACAGAAAAAGGAAACTCACTTAAAAATTGGTAAATTGCTACTGCAAAATACGACACCTGAAGAACGAAGAGAACAGATCTTTGCTTTAGTCAATCAACTGAATTACGGTACCGATCTATTGACTTTAGAATTACAAAAATATGAGCTAGCTGAACTCAATCTTATAGCCAGCCAGAAAGCAAAAGCAGCGACAGCGTATGACTCCGCTGTTCGTTATTTAAAAGTAGGGTTGAAGTTATTGCCTGCTTCTAGTTGGCACCAACGATATGAACTCACATTGAGTTTATATCATGAAGCTGCCGAAGCAGCATTTCTTAGCGGTGATTTTGAGCACATGGAGCAACTAGTTGAAGTTGTGCTAAAACAAGCCAAAACACAACTGGACAAAGTGAAAGTTTATGAATTACGAATCAAAACTTGTGGAGTGCAAAGAAAACTCCTCGAAGCGGTGAAAATAGGCCTACAAGCTTTGGAAATTCTGGGAGTAAAATTGATTGAATCACCTACTTCTCTGGATATTCAGCAAGCAATTCAGGAAATAACAGTATCTTTAGCTCATAGCGGTATAGAACATTTAATTAATTTACCGATAATGACAGACGCGAATAAGCTAGCCACATTTCGTCTGATAGCTAGTTTGGTTCCTGCTGCCTATCAATCTGCACCTGCACTATTTATTTTGATGGCTTGCGAGCAAGTCAAGTTATCTATTCAAAATGGAAATATCTCTCTATCAGCTAGCGGGTTTGCTGATTATGGAGTTGTTTTTAGTGGATTGTTACAAGATATTGATGCTGCTTATAAATTTGGACAATTAGCATTAAATTTATTAGAACGATTGGATGCTCGTGAGGTAAGAAGTCAAACCTTATTTAAGGTTTCAACGTTTATACTCCACTGGAAACATCATGTTAGGGAAACTTTACCACTGCTAGAAGATGCTTACTCTAATGGATTGGAATATGGCGATTTGATACATTCTGGATATTCAGCTAGTAATTATTGCCAATATTCATATTGGAGCGGTGCAGAGTTAAAAAAACTCGAACAGGAAATGGCTCGATATGGTCAGGCGATCGCTCAAATTAATCAAGAAGCTGCTTTGAAGTGGCATCAAGTCTGTCATCAAGCAGTTTTAAACTTAATAGGATTGTCTAAAAATCCTTGCGATCTAGTGGGCGATGCTTACAATGAAACCCAATTTTTACCCCTTCACATCCAATTTAACGAACGAACGTTAGTGTGTTATGTATTTCTTAACAAATTAATCCTTTGTTACTTGTTTGGAGAATTTTCTCAGGCTGCTGAAAATGCTATCAAAGCCGAACAGTATTTGGATGGAGTTATAGGATGGTTAATTGTACCGCTGTTCTATTTCTACGATTCTTTAGCACAACTTGCCGTATATCGCTCCGTACCAAATTCACAACAAGAACACCTTTTAAGTAGGATAATAAACAATCAAGAAAAGATGCAAAAATGGGCAAACTATGCTCCTATGAACTTTCAGCATAAGTACGATCTTGTGGAGGCAGAAAAAGCACGAGTTTTAGGTCAATATTGGCAAGCTACAGAGTTTTATGACCGAGCCATCCTTGGAGCTAAAGAACAGGGATATATTCAGGAAGAAGCCCTCTCTAACGAACTCGCAGCAAAATTTTATTTTGAGTGTGGACGGGAAAAAGTAGCACGGACTTATCTAAATGATGCATATTATGGATATTTGTGTTGGGGAGCAACGGCAAAAGTTAAAGATTTAGAAGCAAAGTTTTTTCAAGATTTTTCTCCTATTTTAAAGCAAAAAACCACAATTCTAGAGGTCGAGCAGAAAAATAATTCTACAAGTGCCAGCAGTTATGGAGCTTTTGATTTAGCTGCTGTTATGAAAGCATCTTTAGCTCTTTCCAGCACAATTGTATTAGATAAGCTACTGGCTAACTTGATGCTTATTGTGATTGAAAATGCTGGTGCTGAAACAGGCTTTTTTATTTTGGAAAAAGCAGGGCAATTATTTATAGAAGTTTCAAGAAAATGTGGTCAAGAGGAGATAACATCACAGCAATCAATACCCGTAAATTCCAGCCAGCAGCTACCAATATCGATTGTAAATTACGTGCATCGAACTCATGAGAATGTTGTTTTAAATGATGCCACGCTTGAGAAAGTCTTTGCAACGGATAATTACATCATCACCAATCAACCCAAATCTATTTTATGTACGCCCATCGTTAATCAAGGTAAACTCATTGGCATTCTTTATTTAGAAAATAACTTGATCGCTGGAGCATTCACACCAGAACGTTTGGAAGTTTTGCAACTTTTATCTTCGCAAGCGGCTATCTCAATTGAAAACGCACGTCTTTATAACGATCTAGAAGATTCCAATCGAACTCTAGAAGCAAAAGTCCAAAAGCGAACGTTAGAGCTACAAGCAAAAAATTTGCGACTTCAACAAGAAATTCGCGAACGTCAACGAGCAGAAGAAGTCGCTGCAGCCGCCAACCAAGCAAAAAGCGAATTTCTTGCAAACATGAGCCACGAGCTTCGCACTCCGCTTAATGGTATATTAGGTTACACTCAAATCTTTCAAAAAGATAAAAGTTTAACAGATAAGCAAATAAAGGGTATAAACGTTATTTATCAATGTGGAGAACACTTACTAACGCTGATCAACGATATTTTGGATCTCTCTAAAATTGAAGCGCGGGAAATGGAACTTTACCCTCAAGAATTTAATTTTCCGGACTTTCTTGAGAGTATTGTTCAACTTTACTGCATCCGTACCGAACAAAAAGAAATTTCATTAATTTACCAAACGCCTTCTCCCCTGCCGCGAATTATTCGAGCCGATGAAAAAAGATTGCGTCAGATTTTAATGAATTTACTTAGCAATGCTGTCAAGTTTACGGAAAAAGGCAGTGTGACTTTCACAGTATGGGAAATTGGGAATGGTGAGAAGGGAGACAAGGGAGACAAGGAAGAAAATTCTACCTTGTCTACCCCCTCCTCAATCCCTAAAATTCGCTTTCAAGTTGAAGATACAGGTATTGGCATTCCATTAGAGCAATTGGAAGAAATCTTTTTACCTTTCAAGCAAGTTGGTGAAGACAGACGCAAGACTGAAGGAACGGGCTTGGGGTTGGCAATTAGCCGTCAATTGGTTCAGATGATGGGCGGTGAACTGAAAGTAAAGAGTAATTTAGGCAAAGGCAGTGTTTTTTGGTTTGATTTGGGGGTTTCCGAGGTAATACTTCCGTCTGGTCTTAAATTTCTTCAGAAATCGAATATTATTGGTTTTTTAGGAACCAAACGAAAAGTTTTGGTTGTAGATGATAAATGGGCGAATCGTTCGGTTTTAGTCAATTTATTACAACCTTTAGGATTTGAAGTCGCAGAAGCAACAGATGGTTTAGATGGTATTGATAAAGCACGAGAATTTGAGCCAGATATCATTTTTATGGACTTAGTGATGACGGTAATGGATGGCTTTGAAGCTACCCGTCGTCTTAAAATGCTACCAAACTTCAAACATACGGTGGTGATAGCAGTATCTGCTAGCGTTTTTGAATTCGATCGCCAGCAGAGCCGAGAAGTGGGTTGCGATGATTTTCTTCCCAAACCGATTAGAAAAGCTGAGCTTTTAGAAAAATTAAGAATTTACTTGGCTTTGGAATGGGTTTATGAAGAAGTAGATAACAACGTACAACTTTCTACTCTCCCTTCCCCAAGTGCTGATATCAACTCCCTTGTGGCTCCACCTGCGGAAGAACTGGCGATTTTGCTTCATTTAGCAATGAAAGGTGACCTCAAAAGTATTGCTAAACGATCTGTAGAATTAGAGAAATTGGATGAACAATTTGTACCTTTTGCTAACCATTTGCGCCAACTTGTTGAAGGTTTCAAAAGCAAACAAATACTGGAATTCTTGAGAAAATATTAAGTCGGGTAGGCAATACCAGCTCGTTGGGTACGGACAAATAAACTAGAAAAGTGAGTTCTCAAACCAGTGTCGATCTAGTTTCTTGGGCAATACTTTGAGAGTATTGGCATTGCTGACCACAAGTCTAATACGGTGGGCAATGCCCACCGTAACGGTATATGAAATTACCATAGCAAGAGAGGTTAAACAGGAATTTCTTCAACCTCAACAGCATTCATCTGGTCGAGAATTGACCAAACTTGCTGTAACAACGGTTGCAATCCAACACCAGTGACTCCTGAAATGAGGAAAACAGGAGAATGAGACAGGTGGTTGAGTTGCTCGGCTAGAGCATCCAAATCCTTTGTTTCTCTATCAACAGCATCAATTTTATTGAGCGCTAAAACTTGCGGGCGTTCTGATAAACCCTGTCCGTAAGCTTGTAACTCTTGCTGAATTGTTTTGTAGTCTGCGATCGCATCATCACTTGTAGCGTCAATTAAATGTAGCAGTATGCGGGTACGCTCGACGTGACGCAAAAAATCGTGTCCCAGCCCCGCACCTTGGGAAGCACCCTCAATCAACCCAGGAATATCCGCAAACACCGTACCATCACCTGTAGGCTTTCGCACAACTCCCAAATTCGGTACTAAAGTTGTAAAGGGATAATCAGCAATTTTGGGGCGTGCTGCTGATAAAGCGGAAATCAAAGTTGATTTTCCTGCATTTGGCAATCCAATAATGCCCACCTCTGCCAAAAGTTTTAACTCCAAACGGAGGAACTTTGTCTCCCCCGGTAAACCAGGAAGCGCGTATTCGGGAGCGCGATTGCGGTTGCTCAAAAAATGCTGGTTTCCCAATCCGCCTTTACCGCCTGCAGCAATCAGTAACGATTGTCCTGGTTTGACTAAATCCCCGAGGATTTCATCCGTTTCTGCGTCATAGACAATAGTTCCTACCGGGACTTCAATGTTTAAATCTTTTCCATTGGCTCCCGTTCGGTTATTTGGTCCCCCACGAGAACCATTTTCTGCTTGAAAACGGTGCTCGTAGCGAAAGTCTAGCAAAGTTTGCAGGTTTTCCACGGCAACTAGGTATATCGAACCGCCTTTTCCCCCATTACCACCAGAGGGACCGCCTGCAGGTACGTACTTTTCTCGTCGGAAGGCGACTATACCATCCCCTCCTTTCCCTGCTTCTATTTCAATTTCTGCTCGATCGATAAATTTCATAATATGTTAGTTGCTAATTGCTAATGGCTAATGGCTAATGGTGAGACCAGCCCTGCAGGCGGGTTTCCCGCCGT
>NZ_JBFPMW010000010.1:0-270209 GCF_045999855.1 Tolypothrix campylonemoides VB511288_2
CCATTAGCCATTAACCATTAGCCATTAGCCATTAGCCATTAGCCATTAGCCATTAGCCATTAACTAAATCGTAAAAAAATCATCTTCTGCCCATGCTGGCATAGTGTCTTTTGAAACAAGAGTGAGTAGGGCGTAGTCTTTCTTATTAACTCCTGTCGGTAAGTCTTTAGGAACTCCCATGACTGTTTGCGTCTTAAATACTGTTCCTGGCTTGAGATCGTAGAAGGGAAATTCTGGTTCGGTACAACCCAAACATGGCATTCCCGCACGGGTTTTGGAGGAGACTCGATTCCATAAAATGCGGTTGCAAGAAGAATGGGTCATCGGTCCGCGACATCCTAAGTCGTAAAACAAGCATCCTTTACGCTGACCAAATTCGGTGGTAGACGCTTTGTAAGCAAAATGGATATTGCGAGTGCAGCCTGTTTGGGTATAAGTGTTGAAGAAGGTTTGGGGACGGTGTAGTTCGTCAAGAACTAAATCGCCAATTCGATTTGTCGCGATCGCAACTAATATTTGAGTAATCCAATCAGGATGGGCTGGACATCCAGGAATATTGATAACGGGCGATCCCGATTTAGCGCGAAAGTCTTTACCTAAAAACCCGCCTTCTTGACGTTTGAGAAACTGCAATCCTGTAGATTCACTGGGATTGGGTGTCATTGCTGGTATTCCTCCCCAACAGGCGCAGTCTCCCACTGCAACAACAGTGTTGGCTACTTGTGATAGATCGCGCAACCAGTCTTTCATGGGACGGTCGGCAAAACGGTTCCACTCCCCAGTTCCATCTGGTGCATTAATAACTGTGCCTTCAAAGACAAGAATATCTATGGAAATTTTTCCTAAAAGGCATTGCCACAGCATTGTTTGCAAGTTTGTACCGAGTTCCAAACCTAGAGACGGATGCCAAAGTACGTTAATACCAAAGTCAGTGATGAGGTCGCAAACCGTTGGTGCTTCAGCATTGAGAAATGACATCGTGTTGCCCGAACAAGCACCACCTTGCAGCCATAATAAGTTAGCCATTTGCTATTTAGTAAAAAAGTATAAAGTATGAAGCGGAAAGCATAAAATGTTTATACTGTATAACATATTGAGTTTTCAGATTTTTGACTTCTTAAAGGATGCTGTTGGTTAACGATAGACTTATCCTCGATCTCCTGCGATCGTATACCCGTGTGAAGCAGAGCTTCGGAGTCCGCATTTTCAAGCGGAGCCACTCGAGCGAGAGATCCAGCTGACTAACTGAGCCAGCGAAGTAAGGTTGGTAATGACTATCCCCTACGCCTCCAGCTATTCAAGCAAGCCAGAGTCTTGCAAATTGCATTACCCGACTCTGTATTCTTTAGAAGTTCGGGGTTTTGAGCAACGCTTATAGAGTTGCTCTATATAGCAGTCCATATAGGAGTTACAAACACCTCTTCCTTATCTTCCTTGTCCTCCTTATCTCCCTTACTCTCTTGTTCGGATCTTAAATAGGATTGCTATATCATCTCGTGTATTGTTTAATTCTACTGTTTATTATTTACATAAATTTTATAACTTGTGAACAAAAAATATCTATAATCAACCGGAAAAGTTATAAGATAACATCTTCTTTTACTGTTTCAAGCTAATATATGAGCAATTGCATCATTATATTCATCTCTATGTATGGGTACGGCTTTTTCGTATCCATACTGAGTTTTTTAGAAACAATAACTTTGTCTCCGGTTAATTTAGTTATTTTTTTACATATTTATGTCAATTCTAATCTAATACAATTTTGTTTGTTTCGGCAATCGCTACCTAACATCTAGGATGAGAGCGAGCATTGTTACACTAGATAAATTCTAAATTTTAAATGATTGTGCTTAAAATAAAATAGCTTTCGTTCGTTTATCGATTCAGTCAATTTTAGTTTTCTTCTAACAAATTTTTATGGTTTCGGAAATTCTCTAAAAACCATCAAAAAAATATAAATTTTTTCCAAAAAACATTATAATAAATATTTATAAAACACTTTCACATTTGAGAGAAAAAGTGTTTTATATTGGAAGAAAAGAACTCTTCATCGCCGAACTTTTGAGGAAACTCAGGCGACTCCTTTTAGAAGAGACTTTCTGTTTTAAGTGATTCAATTGCGTAAAGCCTCAAGAAACACATTTACAATCTGGTGTTGGGGAAATAGTGTTTCTTTTATGTATCACAAATATGCTGTGTCCTTGGGGTAAACTTCCATCTTATGGAAGCATCATATCTTTTACCTGTGAAACTTAAAAGGGTCAAGATAACAATCCATAAGAAAGGTGTGAGTTGGTCAGGTGTGAGGTGAGTAACAATACCTAATAATTCGCTCTAGTAAAGTAGCCGACTGTTACAAATTGTACTTGTAAACAGTCAAATTTTGATTTTTGTTTAAAGTTTGACGTTTGAATGATTTATGACCCCTAGCATAACAGATTCAGCAGTAAAAGCAGCAATGGATGTCCTGGCTTCGTCTCCAGCATCAACCCTAGAAAAAATTCAAATGCTCATTGAAATGGCTCAGGGCTTTCAAAAAAAGCCAAAAGCTACTCAAGATTTGTGGAATGCTCTGTCATTGTACAACCAGGCACGCGATCTATGTGCTGAGGAGCATTTGCTGTGGAAAGCTAGAGCAAATGCAGGAATGGCAAGTACTTTAAAAGCGATTCCTGACGTTGGGGCGCAATTACTGTTAGAAGCAAAAGAACAATTAGAAGAGGCAATCCCAATTTTGCAGCAGCTTGCTTTACCAGAGGAAGTGGCAGAAGCCCAAATGAATTTAGGGTTGGTGTTACAATCCCTCGTACCTTTTAACTTAGCACGCTCAACTGACAGCATCCAAATTTACCAGGAGGCATTGCAAGTATTTACTTGTCAAGAATACCCGCAAGAATATGCAATTTTACACAATAATATTGCGATCGCATACCTGTCAATGCCTGTTACGTCAGAACGGCAATACTTATATCAAGGCTTAGCTGTACAAACCTTTGAGGAAGCACTCAAGCATATTCGACTGATAGACCATCCTAGAGAATATGCAATGTTATACAACAATCTTGGTAATGCTTTACAGTATTTACCAAGTACACATCCGATAGATAATATTTTACGGGCTCTAGCTGCCTATGACGAAGCATTAAAAGTACGCGATCGTCAAGACACACCTCTTGAATATGCTAATACAATTTCTAATAAAGCTAACGCTCTATTAAATTTACCAGATGATTTAGATAAACCAGAATCTGGAAATCCTCAAAATCTTGCAAAAGCAAATGCATATTATGAAGAAGCTTTGAATATTTTCACCCAATACGGACAGCTAGAACAAGCGCAAATAATAAATGAATTGCTAATGGCTAATGGCTAATAGCTATTAGCCATTAGCCCTCCCTTGTTCGCCAGTCCCCAGGGCGCGGGAAACCCGCCTCCAGGGCTGGACTCACCATTAGCTGTTAGCAAGGACACAACCATGACAAACTTTCTAACCAATCCTTCAGTCAGAGAAGTATTCACAAGTTTAATAACTGATGAATTAGATCTAACAACTGGATTTGTTTGGTTTTTAGTAGCAACAATTATATCTATGATTGCTGGGGCTATAGGAGGAATGTTGTTGGCTGGACGCGATATTGGCTATCAGTTCTCTGCTCTACTTGGTGGTTTATTTGGTCCGGCTGGTGTGATTCCTGGAGTTGTTCTAGCACTCATAGTCATAGATTTGTTGAGGAGTTTTTAGGAGGGGTTATGTTAGAGATAGGCTGGTTTACAGCCCGATTGTTTTTTAAGGGGAAGCTATTGCGGGACCCTATGTACTTTGTACAGCAAACTTCATTCGGTATTGGTATCAGTGCGCTTATACTATTCTTGTTTGCACAAGCAAATGTGAGTCTTTGGATGTCAGTTCCGATATCGAGTTTTATAGGTGGCTTAATTATGCCGCTTCTCCTTAGAGACCTCAAGCTAAAGTAAAAGTATGAAGTGTGAAGTATGAAGTAGACTCCATCGATCGAGCGTTTCATCCTTTATACTTTACCCTTTATCCTTTTTTCGGTCATACTGGCAAGTCAACCGATCGACAACTTGTCACAATAGATTTGATGAAGTTTAAACTCCTAACTTTAAAGGGTTTTAGTGATAGCACCAACAAGCACGCCAAAAGAAACAGAGATTGCCAACAGCTTACTCCTTTCGCCTAAAGGTGCTCAAGTCATTTTGGGAAAAAGTCTGGAACCTGGGCAATTAGCAATGCCTGTTGCACCTAGCAGACAAGAAATGTTTGGTCCTCGTGGTGCCTGTTTAATATCGGAAACAGGACCTTTGTGGGTATCAGATACAGGGCATCATCGTTTGTTAGGATGGCGCAACAAACCAACTGAAGATGGTCAAAAAGCAGATTGGGTCATTGGACAACCAGATTTTAACCATGAAGGACAAAATGCGAAAGGCGAAGTTGGAAGGGCAACTCTAAGTGTTCCAACGGGTATTTGTGCTTGTGGGGAAGGATTGGCGGTAGCAGATGCTTGGAACCACCGGGTTTTAATCTGGAAAAAATTGCCAGAGGATAATAATGTTCCAGCAGATATTGTGCTAGGTCAAGCTTGCTTTACTGAAAATCAACCAAATCGGGGAAATCAACAAGCAGCGGGTCATACCTTGAATTGGTGTTATGGAGTTTTTTACCATCAAGGAAGGCTGTTTGTAACTGATACTGGAAATCGAAGAGTTTTAGTTTGGTATCAGATCCCCGAAGAAAACGGTCAGCCTGCCGATCTAGTATTGGGACAACCAGATATGATAGCCCGCAATGAAAATGGTGGTGGTTCTCCTTCTGCATCCAGTATGCGTTGGTGCCACGATATCACCTTTTGGGGAGACAATCTGGTTGTCACAGACGCAGGTAACAATCGGGTGATGATTTGGCAGGGAATGCCAACAGAAAACAATGCTCCTTGTACAGTCGTGTTAGGACAAAAAACTTTTGATTCAGTAGAAATGAATCAAGGGGTTTATTTTCCCAGCGCTCATAGTCTGAGTATGCCGTATGGTGTGGCTTCTGTAGGGAAGTGGTTGTTAGTGGCAGATACTGCTAATTCCCGGTTATTGGGATGGACTGAGACAGAGCCAATAATGGCTTTACAAGGGGTGAGGAGTGATGCGATCGCCGGACAATTGGATTTTCACAGCAAAGGTGAAAATCGCGATTATGGATTGCCAACGCGAGATAGCCTGAATTGGTGTTACGGAGTGAAGGTATGTGGCAATACAGCGGTCATCGCTGACTCAGGAAACAACCGAATTATGTTATGGCACTTGGACTATGAACTTTGAAGAAATTAGAATTTGCGGTACTGTACAAGGAGTTGGGTTTCGACCTACAGTATATCGCCTTGCCAAAGCTTGTGGTTTGTGCGGCGATGTTCGTAATGATGGTCAAGGAGTCTTGGTTCGGGTATCTGGAAAACAAGAATCAATAGACGAATTTGTCCACAAATTACAGAAAGAATGCCCTCCATTAGCAAAAATTAATATATTAACGCGCAAGCGTTATCAAGGCGAATTTCAATTCGACGACTTTGTGATTTCTGGCAGTGTGAGTGACAGGGTGAACACCGAAATTGCCCCTGATGCTGCTACTTGTCCGCAATGCAAAGCAGAAACCCTCGATCCCTTCAGCCGTTGGTATCGCTATCCCTTCACAAACTGCACTCATTGCGGTCCCCGCTTGAGTATTATTCGTGCCATTCCTTATGACCGTAACAATACAAGCATGAATGCTTTTACCATGTGCTCGGATTGTTCTCGCGAGTATAAGGATGTCAATAATCGACGCTTTCACGCTCAACCCGCAGCCTGTCATGTCTGCGGTCCTAACGCTTGGTTAGAACGTTCTGATGGTAAACCAATAACAAGTTCTATGTTTTCTATGCTAGACGATATTGATTCTGTTTGTACCTTATTGCAAAAAGGTGAGATTGTCGCCATTAAGGGTTTAGGAGGATTTCACCTAGCTTGCGATGCTACCAATGAAACTGTAGTGCAAAAACTGCGTCAGCGCAAAGGACGCGAAAGCAAGCCTTTTGCTTTGATGGCACGAGATATGGCTGTCGTTGAAGAATACTGCACTCCTAGTATCCAGGAAAGAGAATTACTTGAAAGTCCCGCAGCTCCTATTGTGTTGCTTGAAGCTTCATCAGGTGATGAGGGTGAAAGAGGAAGTGGAAGAATCACCAACATCGCAAGTTGGACAGCCAAAAAAAAACTTACACTCCAAGCCGCATAGCACCTTCTGTAGCACTGGGGCAAAATACCCTTGGCTTTATGCTTCCTTATACCCCGCTTCACCATCTCATTCTTAAGCGGATGAACCGTCCGATTGTCTTAACTAGTGGCAATTTGTCTGATGAACCACAGTGTATTGATAATGATGAAGCGCGTGAGAAGTTGGGAAAAATTGCTGATTATTTTCTCTTCCACAATCGGCAAATTGTTAACCGGGTTGATGATTCAGTAGTGAGGGTTGTAGGCAATAAAGTGCAAATTGTTCGGCGTGCTAGAGGCTATGCACCAGCACCTATCCATTTACCACCAGGTTTTAATCGTGTTCCACAGATTTTAGCAATGGGCAGTGAGTTGAAAAATACCTTTTGTCTATTGCAAGACACAAAAGCGATCGTATCCCAACATTTGGGAGATCTAGAAAATGCAGTTGCTTTCCGTGCTTATCAGGATATGCTGAATTTATACTTGAATTTATTTGAGTATAAACCAGAAGCGATCGCTGTCGATCTGCATCCTGAATACTTGTCTGCAAAACTTGGTAAAGAACTGGCTTCAGTTCATCAATATGGGTACAGCACAACTGTACCCTTACTATACATTCAGCATCACCACGCTCACATTGCTGCTTGTATGGTAGAGAACGGTGTACCGATTGATTCTCCCCCTATTTTAGGTGTTGCTTTTGATGGATTGGGTTACGGTGGTGATGGCACACTCTGGGGGGGAGAATTTCTTTTAGCAGATTACCGCCAATTTAAACGATTGGCAACATTTAAACCAGTCGCTATGATTGGTGGAAAGCAAGCCATCAAAGAACCGTGGCGTAATACCTACGCTCAATTAATCTCTTGCTTTTCTTGGGAAGATTTAAAACAAAATTACGGAAATTTAGAAATTATTAATTTTTTAGACAAAAAACCTTTAAAGCTTCTCAATCAAGTTATAGAAAAACAAATTAATTCTCCTAAAACCTCATCAGTTGGTCGTTTATTTGATGCAGTTGCTGCTGCTATTGGGATTTGTCAAGAAAAATGTAGTTATGAAGGACAAGCAGCAGTAGAAATGGAAGCTGCTTGCGATACGGCTTCAGCCGTTAAGCTTCCAGCTTATCGCACTATTTTAGAGAGTTCTTCCACAACAATTGGTTATTCTTTCACAATTGAAACGGTTGATAACCTCTATCATATAAATCCCCATCCGATGTGGAAAGCTTTACTAGATGATTTACAACAGCAAGTGAAGCCATCAATTATCGCCGCTAAATTTCATTTGGGATTAGCTAATCTTATTGTAGAAACAATTAACTTAATTTGTCATAAACATGACATTAAGTGTGTCGCTCTTAGTGGAGGAGTTTTTCAAAATAAAATTTTATTAGAACAAGTGACTGTAAAATTAAAAGCATTAAATTTCAAAGTTCTAACTCATAGTTTGGTTCCAACAAATGATGGAGGATTATCACTAGGACAAGCTGCGATCGCAGCAGCTTCTTTACAAAACACGTAGGTTGGGGAGCCACTCGCGTGCGGAGAGCAGCGCCGTGCGGAGAGCAGTGCGTTGCGGGGGTTCCCCCCGTTGAAGCAACTGCGGAGGGTTCCCCCCGTTGAGCGATGTGGCGTTTGAGGAACGAAACCCAACATTTATAAATATTTTGTTAAGTTTACACCAAAATTCTCAGCTTGCAGTATTGCACCCTAACCTACAAAAAAAGGAAAACAAAATGTGTTTGGGAATCCCCGGTCAAATTACAGAAATCACAGATATTGAAAAAAAATTAGCTGTTGTTGATATTGCTGGTGTAAAGCGCCAAGTCAATATTGCTTGTATTGTGGACGAACACCACCCAGTTCAATCGTGTGTTGGAGATTGGGTACTTGTCCACGTTGGTTTTGCCATGAGTAGAATTAACGAACAAGAAGCAGCCCAAACAATCCAACTCTTAGAAGAACTGGCAAATTTTGTTAATAATTAGTGATTAATTATTCTACTAATAACCAATAACTAATAACCAAGAACTAACCCTTATGAAATACGTTGATGAATTCAGAGAACCGAGAAAAGCTTTATCTTTGCTCAAAGAAATTGAAAAATTATCGCAACAGCTAAAAAAGCCCGTCAAGATTATGGAAATTTGTGGCGGACATACTCATTCTATTTTTAAATACGGTATTGAGGACATTTTACCTAAAACTATTGAATTAATTCACGGTCCTGGTTGTCCTGTCTGTGTAATGCCAAAGGGAAAACTAGATGATGCTATTGCTATCAGCCAAAATCCCAATGTCATTTTAGCGACCTTTGGCGACACAATGCGAGTCCCCGGTTCAAAATCAAGTTTGTTGCAAGCCAAAGCACGAGGTGCGGATATCCGTATGGTTTATTCGCCTTTAGACAGTTTACAAATCGCTAGGGATAACCCTGACAAAGAGATTGTTTTCTTTGCTTTAGGCTTTGAAACAACAGCCCCCAGTACAGCTTTGACTCTTTTGCAAGCAGCATCTGAAGAAATCAATAACTTTAGTATGTTTTGCAATCACGTCCTTGTGATTCCTGCTCTAAAAGCATTATTAGATAATCCAGATTTACAACTAGATGGTTTTGTCGGTCCCGGTCATGTCAGTATGGTTATAGGTACTGACCCGTATGAGTTTATTTGTCAAAAGTATTATAAACCAATTGTTATTTCCGGGTTTGAACCTTTAGATATTTTTCAATCGGTTTGGATGCTATTACAACAAATTCTAGAAAATCGTTGTGAAGTAGAAAATCAATACAATCGATTTGTAGAAAAAACAGGAAATTCTGTAGCGATCGCAGCGATGAACGAAGTTTTTGAAGTGCGAGAAAATTTTGAGTGGCGTGGGTTAGGAGATCTCCCATATTCTGGCTTAAAAATTCGTTCTGACTACGCTCAATTTGATGCAGAATTAAAATTTCCCGTCCCCAATCTTAAAGTTGCTGACCACAAGGCTTGTCAGTGTGGGGAAATTCTCAAAGGAGTTTTAAAGCCATGGCAATGTAAAGTCTTTGGTACAGCTTGCACTCCAGAAACACCGATCGGGACTTGCATGGTGTCTTCTGAAGGTGCTTGTGCGGCATACTACAAGTATGGTCGCTTTTCAAAGATGGTTGGGAAAGGGATGGTAGAGCTAGAAAAGACCTCAAACATTTTCTAACGATTCTGCCTTCAGATAGCGTTCGAGTGCATCCGTCACCAACTTATTGAGATTCATTCCTCGGCGTTGGGCAAATAATGCTGCTTGACGATGAAGTTGGCTACCTACACGGACATTAAAACTACCCTTAAACGGCTTCTCTGGTTCAATTCCTTTTTCCTCACAAAGAGCTAAATAATCATCAATTGCTTCCTCAAAACTAGCTCTTAGACTAACCACATCTTCCCCCTCAAAACTAATTAAACTACGGATATATTCCACCTGTCCGTAGAAAATTTTATCTTCATCGTTATAGTGAATAGATCCGAAATAATCTTTGTATTGCATCATGTCATTCATAACAACTCCTCCCTCTGGAGAATCTCAATAATTTGTTCAATTTGATACCGTTTAAGAATATTTTGAGGATGGGGTTTGTGTAATGTTACAACTACTCCTGCATCATTGAGAAAACGCCGCCTCGATCCTCCAGTCTTTCCCGTGCTGACTTCTTCAAAACCAAACCCAGAAAGCACGCTGACCAACTCCTCCCAGGTAAAATCTTTAGGACGACGGAGAAACCGCTCAATCAATTTCTCTCTACGGGTCATAGCAACTCCAGATTGCTTACTTCCATTATCTGCCAAAACCGGCTTTGTGTAACTAAAATTAGTTACACTATTGCATTCAATCAATTACCAATTGAAGCAGTGGTTGCATTCGGTTACTACGGAAGCCCCCATAAGCATTGTTCTTGCTAGCAGGCGATCGCTTTATTTCGAGTATTTCTTATTGCCTCTACAATCTCCGAATCTAGATGCCATTGCTCCTGAGTTCCGTAATTGCTGGATTAGTATTTGACAGCTAAATGTTTAAGTTTTCTTCAAAGGATTGCTATTTCATCTAAAGGTACTATACTCTATCGAAGAGCTTAAATATATAACCCCATGTCAGATAATCAGGGCTTCGCGGATCGAAATTCTCAACCTTTGCGCGTCATTATATCTGGTGGTTCGGTGGGTGGTTTGTGTGCTGGCTTAGCACTGCATCGCATTGGCTGTCATGTGAGAATTTTTGAACACTTGCCTGATGTTTTGCAAAGTTGGGGAGCTGGTTCTATTGTCCAATTGGAAATGAGTCGCTTTTTCTTTGAACATGGTATTGCTGCAACAGAAGCAACGGGTGTTCTGTCTGAGAAGCAACAGTTTCTATCAATTGATGGCAGCATAATTTGGGAAGAAGCAATACCACAAGTTATGATTTCCTGGGATATGCTTCACCATCAACTCAGGAAAAGTTTCCCAAATGAGTTTTACCATCAAGACAACCAAGTTGTTAGTTTTGAACAGAGTGACAACTGCGTCAAGGTACGCTTGAAAGATGGGCAACAAGAGGAGTGCGATCTGTTGATTGAGGCTGACAGTTTGGGTTCTACCATTCGTCAGCAACTGCTACGAGATACCGTTCCGCAATACGCGGGCTATGTTGCATGGCGGGGAACGATCGATGAAAGCGTTCCTTTGCCTGAAGTTGCAGAATTTTTGGCTCATAACTTTACATTCTACAACGGTCCTGGTATGCAAGCTATTTGTTATTTAGTACCGGGACCGAATGGGGAACTAGAGGTCGGAAAGCGGCGCTTTAACTGGCTTTGGTACTTTAATGTTCCTGTAGAAGAATTACCTGAAGTGATGGGTAACAGCCAAGATGCTGTACAAAAATTTTACTGGCCTCAAGCACAAGTCACAGAAAAAATCATGCAACAGCGCCGTCTGGAGGCAAAGAAGAGTTTACCTGCAGTATTTCAGCATTTGTTTGAACTGACAGAAAAACCTTTGATTCAGCCAATCTACGATCTGTCAGTACCTCGTATGGCTTTCGGACGAGTGTGTTTGATCGGTGATGCAGCATTTGCGATCCGTCCTCATACAGATGCTGGTATTTCCAAAGCTGTTACAAATGCTGTTGAACTAGCACAAGAGTTACAGGAAGCTCGCACTGATGTGGTAGAAGCGCTTAAAAGTTGGGAAATGACTCAATTGGCTTTAGGGAATTACCTGAGAGTTTTAGGAGTGACGTTGAGCAACCGTTTGGGGCTTTCTAACTCTTCATCGTTTGTTCTTCATCACCCGTAACTCGTTCCCAATCCCTGACTGGGAATGAGAGCAGAACAATTTACCAAGTTACAATATTAAACATCATTTAATATGAATTTTTCCCCGGCAAATTCAGGACAGCATTCCTTCAGTCCAAAAGTCCAATTGTTTCGCCGCCCGGTTACAGTAACAGATACCCACATTACCCTCGCACATGGTAGTGGTGGTACTGCTATGCACGATTTGATTGACGATATCTTTGTGAAAAGTTTTGATAATCCTATTCTTTCTGAATTAGAAGATCAAGCGAGTTTTAATTTAGCCAATTTATTACAACAGGGAGATAGACTGGCTTTCACGACAGATTCTTATGTTGTCGATCCTTTGTTTTTTCCCGGTGGCGATATTGGCAAATTGGCTGTTAATGGGACAGTCAACGATTTAGCCATGAGTGGTGCTAAACCCTTGTATCTCAGTTGCGGTGTGATTTTAGAAGAAGGGCTGGCTGTAGAAACTTTACGGCGTGTTGCTGATAGTATGCAAGTTGCTGCTAAAGAAGCTGGTATAAAAATTGTGACAGGTGATACAAAAGTTGTGCATCGTGGTGCTGCAGATAAACTGTTTATTAATACTGCTGGTATTGGTGTGATTCCAGTAGGAGTTAGCATCTCTGCTCGCAATCTTCAACCAGGAGATGTGGTAATTGTCAATGGTGAATTGGGAAATCATGGCACAGCTATTTTAATTGCTCGTGGAGAATTAGCTTTAGACACTCACATTGAAAGTGACTGTCAGCCTTTAAACGGTTTAGTTGATACTATCTTGAGTGTCTGTCCTGATGTTCGCGCCATGCGAGATGTCACGCGAGGTGGTTTAGCCACGGTATTAAATGAGTTTGCTGTCAGTTCGCAAGTAGGTATTCGTCTTCACGAGCAAGCTTTACCAGTGCGTGAAGAAGTTAAGGGTGTTTGTGAAATCTTGGGTTTAGACCCGTTGTATCTGGCAAATGAAGGTAAATTAGTGGTAGTTGTAAGACGAGAGAAAGCAGATATAGTGTTATCTGCTATGCAGTCTCACCCAGCAGGTAAAGATGCTTGTATCGTTGGCGAAGTGGCTTCTTCTCCTTCGGGCGTCGTCTTGTTAAAAACTGTTTTTGGTACTGAACGCATTGTTGATATGTTGGTTGGCGAGCAATTGCCAAGGATTTGTTGATTAAAAAAGAATGAAGGATGAAGAATAAAAAATTTATCTTCTTTCATTCTTTTTAGGAAATTTAGTATCACCAGTGACTCCCAACGAGGGGAAATTATGACATTTTCATTCAAGCGCCTACTTAGGAGTAATTTCTAAATTTAGTAGTTTCCTCAAAAAGTCAGTTAAATTCTGAAGTTCTGGAAGTTGTTGTTCAGTTTGA
The DNA here is from genome assembly GCF_045999855.1 of Tolypothrix campylonemoides VB511288_2. Classification (NCBI taxonomy): domain Bacteria; kingdom Bacillati; phylum Cyanobacteriota; class Cyanophyceae; order Nostocales; family Tolypothrichaceae; genus Tolypothrix; species Tolypothrix campylonemoides. The sequence continues at coordinate 12,954 of NZ_JBFPMW010000010.1, forward strand.
GCACTAATCCATTTGTCATCTTTAATACTTGTTGTATTCGTTTTACCAGGCTTGAGAACACTTGTAACTGTGGCAACTATAGCCTTTTCTTTATCAAAAGGTTTCCATTTCAACAGACTTATTTCTTCTGAAGAAAATTGATTTACATAAAATGTTGCCCTTTTCATGTATTCTGGATAAGCTACTTCTCCACAAATACATATTAAAGTATCAAGCACACCCTGAGTTCTATTATTTGGCAATATATATATTCCCAATCTAGGCACACTTTCTATCACAGAACCGTTATTGCTAACTGTGTTAGGAAAATCAGCAAAATATTCTTTAAAACTATCATGATACTTCTGTGCTATTTCAGCAGGTAACTTCTTATCAGCATCAATTACGATACCAAAAGCCAATAGAGAACTAGAATAATCAGAAATATCAGTTAATTTAGTAGTTAGATTTTCAATTAAATTACTCCCTTCTCCTACATATATAGCGACTGATAAAGTGTCATTGTACAAAATTGATGGCATAGGAAGTCTTGTATATAGCTTTCCACTTTTTGTAGGATATACGGGGACGAATTTACGCCAAAGTGGTTCTAAGTCTGCTATGGTACCTTTAAACTCAGAGAAACCAAGTAACTTACACAATATCGTAGATAAAAAAGCTTGATCGTGATTCCCTTCAACTCCTATCAAAGCACACTGGCGATTCACCAACGGACCTCCTGACCCAAATCTTCTCGTAAACGTCTTAATCTATTCCAATCATGTCTAATTACTTTTGTCTTCGATTCTTTTGGCTCTAGACGATAAAGTACTAAATTCTGTTCAGATTCAACTTCGGTTACTTGTAATAAAGCATCTACAGCCTCAAGACTATGGGTAGTTGCAAATAGTTGTATATCCATTTCTTTACACCACTTAACTAGCCATCTAAAAGAGTTTTGAAGAAGTTCAGTATGAATTGTAGATTCTTTTCCCTCACCATCGGAAGCAGAATTACGTGTAAATAACCATTGAAGTGCATCAAGAGGCGAAGTACGCTGTATTCTACTTTCCTGTTCTCGCTGACGTGCAGTGCTAATCCAAACTCTAATATCTAATGGATGGCAATAAATAGCTAGTGCTTCAAGAACACTAGTTTTCCCTGAATTGTTAATACCAACAAGCAGGTTAATCCGTCCGAGATTATCTAAATTCAGATCTCGCAACCCTCTAAATTGATGAATTGTAACACTTTCTAAATTTGGCATATGCTTAGTTTAGCCTAAATGATAGGGTTGATTACTATATTTACCTAATTAGCATAATTCTGTTAGCATTCTATGATGTCCGCTGTCTCGTAGTTTTGCCAAGCATAATAGCAATGAGTTGCGCTCTTCGAGCCAGGTCGGGTTGTATGCGAAGATGAAGAGTATTTCCGATGACATCAATCTAGATAGCTGTCCCTGGTAGAAGTTCAAGCTGTGCTTGATATCGGAAGGGATAGAGATCTGTTTTAGTATGGAAATCTCAGTGTGAAAGTCGTTTGATGTGATGTACTTTCTACATCAATGAATGCTCCCATGTGTTTCGCTAGTTTTTGCACTAAAGCTAGCCCCAATCCGGTTCCGCTGTATTTCCACGGATCGTCATTGGGAATGCGATAAAAGGGGTCAAAAATTTTCAGTTGCTCGAGGGCTGTAATTTCTGCTCCGGAATTACTTACGCTAAGCACCACTGTATCTGCTGTCTTGAAAGCAGATACTGTAATGGTTCCACCTGCGGGGGTAAATTTACAAGCGTTCTTTAAGAGTTCTGTAAGAATACGTTCCAAGTCCGCGATTTCTGTTTCTAATATAGGAATATCGTTAGCTATATTTAGATTTAACTGCTGTTGCTGACAACATACAAGTTCTTGGAACGGCTCAACGATCGCCGGAAGCCAGGTTTGTAAATCGATCAAAATTAAAGTCAAAGGTTCGATTTCTGCTTCTAAATATGTCAGTGATAATAAATCGTCAATTAACTTACTTTCTCGCCGACACTCTTTCTGAAGGATCTGTAATAGCTGGGGAATCATTTCTACCTCAAGCAGCCCTTCTTGCTTGAGAACACTTTCTATTGTTTGGATTGCCAAATGAATACTGGTGATTGGCGTTTTGAGTTCGTGAGAAAGTGTTCTGAGAAACTCTTGTTTTAAACGTTCTAGTTTTTCTGATTCTTGCTTTTGCACTTCAAGCTGAACTTGTAAGTTCTCCACTTGCTGTTGCAATTGGGCCTGTTGTATGGCAATTTCTAAGTGTGTTGTGGCTTGTTTGAGCAAGTCTATTTCTGTTTGTTGCCATTGACGGGGTCTGTAGCTTTGTTGAGCCGTTAGCAATCCCCACAATTGTTGCTTAAAGAGAATCGGGACTACTATATTAGCTCGTACTTCCATTGAATTGAGCAGATCGATGTAGCACGGTGCTAACCCTGCTGCATATATGTCTTCTATAACTTGAATACCACGTCGTTTGTATCGTTCTGCATATTTTTCCCCAAAGCAAGGATCTGCGATCGCTGTTCCCAGTAAACTATCAGGGGTGACACTTGCTTCTACGGCTATAAAGCCACTCGTGTTTGATTCCAATCGGTAAATGAGTATGCGATCGCATCCTAAAAACCGTCTGAGATCTCTCGCCGTCTCATTGAGAATAGTATTCAAAGTCTCAGAGCGACAAATACGTTGTGCGATCGCTTCTAGTAGGGACTCCCTTTGAGTTTGATACTGCACAACAGAATCGTGAATTCTAGGTGTAAACTGCTGGTTGCTGTGTTTTTTATCTGGATTTAGGACTCGATGACGAACTGCTGGTGGCAGTTGTGTTAACTCTACAGTTGATTCTGATGAATTGATACTCATGCGAGAGACCTTATCTGGTGTTGCCGATACTACACTAAGCGCTCCCTATCATAGATAGACTGCTAGAAAACGCATTTTTGCACCAAAACTACAGCAAAAGATTTTTAGCTTTTGCTTGTTGATACTTTGTATCTGTCGCTACTTTGTATGAAGAACATGACCAAGCTATTGCTTAGAATAAAATGTGTCCCCTAAACAGAGAAAAAGCAGGTTGACCAGTTTATACTAATTACTAAGATTCATTTTTTAAAATTTCTGCAGTATCTAATTGTTGCACACATTGCCTTTACGTAGATAAGAGGTTGCTCAGAATATTTACAATATTTAATAATTTTCTAATAATTTTTATACTGTTTCTCCAGGGGTTGGCGATAAACGCTCCCCCTTAACAAAGCTACGACGTACAGACAACGGGGATTTCCATCTGTTGCTTGAATAGAGAGAATGCGTATTCTCAATCCCAGCACCTGAAAATTTTGGCACCATAGATACCTGTGAAGACAGCTACTACAAACCAGGTCACAGCCAAACCAACCACTTCGCCTAAAAATAACTGCGTCAATTGATACAGTATACCGCCTACAGCCGAACCAATCCCCACTCCAAGCGCCCAACTAACCGCACTGATCGACACCCATTGTACTGCTAGAGGGCTATATTGTTGGATGACAAACCAATGAGCCAAACCCATACTGAATCCCGCAATTGTCCCTAGAAGCACGCCGTAAAAAACTCTGAGGACAAGAACTTGGGTTGACAGTACCATCCAACCAACAGCACCAATTCCTGCGGTGGTCACAAAAACCCAACCAGCAAGGCTTGACCACACCCACAACCAAGGGTTTTTCAGGCGTGTTCTCAGAACGAAAGCTTGAGGTAATGCAACGATTAAACCACCTACAGTCCCTTGCAAGACATTAATATCTGATTTCTCACCAATTTCAATCAATAACAAACTTAACAGAAAACCACCAAAAGTGGCGATCGCCCATTGTAATGTGAATTTCTCTGATTGCATCAAACTGTTATCTAATCGTAAATTTTCTTTTCTAACGCTGGAAACATTCCAAAAAAGCTTTGCGGCGCTGTCGTGGAGAGTCGGGAGTCAAATAACTCCACAAACTTTCCCAGTAAAAAAAGGAAACACCATTAAAGTTTTGCTCCCTCACAACCTTAACCTGTTCTGTAATTTGCTGGATATTAACTGGATTATTCCAAATTCCAGTTAATATTCCTACACTCACTGGAATTGTGAGGCGAGCATTTTGCACTTCTGGTTGTGAGAGCTCAGCTAAAAAACTGTTTTTGTCATTGCGATACACTTGTAAAACCAACTCATCTACCAAACCTGTTTTTACCCAAGTATTCCAATCTTGTAAATAGTATTTATACGAAAATCTGTGTGAGTTAGGAGACAATGATATTTTCATGTTAGGTTTCACATTTCTGACAGCACTCACAATTTCTTGCATAAAAACAGTTATCCTGTCAGAACGCCAGCGCATCCACTCTGAGTCAAAAGGATCGGATGGTGGTTTTTTCCCCTGATGTTCTTGTTGATAAAGAGCGATCGTGAAGGCATCGTAACCTAACTTGACTGGCATTCCAAAATGGTCATCTAATTGAATTCCATCAATATCATAATTTGTAACGACTTCTAAAATTAATCCTTTAATAAACTCTTTTACTTCTGGATGCAGGGGATTTAACCAAACTTGCTTTCTAATTGTACTTGTACTGATTAACTTTTGCCAAAAAGATGGTTGTGATTGACTTGTTCCAACATTATGAAGAGTGTCATCTAGCAATTCAGCACCGGAGAGTTGAGTTGTTAGCCAATCAGGATGCTGTCTTGCTAATTCTGATTGAGAAGGTAACATCAACCCGTACTCAAACCAGGGAATGACACGTAACTTTTTTTGAGAGGCAAGCTGTGCGATTGTTGCTAAAATATCTCTACCACCGTGTATTATCCCCAGTAAAGGTTGAGTTTCTTGTCCTATCTCTTTTTTAAGAAGTTGACTTTTATAAAAAGTGTGCCCCCTATTCCAAACAACAGGATAAATCGTGTTAAATTTGAGAGATGAAAGTTGGTTTAAAGCACGATTAATACCCCAAGGAACAAACAAGACACCGCTACTCACATTAGTTAACCAAACACCTCTAATTTCTTGTTGCTGTGAATAACTTTCATTTTGAGAAGAAACTGAGGTAGAAGGTGAAGAAAATAGAAATAAACTCAGGATTAACCCTAAAACAATAAAATAATTGAACTTTTGGTGAATAAAACGGTACATTTGAATTATACGGCGATCGCGAGCGGCGGAAGTTGTTCTCCTACTGCATACTTCTTAGGTATTATCGGAAGAAATGATTTTTGCAATAGGTTGAATAAAATATTTACAAATCTTTTTTAAAATATCATAAAATTATCAGTATTTTTTGTAGCTTTAATAACGTATTTGAACTTTAGGCAAAAAAGATTTATTAACTATTCCTACCAAGCAGTTACTTCATGTTTGATTCTTTTTTTGACATCAAATCTTTTCCTAAATTCTCTAACCATACAACTCTTTATGCTGACAGCTTAGTATACCACGGCAAACACAAGTACACATTACAAATCCCTGGAAGGCTGGCTATATAGAAACCTTGATTTTATACTTTAAACTTTTTGTACTACTAGTATCCCGCGCTCACAAAAAACCAATTCTTTGCTATTTGTTCCGCATGAAAAAAATGCTCTTGACTGCATAAAGCGGTTTGAATGTCAATTGCTTTTTGAGAAGTTGAGGAATTGCGATCGTAATTTTGAATGGTAGTTTTAGCTGGTATATCTAAAGTTTTGTCAGAACTATATATAAAACTGTTGTCTCCATCCCCCAAACCGTAGCTACTAACCAAAAATTTTACCACTAAGGCTTTAGCATCTTTGCGAAGAACAGAAACTGCATTTCTACCTGTGGAAGTGAGCAAGCCCCGTGGCAACTTTATTTGCCTTGGCATACCCAGCCCATCACATCCTAATAAATTATTTCGCCATAAACTTGTAAAATTGTTCACTTGAGCAGCAGTAGGAGGTTTTTCATTAGGGGTTCGTCTTCTTATGTCTGCTGCTGATAAAGGCTTTGGTATGAGCTTTCCTGTTGCGAGCTCTGAAACTATGCCATTACGAGTTTTAGCATATAGTAAAAACTCTACTTGAACGGGAGAAATATAACTTGATAAAATCCATGAAAATAAAATGATTGCGAGAGGAATAGAAGTATAACGCCTTTGTTGCCATCTTTTGACGAGGTAAACAACAGACCAAGATAATCCAATAAAAAAAATTAGTATTGCTAATAAAATAGTGAAATTAACAAAGAAAATTGCTAACAATGTTAATTGAAACAGGCGTGCAAATAAGGTAATAGTAGCTACGAGAATACTAAAAAGTATTGCTTGAAGGATAGTTTTTTTCCGAGAAAACCAAATAAAAAATCCCAGTTCTAATATTACTAAGGTAAAAAATGGTATTTCATTCATAACTGTTTTGTATAGATATTTTATTTAATTTATGAATTATACTTAGTGGGGTCAATACTTGTCGGAAAGAGCGTTTTTTCCTCCCCTACAACCCCTGCACAAAGGTGCTTGTCTCATGCGACAATCTTCTCAGCCCTTGCAGTATTGGTAGTGGGGTGGTCAATACCCGCCCTAAAGCACTTCAAATTTTCCAGGAATTATTTATGACTTTTATATAAACTCCTTACTACTTAAAGCTTTATTCCTTTTAACTAATGCTAAATCTTAGCGATTTCTATATCTTGCTCACTCAGTAAAGTTACTGAATTCTCTATCTATACCATTTCTTATAAAGATGCATCTAATTAGCCCGCGCAGGCGGTGAGCCCAGGGAAAGCAGGCGGGTTTCCCGCGCCTTGGGAACTGGTGAGTTCAGGGAAAGTAGGCGGGTTTCCCGCGCCCTGGCGACTGGCGAACAAGGGAGGGCGAACAAGGGAGGGCGTAAGCCGTTGCGGGTATAGCTTCGCAACGCGTAGCGTCTCCGTAAGGACATAACCGGAGGGGCTCCTTCAGCCTTTTTGTACTAGCATTGCCAGCCCTACTGATAATTCATTCGTAGTTGGCTTTTAGCAAATCCATTGCAACTACAAAGCTAAAACCGTTCCACTCCCTCAAACTTCTTAGCTAAATCGCCCATAGCATTAGCGGCTTCACCACAGGTACGGGGTGTGGGGAAAATTTTACCTGGATTTGCTAAACCTTTAGGATTGAAAGTTTGCCTTACCCATTGCATGGTTTCTAAATCAACTTCAGTAAACATTTCTGGCATATAGCACCTTTTTTCTGCACCGATGCCATGTTCTCCAGAAATACTGCCACCGACTTGAACGCAAAGTTTAAGAATTTTTCCTCCAACTTCTTCTACCTTTTCTAACTCACCAGGAATTGAGTTATCAAACAAAATCAGTGGATGAAGATTGCCATCGCCAGCATGAAAAACATTGGCAATGCGATAACCGTACTTTTGACTTAATGCTTCTATTTCTCCCAGCACATAGGGTAACTGAGTCCGGGGAATCACTCCATCTTGGACGTAATAATCAGGGCTTAAATGCCCTGCTGCTGCAAAAGCTGCTTTTCGTCCTTTCCACAATTTTAAGCGTTGTTCTGGATCGCTCGCGCTCGCAATGTTCCGCGCACCATTATTTTTACAAATTTCTGCTATTCGCTGTTTGTTTTCTGCAACTTCTACAGCCAAACCATCAATTTCAACAATTAAAATAGCCGCAGCATCACGGGGGTAACAATTGGTTGCTACAACATCTTCAACTGCGTTAATACTAAGATTGTCCATAATTTCCATACCACCAGGAATGATCCCCGCACTGATGATATCGGAAACGCTAGCCCCAGCTGCTTCTATACTCGTGTAATCTGCAAGAAGTACGCAAATGGATTCTGCGCTTTTGAGAATTCGCAAAGTAATTTCCGTGGCGATTCCAAGAGTTCCCTCAGAACCAACAAAGATCCCTGTCAAATCGTAACCGGGCATTTCGGGTATTTGCCCTCCCAAATCCACAATTGAACCTTCAGGAGTGACGATTTTTAACCCCAAAACGTGGTTGGTGGTGACACCGTACTTCAGACAATGCACTCCTCCAGAATTTTCTGCTACGTTCCCACCTATCGAACAAATAATTTGACTGGAGGGATCGGGGGCGTAGTAAAAACCAGCACCACTCACTGCTTGCGTCACCCAATTGTTAATGACTCCTGGCTGTACGACTACACGTTGATTTTCTAAATCAATATTAAGAATTTGCCGCATTAAAGAAGTAACAATTAACACGCAATCTTCAACAGGTAATGCACCGCCAGATAAGCCAGTACCGGAACCTCTAGCAATGAACGGGATGGAATTGCGATCGCATATCTTCACAACCTCTGCCACTTGTTCTGTTGTTCTTGGCAGTACTACAATAGCAGGGCGTTGGCGGTAGCTCGTGAGCCCATCACATTCATAAGTAATCAGTTCTTCACGACGTTGCACCACGCCATTTTTGCCGAGTACTGCTTCAAACTGCTTGATGATGGGTTTCCAGTTGCGTTGTTGTTTGTCTTGAGTGAGCATAGGGGCTTTGGGATCGTTTATTATTCAATTTACATCAGCACCTCTGTACCTGTGCGTCACCTGAGCCAGATGTTACAATGTTTGCTGTCTAGCTGTTGTTGGTAGCGCCTCAAGCTCTTAAGTGGAATAACAACTTTGCAGTTAACCAGGTAAAGATGGCTGCACAAAGAGGACTCAGTATCAATGCTCCAACCAGCCATATACCAAGCCATGCAACCCCACCCATCGATCCCGCCTCTGCAGGTGGTAGGTTGCGATTGCTCAGCCACTCTAGCAAGCCAGTGAGAACCATAGCGGCGATCGCACCAAATAGCAGCCCAACAAACCAGGCTAAAGGTAGCAACAGCAACATCCACGTGCAGCCCAATCTGATGAATGCTTGGTAGCTTATCCATAAAGGTGGTCCTAAAAACAGCAGAAGTAGTACAGCAATCAGACCCGGATGCATAGCTTTTTATCTCTCAGAACGAATGGGGCGTGTTAGATATTACAAATTACACTCGGTGATTCTTTCAACCATAAAAGGACCAAACCACCATCCCCAACCAACTGTAAAGCGTGGAAACTTCGCAGGTAGGTGACCGCAAGGCGCATGGATATCAAAAATCAACTTTGAATAATCTAACCAGGTATCTCCTTCACGCCATCCGACGAGCTTACCCCAGTTCTCTAAATCTCCTCCTACCTCATGGTAAATTCGTTTCTGCACGCTAAAACCAAAATGTCCCTTTGAATAGCGCTCCCAGAGTTGATTGATTGTTCTTAAATCAGTACAAGGAAATTTACTAATTGCTTCAGTATCTAACCAGCCTTGCATCTCCCTACCAGCCGCCTTTAACATTGCAGACGCTGTTTCTTCATCAGCTTCTTTCCATTTGAACGTTGCTAGCAGATCGCGCAGCCTATTATAGTCAATATCCTTATCAGACAATAGTTCAACTCTGGTCATATTTATCAGCACTTAAGATAGTTATTCTGTGTCATGTATATCACGCATGGCAAACGTCTGGTATGGCACTTATACAAAGATATCCGCATATACAAGCCTAATTTTGTCACAAAAAATATTGTTCTCTCCGTGTTGCCAATAGGGCCATAATCGATCTACTATTTGGTTGTACGACCAACCAAATAGATCGGTGAGCAAAAAAACTGCTTCAAAGACTGCAAATAATCGTTCGCTTATTGTCTGTGCAGCCTACAAGCTTCTAGCACGGGAAGGATACGACGCTGCAACAATGAAAGAAATTGCAAATGCAGCGGGGGTTGCTCCTGGCTTGATTCACTACTACTTCAGTAGTAAGGATCAACTGTTGCAGGAAGTGCTGTATGCAGCGGGAGAACAATACGTGAAGGAGGTTGAACGGTGGTGTAATACGCTATCTCCGGAGCAATTGCTGGAGAAGACGTTTACCGAGCCAAAGCAACGAGTGGTTGATGAACCAGAATGGTTTCGGTTGCGGTGCGAGCTTTTTACTTTAGGGCTACGCAACGTTAACTTTCATGACGCAGTTCGGGTCATGCTCTCAACAGGGAGACAGTGCATTACTCGTCTGGTGCGCCAGATTGCGGGAGATGCGATCGCCAATCCAGAGGCAATGGCATCTGTTTTACTGGCAGCATTTGATGGACTTGCTCTACAAAAATTGGCAGATCCAGATTTCGATTTAGAGAGTGCCTACCGGGCTCTATTCGAGATGTTTGCATCGCAATTGAGGAAAGATTAAAAAATGTCCACAAGTTCTCTATATTTAGTCTGATACACAAGGAACCTTCTCTTTTTTTGATTTAATTTGGTTGGTCAACCAACTAATTTCAGGAGACACTATATCATGAATGTTTTAGTTACGGGAGGAACGGGATACATTGGCAGTGCGATTGTAAATGCCCTGCAATCGGCTGGACATGAAGTGACTGGTCTAGTGCGCTCAAATGCTTCTGCTCAAAAGCTAGAGTCTCTTGGAGTTCGACATCTGTATGGAGATTTGATGCAACCTGAAACTTTAGTTCAAGCAGCCAGACAGGTGGATGCGGTCATTCATGCAGCATCTACAGGCGACGAGCAGATGGCAAGCACCGAACAATTGGCTGTAGAAACGTTTCTCAAAGCCCTAGATGGGACAGGCAAAACGTTCATTTACACAACAGGTACTTGGTTGTTGGGCAACACGGGCGATCGCATTGCCAATGAAGAGACTCCCCTCAATCCAACTCCTCTGATTGCCTGGAGATCCCAGCTTGAGTCACGGGTTTTAGCAGCACGAGAAAATCAAATTCGCACCATCGTGATTCGACCAGCGCTAGTTTACGGTCGAGGAGGAGGGATTGTAGCAATGCTAGTGCAAGCAGGTCGTCAGTATGGCGTCGTGCAATTTGTGGGTACAGGAGAAAATCGCTGGACGCTCGTGCATGTAGATGATTTAGCACGTTGTTATGTTCTAGCACTGGAGAAAGCAACAGCAGGGTCATTATTTATTGCAGCCGATGACCAGGTTATGACATTACGGGAGATTGCTGAAGCCGCAAGTTACGCAGCTGGAATACCGGGTCAAATTCAATCGTGGGTATTGGAAGAAGCTCGAAATGCAATGGGTACCTTTGCTGATGCGCTTGCTCTAGATCAATGGGTTAGTGGCGCTAAGGCTAGAAACCTTTTGGGTTGGAAACCCCAAACTCAATCATTACTGGATGAATTGAAAGGAGGATCTTATGTTGGTTAATGCATTATTGATATTGAGCCTTCTGTCAGCTGGTGTAGTTTATGGAGTTGATGTTTTCTTTGCGGTGATAGGTCGTCCTGCTTTAGCAGCAAGTCACGATGGTGCGATCGCAAATGTTATAGGAAATTTGCATAAAATAGCAGATACTCGAATGCCCGTGTTCGGCATACTTGGAATGCTAGCGACCCTCAGCTTTGCAATTGTTACCAAGATTGGGACAAGTCCAAGCTCGCTAGCGTTGATTGCATTAGCCGGATTATTGATTCAATTGAGCTTGTATTTAACTGTGGCTAAGCCCGTCAACCAAAAAATGAAGGAAGCTTTAGAGTTGGGGAAGGTTCCGGAAGATATTCGCGCCCTCCAAAACCGATGGGACAGCGCGATCGTGGGACGGGCGTTAGCCATGACTTTAGCAATCGGGTGTTTGAGCCTAGCAGGAGTTCTCATTTAGCAGTACTGGCGTGACACCAAGTTACGTTCATACATCTCCCTTGTCTCCCCCCTCTCCCTTGTCTTCCTTGTCTCATCAACAAGTGAAACGCAACGACCTATGAGCACTGGTTTGGCTCAATCTTTACCGTGCTATAACCAGTGACCTTTATGCATGGCGATCGCGCTCTAGATCGTAGATGACTTTTTCAAAATACCAGTCTGGCGTTTTGTTCGGATACTTCAACATCGCTTGGGTTAAAAGTCCAGATGCAAAAAGACTGGCTGCAACTCCAGCAACTAAAACTTGAAAAGCGGTTGTAGGTGTTTTTAGAGAAAACGTGCGAGACATCTTGAACTGAATAACAACTCTACTACTATCTTGGTCAGTAAATATGACAGCACTATTTGACATACTCACCGCCCTAAAGGGTCGGTGATTCTTGACGGCTCACAGCAAATAGCTACCGAAGTAGTCTGACAATCACTCCCCGTCCGTTTAAGGTCGTGCCGATGCCCCATGCCGACCATTTCTATATTTTTAGCTGCATTCTCATCTCTATCCTGCTCAGTACGACAACTTAAACAAAGTACTGAGCGAACAGACAAATCAATTTTGCCCCAACGATACCCACAGCAAGAGCAAGTTTGACTAGTAGGCTCCCATCTATTAATTACTCTGAAGTCTCGGTTAAGTTTTTCAGCCTTAGCTTCACAAAATACCCGAAATTCTCTCCATCCCTGTAAACTAATCACTCTTGCTAACTGGCGATTTTTAACCATCCCTGACACATTCAAATCTTCCAAAATAATAGTTTGGTTTTCACTAACCACTTTGGTTGATAGCTTGTGTAGGAAATCTTGGCGAGTATCTGCTTGTTTGTTGTGTTTTTTGGCAATTCTTAGACGGGTACGCTCACGACGTTTAGAACCTTTTTGTTGTCTTGCTAGCTGACGTTGTAGATTGCGAATTTTGCGGTCTTTCTTTGAGTAATCGGGACTTATTGCTTTCTCTCCATTGCTCATAACTGCAAAGGTTTTAATTCCCAAATCAATACCAATACTTTGGTTTTTGGCATCGGATTGAACAGGTTCCACCTCTACAACAAAGCTGAGAAAATAACGATTTGCACAATCTTTAATGACTGTTACACTTGATGGAGTTGAGGGTAAATTTCTAGACAAAATAGGCTTAATATTACCAATTTTGGCTAAATATACTTTATCTCCTTTGATAGAAAAACCACCAATTCTAAATCGTGCTGATTGTCGTGCAGTCTTCTTTTTGAATTTAGGACTGCCAACTTTTTTACCTTTCCGCTTACCTTTAAGTGAATCAAAAAAGTTTTTGTAGGCGACTCCTAAATCAGCTACAGATTGCTGCAATGGAATATTAGAAACATCAGACAACCATGACCGCTTCTCAGTTTTTTTGGCTTGCGTAATCACTAACTTTTGCAAGTCGTTGTTACTCGGTAGCTTTTCAGACTGCTTACAGATAGCAAGAGCATCGTTCCAAACCACACGAACACAACCAAACAACTGAGCTAAAAGCTGTTGCTGTTGGTCTGTCGGGTAGAATCGGAACTGGTATCTGGCTTTCACTGACAGTGTTATAATTGGTCTGTAAGACAATTATACTTTGATCTACAAAACATGACAAGCCAGTTTCGCCGTGAAAGACATAGTGTTACAGACCTTAAGATTCATTTGGTCTGTGTTACCAAATATCGTATGTCTGTCTTCACGTCCGAAAGTCTTGAATTGATTAAAAACTCGTTTAATGAAGTAGCCAAGAAGATGGATTTTGAAGTGATTGAGTTCAACGGTGAAGACAATCATGTTCATGCACTTATCGAATATCCGCCTAAATTGTCTATTTCTCAAATTGTTAATGCCTTAAAAGGTGTTTCTAGTCGTCGTTATGGACAAGCTGGATACATAAAGCCCCATAAAGCTGCGCGAGTTTGCCGGGGGGAGTATCCCCCCGGCAACACGCGCAGCTTTATGGAGTCCCAGTTATTTTGCTGTATCCGTTGGAGGTGCGCCAATTGAAATACTAACGCAATACATTAGAAATCAAGAAAAGCCGTCCTAGAAGGACGGGGCTTGCATTCCATTCTTTTGGTCAAGTCCAAACGAGATAGTCATACAGCTTTGAATGTTCAACCGCAAATTTACGGAATTGCCAGCAGAGATTCTTTAATCTACGTGCGTAGATTGAGTGTATCTACGGATGCAATCCTCTCCACACCTTCTTCATAATTGATCCCTACACTAAACAACAAAGTTCTAATTAACAGATTTATGTTTGCTAGAACAGGTACTGCGTCTACCTAAAAATCCCTTTGATACTCTCTAATTATTAAAGAAAAAATATGGCTAACTTAAAACCATTTACTATTTTGCTGGTAGAAAACCATTTACCTGAACTGCGGCTAATCCAGCGTATTATAACCAAAGCCCGTTTACCTATTTCGTTACAATTTGTAGAAAATGGATTGAGTGCTTTAACTTACTTATCAGAAATCGGGTTATACAGTCATCGCGATTGTTGTCCCGTACCACATCTCATAGTGCTAGCAGATCTCATTCTGCCAGATATTAACGGGATTGAATTAATAACTTGGATCGAGAAACAATCTCATCTCAAAGATATACCAGTCATCGCCACAATTAGTTCTGCTAGTCCTAATGAAATTGCTGAGTTGGATAGGATGGAGATTCAGCACTTTGCCAAACCTACATCAATTAATGATTGGCAAAAACTTATCAAGAGAATAATGTCTTTAGTCTCTACTACTAGAGTAGAGACAAGAGTCGCCTGAGATTGAGAATTTACCCCAAAGGTTGCGTTAAATTCTCTAGACCTGCGGTGCTTGTAAAATTCAATTGTACGACCATATCGTTATAGTCGCGATCGCCTCCGTTATGGATATCCTCGAAACCGAATTTATTATCCCCAAGCAGGCGAATATGGTCTACTCGATCGGTGTTGACTTCTGTAAAGGCAAAGTATGCAACTGGACCAGTACTTAACACGTTATTTGGATTTTGAGAGCGAAGTTGCTCGATATTACCATTAGCGATAATGTACGGTGCAATCAGTGTATCGCCGTTGAACTGTCCGGAGACGTTTGTTGTATCCCCATTTAAGTTAATAATGGTACGTTGGAATGCGGCTTCTACATAACCTGGGTCTCCTGGTTTGAGATTTCCAATCCGTCCGGTTTCATCGTCAATAGTATAAAAACCAACAGAGTTTTTGTAAGCAGCTTCACTGTTGATGGTAAACTGAGTTGCGATCGCTCCAGTAATCCCCCGTAAGTCAATAAGTTCGCGTTCTGCTTGTAATTTAGTCCCAATCGTCAAAGGACTATTGCTAGTTTTAACATTCAAAACCAAATCATCAAAATCTCGATCGCCTCCACTTAGTTGGTCTTCCCACTTAACAGATAATACACCATCATTCAAACTATCAATTTGTAAGTGATCGAAGTTATCAATGTTTGCAAAGTTCGAGGAGAAAAATACATTAGGAGTTGGTTGAGAAGCTGCTAAATTTGCTTTAACCTCATCAGTGCTAGCATTTTGAACCAAATAAAAGCTGAGGTAAGAACCAGAATTAAAATTCAGCTTGCGAATTCCTTGTAGATCGGGAGTGGGATTATTTGCAAGTGCAGAAAGAAGGACTTGAGAACGTGACATTGCTGCTTGCAAATAGCCAGGTTGACCGGGTGCAATACCGTTAACTTCACCTTTATCATTATCAACGACAAATACACCCACTTCATTAATAAATTTACCGTTATTTTTCTCAAGGGCAAATTCCAATTCAACTTGCGAACCACTTCCCGATACGAACAACAAATCATTTGCAGTAGCACTGACACTCGATTGACCGCCTGATATCCCACCTCCACTTGTTGGATCGTTAACTTGTATGTTGAGGGGAGGAATGACAACACCATTGTAATTGGGGTCAGCACTGCTAGAGGTGAATTTTATTGTCTCCGTTTGCGTACCTTCTTTGATACCATCATCTGGTGTTGAAATTGTGATTGTGTGGGGAATGTAAGCATCGGTAGGAGTAAAGGTAATTGTTACGGGTTTACCTAGTCCATTACCTAAATCTACTTGAGAACCGGGTTCTATAGTTATCGTGACAGGCTGACTGGGGATAGTATTTAGCACTATGTTGATACTACCCGTCTCGCCACCTTCGGTAATTGTAACTGTATCTTTACCATCTTCTGGCTTAATACTGACTCCGGGTCTGCTTCCATCAAGAGGCTGAGGTGAAGTAATACCGAAAGTTCCGGCTTTGAGAAAGACAGCAGAATCTAATAAACCATCCCGGTTATCTTTAACATTAATAGCGACTTTATTCCGGGAATTGGGTTCAACAACTCCAACAAAAGTTAAAGGCTTAGTGTAGCCATCTAACTTAATGCGATCGCTAGCAGGACCAGTGTCAACTGGATTGTAGATTAAGTCGGGATGATATGAAGAGGGATAGGCATTTTTGGCTAAATTATTAATAGTGACGGTATCTCCATCACTCAACCGCGCCATGTTAAAACCATTGAGTTCTAAACTAAAGGCGTCGTTGAACTTACCTGCGTATTCAGCCAACTCTTCCGAACCAAACGCAAATTGGAAGAAGACATATTGTGTACTAGCATCAGCATCAAATTCGATTTCCATTGAAATAGCATCATCTGCTACACCTGGTAAACCAAAATCTTGGCTGAGGTCGTTTAAGCTGTTGACTTCGCGATTGGAAACAGTAATATTACCGCCTGCAACTTCACCATTATCACCAACTTCACCAATATAAAGATAAAGTGGTTGTCCTGAAGCTAACGACTGTTTTAAGTTAAAACCAGCTTTCCCTAAATTCCCTAAACTAACAAAACCATTGGCGCTACTACCAGTAGTAGATACCGCATCAAAACTTCCTAAATTTGCAATACCATTGTTAACTGTACCATTGATAGTCCCAAATAAATCTGGATTTTCAGGATCGCTCGGTGGACGTTGATTTCCTGGTGTAAAGATAGTTCCTATGGGGCTAAAGTCAAAGACATTTAGGCTGGGTAAACTTTGAATATCAGCAGCGTTGGTAATTTTGGTATTGCTGATTTTAATTCCGTCTAGATCGAAGCCAGTAAATCGACCGTTGCTACCACCAATGACGCCACCATCACCAATTGTTAAAGATTTGAGGTCAAATCCCAAATTAGTTAAATCTGCACGGTAAACAGCAGTTGCTGCGTTGCTGGGGTCACCTGTAACACCGTCAAGTTTCTCAAACTGTAACGAAACATTAGTACCGGGCGAAAGACCACCATCAGCAGTATTTTTACCCGGTAAATCGACAACTTTACCAGTACTGAGAACTATTCCTTCACCTAAACCAAAGGGATCGTTTTGGAAAGTTCCAAAAGCACGGCTATCGCCTTTGAGTTTTACCTTAAAGTTACTCAGCCCGTTGGTATTTCCTAGTAATTTACTGAGTAATTTCTCGCCATCTCCATCTTGAGTAATGATAAAGTTTGCTGTTGCGTCTGAAGCCGATAATGGTTGAACATCTGCTTTAAGGCTTTGTACTGGAAGGCTACCTAATGGAGGTACTCCAGGCGATAAAGGTTGTACCTGGTTAGTGATGTTTGCTTGAGATGTTAGATTTGAATTTTGGGGATAATTAAATTTTTGTAAAAGGCTCAGTGTGTTTGCTGGCTGGGTGTTGTTGACATATCGTACATAACTAGCACCTAAATCGAAAGTAGTGACGCCTTGGAGAATTCCAATCAAGTCTCCCGATGGGGCTGTTGGACTATCTTTTCGATAAATTTCGATGGAATTATTGACAAGTTGAGTGAAATAATCTTCTTTCACTCCTTGTAATTGGAGAATATCTCCCTCTGTAGAATTAAAATCGGTAATTAAAGCGTAAGTATTTGCTCCTACAGTAGAGCGGTTGTCATCGTCATAGTAGACTAGTGTTTCCTCTCCCAACCAAAATTCATCCGCACCGCTACCACCACTTAAAGTATCAATTTCTGAATTAACACTTGAGTAAACACTGATGCCCAAATTAATTCCTATTAAGATATCATTGCCACTGTCCCCTCTGAGAGTATCGTTACCTTCACCACCAACGAGGAGATCGTTATCGTTTCCGCCACTGAGTTGGTCGTTTCCAGTTCCACCATTGATAGCATCATTACCAGTCCCACCATCAAAGGTATCATTACCACCATCTGCGATCGCAATCCCTGGAATCGCCACAGCAGTATTGACTTGAGATGTATTGAATGTCCAACCATCAACTATGATGTCATCACCATCGCCACCAGTAGCAGTATCATCACCACTACCACCTACAACAAAATCTTGTCCTTCTCCCGCTTGGATTTGGTCTTGACCGCCATTACCAACTACTAAATCATCGCCAGCATTACCAACTAGAAAATCATTTAAATCCGCACCAAAGATTTGGTCATTTTTACTAGTTCCAGTAATGTTGAAGCGTTCAAAGTTAGTAAACTTAGTTTCATCGAGAAGACTATCACCATTACTAGTGTTGCGGTAGTATCTCCCGCCATTTTTAGCATTGAAATTGGGAATTCCTGCCACTATTCCCGTGCCAATATCTTCAACTGAGTAGTCTATAATTAACAAGTCATCTTCAATTTGATTGATAACTTCTTGAGGAACGACTACCGAGTTATTCCCTTCACTATTCGTATTTCCGACTTGTTGAACATTAACTGATAAGTCTTCATTTATTGATGGTACTGACGCAATAACAACAGGTGCTGGGTCTTGACCGCCATCGACAACATCTATTCCCAAACCCGCATTGACGATATCGTTTCCTTGGGCGGTACTAAAATTATTATTAACTCTTCCCAATTGGATGAGGATGTCATTTCCACCCGCCGTTTTAATATCTTTGAAAATTTCAAAGTTACGAATTGCAGTTCCATCACTCAGACTCAGTGCTTGTGTGGGATTTTCAACTAAGGGATTGGTTCCAATCAGAGAGATATTATATTGCAGTGTCTTGCTACTCGTCTTTACAACCTTACCTGAAAGGTCAATGGATAGAGTATCAATTCCACGTCCGCCATCAATGAAAATACCAAATTTGTTATCGGGGATAGTCTTAAATTCCAGATTGACATCGTTTTGGTCAACAACAATATCATTCCCATCACCCGCAAGAATTAAGTTACCACCACGACCGCCATAAATCGTGTCGTTACCATCACCAGAAATTAAAATATCATTGCCAGAACCACCGATAATGGAGTCATCTTTCATGGTTCCTTTGACGACTAAACGTTCGATGTTGGTGAAATTAACAGCATCTAAAATCGAACCACCAGAATTGCGTTGTCGCAAGAAACTTCCAGATAGTGCAGAACCAACGGTATAACCTCCCGTCATTCCCGCACCAATATCTCGAATGGAATAATCAACAATGAGGGTATCTGTCGATCCACCACCATCAACGTTATCTGTACCGCCGCTACTTAAACCAGGGTCAATGACGTTAACTCCATTATCTGCAATGAGAGTATCGCCAAAATCCGAACCGCGTAAATTCTCAACAGTGGATATTCCAGGTAAAAAGTTAACAAAAGTATCCCCTTGAGCGTGGCTACCAGAACCAACGCCTTGAAGATAGACATTCACTCCTCCAGGTGATTCGCTGTAATCAGCCCAATCAATACCCGAACCGCCATCAAAATTATCCGCACCTGCACCACCAATGAGAGTATCATTACCGTTCTCGCCTTTGAGGAGATCGTCACCTGCTAACCCTTCAAGTTTGTTGTCTCCGATATCGCCTTCAAGAGTGTCGTTATAGTTGGAACCGATGAGATTTTCTATGGAGTTATATTCTGTTTCAACAGGTTTTTTATCTTTATCTAGAATCTTGGCTCTGACTAATTTATCTCCTTCAGCATCTCCTCCCGAACCTTGAGCATTTTTGAGACTGACGTCCACAGCACTGTTAGAATTGCGGTAAATAGCAGTATCATTACCACCACCACCATCTAATAAATCTCCACCTCCACCACCTTCTAACTTGTCATCGCCTTCATAACCACCTAAAGCATTGTCAGAATTATTACCAATGACGACATCATCAAAAACGGTAGCGTGGACGTTTTCGACTGAATTTAACTTATCGCCTTCCGCTTCGCCACCAAAAGCTTTACCCGTGCGGAGGTTCACAAAAACTGCACCAGGAGAAGTTAAATATGTTGTTGTATCAACCCCCGTACCGCCATCTAGAATATCTCGTCCCGCACCGCCAAGGAGAACGTCATCGCCTTCACCCGCAAAGATGTCGTCGTTACCCTCGCCCGCATCAATGAAATTTTTCTCGGAACTACCCGTAATGATATCTCTGAATTGCGAGCCTTCAACATTTTGAATATTTTGCAGGAAGTCAATCGTACCGTAACCGTCTTTTACGGCTATGTTTGCAGCTAAGTTAACTATGACTCCCTTGGGTGCATCTGTATAGCTAGTGGTGTTATTTCCTCCTTTACCATCCAAGCGATCGCTACCTGCTCCCCCTGTTAAGAAATCACTCCCTGCTCCGCCAATAACAATATCATTCCCCTCACCACCATTGAGTTGAGCGGAGACATCAACCCCATCAGTCAGGGTAATAGTGTCATCTCCAGAACGCCCATCAATGACGATCGCTTTGAGAAAGTCGTATTGTTTTCCGGGAGGCTTCCCTTCTGGAAAATCAAGTCCTAGCAACAATACAGATTCATTTCCATCCTTTTTATTACCAGAAAGATATTGAACTGTAATAGTCTCGCCATTATTTGTACCCTTGCGATCGATCACCCCTTGTGCTTTCAAAAACTCTTCAGTTTCTGGATCGGGTTCCGGGTCTTCAACGTTAAAGTGCTTATCATTTGGATCGCAACCCGTATTAAAATCAATGAGGTTAATATTGGCTAAGTCCAGACGTTTGGTAAAGCTAAAAAAGCCCAAGTCAAGAGTGACAGATCCAAAGATGATTAAAGCTAAATTTCCACTCGGTGCTAACAAACATAGAGGATCTTCATAGAGTTCGCTTCCCCGGACTTTAGAAGGAGAATTTTTCCCCAATTCAACAGTAGCTCTCAGCCCTCCGCCTACCTCAAGTTCAACAACAGCGAGATTCACGGCTGCAGCCGCACCGATTTCCCCAAATATAGTGAAATAACCTTTATTTTCGGGTTTACTCAGGAAGAAGCCATTAGTTAGGTCAACAGGATTTTGAAAGTTATTTTTGGTAAAATCAATCAATCCTTGTGCATCATAACCAAATCCAAATTGAGCACTTGCGCCAGCTTTTGCATAAATCTGAATGACAACTGGTCCAAAAACAGGAATCGGAGGAATAATTCCCGAACCTAAAGTCCCCGTTTCAAACTTTAATCCAGGTGGATTGTACTCAAAAAGAGTCACATTTTGACCCAGTAGCAAATTAAAAGCTTTAGTTGGATCGGTTAAAAGCGGGAATTTAATTCCATCTTCTTCTTCTAGCTTTTTCAGGGAATCAACGTAGCTATTGGATGGTTCTTCTCCAAGAGGTAAAATGGACTTTGCTCCGACTTTTTGTACTACGTCCGGTGATGGGTTTGGGTTATTAGGATTGGCGTTGAAATCACCAAGATAGATTTTAATTCCGTTTGTAGCATCACCTGCAAGACCATTAAATTGCTTGAGAGTCTTAGTAATTTGTCTGATAAAATCTTCAGTACCGGGTTGTATCAAACTCGGTGCAAATTGTTGAGCAATACCAAGCAAGGAGTAATCAATAACAGGGAGTGGTTCAACAAGAGGACTGAGGATGGAGTCAATGGGGCGTGTAATTCTTTGGATATCTTTGAGAGTTGGTCCCACAAAGTTGTTGGCAAAAGAACCCAAGTCGAGAGCCACATTTTTAAATTCAACACTGGGAATAGCTGCTCCTAAACTCCAGTTATTGACATTAAAGTCAGCACTAATTGATGGTAAGTTACCATTTTTATCCAAGCCAGTATCAAGCTGTAACTTTAGATTAGCGTTTGCAGTAAAGTTAGGAGAACCAAGGCTGATATTGTTAAGATTGGAGAATTTAACACGCTGACTTGTGGTATTTGTCAAGTCAACAGCAAATTTACTATTGAGGTTGCTACCGTTGTCAGTAGCGCTAATTTGTAGAAAGCCCAGCGAACCAGCTAAATTTAAGGGTTGAGCCGTTTTATCTTTGAGATTTGCATTCAGTTCGACTTGGAATTCATCTGCAGTAGCTGTGTCAAAGAAAAAAGCATCAGCACCAGTGGTATTATCAACTCCAAAGCCGACATTTAAACCAAATGCTAAACTGGGAGTAATACCTCCTGTTAAGTTAATGCCTAAATTAGGCAAACCTAAACTTTTTGATAAGGAAAGATCGGGAGTAAAGCTTTTGCCAATTTTGAATTGAAACCCAATGCTAGTAGCATCAGTAGGAGTTTTTATATCATTGAGATCGATTAAGTTATTGTTATCTATGTCTAACAGCAAACCCAAACCGCCTTGGCTTTCAGGCTTTAACGCATCAAATAAAGCTTGCTGCACGGACGCTGTGGTTTTGTTAGTAATTTTATCGAGTTCATCTAATATTCTTTTTTCAACTGTATCTGTGATGAAGTCGTTGACATAATTACCAAGAGGAACATCCCCTAATATTGGCAGATTTGTTAAATTTTGTCCTGCAACTGCCTGTTTAATATTATCAAGTAAAGGCTTTATAGACTGGCTTAAAAGGGATAAGTTGCTTTCTGGGCTAGTCTCTGCTTCTGCTGCTATAACTTGCCCATTCACGTGAATGAAAATGCGATCGTCTTCTGTTCGTAACTGTTGCAGTAAATAGTCATCTAAAACTTTGCCTTGAATTAAGGCTGAGAAAATCGCTCCTTCATCTCCCGCACTATCCAGATTAAAATTTAAATGGTTATCCAAAAAATGTCCGATTTCTTCTAAGACAACAGATGCAATATCTTCTGTTTCAGATTTATTGAGGTAATCTTGTGAAATATAAATTGTATTTAAACTAGCTGCATAAGCTGCATTCGCGTTTCCCAAAATCTCTGAACTGACAATTTCAATATGAGGAAGATTGCTAAAATCTCCCACACTCCAAGGTTGAGTTAAATTTTCAACTTGAGGCAAAGAAGTGAAATTGTCAAATGCTTTTGTCAGTAAGTCTCTCCACCCCTGTTCTTGAGCTTTTTCTTGCAGTTTAGTTTTAGCTAATGCAATCCCTTGATTTAAAAATTGTACAGAACTCATATTTTTTCTTTAAATTAAGATAATTAATAACTCTGGTAGACACACAAGTTTGAAATAACTGAAGAATTTATGTTTTATATTGAGGTTCTACCCCACCCTAACCTTTCCCTTGGAAAGGGGAGAGAACCGGAAATCTAGTTTTCCTCAATCGCATTAGCAACAGGTGTAAAATCATGATTTGGCTGTAATTCCAACTTATGCACCCATATAGCTTTCTAAGATGTCAATCAGTTTGCCAAATCTAAAACTAGCTGCATCTATTGATACTAAAAACGGTTTAGAAACTAACTTTCCATACTGTTAACAATTGCAAGGGCGCAAGGCTTTGCGCCCCTACAACTGCTATGACACTCTTCTGACAAAAAACGGTTATATGCCGTTTTCAGTATACTGGAGCGAAAAGAATACAAAGTTTAAATACTTGTAAAATTTTTAACTTATGAATATATAGAATCTACGTTAGGAAGTACTGGAGGCGGAGCCTCTCGGAAGGCATTCCCAGGCTCTGTCTGGGAACGAGGTCAGGTCTGCTCTACCATGCGCCAACAGTATCCTTTAAAACGCCGAGGAGTTTACAGATCGTCTTAATTTCTGCTTTACGTAGATACTAGGTACTTTTACTACCTCTTTTACCTCCCTTATCAATGTACTAGTCATTTATCCTGATACAGTTTGGACATAAGGATACCAAAACTTATTCCATTATGGTTGGGTAAAATTTGATGGTCAAGACTAAAATGTTCGATTGAGCTTTAAATACTCTAAAAGTTAACGATTATTTACAACTCTGTTCGTGAGAAAATACTGAGTTTCTGAAACTCAGTATTTTTACAGGTCGGTTATTTATAGGAAAATCCCACAACTAAGTATGAAGATGTCTCTTTCCTGGTTCCCAATCGCCAGTCCCCATCTTATAATCCCATGACAGCCCGATAATGTGCTTCAATTTGGGCAACCGTTTGAGATTTGCGATTTGCATGCCATTGACTGTGGTTAAACAACTCCTGTCGTAACTCATTAACGTTAATAGTGGTTACTTGTCCATCAGCAACAATCTGCTTGCCATTTACCCACGCGCTATTAACAACATTGGTAGGACGACCGAGAACTAGTAAGCCAATGGGATCTGTACGTGGTAATAGGGATAAGCTCGTGAGATCGTACAATACCAAATCGGCTTTCTTCCCTACAGAAATTGAACCCAGTGTATCTGCTACGTTCAATCCTTTTGCACCACCTAGGGATGCCATTTCTACTGATTGGCGTGAGGTAATCCAGTGCTGGTAATCTAGATCTGTAACGTTATGTAATATAGAACCTATTTTGATAGCTTCTAGTAAATCTTGGGAGTCGTTGCTAGAAGCCCCATCGCAACCAAAAGTGACATTTACCCCTGCTTGGCGATATTTTAAAATGGGGGCGATGCCACTGCCCAATCGCAGATTGCTTAAAGGATTGTGTACTACTGTGGATTTTGTTTGGGCAAGGATGGCAATGTCATTGTCTGTGAGGTGAACGCAATGGGCTAATGAGGTACGATGGTCTAGGTAACCAATGCGCTTTAAATGTTCGACAGCAGTACAACCGTATTTTTCTTGGGCTAGTTTTTCTTGTGCTTTGGTTTCCAGTAAGTGGGAGTGACGGCAAAGATTGTAGCGATCGCTTAACTCACTACACCCCTCAAACAAAGCATCGGAACATAATTGTATCCCTGTGGGAGCAACTAGAATATTCATCCCCTCATCCGGACGGTGAAACTGTCTGACAGCTTCTTCTATGAGTTCTAATGTTGCTGTGGTTGAGCGAAAGTAGGGTTCGTGTGCTTGCTCAATTTCCCCAGATGGCATACCAGCCGTCAGGGATTCATCTTGAATGAGGGGTGCAACAAAGGCGCGGATGCCAATTTCTTGATAAGCCCGAACAGCAGTTGCAATTGTTTCTAACTCTTGTCCTGGAATCAATACGAGATGATCCACTACACTCGTACCACCCGATAGTAGAGTTTCTACTGCCGTACCTAGAGCACTTAAGTAAACTTTTTCTGTATCAAGAGGTGCAAAATCATAAAGTTCTGCCAACCATAATTCTAATGGTAGAGGTGGAATTGCCCCTCGTTGCCACATTTCTGAGGAGTGAGTGTGAGCATTGACAAATCCCGGCAGTAGTAATTTATTCTCACCGTTAATGACTGTACCAACAACTTCTAAATGAGGTGCTACCTTAGCTATAGTTCCATCTATAACTTGCACGTCTACGGTGACATAATCATCATCAGTGGCAATCAAAACATTCTGGATAGTAAAGTTCACCATATTTAACCTTGATTAAGTAATAGAACCTTCGGAGGATTTTCACGTTAAAAAATAAGCAATGGTTTCGGGTGTAACAATGTTATGAATGTACCTCTTCGGAATTTAGGAATTGCACCAAACGCATGGGCAGTCAGCCAGACGTTTGCAGATATTACTCGTCCGCCCCAACCCCCACAACCCGTTATCTTACCAACAGAAACTAAAACTCTGCGCCTTGACTTGGCAAAAACTGCCATTCTCGTTGTTGATATGCAAAACGATTTTTGTCACCCTGATGGTTGGCTGGCGCATATCGGTGTAGATGTTACCCCAGCACGCAAACCGATTGAACCGTTGCAAGCCTTATTGCCCGCACTTCGGGAAAAAGGCGTTCCCGTTATCTGGGTGAATTGGGGTAATCGTCCCGATTTACTTAATATTAGTGCCAATGTACTTCACGTTTACAATCCTACAGGGGAAGGTGTAGGCTTGGGCGATCGCTTACCGAGTAATGGCGCTCAAGTTCTGATGGCTGGTAGTTGGGCGGCGGCGGTGGTGGATGAATTGGAACAATTCCCTCAAGACATTCGAGTCGATAAATACCGCATGAGTGCTTTTTGGGATACACCCTTAGATAGTATCTTAAAGAATTTAGGTAGAAATACCCTATTATTTGCAGGCGTTAATGCCGATCAGTGTGTCATGGTAACCCTGTGTGATGCCAATTTCTTGGGTTATGACTGCCTGTTAATCAAAGATTGTACCGCCACAACTTCTCCTGATTACTGTTGGCTGGCGACACTTTACAACGTCAATCAGTGCTTTGGCTTTGTGACGGATTCCCAAGCTATTTTCACAGCACTAAGTAACCTCAATAACCACGGAGGATAAATAAATGCGTGCTACTCGTTGTGTTATTCCTGTCGTCAAGTCTCCGAAAGATTACCAAGCCTATCGGATCGCTCCGAACGACTCAAATCGGTTGGCGATCGTGTTCGATCCAGCTAGTGCCAATACTTCTTTGACTTGTTGTGTAGAAATTTTTGACGTTGGTGGCAAAACACCACCAAACCGCCATCAAATGGCAGTAGAAATGTTTTTTGTTCTGAAAGGGGAAGGTGTAGCCATATGCGATGGCAAAACTGTTCCCATTAAAGCAGGAGATAGTTTATTAGTTCCACCTACAGGTACTCATTTGATTAAAAATACAGGTTCGAGTCGATTGTATACGTTGACTATTATGGTTCCTAATGAGGATTTTGCCGAACTGATTCGCAGTGGGACACCAGTGGCATTAGATGAGGAAGATATGTCAGTACTTGGTAGAGTGGATACCTTGGCACCGATATACTAATCCCACATCCATCTGAACTTCCAAATACAAAGATAGCCCAAAATTTTTTGTAGTGCGAACTGAAAAGCTCGCTATTAATTTGGGACGAGCAAGGACGCTCGTCCCACAATCTGGTTTTTAGGCGAGAGTGCGATGCATAATAATATTTATTTAATACAAGTTATGCCTGGGAAATCGTGTCAATAATTTTTTGACAAACTGCTAGTACACGAAGGCAGAAGTCCGGAGGCAGAGGGCAGAAGGCTTAAAAGCTTTGAATATAAGCTTCTTCCTTCCTATTAATGGTTGCCTTATTTACGCCGTGCTGTACTAGTAGGGACTATTATGTTCCCGGACGAGAGCGAATACGATCGGGTATGTGATGGCGATCGCCTAATATTTCTAACAAAGGACCGTGAACGTCTAATTTCACCATACTGACTGACGCGACCAAAATATTCACCCGATAGCGATAGCGCCCCAAATCAATTCCCAGTAAACTGCAAAGCATAATCCGAATCGTGGCTTTATGGGAAACGACTAAAACATTCCCTTGGGGATGTTTTTCTTGAATTTCAGCAATGACAGGCATAGAACGGTTAGCAATATCCACCGCAGTTTCCCCGCCTTTGGGTGCATTCCAAGCGGGTTCTGTCAACCATTTTACATAATTTTCTGCGTAATTCTCCTGAGCAAAGGATTTACTCTTAGTTTCCCATTCGCCGTAACTACCTTCTCTAAGCCCGTCACGCAACTGCATATCCATACCGATAGCATCACAAAATGGCTTGGCAGTTGCAATTGTGCGCTTCATTGGGCTAACATAAACAGCTTCCCACTTCAATTTTTGATAAACCTCGGCAAAACTCTCTGCCATCTGTATCCCTTCAGAGGTCAACTCCGCATCAGTTTCACCGCAGAAATTACCACTTTGACTGAAAGTCGTTTCTCCATGTCGCAGGAAATATAAATTGAGTGTCATGGCTTGTACCGCAATTGGGATAAAGGAGTTTGTGCAAAAACAAAATACCATCAATCTCGAAATCGAGTATGTAACACCAGGACAAAGCAATCAACCAAAAAAGTCAATCAACCACAAACTTTTGAAGTCAAAGACAAATGCTTCAATGGGGGGAACCCCCCAATGCACTGCTTACTGCGATCGCAAGAGTGTTTTATTTGACATATATTTTTCAAATCGTCATTAAAAGAATTATCAATCTTTCCCTAATTCAACTAACTGACGTGTTTCCGGATGCAATGAAATTGTAAGCGGTGACAGGTGAGAGTCGTCAGAGGATTCAAAGGGAAGGCACAGCGTCTCGATCTCTGTGTTGTCCTGTGTATCCTTTCCACCTTGGCTTAATACCATTGCTGCTAAGACTAACGTTGCTCCAATCAAACCACGAACTCCAAGTGTCTCACCAAGCAGTAAAAACGAGATAACTGCTGAAAACACTGGATCGAGTGTATAAAATAGCGCTGCTTCTTGAGCGGAAACCCAGCGCTGGCTCATTGTCTCTATCAGGACAGTAGCAGCAGTAGCAACCAGACCCAGGTAAAGAACTGCATTGATGTTCGTACCAATTGCGTGGATTTCTCGAACCAGTTCAGGTGTTGCCCAAAGCATTCCAAGCACCGCTATAACCCAGACTTGAACGGCGGTGAGTGAAAGGGTTGGGTGGCGTTGTGTAGTTTTTTCAAGAATCAAAATGTACACGGCGTAGATGAAAGCGTTACCAAACAACAAGAAATCACCCACACTTAGCTGTCCGCTTTCCCATGACATGACTCCAATACCAGTGATGGCAACTCCAGCTGCTAACAGAGTTTTCAGCAGTACGCGCTGACCGATCAGCAAACCCAAAAGGGGGACAATAACGACGGTCAGGCTACTAATGAATGCCGCCCGATTTGCATGGATTGTCTGAAGCGCCATTGTTTGGGTCGCAAAAGAAGCAAAGAGCACCAGTCCTAAGAGACATCCGTCGCGGATTAATTTAGCATTCAAGCAGCGCAAGTAAGGAGCTAACACCACTGCAGCTACAACAAAGCGGCTTGCGAGTATTGCAGATGGTGAAAGGCTACCGATCGCATTTTTAATGAGTGGAAAGGTTGTACCCCAGATTAAGGATGCGGCGACTAGCAGGATTACACCAAGAGCGTGCAAGCCTTTTTGTGTAGGTTGATTGCAGTCATTTAATACTGTCATGTTCGGGTTATAAACTTGTAAAAGTTTTCTTGATAGCGGGATGCACTTTAACGGACATCATTTCCCTGGAATGTGTTATAAGAACGGAGTTCAGGGCGATATAGCACTCATTTGACTCTCACGTCTCATTACCTCTTTTATGGCTAATTGTGTTGGCAAAAGAGAAAGCACTACATAATATTCCCTTGAAATCTGTATATCAAATTGCGATTTAATATTAAATTTTGTATCAGTAGCTACGCATTTATATCTGTTAAGAAGCAGAAGTTGTGGCGAACATTGATATTTCTCTGGTAGAGGTTTTATGGCAAAAGCGATCGATGATTTGATAGAGGTACTGAGTAACGTAAAATGATAGCAACTAAAAAACCTGGTAACTCTTGCAAACCTAAGTTTTCAAGTGTTGAACTTATTCAGGTTGATTGCCTTTCCTATTGAAATGTTTAATGTCTGTCCCAAAGAAACTTTATCTGTACTCATGCGTGATGGCATTCGCCTTGATGCGGACGTATACCGTCCTGATGCAGAAGGAGAATTTCCCGTACTGTTGATGCGACAACCTTATGGAAGAGCGATCGCATCTACGGTTGTTTACGCCCATCCTACATGGTATGCGGCTTGCGGGTATATCGTCGTGATTCAAGATGTACGGGGACGAGGGACATCCGAAGGAGAGTTTCAGCTTTTTGCCCGTGAAATTGAAGATGGAGAAGATTCAGTAAACTGGGCAGCAAAACTACCGGGGAGTACTGGTGAAGTAGGGATGTACGGTTTTTCATACCAAGGTATGACGCAACTCTATGCAGCCGCTACCAAACCACAGGCGTTAAAAACTATTTGCCCTGCAATGATTGGCTACGATTTATATGCAGATTGGGCATACGAAGGTGGAGCATTCTGCTTGCAGAGCAATCTCGCCTGGGCGCTTCAGCTAGCCACAGAAACAGCACGTTTGCGACAGGATGAGAAAGCTTACCATGCTTTGCGTGCTGCTTGTGGTAATTTGCCTTTGCACGATACAAGCCCCAATCGCCCTGAAGTTTTGCAGAATTTTTCCCCTGACTCGTTTTATCACGATTGGCTGGCTCATTCCCAACCCGATGAATACTGGGAACAACTTTCACCCAAAACATACTTCCAAAATGTCGATTTGCCCGTGTTTCATATTGGAGGGTGGTTTGATACTTACTTGCGCGGGACAATGCATTTATATAAGGATCTGGCAGCACGGAGCCAGTACCGCCAACAACTGCTAGTAGGACCGTGGGCACATTTGCCTTGGGGTCGCAAAGTTGGTGGTGTTAATTTTGGTATTAATGCTGCTAGCCCTGTCGATGAAATGCAAATTCGGTGGTTCGACCAATTTCTTAAAGGTATAGATACGGGATTGCTTGAGGAACCACCTGTTTGCTTGTTTGAAATGGGTAGCGATCGCTGGCGCAAGTTTGATAGTTTTCCCGATACAGCCCATAAAAGTTACTATTTGTCAAGTCAAGGACTTAGTAACATTCGAGAAGATTCGGGAACCATTAGCCATCAGCCATTAGCAATTAGCAAGACCGATGTTCTCGTTCATGACCCCTGGCGACCCGTTCCATCATTGGGCGGTCATGCAGCAATGAGTGCAGGTTCCTTTGAGCGATCGCACATCGATTGTCGTTCAGATGTTCTCACTTATACAAGCGAAGTCTTAGAAGAAGATTTGTATTTAGCTGGTGATATTGTGGTTGAAGTTTGGTGTAGTTCCGATAAACCCAGTTACGATTTGTGTGCTGTACTGTCACAAGTGTATCCAGAGGGACAAGTTTACAACGTGACACAAGGCTATCTTCGCTCTCATGGTAGCGATCTGACCAAAAGACAAATTTACTTGCAGACGACCTGTGTCAGAATTGCCAGGGGAAACTTCTTCCGCTTGAGTTTGAGTGCAGCCTGTTTCCCCGCATATTCCATGAATCCCGGTAATGGATCGTCATTGGGGATGGAGGCGGAGGTTATTACATTGATGGTCAGTTGTGGGGGAGAGGTGCGATCGCAACTCTTACTACCAGTGAATTTATTGAGTTAAACTTTCTTCCCCTGCACAATTTACACGTTGGGTAATATTGTCACTCGGCTGAGCGCGACTCACTTTGAGCTAACTGTTCTATGAGTTGGAATAAATTTTTTTCAATTTGCCCAAGGGCTTCTAGAGGAGAGGTTTTATCTATGTCGTGAACTAGCCAGTATTCAATTTTTTCTGTCCATTGGGGAAAGCGCTCATTCATTAGGGGTCTGTGTTCTAACTCATCTAGGGCAATAATCCTAGCCGCTGCTTGAAAATCTTGCTCCTCTGCTGGCTTGGGAAACCGTTCATCATCAATGACATTCACCAAGCGCGTTGCTAAAACCTCAAGGGTATATCGGGAAATCGGTCCCACATTGTTTGCACCACGCTCAAGTGCCAAACCCCGTGAATCGGCATGCCAATCTAATCCCTGCTTAATTGCCAACCAATTAAAAAGGTGTTCGGCAAAGCGGCTGCGGTAGTAGTTACCCGTACAAAGGAACAAGATTTTCTTCATGGAGAGCGATCGCATAATTTCCAGTAAGCCTACGAGTACTTTTTACTGGCAAATGCGTTTATTTGCAATATATCTAAGCTACTTTATCATTTGTAAGGCTCGGGCCCTGTGAGCTTCAGTCAGAAAAAGTTAGAAACTGTCAGTATCCGTAATAAATAGTATTTAATTTATACAATTATCTTTAAAAATTACGTAATCGTCCGTGGCAAGTTGAATCCTAAATCATAAGACAAACAACAAAGGGGATAAAACAATGGACGCTAACACGATTAAAGAACAACTCCAATTCATCAACAGCCAATCACAGAAGAAGCACATTACAATCTTAGGCGCAGGGATTGCAGGTTTGGTAGCTGCTTACGAACTCGAACGCTTGGGACATACTGTTGAGATATTGGAAGGTAGCCCTCGCACTGGTGGACGGGTGTGGACTCACCGCTTCGGTAACTCACCTGATGCACCTTATGCAGAACTCGGTGCAATGCGTATTCCCAGCAACCACGAACTGACACTGCATTACGTTCAAGAAATGGGACTCGGTGACAAGCTGTGTAAGTTTATAACCGTGTTCGAGGAAAGCAACGCCAAAATGAATATTGATGGGGACGCGATCCGCATGAAAGATGCACCGAGAGTGCTGCAAGAAACAGAAGGTGGTCTGTTGACAGATACTCGTTACAGCGAAAAAACTCGCAATTTTGCCGCTTGGCTCAAAACTATTATTAACACCATCGCACCGGGTAATCTTCGTTCTGATTTTGAACGCGACTTGCAATCTCACTTAATGGATGAGTTGGAGCGCTTGGATTTAGATCCCTACTTTAGTGAAGATGGTGAAACCATCGATCTGCACTCTTTCCTGACTCAAAATCCCAGTTTCCGTGCTAAGTGTTCCCAAGGGCTAGACATTTTCCTTGGCGACATTATGACCGAAACCAGCCATGACTTGCTGCAACTTAAAGGTGGAATGGATCAACTTATCCAACGCTTAGCAGCATCAATTAAAGCTGATATTAAGTGCAATGCTGAAGTGGTAGCGCTACACGTAGAAAAAAATTACACCCAAATTACTTGGAAACAAAACGGTCAATTGCATACCAAAAACTGCGATTATATCTTATGCACCATTCCCTTCAGCGTACTCCGTAAAATGGAATTAAGTGGTTTTGACCAACAAAAATTACACTCCATTCACAACACTGTTTACTGCCCCGGTACGAAAGTAGCATTCCATACCAAGGAAGCTTTCTGGCAACAAGAAGGGATTAAAGGTGGTGCTTCTTTCAGCGGAGAAGGTGTACGCCAAACATACTACCCCTCAGTTAAGTTCAATCCAGAGCGTGGAAGCGTAATGTTAGCAAGTTATACCATTGGCGACGACGCCGAGCGCATGGGCAAAATGTCAGAGATTGAACGTTTTGATTACGTGCAAAATACTGTCAGCAAAATTCACCCAGAACTGAATGCACCTGGAATCATTCTGGATAAAGCATCCATTGCTTGGGGTAACTACAAGTGGAGTGCGGGGGGATGCACCATTCATTGGGATGATAGCGAATCCAATTACTTGGAAGCACAAAGATCTCAAAACACCTTATTCTTTGCTGGCGAACATTGTTCTAGATTCCCCGCTTGGCTCCAAGGTTCCATTGAGTCAGCGCTAGAAGCCGTCTGCGATATCGTCAGAAAAAAGCCAGTGACAAAGTCTACTGGTGTAACCGGAACTCACACTATTTCTCCTACAAATTGTCAATTAATGACAGCTTAAACAGTGACCGATCGCCAATGCTCTCTTTTTAAAATGGAGGTAAATATTCGCAAAGTTGAATGATTAACCGTCTGTATTTTAAACCCTTTGGTTCATACCCGCCACGTGCGGGTTTTTTGATGAATTTACAACCTGCTGTACTGACTTAAGATTTTTTGGCAATGTGAAAGGCAGAAATATATGAAAGCTGAAGATAACCTCCAAAATTATCTTCTATCCGATGTCTCAATCCTGTAAATAAAGCATCTTTACTCTGGAAGTCTAATTTAAGGTACGGTGAGTAAGTGTTCAAAAGCATAAAATATTCATCGACATTGTAGGTCACTTCAGATATAACGTTACCGGATTTTAAATCTTTGAATTGTCCCGAATCAACGACCATTTGTCCCAATCCACTCAGAATATCTTCTTGAGTTTTTCTATCTTCATATCGGTCAAGTGATGGAGCATATATTTGATAGACTTCAGATAAACTTTGGTAAACTTCATAGGATGGCTGAAGTTCTTTATTCCATAATAAAATTAGGTGGCCACTCTCATGTAATGCACTGGCAGCTTTGGGGTATCCAACTTCCGGTGATATCCAATGGAAGGAACTTGCTGCTAAAACGGCATCAAATTCACGTTCCACGAGCTTCCACTCTTCAAAGGATGTGTTCTGAAGTTCTACATTCGGATAAAGTTGACAATTGTGTTGAGCTAACCTAAAAAAATCTGGGTTGGGTTCCAAGCAAATCATTGAGTAACCCAAGGGAGCAAACCCTACTGTTGCAGTTGCAGGACCGCATCCGACTTCCAGAATTTTTGAGTCCGGGGTTAGTTGAGCAACTTCCACAACTTGGTGAATCAATTCTTTAGGGTAGCGGGGTCTTACCTCATTGTAAGCCTCTGCTGCTGGTGAATACCAGTGTTTGCGTTGCTCTAGGTCTTTGCTGGAGTAGCTGCTTATTGTTTGCTTTAAGTCTTCCATAATTTACGGGGCGCAAGTTTGAGCCGTCTAACCAATGGCTGTCAACCAAAATATTACCTCTGAAAATACTGAAGATAATCCGGTTTCTAGAGGTAAAACCACTGAATTAATTAATATCATCCACGAGGCATAACTATGCAGGTAGCTACACCAGGAATCGACCCCATACTAAGACTCGGAGCCAACAACCTAAAAGTGCAAGAATTGCAAGAACTGTTAAATGGCAGACTCCCTAGTGGCGATCGCCTTACAGTTGACAGTTTTTTTGGCATCAAAACCCAAAGGGCTGTCAAAACTGTCCAATATCACTTCCTTCTCAAACAAGATGGTATTGCTGGTCCTCTCACCTGGCAATCCCTGCGTGCTAACGCCCCAGTTAACAAACCGATATTACACCGTAGCAGTCACGGTCAACAAGTTGCAATTGTTCAAGAAGTTCTTTTTAGAGGTAAATTTTATCAAGATGGTGCAATTGATGGTATATTTGGTGCAAAAACAGAAGCAGCCGTGCAGGCGTTTCAGGAAAGCGAACAACTCATTGTCAACGGTATGATTGGAGATCAAACTTGGAAAGCACTGAGTACTTTAGCCACTTCTCTCACCGCTAACTAAGCCTCTTTTCCAATCGCATCTCACGCAAAGACATCAAAAAATCTCCGCGCCTTTGCGTGAGATAAAAAATTTTACGTTCTTAGTGTATCTCTTTTATTTTTGACTTTTCTTTGTTGTTGACCTTTGCCGTTTGGCTTTTGGTTTTGAAGGACTAACAGGAGTGTTTTCCGGTAATATTCTACCCAAATGCTTCAAATCAAATTTTTGTTGGGCTTCTAGTTCTGTCAGCCAATTTGATGCTTTTTCTAAGACTTGCTTATCTTGCCTAATCTGAATAATATGTTTGTTCTCTATAACATCAAGTAGAACAAAGATTGAGATAGTCTTCCAACAGACTTGAGGCTTCCCGATCGCCTGAAAATTAGTCACAATTTTTCCTTCTTCAGGTACGTGAAGCCCTAACCCCGCAGCCTGAATCAATGGTTGAATATCGGTAAGTGCCAGACTGTTGAGAGTGGGAAGATGATTCTCAATAGCAACTAACTCTCCTAGATCGGGTAGATCTACTAATCCCGATGGTAAAGCTTCAAACTGAAAAGTGAGATTTTCTGCAAAAGGATCGGCGATCGCATAAATCTGTTTGACTTGAGGTGGTAGAGAGACATTTCCCTGTTTGTAAGATTCCTGTCCTTGTGGTGTAATCTTAAGCTCACCCGTTGGTAAAATTTTCAAACTCTTAAATCTTGCTAAATTTTCAGCAGTACTTTGTAAAAATACGATATCCAACCCCAACACGCTTGACAATTCTTTCAATGTGGGGAGAGGTGTAAATTCAATGCTTGCACGGAGAATAAATTCTTCCAAAACATTAAATTTACGCGGTTCGCTAATCATCACCTCCACCAGGGTTTGTGCTAATTTGTAGCAAAACTGA
The DNA here is from genome assembly GCF_045999855.1 of Tolypothrix campylonemoides VB511288_2. Classification (NCBI taxonomy): domain Bacteria; kingdom Bacillati; phylum Cyanobacteriota; class Cyanophyceae; order Nostocales; family Tolypothrichaceae; genus Tolypothrix; species Tolypothrix campylonemoides. The sequence goes on from NZ_JBFPMW010000010.1 coordinate 48,585, forward strand.
CGCGCTACTACAACAGATAGATTGGAGTTTTGTTTTTCAATTTGCTGTACTAATGAATTTAAAGATAGATCGATTGATTTGGGGTTTTCAACCTTATCCTGTGACAAATCTGTACTCGTAGTCTCTATCTGAGTGCATCCGATTTCATCAGTGTTTACTATAAGAGCTTCCGCTTTAGCTTCTTCAGAAACAGATTCGCGAATATCCGGATTGACATTTTCAGATTTGGTTCGTTTGCGAGGAGGCATATAAGACAAACTTTAATTGGAAGTGCAGGTGGAGATAATGTAAACACACTTCTACCCCAGTAAAATGTAGAGACGTTAAACACAACGTCTCTGTAAAAGTTTATTCTAGTACAGCAGGCGCATAAATAAAGCAACCATTAGTAACAAACAAAAAGCCGACAAGAAAAGCTTTGGCTCCTTCTGCCCTAGTAGCAAGCGATCGGGGCTGCCTTTATGTACTCGCAAATTAAATGTACCGCTCAGCGTGTACTACTTTGTGCTTCAGCCTTCTTGCTGTCCCGACGACTTAGCAGAACACGAGTAGCTGCAAGTACCTCTGGTGCGGCAAGTACCAAAGAGGCTATGGAGCAAACAGTTGCTACTTGACAATACTCACAAAATGCTTTGTTTTCTGCCCACTCTTCTCGAGCGAGTTCGGCTGAGACAACTGTATCTAAAAGAATCTTAACGCCCATTGCAATTGGTAGCAGTGGGTTTCTCCGTGCGCGGTCTAAACCCCCAGCTGCAGCCAACCAAGCTGTCAGAGCGTAATTTAGAACCATGATTGGACCGTCAGGTGAATTGAATCGGCTGTAGGCGTAGTTAGATGCGTCTACTTTATCTGCATTAAAGACTGGGACTGGTGGATCTGGTAAATGCTTGACTATCCCTGTTTGATAAAGTGAAACAATTTGTCCCATTGAACCCCCAAGTGTAGATAAACCAATAATCCACCGACGGCGGGTCATGTGGGGATTATTCCCTTCACGCAGTTCTTGACTCAGTTGATTTGGTTCCATGAAGCCTCGTTCTTGATAAGTTATAAGTTCCGAATCTTGTTAACTATGTTTCACGCCTGACGGTTTAAACAAATAATGCAACAACCGTTATGGCGATCGCAGCCATAGCAGTCAATCACTCTGATACAGATCGTTTGCCTTTATCTTCAAGATTCGATTTCATCTATACCACTAACATTAGACATATTTTGTAAGAGTAGATTTATGGAAGACGAATTGCTGTGAAACTAATTTTGAGTTAGTGGCTGTAAGTCCCTTACAATCATAAACTAGCTATTTTTGTAAGTTAAACATTACCCATCCCAAATTTTTAGAAACCTCATATTTGGCAAAAGTTAATTCAAGCAAAGAAAATTTACTTCTACCAAAAGAAAGAATTATCTATAAAATGTATCCGCTCAATAAGTAAGGTGACAGTACTGATGAAAAACCTTATATAGCAATCCTAGTTGAATTGTAAGAAAATACGCAATTATCTTGACTCATTTAAAGTTAAATTTAATTCATGCTTAGCAATTAGAAATCGCAGCTATATAGACGAAACCTACCGATTGCAGGTTTATTTAATAAAGTTCACGTAGGTGGACTTTGTTTGTATAGTTGCGAATTATATTTGCCCCTAGCGCTCTTAAGTTCTTCACAAATGATTTAGAATTGCTATATAACAGTCCTAAATGATTTACAAACACCTCTTTCTTGTCTCCCTTGTCTAGATCTCAAATAGGATTGCTATATATTGGGGATTACTCGCCCTACTTGTCTTATATTTAAGAGTATTTTTCTTAGAATTATGGCAGATTTAACAAATCGCCCTTCTACCACAGAAAGCAAAATAAATAAAGAGAAAATTCAGGATTGATACAGCACCAATTTATTCAATAAATCGAAAATGAGTTTTTCATAAATTCTAAAAAAAGGTCAAATAATCAAAAGAATTTTTGTCTCTTCAAGAGAAATATCAAGTTACTTTTGAGTATATGGCAACGAATTCTTAACATAAAAGAGGATAAACAACATGGATGAAGTTAATCTTGGTCCCTTCGATCGCTTGCTCGATATATCTGGTGTAGAAGGAGCGGAGGATATATTTAGTAATGTTGGTGGTTCTTTTGGTGATGAGAATCCCTTTACAATGGGTAGTGCTTCTAACATCCAAGACCTACCTTATAACGGTAACCCCTTCGCTGGAGATAACTTCTGGAACATTTTTGCTGGTGGCGTTAACCCCTCTAATCCCTCCTTCGGTAGTGGTGGTGATACCTTCAGTAGTGGATTCTAAATGAGTTGTAAAAAGGTGGGCTAGGGCGTGTTTTCAAACTCTTATAGATCCCACCAAGCCCAGCTATGGTGGTGTACACAAGTCATATCATAGTGGATTCTTGCAGTTTCGATCCCCCCTAACCCCCCTTAAAAAGGGGGGAACTGAATTCCAATTCTCCCTTTTCACGATGTTTCATCTCTTTTTTAGAGATCTGTACACCACCGTAGTTTTAATAAGAGGGGGCTAAGATACTTTACAGTCCCCCAATTTGTCGGGGGATTTAGGGGGAGCTAGAAAATTAGGAGACTAAACAAGTACGCGTGAAAACACGTTCTAGAGCCCACCAAACTCAATTGCTATGGTTGCCAACGGAAGAATAAAACCTTACCGTGGTGGTCTTCTTCAAGAAAAACGATATATTCTCCATTAGAACGGCGGTAAGCTCGGACACCATACGGGACATCTACCCAACCGGCTTCTGGTTCAACATTGGGATCGGGTGTCATGATATCTGCTTGTGAACCATTTGATGTTCTATAGACGTAGACTTGCCTTGTTTTTACTGTTGCGACAAATACATAATCACCTGCAACACTGATTGCTGCTGGATAAATAGTCTGTTTCTCTTCAGGACGTCTGTCTACAGGTAACTTAGTTCTCCAAGCAGGGTTTCTATTTCCTTTACTCCAATTATCAAAACGGACTAATTCAGAGCCGACGATTTTGGCATCATCGTATGGTGGAGGGTTTTCTTTAGTAAACCCTGTCAAGTACATTGTGTCTGTCTCTGGAAAATATTCTACCCTACGTAAATCTGTGAAGAAGCTTGGTGTAGCTATTTTTTTCATTGATGCATAAGTATAGATAGGATTGCCACTCCCATCAAAACCCTGGAGAGGATAATGTCGGATACCATTAGCAGTCCGTAAATTTTTCCACACATCGCCTCGGCTATCTACCCACCAACCACCGATATAGACGTCATCTTTGTTAGTATCATATTCACCTGGATCGAAAGCACCATTACTATTAGCATCGCGCCAAATCCACTCACCTGTTTTGGGTTGGTTTGGAGGCCAATTTCCATCAGTGAAAAAAGGCTTGTTAGGGTCTGCTGGAGTGCCTACAAACATTCCACTTGGTATCGCCGTCCAACCTTCGGAGTTTTGTGCAAAACGATATATTTGCATCCAACTGTTGTACATACCTGTTAGGTACATCAAAGGTCTGCCTTGAACTCTCCGGAAGAAAACCGCAGTTGCTGTAGTATTGAGTCTGGGATCTTGCGGGTATTTAATAGCATTGACAGTGTAGTCAGCATAAGTCCACTGCTGACCGTTAGGTTTGTCATAGTTCATGACATAGTGTTCTTCTTTTGTGAACACATCGCGACCGTCAGAACCGGGATCGGCATCTGCGGTATCTAAAAAGCACAGCCCTAACAACCTCCATTGCAAAGCACCATTTGGAGAAAATTTTCTTAGGTCAGAGCCTGCATTGTTAAAACCATTGTTTGCAACATAAATATTGCCTTGTGCATCAGTACCTACTCCAGTAATACCGTAAAATTTTAAATCCCCTATTTGACCGGGGGTCCCTGAATACACACCTCGTTCAGTACCAAATGTTCCAACTTGGGAGGGAGAACCCCCAATGTTATAGATCAGTATTTGTTGGCGCGGTCCGTTATCTGCAACTAACAATCTACCTTGATTGTCGAGTGCGATCGCAGTTGGCTCCGCAACATTGGTAATTTTTTCCGATAACTGCTGTCCTTGGGGAGAATACCGCAAAATAGCAGCAGCAGAAGAGTTCTCTTTTTGTTGGACAATCCAAAGATTCTTCTGTTGGTCAATTGCTATGTGTCCGGGGCGTGAAAAAGAGAAACTCCGGAGTTGGTTCATAGAGTTAGCGTCATAGACAACAATTCTGTTACCAGCGCGATCGCTGACATACACCTCATTATCCGTTGCTGCTAATCCAGTCACGGGACTACTCGTATTCACAATCACCATACTCTTATCCCAACCACGCCCACCAGAAAAAGGCGCTTGCTGACCGGATAAGTTATAACGTCGGATGCAATACCAAATCGTTCCTTTTGGTGGATAATCCTCACCCGGTTTGCCCGAACCCGCACCTTGTGACATTCCTACATACAAATAGCGCGAATTAGCTGTGACCGCTTTGCCACCCAAACGCTCCCAACCGTGCAAGTCGGCGGCGTATCCGGCAACATCTCCATTTTTATATATACCCGCCTCTTTTGCTGCTTCGTCCCAGATACTATTCGTGTAGACAGTTCCATCGGGTGCAACATACATTGCTTCTATATTGATTTGCACCCACTTACGATTCCCACTAAAGGTATTGCCAATCCAAGATGTCGAATATCCCATTTTTCCAAATTCTTGAGCGATGTGCGTCCATATTCTATCTACGCTAATTTCCGCACATCGCTGAATGATAAGATTTTCTTAATATTGTGTTTTTAAAAATTATAATTTCTAATAAAAGGGTATCATCAAGCTACAAAGTTAATCGGTAGATTGTGTATGATTTATTGTTCGATTCTTGGTGTTAAAACTGAGATTTTGATATTAGTTAAATGTGGGTGTTTTTGCCATAATCGGGCTTTTTTTTGAACAGCCCTTGGGACAAGGCATAGAGCAGTTATGCTAAGGCAGTTATAGAAGAAAAAAGTTTTCAGAAAATCGACTTTAAAAGCTAACTCCAGATAGAAGTACTCAGCAAGAGCAATTTCTACTATTTGAGCAGTGTTTGTGATTTTTCTTATGTATTCTGCATCTTCATATCGACTCAAAGAAATTCTCCGTGGTTTTTTAGCAGTGTCTATCATTATCGTTGGGATTACCCATTTTATTAAGCCAGACCAATACGCCCGGATTGTACCGCCACTATTTCCACCTTTGGCATCCGTCTACATTAGCGGTTTTTTTGAGATTCTTGGTGGTATTGGCTTAATGATTCCGTCTGTCAGTGTAGCCGCAGCTTGGGGGCTGATTGCTCTGTTCATTGGCGTATTTCCTGCTAACATCTACATGACTTTGCACAACATTAAGGTGGAAGGAATTCCTCAAAGTCAATTACTTTATATAATAAGACTACCGTTTCAGGCAGTTCTGATTGCTTGGGCGTACTGGTACACCCATAACCCGCAAACACAACTAGGCGCATCGGACAATCGATAAGGGACTTTGAACTTGCTTGTGAATGTAGGCTGAAGTCCTTTAGGGCTCAGTAATGTTAAGTTTTTGGAGTTCAGGTAAAGAATCTATCAATTGGCGATCGCTACCCCCTGCTGTTCAGAATTCACTTTAGTTCTTCTCAATCTGGCATTTCATGCTAACTTTCATCCTTATTATGGGAATACTGTAAGTATTGTGACTGCAAGGTATCCCTCGTGTTCGACGATCTATTCAACCATTTGAAAGAATTTATCGGTTCAAAAATTCAAGAAGTTGGTAGTGAGTTAGAAAAACGCTTTGATGTCCCCGAGCCTACAGGATCGTTTGTGCTTATTCGTCAATTTACCTTTGGTGATTCAACAATCTCAAAAGGAGGTATTGCGATGCTGGGAGACTACTGGCAAATAGAAGCCTACGAAGATAGCGATCGACGCCTGATAACCACTACAGAACCTCTACGAAATGTCATTTTGTTTGAAGTTGCCGAACCCAACGTTCAAGAATGCGTGCTTGCCTGCCGATTTCATGCGAAAGCACTCAATACAGAAAAACCAATCAATGTGAGTTTGGGTACGCGCAGGCAAGGACAGTGGGGCACGACAACAAGCCTGCTGTCTAAAGGGATTTCACCTACCGAAGATTTTGAGTCTTATGAAGTCCGTGCCTATTTTAAGAAAGAAACAAATTCTGCCAAAGTTCAAATCAGCGTGCAATTTGAGAGTAGTGGTGTTCTTCAGATTAGAGACATTGAACTGCTGCAAGCGCCAACCCGAGCGCAATCCCAATAATGAATTGGGAGCTAAACTCAGCTAATTGTCACTAGTAGTTCACCACATAAGTTTTAATGGGTAAAACGATGTTCAAGCTCATCCTCTTTTTCTCTTCCTCTGCGCCCTCTGCGCCTCTGCGGTTTTTCAATCAACCCTCAAATTCAATGTGGTGAACCACTAGTACAGCTTGGCGGAAGTAAATATACCATTAGGATTGAGAGAAAAGCTTCAGTTATAAGCGTTTGCGCCTTCTGCCTTCATGTACTAGCGATCTCAAGAAAGCAATTACCTCCGCGTGTCCTTTGCCTTGATGACCTTCTTGCAAAGCTATTTCAGCGTATTCTAGGGCAGTATAACCCTCCCCATCATGACATCGTGCGTGCAGATCGGCACCTGCTTGTAGGAACAACCTTACAATTTCGGAATGTCCTTCATGGGCGGCACGTGCTAGGGGAGTCAAACCACTCTTTACACCAAGATTCACATTTGCACCAGCTTGAATCAACAACTCGATAATCTCTCGATGACCTTTATAAGCTGCGTTACCTAAAGCTGCTCCGTGAAAATGATTGACATTGACACCAGTGTTAATTAATTCTCGAACTCTTTGTACATCTCCGTCTTCAGAGGCTTTTATAAGTGCAATTTCTGCCATTCCCTCTTCAGAAGCACCAGCCTGTCTCAACATTGGTGCTATCCGAAATTCACGACCGTGTAACTCAACTTTCATTAATAACGTATTCCCATCATCATCTCTGGCATTAACATCTGCACCTAAATCAATGAGTGTTTTAACACATTCTATATAACCAAAAGCACCGAATGCGGCACACATTAAAGCTGTTTGACCGTTATCACCTTTGAGATTAACATCTGCTCCCGCTTGCACCAGTAACTTTATTACTTCCACTCGATTACTAGCAAAAAAGCTCTCTGCTGCCATCATTAACGCTGTTTTCCCTTCACCCAATCCATCGTCACTATCACTGAGAATGTTCGGCTCTGCACCTGCGTTAAGTAATGCTTCGATAACTGGAATATGACCGTAACTAGCTGCATACATGAGTGCCGTACAACCATTAGAACCAATTGCATTAACATCTATACCTTGAGCAATGGCTTTTTGTACTTTTTTTAAGTTACCGTACATTGCGTTTGTAATAAATTTTTCAACTGCTTTATTTTTCTTTCGTGCTTTTCTTTTAAGAGTTGCTTGAATTTGCTTATCACCTGTTTTATCGGCGCGTTTCTTAATATCATCATTTACTAATGGGTACAAGAAATCATAAACATTACGATGTCCACCAGCCGCCGCACGTAGCAGGGGTGTCTCTCCCTGTCCCCAAGCGTTGACATCAGCACCAGATGCTACCAATAACTTTACTGTTTCAAGATGACCGGAGTAAGCAGCATCCATCAATGGTGTAATGCCATCTCCATCACAGGCATTAACATTCGCACCTGCTTCAATCAGTACGCGTAAAACTTCTGTTTGTCCCTTAAGAGCCGCTTCAAAAATAGGTGGATATTCAAATCCCCGGTTGACGTTTGTGCCTGCGGCAATTAACTCACGCACGATCTCAACATAACCTTTCCTTGCTGCAACAACTAACGGCGGTGTCTCGTGCCAAAGTGTAGGGTCAGGCGCTGCACCCTGACTTAACAAAGCTTTGACGGCTTCCACATCTCCACTTATGACTGCAGCCATGAGAGGCGTTTTTGCTTCTTCCTCAAATTCTTCATCTTCGTCGTACTGTTCATCTTCATGGCTGTCATCTTCATCGCTGAAAATATTCTCAGTATCAGATGAGTTCATCATTCCCAATGCGTTTACCAGTGTCAGCATCATGTTCATAGGGTCGTTCTCCTGACGCTGTAAAGACTCGTCAATGAGAACGGCTACAGCTAATAAATCTGTAAAAATTGGCTGCCGATCGCCATGACACGAAGCAAAGTCTCTGGTGTGAGCGAGGTGATAGTCTACAAGTTCTACAATATCGAGTTCGGGATGCGATCGCCTAAAGAGTTTTTGCCCTCCATTGTCAGTGACTTGCAATTTCACCGTCGTGGTTGTCAAAATTGCATCATCAGCAAAGTAAGTCACAATATCAACACCTGCAAACTCCGTTCTAGTTCTCATAACTGAAGCAACAAGACAGCTATCTTCTGAAACGTAAACGTAAGTCGTGACTTCATTCAAGTGCGACAGTATGAGCTTTCCCAATAAGCGAAACTCCAAGCCTCGTATTTTGCCATCAACTTCATGAATTTTCGCTAATTCATCCACAGGCAAGTCTGTTAAATCGGTTGAAAAGTAATTTCCTTGGGCACCCGCGTACAAAATGGGAATAGGGAGATCGGTATATGAGTCGCAATTTCCAGCAAGTCTTGCCGCTTCTATCACAGATGTAAGACTATGTAGAATTGGATCGTTTGCGTTCATAGTGTGCTCCAAGGATTGGGTTTTCACAATTGTGTTCTTTCTTCTCAGTCACTATGCTTATAATTCCCAGGAAACTCTATTTTGCAAACAAATAGAACAAACTACACCAAAAAACTGTTAGGTCAGGGGGATGTATGATACAAGGATGGCTCAAAAGTATAAGTAGTGCGCTAGTTGAGTAACTGCAAAGGCTGAATATGTGGAACAAACTCAAACATCTTGTATTTCTTTATTTAAAAAACGATGAATCAGAGATACTTGAAAGCTTCGTAAGTGATGAAATCGAGCCCTATATTTAGATCTATTACAATTTCTACAAAGCAAGCACGCGATGTTTATACGACTCGTGCGGGAGCGGCAGCATTACGAGCAACTAAGAAGATTAGGGGATTTGACAAGCTATTGGAAGAACTGGATATATTGCAAGATAGTACGCTGTCTATTCATTTGGTATCAAAATCTGAGTTCGAGTTAATGGTCTTTAAAAAATCTGATATCAAGTTACTTGTATTTACAAATGTTGATATTACTAAAATTTTAGGTGTACTCATCATTCAAAAATGATACCAACAAGACCGGACAGGGATGATAAAAAACCTTACCCAATCTTTATAAATATGAATTTTCTGTAGCAATCCTATTAAATTGATATCGATCGCTGTTTACCGATGCTGTTGAACGTTACATTTTCCGTAACCGACTGCTAAAAACCCGTATAGGAATAGTAGAACTAGGAAAACTTCTCGATCCCTACTTCCTCACCTCTACATATCCTCACTTCTAACATAACTTATGAATCACCCGCATCGGCCACTTGCTGTTTTTGGAATTGCTGTTTTGTTGGGGAATCTGGTTGCTTGCAGTCAACCTCAAACTACCATGATGTCAAAGTCAGCACCTGTAGAAAATCAATTAGCAAAAGAACCTTACAAGCAATCTTCAACGCAACCACTTCAACCTGCGGCGCAACCGAAAAACTCAACACCCCGTCTCTTACCAGCATCTCCTGTGGCAAACACGGGAACACCGTTGTTGAGCCAGACGTCAACGATTCAGCCGAGCGATCGCGATGAAAATCTCAGTCGCGAGGGATATAAGCACAATGAAGACAATCAGTTCCAGAGTGTCAGTGTCAATCCTCTTTCCACTTTCTCCATTGATGTAGACGCTGCCTCATATAGCAATATCCGGCGCTTCATCAACCAGGGTCAGCTGCCGCCATCCGATGCAGTCCGCCTTGAAGAAATGATTAACTATTTTTCTTATGATTATCCCCAACCCGATGACGACAAACCCTTTTCTGTTACAACAGAAGTCTCCTATGCGCCTTGGAATCCCAAACACAAACTTGTCCAAATTGCTTTGCAATCTAAAAAGATTTCTACAGAAAATTTGCCTGCTAACAATCTTGTCTTTTTGTTAGATGTTTCTGGTTCAATGGAAGACCCAAATAAATTACCACTGCTGAAGTCAGCATTGCGTTTGTTAGTAAACGAGTTACGAGATTCCGATAAAGTCGCAATAGTTGTCTATGCTGGTAATGCGGGTTTGGTTTTACCACCCACACCGGGTTCTCAAAAAGATAAAATCTTCGATGCCATAGAACAATTAGCTGCAGGTGGTTCAACAGCAGGTGGGGAAGGAATTCAACTCGCTTATAAAATTGCGAGGGATAATTTTATAAAATCGGGTAACAATCGCGTTATTTTAGCAACAGATGGTGATTTTAATGTTGGTGTGACGAGTGATGAGGAATTAGTCAGTCTGATTGAAAAAGAACGAGAAAAAGGGATTTTCTTAACGGTTCTTGGATTTGGAACGGGTAACTTACAAGATGCCAAAATGGAACAACTCGCTGATAAAGGAAACGGTAATTACGCTTATATCGATAATTTACTTGAAGCGAAGAAAGTTCTTGTTAAAGAAATGGGAGCAACCCTTTTGACAATTGCCAAAGATGTCAAAATTCAAGTCGAGTTTAATCCAACAAAAGTCCAAGGCTATCGTCTGATTGGCTATGAAAATCGATTGCTGGCAAACCAAGACTTTAATGACGATAAAAAAGATGCAGGTGAGTTGGGTGCGGGACATTCTGTGACAGCACTTTATGAAATTATCCCGACTGGAGTAGAAAGTGATGTAACCCTACCAAAGGTAGATTCTTTAAAATATCAGCAAAAAAGTTTATCAAATCAGGATGAAATCATGCAGGTGAAGCTACGCTACAAACAACCCCAAGCGTCTGCTTCTCAACTCCTGACTTATCCTGTTGTTGACCGAGGTGTTAAGTTGAATGAAGCCACAACAAACTTAAAGTTTGCCTCAGCTGTTGCTGGATTTGGCATGGTTTTAAGAAATTCACGCTATAAAGGAACTGCTACTTTTGATGGTGTTTTGCAACTAGCGCGTCAGTCTCAAGGAGCTGACTTGGATGGTTATCGTGCTGAGTTTATCCGCTTGGTTGAAAAAAGTAAGGCTTTGAAATAACTGTAAATCCTATGAACGAAATCCCCAACCACTCAATAAATTCTCATACCAATCGCTTTCCCGATTTTTCCCAACAAGGTTATTTAGTAGAACAAGAGTTAGGATTCAATTTGAATGGCGGGCGAGTGACCTACAAAGCAGTCTGTCTCCAAACTCAGCAAAAAGTTGTTATCAAACAATTTCAATTTGCTAAGGTGGGTTCGAGCTGGTCGGGATATGAAGCTTTGCAACAAGAAATAGCCCTGTTGCAGCAATTGAAGCATCCCCGGATTCCCAAGTATCTTGCAACGTTTGAAACCGATTGTGGTTTTTGCTTGGTACAAGAATATAAAGATGCTCGTTCTTTAGCAGAACCAAGGAATTTTACACTTGAGAGTATTCAACTTATTGCGATCGCTATTCTAGAAGTTCTCGTTTACTTACAACAACAAGTCCCTCCCATTATTCATCGCGATATCAAACCGGAAAATATTCTAGTAGACGATCGCCTCAATGTTTATTTGGTAGATTTTGGGTTAGCGAGAATTGGCAGTGAAGACTTAGCGGCTAGCAGTACTGTCAAAGGTACGTTAGGATTTATGCCACCAGAAGTGCTTTTTGGTCGTTCGCTAACTCTCGCTTCTGACTTATACAGCCTTGGAGTCACTCTTATTTGCTTGCTGACACAAACAAAATCCGCTCAGGTTGGGAACCTAATTGATGATACTTTTCGCGTTAATCTCAACTCAGTTGTTCCCCAAGTTGATGCACGGTTAGTTTGTTGGTTGGAAAAGATGGTCGCACCATCACCACAAGATCGCTTCCCCAATGCTAATGCTGCTTTGTGTCTTCTCAAATCCATAAATTCCATTGACACCGTACAAACTCGTGCGGGCTTCAATCCAATTAAAGTTGCTTTGGAAGGCTTTAGTTTATTGAGTGCGATCGCAATCCTTTCTTTTAGTTATAAAAATACTGTAGAACCTGTTGCAATTCATCCAGAAATAGTGAATATCCCTACGATTGAGAATCCAAGCGAGATCGTACAATTGCGGAACTTCCGAGAGTGTAGAGCCTGCAACTTGAGAGGAGCAGATTTGCGAGGAATGGATTTAAGAAGTACTGAACTTAGAAATGCCGATTTGAGGGGTGCGGATTTAAGGGGTGCCGATTTGAGGGGCGCTTATCTAGTAGGTGCAGATTTAACTGCAGCTAGGCTTGAGGGTGCTAATTTGGCAAGTGCAGATCTGACAGGTGCAACTATGCCCAATGGCTTGGCATGGGAAGTATGGGAGGAGCTACCGCACTCTAAATTTTAAACCGAGCGCGATCGCACTCATTCTCTACTTAACAATCAAGTGCGATCGCATATTGTTCTTGCTCGAAGTAAATATTACCAAGGACTTGCGCTTCTAGCACGGCTTTTCTTGGTTTTTAAACTTCTGATAAGTTCTCTGAGTACGTCTGACTTTGTTCTCCCTACAGAAGCGCAATACTCGAAGAGTATTAGAAGTTCATATTCTTCCAACCTGAAATCTAAACGTTTCTTCATAATATTGTACGGATTATTAGTGTACAATATTAGCATGAAAACACTAAAGTTTAAATTGTACGAACACAAGCGGAATAGATACCTCAAGCGAATGATTAACGCTTCAGGGGGAATCTACAACCATTGCATTGCTTTGCATCGTCGTTACTACCGAATGTGGGGCAAGCACTTGAGTTGTGCAAAACTTCAGTCTCATATCGCCAAATTGCGGAAACGCAACCCATTTTGGCAGATGGTAGGCTCTCAAGCAGTACAAGATATTTGTCAGCGCATTGAGAAAGCGTACCAGTTATTCTTCAAGCACAGCTTGAAGGGAGTTAGTCCACCAGGATTTAAAAAGGTCAAAAAGTACAAATCATTCACTCTTAAACAAGCGGGATACAAGTTTCTTGGTGGCAATAGGATCAAGATGGGAAATCGAGTTTATCAATTTTGGAATAAGCGAGAAATCGAGGGAACGGTTAAAACATTAACCATCAAACGGACGCCATTAGGTGAGTTGTTTATGGTCGTTGTGGTTGACAGTGTAGCTAGTCCGCAGATTCAATTCGAGACGGGTAAAATCGCTGGATTTGATTTTGGACTTAAGACATTCCTCAGTTGCTCGGACGGTACAAAAATTGAGTCTCCCCAATTTTTGAAACAGTCTTTAAGCGCCATTAAGAAAGCGAGTAGGCAGCACTCCAAAAAGGTAAAAGGTTCGTCCAATCGAGAGCGAGCAAGAAAGAATTTAGTACACAAGTATGAGGATGTTTCCAATCGTCGCCGTGACTGGTTCTGGAAGTTGGCACACGACCTAACTAATAGGTTTGATGTGTTGTGTTTTGAGACGCTTAACCTCAAAGGAATGCAACGTCTTTGGGGACGCAAAATATCAGACTTAGCTTTTGGAGAGTTTCTACAAATTCTAGAGTGGGTTGCCAAAAAGAAAGGCAATTCTGTCATATTTATAGACCGATGGTATCCGAGCAGTAAGACTTGTTCTTGTTGCGGGCACGTTCTAGAAAACTTAGATTTGTCAGTCAGAGAATGGCGTTGCCCGAGCTGCGAGTCAATAAACGGAAGGGATGAAAACGCCGCTAAAAATATTTGTACAGTTGGGGCATCAACTGTTGGGTTAGACGACGTAAGACGGGCTATGTCCGCAGTTGTTGCTTGAGCCTAGAATCCGCGCACTTTTAGGGCGCGGAGTATGTCAACCAAACTATGTCTTCCCCAGCTCCTAAGGCATCATCAAACGCTACGGCAAAATTAATAGCTGCTCGATTGCATAGAGCTTGATTCATCTCAATCACATAGTTAATATGTTGACTAATGCTGATTGCCTGTACCCTGAGTAACAAGCATTGCATAGCACACACTCCTTTTTTAGCAAATTAAGATCTTAAGTTCGATGAATATTCAAAAACCAAGGATTTTAATTATTGATGACCATCGCTTGCTGCTGAATGGAACAATTAGTTTGGTAAGCGAGCGTTATCCCGATGCACTGGTATTATCAGCACAGACTGTAGAGTCAGCCCTTGAAGAGGTTGCCGAGCATTCGCCTGACTTGGTAATTGCGGATTTATCCATACCACAAACAGCAGAAACAACGGCGCAAATAGAAAATGGATTGGGGTTGCTGTCACAATTAATGAAGAATTATCCCCATCTCAACCTAATGGTGCAAAGCAGTAATATCAAAGCCTTAATTCGCTTGATGCCAGAAATTGATGCCCATCAGGGAGGATTTACAATAGTGGATAAAAGTTCGAGCGTAGAAACCTTTTTAACCCGGATGGATTGGTCAATCCAGGGACTGACCCACACTAAAGATATTCAAGGGGATTTGGAGGTCAAACCAGAGTGGTTGGAGGTACTGCGACTTGCGTTTGAAGAAGGATTGCAAGATAAAGCAATCGCGAGCGCTATGTATAAATCCGAACGCATGATTCGCCATTACTGGTCAAAAATTCAAGATGCATTAGAAATTTATCCAGAGGAAGGAAAAAATATTCGGGCATTGACCCAAATTCGTGCGCGTGAAAAAGGGTTAATTGACTGAGTGAACTACCCACACTGACCCGGAGTACCGGGTAAAGTGTTGGCTTCCAACTTCACGGAGGAATGCCGCATCTTAGGACTATTTTCAGTAAAAGCCCTCCAGAAAATAATTGGCGACTCCTCATACACCTTTGTCCTTGAAGCCTGCGGCTTACATGAGCGAGAAAGATGCAATCGTCGTCGCCCGCCTTATATCCCGCCACTGATTTGGAGTACCAAATGAGCGTGGGGGACTTACGGCGTATAAGTTAAATAATTGATGGTGTTAAATGTGCTTTATCTATGATATTAGATTCTCATAATACACTTAAGCGTCGAATTGCTCTGGGTATTTTGAGTTTGATGACTGTTGGTGGAACTATTTCCACGATTATTCATCGGCTTAACCCCCATCATGAGACCATTTATTTGATAGTACCTCCCCTGTTTGCAATTACATCCTTAATATTGCTAATTTGTCTTTATACAAAACCGCAAACCTTACAACAGGTAATATATCTAGGTTTATTTCAGGCTGTAATTCTTGTGGTGTTCCCCTCTTGGTTCGTCACCATTAAAGCGTTTACCTCAAAGACTATCCTTGTGGAAACTTTGCCCCCCAGTACCTCAGGATTATTCTTGTTGACTACGTGTATGCTGATAACTCTCCGTCCCCACCAATTGCTGAGGGCAATTATACTTACCTGGTTGGCGATCGCATCTCCCATTTTGACCTACTTAATCCTCAACCCAGTAGAATTACGCAGTCCACGAGGACTAGATTTACTCATCTCTCTGGGTCCAGTTATGGGAGTACAAAGTATTGTAATTTTATTGCATACTCGCCTCCAGTCTATGATAGAACACTTGTATGCGGAGCGTCTTCAATATTATGCTCAAATCATCGAACGGCAAAGTATTCGCCAAAAGGCGATGGAACAAGCCTTTACTCAAATTCATAATGGTCCATTGCAAACCTTGGCACTCCTCCAGAGAGATATCCAACAAAAGCAGATAGCTTCAGAAGAACTTTTACAGCGCTTACATGACCTCAACATGGAGATTCGGGCAGTAGGACGCAGCCTAACAGATGAAAATGATACTGATAACAAACCATTGTTGGTGCCAACAGTCCCGGAATTAGTAACCTCTGAAGACATCCTCCGCTTGGGGGAAGGAACGAGTATCGACCTCAATCTTCCCCTGCATAATTTATTACACGAAGTCTATTCACATACTCTCAAGCGCAATCTACCTTACTTTCAAACGATAAAAGTCAAAGTACGGAATTTTGCACCCATTAATCAACCGAACCTCACTCTAGAAATGAAACGCGATTTGTGTTTGTGGTTAGAGGAAGCTCTATGTAATGTAGGTAAACATGCCCAAGGTGTAACTCGAATTATCGCAACAGGAGAACAACAACAGGATAAATACATTCTTAGGGTACAGGATAATGGCTCTGGGTTAAAACCCGGACAGCAACAGGGAACAAAGCACAGCTACTTATTAGCGAAAAGGTTGGGGGGAGAATTTCGTCGGGAGTGCTTACCCAAAGGTGGTGTATTGTGTGAGCTTTCTTGGTTTGTGGGATGATTGCCCAAAAGTGTAATACCCAATGGAATTTTTTGACAGGTGCCAAATCAAACAACCTCAGGAAGCGTAAAGCTACAAATTAGCAATTGCAGTATTTAAAGCCTCGAGATGTTCATCTGTTTTACCCAGCTTGCTTTTTGATTGAGTTGTTTGAGAAGCAAAGGACAAATAGTCTTTTAATGCTTGCTGTTGTATGGCTTGCAGTTCTGGCGAAGTTAGAGGTTTACGCAACTCATTGGGAATAGCATCATTAAACAGATTGCTAACAAGTTCTTTGTACAATTTGGGTTGACTGTTGCTGACGTTATCTAATTCCTGCTGTCCTCTAACTGTACTATAGTTGTAAAGCTCTATTTCCATACCTTTGGTTTCAATATCTATCGTGCCAGAACGCCAGAAGTTATAAGCTCCTAGTTTCGCTTTGTCCGTGCGATATCCAATAATATGATTTGGGGTCTTGCCTAAAACGAGCAGTTCTCCTACCAACTCTAATATCAGTTCATCTGTAGTGTGAAGAATATAGGAGCGCCCTGATGCATAGGGTTGGCGCAGGATTTGGGCAATGTCCAAGCGTGTACTTAAATGCTTGAATGCTGATTGGCGACGCCATTGATTATCTCCACTAGCCAAAGTCAGTAACAGTGGGACAATATCTACACTAGAACACAGTTGTGTCCGTTCTGTTCCTGGGGTAGAAACCCACTGTTTAGTTGGATCTTTAATATAGAGAGGAACATTAATTGATTCTTCATAGACAGCAGCGCTCTTACCGCGCAACCCGTGAGAACCGCCATATTCGCCGTGGTCTGAGGTAAACACGATGATGGTATTTTTGGCATAGGGGGAGTTTTCTAAAATATCAAGTGCTTTGCCAATTTGAGTGTCCACAAATTGTTGGAATAGTAGATATGAATCCAACATTTTCAGCCAAGGTTCCCCAAAGTTCGGTGGTACAAAGCCAGCTCCTATGTTTGTTGCTCGGCGAAATGCTTCTTGCAACCGGGGCTTTTTCCTTAACTCGATGGGGTTCTCAAAGTTAGGAATCTTGTCTTTGAAAATACTTGGCGGGTTATTTTCTTCTGGTATCTGCTTTGTACCACGGGGATACCAAGAAATGTCATGGGGATTTATTAAGCTGATGGTTGTACACCAAGGAGTATTTTTAGCATCGTTGGAATTGAGCCACTGAGCAAACTGTTCGGTGGCTTGAATTCCTTGAGGAGGTTTACCACCGTTGACAATATAAGAGTCTACTGCTAAACCTTCGCCAGGATTACCATTGGGAGAAGGATAAGTTCCTCCACTAAATCCGTAGGGTTCGAGGGAGTTTGTAGTGGATAAATGCCATTTCCCGAACCACCATGTACTGTAACCAAAGTTGTCTCGCAACAGTTTTCCCCAAGTCGGAAAACCAGGGTTAAGACTTGGTGCCGGTGCCTTAATTAGTAAGCCATTTTTACCACTACCATCGTTCAAATGTGTATCCATTACATAGGTTTGATGGGAGTATAAACCAGTTACCAATGTACCGCGAGCCGCAGTACAGGCTGTTGCTGCTGTATAGTACCGCGTGAAGCTAACAGAACTTTTTCGTAATTTAGCCATGTAGGGTAGAAGACTGTCGAGAGTCGCTTGTGCTGGAAACCATTTTGGGGTTCGTAGTTGGTCTACAACAATTACAAGGATATTCGGCTTTTTATACTCAGATGTTTGTGTAATTGCTGATGCGTTAGATTTAACTAGAAGTTGAGACCCAATTAGTGCAGCACCTGTTAAACCAGTTGTTGATAGAAATGTCCGTCTTTTCATAATCTTGATTTAATTTTACGAAATACAAGAAATCCGACTAGTTCTGTATAAAACTCAATAAATGTTAATTTAGTAGGGTGGAGCAGAGCCCACCTTACTATTGAGTAAGCGTTTTCAGCTATGATTAAAGCCATCTATGAAATTAACTGGCTCTTCTTGCCCTTGCTGCTTGTTCGTGTAAAACTTGCCAAGTTTGTGGTCCAACAATTCCATCTACAGTCAACTTGTTATTGCTTTGAAAATGTTTTACCGCAGTTTCTGTTTTTGTGCCAAAGTCACCATCAACTGTCAATGGTCCATATTTTAGAAGATTCAGGTCTTGTTGCAAATGCTTAACATCATCTCCTCGATCGCCAAGTTTCAATGTACGGTCTTGAGTATCTACTGGCATAACTTTCTCCTTTTTTGTTTGTGTTTGATGATTTCAGTATCGGAGAATATCAAAGGGAAATCATTGATAATTGCGGACAAAGACAATTGTGATTTTTGACCATTGGGTATTACACTTTTCGGCAATCGGTTAAATGGGCAATCCGCGCTATCGCCCGCCTAGGAGGATACTTAGAACATAGGAAAAACAGTGCCATTGGTATACAAGTTTTATGGAGAGGTTGGTTAGAGTTAGAAACTTGATGCCAAGGTTGGCTACTGCACCAAAATTTTAAATATAGCGTTCCAAATGATAAACACTACCCGATCCAATTAAAAAATAATTCGCGTGTAATGTTTGCGAACCGAATCAGAGTGTGTTATGTGTCTCAGTCGCAAAAGCTTTCTCCATTAGATATACAATCAGGCGCGAACATCTTGCGTCACGCGAAGCGGTTTAACGCCTGCGTCAGCCGCACCCGCTAACGGGCGTCGGCTGCACGCAATGGTTGGGCTATCCATCAGACTGAAAATGCCTTACCGTCAGTTTGACCTTTTGGTGTTGTCTCATGCGCGGCCCGCTCGATCCGGGGCCAGACCTCTTTCGCCATGAGCTCCATGGAGCGCTGGGCGAGCGCTGGATCGGTCCAGTCGTGGCCCGTGTAGAGCAGTGTGCCGAACGCGCCGACCTCGTTGCGGAATGCAAGAATCTGGTCAGCGACGCTCTGGGGGGTTCCCGCGATTACGAGACGCTCGATGCACCGTTTCGTAGAGAGATCGGAATCCGGCTGGTCGGGAAAGTCGCGCATGACGTCCAGCGCGCCGGCCTTCGCGAGCTTGGTCCTCATGACATGGAAATAGAAGTCGTGTGCGCCGCCCTCGCGATGCACGTAGCGATGTGCCGTGGCCTCGTCATCGGCCACGAAAACGCTGCGTGCCACGCGCCACCCGGAAGCATCGGCACAGAGGCCCGCCGCTCGTCGGCCTTCCAGGTAGTTCTTAATGTGGGCCCGGACTACGTATGCACCCAGGTAGGTCGCCGAGATTCCGGACCAGCCGCGTGCTCCTGCGGCGTGCGGTCCCCGAGCGTCCGGTCGGATCGAGGTGATGGCGATGGGCGGATGGGGCTCTTGCAGCGGTCGGACAGCGACACCCACTCCGATGTTTCGATCGAGCGATCGCTCCGTGGTGGTCCGGTAGAACTTGCCTTCGATCCGGTACGGCGGCTCTTCGCTCCAGATCCGGCACATGTGCTCGAGCGCCTCCTGGGTCTTGCGATTTCGATCCGAGCCCAAATCTCCGATGGCTTCTGCGTCACCGGCAACGCCAGGTCCGACTCCCAGGATCAATCGACCCTGCACCAGGTGGTCCACCATCGCAACCTGCGCTGCCACCATCGCCGGGTGGTAGTTGGCGAGCGGAAGCACGCCGGTACCGAAGGCGATCGACGGGCACGCATCGGCGAGATTCGCAATGAAAGCGAGGCTCGAGGTGATCGTCTCGGCCGAGTCAACGAGATGCTCGCCGATGAAGGCCTCGCGGTAGCCAAGTCGGTCGGCGAGCACGACCGCTTCGCGATCCTCGCAAAGAACGTCCCCATAGGAACGGGACGGCGGGTGGACGGGCTGGATGAAGAATCCGAGCTTCAGGGAGTTCTGCATTGAGTCTTTATAGTCGTTTATTCGTTCCGTGCTGCCCAACTACTTCTTATACGGTAACTTGCCGTATAATTTTTTCAATCCTAATATATCACACTCAAACCACGAAACAGTGTGGCTTTTTCCACAGTCTAATTCTCAATAACTCTAATTTAATGAAAATAGGTAACGTAAAAGTTAGGGTTTGAGAAACCCTCAAAATAACCTTTTCCAGATGCCGTGAAAAGTCAGAGGCTTTCCTGCATATTCCACTCCACTGAATAAAATAAAAAACCCAACCTCTACGTAAGAGGCTGGGCACGTATTCCTGCCAATAGTGAACTAATTGCAATTAATAATTATGCGGAGATTTCTCCCAAGGTCAACTTTATCAAGAAGGCAGAAGTACGAGGGCAGATGGCAGAAGGTCCTGCAATTAAGTTACAGCTTCAATCTCTCTGCTTCCTGCCTTCTTGAAACTCCAAGACAGTCTAAATGCTGATGACTTTCGATTCATCTGTTTAAAGTAGAATGCGGCATATTCAGTTGTTCAACATTTACTAAAATATCTTGATAAATACCACGTAGATACTCTAGTAATTCTTGTTGATTTACTGGCTGAACTTCAACTTCTCTAATAAGAAACCCCAACATTTGTACTGGACCATTGTGAATTGAAGCAAATGTCTTTTCCATTAAATCCTGCTGAAGCTGGAGTTGTTGTGATAGAAAAAGTTTTTGATGCCAAAAATGCAAGCATAGATATAGAATGTACAGGATTATTCCCACTGTCACTAATACAATTAACCCTTGTACTATCAGGACTCTATCCATAATCCTTATTCCTTAATCCTATACTGGTAACAAGAACAGGTGCAGTCAACTTATATAGACCGCACCTACTTAAATCTGATGTTTTCCCTCAAGCAAATAGTTGAAATATCTCTATAATTTCATACCTTAGCCATCAGTTTATTTAAGATTGTACTTCCCTGTGGGTTAACAACTGTAAGACGAATATGTTTTTTGTCTGATGGTTGATAAGTAATAATATATTTGTAGTTATTATTTTTGAAAGTATAAGTGTAACTTTGGTTATTGCCAGACATTTCTGGATTTTTTAAAGTTAAATCACTTCCTTGCTTGATATTTTGACCTGAATAAGTATAAATACCAAATTGGTCTAAATTAAGCTTTACAACCCATTCTTGACTGCTATCTGTAAAAGCACCTGTCGGACGAACAAAATCTGTAGGCATCGCTACAGCACTTTGAGGATTTAAAACAATATCTGTAATTGCAGGTGCAGATAAACCAAGAATAGCAGCTAAACCAATAACTTTTATATTCATAATTCAATCTCCTTGTAAAATCATTTGTTTGCGTTCGATGATTTCAGTATCGGACAGGTTGAAAGGGAAATCATTGATAGTTGCAGACAATGCTTGTGGTGATTTTTGACCATTGGGTATTACACTTTTCGGCAATCATCTAATTATTTGCTTTTCAGCACAATGTCATTCAGGACGCTAAATCCAGTCATTAGAAGGTAAAAAACATCCTTGCAGTTTGAGATGATGCAGACGATATAAATATGCTGCACCTGTTATGATGTGGTGAGCAACATCAACAACTCGACGATCGCTGAGTGCTTCGAGTGCAGACTCTTTAACCCATCCGTTAACTTGTTGAACGAATGCGTTACAAGTTACATTTTAAGGGCAAATAGGTAAAGTCGCTGCGCTTGAGAACTAACAGCGCGGTACCTAAGACGTATGGAGATAAGATCGCAAAATGCTGTATCCTACTTTGGTTCAATCTAGAAAATCAGATTGCGTACTGCTTCTACTTTAAAATTGACAAATGGGCTTTTTGTAGTAAGTTACAGTTTGTAAACTAACACTTTCGTGTCACTATGTTTGATGATAACGAACAAGACTATTAGGATGACGACTTAGAAGAAGAACGAGAATATCCAAAAGAACTTCTCCCAGTTGTTCAAATTCAGGTAATTACCTAGAAAAAAAGACATTATGACTGCAAAATCGCCAACGAGCGCTGACAACTTCATTATTCGCCCGATGAACAGGTTTGAATTTGAGTTAGTAATTTCTTGGGCAGCAGATGAAGGTTGGAATCCTGGTATATATGATGCTGAATGTTTTTATCAGTGCGATCCCCACGGTTTTTTTCTGGCTGAATTGAACGGCGAGCCAATAGGGAGCATTTCTGCTGTAACTTACGGAAAAGACTTTGGCGTTATTGGTTTTTACATAGTTAAGCCACAGTTTCGCGGGCAGGGCTTTGGGCTCAAAATATGGAAGACTGCAATGGCATATCTGAGTACCGAGCGTAACATTAGTGTAGATGGAGTCATTGCCCAACAAGAAAACTACAAAAAATCGGGTTTCCAAATTGCTTACAACCATATTCGTTACAAGGCAATTGGCGGCGGTGCAGTACCAGATAACGTCGTAGAACTTGCAGCTGTGCCAATTGATGAGTTAGTTGCTTACGAGCGCAATTTTTTTCCCACCGAGCGAGTTCGCTTCCTGCAATTATGGATTCAGCAGCCAAACAGTGCTGCTTTAGGAGTGATGAGCGAAGGACATATTGTTGGTTATGGAGTCATCCGACAAAGCCATACTGGTTTTCGCATTGGACCTTTATTTGCAAATAAAGGACAGATTGCCGAACAACTCTTACTTGCTTTGCTTGCTAAGGCAACCGATGCTCCCGTGTTTCTGGATGTGCCGGATGCCAATCCAGAAGCGATCGCTCTAGCTCAACGTTACGGAATGAAGCCTGTCTCTGAAGTAGCTAGAATGTACACCAGAGAAATTCCTAAGTTGCCCATAAACCGTATATTTGCAGTAACAAGCCTGGAAGTTGGTTAGGTGCAAATCTTAGTTAGGGGTACGCGCGATCGCTTGCGACGTATTACCCATTCGATGTAGCTTTGGGAGGGAACTCCAAGTACTGAGGGGCGTCTTTGCCAATGCGATCGCTTTATCGGCTGCTTTGTAGCATCGCTTCGGCGCAAGCCTCCCCCGGCTTATCGCAAAAACGTCCTTTAGTCCAAACAAAGTTATAAGTACGGTTGAAGCTGGATGCATTTTTCCCTAAAATACGTGGTGAATTGATGTAACATTTATGAGTCATTCATCTTCCCGCATTCCTGATGATATGGCAGCTGAAGTTCTAGCGGAAGCTGCTCGATTATTTACTGAGGCAAACACTGGTTACTCACTTGCGGATTTAGAACAAGCGGGTTTAGAAGCACAAATTCCCGCACATATCATTAGACAAGCTATTAAAAACGTTGAAGAAAAACGGTCGCGTCGGCTCATCCTACAACGGCAACACCAAGAGTATATTACTCAACAAGTTAGAAAAGGTGTTTCTTTTGGAATTGCACTACTGATTCCCGCGATCGCGGTATCGGGTATTTTTATCTTTCGCTCTCAGTTAAAGCCAGTTATATCTGGAGTTATATCTAGCTTCAACAATCTTCGTCAAAAGAAAGCGATCCCATTTCAAACTCTCACAGTTAAACAAGGCAAGTTAGAGTACCTTACTGACCCGAAGGGACTTTCAATCTCCGTCAGTGATGTCTCTAGTTCATCTGTAGGGGGTACTATTGGCACAGATGATTATAAAAATCTTGACATTTTTACAGAAAGTGATTGTAATATTCGTGCTATCCAATCTGAGTCTGATGAGAAAGAAATCTGTCAAATAGGAAAATTAGGAAAGTCTTACGACTATCAGGGGATTTATAATTACCGGATCAAAATCGTTGAAGTAACATACGATAGTGCTACATTTCAGATTGAGCAACTCGGACAGCAGCCCCAGAGTGCAGTCAAACGGCTTGAGGAAAACGCAGTCAGACCGCTCACCGAAAAAGTTAAGCAATTTCGACAAGAGCGAGAAAAACTGACAAGTCAATTGGAAGAGCTTCAGAAAGAGAGGAATAGTCTAAAGCATCTACTTCAATCACAAAACAATGAAGTTAAACGATTAGAGAAAGAAAATAGAGAATATAGAGTAAAGTGTATTAAAGCTAACTGTCCGGAACAGTAACAACCATCTCCCGGAGCGATCGCATTCGCATGAACGAGCGTCGCACCTATCGTGGTATGAGTTGTTCAGTATTCTGCTGAGTTAAAAACTCATAAGCTATGAAAAACAAAGCCGCAAGATTGAGAACTTGGCTTTTCTCACTGCCTTTACTAATTTCAGCGTACAGTGCGTCCCCATTGCTTTACTAAGTTTAATAGTACGAACAGAATTATCTTCATAATTATTATCTCGTTTCTAGTGCAAAAGTACTATATGATTGATACTATGGGATTTGTTTTCTCCATTGATGGGCGCTCGTATAAGAAAAATTATCCACGTAGACATGGACGCTTTTTATGCCTCGGTTGAGCAACGGGACAATCCCGATTACCGAGGCAAACCGTTAGTCGTGGGTGGGTCTCCCAAGGAGCGCGGGGTGGTAGCAGCAGCTAGTTACGAAGCAAGAAAATACGGGATTCATTCTGCTATGCCTTCACGAGTTGCAATCTCCAAATGTCCCCACCTGATATTTGTCCGTCCCCGGTTTGAGGTTTACCGTGCTGTATCAGAGCAAATCCACAGCATCTTCGAGCATTACACTGACTTATTTGAGCCCGTTGCTTTGGATGAAGCTTACTTGGACGTAACTCAAAACAAGCAAAACCTTTCTTATGCTTCCACCATTGCCAGACACATCAAAGCTGCCATTTTAGAAGAAACTGGATTAACTGCAACTGCGGGTGTATCCTTCAACAAGTTCCTAGCAAAAATGGCATCGGGACTGAACAAACCAAACGGGCTTTGGGTCATCTTGCCAGAACAAGCCGAAGCTTTTGTCCAACAGTTACCAATTGAGAAGTTTCACGGGATTGGAGAGGTGACGGCGGCTAAAATGCACGAGTTGGGAATTCGTACTGGTGCCGATCTCAGTCGGAAATCGCTGTCTGAACTAACCCAACACTTTGGCAAAGTAGGACAGCACTATTACAAAATTGCCAGGGGTCAAGATGACCGCGCCGTAGAACCCAACCGCATCCGTAAATCCATTGGTGCGGAGACATCCTTCGCTGAAGATTTACACGAACGCGCCTCAATGCTGGTGGAATTGGAACAAATTGCCCAAATCCTTTACGAACGCACAAACAAACATCAAGCTTCCGGACGGACTTTAACCCTAAAAGTGAAGTTTTCAGACTACCAGCTTTTGACCCGCAGCAAAACATTAATGAGTCCGATCGGTGAGTTGGATCGGATTGCAGCTGTTGCCAGGGAACTCTTTGAAGCCATTGACATGGAGGAACGCGGTGTGAGGTTGTTGGGCATTTCGCTGTCCAATCTCGATAATGTTAAGTCAGCCAAACGGATTCAGTTATCCCTATTTGAATGAAGCCTTTATGGGAGTCAATTTCCGATCGCGCTCGATTGCAAGTAGCGAAACTCAGTAAAAATTAAGGATTTTCCATGAACATTTTGATTCCTTTCTTAGATTATCTTGGAACAGATGTCAAGGATAAAAGGATTTGGAATGCCAAAAGTTATGAGTGCCGAACAACTATTAGAGCAGTACAGCCAAGGAGAACGTAACTTTGAAAGGTCTGAACTCAACGGTGCTAATTTAAGTGGAGTTGTGTTGCGAGGGATTAATTTGAGTAGAGCCAGTTTGAGAAAAGCCGACCTGACTGGGACAGATATAAGCGAAGCACTTTTGTTTCAGACTGATTTCAGTACAGCAATTCTTAATAAAGCTCAATTGAGTCAGGCAAATCTAACGGGTGCCAATCTCAATCGTTCGTTCATGACGGGTGCTGTTCTCAAAAAAACTATATTGTTAAGAACCACTTTATGTGGAGCTATGCTTATAAGAACTAGTTTGTTAGAAACTCGATTGCGAGAAGCCGACTTCAGCTATGCCAATTTAAGCGGTGCTGACTTGTCTGGAGCAGTCGTTGCTCTTGCAAACTTTACCGGAGCAAAATACAGCCTTAGTACAATTTTTGCCGAAGATTTTGACCCCATTCAAGCAGGTATGCAATTAATTCATATACCATCTTAGGCTACCAACCTCCTTGCAGCAGGCAATTATAGGCGTTGGCGATCGCTACAATTAACATGAAGATATCTAACCGATCTCTGGACGCCCAGAAGCAGTCCATTTATAATGTTACTAGATTGATGTTTGGCAAACCGAAGCGGGAGCTAAAACCTAGGGGGTTCTGCCAAAATCGCCAGAACCTAGACAAGTTAATAGTTGTAGCATTTTGAGATTTGGAACTATTGATATTTTATGTCAATAAAGCAGTCTGAAATGAGGTTATTTTTTCGATCTGCCAAAACGTCTGGTAGAATTCATGCTCTGTAAGGGTTTCAGATGGCGGACTTGAAACTTAGCGATTCCCGGAAACGGGATTGAAACAAGATGAAACCGTACCTACTAATCTTTGTGCTTTTAGTGCTTGAAACTTAGCGATTCCCGGAAACGGGATTGAAACTTCCATTTAGTAGGAGTTGACTGAACAATGCCAGCTTGAAACTTAGCGATTCCCGGAAACGGGATTGAAACTTGTTTTTTTGCTACGTAAATTACCAAACTACAAACTTGAAACTTAGCGATTCCCGGAAACGGGATTGAAACGTATCCCTAAAGACAGCTACGTTACAGGTAAAAACTCCTTGAAACTTAGCGATTCCCGGAAACGGGATTGAAACTGTCCACACAGGAGGTCGGCTAAAATTGGTCAACTTGAAACTTAGCGATTCCCGGAAACGGGATTGAAACTAGCTAATTCGGATTTAAACTCGTCGTAATAGCCCTCTTGAAACTTAGCGATTCCCGGAAACGGGATTGAAACTGCCGCTCTCTTGTTCGGATCTTTGATGTCCTCTGGGCTTGAAACTTAGCGATTCCCGGAAACGGGATTGAAACATTGTGGTGCATATATTCACAAATGCTACGCCACAAACTTGAAACTTAGCGATTCCCGGAAACGGGATTGAAACATAGTTTGCAGTGTTCCGATTCTTAAGTGCTGGCTGCTTGCTTGAAACTTAGCGATTCCCGGAAACGGGATTGAAACGTACGAGTAACACCCACGGCAATCCGAGCGCCTCACACTTGAAACTTAGCGATTCCCGGAAACGGGATTGAAACGCGGACATTCCCATGATAAAAGCGCCCTTAGCAAGGTAGCTTGAAACTTAGCGATTCCCGGAAACGGGATTGAAACAATTTTTCATTCCATAGCTCATGAGGTCTTGCCCACTTGAAACTTAGCGATTCCCGGAAACGGGATTGAAACTTGATTAATTTATTATTCTCTTCCCAATCTTCTATACTTGAAACTTAGCGATTCCCGGAAACGGGATTGAAACTTTTGTTAAGTAGGTTTATTACAATACAACATCATCTTGAAACTTAGCGATTCCCGGAAACGGGATTGAAACATTAATTGAATTTTAAGATTGAATTGCGACAAAAATCTTGAAACTTAGCGATTCCCGGAAACGGGATTGAAACACTCAATACCAAGCTCCTCAGTCGTGCTCTGCCACGCTTGAAACTTAGCGATTCCCGGAAACGGGATTGAAACCGCAATTTTGGTTTAAATTGGACAACTTCACCTACTTCTTGAAACTTAGCGATTCCCGGAAACGGGATTGAAACAAATTTTTCCTCAGCGCGATCGCGGGGGGGGATTCAAACTTGAAACTTAGCGATTCCCGGAAACGGGATTGAAACAATAACAGCGATCGCGCTATGTGACTGCTATGTGACCGACTTGAAACTTAGCGATTCCCGGAAACGGGATTGAAACGTCAAACTCAAGCACATAGAGAAAGTCATGCACACTTGAAACTTAGCGATTCCCGGAAACGGGATTGAAACACGAACGTCTTGTTTGATCAGCTTCATAAAGTCGCGGCTTGAAACTTAGCGATTCCCGGAAACGGGATTGAAACATAAAGAATTTATTGTCTTTCGGACACCTATTAGCCTTGAAACTTAGCGATTCCCGGAAACGGGATTGAAACCTTAAAATATGAATTCCTAATACTAGGCTAACATTGATCTTGAAACTTAGCGATTCCCGGAAACGGGATTGAAACCTTGAACTTGTGAATGCCTAAAATACACCATCCACCTTGAAACTTAGCGATTCCCGGAAACGGGATTGAAACCAAGCATCTTTAGGAGTAGCGAACATTTTAATAAAACTTGAAACTTAGCGATTCCCGGAAACGGGATTGAAACTTGAAGTTGAAATTACTAAAGAATTTGAATAATTAACTTGAAACTTAGCGATTCCCGGAAACGGGATTGAAACTTAATAAGTTTAACAATATCTAATGCTGAGTGATTCTTGAAACTTAGCGATTCCCGGAAACGGGATTGAAACGTTGCCCTGGCTCATTAATCTTATGTGTTCTGGCTAACTTGAAACTTAGCGATTCCCGGAAACGGGATTGAAACGATTGATTACACGATGAACCGTGTCACTTTACCCAGGAGATGGCAGTAAAGTGGAAGCAGTTGATGGCAGTAAAAAAGCTTGAAATGGTAATGATGGCGTTGAGCCTTCTTAGGCGACTATGACAATCACGGAAGCAGTGGATGGCAGTAAGTATAAGAATGGAAGCAGCAAAATGGCAGTAAGTATGTAATCAAATGACAAACAGCTAAAAGCGTTGCATAGCAATGGTTTTAAAGTTTAACATCATTGAGTATTGAGGCGATTCTAGTTGGGAGCATCCGAAAGACGGAAGCGTTGATGACAGATAAATGAGTACATAGTGGGCGGTTGTACTAAAATCGTGTAGTACAAAAGCTGTAAGAATTATGGGATTTCTGGAGAAAAAGGTATGAATTAATACTCCAGACAAAAAAGCTAGATAATAGTCACCGCAAGGGTTTGATTGATGATAAGCCCAATTTTTTTTGAAGCAGTTGGTGGCAGCAAGTAGAAGAAAATTAATAGTTCTTAAATTTTCTAGGAAAAAGATTCGATTGAATAGAAGTATGCAATGAAGGAAAAATTGCGTACCGAGGTAGAAATGCTGACAGAATCAGAGTTTAATGAGTGGTCGGCATCAGTGGAGTTGTCACCACAACAATATACAATGATTCAAACGATACGTAGTTCTCCACCGTCAAGACGGGTCAGGGGAAAGGTGGGAAATGTTGTCGGGCGATACCCAAGTAAAAAAATGGGTGTGGTGATTCAGTTTGAGAGCCATCGCAACGAATTGGCATTGATATATGAGATGGAATATGACCCGGATGTATTGGAATATTACGACCAACCCCTGAAACTCCTGATTTGGAAAAACGCTGGGATTACTTTTATGAGCGGAGTATTGGGTGTGTAGGAATAGTTAAAGATTGGCTGACACAGTCCCTAAGAAAAGCTTTATCTGAGTCATCAAAATCTTTAAATGAAAACCACTTACAAACTTATGCACCTGCTGTCTCTAAATCTGTACGAATGTTAACGGAAGCAATTGAGGGTGAGAATATTTTATTGTCTGGAGAGAATCAAGTAGAAAAACTTCGTTCGTCTTTAGGCTTAATAGTTAGTTCTAGCCAAAATCCCAATATTCATGCTCAACCAAGCCACAATAATTTACCCACAAGTCCAGAAGTAAAAATTCAGAAAAAGAAACGTCGTCCTGGTGAACGCAATGCCAACAGGGATATTGTTGGAGGAGGTGAAAATGCTCTTTAATCAATTAAATTTACAATCGCCGGAGTCTATCCAGCAATTAAATCTACCGCAGCGTAGTCATTTATATCCGTTACAACCATTATTATTAGGCACACCACTAACTGAAAGTTTTACCAGCTACATCACACGTTTAGCTGCTGTTCATCAAGTTCCTACAGGAATCTTACTGGCTCAGGAATTAGCTCCTCTCATTAGCCGTTATCCCGGACCGAATCTAGATAGTTTATCCAATATATTTTTCCACATCTTTTTTAATCAGACAGGTGCATGGAACGGGACTGGAACTATGGCACTTGAACCTGTATTAATCTTACAGAAACTGACTCAACAACCCCATTTAAAATATTTAACATTAATCTACTGGTCACAAGTTTTATCGACTAGAAATTTATTACGTAAATATAAAGCTTGGTGTCCATTATGTTACTCAGAATCTAGCCAGAAAGGACTACCAGTATATGAACCATTAATTTGGTGTGTATCCGCACTGAAAATTTGTCCGCTCCATAAATATCCTTTGATGAATTATTGTCCAAATTGCGGTCACAATATTTATCTACTAGCTTGGAACACTAAAAATGGATTTTGTTGTAGATGCCATTCCTGGTTAGGTATAAGTTGTTCAACGATTGAATCGCACCTTTTGAGGTGCCAAGATATAGAATGGCAAAACTTTATTGCACAACAGCTTGGTTTATTAATCGCTCAAGCTCCCTATTTAATTGAACTACCTTTGCGAGAATATGTAGCTCTTGCTATAGATAAGTGTATTCAAGTAGCAACTGGAGGCAATGCTAAAGCTTTTGCAGAACAAATGTATTTAAGTTCTACTGTCCCAAGAGATTGGCGTGTTGGTAACGCATTACCCCAACTCGATAAACTCTTACGTGTATGCTACCGACTATCTA
The DNA here is from genome assembly GCF_045999855.1 of Tolypothrix campylonemoides VB511288_2. NCBI lineage: Bacteria > Bacillati > Cyanobacteriota > Cyanophyceae > Nostocales > Tolypothrichaceae > Tolypothrix > Tolypothrix campylonemoides. The sequence goes on from NZ_JBFPMW010000010.1 coordinate 79,442, forward strand.
TCTCTTTAATTGATATCTATTTAGGGAAACTAGATCTGGATAATCCTATAGTTTTTCAAGAATTACCATTATCCGAACAATACTTTAAAACTAATCGTCCATTTGATGCTCCCAAGGCCCGAGAATTTTTAGAGCAGCATCACGAATCAAACCCACCCCAATCTTTAAAGCAGGTTGCATTTCAACTTGGCTATGACTCGAAAGATTTGTACAGATATTTTCCTGATTTGTGCTCCCAAATCTCCGCACGTTACAAATTACACAATAAAATCTTTGGAAAACATCGTGTATAATATTTACTATCTTCCCTGTTTTTCTACTTTGCTTTCAAAATGGAAGCACATCATGGCAGTGCCCTTGTGGAAGCACATCGTGGCAGTTACTGCCATCAAGTGGTTCAAGTTACATAAAGGAACTGTTAACTTGAAACTTAACGATTCCCGGAAACGGGATTGAAACTTGTTGCTCGCTTCAAAACTTGAAAAGGGGGATGAGCAAATACACGGTTTCTCAACGAGAAGATTGCAATTATGCTTTTTTGTATACTTCAAAGCGCCATCCCTCTTGAACGATAAATTCTCGTTATTTCCTTTATGAACGAAATTGTCAAAATAGATGTTATAGATGCTGAAATCTTTTCTGGGGAAGAAATTCAGATGCTTGGAGATTATTACTTCCCTGGGAGAGCTAGAGTTCAAACTACAGAACAGTTAGTGGAATTGTGGATAAATTCTGCCAACATTAAAAGCGCTCAAACCAAAAGGGTGTACTGTCAGATCGCTCTGGATTTGTGCAGTTGGATGCGCGATCGCTACTCAATTAGCGATCTGCGTTTCTGTACCCTGGCACATTTGCAGTCTTATGTGGTTTGGCTTAAGGAGGAAAAGCCAGTACGAGGGCAGAAAGATCGGAAAGGGTTGAGTCAGAATGCATCTGCTAAATATGTTGCTGCTATCAGGTCGCTCTGGTCTTTTGGGACGAAAGAAAGTATTGGCTATTTTCCATGCAATGCAGCAGCCGAACTTGCTATGGAGTGGGAAGAAACTTTATCCCAGAGAATCTTGAGTGAACAACAAATTTGGGAATTAGAGGAAGCAGCAGGTATTTTGAGCGATCGCCATCTGCTATTATTTCAGTTGATTTACTATTCCGGTTGTCAGGTGGGGGAGATTGGGGAAACAGAAGCAACAGCGGGAAAAAAAGCAGAGTCCAAACCGGGGTTGCGATGGAAGCAAATCAGAGAGGATGGGGATTGCATTATTGTAACGGTGACGGGGAAAGGGAGTAAGACGCGCTCTATGAGACTTGACCCCGAAACTAGTGCAGCACTTTTGGCAGTCAAGGGTGATGCTTCACCTGACGATCCAGTTTTCCCAAGCTGTTCAAATCGTAGGAAGGGGAGAGCACTGACCGATAGAGGTATCAGGGCATTGATGGCAGAGGTGTGCGAAAAAGCAGGGATTAAGTTTTCACCAAATTGGCTCAGACACGCCCATGCAACTCATGCTCTTAAAAGAGGTGCGCCAACTATTTGCGTGCAGAAGCAACTCGGACACTCCAGTTTGGCTGTTACGGGTAAATACGTCCATGTAAATCCCGAACGAGGAACTGGGGAATATTTGAGGAATCGGTAGGGGAAGTATAAAGGTTCAGTTTTGTTACGTACTGCTTTGAGTAATGCTCCGTGAGTCCAGCATATATCCCTTTTTACAGCCCCAACCAGAACAACTCGTCCATCAGTAATCAAATCACGTAACTGATTCACTGTAATTATAGATCGGCTGTTTCTAATAAATTAATGTGTTCCAGTGAACTAAAAAGTAGCAACTAATATACTGTGCATTTCCTCAACTTCATTCATAATGGGAGTAAAAAGATTTTTTCAATTAAATAATACGGTCAATTTATGTCCGTCAAATTCAGACCATTATTAAATTCAATATGAGGTATGCTTGTATATGTCTCTGGAGATATTTATAGATTATAAAATTGCTAACGAGCCACAATGGCATACAGTTGAGATGTCACCAGAAGAATACTTCGATCTAAATTTATTAGATGAAGATGAAGAACTAGTTTGGAATAGTGTTCCAGAATACAACCATGCAATTGAATACTTAGATGTTGAACCATCTTTGGTGTCTCATACAAGACTTAGAATCAAAGACAGCACAATCCAAAAATTTTTAACAATTACCACAACATTTTGGCATCACGGTCAGAACTTTATTATTGAGCGTAGCGATAAGGAATCTGGAGAACCTGAGATCGTTATTATCAATACTAAATTACAAGAAGCTCCTACTGTATGGGAAATTATGAAATTTCATAAAAAAAATGATTTAACTGAGCTTGAGTTTCACACTTTTATAAGGGATAACGAAGATGGTTCTCAAACAGAGAAAAAAATTTTTCCTGACGAGGTTTGATTACTTTCAAAACAAATTCTTTTTAATCTCTTTTTTTGTAAATTCAAGCATTCAACAGCTTGCTGCTTCCTTAAAGTGCCAGTTTAGTATAAGTGTTTGATGTCAATTAGTTGCGATTACTCAGCTATCGATGGAGTTGGATTCGGAATGTTGGTCAATCTTCAGAGTCATAACTCGTATTATGTTACATCGTCTTGTTGTCTAAAGATTTACTTTATAAATGGTCTCTAAGAGGATGTTTGAAAAGTGATTTGCTGTGTTTTTAAGTACCTATCGATCCCCCTGAACCCCTTAAAAAGCCTCTTAAAGTCCCCCTTTTTAAGGGGGATTTAGGGGGATCTGAATATTTTGCTACCAACAAGAGGACTTTTAAAACATCCTCTAAGGAACAATCGTCACCGAACAGCTTCTACCACTGATAGTAAAATATGGAAAACCCAAAACCCAAACGCTACTCAGCAACATGAAATTGTGAGATTGGAGGGGCAATTGGAGCAAATCGCCCGTCCACAATTTTATCCAAGAATGCGAGCGCTATCTTAACGAACAATCTTCAAAGCCACCGAAATCAGCGTTAGGAAAGTGAGAAATCCGACTGCATCTAATAACGTTGTTAACAACGGTCCGCTAATCAATGCCGGGTCTAATTTTAATCTTTTAAGACCCATTGGTAGCACTGTACCCATACTAGCTGCGACAAATACGTTCACAGCCATCACCACCGCAGCAACAAGTGCTACCCATCTCTCTTGCGGTGGTGACCAAATTAAGGACAGTATACCCAAGGATAATCCCAGCCCTACAGATGTCCCCAATCCTGCGAGAATTTCCTTACGAAGAATTTTAAAAGTGTCTTTTGGTGTCACTTCTCCTACTCCCAATCCCCGTACTGTTACGGATAGAGCTTGAATGGCGACGTTACCACTGGTATTGGATAGAATTGGCATGATGACAGCTAAAACTGGGACTACGGAAATGACTTGTTGAAATGGCGCGATCGCACTTGCTGCTCCTACATACAAGCCAATATTAGCCAATAGCCAGGGAAAACGCTTGCTGAGAGTGACATGGGGCGGCGAGAGGGCGGCTTCATCACCACCACTCACACCTGCTAGTTTCTGAATATCTTCTGTGGCTTCTTCTTCTAAAATGTCTACTACGTCATCAATAGTAACGATCCCCACAAGTTTGTCTTCGCGATCCACAACAGGAAGTGCTATCAAGTCGTAGCGCTTCATCAACTGAGCGACTTCTTCTTGGGGAGTTTCCGTTTTGACTTTGACAACGCGATCGCTAGCCACATCTCTGACGTGAGCATCAGGAATGGTAAATAATAGCTGGCGCAGGGAAATTACCCGCACGAGCTTGCGGTTTTCGTCTGTGACGTAGGCGTAGTAGATGGTTTCTTTATCTTCATCGTAACGACGAATTTTGTTTAAAGCTTCCCCCACTGTTAAACCTTGCTGTAAGCGGACATATTTAGTTGTCATGACACGCCCGGCTGTTCCTTCAGGGTAGCCGAGAATTGTTGCTGTCACTTGCCTTTCTTCAGAGCTAAGTTGTTGCAACAAGCGCTTGACAACTTTTGCAGGTAACTCATCAAACAACTCTACGCGATCGTCTGGACTCATTGCTTCTACAATTTGACAGACTTGCGTGTCGTGAAGTGCTTCAATCAGTTCTTCTTGAATTTCAGAGGGTAAGTATTCAAAAACTGCGATCGCTTGGTCTTTGTTTAGCAAGCGGAATGCGATCGCTCTTTTTTCTGTGGGCTGTTCGACAATGTAGTCGCCTACATCAACAGCTGGTAAACGATTGAGTTCAACTTTGAGCTGGTTTAAGTCAGCAATGCTTGACAGTTCAGCACGTCCTTCCCAGGTGAGCATAATAACCTCCTAATGTCTCCCACTTGCTGGGAGACAAACTCACCGAGCAAGAGGGAGATGACTACTGTGACTACTAGGCGAACTTGTGTCCATTGAATCTAAACAAATCGACGATGGTACTCTAGAGGAGCCCTGCGTACTGTTGGTGACTTTTTCAAGGTATTTTATACTACATCAAATCAAAATGATTGACAAGGCTCTCTAGTTAGAGCCCTTACTTTTTAGAGGATGGGATTGGCTCCTAGCAGGTCTGCGCCCTCACGAGCGATCCGGTGGCTCCGCTTGGGAATAATGCCTGTTGTGGACTGAGATTCCGCCTTTCCCCATTTGCCTTGCAGAGTTCATTCCCAGCCTTTAGCTAAAAACGAGAGAGTACTGATGTCCGTTGACTGAGTGTACCCTTAGAGACTTCGGGGAGCGTGAGGTGATGAAACTTTTTGAACTGCAAAGGTCGCAGAGGTAAGAGAAAGAGAGAATAGCTGTGAATAAAGATTAAGTTAGTTTTTGCAGGCATTTAGTTTATAATGTTGGATCTATTATCTACTTTTTTATAGAAAAAATACGTAAAACCTGATGAATACCACGAGCAATTCTGAGGCTGATAGCGATATGCTTCGCTCACAACTTGCTGAAGATTATCGTCAGCTATCAACGTTGGAACAAACTATTGTCCAATTGTTTTCGGTTATTTATGAGCCTATCAATAGAACCACGTTTCTGGAATGTTTGACATATATTGGCGCACGTAATGAGAAAGGTCATCTTTTTAATGCTTCAACTTTAAAGCCTTATATTAATAAATTGTTAGCAGCAGGGTTGTTGGTACAACCACTTGGACAAGGTCCTCAGTGCCATCCTTTGCTTGTGGAGATTGCGACTCGCGATTCAGTGAGAACAGGAAGGTTTGACACACTAGTTAAAGCCGTTCAGGAAAAACTACCTATTAAAACTCGATGGGAAGATGGACCTCGATATTTTAAAAGTCAGAGCCAATTAATCCGGGAAGTCCGCATTGGTCTTTACAACCACAGTTTCAATTTTATTCACAAGCAACTTGAGGATTATGGGAAATACAACACTCAAGATCGTATATCAATAGAAAATATCTTCACTCTCGTTTGTAATAATCCATTTGATGCAGATTGGTTTCGGACTCTGCCTGTAGAATTGTACAAGAGCGCTATATCTGTTATTTTATGGAATGCAACCTTGAAATGTTATCCAGTAGAAGAGGCGTTTGCATTGCTTGAAGAAGAATGCTCTACTCCTGACGGGCATTCTTCAGATGATTTGCAATTGATTTTAACGGAACAACTGCTTTTAAGAGGTCACCTACAAGAGGCTCAACAGAGTTTGGAGCGTATATCTGATGAGTCCGGACATTATGCGACTACCTTTTGGGGTTGGCTAACTTTCTTACGTGGCGAGCATGAAAAAGCTATTGAGTATTTTACAGCCGGTCTCAAAGCCTTCAAGAAAGATAGGGGACAAAGACAGGTATATTTCAGCACTACAAGCAGCTTGTTTTTTATCTTAGCTTTGTTGAAAGAGGGATCGCTCGAACGCCTTCGGGAAGCAGAAGAATATAGCAGTTTAATTTCACGCCAGTCCAACCATTGGTTGAGGTTAATTTATTCGAGACTGAAAATAGTACTGCAAGTTCAGCAGGGCGATATCGCACAAAAATCATTTGTTGTCGATGCTCGCGTTCCTTCTATAGAAGAGGGTAACAGCTTAGAAACTCTGTTGTGTTCCCTTTGTCTTTACTGGATGGATGGCGATCGAGCAAAAAAGCAACTTCCTAAGTTGTTAGAACATTTATATGAGCAAGCAGTGGCGTCCGGTTACGACTGGGTGGCGATGGAAGCAGCAGAACTGCTATCTCGGCTCAAACCACGCAGCACTTATGAAGCGAAAGCAGCGATCTTGCGTGAAGATAGCCAAGCAGAAAGTATTGTAGACCTGATTCGACCTCAAGAACCTTGGGAACTTAGCTTGAAAGCACTAGCTAATCTTCAGAAAGAACCGCAAACACCAGTTAAAACTTATACTGAACGGCGCTTGGCTTGGTTTATTACTTTCTATTCCAGCAAATGCGTGCTGCAGCCTCGCGAACAAAAGATCAATGCTAAGGGAACTTGGGGTGTGGGTCGTCCTATCGCTTTGAAGCGGTTGAGCGATAATCTGAGTGAGTTTGATTATATTACCCCTCAAGACCTAAGGGTCTGTGCTTATATTGAAACTTATTATGATGGATCTTATGGATATTACGGAAAAACTGAATACACTTTAAACGAAAAAGCAATTTTGGAGTTAGTAGGACATCCTTTTGTGTTTTGGGAAGATTCGCCAACAACTCGGGTAGAAATTGTGAAAGGAGAACCGGAATTGTTGGTGAAAAAAGGGAATCTTGATAAGTCGGGTAAGGCTTCCGCCAAGAGCGATCGCCTCATACTGGAATTTTTTCCCAAGCTTCCAGAAAGACAGGAAATCCTGGCTGTTAAAGAAACTCCAACTCGGATAAAAGTGATTGAAATCGGTGCGGGACACCGACGAATTGCAGAGATTTTAGGTAAGGAAAATCGGCTGGAAGTCCCTGTCCTAGCTAAAGATCGAGTCTTGGCTGCTCTCAATGCAGTATCTGGAATTGTCACCGTACATTCTGATATTGGGGGCGGGTTGGAAAATGCTCGAGAAGTTGCAGCACGAGCCACACCCCACGTTCATTTGTTACCCGCAGGAGAAGGGTTGAAAGTGGCTGTCATGGTTCGACCTTTTGATGGAGGTGGTCCCTATTACATCCCCGGTACGGGTGGTGAAACCGTGATTGCGGAGGTTGAAGGTACGCGCTTGCAAACCACACGCAATTTGAGTGAGGAGAAGCAACTTGCCAATGCTGCGATCGCAGCTTGTCCCACCTTAACCCGTCAAGAGGAACAAGATGGTGAATGGCTGGTAAAGGAACTCGAGGACTGTTTGGAACTGTTGCAGGAACTGCAAGCGTTGGGGGATAGCATAGTGCTGGAATGGCCAGAAGGAGAAAAATTCCGTATAGATCGCCGTGCTGACTTGAACGATTTTCAGTTAAAGATTCAACGCCAGGGAGATTGGTTTGCTGTGAGTGGAGAGTTGAAATTGGATGAGACTCTAGTATTTGATATGCAGCAACTGATGGAACTGTTAGAGCAAACACCCAGCCGTTTTGTTCCGTTAAAAAACGGTCAATTCCTTGCTTTAACCCAAGCATTTCGCAAACGCCTTGATGAATTGCGGGCGTTTACGGAAAAGAATGGTAAAGGTATGCGCTTTCACCCACTTGCAGCAATGGTTGTGGAAGATTTGGCGGAAGAAGTGGGGAATTTGCAAGCTGACAAACATTGGAAGGCGCATATCCAACGTCTTAAGGAGGCGCAGAACTTACAACCAAAACTGCCTTCTACATTACAAGCAGAACTGCGAGATTACCAACTTGAGGGATTTCAGTGGTTGGCGCGTTTGGCTCATTGGGGAGTTGGGGCGTGTTTAGCTGACCAAATGGGATTGGGGAAAACGGTGCAAGCATTAGCTGTCATCCTGACTCGCGCTCATGAAGGACCAACCCTCATTGTGGCTCCTACTTCAGTGTGTTTGAACTGGGTAAGTGAAACGCAGCGTTTTGCTCCAACCCTTAATATTATTCAATTTGGGAGTGGCAATCGCCAAAAAGTTTTGGAGCGGCTGCAACCATTTGACATATTGATTTGCAGCTACGGTTTGTTGCAACAAGAAGAAGTGGCTGAAATGCTGTCTGAGGTGCTGTGGCAAACTATTGTTCTGGATGAGGCTCAGTGTATCAAGAATATAGCAACCAAGCGTTCCCAATCTGCAATGAAACTTCAAGGTGGGTTTAAACTAATTACGACGGGAACTCCTATTGAAAACCATCTTGGGGAACTGTGGAATCTTTTCCGCTTTATCAATCCTGGGTTGCTTGGTTCGTTGGAAAGCTTTAACCAACGTTTTGCCATTCCCATTGAGAAGTTTCAGGACAAACAAGCACGTAATAGATTGAAAAAACTGATTCAACCGTTTCTGCTACGGCGCACGAAAAATCAGGTCTTGGAGGAGTTACCTTCTCGAACTGAAACTACCTTGCACGTGGATTTGAGCCGGGAGGAAATGGCATTGTATGAAGCGTTGCGTCGGGATGCGATCGCCAAACTAGCAGAGAGTGAAGTCGCAGGAGGTCAGAAACACCTACAAGTTCTAGCAGAAATTATGAAACTGCGTCGCGCCTGTTGCAATACACGTTTGGTAATGCCTGATGCACCACTTCCCAGCGCCAAGTTGCAAGTTTTTGGTGAGGTGGTGGAGGAGTTGCTGGAAAATCGCCATAAGGTTTTGGTGTTTAGTCAGTTTGTGGATCATTTGCAGATAATCCGCGAGTATTTAGACAATCAGCAGATCGAGTACCAGTATTTAGATGGGAGTACACCAGCATTAGAACGCAAAAAACGGGTGGATGCCTTTCAGTCTGGAGAAGGGGACATCTTCTTAATTAGTCTGAAAGCGGGAGGTACGGGGCTGAATCTCACAGCTGCTGACTATGTCATTCATATGGACCCTTGGTGGAACCCAGCAGTCGAAGACCAAGCCTCCGATCGCGCCCACCGCATCGGTCAGCAACGTCCGGTCACGATTTATCGCTTGGTAGCAAAAGATACTATAGAAGATAAGATTGTGAGTCTGCACCATCACAAGCGAGATTTGGCGGATAGTTTGTTAGAAGGTGCGGAGATGAGCAGCAAGATATCTACTGAGGAATTGCTACAGTTAATTCAGGAAAGGTGATTTTTGATGCTATGGGAGGTATCATGCAAAACTACGTAACGAAAAGTAAAATTTCTGTATTTGGCTTTTAGTAGCGCTTTAGCGTATGTATCGCAACTACAAACGAGAGAGGATTATTTACACCTGATATGCTGGTAGTAGTAGCGACCGCATGGAAAAGTTAATTGGTAAGTGGTTTTTGGATAGCGATCGCTATCTTAATTTATTGAATTGGTGTTTTTACTCCCAAATCCTTTCAACTGAATATGTATCAAAAACTGCATCTACACTTAACAGAGGCATTTTTTCAAATATTGATTGAGCTATTAAAATTCGGTCAAAAGGATCGCGGTGGTGACTTGGTAAAGCTTCTAAGGCATAAATATGAGATAATTCAATGGGTAATAATTGTAAATTATTCACTTGCTGTTGAGTTGTGATTAATTTAGGAAGGGGTGAGTTTAAATTTAGCTTACCTAGCTGAGATTTGATTTGTAATTCCCAAACACTAGCGATGCTGACTACCCAAAAGTTGTTAGCATCGGTTAATAAATTTCTTACTTTCTCAGATAGCTTTTCAGGATTTCCTGCTACCCAAATAAATACGTGGGTATCTAATAAAAGTTTCATACCTGACCCTCACCTAACCAAAATTCATCTGGTAAAGGGTCATTAAAATCATCGCTCATCCAAATCTCTCCTTGGTTCAGACCCAATACCCGTTTCTGGGATGATTGTTGGGGATGAGGATATTTTTGTACTAAAAATTCAACGAAATCCAGAACCTGTTGTTGCTGTTCGAGTGGTAAGGTTTGCAGCTTGGCAATTAATTTTGAGGTGGTATCTACAACTTGGGAAGTCATCTTGCTCTTTCCTTTTAGATATCTTACTCTACGTTACTTTCACAAACACAAGAAATATTTTGTCATTCGCATAAAAACTCAAGTTGTGGGTGTAGCAGTACTGTATATTATGGAAGTCGCTTGAGATATGAAAAATCCTTAATTTTACTGACTATTTTAACAAAACAATGGATAAGCCTTTTAAGTGGACCTATAAGAGCAAAGTTTTGGCTACTTAATGGTCTAGTTATTTACGCCGTGCTGTACTAGTAGTAGTTTAGCAATGTCCACCAATAGCCAGTTTATTAGGAAAAAGCAGATGAGGTTAAAACTTTCTACTCAAGGACCTGATGTATCAAGGATTGTCTATGGAGTCTGGCGTTTAGCCGCCGATCCTGCGGGAGTTACTCGCGACAGAATTCTTGAGAAGATTCAAACCGCAATAGAAATGGGAATTACGACTTTTGACCATGCGGACATTTACGGTAACTACTCTTGTGAGGAGTTGTTTGGGTCAGCATTAGCCAATTCCCCCACTCTTAGAGACTCAATGGAGTTGATAACAAAGTGTGATATCAAGCTAGTATCTCCCAAGCGTCCCGCCCATAGCATCAAGCATTATGACACAAGCCGGGAACACATTATCTCTTCTGTAGAAACTTCTCTTCGCAACCTCCGCACGGATCGCATAGATGTTCTTCTCCTCCACAGACCTGACCCACTTCTAGATGCTGATGAGGTAGCGGGTGCTTTTACCGACCTTCGCGAACAAGGGAAAGTACTTCATTTTGGAGTGTCTAACTTCACTGTTCCTCAAATGGAACTTCTCGCCTCACGACTCTCCTTTCCCCTCGTCACAAATCAGATTGAGATAAGCGTCCTTGAAATGGCTTCACTTCAAGACGGAACTCTCGACTATTGCCAAAAACTGCGAATTTCTCCTATGGCTTGGTCACCTTTGGCTGGAGGAACCCTGTTTGCAAGCAATAACCCCAGGATTGTGCGCGTGAGGGAATCCCTGCAACAGGTTGCGCGAGAGCAAGGTGCAACGGAAGAGCAAGTGGCACTTGCATGGCTCCTGCGACATCCCGCCCGGATTGTTCCAGTCATTGGTACGAATAATCTTGAGAGGTTGAAGAACCTTGCTGCGGCTAACCGCTTTATACTTTCTCGCGAGCAATGGTTTGCCATCTGGACTGCATCAATAGGACATCCCGTCCCGTAAAATGCCAAACAATTCACAAACCCTATAACTACTCACTGTACCAAAAGTACAAAGTGGCATTTTACTACAGCCAAGCCTTGTGCGATCGCTTTACCATATATTTCCATCTACGTGCTCATAGGGAAACCATCTCATGTTGCCTATTCCTGGAATGATATTTTTATTATTCTTTCCGGCAAATCTTTGTATCTTGAGACAAGTTCTTTGGGGTCAGGAATTAAGCTATCAAGTACTAGCTGTAGGGATATTTTTGTTTTGTATAGAACAAGCCCGGATGGCGGCTTGGGATTTGCAACAAATTGCTGAAGCAAAGAAGCAAGTTCGGGACAGACGTCTGGATACTTTCTTAAAAATTACTACCAGTACAATTTTTATAGAACTTTTAGGATTTTACACGGCATCAATTTGGCTGGGATGGGGTTCGATTTTAATTTTATTGAGCCAAGTGTGGTTTAACTTATTTGCTGGAGTCAAAATTGATACCTCTTCGCAAATAGTCCTTCAGTCTTGGAAAATTTCCGAACGTTACAGCGTGTTAATTGCCGATTTTCTGGGACTGGTGTTAGTGAGTCTTTGGATGTTACAGATTGCTTCGGTACAGATAACTTGGTTACTTTTTGGGATGGCGATCGCCTACTGCGCTCTTAAGTTAGTTTTATTCCTAAAAAATGCATTTTTTGTTGAGACTAAAGAAGCCGGAGGCTAGTAAGGTACACTCTCTGTTGGGCGATCTGTTCCCCGATCCCCAATCCCCATTCTCTAGCCCCTTTCACAACACCGCCAACTATCAAGTTGGCACTAATTCACCGGGACGTAACTTAGCCCACTTACCCATTTCGCGCTTAAAGCTGAGACATCCCACAACATCCCATTCCATTTCAATGACATCCTCACGCGGGCGGATGTTAACATTAATGGAAGGTTCATTAGGCTCAAAATCTGGTGTTTCAGTCAAGTGGGGCTGCTCGTGCTGCGTTTCTACCGCGTGGTAGGTGAGACAGCGATCTACATAATGGCAGTTCACGCAAATACACATAATCGAACCAATTCCAGGAACCTTTATTGATACTCTAGCTTAACCGCAATTGATATTGCCCGGTCTTTGGGTTTAATTTTATTACGATGAATATTCCAGTTCCTTCTACTTTATCCCCAGATTATTGGCCTTTTAGCTTTGAGTTATTGCCACAACCAGCTTATATGGTGGGTGGTGCTGTGCGGGATGCAATCCTCTCTAGGACACGGGAATATCTGGATCTAGATTTTGTAATACCATCTAACGCTGTCAAGACAGCTCGTAAAATCGCTTCACATTACAAAGCAGGTTTTGTGTTGCTTGATGCAAAAAGACAAATTGCTCGCGTGGTGTTTCCTCAAGCTACGGTTGACTTCGCCCAACAGGAAGGCGAAAGTTTGACAACTGATTTGCGAAGACGGGATTTTACAGTGAATGCGATCGCATACAATCCCTATACTCAAGAAATCATCGATCCCCTTCAAGGCTATGCGGATCTGCAACAGCGGCTTTTAAGAATGATTTCACCTGCTAACTTAGAAGACGATCCATTGCGGTTGATGCGAGCATACCGCCAAGCCGCACAACTTGGTTTTACGATTGAGTCAAATACACAAGACACAATTCGCTCTTTAGCTCCATGCATTAGCAAAGTAGCAGCAGAAAGAGTCAGGGTAGAATTAAGTTATATGCTGAACTCATCCCAAGGAACTCCCTGGGTGATACAAGCTTGGGAAGATGGTTTGTTAGCGCAGTTCTTCCAATACTCGACAAAAGACAGTGTTTCGCTACTTTCAGAAGTTGACAAAGCAGCATCTCAAATAGCACAAACATGGAATCAACTTGGAGTAGAGCTTTCCCAGTATGTACGCGAGACTGTTAAAACGACATGGTTGGGAATTGCAAAACTAGCTTGTCTTGTCAATCCACAACCAGAGACAGCAGAAACTGAGTTGATGCAACTCACCTACAGCCGTGCTGAAATTAAAGCTGTTTTGACAGCTTTAAAACTGGTACCACAGTTTAAGACACCTCAATTGTCCATACGAGAACAGTACTTCTTGTTTCAAGAAGCAGGAGCGGCATTTCCGGCAATTGTTGCCTTAGCCGTAGCAAGAGGAACTCAGGTAGGGGAGACTGCACCCTCGATCGCCCGCTACCTTAACCCTGACGATCTGGTCGCTCATCCCACATCAATAGTGAGTGGCAATGATATAATAATAACCTTAAAAATTCCTGCTTCGCCACTAGTAGGTAAACTGCTAACCGAAATTGCTCTAGCCCAAATAGAAGGTAAGGTTTCCACCGCAGCAGAAGCAATAGAGTTTGCGGCTGGGTTACTCAAATCAGTGAATAGTCCGTGATGGCAGAAATTCGCCCGTCAGAGGACACAAGGCGCAAAAGCTTTAACTGTAAGCTTTTTGTTTGTTATTAAAGGTAATGAAGCAGATTGAAAAATCCACCCAAGGTAATTGAGGAGAACTTAGAAACGTTACAACAACAAGGGCTTAGGCTGACCGCTTGTTTGGGAGACGTCTGTCAGGAGAGTTGAGGTTTGCTACTGTGTTTGGATAAGCTGACTTTTTGGCTCACACGACAAAATGATTAAAAACGATCGTCGTTTGGGATGCGTCAGTTCTATTAGGTAAAATTTTACTTAAACAACAACACAACCATGCTAGCTGAGATTCAACCAGGAACTTTGATCGGTCATCGCTATCTCATTAACAAGCTTCTTGGAAAGGGAGGCTTCGGAAGAACTTATCTAGTGTATGACACTCAGCGGTTTGGTGAACCTTGTGTTCTGAAAGAATTTGTACCTCCAAACACCTCAGAGCGTTTACTTAACAAATATCGCGACCTATTTGAGCGCGAAGCAAAAGTTTTATACCAAATCAATCATCCCCAAATACCGAAATTTCTAGCTTGGTTGACCGAGGAAGAGCGGCTGTTTATCGTACAGGAATATATTGATGGTCGAACCTACTCTCAACTGTTGCGCGATCGCCTTTCTCAGCAAAAAAAGCCTTTTTCTGAAGCTGAAGTTATCCAATGGTTGTTAGAGTTGCTATCGGTGTTAGATTATCTTCACCAGTTGAACATCATTCATCGGGATATTGCACCCGATAATGTTATCCATTCCCAAAAACAGTCTAAACCCGTGCTGATTGACTTTGGAATTGTTAAACAGAAAGTTTCTGAGGTTTGGAACACCGACCCTGAAAACGACCAGCACTCCGTTATGGGTTCAGTAGTAGGCAAAATAGGCTATTCTCCACCAGAGCAACTGCGTATGGGACAATGCTATCCCTGTAGCGACTTATACGCATTGGCTGTTTCTGCGATCGTTCTTATGACTGGAAAAATGCCAAATTTATTGCTCGATCCGTCTTTGAAGTGGAAATGGCGCTCCTACGCTCAGGTCAGTCCCCAATTGGGTGAAATACTAGAAAAAATGTTAGCGGAGAATCCATTAGACCGTTACCAATCAGCCAAAGAAGTTATTGATGAGTTACAAAGCTGTTCGCATCTTGCATCGGGTAATTCTGATGCGATCCTACTCGAACAAAAGGTACAAACTGACCGCAACAGCGAGCTGAAAACGGCAAAGACTGGAGAAGCAAAAGACAATACACCAGAGAAACAAAAATTTTCAGATATCAAGACAAGTATTGAAAATACGCTTGGTATTAACTCTGAGTTTTTAGCATCTTGTCAGGAAGAATTAACTAGTTTTGTAGGACCGTTTGCTAGTGTTCTGCTAAAAAATACTTTAAATCAATTCCCACAGCTTACACCCAACGAACTTGTTGAACGACTGGCTGTAGCAATTCCTCATCCAGAAAGATCGCGAGAGTTTAGAAACCGCGCTCAAATTCTGCTGTCACAAACAGGAAGCCCTCAAGAAACTACTCTCTTTCAGGATGTGGTAACTAGCTTTCCGGCTGCTAACGATCCCGAGTTTTTACAATATTGTCGTAAAGAACTCGTGAGCTTTGTAGGACCTTTCGCAACCGTTCTTATCGAAGATACTATAGCAAATAACCCAAATATTACACCAGAGCAATTGGTAGAAGTCTTAGTGGCAAAGATTCCCCACCAGCAAAGAGCACAAGAATTTAGAAATCGCATTCAAATAAAGTATAAAAGCTAAAAGCTTTATCCTTTTGGGCGTTGCTGTTCAAAACTTTGAATGGCCATCAGCAAACTCAGCTTCATACGAGTAAAAGCTTCTACAAGAGAACCTATTTCATCTTTGGATACTTTATCAAATTCAGCATCAAAATCACCAGTACTCACCGCTTCTGCAACTCGAACAACCCGCTTGATAGGTTGGATAACATATCGCTTCAGCCATAGATTCGCTACATATATAGCGATCGCAAAAACGAGAGTTATAATTCCTATCGATAACATCAAGGCTTGGTGAGCTCTTACAAGAATTATATTTGCTGGAACGGAAACAATTTGAGCGCCATTAATTTCATTCAAGTTCCAACCAAATCCATGTTCTGTTCCATACACCTTAATCATTCTCTTGGGAGCAACATCTGGACTGCTATGACATCTCAAACAAGTTGAGTCTGTTAAGGCTAAAGGGCTAGCAATGTAAAAGTATTTTTCTCCGTTCATCAAACGATATCCAGATGTTATGTTTTGCAAATTATTAGCCTGTTGCAATTTTTGCACAATTGTTGTTTCAAAACTATCTGCTAAATCTTGAGGATTGGTAGGATTTAGCATGGCGTCCTTGTAGAAGAAATCATTATAAGTTGCATCTTGTTTCTGGAGATTTACAAAGACTTTCCGGGCTGAGTAAGATGGGATAGCTTGCAGTGCAAATTCATCTTCTTTTAAATGTCGTTCCAAGACTGGTTGCACTTCATCATTTGTGTATTGCCTTATAGCATTGATATTCTGAAATATAAAACGAGCTCTTGATTTGACTGCTATTTCAGCTTGGTAATTTAACAGATGAGCAAAAGCTATACTGCTTAATGTAATTCCTCCAATAAAAATTATGAGTAGCAATGTGGTTAACTTGGTAGCTAATGTTAAATTTTGAAACTTTTTTGTTAATTGTTGCAACATATATTTTAAGGATGCATTTCCTGGAAAAATCAAAGGAAGTTTTAACTTTTTTTTAACTTTTTTTTAAGTAGATAGGCACAGTTAAAGTTAACCGATTGGGGTCGTTATTTATTATTTGTAACGGCAACAAATATATTAAGATTTTTAACATAAATCTGTTTGTTTCCGCCCGCCTACGTTTTATAAATGTTATCACCATCACCTTATACCAAATCCGTTTCTCCAAACCCTTTTACCCTATTCGACCCTACCTTCAACCTCAGTTTCCGAATTGCCGACCTCCCCACAGGACAACTAGCCGTTCACGAAGTGTGGCACAGCCATAGCCCAAATCACCAACTATGACCAATACGGACGCCCCAACGGTGGCACCCTCCTCAACCCTCAACAAATCTGCTTTCTTAGGAGCAGGCGCACAGGCGGCGATTGCCACCCCCTATGAATGAAACAAACACGAGCAATTTTTGACTAAGCCTTATTTTACAAGCTTTTTGGCTCGTGTTTCTTGAAAGCAGCAAGCGAACTGGCGATCGCTTGAACCACTTCTGTTGCTCCTGGTTAAGCGCAGTGAGGACTAAGTATATTGAAGAAGGCACGCAAGCGAGGGCAGGGGCAGAAGGCTATGTAAGGTTTTTACCATAAATGTCCACCTGTAACTGCCCTGTCTTAATAGTTAGGGACGGATAACAATTTCAGTAAACCAACCTTTAAGTTTTTTGCTCATGCAGCACGTCTTGAAAATTCCTCTCTATGCCATTAGAGAGGCACTCTACCAACGCCCGTTACAGGGCTTATGCTTAATTCTCAAGAAAGAAACTCTTTTTCCTGAAATTGCTTGTACTGTTTATCTTTGGACTCAAAGTATTTTTCAACGGTTGTTTTCGTAGCAATAGCACTTTCTAACTCATCCCCACCAGATACCAATAGGCGTTCTCGCACGCGCTTGCGGATATCGGAGACAATTTTCCCGTTGACGAGGCGAGTTTTTGACCAATCTAGAATGGGTGGTGGATATAAACCGTGCTCAATGTACTTACCTTGGAGAATATCCTGTAAACTGTGTCCCAGCAACTTCGGTATCCAGTGGTAGATAAAGCGCAAATCTGAATCTTTTTCTTCAATATTTTTATTAGGATTGTAGATCCGATTATAATATGACTTGCACAATCTTGAGTGATTCGGCTTTAACTACCAGGGAATTGATAATGTCGGCATTTATTTATTGATTGTGTGGAAATAGTAATCAAGAATTTCATTGGCATTCCTCGAACATCTCCAAATTTCCTTTGGCCCCAACATCTCAGATGGGATCGGGACAGGGTTGCCACGCAGATCGAGATTTTCCAAGTTTGGCAGTTGTTGAATTTCCGGTGGCAACTCACTCAATCGATTAAATTTGAGGTCAAGCGAGCGCAAATTGGTGAGTTGAACTATTTCTGCTGGCAGTTGGCTTAGGTGATTATAACTGAGGTCAAGGGATTCCAAGTTGGTGAGTTGGACAATTTCTGCTGGCAGCTCGCTTAGTCCATTATTCCTGAGGTCAAGCAATTCCAAGTTGGTAAGTTGACCGAATTTACTTGGTAGTTCCCTTAGTTGATTCTCACCAAGAACTAGCAATTTCAAGTTGGTAAGTTGACCGAATTCACTTGGCAGTTTCCTTATTTGATTCATGTAAAGGTTGAGCGTGTTCAAGTTGGCGAGCTGCCCAAATTCACTTGGCAATTCCCTCAGTTGATTCTCTATAATCCAGAGCGATTGCAAGTTAGTGAGTTGACCAAATTCACTTGGCAGCCTACTTAGGTGATTGTCATCGAGATATAGCACTTCCAAGTTGGTGAGTTGACCGAATTCACTTGGCAGTACTCTGAGTTGATTACCTCTGAGGTCAAGCCATTGCAAGTTAGTAAGTTGGACTATTTCTGGTGGTAGTGTACTTAGTCCGTTATATCTGAAGTATAGCGTTTGCAAGTTAGTGAGTTGGACTATTTCTGCTGGCAGCTGACTCAGGTGGTTCTCACTGAGGGCTAGAGTATTCAAGTTGGTGAGGAGTCCGATTTCAGGTGGCAACACTCTCAATTCCTCAAACATGAGTACGAGTTCCGTTGCGCCTTCTGTTGCTGCTTTTTCTATTACCTCTAATAGTTCTGCCTCGTTCATAAACATTCTCTTTCGATAAATTGGCGAACGCATTTGGTGCAAATGCGATCCGATAAGGGTCTTGGAGATGACCCAATCCATAGGATTAGAGGTTTTATTTTTTTGTTGTACTACTTGATATTGTGATTGTGGTTGTGTATTTTCCGTTATTGCCAGTCCAAGGTTTAATGCGTCTAATATGTCCGTTTTTTGGAGAGCGTATTAAGGGGATTTGGTTGAGTTTTTCATCTACACTCGCTCTTGATAGTGAGAGTTGCGCTAGTTGATACTCGCGCTCTCGTAATGCTTGCTCGTAAATCTGCTGCTGCCTACTGTATTCTTGTTGTAGCTGTTGTTCTTTGTGCGATCGCTCTACTTTGTCAATCGAAGCAGCATACTCTATATGTTGCCTCCTATTGATAGCAGCTTGCAACCGAGATTTGCTCCCCTCCAATTCTGACTGTGCCAATTGCACAGCTAACTGTAGTTGTTGCAATTGCTGCTGTTGTTCAATCGCGGAAGCATTAAGTTTTCCCCTAGCCAGCTCCAATGCGGATCTAGCCTGCTCCTGCTCTCCCTCAATCTGGCGTAGCTTTGCCTTCTCATGCTGGATAATTTCGCTTTGCAATTTCAAATCCTGCATAGATTGCAGTAGTTGGCGCTGCTCTTCAGTTTTTTGAGCAGCAGCTTGTAAAACGACCTCTGCTTTCTCAACCTCAGCCCTTCTCTCTGGGTTATCAGCTTTCAGAACAGAGGTTCTAGACTCAAGTAGCGATCGCGCCTGATTGAACCGCAACTGTGCCTGGGCTATAGCCGCCTCCTCCTCCGCGTAGTTAGCTGGTGGTATGGGATTGGATTGCTGTAGTGCTGTTGGAGGGTTAGGCTTGAAAATAGGCTTAGCTTTTAAATTGTTAATTTGCAACTCAACCGATTTGCGCTGTTTCAGTAAGCGATCGCGCTCAAGCTTATTATCCGAAATTGTTTGTCCCTCCTTGATTTCGTCGCCTTCCCTGATTAATAAATACGATGGATTGTCAAGTGTTATAGACAGCCGTAAACTTCTTGACTTAGACTTTGCACCCGACTTGCCTTTAAACACTTCAACCGGAATATCCTCTTTCGGTTCTGGGGTAGTTTGTGTTTGTGCTTGTGCAACTGGCGTTTGTACTTTAATTGTCAAAGTTGGTGAGTATATTGCTATCCCACACACCGTTGCTGTTAAAGTTGCGAATATCGCCCAAAACTTCTCAGTCATAGTCATAATTGCTTGATTAAAACCTCTCCTGAAAAAATAAAGAATTCTTCAAGAGGTTGCAGGTCTTTACGTGAGGCATGGTATAAGGTGATATCATCACCCGTTCTAGTTACTGTTGCCATCATTCCAGGTTTAGGAATTGGTAACTCTATATCTTGATAATCCTCAATTTGGAGTGTTCCTACAATAAGAGAATCAGATGAAAGAGAATCTATCCACTCTTGTGCTTCAACCTCTTCAATTCGTTGTCTCTTAATTTTGATTGATAATTTATCAGACAGAACATCAATTCGCTTAGGAACAACTTCGCCTGTTTCACCAACTTGAAAGATTTCGCCAGTTGTAGATTTTACGGTCAATACATTGCCATTAGCAGCGATCGCCCAAAACTGTTCGTTTACAAGAGAACCATCAACTTTACGATTCCCCTGAACTCGAATTAAAATTGCTTTCTGGTTCTCTTGTCTGAGCAGTTCTACAGCTGTTTGGGGAGTTGGAAATAATAGTTGTGTAGCCCATCTGCCAATCCCCCCTCCACCTGTTACCACGTAAAAAGCTATGCAGAAAATACAGACCGAACACACGAGAACGGCATACTCGCCTGGTTTTCCAGTTTGAAGCCTATTTCTCGGATTGAGTCCTCCCACCCAAATATCTTTATTAATGGGCCAGAAAAACTGACATCCCAAGCGAGTAAAACAGTCTGAGAAACAACTGAGCAAGTGACCGAGAGGCATCGCAACCCACAACTGCCAACCGTAGAGGAACAGAAGAGGCAGGGTAATGAGTGCAAGCGCAAGACTGAGACAGATCGAATGGGTCACTGATCTGTGAGGATAACGTTCTTCAATAAATCTAGCCAATGGGAAAAACGCCAATCCAACCCAGCTTTTAGTTGTATCTAGGTCGGGAATTTGAGAACCAATTCCCGCTAAAAGCAACACGCGAGGGTCAGCACTACCAGTGATGCAAGTGACTCCAGCCAAACTAATCGCACAGTGCGTGATTGCCATCATAAATCGCTTTCTTCTTCAACAAATAGGAGCTTTACCAAAAAATACAGCGCAATACCAGCAAAAAACTTAAATATGCTTCATTCATTTCCTTCTATTTCCTTTAGGAAAGAGTAACGCTAAACTACGGAACGAGAAAAACAAGGTAATCGCTAATCCCCCAACAACACGCAAGAATATATCACCAGTAGCTAATCCGATAAATCTCACAGCCCCTACTAGACCAGTGGTAGCTAGTAAGAATGGTGTGATGTCTCGGTAGTTACTTCCATCATGTGGCGAATCAACACCCTGTTGCAGCTCGAGCACTAATCTTTGAGCCAACAAAGGATTACCACCAGCTTTGCTCGCTAACTCTGCTGCTTTAAGTGGCGTAATCGTAACTCCCAGCTTTGCAGCTTCAGTCCAAATAATGCTTCTTGTCTGCTGCTCATTGAGAGGTGGTAGAGGTAGGTAAGGAATTTTAAAAAGCACGCCTTCTAAATCTCTTCTGTTACCTAAAAGCAATAGAGTATGGCCCTCTTCCCAAAGCTCCTCAAGCCATCCCTTAAGGCTAGCTGTCCATTTGTGTGCATTATCAGCAATCAAAATGGTGTCGCCTAGATTGGCCGCGATCGCATCTTTAAGTTGTTTTGCGGTCAGTGCCCTTTTCTGTTCCCCCGTTTCTTCATCAATCTTGTGAGTCTCAAGACCTAGATTTTCAGCAATCATTTGCAGACATTTTGTGTTATCACCGCGATAGACACCGTAAGCACAATCAAGCTGTTCTTGTATCAGTTTTGCCAGGTATGTTTTACCTGCTCCTGATTCGCCAATAACGCAGATTGATTTCCCTTGCTGCAAGCTGCTTAGAACTTGGTTGGTAATTGGCGATCTAAAATCTGTTGTCTGGTTTACCCGGATAGGGATAGCTACTGGAATTGCGCGATCGCCATCCGGGTGAAGGTCTCCGGGTCGTAAGCTTCCTGCCTTTGCTTAGACTTTTGATTGAATTTAGCTTGCACGGCTTCGACCTGTAGACGCAAATCTTCAGGCAGTTTATCTGGGTTTTCAAGGAAGAAGTCGGTCAAGACATTTTCACCTAACAGCATTGCCGCCGCACGCTCCGCACTACGTCTTCCAACTAAAGCTAGGTCGTCTTGAGGTGCGGTTGTGTAAACTCCGGGTGCAGATGGGGATGCGGAGGATGCAGAATTTTCAATTGTTGCAACTGATTCCTCAGATTGTTGAGCAATCTTGGTACTTGTTGCAACTACTATGGCAGATTTTTCCTGCTTCGCTTGCTCTGCTCGCCATTCATTGAGGTATCGCATCACATCCGTATTACGTCCCCCTGTTATTTCTCGCACGGCATCTCGTGTAATTTTTTTATTTTCTTGAGACATAGTATGGCAAGCCTCAAAAACTTTTTCTCTTAAGGATTTTGATTTTGGCATGATTCTATGGTTCGAAGATTGATGCAAAAATTTTACGTCGCATTACCAAATTTCTGAAAGCGCATTTTCACTGGATGCTATTTAAAGAAATTGCTAATTAGCCGCATCAAAATCGCATCAAACTTCCGCCGAAAACCGCATTCTATCAATAAAGCAGACTGACGACTGACATGGATGAGCTTACTAGAGGAACAATTTAAGAAGTATAAAAATATTCTCTAAGAAGGACTTTTGGTGTTTGTCTCGTGCCAAGGGACGACACATTTCCAATTCTTGACCCCATGGGACTGGAATAATTGTTGAATGCACTTCAACAGGCATAACAATTATTTTATTTTCTGTTCCAGATAAATCCGGGGACTGTGTGTACCCATTATGGGCAATTTTTCTGGAGAGTGGTCTTTGGTTCCGGCTTGGGAGGAGTCAAAGATAGAAGTGTGCCAGGGGCATCCATTACTGGCTGATATGGCAAATGACTTGGTGATGAGGAAGCGGAGCGAGTACGTGTTGGGCGATCGCTTAAAAAAATATCCTCTATCGCGTAACTTAATCATTTTGAATTGTCCGGCAACGTTGGGTATGCTCAACGTCAACGCCCTAGAGTGGGCTGGTTTTGGACCGGATTCCAATAAATTGGTGACAACAAAGGAAGTTATGAGAAGCGATAATTCAATAATTTGTAGCTATACCGCGATTCCGAAGTCAAAATTGTATAAGGTTTGAGATAGCGATCGCACCATTTCAGCATGGGTTGATTGCTGCTAGATACAGCTAAAGTTCCATAAAAAATATTACTATTGACTTGGATGTTAATGGACTCAATTAATAAAGAGATGGCTCTCCCCATTTTCTGAAATCTTTCTTCCACAAACATAATCGAATAACGCACAGTATCCGAGTCAATGCGATGATTAATCACCCAACCTACGACTTCTCCTTGATAGCGT
Source organism: Tolypothrix campylonemoides VB511288_2 (assembly GCF_045999855.1). Lineage (NCBI taxonomy): Bacteria > Bacillati > Cyanobacteriota > Cyanophyceae > Nostocales > Tolypothrichaceae > Tolypothrix > Tolypothrix campylonemoides. The sequence goes on from NZ_JBFPMW010000010.1 coordinate 102,527, forward strand.
AAACCTAAACTATTGAGAGGTTCAAGGCGGATATCTGGACTAAAGGGACTCAAGAGTTCGGGATAAGCTTGACGTTTAATAATACTTGCTTTATCTGCTTCTGTGAGTTCTACCCAAGGAAAAATAGTAAATTTATCTGGTAGTGAATATTGATTCAGCCAAGGTGCTTGCAGAATATTATCGCGATTAGATTTAAATAAGATAAAGTCTGTTTGAGGGGGTTGCCATTCTTGTTTTTTTAAAATGGATTCTAATGCTGATGTTGTTAACTCTGTGACGCGGTATTTAACTTGAATTTGAGGGGCTTTTAGTTTAATTAAGGCTTGTTCTACGTGTTTTAATAGTTGATTGCCAATTCCTTGATAGCGACATTCAGGAATAACAAAAAAAGAAATAATTTCGACTGCATTAGGTAATAATTCAACGATGATTAATCCCACCATTTTTGCATTAAGAAAAGCAGCTACACCAGCTAAATGACCCCTTACTCTTGTACTTTGCCAGCGTTTTTTTATACTGGGAAAACTTAACGGTTCAAATTCAACTATATTGTCAACAGTTAAATTATAAACCCATTGATATTTGATTTTAAGATTAGATTCAAAATCAGAAGATAAAGAATTCGATGAAGAATGAAATTTTGAGATATTTGGCTGATTGGGCAATGTCATGGCAATGTAATTTCAATGTTTGGGAATAAGAGACGCAGAGCCTGTTGACCGCAGGCTACGCGTCTCATCTGATTGCAAGCAAATTTTTTACATCAACTATTAAACAATAGTAATGGCTAAATCGTTGATGTAAGTACTGCTGAAACCACCTAAAGCGAAGGTTTGGTTATAAATATTGATACTTCCTTTGGCAATGTCGAAGGACCGATCGTATACAGGTCCAAAATCTTTACTACCTTTGGATAACCAGACATCGTACCAAGCTGAACCTTGAAGAGCAGCAATATCAAAGTCAAGATCGAAGACGAGGTCAACTTTAGTAGTTAATTTTGGATTAACCAGGTCAAACTTGAGAGCGTAATCTAACTTGCTATTATGATTGGTGTCCATACCAGTCAGCAAGTCAATAGAGACATCATCTCCCGCTGTGAAGGATTTGGTAGTTCCATTTTCTAAAATCACCTGTCCATTTAAAGAGTCAAAGTCTAACGCATAGCTGGTTTTGAGAGAAATATCGCCAATCAAATCTAAATCCAATAAATCCCATTCAACTCCTGCCACACCAATATTAAAATCATTTTGCCAAGCATTGCCCAGCGCTTGCATATAAACATTGCTGGATTGTTTCAAGAATTTTTCGACAATCAAGTCATCAAGGGATATCTCGGTTGATAAGAAAACATCCTCAGCACTACCAGAAAGAGTATTATCATCTGCGACTGTACCACTTACAGCAATATCTGGAGAGCTAAGAGTAAAGTCAGCAAAATCGAAGAAAGTTTTAGAATATTCCCCATCTCGAGTATCAAACTCAAAATCAATTGAATAATCGATGTTTGTCCCCAATTGGTCAGCAATGTCATAAGTGTATTTACCAACTTTGTAATCAATGCTGGCATAGGCACCCAAATAGAACATCAAACCAAGGTCGAGGTAAGCACTGACATAAGGAGTTGTGGTTGAAAATGATGCACTATCCGAGAGACTGTAGCCAGTAGAGATAGTGACCTTATCGCCAATTGCCACTTTTTTAGGAGCGTTGACCATGATGTCAAAGGGCAAGGTACTATTAATTGTACCTGAATCAATTTCATAGCCAGTGCGGAAATGAAAGTCCCCAGCAGTACCACCACCAAAGTCGATAAAACCAAAGTCTTTGTTGAAAGTGTAGTTCCACTTAATCGGGTCGAAGGGTTCCCAATTAAACGCTGTTTTAATTGAACTTCCACTACCCCAGGTACTTTGATTAGTTGAAGAGAAAGTTACTTCATATATACGAGAAGTTCCTCGATAGTAGTAAACATCCCCATTAGCAGCCCCAATTGCTAAATCTAGATAGCCGTCACTATCTAAATCTCCGATAGTTGGGGCTGCATTCGTGCCGACATCAATACCGTTGAAGGGGTTATTACTGCCTGTTTGTTGGGTGAAAGTTCCATCACCATCATTTTGGAAATATGAAATTGTACCATCACCACTACCAACGATTAAATCTAAATAACCATCGTTGTTAATATCGGCAAAGGTGGGAGAAGCATTTGAAGCAACAGCATTATAGCCATTAATACCACCATCATTGAAACTAAATGTGCCATTGTTGTTTTGATAATAGAATATCCCACCAACATCTTTGCCAATGAAAGCATCTAAATCGCCATCGGTGTCAATATCGGCAAAGGCTGGGCTAGCATAGCTTCCAACATCAATCCCACTGAAAGGATTATCGCTACCAGATTTTTCACTATAATTGCCGTTATTGTTTTGCAAGTAGCTGATTGTACCCTCATCATCACCAATGACAACATCTAAATCCCCATCATTATCAACATCGGCAAAAGCAGCTTTGGGGTTAAAGCCAACTGTACTTAGAGATTGAGCATAAGCAGGATTATTTGGGCTAGCACTACTTGCTAAGATACCATCAATATTTTCGTAATATTGAAACCCCCTAATATTTGTATTAGACATCTGTGCATTTTTACCAACAAAAGCATCTAAATCTCCATCTCGATCGAGATCGGCTAAACTTGGCGCAGCATGAGAAGCTGTAGAGAGAGTTTTATCATTAAACTCACTAAAGGCATTGCTTTGACCATTTCGACTAAACACATCCTTGAAAATGCTTTTTTCCAAGGTAATTGTTGCCGTATCACTGAGTTCCCCGTCACTGGCTGCAACTGTCAGTTCAAAGCTTCTGGCAGTACTTTTAATCAGATTTTTACGCTCAGTGGCAGTCAAGTTAGGATTGATGCTCAGTTGACCGGTGGCTGAGTTAATAGCAAAGAAATTATTACTGTTACCATTAACAATACTGTAAGTGAGGGTATCACCATTATCATCACTGGCAACAACTTTGCCGATCGCATCTCCTTTATCGCTTTGAGTTCCAAATTGATGAATGTAAAAACTCTGGTTGTCCAGAACAGGTGCTTCATTGACATCGGTAACATTAATCGTTACTGTTGCGTCATCTGTTTTACCTGCTGAATCAGTTACTCTGACAGTCAATGTATAGCTCGTAGCAGTTTCATAGTCTAATTTACTGGAGTTAGCACCAATGGTGATTTGACCTGTTAAAGAGCCGACGTTAAAAATGTTACTTTCATTACCAGCAGTAATTTGATAGTACTTACTATCTCCGGCATCGGGATCAGTTGCAGTGACTGTCCCGATAACGGTATCTTCGGCAGAACCTTCTGGGATTGAGAAGCTGTAATTATTGATGATTGGTGCTTCGTTGACATCTGTAACTTTTATTGTCACCAACTTAGTAGAGGTTCGACCATTGGTATCTGCAACTTTGACTTCTATTTGATAGCTATCAGCAATTGTTTCATAGTTTAATTGAGCGGAGTTGGCAACTGTAATTTCACCAGTGGAGGCATTGAGAGCAAAAATACCTTGATCGTTTCCAGAAATGATTTTATAGGGAGTAGTTGCTGCTGGATTGTTAATCGCAACTGAACCGATGCTGGTACCATTAGCGCTATTTTCGGCAATTTTGAAGCTCTGTTGAATGACAATATTGCTAGCTAAGTCCAGACTGGAAACTCCAGCTAAGGTAGCAAACTTAGTCCCTGCAAATAAAAGTCCTCCGGTTGCTGCATCAAAGCTAAATTGTTCGAGGGAAGTTGCGCCAAAGCTGGAGGCGATAATAATGCGATCGCGTTCTGTCTGGGCTTGAGCAACTCCAGTAGCCCCTAAAAACACTAACCGTCCGGTGGAGCTACTTTTTGTCACAGTCACGCTGCAGAGGGTTTTGGTCGGATCGGCAGCAATACGGAAACCGAAAATTGCTGGATTGTTGGCATCGTATAGTACACCCGTGTCTTCTTTATAGCGATCCATGCCATCGACGAGATAATAGCGATCGCTAGTTTCGGTAATTTCATAGAACCAATCGGGGATACTTAAAGCCGTTTGGGTAGTAGTTGTACCATCACTATAAGTGAGGGTTACATTCATCGTAGAGCTACCATGTGTGGCTGATGCGAATAAATGAACTTCGGCATACTGCTTGGATTCAGTCGTGAAAGAGAAATATTCTCCATTGTTCGTAACAACACGAGCATTTAAGCCATTATTGTTGTTATGGTAGCTAAGCTTGACTTCTGGGCGATATCCTTGAGCGCCAAAATAACCATCATCAGGTAAACCATTACCGCTACTAGATAAACTCTTAGCAAAGTTGTCTGTCACCAGTACATAAGCATTGCTATCCATGACAGTTGCATCCTGGGTAGAATCACCAGAGTTGTGAATCACATCTGCGTTAAAGATGGAACTGACATTAAATTGAGTGTAAGGATATTTGGTAGGAGTGAAATCCTGAATTGTATCAACAAAATGGGAAACTTCGGTAAAGATAAAATCATCTGACCCTGCGCCACCAGTAAGGCTGTTTTGACCGCCGTTACCAGCAATAATGTCATTACCAGCACCACCGCTAATTGTGTCATCCCCCGTACCACTAACAAGAGTATCATTACCAGTGCTACCAGTTAAGGTTTGGGGAGCAGCAGCTGCATCATAATGCTCCTGAACTTGTGTCCCAGACAATGCAGTATTATAAAGGGCGACTTCATCAATAATGCCATCAAAGTAGTATCCATTACCAGTATAACTACTAGTATTTGAGAAGCGAGTCTCGCCAGACATTTGTGCGATCGCCACATCCGTAGTATGGCTGGGAATAGCTGTAAAGCTGGTTGTAGCCGTCCCAATTGCTTCTCCGTTGACATAACCTGTCAGTTTTCCAGCATCAAAAACCAAGACGACATGATAGATGTTACCGATGCTAACTGCTTGACTCAGCCAATTACCAGCTTGATTGACCCAAGCACCCATTTTTAGTTGCGTACCTTCAAGGAAGATATTTAAACCGTTGGTTTGTCCTCCTTGCTCGTAGAGAACTTGTGTACCAGTTAATTTATCAGCCTTAAACCACAGTTCGATAGTTTTCTGGCTGTAGGAATTACCAGCATTAACACTAGTATTATCGGGAATGAGAACACCGTCGTTAATACCATCAAAATCGGCTGCAGTATTACGATAACCTGACCAAACTAAACTTGACGCTCCCAAAGTAGGACTATTGGAGTAAGTACCATCTACTGCACTACCTAAACTCCCTAAATTATCTGCAACAGTTCCAGTACTGTCACCTAAGCGCCAGTAAGCAATGGGATTATCAGATTCTACTTCTTTGCGATATTCATCTTTGATGTAGATACTGTTACTGAGATTAAAACTACTAGGATTTTTCAGGGTCGCAAACTGAGTTCCATCAAAAGATAATGCTCCGGTGGTTGAGTTATAAGTGAAGTTATTAACCTTAGCCCCACTAATACCAAAACCATCACGGCTAACTGCGATTAAATCTCCTTCGGTGCCATCGAAATCGGTAATAGTATCGATACCTTCAGATAAAGAATTAAATACAAAAGTATCTGCACCAGCATTACCAGTGAGAGTATCATTACCTGCACCCCCTTCTAAGGTATCGTTACCACCGCTAGTTTTAGCAATAAAATTATTTCCCTGTCCGTTAAAGAGGGTACCATTATTGCCATTTCCTGTTAAATCGGTGATGGTATTGCCACTAATACTATTTTCATTAAAGTTCCAGTAACCGACTAAACCAGTTTCCTTACCAGTTAAGGTTGCATTCAGATTATTACTAATTTCTGTGGCGCTACGAGCAACATTCCAAATCCGAACATCATCAATTTGTCCGTAAAAATATCTACCTGATTGCTGCTCGTTCTCACCAATCAGAATATTGTAATTGTTGGTAGGGATAGCACCGCTAGCAGTGGTTTGACCGTTGAGAACCCCATCGATATAGATTTGTAATTTACTGCCATCATAAACTGCCGCAACGTGGTGCCACTGACCATCATTCACAGTAGTAGTGCTGTTAACACCACCAACACCTTCAATATAAAAATTCAGGGTATTCTCAGTGTCGTTACGATGTAAGCGCCAACTATTATCTCCTTTGGTAACAATAGCTTGCCAATTTTTTGTAAAACTATCGACCTTAATCCAAGTCTCAATTGTAATCGCACTAGTTATGCTATCAAAGTAAGACTCATTGGCAATTTGGACATAATCGTTGACGCCATCTAAATTCAGAGTATTGTCATTACTATCGCCAACGAGAACATCATTGCCACTTCCACCTTTGAGATAGTCATTTCCCGCACCCCCGACTATTGTGTCATGACCAGCATTACTTTGAAAAACAATATTACTTCCCCCTCCATTCACCAGGGTACCGTTATTGCCATTTGCGGTTGAATTTGCGATCGCAGTGCTGCTATTCGTATCTTTATTAAAGTTCCAGTAACCAACTAACCCTGTTTGTGTTCCATTCAAAGTGCGATTGTAGTTGGTCTTAATTTCTGTTTCGGTGCGAGCTACATTCCAAACTCGGATTTCATCCATCTGTCCGGAGAAGTAATTGGTTGCTTCACCGTAATTAGGAAGAGCAATTTTTAAGGTCTCGCCACTATTGTCAACATTGTTGGCAGCGTAAGTGCTACTGGTGGTAACATTCACACCATCTACATAAATTCTCCCCGTGCCGGTAGTACCGCTACTATAATCCCAAACAACTGCTACATGGTGCCATTGACCATCATTAACCGCTGTACCACCCTTAATGTAACTATTGCCGTAACCGACAAATTCAACTTTACCTATAGAGTTAATATAAAAAGCTTTTTCACCTTTTTCCCAACTCGTATCGCCATCATTTTTGACCAGAATAGCCTCGGTTGTTCCCGTAGTTTTAATCCAAGCTTCTAGGGTAAAATCCCCTGTTGCTAAATTGATTAAACCAGCATTGAGATTCACATAATCATTGACCCCATCCAAATTGAGAACGTTATCATCAGAATCGCCATCACCGACAATCGTATCATTCCCCGTTCCGCCAACAAGATAGTCATTATCGCCACTACCAGTTAAGCTTAAGGGGATAGCTGCAGCTTCTTTGATGTAGATACTGTTGGTGAAATTAAAACTAACAGGATTTTTCAGGGTCGCAAACTGAGTTCCATTAAAAGATAATGTTCCGGTGGTTGAGTTATAAGTGAAGTTATTAACCTTAGCCCCAATAATACCAAAACCATCACGACTAACTTCAATTAAATCTCCTTCGGTGCCATCGAAATCGGTAATAGTATCGATACCTTCAGATAAAGAATTAAATACAAAAGTATCTGCACCAGCATTACCAGTGAGAGTATCATTACCTGCACCCCCTTCTAAGGTATCGTTACCACCGCTAGTTTTAGCAATAAAATTATTTCCCTGTCCGTTAAAGAGGGTACCATTATTGCCATTTCCTGTTAAATCGGTGATGGTATTGCCACTAATACTATTTTCATTAAAGTTCCAGTAACCGACTAAACCAGTTTCCTTACCAGTTAAGGTTGCATTCAGATTATTACTAATTTCTGTGGCGCTACGAGCAACATTCCAAATCCGAACATCATCAATTTGTCCGTAAAAATATCTACCTGATTGCTGCTCGTTCTCACCAATCAGAATATTGTAATTGTTGGTAGGGATAGCACCGCTAGCAGTGGTTTGACCGTTGAGAACCCCATCGATATAGATTTGTAATTTACTGCCATCATAAACTGCCGCAACGTGGTGCCACTGACCATCATTCACAGTAGTAGTGCTGTTAACACCACCAACACCTTCAATATAAAAATTCAGGGTATTCTCAGTGTCGTTACGATGTAAGCGCCAACTATTATCTCCTTTGGTAACAATAGCTTGCCAATTTTTTGTAAAACTATCGACCTTAATCCAAGTCTCAATTGTAATCGCACTAGTTATGCTATCAAAGTAAGACTCATTGGCAATTTGGACATAATCGTTGACGCCATCTAAATTCAGAGTATTGTCATTACTATCGCCAACGAGAACATCATTGCCACTTCCACCTTTGAGATAGTCATTTCCCGCACCCCCGACTATTGTGTCATGACCAGCATTACTTTGAAAAACAATATTACTTCCCCCTCCATTCACCAGGGTACCGTTATTGCCATTTGCGGTTGAATTTGCGATCGCAGTGCTGCTATTCGTATCTTTATTAAAGTTCCAGTAACCAACTAACCCTGTTTGTGTTCCATTCAAAGTGCGATTGTAGTTGGTCTTAATTTCTGTTTCGGTGCGAGCTACATTCCAAACTCGGATTTCATCCATCTGTCCGGAGAAGTAATTGGTTGCTTCACCGTAATTAGGAAGAGCAATTTTTAAGGTCTCGCCACTATTGTCAACATTGTTGGCAGCGTAAGTGCTACTGGTGGTAACATTCACACCATCTACATAAATTCTCCCCGTGCCGGTAGTACCGCTACTATAATCCCAAACAACTGCTACATGGTGCCATTGACCATCATTAACCGCTGTACCACCCTTAATGTAACTATTGCCGTAACCGACAAATTCAACTTTACCTATAGAGTTAATATAAAAAGCTTTTTCACCTTTTTCCCAACTCGTATCGCCATCATTTTTGACCAGAATAGCCTCGGTTGTTCCCGTAGTTTTAATCCAAGCTTCTAGGGTAAAATCCCCTGTTGCTAAATTGATTAAACCAGCATTGAGATTCACATAATCATTGACCCCATCCAAATTGAGAACGTTATCATCAGAATCGCCATCACCGACAATCGTATCATTCCCCGTTCCGCCAACAAGATAGTCATTATCGCCACTACCAGTTAAGCTTAAGGGGATAGCTGCAGCTTCATAATGAGTTTGAATTCTCGATGCTGAAAGTGCCGTGTTGTAAAGTACTACTTCGTCGATAATACCGTCAAAATAGTAACCGCTATCCTCTGTAGTACTGACAGTATTAGAGAAGCGAGTATCATCACTAAGCCGAGCAATCCCAATATCTCCAGTATGGGTAGGAATAGAAGTAAAAGTAGTTGAAACAGTACCAATCGATTTTCCATTCACATAGCCTGTCAGTTGTCCGGCATTAAATACCAAGACTACATGATAGGTTTTATCTGCACTAATCTCGTAGCTCAGCCATTGCCCAGAATTACTTGCCCAAGCGCCCAGTTTCAGTTGATTATCTTTTAAGTAAATATTCAGTCCGTTGGTAGTGTCTCCTTGTTCATAAATAATACGTGTTCCAGTTACAGTATCTGCACTAAAAGTCAATTCGATAGTTTTTTGCGAATATGAAGCGCCTGTATTGATACTGCTATTATCGGGAATTAAAACACCATCATCTACACCATCAAACTTAACTGCGGTATTGCTATCACCAATCAATCCTGAGATTCCAAATAAAGGACTACCCGAATAAGTTCCATCGACAGCACTACCCAAACTTCCTAAATTATCTGCAATAGTTTCAGTAATTTCACCTAAGCGCCAGTAAGCAATGGGATTATCGAGGAGGATTTCACCCTGGTATGTTGCCATAATTATGTGTTTTAATTCTCACTTTTTTATACTTACAGTTTGGCTTATTATTTTTGCTTTGTCTACAGAAACCATTGGTAAAAGTCGATATATTTAATTGAGAAAATGTATATATTTATAAATAAGAAAAATTTTTTTCAAAAGGGTTATTTTTTGCATCAAACTGGGAAATATATTAAAATGCGTAATTTCATTTCTCGGTAAGTAGAACGACCTAAAAAAACGTAAGATAGGGAGAAGACAGCAATAAAGCGATCTGACTTTTCACAGGATGTGGAGAAGATTTTGATTATCTTGAATTGATTGATTGATAACCGTTATTCACAGTTGCGACAGTATACATAAAAGTTGTTGGAGACATTTGAATTTAAAGCTATTGGAGCCAGTTTACTAGTTCTGAAAGTTTTGGATGTCATTAAATATATCAAGTGGTCGAAAGGTGCCGGAATTTGCGGACACTAGTTTTGTTAAACCTCGTTGGTTAAAACACGTTTTTAAGGGCGATATTATTGACCGTCACTACTATAAATCGAGTGTTTTTTACGATTAAAACAATACAAAATTGGGGTACTAATAAATGGTCAGGAAGCACAGCAGCTTGAAGTACTCAAACGTTGCGGTATTTTGCCTTTTCTAGATATAGTTGTTACTGCTGAAGCCGCAGGATCTGCCAAACCCATGCCTCAAATTTTTCAGTAGGGCAGACGAAGCCCGGTTTGGCGGTATAGCCCTCTTTTATCACTTTCGCAAGAGAATAATCTAGAATGCTTACAGCGTAAGACTGTGTACCAAAAATCTTGATTTCAGCCATTTTGGAACGAAAATAAACGCTCAAATATTCACCCTGTCTAGAGTTAAAAATTTGGCTTTTATTTTTCTTTTCCCAGAGTGACAGAAGAGGGATAGTCATTGAAGCTGTCTGAGAGTATGCCCCGCATACCACCCGAACTATAGCGAACCTGCCGTAAATTGACTCACCATCTCAGATGCTACTTTAAGCCATGAGCAATCGATAGAAGTGTAGTAGGTGGAATGGTTGGAGATCGCCTCCACAACCTTTGCCAAGTCAGCATTGCCAGCACGTACTCCCAATCCGTTAATGGAGCATTCAATTTGCCTAGCCCCTACATCCAAAGCCGCTAAGGAATTATCAACTGCAAGGAAGCGGTCATCATGGCAGTGGACTGCAAGAGTGCAAGAGTCAATATTGGGAACTCTATGCATCACCGTTTCAATGAGATGAGAAAATTCAATCGGTGAAGCAACCCCCAGACTGTCAGGGATTGCGATCGTTGTTGCACCGCTTTTAATAGCTGTTTCAACCGCTTTGCACAGCAGATCGGGATGGCAGCGCGTAGCGTCAAAGGCTGACCATTCTACATCCTGGCAGTAGTTCCTTGCTAAAGATACACTGCTCTGGATCGTTTCTAAGACCTCTGATGCTGTTATATTTGACTGAATACCGATGGGAGTAAACACATTAATGCGTCCTCGAACAGCAGGTTTGAGTGCCGACGCAACCGCAGCAATTTCATCTGGTTGACTACTTGCCAAACCGCAGATCGTAGAATGTTTGACCTGTTGAGACACCATGAAAATTTCATCACGGTCTTTGTGGCAGGCTCCAGGATAGCCAACCTCAATTGCGTCCACTCCCATTTCGTCAAGAATCATTGCCAAACGAATCTTTTGCTCGACTGTCAGCTTGCGTTTTAAAGCAAGTTCTCCATCTCGTAAAGTCGTATCAAAGATTGTGATTTTAATAGTTTGGCTTGCGTCATGCATGGTAGTTTAAATTACAGTTCACAGAGAATCATCAGACTTCAGAGTCAGATTGTTCTTTAATGTAGCTGCCCACGGAAAATACCTGGTTCGGAATCTTCAATCAAGGTAGCTCCAACAGTTTTTTGGTAAAACTCAATCGATTCAATTTTCTCATACTACAGCTGACACGAGCACTGACTCCAATTGACTTTGGCAACATTATGCTTTTAATGCTTACAATGCTTGTTCTGCCTAAATTACTGTTTGTCCTCATGTATAAAATACATCGCTATTTTGACTAAAAGGTGTTGAGATTTTGGCGAACTTATGGTGCGATTTTTGGGTTTCGGCAAAGTTATCTTTCCATTCTGGAAAATTTCTTGGCGATCGCGCTTCGCGTGCCGAAGGCATCGCTTAACGGAAGAATAAGCATTACAGCCCAATAGGTGGCAAGGTAATGGTTCCAGACGCGGCAATATTATCGTCCTACCGACAACTATTATCCAGCTTTTTTGCTTTAGTATTAATTTATACCTTTTTTTAGGAATTCCATAATTCTTACAGCTTTTGTACTATGGGATTTTAGTACAACAGCCCACTATCTACTCATTTATCTGTCATCAACGCTTCCGTCTTTAGGATGCTCCCAACTAGAATTGCCTCAATATTCAATGATGTAAAACTTTAAAACCATTGCTCTGCCACGCTTTTAGCTGTTTGTCATTTGATTACATACTTACTGCCATTTTGCTGCTTCCATTCTTATACTTACTGCCATCCACTGCTTCCGTGATTGTCATAATCGGCTCAAGCTTATCATCAGCATTTCAAGCTTTTTTACTGCCATCAACTGCTTCCACTTTACTGCCATCCCCTGGGTAAAGTGACAAATATTTTCAACGACTCCATCTGATTGTTTCAATCCCGTTGCCGGGAATCGCTACGTTTCAAGTTGACGGTTCTGTAGTCTCTAGAGATATTAAAGCGTAGTTTCAATCCCGTTGCCGGGAATCGCTACGTTTCAAGCGTATTCTTCGAGATGCCATCACCATTGCAAGAAGTTTCAATCCCGTTGCCGGGAATCGCTACGTTTCAAGTCTATATCTTTAGGGTCGATCATATGAGGAAAATTCAAGTTTCAATCCCGTTGCCGGGAATCGCTACGTTTCAAGTTGGTTTCATCACCTTCAATGATGTTCCAGTTATCTTGTTTCAATCCCGTTGCCGGGAATCGCTACGTTTCAAGTCCACCATCTGAAATCCTTACTGAGCAAGGACTCTACAAGCAGTTTTGGCAGATCGAAAAAATGACCTCATTTCAGGCTCACTTATTGACACAAAATATCAATAGCGCCAAATATCAAAACGCTGTAACTATTAACTTGTCTAGGTTCTGGAGATTTTGGCAGAACCCCCCAGGTTTTAGGCCTCGCTTCGGTTTGCCAAACATCAATCTAGTAACATTTTAGATGGACTGCATCCCAACGTCCAGAATTGGTTAGATATCTTCATGTTTATTGTAGCGATCGCGAAGCGCAAGCTGTACTCAGCTTATCGCTGGTCGCACAATCGTAAAGCACGTGCAGCTAAAGAATAAAAAGGAGAATCAATCAGCAACCTACTTTCTCAGCTTATACCAATTTTCTATGAAGATGCATACAATTAGCCTGCGAAGGCAGGCTTTGTTTGTATAGCCCCACATTTCCAATGTGAGGGCAATAATGTGCAACTTCACATAGAATTGGTATTAGCTATATATATTAGATGCAGATTCTAGTAAGTTCAAAAGCATTGCTGTTTGTTGTGACTGTCTTTCCGATTTTCGGTAAGCTAGCCAGATGTGATTTGTTACAGCTTTTGCTGGTTTAAGAACTAGCGTTAGACGATTTTCAGCAATCCATTCTTTGCAGAGATAGTCTGGTAAAACACTATAACCCAAACCAAGAGAAATCGCACTCCGAATGCTGCGTAAATCTGGGATTGCAAACTGTGGATTAACATTCAAGCGACGACCAAAAACCACCCGCCAAAATCGCCGAATGATTGGTAAATCCTCACTATAAGCAATCCAAGGTTGTTGGCTTAGCCACTGTTCTAGCAGTGTTAAATCAGCCTGTAAGACATCTTGAGACACTGGAACGATCGCTGTCGGTGGTCCAACTAGCCAAAAGCTTTCTTCAACTAGGAGTTGATATTCCAGTTCCGATTTTGGAATTTTTTGCGTAGCAATGACACAATCAAGATTCTTCTCCAAGAGTTGCTCAATCAATTCCTGGGTTAATCCAAATCGAATTGAAAACAGCGTTGTATCAGATAGAGATAGACATTTCAGTATGTATTCGGAGAAAAATTCTGGCGGTGTTCCCAGCCTGATGAGAAGTGGAGCATCAGCCATGGCTGACTTAGTTGGTATCGATTCCAGCGTTTCAATAGCAGCGACAGTTTGAGTATACAACCGCTTTCCCGCGTCGGTTGGTAACATCCGCCTCGGCACGCGTTGAAACAACTGCGTACCCAAGGTAGACTCCAAAGCTGCAATGTGCTGACTGACTGCAGGTTGTGTTAAATGCAACACCTGTGCTGCACCCGATACGGTTCCAACCCGATAGACCTCAATAAAGCTACGATACCATTCCAAATTTACCATAATTATATTTATGGAAAGACCCAACTTTTATAATTTGTATTTTAGATAAGTTGCTTCTAGCATGGAACTATCAGGCACATTCTTATATAAAACAAGTGTTTGCCTGGAATAGCGCGTTTTTGACTCACGGAGCCATACTATGTCTGCAAAAGTTTTAGTCGTTTTAACCAGTCATGACACATTAGGAGATACAGGCAAAGAAACCGGGTTCTACTTGCCAGAAGTGAGCCATCCAGTTGCAGTGTTCGACAAAGCAGGTTTGAGCGTTCAATACGTCAGCCCTAAAGGTGGCAAAGCTCCCATGACCGGGATTGACCTAAATGACCCGCTCAACAAAGCCTTCCTGGACAATCCAGAAAAAGTCGCACAAGTAGAAAACACACTGCGCCCCGAGCAGATCGATCCAGCCGAGTACAATGCCATCTTCTATGCAGGTGGACACGGAACTATGTGGGATTTCCCCGATAACGCCTCTCTATCCCGCATTGCGACAGCGATTTACGAGCGTGGCGGCGTGGTTGGAGCAGTGTGTCACGGTCCGGCGGGGCTTGTGAATGTCAAACTCTCTAATGGTGAGTATTTGGTTGCAGATAAAATTGTTTCCTGCTTCACCAACGAAGAAGAAGCCGCAGTGGAATTAAGTCAAGTTGTACCGTTTTTATTGGAGTCGAAGCTGATTGAACGCGGTGCAACTGTGGAGAAAGCACCCAATTTTCAAGCCAAGGTGTTCGCGAGCGATCGCCTCGTGACCGGACAAAATCCCGCATCGGCAATGGGTGTCGCTGAGCGTATGGTAGAATTGCTCGCGCAAAGTACGAGCGTTCTTTCCTCAACTGTTTCTGCTTAAGCCTCCAGAAGGATTTGTGCCTCAACCAATGCGTCGCAAGGAAGTTAAACAGCATTACTTTCAAAAAAGCTTATGGTGAGGCATCTATGATTTTGATATCATTATTTTTGATTGTGTTTGGATCGATAGAATATATGAGCGTAGGAGATCCATCCGCCTCTATTTCCTCTCGCTCAAATACCATCCCCGCTTTGATTGCAACACGCACAGATGCCAAGTTCTCCGGCGCAATGGTTGCGAGTATTCGCTTCAGCCCACATTGCTTAAGACCGTAAGCAAGCATGGGTCTTACAACTTCACTGGCAAAGCCCTGCCCCCACCAGCGTTTACCAAAGCCATAGATAATTTCTGGCTCGTTTCGTTGTGGGTCGTAAATAATTCCGCAACAGCCGATGAATTGGGAGTTTGACTTGGCTACGACCGCCGAAGCACCGAAACCTTTAGTCTGGTAGTTACGAAGCGATATCTTTATCCATTTCACACACAGTTCGTGCGTTAAAGGCGTTCCATCGCCGACCCACCGTACCACAAGAGGGTCACTATACACCGCGAACAGCGCGTCTGCGTCAGAGTGGCGCAATTGACGGACAACCAGCCGTGGTGTTTCAAACAAAATCAACCACCTACCTCCCAATTCCTCAATCCCACCCAATACCGTATCTGAACTGATGTCGATAGCAGGTTGCTGTTTGATCAGTAACTTAATCATACATTGGACTTTGGACAAATCGATCTTAAAGAATTCGCCAACAAAGTCAATTAAAAACGCGAAGATTCAAATCTTCATGTGCCATTCGATTCGTCAGCGCTCTTCAAGACGGTCTGGGGCTGAGTCGCGGGAATAGCTCAAGCACAGAACAATTAAATCGCATTTTAACTCAAAGAACTTGAGTGGTCTAAATTGAGCGATCGAAGGTTGCACGCGTATCTGTAAAGAACGTATTACTCCGCTAGCTCATTCATTTTGTGAGCCAGATGTATATCGTTCATTGTAATTCCACCTGCATCGTGAGTTGTTAAATCGACTGATATTCGGTTGTATACGTTGCACCACTCTGGATGATGTCCTATTGTTTCTGCCACCAGTGCCACACGAGTCATAAATCCAAAGGCTTCAACAAAAGATGAAAATTGAAATTGACGATGGAGTTTTCCTCGCTCAATACTCCAACCTTGCAGTTCTTGCAAAGCAAGATCGAGTTCACTCGCTGATAAAATGGATAAGGCGTTCATAGTCTAACTTTGGGTAATCAAAACGTAAAATTATAAAAATATCTCTTGTGTTAATGCTGTCTATTACACGAATATCAATTCCAGATTTGGATAATGGCATTCGTATAAAGAATTGAGTTTAGATATTGCCATACACAGGAACAACTGCTCCTCTCATATCAAGAGCGGCTTCTGAAGCTAAAAAACAGATTACCTGTGCTATAGAATCGGGTTTAACCCAAGTTGAAGCATTCTCTGTATTCATTGCATCTCGATTGGTGGGAGTATCGATTACACTAGGTAAAACGATATTAGCAGTGATGTTTGCCCCTTTCGTTTCATCAGCGATCGCCTGGGTCAGCGCAATTAATCCAGCTTTGGCAGCACAATAGGCTGCTAACTGTCCCCCTGGTTGTACGGCTCCTCGCGAACCTACTGTCACAATTCGTCCATAGCCGTTTTGAAACATCCTTCTTAAACTGTGCTTCAACACCAGGAAAGCAAGATTTAAATTCAGTTCTAGATCGGCTTTCCACTTTTCATAAGGATATTCATGGGTTTTTCCCATCGAAAACCCACCAACGAGATGAATCAAAACATCGACTCTTTCCATATCATTGACTAAATTTTTCACAGCCGATTCCTCTGATAAATTAGCTCTAACAAATTGAATACGATCTAAATCAGTTACAGGGAGAACACTTTTTAATCGCTCAACGTTTTGTGCGTTAGTATAAGGAATTGTCACGCTCGTAGGTTTGTGCGCGAGAACATTTGGCGTAACACCAAGTCCTAATCCACCCGTTCCACCAGTAACTAAAACGTGGCTATCTTTCAGAAATGCAGAAATTGTATTGCTCATTAAATTCTCCAAGCATCAAATCTTTAATTAAGGACACGCTTGATTATGAGGCGTGTCCGTCTCTATTTGCAAGATTTCCAACTTCAGCTAATTACTGTTAGTTCAAACACTAACAAGTTGAGGCTCTTGGGAGATTGAGGGCAATTCAATTGCATTTCGTAAATGAGGATAGCTATACCAACTCCAATGTCCTTCTGTAACAGGCACAATATTCAACTCTGCACGCCATTCAGCAAGAGAGCGATCTAGTCCTTCTTCAAACTTCACTGGGAACAATGGTTGTGCAAGACGCGCAATTTTTACCCCTTGAGAAATCAAGTCAAAATCATATTCTAGAGCCACATCAATACCTTGACGTTGATGCTTGTTAGAGAGGAAACCTAATAGTAATGCGACAACGTCAATAAAGGCAAAGCCTGGATAACCAATCTGACCCACAGTTACAGAAATTACACCTAATTCCCCATAGTTATCAAAACTAAAACCAGTCAAAATATGATGCAAGTCGTGGGTTTTCCGAATGCGATGAGTGATATAATCAACATCTGATTTGATTTCACGTTTGCGATAAAAATCTGGATCGTAATTAAGCGTACTTAGAACTTTTGCATAAGTCCAGCCTAGAGAATCTTTAGGCATTTGCAGCATAGTATCTAAATCAAATTCTGCTCCCAGATAACGCTCTTCTAGCATTTGTGCAGAAGCTGGATGTTGACGCACAACTTGCAAACATTTTTGCATTTGTTCGCTATCGCGTAGTGCATCTTCAATATCGAAAACATTTTCTGTGTCAGTGAGTCCGCCAACCACCATATCAACCAGTGTCAAGAGTTGATTGACGTTTTCTTGAGTTGCTAATTCGCCGATATATTTGAAACCCATGATGGCTATCTCCTTTCGTTTGCTTATTTTTGGTTGATAGCTTCATCTTAGTTTGGCTAATTGGGGTAAATCTAGAGGCTTTTCTTGATATAAATCAAATTTGATAAATATCAAAAATAGCAGTTCTTAAAAAAAATATTCAATCTTGTAAATACAATTATTATCTAATTAAATTAAAGCGAAGGCAGAAGTACGCTCGCTACTAGGGCAGAAGGCACTTAGGTGGGGATTTAAACCCGCACCGTTATTGTTGACCGCGCCTCTCGGAGATTATGGCGCTTGACTTAAACCCGTTGCTCCCGAAGATCGCGCACCCGTATCGACGGTATCAGGCAGAAGTGATAAATCCCTTCTGCCCTCTGCCCTCTGCCTTTCTTGTTAAAGCCAGTGAGTGTAATTATTTGCTGCTTATCGAATTGAGCCAAAAAGTTATCTGAATTCAAATTTTTATTTTTTGAATAATTACTGATATTTTTGCGGATCTATTAGAATTAGTTTCGTAACCGTTGACGATTACGATGTTTAGCACGAATCCGACTTAGTGTTTCTTGAGTTACACCTAAATACGATGCTAAATGTCCTAGCTTGACTCGATTGAGAATATCTGGATATTGTTGCAGTAAATGAGCGTAACGCTCTGATGCTGTTTGAGACTGCAGTGAAAAAAAATGCTCTTCTAATTGAATATAATAACTTTCGATGGATAACCGACCCAGCCTATTCCATACTGAATCTTTGTTATAAAGATATTGCAGACTGTCATAACTAATTGTTACTAATTTGCAGTCCAACATTAAAATAATACTTTCTTTACTGGGTTTTCTAGAAATAAAGCTATAAAAAGAATTAATAAAATCACCCTCAAATCTAAAACCGGAAGTTATTTCTTTATCATCTTGGTGATAATAATATCTAACTGCGCCTTCGACAAGAAAATGTAGGTGATTGCAGATATGTCCTTGTTCCAATAATATTGAATCTTTGGGAAGTTCTTGTGGTGTTGTCACCCTTTTAAGATCTTCACGTTGCTGTTCACTAAGTACAACAAGCCGATCTAGCGATTGAAACATTTTTTCGTACATTTTTTGGCCTGATTGTATTAATATGTAGGATTTGGAATTATTCTCCCTTTTTTCTGTACTTTTGCCAACCAAGAATAAATCGTGTAGTGTCTACTGTTGATAGCTTGACTGAGCATTGCTGCTGCTCAACCAAGGCTCTCAAAAGTTTTTGAAAGCTCAGCTTTCATATCCAGAGAAAGTATTTTTGTACGTTGGGATAGTGGATATGCTGATGCGGTACGGCTGAAACCATTGAGATGCTGGCTTATCGCGCTCCTGGTTGCATAATTTAGCCGACTCTCACAGATAAATATTTGGAATACCTCGTACTACACAATACTAAAAACAGCCTGCGAATGTAAAACGTTCGCAGGTTTTCTTCCATTATTTGATAATATTTCTCTATAAGACTTCAAGATTACTCAACTCAATTGGTAGATGGCTCTAGCGGCAGTAACAAAGCATGGCAAATATCTTTTCACTATCAGATTACGAACAACTTTGGCAACAAAGCAACCAAAATACGCAGTCGCAATATCCAGATCCATCAGATAGTTCGGATATTATCAACTTATGCCCCAAACAACTTGGTATAGGCCACGAACGATGGATACAATTACATGGAATGAGTTTGTTGATTATCGATGAAGAATTTCATGATGATTTGATTGTGAAAGTTCCACCCCAGGAAATCTATGTTAACGAGGTAGAATTTGGATTTCAAATATCTGGAAGTTGGAGAGATACTGTTGCTCAAAAAAACTTCTTTCAAAGCAGTGGTTTTTTGCATGAAGAAACCATTAAAGCTTCAGGCAAACAGAGAATTTTGAAAGTTGATATTCATTTAGATTCTCCTGACTTACTCAATAGTTTTATCGCCAGTCGATGCAGACAAGTTTCTCCCGACCTCAAACGCTTAATTGAGATTCCCAAACAATCTTGCTATAAAATCGGTATGACCAATACCGCTATGCAGTTAGCACTTGAGCAAATTTTAAATTGTCCCTATCAAGGTCTGACAAAACATATTTATTTAGAAGCAAAGTGTTTGGAATTGATTGCATTGAAGTTGGAACAGTTGATGCAAGCTGAAGATTCAGTAGCAACACCAATTATGCTTAAGCCCAACGACATTGACAGAATTCATTATGCTAAGGAAATTTTGATGAGTCATTTAGATAACCCACCTTCATTGCTAGAATTAGCGCGACAGGCTGGACTGAACGATTGCAAGCTCAAGCTGGGCTTTCGTCAAGTTTTTGGGACTACGGTATTTGGTTACTTGCATCAACAGCGAATGGAACAAGCACGCCAGTTGCTTCTAGAAGGTCGCATGAATGTCAAGGAAGTCGCAAGTGCTGTTGGCTACGGGAATCAAAGCTGTTTTGCCGCTGCTTTTCGCAAGCGATTTGGGGTTAATCCTAAGTCTTACCTGAAGCTCATACTACCACCTCCGACGCTCCCTAACTTAAGCAAGGGAAGGTTAAAACAGGGTTAGACAGGCTCAAATACCCCGTCCGCCCCTGCGACGGGGGAATTCTGTTAAAGCATTTAAATTACAGCAAATTGCTATCAGTTTCCGGAAAAAATCCGTTTGCCCTGCAAAAAAATCCGTTTATCAGTCAAAACAGTATTGTAAATTACAGTCATTTTCAATTACCTTATTGAAATATATTCTTAACTGGAGTGGAGAAAAAACTTTTCCTACTCTGGTATAGAGATATTTGTGTGTGAGGGGATGATGGAGAAACAAGTGCAGCTGTTCTTCGGTTTATGCTTGACCGGAGTAACAGTCATGGCTCAACCTGTTTGGGCACAGAAAGCCTATCAAACCGGGCAGATTAACCAGTCACAGTCTTTTTCTCAATTACCCACTCCCCAGTCTCTGACTCTCGTGACTGGTGTTAAGGTAAACGCAACTGATAAGGGTGTGGAAGTCATTTTAGAGACTCCTCAAGGAGACAAATTGCAAGTGCTGCCTAAAAAAGAAGGCAACACATACATTATTGATATTGCCAATGCCCAACTGCGTTTACCGAATGGCAATATGTTTCGTCAAGAAAAGCCAGTTGCAGGAATTATAGAAGTTACCGTTATCAATCAAGACGCAAATAGCATTCGAGTGAAAGCGATCGGTGAAACGAGTTTACCAACAGTTGAGTTATTTGATAGTGATGAGGGTTTAATTTTTAGCTTTACAGCAGTTGCAACATCTTCACAGACACCACCACCGGAACAACCTGCTAGTGAAAAACAGCCGGAACAACCTACCGCATCAACAGATGAACCTATTGAATTGGTGGTGACAGGTTCGCAGGATTCAGAATATAACGTTCCCGACGCTAATACTGCAACTAAAACTGATACTCCGATTTTAGAGATTCCCCAAGCTATTCAAGTCGTTCCCCGACAGGTGATTGAGGATCAACGAGTCCAAAGAATTGCAGATGCTTTACGTAATGTCAGTGGTGTAACACCAAAAATCAATTTAGTTGGCGCTGATACCTATACCATTCGCGGCTTTGATACCGACACCAACCTCAGAAATGGTTTCAGACACGATAATTTCAGCGCATATACTGACACTTCCACAATAGAAAGGGTGGAAGTTCTCAAAGGTCCTGCTTCAGTACTCTACGGTCAACTAGAACCGGGAGGTGTTGTCAACTATATCACCAAACAACCACTGGACGAACCTTATTACTCAGCCACATTTTCTGCTGGTAGCTATAGTTATTACCGACCAGAAATTGATATTTCCGGACCTATAACCCAAGACAACAGTTCTTTGTATCGCTTTATTGCTGCTTACGAAAACACTGGCGGGTTCCGAGATTTTGCTTTTAAAGAGCTTTATACTTTTGCTCCTAGCTTAAGAGTGAAGTTAAGCGATACTACCAATTTAGATTTGCAGTATGAATACGTTAACCTCAATCAGTCTTACGATCGCGGTTTAATGCCAAATAATGAATCATTAAACTTACCAATTAGTTTTAACTTTGGCGAACCAAGCGATCGCTACGATCTCTTTGCCAACCGGGTGAATGTTGCTTTGGCTCATCAGTTCAGCGATAATTGGCGATTTCGCAGTGGAGTTTCCGTACAAACTGTTGACGACTATCGTTCTAACTTTCAGCCAGTCGATCTTGAAGAAAGATTTAGCGAAGAAGATCCTTTTGTTGATAGAAGATACAACAAGGTAGATGGTTATTCTAGAGATTATGGTTGGCAAAACGACTTGGTAGGCAAATTTAAGACTGGCTCAATTGCCCATGAATTACTGTTAGGTTTTGAGTTAAGTAGAAGCGTTTATGGGTACAAATTTCTTATCAACTATGATGACGTACCTGCACTTAATTTTCTGAATCCAGTCTATGGGGCAGCAGTTCCAACCACTTTTGATGAAGGCTTTGAGCAAGAGAGAAATACAAATAGAGTAGGGCTGTACGTGCAAGATTCGGTGTCACTGCTACCCAATTTAAAGGTGTTGCTGGGTGGAAGATTTGATTTTGTCCGTTTCAGAGATGAATATAATTCTGACATTATCAATGGTGCTGAAACCGATATTACAAAGCGTTACTATGAGGTATTCTCACCACGAATCGGACTCGTTTATCAACCTCTCAAAAATCTGTCTATTTATACGAGTTATACTCGTGCTTTTAAACCAAACGAATCTGCCATAGATGCTAATGGAACGCCACTAGAGCCAGAACGCGGAACGCAGTACGAGGTGGGAGTCAAAGGTGAGTTTTTAAATGGTAAACTGACGGCAACATTAGCAGCTTATGAGATTACTAAGACTAATGTATCCACGACTGACTTGAATAATACTGACTTTTCCGTTGCTGCAGGAGAAGTGAAAAGCAGGGGTATTGAATTGGATATAGCTGGAGAGATTTTACCCGGTTGGAATGTCATAGCTTCTTTTAGCCATAACGATGCCTATGTTAGCGAGGACAATAATCTACCAGTGGGCGATCGATTGGCAAATGCACCCAGATATAGCGCTAGTTTGTGGACAACTTATGAGATTCAAAATGGCAGTTTGCAAGGGTTGGGTTTTGGCGCGGGAGTCTTTTTCGTAGGCGATCGCGAAGTTACTGTACCCAATACCATTACAATTCCTTCATACGCAAGAACTGATGCCACAATCTTTTACCGGAAAGCAAACTACCAAGTGGGACTGAGTTTTAAAAACCTCCTTGATATCAAGTACTACGATTCACAAGGTTTCCTGCTGTCTCCTGGCGCACCGTTCACAGTTTTGGGAACCGTCTCAGTCAAGTTCTAATTTGAAATCAATTGAGAGGTACCACATCCGTTATGAAATCCCGCAAATTCCGTGACATAGCTTTTATCCTGCACCGCTATCTTGGTTTAGCCGTAGGGATACTAATAGCTTTTATCGGTTTAACCGGCAGTCTTTTAGTCTTTAAGCCTGAGATGGAGCAATTTTTCATCTCCCGGCAAATTGGGCAGATAGTCCCCCAGGCGCAAATGGTTTCTATTGATACTGTGTTGGAAACAGTAAATTCTGCCTTGAAGCAAAGCAGTTTGTCTCCAGACATCCCCAATCGTTCCAATCTCAAGTTGTACTCCATTAGATTACCTGCCAATGCTAAAGCGCCCTACCAAGCAGATCTTTTTGATGCTGCTGATAAACTGACTCGCATATTCATTCATCCTTACACAAGTGAAATTATGGCTTGGAATCTAGCGGATTCCAGTATTGAACGGGTCTTTCTCTACCTTCACTACGCTCTTTTGTTAGGTAAGAACGGTCAAATTGCGGTCGGTATTGCAGGGTTATTGTTGTGTATCTTGTGCCTGACTGGGTTAATATTGTGGCCGGGTTGGCGCAAGCTAATCACCGGATTTAAAATTAAGTTAAATGCCCATCCCAAAAGAGTTAACTTTGATGTTCACAAAGTCGTCGGAGTTGTGGCAGCTATTTTTCTTTTCCTGACAGCTTTCACGGGTTTTTGTTGGAATTTTTCTGATTGGTCATATCCATTGATTTATGCCGTCACTGGCACTTCTCAACCACCCAAAATCACCTCTCAACCTAATTCCAATCTCGCTCCTTTGCAGTTATCGCAATTACTGCAAAATTCTGCTACAGTTTTTCCCAATGCTGCAACGTTCTCCATCACCATGCCCAGCGAACCTGAAGATGCAGTGTATATTCGCAAACGCCAGACTCATGAAACCACATTGTACGGGCAAAGTGGAGTGTATTTAGATAGATACAGTGGTAAAGTCTTGCATATAGATGATAGTAGAAATTTACCGCTAGGAGATAGCGTGCTAGCCGCCTTTGAACCCCTACACTACGGCACTTTTTGGGGGTTCCCATCTCGCATACTTTATGTATTTGTTGGATTGACTCCAACCCTTCTCCTTCTAACTGGTTTTATTATGTGGCAATATCGCCAGCAGGGAAAATCAGCAAAACTTACGCAACGGGATAATAAATATAAGGCTCCTATTTGATTTTGGAGATATTAGGTATAAAGTTAACACCTGTTGACACTCCCACGGCTACCAAGATTTTGCTATGCTCATCTTCTTGGCAAAAATCTGTGGGATTTTCGCTTCACAGGGATTCCAATGAATTTTCCCTCAGCGGGGAGCATCCCAAATTGGAAAAAATATTGGAGCGATTGGAAATCACGTTTATACAAACAAAGTCCACCTGGTATTGTTTTGGTAAGTCCGCGTATAGCCCTTACGGGCATAGCCTGCGGCAACGCGTAGCGTGCGCTTTGCGCTTAGGTGGACTTAGTTTGTATAGCCCCAGAATTCTATTCTGAGGGCATTTTGCTAAAACCGGATGCTCCCCCTCAGCGAGCATTTTAACCGTCTACCCGACGGCTGTACACCCTCTGTTGAGGACGACTTGCAACGTTACTTGTGCTTTACTAGAGTACGAGCTTGAACAGATTTTTTAAGCTAAGTAAGAAGACATACAAGTAGGAGTGGTTTTGGTTTGTAATTCTTTGATTTTTAATCCTTCCATATCCATATTAGGTGGATCGCTCAATCGCTGATTTCGATTAGACTTAGGAACTTCCAGAGTTAAGTAAAGGATACCCTTGTAAATCAGCTCGTAAAGCCACTCTTTATTGTTAGCTGTTGCATAATCGCTCCACTTAGGTTGACACTGACAAATATCTTGCAACAATCGATACATTTGCTCGCTAATGGGGTAAGTCGTGAAATAAGAATCATTTGGAGAGAATAGCTCGATTTGGCGTTTTCTCGTTGTAGGATTTGTCTCTAGCCTAAATTGCAAATCGGGAGATAACACCACAAAGCGATAGTTCTTGTAAGGTGACTTGTAGTGTTGCTTCTGCTTGCTTGCGTTCTTGCTTTTCGATACGAAGCTGCTCAATTCGTGTTTCTAACGCTTGATTTGCTGTTTTCAGAGCCGCTTGAGCCTGTTTGCGCTCGGTAATATTTGTTAAAGAGCCAGAAATTTCTCCCTGACTTTTGGAACGGGCTGATAATTCCAGCCAGACAATTTCTGTATTTTTATGATGAAACCTCAGTTCCCAACAAGCAAGCTCCAAGTTTGCATGCACTTGAGTCAAAAATTTCAGCCAAAGTTCGCGATCTTCAGCATAAAGATAATCATGCATTGAATGGTTCAAGCATTCTGAAGTTTCATATCCCAGAGTCCGGCTCCAGGCTTTGTTCAGATTTTCTCGATAATGATTGTCCGGAAGGCAGAGCATTGGCGATCGCATTCAATCACCACAGTGACGCATTCTGTGCTTGACATAAAACCTACCTATAGGTAGGATGGTTTTATGAAGGAAGTAGATACTAAAACACAAATTCTTGATGTAGCTCAAGATCTGATTCAGCGTCTCGGCGTGAATGGGATGAGCTATCAAGACATTAGCGAAGTTGTCGGCATTCGCAAGGCAAGTATTCATACCCATTTTCCTAAAAAAGACGATTTACTGGCGGCGCTACTTGACCGATACAACGATCGCTTCTTCAGAATTGTAGATGGTATTCTTGCTTCTAGCGATTCGTCAGAGGTAAAACTGCGGCGATATTGCGGTTTGTATGAAGCCACCCTGAGTAATGGGAGCCAAGATAAAGTATGTTTGTGTGCGATGTTAGGGGCAGAATTAGCAACCCTGAACCATCCTTCTGTAGAACGGATTCGTCAGTTCTATCAAGCAAATGAAGAAAAGCTAGCTACTCTGCTTGAGGATGGTTGTCAGGATGGTAGTTTTCGGTTTACTGGAGACATCCGAGCTATGGCAGCTTTAATCTTTGAGTTATTGGAGGGAGGAATGCTAATTGCTCGTGTTCGAGGTGGAGCAGCGCATTTCCATAGGACGATCGAGCAATTGATGCAGTTAGTCAAAGGCTAATTTTTTTTACTTACAAAACATCCAACTAGTAGGAAGCAAAAGAATCGTTATGACGACAATCGGAATTTTAGGAACTGGCAGAATGGGCGTGCGTTTGGCAGAGATGTTTGCTCGAGCAGGGCAACAAGTAATCCTAGGTTCTCGCGATCCAAACCGTTCTGCTGTAATTGTGAGTGGGTTAGGTCAAACAACCTTGTCATCTGGCAGTTATCAAGATGCAGCCGATGCCGATATTGTCTTGCCTGCGATATTTTTAAGAGATGGGATGTTGGAGACGTTGGAACCCTTGCGGAATCAGCTAGATGGCAAGGTGTATGTGGATATTTCTAACCCGTTCAACGACACTTACACCGATTTTATTTTGCCCTGGGATACAAGCGGAGCAGAACAGATTCAACACCGTTTTCCCAAAACACGAGTTGTAGGAGCGTTCAAAAATGTCTGGTGGGAAGTGTTTGATGAACCGACGTTTGGCGATACCGTCAGCGATGTATTTGTTGTCAGTGATGATGAATCCGCGAAAGCAGCGTCGATCCAAGTGGCAGAAAACACACCTTTTCGCTACATCGATGCGGGTCGCTTGAAGAACGCCCGCACGATTGAACGCATGACGTTGCTGAGTGGGGAATTAGGACAGCGCTATGGTTTCTTTCCCCGCATGAACTACAAACTGCTAGGCGAAACTTGGACACCCGGACAGCGCGATCGTGTGGCTTCATTGATTTCAGTCAGTTCCACCCTATCCTAAAACCTACTCGAGTACTCTTACCGTTCATCAAGACTTCTCTTCAGGTTAAAAAATCATCCCATTGTAAGGGCGCAAGGCCGCCGCGCCCCTATACGTTAATTTCTGATTTGGGATAATTTATTTTTTTGTGTTCCCTAAGCTTGCGGTAGCTTATTGCACAAACGATAGCAGCTAGAAAACGTAGTCCGCACAGGCGGACGATTAATTGGTGAATGGTTATTGGTCGCTTCCTCCCTTGATAAATCCCAGGATGATTGACCCTTGGCGAGAAAGTTGACTGTATATTTGTGGCAATCTATACTTGGGGATTGGTACAAAACCGAGACGCCTATAAAAATAAAGCGCTTTGGGAACGGACACAACATAAACAGGTTTATTGACGTCTTTCAAAAGAGTTTTCACCAAACAAGTCCCTAAACCTTTGTTTCGATGACTATACTTAACATACAACCTGAAAAGTTCTGAATACTGCTGGCAATTTTTAACGACTGCACAAGCTACAATTTCGCGATCGCATTCAATAACCCATGATTGTGCTAATTTAATAATTGATAAGAAGGAAAAATACCTGAAGATAACCATTGCAATACAGAGCAGACCCCATCCAATTAACAGAAATTTGAACGGTTCACCAAAATATATTAAAGATGGCAGTAAAAAAATATAAAACAAGCCTATTGCTTTAACCTCAAAATAGCATATTTGAAGGATTTTGAATGTGTCTTTACTTGTACTGGGACGAAGAGAATATCCTACTGAAAAATGGTGGTCTGAAGTCATAAAAGACCCAAGTCTAAAAATTATAATCCTTAGTTAGCATTTATAGTTGTAATTTGTCCTCAGAAATTTCTACATTTTCATTTGATAAAACATAATTACCAAACGTAATAATAAGTAGATCGACAGAAACAAATAGAAATCTTTACAAAATGTCCGCTTGTGGATATTAATTAGGTATTGTACCGAGAGCCCGATCGCTAAATGTCATATCGCTGAGGGAATGACTAATGGTTCAAGTCGTGCTGACATCAAAGCGGAAACTTCAACGCTCGAAACCGCGAGCCCTGAATACCAAACTACCCAAGATTCACGCTCGGGAATTTGAAGTATATAGATATGTACCTCTTGACAGTAGCACAAATTCATGTAAATTCATGAATACAATCTTGGTTCGACATGAAATACTAATTTATGCCATCTGATTTTAAAATTCGCACTGCCGAACCTCAAGATCGTCCGGTGTTAGTGAAACTAATGGAAATGCTTCAAGATGTTGAATCTGAATTTCATCCTAACAGACCATCAGGTTCTCAGATTGGGAATGAGCATTTTGCGTATCTTGAAGAAATTGTTAAGAAGCAAGACGGTCAGATTTACGTAGCCCAGTCCGAGGAACGCATCATTGGTTTTGTAGTCTGTTTTGTAGAAGAACTTGATGAAGGAGACTTGCACGTTGTTGAAAAGGAGCGAAAATATGGTTACATCTCCGATTTATACGTTTTGCCAACAACGCGAGCGCGGGGAGTCGGTACTGCACTGATGACAGCCGCTGAGAATTGGTTCATCGATTTAAAGTTGGAAGTTGTCAGAGTCGGTTTATTATGTAGCAATGAAAGAGCAGCGATGTTCTACCGTAAAGCAGGGTATCAACCCTATGAAATCGTTTATGAGAAGCATCTTTAAAAAGCGCCATTCTTATCAGGGGAATATAGATAGAACTTAGCCCGGTGCGATCGCAAATTTTATATTTTATACAGTAAAGAGTACGATCTGTTTTTCTTACAATACTTTGATGCGACACAAAAAACCCACTTTTTTTTATGCTACTCTCATCTCCTTGTTCTTGATCTCTGGCACGACTGCCCA
Source organism: Tolypothrix campylonemoides VB511288_2 (assembly GCF_045999855.1). Lineage (NCBI taxonomy): Bacteria > Bacillati > Cyanobacteriota > Cyanophyceae > Nostocales > Tolypothrichaceae > Tolypothrix > Tolypothrix campylonemoides. Next base: position 131,448 of record NZ_JBFPMW010000010.1, read on the forward strand.
GGAACTAGAACCTTTACCAGATCGCCTGATTGTGGGCAAGGATCGACGGTTTTTATACCAAAAAGAAGGAACCAAACCCTTCTTTTATCTAGGAGATACAGCTTGGGAATTATTTCACAGATTAAATCGGGAAGAAGCCGATCTTTATCTGCGAGATCGAGCGTCTAAGGGCTTTACAGTCATTCAGGCGGTGGTGCTAGCAGAAGTTGATGGGCTAAATACACCGAATCCTTACGGTGACAAACCTTTAAAGAATAACGATCCCACCCAACCTAACGAAGCTTATTTCCAGCACGTGGATTACATTGTGAACAGAGCTGCGGAGTTGGGTCTGTATATCGGTATGTTGCCTACCTGGGGAGATAAATGGAACAAAGCTTGGGGTGTGGGACCGGAAATATTTAACCCCACCAATGCTGAGGCTTATGGTAGATACCTGGGGAATCGGTATAAGGATAAACCCATTATTTGGATTTTGGGGGGCGATCGAAATCCAGATCGAGAAGAGCATCTCGCTATCATTCGTGCAATGGCAAAAGGATTGCAGACGGGACATAAAGGCAAACATTTAATGACTTTTCATCCTCAAGGGGGAAGTAGTTCATCTATATGGTTCCAGAAGGATGAATGGTTGGCTTTTAATATGTTCCAGTCAGGACATACTCAACCCAATCTGCCTAACTATGAAGCCACGCTTCAAGATTACGCGCTGAATCCACCCAAACCAGTGCTAGATGGCGAACCACGATATGAGGATCACCCAATTGGCTGGAATCCTGAGAAAGGTTGGTTTGATAATGCCGATGTCAGACAGGCTGCGTATTGGTCAATGCTATCGGGAGCGTTAGGTCACACCTACGGCAACCATAACATATGGCAAATGTGGCAGGAAGGACGCGAGCCTATCTCCTCTGCTAGAACACCGTGGCGTAAAGCATTAAAACATCCCGGTTCAACAGAAATGGGATATATGCGTCGATTATTTGAATCGAGACCCTTTAACCAGTTAGTACCCGATTCCGCGATGATTGTAGGACCAGCAGGAGATGGTGCCGATCGGATCGCAGCCGCTCGTGCGGCAAATGGTTTGTTTGCGTTCATCTACACTCCAACTGGTCAATCAATTAATGCCGATCTTCGTAAAATAACCGGCAGTGAGGTCCAAGCGTACTGGTTTAATCCGCGTACCGGGCGATCGAGGGTAATCGGCAAATTTTCAAATAAGAGCACGCAAAGGTTTCAACCTTCTACGTCGGGTCGTGGTAATGACTGGGTACTGGTATTAGACAGTGTAAATTAGATTGAGCTTACAAACAACGAAAAAATAAGTACATGAGCGTACTTATTCGCTTTCGTCTCGATTTCAGATCGACCTCTACTAGGTAGAAAAATTACATAGTTGTCATTTAAATGCACGGCAAACTGTAATTGTCAGCGACTTCAATGAAAAACATAAAGAATATATCTTATGGAGGATGACTGTGAGGTTTAATAAAGCAGGAGTGGTAATAGCAATTCCCGTTGTGGCTGGTACACTTAGTTTGATTTTCCTGAATCAGGTAAATGCCGCTCATCCATCTTATCGGGTTGCCCAGGCTGCACAACAACCCAACCAACAACCAGAAGGACAAAGGCGACCGCCTCGCCCTGATTGGAAAGCCGCTGCAGCAAAGCTTGGTGTTACCGAACAACAGTTAAAGGATGCGCTGGGAGTACCTGCCAATCCTCCAAGTCAAGCTGACCCAAATCAGCGACCACCTCGCCCCGATTGGAAAGCTGCAGCAGCAAAGCTTGGTGTCACCGAACAACAGTTAAAAGATGCGCTTGGTGTTCGACCTCACCCTCGCCCCAATTTGAAAGCAGCGTCGGCAAAGTTGGGTGTCACCGAACAACAGTTAAAGGATGCACTGGGGGTACCTGCCAATCCTCCGGATCGAGCCGCTCCAAATCAGCGTCCGCCTCGCCCCGATTTGAAAGCGGTGGCGGCGAAGTTGGGTGTCACCGAACAACAGTTAAAAGACGCACTTGGTGTTCCGCCTCATCCTCGTGGCGAAGGCGATCGCCCCGAGCCTCCTGCAAACAAATAGTTTGCGTAACATATTGCCCCTAGAGTTGCTGCTTGCGAGGGGCTTTCAAATTCATTATGTTATACCAAATCTATGTGAAGTTGCACATTATTTGCCCGCACTCTTCTAGAGTGCGGCTATACAAACAAAGCCTGCCTAAGCGCAAAGCGCACGCTACGCGATGCCGCAGGCTATGCCCGTAAGGGCTATACGCAGGCTAATTGTATGCAGCTTCATATTAAATTGGTATTAGTTAGTATCGCAAAGTTTGGAAAAATATAAGGTTGCTTGAGAAAAACTAGTACATTTTTCCTATAATTTTTTCGCTTCCATAATGCCAAGACTGGTTTTTAATCATCAATGACTCTTGTTTTATTCTCTCCTGATTTTGGCGATAAACCTCCATTAAACGGGCGCGGCTGCGGCTTATGACGGGTTTTGTGTTGTGAGAATTTAAAGAATTTAACACAAGCATTCCATTGCGCTCTGCTACTTGCAGCAGAGCTTCACTATTGTCTGAAGTATTAAAGGCTGTAGCCGGAGCGCATTCATAATGTTCGCAGAGTACTGTTTTTACAAAAGTAGGATTTTCTTGGCAAAGGTCTTCAAAAACTAGCGCATCGGTTTGAGCAATTAATCTATTTAAATATTCATCATTTGATGCCATCTCCAAAATTTCTTCCATCCTCATAGCATTTAATTCGGATAGTTCGTTACGGCTTGCCAGTAGAAAATATTCAATTGCTAAATCGAAGGACATACTGACCTCACTCAAACATCTAAAAAATTTAATTTGACCTGAAAATGGAAAATCCTGTTATTTCGTGCCATCTTGTCAAAAAAATTAACAAAATGGCACGGAATCTCGCTGTTACAATTCACTTAAAGAATCCCGCAGTTTCTCCAATATTCGTGAATACTGTTTGGATAATTTATTATGTGTTGTGCTGTTACTCGATTGCTCCCATCCCAATCGAACAAAATATGTAGCAATATCTCCATAGCTCCAATCCGCGTAGACTCTCAACCTGAAAAGAGTTCTTTGTCTCTTTTCTAACTTTTTTAGAGCTTTTGCAATTTGAGACTTTGTAAAGGCTTTGTCGAGCTTTTCATATTCTGCATTCAAATGTTCCTTCAGAGACATTCGGGCTAATCTTTGACCGCAATTCCACTCTCTTTGCCTCTTCCGAAGAGTTTCTATTAGAAAATTGATAGCAACCTTTCTAATATAGCTTTCCATATTTTGAATTTCTTTATCTTTATTGATAATTTGAGCGTATATCCGATAATAGGCTTCAGCCAGGACAGTTGTATAGTTGATTTCTGCGTTGAGATTGAATTGTTGGATACGCTTTATAATAAAGCCTCGCACACCGTAAATATCATTGGAGCTTTTATCCATAGCATTGGTAATAATGCGGCTGAGTAAATCGCTTTGGTAGCTACGCACGATTTGTTCCTCCCCTAATCCATTAATTCTTTGGGCTTGTGACCTCGCCTTGATAATATAAAGGAAGTTAGGGCTGGCATCGGACAAATCAAATTCAAATTTGAAAATATTAAAATATAGCAATTAAAGCTTTTTTATATAAAAAATGTTATTCACAAACTTTATTAAGTAATACCAATTCTATGTGAAGTTGCACATTATTGCCCTCACTCTAGAAGAGTGGGGCTATACAAACAAAGCCTGCCTTCGCAGGCTAATTGTATGCAGCTTCATATTAAATTGGTATAAGTGAGTATTAAAAATTGTTGTTATGACAAGGCAGAAGGGAAAAGGTTTTTAGTCAAGTTTACTTTTTGTTACATAATTCGGTTTTTTTACGCCTCTCTACTTATGAATAACTAGATAACAATTCTGTCGTTAAGTAAGTGGACATAAATTAATATATCTATGTCAAGAAATATGAATCTATTCTCTAAACAACTAACAACTTCTATACAAATTATGGGGTCACTCCCTCCAATTGCTCATCCGTCAACTTATACAACTCACGTAACTGCTGCTACCGTTTTGCCCTATAGATGTCCAGCTTGATTTTTGACGCGATATAACCCCTGTATTCTTCTGTGCTTTACCTTTGTCCCTTACGAACCATTTTTAATCCGTACAGATACAATTCAGCAACAGCATAAACGCGAGGAGTCGGATCTTGAGGACGAGAGCGTTCTGTAAAAATACCAGCATCGACCATATCTTTTACACGAAGAGCTAATGCACTATCCGTTATGTTCCATATTTCAGTAAGTCTGTTAGAGTCGATAGGCGATCGCTCGCCTTGCAGTCTGCTCAAATATTCTTCCAATTCGGGGTATTCATTGCGTACTTCATCCACTCTTTGCTCGGAAACGTAGGGAAAAGCATCAATCAATGCTTTAGGACGCAGAAGAACTTCCGGATTGTACTTTGTGGAAAAGCCTTTCTCACGCTTAACAGCTTCTTTTAAAAGCAATATCAAACTCCGTGGAAAGCAGTTTTTTTGACCATCAGCAATACGGGTACGAATCCAGTTGTAGGTATAAGCTTTTTTTGTCCGACCCATTCTTTCACCCCACAGAGGATACAAGCTTCTACGCAATTGCTCTAACTCGATAGTATTTAATCGAGCTATTGTCACTCCCAAATTTTGCTCCAAAGAGCGACTTAGGGTATCAGAACTATTCAGAACTTGACGTAGCACCAGTCTCCAGAGGTCAACTTCGCCCCAACGCAATTGCACAGAACGCCCAACATAATGTCCTTTATTGGTAAAGTTGAGCTGCTCCCAAATATCTTCTCTTAAAAAGATTTTGGGTACAATGCACTTCAAACTTGTTCCGCTTTCTAACCACCATGCAAGCAGAGCTTCCAGTGCTCTTCTTCGACGAACATAGTCCTGTTGACTCGACCCAAAGCTAGCATCTAACTCGTCATAAAGTAACCAGGCGCGTAAATTATTCGTTTGCAACCAGTTATCAATCGCACGCAATTCATCAATAGCTTTTGAAGCTGCTTGTGGCGAGTGAGTATGCTCAACTAACCAAGAAACAATGGATGTGTGTGAAGGGTTGTCTTGCGAACTCAAAGCAATTAACTGTTCGTCTAAATTAGTAAGCAATTGCAACTCCGGTATAGAATGGCAAAGTTGCAATAGCGCGTAATTTAGCCAAAAGGTAGCCCAGCTATTCTCTCCCACTTGTCGTTCGTAGCTCTCCAAGTCCCTGCTTTCTAAAATTGGTCCAAGCAGTCTAGGCTCACCGTGTCCGGGTATAAAGTTAACATTACTTAAATCTACATCAAGCCGAGCCAAATCTTTTGCTTTTTCTGGCTGCTCTACAAATAATCTAAATAATAAACTTTTACCAGTTCCTTTAGCTCCTCGTATCAGCCAAGTTCGGTTCTTAAGAAATTGTGGAAAATCTTCTGTACTCTGGAATATATTTGGAATACTATCTGCTTCTAAATCTTGTGCTCTTGCTGCTTCAAATTGCAACTCGTTCAATATTGTATCAGGATTTTGAACAATTGTAGTTGCTACATTGGGTTGAATATCAGGTAAGCTAGCATCAATTGCATCTGCAAGTGGCAAGTAGTCGTTTAGCAAACTTAGAGGAACGTCATTAATTAGACTGTATAAAGTTGTAATGTTAGGGTTATAAGGAACTTGATAGTAAACTTCATTCACGGTTATACCACGAGGCAAAATCCAGTTTTCTTCGAGCCATTTTTCAACTTTACTTATCCAAATTTGACGCTGTTCGGCTGCAACAGGTGGCATGGGTGTTAGTAAAAAGCGTAGATCTGGCTTTCCCTGATAGTCACGCTGTTTTCCAGCCGCCCGTACAACCCAGCGCAACCCTTCAAAGCTTTGGTCGGTAGGCGAAAAGCAAATGATGGCAGTATCAGCTAGGTCGAATAATGCGATCGCGTTTGTATCATTAAAACCAGGACGCGCATCAATTAAAATAACATCTGGATTCAGTTGCTTTTTGATGTCTTCTATCAGTTGCCTGATAGGATTATTTGTACTTGTATAAAATTGTTGTAATGTTCTCCTATCAAGTTCTGCCAATCTATGAATATAATTTTCATCATATTCTCCAACTGGTACTAAAAAAAGTTCGCCTCTAGTTGGTAAGTTGACTTGAAATATACAGTCCTCAAGGCTGGGAAAATTCTCTTCGGGAGTTAAATATCGTTGATATATATAATCGACAACACCAAATTGCTCTTGATTGAAGTTTTCAACATCAGAGCGAAATAAAACTGAAATTCCAGGGGCTTCCAAGTCGAAATCGACCATCACGACTCGACGATTGCGACTTGCAAGTATACCTGCTACCAATCCTAAAGCAGTAGAGCGACCAACTCCTCCTTTAAAAGAGTAAAAAGTAACTACTAATGGACGCTTCGGACTGTCTTCTTCTAATTGAATTGGTTGGTTGGCGTCTGAAGCCATTAAAATATCAGACCAAAGAGGCAATTGTATATATTCTGGCTGTTGTTCGTTTGCTTCTTTTGGAGTTAAAAAATCATAACCAGCAATTGGATACTGGCTCAAGTTCATATCTATAGTTTCTAAGATTTTATCAATTTTTTCTTCACGTTCTTCTGTTGTATTTCCTTCAAAAAAACTGGTAATAACTTGAATTGTGAGCCATCCCAATGTGGTACGCTTGACCTTGACTTGCGCTCTTGGATCGCGAGTTTGTAACTCATTAATCAAAAGGTTCTCAATTTGTTCTGGTGATACAATTGAAGTCATCAGGACGCCTCGTCTTGTTTAGCTAGTAAGAACTGGTGTAATATTTTCACTGCTTGTATAAAGCGTTGGCTTTCTTCTTCCTTTCCCTCACTGTCTGAGTAGCGCAATTCATCGTTACGCCATACAGATGAAACAGTATTCCATGCATCTTTATAACGATTAGTGCGGTCTAATGCGATCGCACGTTGTAATGAAGGAAGTGCGCTAAGCAACTTTACAAAACTGTGTAAAAATATATTACTCATTCAGACCATGCTTTTAAATCTGCCTGTATCCAATTTTCCTCTGCTGCTTCTAGCATATACTTTGCGCGGGCATAACTTGAGCTAAACCCTCCTTCATTTTGGATTTTAGATTTTAGCTACCCCCTTAAAGACAGACGATCCCCCTAGCCTTAAAAAGGGGGGAATTCTTCACTCGTCCCCCTTTTTAAGGGAGATTTAGGGGGATCTTAATGTATCACTTTAGCGACTTATGAAGTCGTTACCCCCTCCAATTGCTCGTCCGTCAATTCATACAACTCGCGTAACTTCTGCAACTTCTCTTCACTCGCTTGCCAGAAACCCCGCCCATTTGCCTCCAACATCCTTGCTACAATATTCCTGAACGCTTCCGGATTTGCCTGACGCAATTTCTCTGCCATTTCTCCATCTAAAGCATAAGTATCAGCAGCTTGGTCATACACCCAATCATCCGTAAAATCTGCAGTACCGCCCCAACCAATCAAGGCTGTCATCCGTTGGGAAATTTCATAAGCACCCCCCGAACCCTGACTCGCCATTGCTTCCGCCCATTTCGGATTTAGTAACTTAGTCCGATACTCCATCCTCAACAGATCGTCTAAATTCCGAGGTGTCGTATCCTTCGAGAAACTCTCCACAAAACTCGTTGTCACCTTTTGACCGCGCTGTTTTTCAGCAGCTTTCTTCAAACCACCCGTATTGGCATAGTACTCCTGAATGTCAGTCAAACCATATTCCACAGAATCAATTTCTTGAACAATGCGACTGGTACTCTGCAAAAGCTGAGTCAAAACCTCCGGTCTGGCTTGACCCTTGTCCTGTCTTCCATAACTAAACACATTGCGACCCTTCCAAGTATCCCCCAACTCATCCCCAGATTCCCAATTACTATCAACCACCCGATCGTTTACTAAAGAACCAAAATCACCAGCCGGATTAGAAAATAACCTAGCCGATACATTTTCCACCCCTTGCGCCTTCAACGCAAGAGCATGCTTTCTAATGAAATTTTGCTCCTCCGGTTCCTCAGCCTCAGCAGCCCGAAGAAACAAATCGTCCAACAACTCGATAATATTGACAAAACTATCCCGAAAAATTCCCGATAAATTTGCCAAAACATCTATGCGGGGATGTCCCACCTCCGCCAAAGACTTCAACTCATACCTGACAATCCGCCCCGTACCTTCTTTCACGGGTTCCGCACCTACCAACTCTAAAAGAATCCCCAAAGATTCTCCCTTTGTCTTAATAGCGTCCAAACCCCACAGCATCACCGCTACAGTTTCCGGATACGCCCCATGTTCTTGCAAATGCTGAACAATGATTTTTTGCCCAATTTCTCGTCCTCGCTCGCAAGCAGCTGGAGATGGCATTCTGTAAGGATCTAAAGCATGAATATTTCTACCCGTGGGCAAAACACCAGCACCATCCCGCAATAAATCCCCTCCCGGTGCAGGAGGAATATACTCCCCATTCAACCCTCGCAACAAATTCGCCAACTCATCTGTTGTTTGACTCAATAACTCTCTAATCAACCCCTCCTCTTCTTTGCGACTCTGTAGTTCGTTCCCAAAATAAGCCTCTAAATAAGACCCTAACTCCTCCTCACCAGGTGCTTCCCCTAAAACATGTAATCCAGAAGAGAACAACCGATTCTCCAGAACCTGCAAATACTCATATAACTTTGCAAGATAATCGTTAAAAACGCGATCGCTAAACATCCGAACGTTCTCGACGCTAAACGCGATTCCCAAACGCTTAGCATCTTCAAAAGGACAATCCGCATCCAAACCCGTATCCAGAATTTTCTTACAAATTGCCTCTTTCAGCAGATAATTCTTTTTTGGATCTTCGCGATACTCCGAAATCAAATCCCGCAACGCCACTAACTCCTTATACAACCCCGCACGACCGTAAGGAGGTACGTTGTGAGAAATCAACACCCCATAACCGCGACGCTTTGCCAAAATAGATTCAGAAGGGTTATTCGCTGCATATATATATAGATTCGGCAAATCTCCCAACAAAATATCAGACCAAGAATAACCCGTATTCCCCAAAGGAGAACCAGGCAACCATTCTACAGTACCGTGCATTCCAAAATGAACCACAGCATCAGCTTGAAACTCATTTTGCAACCATTTATAAAAAGCAGCATATTGGGGATGAGGCGTTAAATCCCGTTCAAACATCAAGCGCATGGGGTCGCCTTGCAATCCCAACGGTGGCTGTACTCCTATCCATACATTTCCCAGCCAAACACCACCAATGTGAAATTCATCACCATAAGTTTTAATACCCGTTCCCGTTAGAGATTTCCATTGTTTTTCAATCCGGGATGTGCGGAGATATCCCAACCATTTTTCTAAAGTGCGGACATTGACAGAGGAAGGAGACACAGAGAGACTCGAGTTTCCTTCTGGAGCGGGGGAGAAATTTTTTTCTTCTCCCCATCTTAACTCATCCGCTTCTTTTATCTGGCGAATCAACTCTTCCCCATCTTCTGGTAAATCTCCAACAGTATAACCTTGCTCTTTAAGCGCATAAAGCAACTTTAAAAGACTGCGGGGTACATTCAACAATGCAGCTGTTCCCACAGCACCATAACCAGGGGGAAAACCGTAGAGAATAATTGCAATTTTTCTTTCAGACGCTGGTTTTTGTCGCAGATTAATCCAACTTTTCACTCTCCCGATGAGCCGGTGTACTCTTTCCGGAACTAAATAAATCTCTTCTCCTACCAATCCACCGAGGGGAACTGTATCAATTGCTCCATCTAATTCTGGTAATGCGTATAAAACAACACTTTGCAAACCCCCAATTCCCTGACGCGTCCACGAGTAAATATCTTGAATCAGTAGCGGTGCAGCAACAATATAAGGTACATTTTTAGCACTGAGAATGCGTTTTGCTACATCCACTTGACGCCCTGCTTCCATAGAACCCGCAGGACCACCAACTAAGGGAAAGCCAATTGTAGAAACGATCGCATCAACTTTAACAGCTTCTGGAGAAAGGGAAGGAGTTTCTACACGTCCTTGTTGTCTGGCTTGGCTTTCAAAATCCGTTGTCATCCAATCCCGCACGGCTACATGACCTTCTACACCATTAATAAAGATAGGTAAAGGTATTAAACCTGCTTCTTCAAAACGGCGAATCAGTTGGGGAATGTAAGGTTGTTTTGTCACAACGTGTTTGCGGTATAGAAGAATTCCAACAACTGGGGAGGGGGAAAAATTCCTCCCCCTGTCTCCTTCTCCCTCTCCCCCAATCTTCTTGTAGTACCACTCCAAATACTGACGGGGTGATTCAAAATAACCGGGGTAGTCGGGATGTAACAGCCCCATATTTGGGGTTTCTACTGGTGCGGGAATCTCCCCAACTTTCAAACCCAAATATTTTTCTGCTAATGTCCAAAATAAAGCAGCGACGTTCTCCGAGCCGCCTGCATTCCAATATCCATATATAATTAGCCAGTTACGTAAATCTTGTACTTTTTGTACTGGCACAAATTTTAATAACTTTGGTCCTATTTTTAGAAAACTAATGTACCCTGCTAGCTTGTCTTCTTCTCGCCCATTGCTAAATTTGTCCAGAATAAACTTTACTGGTTTAGGCATTCCTTTAGGCTTATCCCCAATGGCAAATGCACCCAGTTTGGTTAAACTCATTAATTCTAATGCTGATTCAAATACCAGGCGGATGGGGATACTAGAGATGCGATCGCGCAACCACAGTACCTCGTCATAATCGAACAGCAAACTGCCAAAAAAGACATCAGCACCTTTTAAAGCTGCTTCTACCTCAGTACGCTTTGCGGTTATGTCGCGATCGCTAAACACCCGAATATCCAACTCATCCACGCGGGAGGTAGCCAAAAAAGCCGCCTTACGGTACAAGTCAGCGTTGAACGATTCAAACCCAGCAACCAGGACAATACGTTTCATGCCTGAGATTTACAGCTTTTCTTATTGTTACATTTCTATTTTAGATGATTTTTTTATAGTCTTATTGAATACTTTTCCTGGCAAATACAATTCGCAGCTATACTGGCTAAACGCTCCTACACGGGTTTCAAAATTTTCATCTTTTTATTATTCCACCTAGGCGAGCTTCATTTTTGTAGTAGCTAATTCTATTCCCATTTTTAGTTCATATAATAACAAATTGGTATTTCTCAAATCGCATTTTTACTTTCATCCTTGTTTTCTATTTGTCGGTAAAATTCGGTAAATCTCTCCTAGTTTTTATATAAAAAATAAGTCATCATCCGAAGAGATAAGACTGGCAGAAATCTCAAAAATACTATTTTTTTGATGATTTATTATAGTCTCTTTTTTAGATATATGCCAATATTTTTTGTGCTAAATCTAACTCGATTGTGAAAACTAAAATTGTAATTATAAAGAGAAAGCAAGCTAATTATCTGAGGTCAAGAAAATGAAAATTGCAATTGATATTGGACATAATTGCCCTCCAGATACGGGAGCGAGAGGAATCCAAATTGAAGATAAACTGACTTTAGATGTAGGTACTAAAGTTATATCTAAGTTAAAAGATTTAGGGCATGAAGTTGTATCGTGCAAACCCTCACAAGCTGATACAGTTAGGGAATCACTTGCTAAAAGATGCGAAACAGCAAATAATGCTCAAGCTGATACCTTTGTCTCTATCCATTTTAATGCCTTTAACGGACAAGCCTATGGTACTGAAGTCTATGCCATGAGTGACGCAGGTAGAAAAATTGCCCAGTCTGTATTAAATGAAATTGCCAAACTCGGATTTGTCAATCGTGGAGTTAAAGATGGCAGTCATTTGTATGTTATTAAAAATACTAATATGCCAGCCATTTTAGTAGAGTGCTGTTTTATTGATTCGCAAAAAGACATGAATTTACTCGACACAGACACAATGTCCAGTGCGATCGTTAAAGGGATAACAGCTTAGTTAGGGGTTAGGTAAAAAACTCATTAGAATTTCTCCGGTACAAACATGACGAAAAACAGATAGATAGAAAGCCCTACCGTGACTAGACCTAACAAACCCAAAGCCCAAGCTTGATTTCGAGAAAATGTTTGAGCGGTAGCAGCATACACTATAGGTGCAAGCAAAAGGTTAAAGCACATTGCCAGGAATAAAGACAATGGTAACTTCTGCTTGCGCCATTCATACCAAATTTCGGTTGCCATTTCTATAGGCTGAGCTTTTTGATAAAGTTTCATAGTGTTTGGTTAGTGGTTAGTGGTTCGGCGTGAGGTCTGTGTTGACTTCATCAAACTCATGTTTTATCAAGAAAGGCAGAGGGCAGCTTTGCTGGAGGCATTCGAGAATACTGGCTCCGCTCTCTGCGAGTGACCAAAGGGAACAAGGGTTTAAGACCCCGACTGAACTCCGTTCAGTCGCTACCATTTAGGAGGGGTCTGAATCCCCTTCTAAATGGAACCTTCTGCCCTCTGCCTTCGTACTTCTGCCTTCTTCAATATTGATTGCGGGCAAAATGCCCGCATTATCAAGATATATCGAAATATTGTTAGATTTAGAAGACCTTAACCTAGTTGAGTACTGTAAGCACTGAAACCATAAGCCAAAGTTTCTCTCATAGAAGTCGAAGAAGGTTTAAGGCGCGTGTTAATTGCTTTAGCAAAAGGTACCGGGATACCTTTGATTGTTTCTGGGACAATAGCATACTCTTGTGTGGGTTCTACGGTGTATTGCGAACACTTCGCTTTTAGCCCAGAAGCCGCTAGCATTTCCTGAATTTCCGATGCAGAATATTGTCTGAGATAAACAGGGTTTTTTGCAGGGCTTAAACTTCTAATAAAATTATGAATTTTATGAGATGGACAAGCTTTGTTGTGGAAAGAATGATTGAAAACGAAAATTCCTCCGGGCTTCAGAACGCGAGACATTTCTGCCATCAAGATTCTGATTTGTGCTTCTGGTATATGCATAAATACACAATTAGAGATGATTAAGTCTACAGAATTATCTTCTATAGGTAACAGTTCAGCCGACGCACAAATAATATGGAATTCTGCTCCAGGGAAAAAATCATATTCTTGCTTGCACTTTAGCAAACGTCTCAGTAAAGGTTCTGAAATATCAATACCGTAATATTTCTGACATCGCAAGTTCTTGTCTTTCGATAAAAACAATGGAATCCTACCGTAACCCGAACCAATCTCAAGAATAGAATTCACAGATTTATTCAGAGGAAATTTAGTCCAAGTTCCTCCAGGTCTTCCGGTAAGAAGAGTGTAATCTTTCTTCAGCGCCGATGTTTCCTCTGCTTGTTCAATTTTTTGGGAACCGTAATAGGTTTTACCAATTTTGTCCCATCTTTGTTTGTGCTCTGTATTGTTCAAATCTTCGTAGTCTTTGGGAAAATAAATACCATCCCTAAGTTGAAAGTCACTGAGACTGACTTTAGAATTAACTGATGAATTCATTGTTACGGCTCCTAACCAAGTATCAATATGTTCTTGGTTATACTCTGAAGTAAGATTACCCGCAAGTGTTTTTTTGGCGATTTATTTTGACTTGAAGTTTGTTTCTCAGTATATTCCACTAAAACAATCAAACCCACCGCAAACCGTCTGAAAATTTTATAGTGGATGATAAAGATAAACGGAGGCTGTTATGGCAGAAGTGTCACATGGGAAACGGGTAGTAGTTGTTGGTGCGGGGTGGGCTGGTTTGGGAGCAACTTACCACCTAGCAAAACAAGGGTATGAAGTGACACTTTTAGAGGCTGGTTCTTATCCGGGAGGCTTGGTAGCAGGTTGGAAAACAGCCGCAGGGCGTTCCGTAGAAGCGGGTATTCATGGTTTTTGGTATCCATACAGGAATATCTTTGCCCTAATTGATGAGTTGGGAATCAACCCTTTTACCACATGGACTCGTTCGTCTCAATATTCACCCTTGGGATTGGAAGTGGAATCACCGATTTTTCAAAATCTACCGCGACTCCCAACACCTTTAGGGACTTTCCTCTACACCCAGTTTAAGCGTTTGCCACTTATCGATCGCATTAGCGCCTTACCTTTACTCTACGCCGTGATTGATTTTGATAATTCCGATGAAGCATGGCGGCGTTATGACTTTGTTACAGCCCGCGAATTATTCAAAGATTTTGGCGTTTCTGCAAGGCTTTACCGCGAATCTTTTGAACCCATGTTACTAGTAGGCTTGTTTGCACCAGGAGAACAATGTTCGGCTGCAGCAACGATAGGAATGCTTTACTATTTCATCCTGGCACATCAACCAGATTTTGATGTCGTTTGGTGTCGGGGAACTGTAGGCGAAAAAATCTTTCGTCCTTGGGTAGAACGCATTGAAAAAGCTGGTGCAAAGGTGCTAGCAAACCGTCGCGTCACCGATGTAATAGTGAATAGTGAGAATCGGGTGACAGGGGTTGTTTGTTCTGATGAAGTCTTTGAGACTGATGCAGTCATTTTTGCTGTTGGTATTACGGGTATGAAAAAGATTCTTGCTAACAGCCCAAGCTTGCAAAGTCGAGAAGAATTCCGCAATGTGGGTAATTTAGGAGCAATTGATGTTTTGGCAACTCGGCTATGGTTTGACCGCAAAATTGATATTAAGCGTCCTTCTAATGCTTGCTTTGGATTTGATGCAACCACGGGCTGGACATTTTTTGATTTAAACGCATTGCATGACGAGTATCGCAATGAGCCGGGAACCGTTGTTGAAGTTGATTTTTATCACGCCAATCAGTTTTTATCTTTGGAGAATGAGGAAATCGTACAGATAGTGCAGCGTTATTTAACTAGTTGCGTACCAGCATTTGGGGAAGCAAAAGTTATCGATCGCAGTGTAATTCGTTTACCACAGGCGGTTTCTCACTTTGCTCCTGGTAGTTATCGCTATATGTTACCAGCAAGGACAAGTTTTAAAAACGTGTTTGTGAGCGGTGACTGGATTGCAAACCGTCATGGTTCGTGGTCTCAGGAAAAGGCTTACGTGACGGGATTGGAAGCTGCAAATTTGGTGGTTTCCTATTTGGGAGAAGGTTTTCCAGCACAAATTATACCCGTGGAAGTCGATGAAACTCACATCCAACTGGCAAGAATCGCCAACAGAACAGCACGTCAAATTGGTAAATCGATCTTGCCAGAGTTTTGGCTACCTTAACAGCGATCGCTAACCATTCACGATCGAGTGGTAAGCACTGGCAATTTTGCCAAATCGACATTACCACCCGTAATAATCACACCAACCCTAGCCCCTGGTGCTTTCACAACACCTTCTAACAAAGCAGCAGCCGCTAGGGCTCCTGTGGGTTCAACAACAATTTTAAGGCGTTCCCATAAAAAGAACATGGTGCGAATAATAGCTTCCTCAGATACGGTAACCATATCATCAACGTAATGCAATACTAGCGGGAAAGTCAGTTGACCTAAATAAGGAGTCCGCGCACCGTCAGCAATGGTATCGGGATTGTCTGCTGTTTGCAAAGTTTTGGTGTGAAAGGAACGTGTTGCATCGTCAGCAAGGGCTGGTTCTACTCCAATCACCCGACAGTTGGGTAAAGCTGCTTTGGTTGCAATGGCGGAACCTGAGAGTATACCACCACCACCGCAACCTACTAACAGTAAGTCCAATTCACCAACTTCTTCAATAAGTTCTTTGGCTGCTGTACCCTGTCCCGCCACAATATGAGGATGGTCGTAAGGAGGAATGAGTGTCAACGCCTTTTCTTTTAATAAATTGTGGGCTAATTCTTCCCTGTTGGTTTGTTTGCGATCGTACAAAATTACCTCAGCACCATAATCGCGAGTTGCAGCTAATTTCACACTGGGGGCGTCATCGGGCATGGCAACTGTGGTAGGAATTTTAAGGAGTTGTCCGGCAAGGGCTATTCCTTGGGCGTGATTTCCAGATGAGAATGTCAGTACGCCTTTTTGTTTCTGTTCTTCTGATAATTGTGATAGTGCGTTGTAAGCACCTCTAAACTTAAACGAGCCAGTGCGTTGAAAATTTTCGCATTTAAAGAATACCTGAGAGTGCGTGCGATCGCTAACTGTTCTTGAAGTTAGAACGGGAGTGCGGTGAGCAACCCCAGCTAACCGTTTGGCTGCAGTTTCTACATCAGTAATGGAGACAGCGAGATGCTCTGACATTTGACCTGTCCTTCATTGACTTGACATCATCATTGAATTGGATGTAAGTGCTTACTTCCAACTTGTGTGGTAACTGGTAATTTTGCCAATAGCCTCTAAACAAATTTCTGAATAAACTCATACATTAAATCGACTCTACCCTTTCGTAACATGGCAGGATCTAGTCTTTCTGTTGTATTGCAAGTCATGATAATAACCAACTGTTGCTGTATTTGAATTCCTGAATCTTCTATCACGCTTTGATATAAAGTGCCATCTAGCAAACTCAAAATATGTTCTGTTTTATTACTGTATTGGGCAACTTCACTTGCACGGTCTTGCGCCAAATTATCGGCTTCATTAATGATAATACAAATTTTTTCTAAGTACGTTGGCGGAACAAAGTTGGCGATCGCATCGTGATCCAAAATGAAAATGACATACCCTAAAGGCATCAAAATTTCTTTTGCGACTGCTTGTGTCCAAGCTGTTTTTCCCGTTCCCGGTTCTCCATGTACCAAAACAGCAAGCTGATTTTGGTTGAGAATTGCTTGCTGTACTGTATCGGTAAAGCTTTGAATATCATTGGGAAAGGTGCGAATGGGAAATTGACTGTGAACCTTACCAACACGGCTTTGATACCCACTGAGCATGACTGCCAAATCGTAAGTTGCTTTATTAATCAGAGGTGCTAAATTTTTTGCCATGATAGTATATTGCCGTCTGCCGCGATCGTAAGCATCAATCTGCAACCAAACATCATGCTTGCTCCAGTACGCATACACAGTGTTAACAACGTCCAATCGTTCCCAATTGACAAACTTTTCTATAGGAAAATAAAAGTCTCTTTCTAAATAATGCTGCGTAATAATATCAGGACATTCCAATAATTTTAAAACCCGCAATACAGTAATTTCTTGAAGGCGATTCAAAACGTAATCAATCGGTATGCTATTGCGACTGACAAAATGGACAATAGGTGTTTCGGTACTGAGGACATCTTTATAACGATGATCTGGCGTGAGGGGGTCAGGTGTAATATAGTTCCAAAATTTTTCTACCTCATAACGCGTGTTGTCAGAAACCACATTTAATAAATTAGCCCACCAAGTGTAATTATTTCTTCCTAAAACCTCAGTAACACTACTTGCTAAGTTCAAACTTTTTTGAGTCAGTTCTTTCGTATCGTTATAGAAGAGATGCCAAACAAACTCCCAGTCCAACTCTCGATGAAATGGTCGCCAGCCACTTTCCAGTAAACTTTGACGATTGCTATTAATGGGAGCGCCTTCACTGTGTCTGTAGTAATCAAAGTCCATGATTTTTAATGGTGCAGCAGTGTTAATATGATGTCTTTTTTTATGTGAGATATTGGTAGGAGCGATTGTTATGGATGTTTGGCTTCTCGTGTACAAACTTGCATGGCGTTATTTTTACCTCATAACCCTGTAACATTGTATCCATATTTAACACTACTTGCACCAGTCATACTTAAGATTTAAGTAAATTTTCTTTATTAAGATGGGGTAGGTTGGGTTTTGTTCCTCAACCCAACCAAATAATATATTTGTTGGTTTTGCCGTTACGTCTAAATAATGATATGCGTAATTTTTACGGAAAAACCTAACCTGATGGAATATTTGTTGGGTTTCGCTGTCGCTCAAACCAACCTACCATTTTTCTTTGATCCTTATTAATGTAATTCTGTTCCTTCATTGCGAAGTAAATATCTGTCGCTAATTAATTTCAGAACAACCCTACCTACTTCAGGATGGTGTCTTTCAACGGTAGGTTGCACAACAACACCTTCCATTATAGAGTCTGTGCTGAGTGTGCTATTGGCGTTGTTAAATTGTGACACAGCGTCCCAACTATAAGGACCTTGATAAAGTACGGGTACTCTTGGTAAGGAAAATTCTTCACAAAAAGCAACAAAATCGGTGTGATTGAGAAACTGTTTATCCTGACGGACAGCAAATAAAGCCAGCCCTATTTTGCCATTTGGTAAACCGTATTTAATATCTTGGACACCATAGATTTCTCCAAAAACTTGCGTGAGAGGAGGAAGTTTGTGTAAAACAATATTCTCGTGGTAAGCACGAACATAAACTAGATTTTTATTCACCTCATTATTTTTCCAAAAGTAGTTATGGCTGCCAATATGAGTATTGCCATCAGCATCTACTAATACTGTGAAGTTAGTTCCGTGTAGCTTTTCTGTGATGACGACTTCCTCGCCTTCTATCAATACGTCTTTGTAGCGCTTGAGATTTTCGGGGCTGGGAAATTTATAATGCCCGATATGACTTTCCATTTCTCCACTCATTCCTTTAGGAACTGGATATTCATATTTAGTTACACCGAAATATTCAGTATAGTCATCCCCAGGATTTCCTGTAAAATTCTCCCCTACAGGAATGAGCAAGCCTTCAGAAAAAATGCCCCGCAGTTTAGCAGCACGAAGTTTTTTGGAGTAATAAGGACGAATTCCAAATTTATCGAGATAGTCTTCTGGAATAACACTATCAATAGGAAAATAAAATGCAAAATCTTTAGGTTGAAAGTTTCCTTTGGCGCTGATAACTTGATATGCCATTCCTTCCAAATTTATAATGTCCAATCTATCAGCGTTGGGGTGAGGATCTACACTCTTGATTTCTACAACCTCAACTTTAAATGTGCTCATAACTTACCTCCTCTACACAAGTTACATATTTTGAAATAGTTTTTTCTAGAACACGACAAAATCTCACTGTGAATTATCGACAGCTTTCAATCAGGATGAAAGATAAAGGATTAAGGATAAAAAATCGGGTGTTGCGTAATTGCGGGGTGTTTTTGAATTGTTGTAAACGAAAAAATCTAACTTCTTCGCGCACTTCGTGTCTGTGCCTCCTTCGTCGGCACGCTTCGAGAACGCGGTTCAAGGATTCATCCCTATTTTATGCAACGCCAATAATCGTAGATAGATAAAAGTTACTCAATTTATGAATAGGACTCCAATACTTTAGTTAAGCGAGCGTAAAGTGGCACAAGCCATCATTCGCCTAGCGTGTTTAGATTATGCAGTACAATCCTTTTATAATACACATACTACACAATGTCAAGCAGCGCTTTTTTCACCACCACTTACGCCCACTCGCTTTCCACTTTGCCATCAAATTTCGCCTTCACGCTTTTGCTTCTCTTTCGTCTAACTCCTAAAAAAACAAGCGAACCGGGAGAAATAAATTTCAGGTTAAAAAAATAAAGTTAGTATAAGAATTTTCGGAAAATTGACAGTGTTTTTAAGATCGAGTTAAATGAGTCCGTTTAGTGATGCCCTTTGCAAAGCGATCGCACTTTATTACACAGATCGCTCTTTTTGAATTCGCTCTTCAATATCTTCCAGAGTTTGTAACACCAACCGTTTGGCTTGCAGCCTCCAGCCCCACTTTTGCACGCGGATGGCGATCGCCGTACCAATTACAGTAGCAAGCAAGTCCAAAGGTTGCATAAAAGAAATTCCTAGCAACAAACCCAGACCGGCAATTCCCCAAAAAGGTAGCGCCACTGCTTGACGCTGCGTTTCCACAAGTTGAGAGATCGGATCGGAGGGCATTTCAGCAAGCAGTACTTTTTTGACTTCTTGTTGTTCTTTTGCGGAAACAGAAAGACCAATCTTCTGCCGAAGTTTTTCTATTTTACGAGCATCGGTACTGTACTGTGTCAGTTCGTCCTCTGCCATGAGAATTAGGCGTTCATACTGTCCCATGAATTGTTAAGTATCTTTAAAGAATGCAGTTAAAGTTCCCTCATCACAAATTTTAAACCAAATAGACGTTTTAAATGCATTGTAAAAAGGTGGCATTGCAATAACTTGTTATTGCAATAAAAGCGCAACAGCAAGCCAACTTTGACAGATTGTCTTTTGACGCCACAAAGCAAGAGCCAGAGAATTATGAAGGATTTTCTAGAATGAGTCTTGTTGTAGAGGAGACAAAGGATGAAAAAAGTTATTTCAGTGCTGTTGTTGGCTATAGCAATATTAACTTTTGCTTTTAACCGTCCTGCTTTGGCATCTGACGCCGTGAAAGGAGCCAAAATTTTTAACGCCAATTGTGCCTCTTGTCATGCAGGTGGTAAGAACTTAGTTCAAGCTCAGAAAAGCCTGAAGAAAGATGCCCTAGACAAGTATGCAATGAACTCATCTGAAGCCATCATTGCTCAAGTCACAAATGGTAAAAATGCAATGCCTGCCTTTAAAGGTCGTTTACAACCCCAGCAAATAGAAGATGTAGCAGCATATGTGCTAGACGAAGCTAATAATAAGGACTGGAAATAGAGTTTCAGTCGCGATCGCGGACTGTATGCACTAGCACGTATAAATATCGATCGGGGGGATTGGGCATTGGGTTTTTCCCTGACTCCTAACCCCTGACCTTGTAATTTATGTGAGCCATCGCCTGTGAATCACTTCAATCAATGCTTTCGATTCATACTCAATTTCAGTATTGCTGTTGGATTTGTCTGTTTTTTTCTCACCTTACCTGCATACCCATCACCCGCCCCTAATATCCAAATGACAGCAGGCGACTTTTTTAAGTTAGGTGTAGAAAAGATGCTCGATAGCAATTACCGCCTAGCTGTTAAAGATTTTACAGAGGCTATTCAACTGAGAAGTCATTTTACGGCTGCTTATAGCAATCGATGTCTTGCCAATCTTCAGTTAGGAGATTATCAGAATGCCATTGCAGATTGCGATCGCGCCATAGAGTTTGCCCCTAACAATGCCGAGCCATATCTAAATCGGGGATTAGCACGCTACAGACTCGGACATTACCAAGCAGCGATCGCTGACAACGATCGAGCGATCGCACTTCAACCCAACAATTTTAAGGCTTACTACAACCGAGGAGTCGCCAGCGCTATGTTGGGGAATTACCAACAAGCAATATCTGATTACAATCTGGCGTTAACTCAGATTCCTCAGACATCCAATCTACTTCTAGCAGAAATCTATAACGAGCGCGGACTAGCTCATTTTCAGTTGCTAAACTTACAAACCGCTTTGCTCGACTTCTCAACAGCACTTCGTCTCGATCCCAACAACTACAGAGCTTACTACAATCGAGGTTGCGTTTGTGGGCGAAGTGGGGATAACAAGAGTGCGATTGCGGATTTTACAGCATCGCTCAAACTACAGCCAAACAATGCCAGTGCTCATTTCAACCGAGGTGTAGCCTATGACTTGCTAGGTTACAAACAAGCAGCAATTACAGACTTACAAAAGGCAGCCGATAACTTTGCTTTCCATCAAGAAACCGCAGCGCACAGAAAAACTTTGGATTTTCTTCAAAATATACGGCGACAACTTCCATTTTTGTCAGAAATAGCTCTTGTCGCAAAAAAAAGTCTCTTCACGCTATGTACTCCCTCTATAATTTAGAAGCTATGGGACATGGGTTACGTGTTTTTACATTTTTAATCGAGGAAACGTGTCAAGAGAAAACAAAAGACTGAAGTGATTATTTTGCAGTGGAATTGGGCATCCTAAGTTGAAAGGAATTGACTTCCTGTATAATCACACAACTATATATAAAGTTATGAGATTAACTTCAACTTCCATTGCAGTTCTGGGTGCGATCGCTGTTCTAGTAAATGTTCCTCAAGTTTATGCTCAAACACCAGCACCAATAGAAAGCCCTCAAAGTAATGCCAGTGATTTGCTCAATCAAGGACTGGAAAAATCTAATGCAGGAGACTTGCAAGGAGCATTGGCAGATTATACCCAAGCAATTCGCCTGAATCCCCGCTATTCACTGGCATACTACAATAGAGCGATAACGTATTACGACTTAGGCAATAAAGAAGCAGCGCTTGCTGACTACAATAAGGCAATTCAAATCAACGAAAGCTGGGGTAAAGGAGCGATTGTTGACGCGTATATTAACCGAGGACAATTACGGGATGAGATGGGTAATTATAAAGGAGCAGTAGCAGATTATAACCAAGCCATCCGTATAAATCCTCAAGACTCTGAAGTTTACTACAACAGAGGCATTGTCCAGCAAAATATGGGTGATAAAAAAGCAGCTATTGCTGATTATACAAAGGCAATTCAAGTCAATAACTGGACAGATAAAGGACCTTATTCTGCTTATCTGAATCGAGGAAATGTCAAATTGCAAATGCACGATCGCCAAGGAGCGATAGAGGATTACAACCAAGCGATCGCGCTCAAAACAGACTATGCTCTGGCTTATAAAAACCGGGGAATTCTTTACCTAAATACAAAGAAGACAAAACAAGGAATCCAAGATTTACAAAAAGCAGCAGAATTGTTTCAGCAGCAGGGTCATCAAAATAGATATGACCAAATTGTTCAAATCCTCAAAGAAGTTCAGAGGTAATGCCATTTTGGCTTGAAAAAGCCTTATATGGCTGAATTTTACTCAACTGTCTGTCACCTTCTTTTTTCAAATTGGTATAATTTTTCAATAGAGGTGCTTGGTAAACAACTTTGTCGGGCTTTTGTAGGGCGAGCAGTGCCTATCGTTCAGTATTGGCGAGCACTGCCTACCCCAAGCAAAACTTTGTGATTTATTGAATGTAGACGACTGAATAGCTCACCCATTTGTAGGAGGGCAGCCAAAAGTGTTTTGGTTTATCTTAGTAGTTATAAACCCAACACAAGAGGGTTTATAACCTGTTCCTACCACATGGCAGTTATAGCGTGACAACTGCTGCCTTTTCATTTTATGAAAACCAAAGCTTTATTATACTTAGTGCCTTTTGTACTCGTTGGACAAACCTCTGCTTATGCTGTCCAAGTCAACCCTCCTCTAACGTCAACAGAAATTCAACGTTTCTCTCGCGATCTAGTTCCCTTTAACTCTCAAGACTTTTTTAATAAAGGACAGGATTTGATAGAGAGAGAAATTCAAATTCTCAGACAAAGACAAAGTTCTCCAAATGAGCCTGTTCTTAAAGTAAATCCGCAACCTCAGGTAGAAGAAAAACTAACACCTCGTAAAAACAGTCCCGATCCTTCGTCGCCTAAGGAATAGCCATCATTCTTGATTGACAACTCTTTTGTCAGATGCCTTTGTTATAAATTTTTTCTAAATTACTAAGTAATATTGGACATTTAAACCCGTTCGCGAGATCGGGCATGAAGTCGTAACCCTATGGATACATTATTAAGTATAGGTATAGGTATTGCTCTCAGTGCAGCCTGTGGCTTTCGCATTTTTGTACCACCTCTTGTCATGAGTATCGCTGCCATCTACGGGCATTTACCACTTTCACCAGATTTTAGCTGGATTGGAACATATCCGGCACTCATAGCCTTTGCTGTAGCCACTTGTATTGAGGTTGCAGCTTATTACATTCCTTGGGTCGATCATGCTTTGGATGTCGTCTCCACACCTACTGCGATCGCGGTAGGAACTTTTATCACTAAAGCTTTGGTTCACGATACCACGACTCCTTTATTAGAATGGACAGTCGCCGTTCTTGCTGGTGGTGGTGCTGCAGGAATTATCCAAACTTTCATGGGGATGACTCGTTTGTCTTCAACAGCACTCACCGGAGGTTTCGGTAACGGTGTTATTTCCACCATAGAGGCTGTGGGTGCGATCGTTCTCTCAGCCCTAGCAATCTTTGTTCCTCTTTTGGCTATAGCTCTAGTTGTCGTGTTACTCATTTTGATGGTAAGTAAAGGTTTGCAACTTCTAGCAACGAGACGACAACTTTTTCAGCGATCGCCACAAAATGAGTGACAACAGCTTTAGCACCACTACGAACAAATTAAAAAAACAGCAGCGATTGCTACTGTTTTTCCGACTTTATGCTAAAAGCCTTGTTTATTCATCCACCTGAATACCTTCACCTAAAACAAAGCGGACAAAGCGCCGAACTTGGATATTTTCACCCAGTAAGGCTATATGCTGCTTGATGACATTTTCTACAGTGTTACTTGAATCCCGAAGGAAAGGTTGATCCATCAAAGACATTTCTTTGAGGCGTTTTTCAATCCTTCCTTGAACTATTTTTTCTTTGACTGCTTCGGGCTTGTTAGCTATGTCATCTCGTCCCATTTCAATTTCTTTTTCCCTAGTTACGACTTCCAGTGGAATGTCAGCTACCTTAACATACTCTATATTTTGATAAGCAGCAATTTGCATGGCTAAGTCTCGAACTAGGGTTTGAAACTTCTCGTTACGAGCTACAAAGTCAGTTTCGCAGTTGACTTCTATCAGCACACCGACTCGACTACCATTATGGATGTAACTCTCTACAAGCCCTTCCGCAGATACGCGATTTGCGATCGCGATCGCTTTAGCTAAACCTTTTTTCCGCAGCCATTCTTCAGCTTTAATAAGGTCGCTATTATTTTCTTGCAATGCCTTTTTGCAATCCATAATCCCAACACTAGTTTTTTGACGTAGTTGTTGAACGAGTTTTGTGCTGATTTGCGTCATAAAACCTCAACTCATATCATGTGTATAACGGTTTGTAGTTGTGTGAAATCCAGAAATTTTCAATGTCCAACTCAAGGCTTTAAATCAGGTGCAACCCAAGTATTACGAGCCTCCCAAGACATTAGTAAATCTCGAGTGTAATATTGAAACGGTAAGTGCCGATCTTGGTAATAATCGACGAATTCATTGACCAGTTGCAACAAAGAATCTTGAGTCCGAGCACTCAAAAGGTACTGACTCCCTCTCTGAATCCAGAATAGGGTCAATGTTTCGTGATACCCACCATCTTTGGTGGTCTCGATCTTCATGGCAAAGTTGTATTTCTTAATACCCTCACGAATGAGCTCTATTGCTTCTTTTACCTCGTATTGAGTGAGATACCACAGGGCAACAGTTAAGTGTGCAGCATGAGTCCACTGACATCGAGGCAAAGTACAATCCTCAAAGGAAGTGATTAAGTTGTTTATTTCTTCGGTCGTTTGATACTTTCCCATGCTATCGATCGCGCTCTTTTCTCAAGCAAGTGCTTGATATGCTTGATTTCCTTTTTATTACACTGTTGTTTGCCGAGCGCGTAGATTTCCCTGCCATATTTTTTACAAGCATCCCAACGATAAAGATTTAACTGAAGTAAAACGTCGGTTGCTAAATAATTTCCCGGCATACTGGGAAAATCAGCAAACACAACCAAGTACCAGATATCGTTAATTTTGCGATACTGATGGTAGTTATTTACAACAACGACATCATCTGGCTTTTTGGTCGGTGTGTTTGGTATTGGCTCAACGAGACAGAGAAGCCCAGTATCTGGGTGAACATATAAATACTGTCTCCACCGATACCCACTGTATTTGCCTAGTGGTTGGGATTGGTTACTTTTTTTATAAGGAATCCCATCGATTATAATGACATCCCGTTCCACGAAACCCCACACGTGAAAGAGTATGTGTTGCCCGGACAACGTTGTTATGTCAAGGTGCAAGCATAGTTCTCCATACACCTCATTCCAAGGCTTTCCCACTTTAGAACGCAACCAACGGTAAAGGGGTCCGAGATGATCTGAAAAGCTCTTTGTGCGATGTCTTGGTTTAATTAAGTACGGGCTGAGCAACCCATCTTCCCCAGCTTCGTCTGTAATTTTTTGTAGGGTTTTCTTGTATCCCGTGCATTTTCTTAAACTTATCCTCATTCCATGGCGAGGACGTTCAATTACAATCTCGCCCAAACGATGTTCGCTCATAACTTGAGTCTGTTCGCAAATAGGTATTTGTTTGATGGCTTTGAAATTTAACTGGCAAGAATTTTTGTATGAATCGTCTTTGACACCTAACAAACATTGGGATCGCCTCAAGCAATATATAAGAGAACTGCAAAAAATAAATTATCCCATTGTGTAGGATGAGAGCTTCCGTCCTTTATGGATAAACGAACAAAGAAAATAGACTTAAAACATTCTTTATTTTTTGTTATTTATATACTACACGTATACTACAAAAAAGTCAAGGGTTGCAAAAGTTTTTCATACTCTAGTTAGAAGTATTCCTGTATTTGATGTCCATAAGGTGTCTTCAGTGTCCAAATAATAGTTATTTTTCAAAAACCCCTGAAATTTTCCATCAGATTAACGCATTTATACTTATATAAATTCATTTTTGTGAGAAGAACTGCAACAAAATGTTTAAGTATAATTTATTACTCATAAAATATGTTTGTAAAGTTTTGTTGTTATACAAAGGCTAATTCAGCCAATTTGATATGTATTGGCTCTGTATAACAAAATGCAAAGAAATCAGCCACTTTGATGATACTACGTTAAATAATGCTTAAATATATTAAGTACTTATGAGTTTTTTGATAAAATTTCTAGCTACTTTGCATATAATTAATGAGTAAGCATCTTGCTCTGCTAGCCTAGGAGAATTCTCAAAAGCTGAATCTCGTTATCTGAGCGAGCAAGAACAATCAACTTGTAAGGTTGAGAGACGAGCCAGTCTGGAGAGAGCGCTATCAATCAACCGCTCGCGGAATGCCTCGTTTGTTCTCTCAAGACAAACGATGTATGCACAGCAAAAACTTCTGGAGAAGCAATGGAACTGGCACACGCATTTATGAGCGACAACAAGCGGCACAATATTCAGCCACCCCTAATTTTAGCAGTAGAGGACAATGATGATAATTTACTGCTGTTAAGTTACGCGCTCGATTCGCTTGGCTGTAGGCTGATTTGTCAAAAAGATAGTTCAACGACAGTACTCGTTGCCAAAGAATACCAACCCGATCTGATATTGTTGGATATCCTGTTACCAGGAAAAAGCGGTATTGATGTGGTGCGTTCTCTGAGGCAAGAACCGCTTACCAGGCACATTACAGCTATTGCAATCACTGCTTTAGCTAGCACGGAGGATAGAGAACGCATTTTGATGTCAGGATTTGACGACTATATCAGTAAGCCTTACATGATCGAAGATTTAGAAGATATGGTTCGGTCTTATTTAAAGAGAAAATTAAATGTTGGTTCGGCATTTGATTTCTGCCAGGAATAATTTTACAGTGCTGTTTTCTCTGGGTTGTTTCCACTCCCAGATGAAGGTTTACGCCTAATTTTAGAAGTTGGAGTGGGAGGAGTGCGAACTTCTGGAGCATTTGTCAGAAGGGCAATAATTCCAGTGCGACCCGTGGCTAGTGTTGCATCGCTTAATAGCTCAATAACAGAAACATTTAAAGTCTCTTCTATAAGTGCCTTAAGTTGTGGTTGAATTGCATCATCTAAGTCCGAGTGAACTTGCTCGGCGAGTTCTACTCGACCTGATTGAGCAAGTAGTTGTTCTGGTTGGGTGATAGAACCTTCCAAAACAAGGACTACATTATGCTCTGATAATTGACAAGTGATTTTACTGGGTTGATGTCCCAATCGCTCTCGATATAGAGCTTGAATGCGCTGTGTTAATGTTCTTTCTACCTGACCGCGAGTTGGTGTTGATGGAGTCATGCGTTTTATTCCTAGATATTTAGATCGCTATGGAAAAGTCAGAAAGTAAGAATTAGTGATTGTGAGTTGGGAATTCTAGATTCCCCACTCATAATTCTTCATTCTTGGCTTTTTGAGTTCTCATTAGCGATGTAATTTTTCATGTATTGTAATCAGCTAAGATTCATGAACCATTATTTGCATTGTAATGAGAGACGTTGTTTAAAATCACCATCCGAACGCAGTATTTTATATGACGGGCTACAATCGCTTGGTATAGAAGGGAAAACCCGACAGTGACTGAGAATACTATCATTTTTGCTTTTTAACTTTGCTTTGGCAAGCATACTGTAAATACACTGCCTTTACCAAGTTCGGAAGACACTTGAATTTTTCCTTTGTGGGACTCAATAATACGTTGCGAGAGATGCAGCCCCAACCCACTACCTGCACGTTTGTGTTTTCCTTGTCGAAAACGTTCAAACAGAAAGGCTTGATCTTCGGGTGCTATACCGTATCCAGTATCTTTGACATCAATGACAACCCAAGCTTTATCTTTTTGGCTCGTCGGTGTTTCAGAAATACGAATGTCGATTCCTCCTGTATCGGTAAACTTGATAGCATTCCCTATGAGGTTGCTGACGACTCGCCTTAACTCGAGTTTGTCGCCCATAACTGTACCAGCACTATCCCCTATTTCTTTCAAGGATTTGGTATCGACAGATACAGTTAAACCCTTCTCTAGTGCCAAAGGACTCAGTTCTTGAGCAACTTCTTCTACAATCTGCTGCATATTACAGCTATCAAGTTGCATGGTTTTTTTACCTGCTTCAAAGCGGTACACTTCAAGCAAGTTATTTACCATTTCTAGTAAATTTTGATTGCTGCGAATCATGGCGGCGATCGCCTCTTTCATTTCTGGCGAAATTTTGCAGAACGTTTCCTGTTCAAACAAATTCAGCATCCGATCTGCTGCAACTAGGGGGGTTCGCAAATCGTGGGTGAGACGAGACACAAAGTCTTCCCGCATTTTTGCCATTTTTTGTTGCTCGTCAATGCTGTGCTTGAGACGCAGTAGCGATCGCACTCTCGCAAGCAGTTCGTCTTGGTCAAATGGTTTGCGGATAAAATCATCTGCTCCCGCATCCAAACCTTCCACAACACTCACTTCAATATGTGCTGTTAACAGCAGGATGGGGATGTATTGTATTTCGGGATGTTTGCGGATGTGACGCGTGACCTCATATCCATCCATTCCTGGCATCATCACATCCAATAGAATTATGTCTGGAGGAGATTTGAGAATTTGCTTTAAAGCACTCGCTCCATCTGATATTAAGTCCACCTCATATCCTTCTACTTCCAACATGGTTTGAAGTAAGATGAGGTTATCAATAGTATCATCGACAGCAAGAATTCGATCTACTTTAGAAGTTTCGCCAGACATCATAAATTTATCGACTTTTTTTGAAAAGAATTTATAACTTGATTTTCTTTTACAATCTTAAAATTATAAGTCCCTACTTTTCCTTTGCATACCTTCTGGAGCAAAGCGAGCCATTTCCTGCTGACGCCATAGATTTGTTTGATTTGAATAAGAAGGAGAATTCACTGCCCCATCAGCACTTTGTTGATTTGATGCTAATATTTTACGAGGCATCTCAATCCGAAACACCGATCCCTCTCCCAAACGACTTTCTACAGATATTGTGCCATCCATCATTTGCAACAATGCTTTAATAATTGGCAAACCCAAACCCGTACCCGGATACCTGCGAGTTGTACTCTGATCGACTTGCCTAAAAGCTTCAAAAATTTGCTTTATATCAGCAGAATCGATCCCAATTCCGGTATCGTAAACCGCAAGCTGCAGTTGCTCGGGAGAGAGTTCTTTAACCTCAACTCTAATACTTCCAGACTCTGTAAACTTAATTGCATTTGAAAGCAGGTTCGTTACAATCTGTCGTACACGAGTTGGGTCGTTAAATACCAAAGAGTTTGGTAATTCTATTTTAACTACCAAAGACAAATTCTTCTCCTCCGCTAGCGATCGCATTTCTTGGATAGTGGCATTAACCACCTTTGATAAATCAAAGTTTTCTGGCTTTAAATCTAACTTTCCCGCTTCTAGTTTAGAAAAGTCGAGAACTTCATTAAGTAACATGAGCAAATGCTTGCCATTATTTAGAATCCGCTCTACCATATCTTTCTGTTGATGCGTTAATGGTCCGCATTTTGGTCTCAATAATAACTGAGAAAACCCAATGATGGCATTCATTGGGGTTCGCAATTCGTGAGACATAGTTGCTAGAAACTGCGATTTCAGTCTTGATGCTTCCACCAGTTTCCAATTTTGTATTTCAATTTGTTTTCGCTGTATTTCTAATTCCTGGTTTTTCCGAGTGAGGAGATCGTTACTCTCTCGCAATTGTTGATTGGCCAAAGCGACTTGCATTTCTGCTCTATGGACTCTAATTGCATTTCGCAGCACCTGTGCCAAAATTTCTGAGGATATCCTGGATTTCGAGAGGTAATCAATAGCACCAGCTTTCATCAGTTCCACTGCTATCTGCTCATCTCCCTGACCTGTAAGAACAACAACTGGCACTCGAATCTCTTTTAAACGTAAACTGTGAAGTAGACTTAAGCCGTCTTGGTCTGGCAAGCGATAGTCGAGAAAGACACAATCATAGGAACTATTGGATAAGGTAGCGATCGCACTATTGCCATCACTTGCCTCAAAAAGTTGCATTTGTACACCGGCTTTTGTCAATGCGCGACGCACTGCCATGCGGTCTACTTCGTCATCATCTACAACTAAAACTTTTAGTTTCTCTTCCATCACTCTTAGCTTTCGCCATTATTCAACACAGAAATCTTTTTTTATAGGATTTACTGTTGGTATAACCAAATTTTCTTATTTTAACTGTCATCAAAATCATCTTATTAAAACCTTAACGGTAGTTGACGGCACTTTTTTGTCAGCGAGCGCTGACCTATGGCATTTCACACAATGTCCAATATTTGTTTAAAGTTGCCATTAACTCTATAAAACTATTAAAAGTTACAGGTTTAAGAATATAACCAGCAACATTGAGATTATATGCTTCTACTCTATCCTTATCTTGATTGGAAGTTGTCATTACTACCACCGGGGTTGCCCGCAATTTAGAATCGGAACGTAATTCTTGCAGGAATTCAATCCCGCCCATTTTAGGCATATTTAAATCTAACAAAATCAACCGTCTTTCGGATGGAACTTCAGGCTGTTGACCGTTAGTTCCACGTAACATTGACAGTGCTTCTATCCCATTTGTGGCAAGATATAAGGGATTATTAATATTTACTTTTTTGAATGCCCGTTTGACATTCATTACATCAACTTCGTCATCCTCCACCAATAAAATGTTTATCACTCTGTCTGACATTTCCTTTGATTAAATACAGTGTACTCAATCTCAATTTCGGGCGACCGAAAAAGACATTTCATTTTTCAAAGCTAATAGTTTGACTTTAACAGGAAATGACAATATTATCATACTATTAGCATGACTTAAAATGATTATATAAATAGCAAAACAAGCTAAGCCCCAGTAAAACGAGATACCCGACTCAGCTCCAAATCGATTGTAATTGTATGGCGAGTAGTGCGTCTTCAGCCATTGGTCAGAGCTGCACGAAAATCATACCATTTTGGATGCGTGGGTTGGGAACTCCCCCTAACCCGCGCCTTCCTTACTCAAGGGGTTGTTTGAGCCAAGTAAAGCGAAAAGTGCTACCTGCGCCTTCTTGAGAGTGCAATGAAATTGTACCGCCTTCGGTTTCAACAATTTTCTTGACAATGGCCAACCCGACTCCAGTGCTTTCTTTGCGATCGCGAGCTTCTAAGGTCTGGAATATCAGGAAAACTTTATCGTGAAACTCAGGAGCAATTCCAGGTCCATCATCAGAAACAGCAAATTCATAAAACGCTCCTCGGTCTTGCACGGAAATCATGACACGACCATCAGTTCTAGAATGGTGCTTGACAGCATTCCCAATTAAGTTGCTAAATACTTGTAGCAAAGGTAAGCGCTTGGTCACAAAGGTAGGCATATCTGGTTCTACCTCAATCGTGAACGTAGGCGGGGGACAAAGGGAGTCAACAATCTCTTTGATAAGTGAAGCAACATTGACCACCGACAATGGCACTTGAGTGCGTCCCACCCTTGAATATTCTAACAACCCGTTGATTAAAGATTCCATTCGGCGCACTCGCCCTCGCAACAAGCGCATCTGCTGTTGGTTTTCTTCGGGAAGAGTGTCTGCGAGATCTTCTTCCATCCATTCTGAAAGACTGGCAATGGCGCGTAGGGGTGCTTTAAGGTCGTGAGACGCCACGTAAGCAAACTGATCGAGTTCGTCATTACGTTTTTTTAACATTGCTGTGGTTTGCGCCAGAATTGTGTTTACGCGTACTAACTCTTCTGCTCGTTGCAGCAAGGCTATTTCTGCTGCTTTACGCTCGTTGATTTCTTCTATGACAGCAATGAAATATTTGGGCTTACCGGGAAGAGACACGGGAGATAAGGTAGAACCGTTCTCCTTTTCTCCTCCTCTCCCTCTCTCCCCCTCTCCTCTTTCTTCCTTTGCTAGGGAAACGGTCAGATCGATCCAAACAATTGAGCCATCCTTGTGAATGTAGCGCTTTTCCAACGAATAATGATCGATTTCACCCGCTAGTAGCTGCTTGATACAGTTTAAATCATTTTCCAAGTCGTCTGGATGAGTAATGTCGTGAAACCTTTGTTCTAAAAGTTCTTGATAGGAGTAACCAACGATTTCACATAATTTTTGGTTCACTCGCAACCATCGACCATCTATAGCTACGTGAGCGATCCCAACGGCTGCTTGTTCAAAAGTTGCACGAAACCGTTCGTCTGTCTCGCGTAATGCTTCTTCTGCTTGCTTTTGGTGTGTAATATTATCAAATACAATCCCAATACATCGGTTTGGTAACGGAAACACTTTTATGCTAAAAAAGTTACCCGATATTCGTTCGTCACTACAGTAAGCTTCATATTGGTCTATGTGGCGATCGCACAGCGCCACTTCCGCATACAATTCCAAAGTCCCTTTATTCTCCTTGTATGTACTGGGAAAGCATTCCGTGATTCGTTTCCCAATAAAGTCTTGTAGAGACATCCCAGTGAGGCGACTGGCTGCGGGGTTGTTAGTAACCAATCGGAATGAAGTGACTTCTTTAGGATCTTCTAGATGCCATACCATCAAGCCAAATTGCATATTTTTAACAATCTCGGCGTAAAGCTCTAGTTGTACCTTCTCTGCCTCTAAACGTAGGTTCATTCTGCGATTTTCCAATTAAGTGGTACTAGATTCAGAATGCTTCAACATATCTTAGGTTGTTGAAATTCATAAGAATTCTATGGTGGCTCTCTTCTACAATGGTTATCGTATTTTAAACAACTTATTTTTGCTAATATAAAATATTATTATTCTTTAATTTTATAAGAAAAATTTAATATTGTGACAGGAGATTATTTATAGGATTTAGTATTTGGATTGAGATGAGAGATAAAGTAAGAATGAAACTCCCCCATCTCTATATACTGCAAGAACTAGAAGACTTTATATAGAAAGAAATAGAATTTGTATAAGTATTCCACAACCTTTTGTTAAGGAGCCATATATCTCCAGCTAGATATCGATCTGTATCCAATGACAAATAGATAAAAAATACCTTATTTCTATCGGTGGATGCAAGATGGAGTAAATATCATCTATCCTGAGTGTTGGAAAATAATAAAAACGTTTGCGTTTTAGTCGGCTATAGACAGATGCAATCAGGAGCGAGCGAGTGTAGCGATGAGCGAAATTA
This sequence comes from Tolypothrix campylonemoides VB511288_2, assembly GCF_045999855.1. Classification (NCBI taxonomy): domain Bacteria; kingdom Bacillati; phylum Cyanobacteriota; class Cyanophyceae; order Nostocales; family Tolypothrichaceae; genus Tolypothrix; species Tolypothrix campylonemoides. Next base: position 164,934 of record NZ_JBFPMW010000010.1, read on the forward strand.
GTATTGTTCTTATTGAGGATCATGACCTAACACGAATGGGGCTGAAAGCTGCATTACAATCTAACAGCACACTTCGAGTTATTGGCGAAGCACCAAATGCAAGTAAAGGATTAAAACTATTAGAAACAGCTAAACCAGATGTTGCTGTTGTAGATATTGGTTTACCCGATATAGATGGAATCGAGCTAACTCGAAGATTTAGGCAATGGCAAGCAGAAACAGGCGACACGTCCACAAAAATTCTTGTGCTGACGATGGAGCACACAGAAGATGCAGTACTAGCTGCTTTCGCAGCAGGAGCAGACTCCTACTACATGAAAGATACTAGCATCGATAAGCTAACTGAGGCAATCCAAGCTACTCACACGGGTAACTCCTGGATAGATCCGGCGATCGCAAACGTTGTACTGCGTCAAATGCGCCAAGGGTTACCTGAAGATCAGCCTACTGATAAACCAAAAACCGTCAAAATAGAAGCGCTCTCTTCAGAGTACGAGCAAGTCTTAGAAACCTACCCACTAACACAAAGGGAACTAGAGATTCTAGAGTTGATCGTAGCCGGATGCAGTAACGGACAAATTGCTGAGAAACTTTATATCACAGTTGGGACAGTCAAAACCCACGTCCGTAACATTCTGAATAAACTCTGCGCTGATGACCGTACTCAGGCGGCTGTTCGTGCTCTCCGTTCCGGGCTAGTTGCATAAAACTGATGAGGAGCAATGAACTTTTCGACAAGTTCTGCCATGTTTTTCAGTTAAATTTAACTATTACTTAGGATGGGGAACAGTCTGCCCTAAAATTTACAAGATAATACACAATTGAGAGTATAGAGTCTCCATAAACTGGGGTGGGCATAATATGTCCACCCCATACCACTTTTATAAACATTTTTACCACTAACCACTAACAAAAATATTTATAACTCTTGCGACAGAACAAGCACTGAACTTGTGATAGAAGAGGTAACTAATTAGCTTTGATAAATTAGTTTTTAAATCATTAAGACAAGAGGAATTTCAGTTATGAACATCATCGCTTGGATAGTACTAGGTCTGATTGCTGGAGCAATTGCCAAAGCCATTTATCCCGGTCGTCAAGGTGGTGGAATTCTGGCAACAATGATTCTTGGTATTGTTGGTGCTTTCATCGGAGGTGCTTTAGTAACTTTCTTGGAAACAGGAACCCTACAATTTGCTGCAGCTAGCTTGAGTATTCCCGGTCTACTTGTAGCAATTCTTGGAGCAATGATTGCTATCTTCCTGTGGGGATTAGTAACTCGTAGTGCTGCTTAGTAGCGATCGGTGACCAGTGACAAACTTATCCCTATATTTACAAAGATGGGGTTTGACTAATAAATTGTATTCTCTTTTTCATAAACAAATTTAGGGGCTTGTACCCTATAGGTTACTGGTCATTTAGCCGTAAATTTATCATAAAAATTTAATAATCATCATAACATGAGCGTAAGATACAAAATATTCGGTTAATTAATTTATCAAATTAACCGAATATTTTTTTATTGAGGTTAAGATAAGACAGAAAAATTTAATATAGCAGTTTTAAATGATATACAAACACCTCTTCCTTGTCTCCCTTGTTTGGATTTCAAATAGAATTGTTATACCTAAAAAAGTCCGCGTACATCTAGAACAGGTTGCCTGCAAAAATTGAATTAAACTTGTATTATGGTGCTTGCAAAAAGTCGGAAGAAAAAAATATGTGTACGTGAAATTAATGACATCATCAGGGGTAGTTGTGGAGGATTTTTATTTGGTATCCCATTGCTTTATACAATGGAAGTTTGGTGGATTGGGTCACGGGCAAAACCACCAGTGGTAATGTTGGCTATAGCACTTATGTTCGTCGTAGTTTTCTTACTGAATCGTACAGAAGGCTTTAAGAGACCCAAGCGGAATTGCCCGCCTTATCAATCAATAACAGACACAGTAGAAGCTATAGCGATCGGGATATTCTGCTCTACTTTTATATTGATATTATTGCAAGAAATAACACCGACAATACCTCTGAAAGAAGCTTTAGGTAAAATTATTTTTGAAAGTGTCCCATTTACTTTGGGTGTAGCTTTAGCTAACCATTTTTTAGGAGATACGCGCAATACAGATGCAAGAGAACAAACAGACAGCAAAAACAGTCAAAACTCCAAAGAATTAAGCGCTACTCTTGCTGATATTGGTGCAACCTTAATTGGTGCAACTGTCATTGCTTTTAACATCGCACCTACAGACGAGGTTCCAATGTTAGCAGCAGCAGTGTCTCCACCTTGGGTACTGCTAATTATTGCTTCATCCTTAGTAATTTCCTACGCTATTGTGTTTCAAGCAGGATTTTCCAATCAGCAAAAGCGCAGACAGCAAAAAGGAATTTTTCAACGACCCATAAGTGAAACTGTCATGTCTTACCTTGTTTCACTGCTAGCAGCGACATTTATGTTGTGGTTCTTTCAGCAACTAACTTTAAACGATCCTTGGACAATTTGGTTGGAACATACGCTGCTGCTAGGCTTACCAGCCACTATTGGAGGCGCAGCAGGAAGGTTAGCTGTATGAGCCAACAGATAAACGAACCTACAGATTCCGAAAAAGAACAACAGCATCCAAAGCGGAGTCTGGCGGAATGGGTTACTTTTGGAGTTGCATCATTTATCTTAGCAGTGGTTGTTAGTTTAGTATGCTACACTTGGCTAAACGATAAGCAAGAACCTCCTGTTCTTTCTGTGAGCAAAAAGCAAGAGATTCGACAAGTTAACGGACAATTTTATGTTCCCTTTGAAGTTGTGAATCTAGGGGGAGAAACAGCAGAGTCAATTCAGGTTATTGCTGAGTTACGGATGAATGGTGAAGTGACTGAAGCAGGGGATATTCAGATAGATTTTTTATCTACGAATGAAACGGAGAAAGGAGCTTTTATTTTTAGCCGAGATCCCCGACAAGGTCAGTTAACTATAAGAGTTGCTAGTTATAAATTACCGTAAAGTGGTTAGTTGTTAGTTGGTATGCTTTAGCACTAACAACAACTAACCACTTACTAAACAGTCGTCTTCACTTTAGAAAAAATACCATTTTCGTCTTCATCATACCGCTGATGAACTGTTTCCCAAGCAGCTTGTTCGGCCTTGGATTCATCGTTTGTTTCTTTGAAGACAGTGTTGTAGCGCTCAATAAATGTGCCTTGAGCTTCACTAGAAAGATGAGAGCGAATTTCTGGAGACAAATCTTCCGGGCTGTTGCAACCACCAGTACATGCACGAGGTAAGGCTTGCTCGATTGTATGAACTTCTTCGCCACCTGCACTTTGCAGTAGAAGTTGAAACTCTCCCGATCGTTCAGCAGGAACTTCTACCATGATTAAGAATTCCCCAGCTTGCAAGCGAGTTTGATAAATAGCTGCTTTGTCTTCTGGCATTCCCAATGCAGTTAAGACGGATACTAAACCTGCACCAGCACTTCCTGCGATCGCACCACTTGCAGCCCCTAATAATATTGCACCAATAGGACCTGCAGCAACAATTGGACCGACAAAAGGAATAAACAGTACACCAACACCAGTCAGCAAGCTTAGGAAAGAACCAAATAAAGAGCCAAAGATCGCTCCCGTTCTCAATCCTCCTAAAATGACATCTCTTTTACTAATGAAACCAGCTATTCGGGTTTCTGATTGAAAGTTTCTACCCATAACCGAGATGTGGTCTCTCGATACACCTCGATCCAGTAAACGTCGAATGATATCGTTAACTTGATTTTGATCTTTAACAACTGCTGAGATAGTACGTTCTGCTTTATATGGTTCTGGCATTAAGAGACTCCTTTGATGATTGGGGATTGCTAATTGGCAAAGGTAGGGCTCCCTAGAGGGAAGAAGCTATGGCGTACACACAAGTCTTCTCAAGTGGATTCTTGTGGTTTCGATCCCCCCTACCCTGCTTAAAAGGGGACAAATCTTCACTCGTCCCCTTTTAAGGGAAGCCAATTCTGTAGGAGGGTTAGTCCGACCCAGGAAACTGACATCCGGGTTTCTCTACTTGTAGCACGTGGAGTGAATTGAGGGGGATCTCAAAAATTAGGAGGCTAAGCGAGTCGTTTAAAAACACACCCACCCTAGTAGCCCTGACTGATTACCTTTCCTATACACCTACAGGAGTTTTTGTTTGTTCGAGTCTATTTGAACCGTCAGCTTGAATAGACTGTCCTTCAATGAAAGAACGCAGCATCCAAGCCATTTCCTCATGTCCTTCCATCAAGCCAGTTAAGAAATCAGCAGTTCCTTCATCATGGAAGTCCTCACTACTGCGATCTATGTGTTCCCGCAAGTTACGAATAATTTGCTCGTGATCGTCTACCAATCGAGCCACCATATCAGTCGCTGTAGGTACATTACCACCTTCTTCTTTAAGAGTGGCAATATCTAGAAATCCTTGCAAAGTCCCAACTGGGTATCCGCCTAAAGTCCGAACTCGCTCAGCTAAAGCATCAATAGTTTCAGTGAGTGTTTGATATTGTTCTTCCCAAAGTTCGTGAAGAGTACGGAATTGAGGTCCTACAACATCCCAATGGAACTTTTTAGTTTTAACTAAAAGTACGTAGGCATCTGCTAAATCTTTATTTAGCAACTCAATAACACCTTGACGTTGCTCTTCTGTCAAACCAATATTTAACTTACGCATGACTTGGAGTCCCTCAGCTATCTTCTTTATCTAAGTTCACAACTTTTATTCCATATCATCATCAATCTAAGGAAGGATCGTGATAACGGGGCTTACGCAACTCCACGGTATTTTTAGGATTTCAGGCGTTGCAAGCCTAATTAACCGGGAGCATCCCAATTTGGAAAAAATACATTTGCGATTGAAACCGCGACTATACAAGCTAAGTCCGCTTACACCGACTGCTATATGTGTAAGCCCTATATAAATAGAAATAGACATCTTGCAATCAGCTATCAAGATGCCTATCCTATTGGTAAGATTGGTAGAGTCTTTAACCAACGACTCAAAACCTAATATTTTAAGCCGCTATTTACTTTTGAAATGCATTTCAAAAAAAGTATCCAGATTCAGTAAAAAGTATGAAATGTTATGTTAGTTCTTACCGGTTACCTTGTCTAACAAATTCTTCACTTCATCTTCTACTGTTGTAGCGTTGCTTGAATTTTCAGGACGCTTCTGCTTCTCAATATCGGCTGTTCCCTGAATTTCATTTAATCCACCACCCTTTGTTGCCTCAATTTGATCTTCAGCGCTTAGAGGTGGTTTTGCAGAGGCTTCATCAGTTCTTTTTTGGGTTTCTAGTAACTGTGTTGTAGCCTCTTTTGGATTGCTTGTGTTAGTTCCAACTGTTGCAGCAGCAGGAAAAGCATTAGAGAAAAACAACAAGGTACAAGCGATCGCTGCAATTACAAAACGTACTGGGCGTAGCATAGATAAATCAAAACCAACTTTCTTCATCTAAATCCTCCTAATGATTTAGGTTATCCAAAAATCACGTATGCGTGGTTTTAAACACAAACAGACAAGTACAGTATAAATACTTATCTGCCGTCAATTTTGGATACCACAATAGTTAACTACAATTGACTACAATTGGTGTCCTTTGAAAGGGTTTTGAGAAGTAGTCACTCAGCAATCCTCACTGGGAAGAAAAGCTCAAAGCTTTTCTATATATTGCTTCTACTTACCCGATCTCATATTGCAACTTTCAAGGAACCTTTCGATATGGGTTAGCTTACTATTTTTCTAATACGAAAGCAGTGGATTATGTATCGACCTGAAGAATGAACTTCTAACTTTAATAAATCAATCTAGAGACAGACCCAATTTGTACCCTTTTAGTGGATTTGTTAGCGATCGCTTGTAGTTACGAGTGCAAGCTAATGTTTTGCTACGCTCTCTATTTTATGCTAAAAGTCTCAACTCAAACAACATCATGCCCTGCTTTTTTTTGCTCTCGCTTAGGTAACACGAACATAACGGCTGACTTTAGCTTTTGTGTCATCGCTTTTGTTTTAGACAGTAAATTCTTCCAAAAGTCAGTCTTAAACCGCCCATACTGAATACCTGTACGCACTTTATTTATATTTTGGATACTGTCTATGAAATTAATCAGAGCATCAAAAATGGCTCCTAGAAGTGGTCTCGCCGTAACTTTTGGTGGCTGGACAGTATCTGGAGCAACTTGAATCAAATTAAGTAGGTGCGATCGCATTTGGTCGTCTGAGATAGTATCTGGTCGATACGTGATGGCAATAGATGCAGCTTTCTCGTTAATACGAACATCCGTAATTCCAGAATTAGATTCTTCTATTATTGCTTTGAGTTTTTCAGCATAGTCAGAATCTGTTGCTATTTTGGGAATACAAAAACGAATGCGTCCGGGAATCGCATGAGCGATACTATACGAGATTTCGCGATTTCCTGCTGTACCATTAACTGAATGTAAGGTTGTCACTTGCAAATTTTGGGTTGAATTAGACAAATTTCTGGAAGTCATAAGTAGGTCGGTATTAAAAATTGTCGTCATGACAAGGCAGATGGCAGAAGGGAAGGGGTTTTTAGGCAACTTTACTTTTCGTTACATAATTCTATTTTTTTGCACCTCTCTACTTATATAGATTTTCTTTTACTCATAGAGTTAAGCAGTCAAGAGAGTTTATCGTCTGGCTTGATAGCATCATAAAAGCTTTGTCATATTGTTTTTTGTTCAATTCAAAATCGATAAATTAGATTCATATACTCCTAGATAAATAAATCTAATTTTACATTTTTATATGAGACTTTAATTATTTTTTTAAAATAAAAAATATTAATTTATTTATATTTCTTAAAATATCATTGGTCTTCTATCTAAAGAAATATATTAATATTTTCTATAATTTCACCAAATGATTGATACTAGCCCTTTAACAAAGAAGATTGATGAAAGCGAGTTTGATATCAATACTACATGGATTTTTGTGAAAAAATCAAAATGTGTTTTTATTGTTGAGAAACGAAATCCAACCTACTAATATTCTTAATTGCTTTGTATTGGATTTGGTATAACATATAAGACTTACACGTCAAGAAAAAATCAAACATCAAGTGATATGATAAAGATGAAACAATTGTTTGATACGTGTAATTTTCAAGCAAGGGAGAAGGTTAATGACTGAAGTTTTGAATTCACTTAAAAAAGTGGTTTTAGGAGTTGTAGGAACCGTAAGTTTAGTCATTGGTATTGTAGGGGTTATTATCCCCTTCTTTCCTGGAACACCGTTTTTAATTTTGGCTGGAATTTGCTTTTGGGCTATGAATGCCTGAGGCTGTGTCTTCTTAATCTACATAAATACAATTATATACAAGCGGGTGATTTGTTACGCAAAAGGTTGATATTCCTCAACTAAAAACTAACAACCCCGCTTTCATAAAATTTATTTATCAAATTCAAAATTAAAAATATTTGTTTTTATTAAAAGCCCAAGTATATATTGGTGATGTTAAGAGATGTTTGGACAAAACAAGACTGTTAATCTCCAGCTCAAATCTTTACCTAATTGTGATGCTAGTTGAGCAAGATATGAATAAGTCCCTATCAAATATAGAATATAGTATCGTTCACGCTACCCCAGGGCGCATCCGCATTAGCGTTCCCCAACTGAAAAAAAATCTAGAGTACGCAAAAAAACTCGAGCAGTTACTGAATTCGCTTGATTCTGTTGTCCGCGTGCGGTTTAATCCCCAAGCTGCTTCCATTGCAATCCGTTACGATGCCAATAATATCTCAAATGAGGTTGTTCAGAATAAGATTGCTGGTTGTTTTGAGCAAGCAGTTTCAGGAGATCTGTACCAGCAAAATCAAAAATTTATTAAAGCTTCCACCAGACAAGTAGAAAAAGTAGAAACTGAAGAACTAGCTAGCAAGATAGGTGGTGAGTTTATTGGAGAGATTGTTGGAGGTGCGCTCGGTCATTTATTGCTTGGCTCTATAGGAGAACGAATTGCTTCTGAGGTAATGTCAAGAGCGGGAGGATTCATTGGTGAGTCTGTCAGTAAGGAAATTGCTGATGTTGCGGGACTCATAAACCATCTAGAGTCCCAAGCAACTAAACAAGCAACTAAAAAGCCAATTCTGAAGCCATATCAGCAAAATCAGCCAGATAACGATAACGTTCCGAGCAACCCACCACAAGTAACAACAGGTTTAACGGCTTCTCAGCTAGAAAAATTGTGGCAGATTCCAAGTAGCACGATTAATGCCCAAGCAGATAAAGGGGTTTTGGCTTTTCAAACCTGGAGTCAGGAAAAATCAGGTATTCGGTGGAGTTTTGGATTGTCCGCATCGGCTTCATCAGACCCTGAAATGTTGTTTTTCCCGTGTGATTGAGAGCACAGAGCATCGGTACATACTCCTCAATTTTCTAAATCTCCAAATCTAGCATGAATTTCATCAACTCCTTGCTGCATTTCTGAAACAAGTTTGGGAGAACGGAAAGTCTTCTTTAAAAACCAGCCACAAGTGATTGTTATGTAGCATAAAAACAGATAAGGAAAAACATTGTAAGGAGCTTCTGGAACTGGGAACATCTTACTTCCAGGAATACCTATACTGCCCACAATGGGGATAATCATAAACGCGATCGCCAGTATCGAGAACATTATATCGACTGGACGAAGTATTCTCTTTTTGTGCAAGTAAACTGGAGCCGCTATTGAAATCAGAACATACACAGTTAAAAATCCGTAGCTACACATAGCTCCCAAGTAACCCATGCTCTCAAACAAAGGCACTTTAAAGAAGGACATAACAGCAGGTACCAAAAATGTCACAAAAGAACACATTGTCACTGCTATGTGAGGTGTTTTGTTGGATGTGTGTGCCGATCCCAACTTCGAGTGAAACAGTCCGTGTCGTGCCATCAGGAAAAATATCCGAGCGGCAGGATTAATACAACCAAGGACGCAAGCAAAAAAGCTAAACAGAGCACCAAAAGCAACGAGTACTCCCAAAAAACCAACTCCTGCTTGTTGAGAAAGAAAACCTAAAGGCTCTTCACTTTTGGTAATCGAGACACCAGCGTTACTAAAACCCAGCACTTCAACATAAGCTGTGAAGGTAAAAAATATACCTGCCAGAATAGCGCTACCAATGACAGACCTGGGGATTGTTTTCAATGGATCTTTCGCTTCATCCCCCAAGCTCGTAGCACTTTCAAAACCAGAGAACGCGAACATCACCAGCACTAATCCCGTTGCTATATTACCAGGAGATACTCCTTGTAGGGTTAATTGAGGTATGTGGAGTGCAAAGCCTGTTTTTGACCAAATAATAAGACATAAGATTGTTATTAGCAGAAGAGATAATCCTTCAATCCACAACATTGCTATTGCAGAAAGTTGGATATCTTTATAAGCTGCATACCAAGCAATTGCTGCACCGAAAGCCAATAGCGTAATACTAGAGGGATGAATACCCAACTGACCAATGAGCGCTCCACTAAAGTTAGCAAAACCACATAAAGTTGACATCCCTGTAAATAGATACGCCAGCACTAAGCTCCAACCACAAATGACACCTGCTATCGATCCAAGCCCTTTAACAATGTAGGAGTATAAGGAACCAGGTGAAGCCGAACGACTAGCGAATTGGTTGATATTGATACTGACAAGTACTAGTCCAACCAAACCGATAAGAAAGCTCAACCAAGTTCCGTTCCCTGAAAGCGCAACAATTAAGCCCAGATTTGAAGCAGGAATTGTGGTGGGTGCTATGACAGCAAAAGATTGAGCTAGAACTTCTCCAAAAGATAGACAGTTTGATTTTAAGCCGTGAGCGCTTTGAGGCGGTGAGATTTTGTTTGCCATTTTGTAAGTTTTAAATCATTTAAACTGCTACACTTTCAGCAACCTGGACGCTGGAAACAACGGTTTGATTTGAATGAGAGGCATTCCATTCAGAGGTTTTTACTAACTCATGTTCGTGAAGAGAAGTATCATTGACATGAGTATGCAATCGATTTTCTGCTTCAACCAAATCCGTAGCATCTAGAGAACTGCTGAGGGGAGCCAAACCGCCAGGACCTAAAAGCGGGCGCAAGCCATTTAATTCAGCTAGGAGTGCTGAACCATTGTTAATAATAATTGCCAGTACGGGATCGAGGGCAAAGAGTACGCCAGCCGCTGCTGCACTAATGTTGGGAACGGCTACAATGAGTGCGTTTTGCCAAATAACATCCATTGTGTACTTAGCAACTTTAATAGCATGGGTTAAGCCCCTCAAATCATCTTCCATCAATACGACATCTGCAGTTTCTCTGGCAATATCAGTTGCACCTGCAAAGGAAATGGAAACATCTGCATAAGCCAGTGCTGCTGAATCATTAATGCCATCGCCGCAGAAAGCAACGGTTTTACCACTGTCGTGAATTGCTTTCACGACTTCAACTTTTCGTTCTGGAAAGGCTTCAGCGTAGACTTGATTGCTATCTATGCCTAAATCGGATGCGATCGCTTTTGCCACTCTTGTCACATCACCGCTTAACATATAAGGGCTAATGCCTTGTTCGCGGAGTTCTTTTATGACATCTTTGCTTTCATGACGAGGTGGATCGCTATATAGGATGACTCCTAGCAGTTGCCCATTTCCTGCTACGTAAATCAAGGAGTTACTACCTGATTTGATATTTGGGTAGTGCTGCTCCAAGTACTCTAGGCTAATGTTTTCTTCTGCCATTAAGCGATGACTGCCAACAAGGAGTTGCATACCATTGATGGTGGCACAGACACCGAGTCCGACTCGATAATTCCATTCCTCACACTCATAAAGCTCCATGTCTTCTTCTTTGGCATGGCGGACAATTGCTTCAGCAACTGGGTGAGTCAATCCCTGTTCGGCGCTAGCAGCGAGAGTCAGTATTTCTCTTTGTGATTTTCCAGCATCAGTGAGTTTTACACCTGTTACTTTAGCGTGTCCTTGAGTAAGCGTTCCTGTTTTATCAAAGACAACAGTGTCAACACGAGCAAGAATTTCAATAGCTCGACCGCTACGGATATAAACTCCATTCCGAGCTGCGTAAGTCAGGGCTGAGAGAATTGCTGTTGGTACTGAGACTCTAATACCAGTTCCTACATCTAAAGTCAGCAAAGCGATCGCTCGATTCAAATCTCCAGTTACTAAACCAACGCCTGTTCCTACCAAAAGAGTGGGTAATACAGCCTTGTTTGCGATTGTTGCGGCGTAGTTTTCTACACGAGTATCATGCACTGGAGCAGACTGCATGAGCGATACAATCACACCTGCACGAGTGTTGTTACCCATGCGTTCTGCTAAGATGCACAGGTTTCCATTTACAAGTAAGGTGGAAGCAAAAACTTCATCACCTTCACAACGAGTTACGGGAACTGACTCTCCAGTGAGTTTGCATTGGTCTACCAGCCCTGTACCACGTATGATATGACCGTCTACAGGAATTTGATCGCCTGGATAAACAACGACGCGATCGCCTTCTAAAATGTCTTTCACTGGGATTTGCACTTCTTTACCGTCACGTTCTACTAGAGCGTACTTACCCAAACAATCGAGTAAATTTAAAGAAGCTCGTTCGGTACTGCGTGCGGTCATGTCTCGAATCACTTCACTCCCTTCTATCAGGCTTAACATGAATGCTGGAGCAAAGTAATTGCCTAGGGAAGTATGAAGACTAATTGTTAAAGCATCAAGGAAATCAATGTTGAGTTGGCGTTCTTTCTCAATGTATTCTGCTGTTCGTTGGAAAACTGGAATAGCAGCAAAAAATATCGCTGCCGACACGAGAAAACCAGGGAAGGGCAAGCCTATTAAGGCACCAAAACTCAGGACTAGACTCAGTACAGATGGACCCAGCCTTTGCCAGTAATCAATCTCATGTTGATTGTCTTTTTCTGGCTTTGAGCTATTGACAAGTTCCCAATCCAGCTCGATGTTCAAAGCTTGTTGGATCGCTTCAAATAGCTTTTGTTCTGCTTGTGCGAGCGCGATTGCACCTGCTTGATATTCGTACTCAACCGCTAGCGATCGAGCTAATGCATTAATACGTACATCAGCGATTCCGTCAATAGACTCAACAAGGTATTTGAGCTTGAGAGCATAGTCAGAATCTGCTGCCAGTCGAGGAATGTTTATCCTTATATGCCATTCATTTTTATGAACAACCTCATACCCGACTACTTGTGTTGTCGTTGACACAGAAAATTGAGTTTTTGACAATGTCTCATCATTTCTAACAAAGTCAACGTTTTCTGAAGTTTCTAAAACACTGACATACTCAATACATCTGAGAATTTTCTCCTGAATCAAACTACTGGCAACATCCCGATTTCTAAACTCTATCGAAATCGATCTAGCCGCAGGATTAATACGAACATCAGTGACAAAATTTAGTTTCTCAATAACCTGCTTGAGAGTTTGGCAATACTCTGAGTCATATGCAACTCTGGGTGTTTCAATCCGCAAACGTTGCTCGTTCTTGTGAAGAATTCGATAACTCACTTGTTCGTTTTCAGAAGACTGAATTGTGTCTTTTTCTGTGGTTAACATTCCTAAATTTGCGTTATTTTTCCATTCATTTTGGCTCACATGAAACAACCGACACATTACAGATGAATGTGCCGAGCGACTGTATCAATTTCGATGAGAAGAGCCATACACAGTCTGTCCGTCTAACCTCAATATTTTACCTTTCTGCTTAAATTGCAACTGAAAATTTATCGGGTTAAACTTATACAAACATTGGATGCTTGGAAATTACTTATTTCCAAACAACCATGCAGAAATAGTTACCGATAATTTCAGTTATGAATTTGTATCGAATCGATTACGTTACTCTGATACGATTTCTACGTGTTGGGGTTCCACTTTTTCAGAAACAGTTTTTCTTTGTACGTGCTCTACCTTTGCATCTGCTATCAAATCTCGAAATGACTCTTCTGCCTGAGCAAAGACAACTTGGGCATTTTCTACTGCCTCAAATCCCCATACGAGACCTTTCTTCGTTAATTCTCGTGTGGATTCTGTTATAGATTCAGTTAGCTTTTCTCCATCTTGCCCTAAAGCAGACCCCACTGAACTTATAACAGGTGCAAGAACCACTGCACCAAGTCCAACTGCAATAGCAGTAAGAGGCTCGATTCCTAGTAGCAAAGCTTCCCATTCCATCTGTTTTTTAACCTGATTGCGTAACGATTGGGTGTTAAAAAAATAAGCGTTTTGTTGCTCTGCAAACAGTTTATTTACTGGTTTGCTTAATACATTATTATCATAATTTTCTGATTTCTATTCTCTTTTTTCTGATTTTTATTCTATTTATTTTTCTTATAATACTATATGTATGACAATATTTTTGCTATCAAGCGATCGCTGTATTTTGCTTATTCTCTGTATTAGTTAAAAACTCAATCAAATTACCTTGGCAATACATTATTTAAGACTTTCTTAGTGCCAAGGTAAAAGTGATTTTTGTAAGATTTTTCTCAGACTTTCTATATGTTCTGAAGTATCTTCAAGAAATCTCTAAATTTTTATTGACAGCAATATGTGTAGAGAATTTGAGTTTTCCCAACCACTATTTAAGCAGAAACCACAGTTGTCAATTCATCACTCCCACACACATTCTGTCCACAGGCAGATGTGCGAAAGCATTGAATGACTTAAAGCAATATCGTAAGAAGTCTCACCAAAGCTAACTCTTCAATCAATATGTTGCTTGAAAAGATAGTCCGGTAATGACATCGTATTAGTGTATCATTATAATGGCAATCCTAGCTTAGTTAGTATAATTTTGTAAATTGAAAAGCTACAGACTCGTCAAGATTTGGTTAATCCAATATCTCAAAACCCAAGCGTCACAAGTTATGTGAATCTCTAAGGCACATTTTCTATCCACCAATATTAGTCATCAAAACTTAACAATTCAGTTTTGTTTTACAATGCATTGCTTTTCGTCACGCTTGTCCCATGTTGAAGTGAGGACTACTTTGTAACAATGTGTAGTATAAGCTTGTAGAAATATCTTGATTCTTGTAGGATGGGCGTCTCGCCCGTTCTTTTCTGTGAAACTTGCCCGTCCTTCTTTAGTACGATCGAAATATATAGTGGTGGGCAATGCCCACCCCAGATTATTCACTCATGACAGAAGCCCTCTGTTGAGCTTGTTGCCACAATTTGTGAAGAAAAAATTCAGAACGATCGCTGATTGCGGTCACAAAAACGCCATCAGCATCCTCAGAACCATCAGAAAGCCAGGAACCTCGCAGGCTGACTTCTATATAGTCGTTATCGCAAGAACACAGAGCAATCATCTCGCTATCCTCGCGAACAACAGACGCCTTAAGTCCCTCAACTCCTGGTAAATCAACAGGAAGCAAAAAGGAAGCCGTGCTGGGTTCAACGCACAAACATTGACCAACTCGGAGTGCGAGAATAACTCGCTGAGTTACCCATTCTTCCAGCGATTGAGCCAGACACTCCATGTAAAAGCTCGATTCGGTGTATGTTAATTTCAGCATTCCTCATGCTCTCCTGTTACTCCAGGTTTGCTTGCACATCTATCCAAAACCGCCTTGTCTGTTACTAGCCGCACAATCGCCCGCTTGATATTTACCCAACACAATGGTGAGTAATTTTGGGAAAACACCACCAAGGATTGCTCTAGAACTTGCATTGCGCTCGTCACGGATTGACTCCTCATCAAAAAACCCCCGCTTCTTATCCTGTGGAAGCGGGGGTTGGAAATTTGACCATTTTCTTCTTGTCGTTCTGGTCTTATATCGGTACAGTTTCCCGGTCTCTGTACCTCCCGCTTTCTTTGTCTAGTTTTGGTGCTGCGTACAGTACACCAATGCTGGCATATCTTGAATCACTATCGCCCTCTTCGTGTTGCAATTTATTTGGATTACCATTATTCCCCATAAATAAATACTCCACTCCCACGGCGGCTGATTCCCAACTAAATCGGGAGTTGGCAGCATGCGAGGAAGTAGAGATGGAGATGGGGTAAATGGATATCACAGAAAATTTCACCTATTGAACATTCCTTTAAACATACTACACTTGTATTACTATCCTGTCCATACTTTAAGGAGAAAAAATGATGCATACTATCGCTCGCACCCCAACCACCGATATGGAAGTTACCAGCATCCGTTTGGAACGGGAACTGAAGGATAAGCTAAAAGACTTAGCTGGCAATCAGGGATATCAGGCTTTAATCCGAGATATCCTTTGGAATTACGTCCAGCAGAAGTCGGGTGAGTGGAAGCCGAGGTTTTCGCGCTCTGATATTCGAGCCAGCATATCCGCCACAGCACAACAGGAAGAGCGCTGTGTGCTCACCGGTCAATTGATACAACCAAAACAACCAATGTTATTAGGATTAACAAGAAATGGCGAAATGGTTCCTCTGAGTGTCGAAAGTTTGGTCGCCGATTAAACTTTTGTGGCACTAAATGCAGCTCGGTTGCACTCCTCACAGGCAACCGGGCTGCATTTTTCTCTTTAAATACATTAATTATATTAATTATTTTATTTTATAATATAAGTAATTTAAATTAGTGGTAAAAAATGTTATTGGGAAAAGGCTAAAGGTTCTGTGTAGTTTCTGCTGTCACAGGATTTTTTTAAAAAAAATTAACATAATCTAACATTTTCCTCTGTTTAAAAATAAAGAACCTATGAAGTATATGGAGTTATATAAAAAGACTTGAAAAAATATTTTTTTACCTGTGGAAAACATTGAGGTTTTCTTTGATAAAACCAGGTAATAAAAGAGTTTTCTTCGTAAAATCCTGGAATAGAGGTACTGGAATGAATCTAGAGAATATGAATTAAATATTACGTTTTTACATTTTTTCATCTCAGTGTTAGCGCGGAAATACTTTAAGAAGCATTTGCTCCAAATCTAGAGAAATTACGGTTTATATATAGTTACAAGCGAGATATCCTAAGTCCAAGTTAGTCAATTATCGAGGTACACCAAAGCCAACAATTATTCTGCTGAAGCATCTTAATATATTTTTCATATTTTTTACTTTTTTAGAAATTTGTTTAACATACCGGAAACTTGGTCATCTGAAATAGAAAGGGGCTATAACAGGTGAGGGAAAGATTTGAGGTTCGTTAGGGTGCAGCAGCAGAGAGATCGAGGAATGATGTGCTAAAAGATTTTGTAAAAAGAAAATGGGGTCAATGTCCAAGAGTGTGCTAGGAATGAACAAACCTTTATCATCGTCGCTAAAGCGCCCAAATGATGATATAGAAAAGCAACAACAACATTCGGTCAAGCTGATGCAGCATCAGGAAGAACCTGCCTTCGAGTTGGCACAAAAACTTAACCAAATCATTGCCAGCGATCTGACTCCAACAATGATGCTGCAAGAAATTGCCAAAGTTCTGGGAGTTGTCTTTGATGTAGATTGCTGTTGTCTGGTAACGGTACCAACTGAGGTATCGAATGAAGTCATGAGTGCAAATTGGCACGCTAAAGAGTACTCAGGCTTACTTCCCTCAGAAGAAGTATTTACAGCGATGGAACAGTTGGACTTACCAGTGATGGAATGTGCTTCTGAACCAATAACGATAGAAGATATTGCGACAATTCAAAAAAGTCTGGTCCATGGATGTCAGTACTTACCGCTCGCAAAAGCCGTTTTATCAATCCCTACCCGGTTTGGTGGTAAAAATAACGGTGTAATTAGCTTGATCAAGTCACAGCCCTACAGTTGGACTGAATCAGAAAAACAATTGCTACAATCTGTCGAATCTTCTTGTGCGATCGCATTTTCCCACGTGGTACAGGTACAGCAAATTGCCAGCCAACACAAATACTTACAAACTTGTGC
This sequence comes from Tolypothrix campylonemoides VB511288_2, assembly GCF_045999855.1. Lineage (NCBI taxonomy): Bacteria > Bacillati > Cyanobacteriota > Cyanophyceae > Nostocales > Tolypothrichaceae > Tolypothrix > Tolypothrix campylonemoides. Next base: position 181,798 of record NZ_JBFPMW010000010.1, read on the forward strand.
TCAGCACCAAAACTTAATCAAGCAATTAACGATACTCAGTCGTAGCAACTGGGAATTAAATCAAATGCTCCAGTTAGCATTAGCATCTACCGCCGAAACATTAGGGGCAGATAGGGGTTTGCTGATCCTTTTGAAATACACAGATCCACTATCTATTAGAAATAATTCAAAAAAACAAATTCCCAAGGCGAAAGCAAACGTTGTGGGTGAGTGGTGCCGGGACAAAGAAGGCGCTCCAACAAACAAATCGGGTACTTCGGAAAATTCTTTTTACCTTTCCGATTGTGGTTTGTGCCAGCGTGCTTTTGTCAGTGCCGGAAAACCTGTAATCGTTAATGATAGTACAGATATAAGAGATAATTCAACAGTAGCTTCAGTATTCGCAATGGAAGCACTGCCCGCAATGCTGTTAATGCCATTAGAAATTCAGGGTAAAGTTTTGGGATTTATGGTATTGCAGCAAGCAAATGCTCGGAGCTGGCAATCCTCAGAACTCAATATATTGGAGATGATTTGCGCTCAATTAAGCAATGCCATCATCCAAAACCAGACTTTGCGCCAAGTCCAAACGTTGGTAGATGAGCGCACGGCAAAACTACAAAGTAGCTTGGAACTACAAGCAAAACTGCACGAAAGAACTCGGCAATACGTTGAGCAACTCAGAGAACTCAACGAACTTAAAGATGAATTTTTAAGCAATTTGAGCGATCGCCTGCGCTACCCATTAACGAATATGCGTATGGCATTGCGTATGCTGCGCCAACCTGGAATTGGTGCAGATCGCCAAGTGAAATATCTAGATATTCTAGAAGAAGAGTGTAATAAGGAAATTAACTTAATTAATGACTTGCTGACACTCCAAAGACTGGAGAACGATCCAGAGCGCCCGCAACTAGAAACAATAGATTTAAATACAAAAATTCAGGATATAGCTGCATCTTTCGAGAAGAAACTAGCAGACAAAGGGATCGCTATATCCCTAAACTTGCCAGAAGAGCCTCTCTCGATACAGACAGAATTGGAGAGTTTTGACAGAATTTTCCAAGAGTTATTGACAAATACCTATAAGTACTCAGAGCACGAAACAGTTGTCAACATACAAGCCAGCCACGAAGTTAACCAACAAGTCGATCGGGTTATTATTAAGGTAACTAATGTGGGACGTGGCATTTCTGAAGAAGAAGCTGCCTACATCTTCGATAAGTTCCGTCGGGGTAAGGGAAGATGGACTCCCGGTACTGGCTTGGGACTTGCGTTGGTAAAATCTTTGGTTCAGCACCTAGGTGGCGAGATTGCCGTTGAAAGCAAGCCACTTGAGGAGTCTAGCTTGAGTAAAATTTGCTTTAGTTTGACTTTGCCCCAATTTTCTAACGATAGCGAATCATAAATTGGTAAAAGTGATTGAAGAACATAACATCCCAAAAGAATTTGATGTAGTTGCTTGCGAAGACACCAGTCAACAACTAGATTCGGAGATTGATGCGGTTGCTTTGCAATCTGTAGAGGTTCAAATTGAGAAAATCACAGAACGACAGAGACAAATCACTGCTTGGCTTCAAATTCCTCATCCAGTGGATAAGGTGTGGAAAGTGCTGACAGACTATGAAGCGTTACCTGAGTTTGTTCCCAACCTTACCAAAAGTTGTTTGCTAAAACACCCAAAAGGAGGTATTCGTCTAGAACAAGTTGGCGCTCAACGATTTCTCAACATCAACTTTTGTGCGCGTGTCGTACTCGATCTTGAGGAATATTTTCCCAAAGAAATTAATTTTCGTATGGTAGAGGGAGATTTTAAAGAGTTTTCCGGTAGCTGGCAATTAACGCCTTGTTCCCAAAGCGAAGGTAGTGGAACTCGTCTTTGCTACACCGTTAAGATTTGGCCCAAACTAACCATGCCAGTGGGGTTGATCGAACGCCGCTTGAGCAATGATATGCGCTTGAATTTGGCTGCTATATGTCACCGCGTGCAAACTACATAACGCAAAGAAGCAAATGCCATTCCGTAAAATGGCATTTGCTTCTTTAATTTTTATTTTCGCTTTTTTTAAATACCCCCAGGGGAATTCGAATCCCCGTTACCTCCGTGAAAGGGAGGTGTCCTAGGCCTCTAGACGATGGGGGCGCGTTTGCGTCACCGCTTGGCTTCACACTTTTATTAATTTAACGGCTTTTCCTTTAGATGTCAACAGATTTTTTGAAAAAATTTCCGTTTGCCTCACGTCCAATCCCCATCTCCCCATCCCCCAATTCTCAATGCCATTGCAACAAAACTCAAAAAATGGAGTACCATATCAGACTAAGTATAAAAAAAATATCTGGTTTACCAAGACACAGCTGGTGTGACACTGCGCTCAACCGACTTAACTATACTGTTCTTGATAAGAGATTTTGAAATATATCGGTCAAAATCTACAACATGGAAGCATCATTTGACATGACCCTGCAGATGGTAATAGCCGTCTTTGCAGGTATTAGCGCTCAAGTGCTGGCTGCATACCTCAAGGTACCCAGCATCGTTTTTTTGTTGCTGTTTGGCATCCTGCTTGGCTCTAATGGTATTGGGCTATTGCATCCCCATATGCTAGGCACTGGGTTAGAAGTTATAGTCGCCCTAGCAACGGCAGTTATTTTGTTTGAAGGCGGGTTGAATCTGGATCTACAGGAATTGGGTAAAGTTTCGTCTAGCCTTCAATTGCTTGTCACTCTCGGAACTCTAATCACGCTGCTTGGTGGTAGTATGGCAGCTCACTGGTTGGGTGAATTTCCGTGGCCTATTGCTTTTCTCTTCGCTTCTCTAGTAGTCGTCACAGGTCCCACTGTTATTAGTCCCCTGCTCAAACAAGTCAATGTTGACAGACAGGTTGCAACTTTGTTGGAAGGGGAAGGCGTTTTAGTCGATCCAGTAGGAGCAATTCTTGCTGTCGTAGTACTTAACACAATTCTTAACAACCATACTGACTTTGTCTCAGCTGCTAGCAACCTGATGATGCGCTTGAGCATTGGTGGCGCTATTGGTTCAACCGGCGGCTGGCTGATGTCTTTTATTTGCAAACGAGCCAATTTTCTCTCATTTGAGGTCAAAAACCTAGTCGTTTTAGCAGGTTTATGGGGTTTATTTGCTTTGTCTCAAATGGCTATCAGCGAATCGGGATTGATGGCAACTGTTGTCGCCGGGGTGGTGTTTGGAGATTCTTCAGTCCCAGAAGAAAGATTGTTGAGACGCTTTAAAGGTCAACTGACAATTCTGAGTGTTTCGGTTTTATTTATTTTGCTTGCCGCAGACCTATCTATTGCTAGTTTGTTTGCTTTAGGTTGGGGCGGTGTGTACACGGTGTTGGTCCTGATGTTTGTTGTCCGCCCGGTTAACATCCTCTTGTGTACCTGGAATAGCGGTCTCAACTGGCGACAAAAGCTATTTCTCAGTTGGGTGGCTCCAAGGGGAATTGTTTCTGCTTCGGTTGCATCCTTATTCGCAATTCTGCTGACACAACGAGGTGTGAACGGTGGTGAGGCGATTAAAGCATTGGTGTTCCTCACCATTATCATGACAGTGGTTTGCCAAGGACTTACTGCTGGCTGGGTTGCCAAATGGTTGCAAATTACCTCAACAGAGGCTACTGGAGCAGTGATTGTTGGCTGCAATCCTTTGAGTTTGTTAATTGCTCGGTTGTTTCAAGAACGGGGCGAACAAGTGGTGATGATTGATACCGATCCACAACGCTGTCTTGAAGCAGAAGCAGAAAATCTTAGGGTGATTGCTAGTAGCGCTCTAGACACTGGGGTCCTAGAAGAGGCTGGACTCGCTTCAGTAGGAACTTTTTTAGCAATGACTAGCAATGGCGAAGTCAATTTTGTTTTGGCGCAACGCGCTGCTGAGGAGTTCGATCCACCACGAGTTTTAGCAGTATTTCCTCGCGATCCGCAAGCAACGACAACAGTCAAAGAAAACAAGGTAAATCAAGCTTTCCTTTCAGATTTATCTATCAAAACCTGGAATGACTACCTCAATGACGGACGGGTAAAATTAGGCACAACAACACTCAGTGCTGCTGATTTTGAACGCCAGCAAGAGCATTTACAAGGATTAATTGGGGGAGGCGAGTTAGTACCGCTTTTGGTAGAACGAGAAGAGCGCATTCAGGTTATGCCAGCTTCTCAAGAATGGTTTGTAGGCGATCGCATTATCTACCTATTACACGACCCCAGACCAAGCCTTTTAAAACGCTTGTCCGGTAGCAAGCAATCAACTCGCCTCTCGTTAGAAAAGTTATCTGAGGTTGAAGAAATACCGCTAACAAATTTAGCTCAACTTTCAACCAGCGATGCTCCTACCTCTTGAAATTTCATTAACCTTGAGCATTGATTGGTTGCTGTGGTAAGTTATTGTTCTCAATAACTTCTGCTTTTTTGTAAGTTTGCTTGTCTTGCCAAAGCACGCTTGCTAGATGCACCACAGCCAGCACCAGAGCAGCCACTGAGACAATATAGCTGTGAATGGTGTACAAATGTTGCACGGTTACAGTGCTAATTCCTGCACCACCTGTCAAAATATCTCTCAATAAAGAACCGATAAAGGGGATAGCCTCAATTGTTCCCAGTTCAATGCTAAAACGCCAAAATCCTTCTTGATCCCAAGAGAGAATCATTGCCGTCCAGCCCAAACCGATTGCACTGAGAGTAAACAAAATCCCACTTATCCAAGCAGTCAACCAACTCTTGGTAAATTGCCTGCTGACAAACAGAATTACGATCTCGATGAGCGAAACCCCAATGACTGCATTCCCTGCAATAGCGTGTGCTTTATGGAACAACCAACCGTAATTTAATTGAGTGTCGATCGCTCTCAATGATTGGTAAGCCCTACCTGCTGCGGGTTCGTAGTAAAAAGATAGCAAAATGCCCGTTGTAGCACCAATGATAGTCAAAGTAATAATGACTACAGACAATACTGTTGCTATTCGCCGCAGAACCATATCGAACTGAGTACTTTGCATGGTTCTCGTACTCCTTGTTTTTCAACAAATGTTTATTTTTATTAAATTGTATCTAAGAATCTTAAAAATATTTAAAGATAATGGTCATTGGTCGTTGGTTATCGGTCAGTAGTAGGATTGGCACTCTTTACGGCATCAGCGTAGGGGCGGGAGATCCAGAACTGATTACTGTCAAAGGTCTCCGGTTACTTCAAAAATCATCGGTAGTCGCATTCCCTGCAGGAATGCAGGATAAAGCAGGAATGGCACAAACAATTGTGGCTCCTTGGCTGAGTTCGGAGCAATTGTTGCTACCTTTAACATTTCCTTACGTACAAGATCTAAAAGTTTTGACACAAGCATGGCAGAAAGCAGCAGAACAGGTTTGGCAATATTTACAAGTTGGTCAAGATGTTGCTTTTGCTTGTGAAGGTGATGTCAGTTTCTACAGTACATTTACTTATTTAGCACAGACAATACAACAGCAATATCCAGAGGCAAAAGTACAATTTATACCAGGTGTTTGTTCGCCCGTGGCAGCAGCATCGGTGTTGGGATTACCGTTGACTATTCGACAACAAAAGCTAGTCGTGTTACCAGCAATCTATAATGTAGAAGAGTTAAAAACAGTTTTAGATTGGGCAGATGTTGTCGTACTTCTAAAAGTCAGTTCGGTATACGAGCAAGTGTGGCAAATATTGCAACAGAAAGGATTGCTAAAAAGTAGTTGGGTAATTGAAAGGGCAACTTTACCTGATATGGTTGTACATTCAGACCTGAGCGATCGCCCAAATTTGAAGTTACCTTACTTTTCATTGCTGATAGTGAAGGTCGGCAATTGAAATCGGGGAGTAGGGAATAGAACGTTAATTTTTTCCTTAACCCCCCACCCCCGATCCCTACTCCCCAAACTTTCAGTCGGTGTATCCACAGGCGCAACTTTCTAGTAAAATAGTACGTCGTATACAAAAATAGAGATTTCTACTTTTCACTGGTCATCGGTCTCTGTTAAGAAGTTACTATTTGTAGAGGAAGATACTTAAAGTTCCTACTTTTTTCATTAGATCTATATAAAATTGCTAGATAATCCCAAGCGAGCCGAGTGAACGAGAATAGCTATGTCTTACGTTTCCCTACTGAAAAATATACCAGAATTCTTAAGCCAGCCTACTGGGATAGCAGCTCTAGCTTCTCTTGGCATTCACGGTGTGATTGCTTTTGTTATGCCGTTGATGCCAATGGAATCTAGCTCCAAACAATCAACATCAAAACCAAAAACAGTCGGACTGGTTGAGTTGAACCAGGCTGAAATGAACCGTTTGCCACAAACTGGCATGCCTCAAATCGCTCTCCCAACTCAAGCGGCGATACTTCCGCAAGTCCCCCCACCAAATTTGCTGCCTCAATCAACTCCAGCATTACCTCCTTTGCCACCGCCAACGGCAACAGCTAGCAATTTGACAATTCCTCCTCTACCAAGCTCAACTAACGTATCGATCGCGTCTTTCCCAAAAAGTCAGTCTGTAAAAATTGCCTCAAGCAGGGATTTCCAAATTAGACCCTCATACAGTCAACAAGTACAACCTTTTCCTCGATACCAAAACCCAAGGGTAAGCTTGGGCGAGGCTAAGCCCCTCACTAGCTCTCCAATTCCTTACAGTGTACCTCCAGTACAAGCGGCTAATTTGAGGCAGCAACAGGAGATGATTAACAATGGTGCTCCTGTGACTCCCGAGCAAATGCCAATGCCAGCAGATGGAAACGTGGCATCACAAACGACACAGCCAGGAACGGAAGTATCTAGCGCCTCCCCTTATAAACCACTCATTCCTCTTGGCGAAGCTCCAAAAGCTGAACATAATATAGCTTTGGGTCCTCAAATAGAGCAATTGCCGCAACAAGAATCTGGTGTAAAAGTGCCTGGATTGCCATCCGTGGCATCTCGGGAGATGTTATCACGCACAACTTCTTCGACTGACCGCTTTTTGGAAATCAAAGGGCAATACCCAAACATCGAAACACGACTGCCTATATCAGCAACAGTTAATTCAAAAGTTGCTCAAGAAGGCAATGTTGATGGTGATTTGGTGATCAACAGCCAAGGTCAAGTAGAATCTATCAACTTTCGCAATAACTCAATCTCGTCTGAGATGAAAACGGCTGCGAGAGAATATATCAGAGAATATTTTCAAAACAACCCGACATCAGCAAACGGCAAACCAAAATTTTACCCATTTAACATCGCTTTTAGATCCGACAGTGATGTTAGCAAACCAGAAACGATTCAAGAAATCGTTGCTCCCTCTCAAACCACTCCCGTACAAGCATCTTCCAATCCACAAAAGAATCTTATTCAGCGTTTGCGTTCGCCAAAGTTAAATCCTCAATTACCTCAAGAACGACAAGAAGATAACGTCAGTCAATCTCAAAGAGTCAATTTACAGGGATCTTCTAAAGAACCCCAAACCAATCGCGCCAGTGGTTTGCGTCCTCAAGGTAATGAAGCAGCAGCCGTGACACAAACCAATCGAGAAGTGGTTCTGAAGCGGACTCCGTTAGTATTACCAGCCAATCCCCAGCAAGCGTCTCGACGCGAAGCCAAGATCGAGCAGCCCGTAACAATACCCCAAAGCGATCGCGAACAATCATCTCAACCACAGCAGGTAGTTATCAAGCAGCCTGCACCGACTTCTCAAGCCAGTCAAGAACAAGCATCGCAACCGCAGGAAGAAGAGAGCAACAAGCCTTCAGCTTCTAATGAACCAAACAAACTCATACGGCAATTACGCCAAATTCGAGAAAAAAGACAGCTTGAGAATCGTTAAGTTGGTTAGTGGTTAGTGGTGAACAACTAACCACTAATAAAAATAAACCTTTGCTTCCCGATTAAGATAGCCTCTGGTGTGTAAGCCAGAGGATTTTTTTACCAGCCTTGTTCGGCTTTTTGGAAAACATAAGCAGCAACCTGTAAAATTTCTGATTCGCTTAATTTTCCTTTAAAAGGAGGCATGGCATTTTTACCATTTTGTACTTGATAAACAATCGCTTGAATGGAATCGGTTTCAAAATTTTCCAGATAACTTAATAAAGCTTCCTTTTTTAAATTTTTTTCGCCAATAAGGATGTTTCCTCCACCTATATGACAAGAAGCACAGTTATCTTTAAAAATTTGAGCACCATTGGACGTTTCGGCTGCAAGAACTGAACTCGTAAACGTAAATATAACTAATACTGCGATCGCGAACACAACCAATAACACTTTTTTCAAGGGCTTCTCCTTGTAACTGGCTTCGGTGCAACTAAAAAAACCGCTCCAGTAAATATTTTACGGTCTGCTAGAAGCTTTACTGAAAAGCCTTGTGTCAAACGCGATTTTTCTTTTTCCTATAAAAAATTTACGGTGACGAGCTTCCCCTCCTCTATCGCTCTTATCACCATAAGAGAGGATAAAACTCGTCACCATCAATATTCCCCTCTAAGCGGCTGCGATTCTCGCGTACTTGGTCGGGGAAAGTATTTTGAGTTAAAGGTGTCTCTACTAGCCTGCAACAGTGAGTTTACCAACCATACCCGCACCACGGTGAGGTTCGCAATAGAAGGTGTAGTCACCAGGAGTTGCGTCTGCTGGGATAGTTGTTTCGTATTCTTGACCGGGGCTCATGAGCAACTGCTTGTGAGAGAAGCTCTTAGCTACATCAGCGCTTTTAGCAGGGTTTTTAGCGGCATCAAACACAACGTTGTGGGGAGGAACTTTATTGTTAACCCACTTAATGGTGTCCCCTGGTTTAACTGTCAACTTGCTTGGTTCAAACGCCAGCATTCCCTTATCACTACCCAATTTTATAGTGTATGTATCAGCAGAAGCACTGGGAGTGAAAACTGCAAAGCTGCTAACTACTAAAAAGAGTGTTAACAATGCTAAGCCAAAGCGCCGTAAACTTGACGCAATGAATGTCATACCTTTCTCCTAACAGCAGGTTTTATCTTTCACTATTCATTTTAAATAAAAATTAGCCCAAATATGACAATCTGTCGTAGATACTTTTTTTTAAGCAGCAGCCGACGATAGGTTAGATAGTAACTAAGCCTTTAGCTGCTGAAATACACTTAGCGATCGACCCCTGCTCTGACGTTGCTCGTCGCACTTCCCTACTCCCCAAACAAAGAGAGTCAACAGTCCACAGTCTATCGCCCATAGTTTGCTCTCAAAAGTCCATAACGAAATCGTTATTTGACTATAGACCGTTAACCATTGACGACAGACTGTTGACTATTGACTGGATGGTTCACCTGGATTTAGTAATATATTTTACCGCCGCCCCATCTGGAACCAATAACCTTGGGTTGTAAGAGAATATGACCGGCAATATCTACTAAATCGTCATCCTTTAGATTTCTCATTTCTGTGAAAATATCAGCACTCTTGGTGCTCGGATGTAATTCAGAGATTTCCTCCTCGCCATCGTAAGTTGTGGGATTTTTCATGTAGTCCACCAACGCTTCAATGTTATCGCGAGGTGGAGTTGCCCCTGCTAGAGTCTCTGGTTCTAGCCCTACGTTTTGATTGGTCTTGGTCACACCGCCAACGTGACATTGAGCGCAAGCGTATTGAAATAAGCTTTTGCCTGATTTAACTTGTTGGAGGCTGAGAACAACACTCTCACCTTGTTCATTTAATTTTACAGTGCGGGTAGCTGCATCTAGTTCCACTGCTGACGCATCACCAACAATAAATTGAAACGTCAGCAAAACAGTAGCCGCCAAAATGCCAATAACTCTTCTCAACATTATTTCCCCTTAACAATTTTTGACACTCAACACAGCTAAATATTGCGATGCTTAATTTCCAGTGCTATTAACTCATGGCTAACTGCCAACTGCCATAAGCCACGAGCGATTAACACTTAATTGGTAGAAATTGAGCTGCTGTAATACCAATATCACGTCACGCGTGCAATTTGTTGCCCAAACCACTGATAGAGTTTTGGATTACGTCATGGCAAGAAATGGCGATCGCAATTTGCCTCAGTTAAACTGGTAACAGCAATCAAGTGTGATTTATGCAACTCACCGTCGCTATTGAAGGCAAGCTATTGGGACGTGCTAAACCTTTATTTGCTAATTGGTGCGTTCCTCTCCCAATTGAATTCTCTTCCGATAGTAACCGTTTAACACTCCGAGAGTTGCTTACCGAAATTATACTGAAAGATATAGAAGCTTTTTGCACCAGGCAAGAGCAGCGACGATTAACCCACGTACTTACAAAATCACAAATTCAGCAGGGCGTGGAACTGGGAAAAGTAGAAATGGGAGGACGTGTCCTACAGCACGAAGTGGATTCACAAGCGGCTGTAGACAACGCTTTGCAAGCTTTTAAGGATGGTCTGTACTTTGTTTTTGTTGATGAAGAACAGCAGCTGGACTTAGATGGGGAAGTCTATCTCAAACCCAACAGTCACCTTACCTTTTTGCGCTTAGTACCACTGGTGGGAGGATAAATGGTGTTAAATCCAGAACAGGCAAAAGCGCAACTTCAAGCTATCCGCATTCAGGATTGGAAACAAAGGCGAGTTGAGAGTATCGCCCATCTACCGGAAACACTTCGTGAAATTGGATGGGGAATTTTAGGGCTGCACTCAGATGGTCAGCCTCTCGCTGGGTACTGGGAAGCTAGAGAAGCTCTATTGGTTGCTGCTAAAAAGCTCGATCGTTTCAACTCAGAGGAAAGGGAAACTCTATTTGCGGCGCTTTTCCCTCAGATAGGTATTTATGTGGAACAAGCATGGCAATTGTTCTCTCGTCTTCCCTATCAGTCTGGTTACCTTCGCAAATCGTTCCGTGTTCCATCGAACCCAGAACTTACCCAATCAAGGCGTTGTGATTGGTTGAGCAATCTGGTTTACATTGTCGAAGGATATGACCGAGATCTAAGTTGGTTTGCTGCCTGGTGCGCCTACATTGGAGCTTATACAGAAGATACCTTGGGAATTTTGTTTGCAGCCGCGATCGATACAGGGGATTCCCAGGGAGAAGAAATTTTTAACATTCTCCTAGCATCGGCACGGGGAGAACATGAAATTGGGGCGATGGGATGCCATGTAACCCGCGCTTTGCTGATTGCTTCTCGTCCTGATGGTTGGGCATTTGTGGAAAATTTGCTGTTGACTGCACAGCGACAGGAGGGTTTAAGACAAACGATTCTGGAAACGATCGATGAGGCGCATCCGGAGGCTTTCCGACGGATGCTGCGATTGATTTTAGAGCACGATCTGAGCCGATTTGGTGCGATAGTTCGGGCTGTCGGTGTCTGGTTGGGTTTTGATTTGGAGTCGGTGAATAACCGTGTTGTTAAGGAGGTTTTGACAGGAATTTTGGGCTTTTTGGAAAGCTCGGAGTTGCGTTGGGAAGTTTTGAGGAGTCAGGAGGTGCAGGGGCGCAGAGAAAGGGAAGAGAAGGAAAATGCTCAAAGGGTTTATTTTGCCTTGTGGACGCTGGCGTTTGAGGATGCGATTGCTGCTATTGCTAGGATATCGGAGTTTCTCAATCATCCTGATGTCGAGTGTCGTTTTGTTGCAGTTTATTTGCTGAGTCAACTAAAAGTCCCTGAAGCGCAAGTTGCACTTTTACCAGCTTTTGAGGATGAGGATTTACGTATTGTCACTCTTGCTTTGATGGAGGTAGAACATCCCGATCATAGCTTACAACATATCGATATATTTGAACGTTTAGAACGAATTCTGCCACGTTTTCCCAAGCAGTTAGAAAGTTTACAACCTTTGGTTTGGAATTGGATAACACTGAAAGCAGAACAAAAAGCGGTTGCAGATGCTTTAGTCAGTAATTTGGGGGTGCGTTCTCCCAAGCGGTTGCTTCCCTACTTGTCTCTCATGAGTGCTGATAAGCGCAGCGAGGTGGCGAGAATATTGGCTGATGAAAAGCCGTGGGATGATGAAATTCGCAATGCTTTGTTTTCGCTGGTAGGTGATGTAAGTAGTTGGGTACAGCAAGCAGCATTGGCAGCTCTTGCCACTTGTCATATTTCAGTCGTGGAAGCAACAAATTTAGAGCAGCGGTTAACTCGGAAGTCGGCGTATTTGCGGCGGGGTATCCTGGGGCTGTTGCTCAAGCAGTCGGATGAGGAAACTTTAGCTTCTGCGGAAAGATTACTTGGTGCTGGTAACGTCAATCGACGTCTTGCAGGGCTGGAACTGCTGCGAGAAATGATAGCTAAAGAGCGTGCCGTTAGCAAATGTCAAGCCCGTGTTAGAGAGTACGAATTGCACCGCAAAAAGCGAACAACAGCAGAAACTGAACTATTAGAAGTTATTTTAAATACTGAAAGTGATGATGTGCCAACCTTAAAGGATGGACTGGGACTGGTCGATCCCAAGGAACTCAGTCCACGGGTTCAGCCCCAAGTTCAGCATCCTCGCGTATTCGTGACTCCTGCGGCTGTGGCTTGTCTCAAGTCTCTTGATAACCTTATCCACGAACACCGCCAGACTGTTGTTATTATTGAAACCGGGCAGGGGAATACAGAAGAATTACTGGGTAGTGTTGGTAAAAACTTTTCAGCACCAGATTACAAGAAAACCTTGGAGGAAGCTTTAACTCGTTTGCCATTGCGAGAATTGTGGGAGCATTGGTGGAATGAGCGACCTCAAGAACTACGAGATGCTGATGGGTTAGACATTTTGCGAGTATTGGCACCGTTATGTCACTCTCATTGCGAACAAATCTACCTAGAGGATTCTTGGTGGCAAGAAGCTTTGCAGACTCTTTATGCTGACAGCCAAGAGTGCAAACTGCGGTATCACGTGACTATTGAGATAGTTTGCAAATGGCTATTGCGGCTTCATTCTCCGCCAGGAGCAGCAGATTTTTTACTGGACGCAGTAGCAACAATTTTCACATTAATTCCTGAAGAACCTGAAGCAGATGCTCCCGCCAAATCTCTTTCAGTACAAGCAACTCTCGAATTAATTCCCAATGAAGAGCTAACACAAGTTCCTGACGGGGTATATGATGACTGTGATGACTGGGAAAATTACCCGACAGTAGCTGCTGAAGACATTTATTATATTGACGGGACTGACTGGGAAAATACCACAGGAGTAGTTGCTGTAGACACTTATTATGTTGACTGTAGTGACGGTTTTGATTGGTGGCGATCTAGCGAGACACTCCTGCGTTGGCTGAACTTAGCAAAGTATCATTGGTCTGTGTGTCCACAAGAGTGGAATGACAACCAACAGATACGCTTATGGCAACTGCTGCACTGGTTAAAAAAACCTTCACCCAAACTATCACGTCACAGACATGAACTTGAAGAAGTTTTGATGGCTTTTCGCCTTGGTGCTGCCACTAAAGCTGATTTAATAGAGCAACTGCTCGTTTTCGACTGTGAGCCAGGGCGGTATGAGCTTCAGGACTTGCGTCGGGTAACAGGTCGGAAACTGCCTGCTGAGTTAGTAGAATATCCCATACTTCGAGAAGTAGGTGCTCTTTGCCGCCAGCGTATTATTGAAGTAGAACTCATGCGGAAAGATGTACCTACTGCCGCATCTGTACTCGCTACAGCGATAAGTACAGTGGAGGGAAGTCATACCCTAGTGCGGTTACTGCAAGCTTTTGCCAAAGGGAAGTTTATCCGAGGCGACATTTATGTTAGTAGTAAAGCTGATGTCTTGTGTCACCTGATTCGAGTTTCCTTTCCTGCGGAATCCGATACGCCCCAGGAGTTTGCTCAACAAGCCAGCGCTGCAAAAATTTCTCAAAAAAGGCTAATTGAGTTAGCGTTCTACGCACCACAATGGGCTAGTTATGTTGAGGCGGCATTGAATTGGTCGGGTTTTGCGGAAGCCGTGTGGTGGATTCATGCCCACATTCAAGATTATAAGTGGTGGTATGTTGACGAGGAAATCCGCGAAACTTGGACAGCGCAAGTTAGCGATCGCACTCCGCTGTCCGGGCAAAACCTTACAGACGGTGCTGTTGATGTGGATTGGTTTGCCCGTATTTACAAAGTACTTGGTAAAGAAAAATGGCGAGAACTTGACAAAGTAGCCAAGTATGCATCAAAAGGTCATCGTTATAAACGAGTACAACTTTTTGCCAATGCTATGTTGGGGCAAATCGAGAAAGCAGCTTTGGTGACAAGCATCACTCAAAAACGCCATCAAGATTCCGTGCGGGCATTGGGGCTGTTGCCATTGGCAAAAGGCAAGAAGCGCAATAGCGATCTTTTAGAAAGATATCAAATTATACAAGATTTTTTGCGAACCAGCCGTCAATTTGGCTCTCAAAAGCAGGCAAACGAGCTCTTAGCAGCGAGAATTGCAATGGAAAATCTTGCTCGCACTGCAGGCTACCCCGATCCACAGCGTTTGGAGTGGGCAATGGAAGCCCAAGCTGTAGCGGATTTAGTAGATAATCCGTTAACTGTTGCAGTTGATGGGGTTACGATATCTTTGGCGATCGCACAAACAGGGGAAGCTAAAATAACAGCGATAAAACAGGGAAAACCCTTAAAATCCATTCCAGCGAAAGCTAAGAAAGATCCCAAAGTTAAGGAACTGCAAGTCCGCAAGCAGGAGATAAGCAGACAAGCTTCACGGATGCGATTGTCTTTAGAGCAAGCTATGTGTAGGGGGGATACCTTTACAAGGGAAGAATTACAGCAACTCTCAAAACATCCCGTCCTCTCCCCAATGCTGGCAAAGTTAATTTTTCTTGGTGAAGAAGGCGAGCTTGGCTACCTAGTGCAACAAGGGCAAGCACTACAATCTCAAGGCGATCGTATCACCCCGATAACTTCCTCTCATTTCCAGATTGCCCACCCCTACAATTTGCTGCAAACAGGGGAATGGCATCTTTGGCAACAAGACTGCTTTCGCAAAGGGCGTACACAACCCTTCAAGCAAGTTTTTCGCGAGTTATACATTTTAACACAAGCAGAAAAAGCAGAAGGGACAATTTCACGTCGCTACGCCGGACATCAAGTATATACCAGACAAGCACTGGGGTTATTCGCTCAAAGGGGATGGGTAACACACTTAGATGAAGGGGTGCGGCGAACTTTTCATGAATTGGGAATTGCTGTTTGGGTGACGTTTGTAAATGGGTTCTTTACTTCTATAGCAGCGGACGGATTGACTATAGAAGGCACCTACTTCTCCAAGCAAGGTGAGTGGAAACCCTTACCATTGGAGGAAATCCCACCTCAAATTTTTAGTGAGGCGATGCGCGATTTAGATTTGGTTGTCAGCGTTGCCCACCAATCCAGCGTCGATCCAGAAGCAAGTGCTTCAACTGTGGAAATGCGGGCATCCCTAATTCGGGAAACTTGCCGATTGTTAAAACTAACGAATGTCAAACATCAAGGTTCACGCGCATTTATCGAAGGGCATCTTGGTAGTTATTCGGTTCATTTAGGCAGTGGTATCGTTCACCGTCAACCAGGCGGGGCATTATGTATTGTTCCCGCCTATTCCCAACATAGAAGACGGCTGTTTTTACCTTTTGCTGATAATGACCCCAAAACCGCTGAAATCGTTTCTAAAGTCTTACTGTTGGCACGAGACAAGGAAATTCAAGACCCAACAATTCTTTCTCAAATTCTTAAATAAATATGCAAAATATTCTCGAAAATTTAAATCACGCCTGTTGAATGATTTCTATCCCTTCCCTCCCGTAAAAGTGACGCTTTCAATAAAGTATCGGTTGAAGAAGGCGTAGATCGCGAGTGCTGGTAACGTGAACACCATAGAAGCTGCCATAATATAGTTCCAGTAACTAATGTATTGACCTTTGAAAGTATTTAAACCTAGGGGAAGGGTAAACATTTCAGGGTCAAACAAAATCACGACAGGTAGCAAAAAGTTATTCCAACTCCCCATAAACACAAAAACTGTTTGTGCAGCTAGTGCGGGTTTTGCTAAAGGCAAAACAATGCGTCGAAAAATACCAAAAGTAGTAAGTCCGTCTAGCTGGGCGGCTTCTTCGAGTTCCTTGGGAAAATTCATGAAAAATTGCCGCATCATAAAAATGAAGGTAGCATTTACCATGCTGGGAACAATCATTCCTTGATAAGAATTTAACCAGTTAAAGCTTTTTAGGATCAAAAAGGTAGGAATTAAAGTGATTTGTGCGGGAACTGCTAACACTGCTAAAATCAGGAAAAACCAAAAGCGCCTACCTGGAAAATTTAACCTTGCTAGCGCGTAACCCGCCATTGAATTGAAAATTAGGTTTAAGAGAGTCACGCTGATGGCAATGACTGTACTGTTAAATAGCCAGCGCAAAAACAAAGGTTCTTGTAAAAAAATTTGTTTGTAGTTATCAAGAGTGAAGTTCTTGGGAAAGAATGTTGGCTCTCCACTGGCAATTTCAGAAAGGGTTTTAAATGATGCTGAAAGCGCCCATAAAAAGGGAATAACCGTAATAACTGCGTAAAAGGTCAGTACCGTATAGAGCAAGATTTTCAGCCAAAAGTGATGGGATATTTTTTTCAAATCCTTTCTCCTCCAAAAAAATACCGCTGGATTAAGGTGATACTAATAATGATGGCTGCAAGTATAAAAGCGATCGCAGCAGCATAACCCATTTGTAAATTCCGGAACACAGCTTGGTAGATCAACAAAACAACTGTTAGGGTGGAGTTGTTGGGTCCACCACTGCCATTGGAAAAGATATACGATTGATCGAACAGTTGAAAAGTGCCAATAACTCCCATTGTTACCACAAAGAAGGTAACTGGTTTAAGCATGGGAATCGTAATATAAATAAATTGTTGCCAACTATTAGCTCCATCAATTGCAGCAGCTTCGTAAAGAGAA
This sequence comes from Tolypothrix campylonemoides VB511288_2, assembly GCF_045999855.1. Taxonomy (NCBI): domain Bacteria; kingdom Bacillati; phylum Cyanobacteriota; class Cyanophyceae; order Nostocales; family Tolypothrichaceae; genus Tolypothrix; species Tolypothrix campylonemoides. Next base: position 198,608 of record NZ_JBFPMW010000010.1, read on the forward strand.
CGTGGAATATCCTGTAGTGCTGCTAAGTAAATGACCATGAACAATGGCGCTGTTGACCAAATATTCATAAGCATAATTCCTTTAAGCGCAACTGCTGGATCTCCCAACCAGTTATAAGTCGGTAATTTTAGAAAAGCCAAAAAATCATTCAGCAATCCATTAGTGTTATAAATCCACATGAATATGAGCGTCAGCACAGTGGAAGATGTCACTGTTGGCAAAAAGTAGAGAACACGCCACCAGTTTTTTCCTCGAATACCTGAATTAAGAGTGACAGCAAGAATGAGAGCAAGAGCAGTTTGGAGCGGAACGACTATAGCAACATATTGAACTGTATTGAGTAGAGCAATCCAAAGTCTGTCATCTTCGACTAATCTTTGAAAATTATGAAAACTAACAAAATCATATTTGATTCCACCTAACAGTTTAACTTTATGGAAAGAAAGAAAAATAGCCAAGAGAATGGGCGCGATCGCAAAAGTTCCTAACACCAGAAGAGTGGGTGCCATAAATATGTATCCGGCTACACCTTCTGTAATTTCCCACCCTGTTCTTCTAATTTGCCTTCTCTCTTCCTGCATAAAGTCCCTCCAGAAATGAGGACAAGGGAAACAAGGAAAAATCACTGACAACCCATGTCCAATACTCGATGACTAGTACAGTTAGGTGTAAATAAGGCAACCATTAGTAACAAATAAAAAGCTTAATAGCCTAATCTGATGGGCATTCTCCACCCTACTGTACTTAAAATTTTTCGTGAATGGTTTGGGATTGCTATAGAAATTATCTTAAAATAAAAGCTTGCAGTTACAAAAATATTTTTTATTACGAAAAATAAAGATGTTAATAATTCAATTGATTTTTTTTAAATATACGTAATTTTAAAATTTTAATTCAAATCTATTACTGTTAATTCCAAGTATCAACTGGTTAGCGATCGCCAGTTACTGTTAACTGGTCATTGGTAAATGTTAAAAACTTATTTTGCTTTAATTCTCTTGCTAGTAAAGCGGCTCCAATCAATACAGAAAGAGAGCCAGTAGTGGAAAAAATGATAGGAAAAAACCACAGATGTATCCAGGTATTAATCATGGCAGCATTGGGCTTTTGAGGTTGGTACAATATTTCTACCCGATCGCCCTTCGTATATTTAGGAGAACTGCTTCCCACCTTAGATTCAAATACAACCGTTTCTCCTGTACGTGCTGTAAATTTTACCAATGGGTAATAGGAATTAGAGCTTTTTGTTGAGTCATGCAAATTATTAATGACTGTTCCTTGTGTTGATATTGCTTTTTTAACAAAAGAATAATTATTTAATCCTGTTGTGATACCAACGGTAGTAACTAGAATACCAATGCAAGTTAAAGCCGTTGAAGCTAAGATGGAATTATAAGTTTGTAAAGATGGTATCCTCATAGAAGTTTTTAAAATTAGGATAGAAGTCAGTAGTACTTGTACAAAACTACCCCTTACCCTGAAGCGATTCCGAAAAACGAGGTCAGGGAGTGAAAATTCTCTACTCCCTATCGTCGATTCCCTATATCTATTTAATTCGGAGTCCCATAATAACCAAATCGCGCTCAATACCGTCTAGTTCTGCAACATTAGGCAAACGTCCCCAAGATTGAAAGCCAAATGTTTCAAAAAGTTTCAAACTAGGCACGTTGTGAGCGAAGATAACGCCTAATAAAGTTTTGATACCCAAACTCGGACTTTTGTTAATCGCTTGGGATAGCAGTTGTTGTCCCAAACCACGTCGATGATATTCTGGGGCAATGTAAATGCTGACTTCAGCAGTAGCATGATAAGCCGGTCGCCCGTAAAAACATTGTAAACTCAACCAGCCCGTTACCTGACCATCTAGTTCTATAACCCAAAGGGGATATTTCAAGGGTGAACGACCCTTAAACCACGCAAGGCGGCTTTCCACAGACACTGGTTCTAAATCAGCAGTTGCCAAACGACTGGGAATAGCAGCATTGTAAATTGCCACAATTACAGGTAAATCAATTTCAGTGGCATTGCGGATCATCATTATTTACTGTATAAAATAAAAATTGAAAAATAAAAATATTAGCAAATTATATAACAATCCCAATCATCCAGGAAAAATTTTAACGACTGTAAGGTCGGCAATATCCACTACTAAGAGGATGTTTGAAAAGTCTCGGGCGAATACAATTAGCTACTATACAAACGAAGTCCGCCTGCGCGGACTAACGGAAAATCAAGATATTAAAACCCATGTAGGTGGTTTTTGCTTGTATAGCTGCGATTGCGAACATCGCTAAGGTTGGCAATGCCTGTACTACGAGGATTTTGCAAATTAAACAGGATTGCCATACAACTTTCATGGATCTCTAACAAAGCAATAAGAAATTTTAGCTCTTTTATTGAAAAATCTATGAGTCCGCGCAGGTAGACTTCATTCCAATAACAGCGAATTACATTCAACCAAGACTTTTCAAACATCCTCTCGGAGCATCCTGTTTTGGCAAAATGCCCTCAGAATAGAATTCTAGACGGCAAGCGCTATCTCAGGAGCGGAGACGCTACGCGAACAACGGGGGGCTTTGGGGTCCCCACGAAGTGGGGTTGGGGGAAACCCCACTCTGGGTTCACCAGTCCCCAGGGCGTGGGAAACTCGCCTACTTTCTCTGGACTCACCACCTACGTGGACTTTCTTAAAAAATAACCTGCGTAGGCAGGTTTCGTTTGTATAGCCGCGATTTCAATCGCAAACTTGTTTTTTCCAAATTGGGATACTCTCCATCCTCTTAGCTGTGAATTTCGTTAGCCCTAAACTTTCTTACGCAATTACTACTTAAGTCTAATAGCTATCCCTTCATAAGACAGATGACTTTTTCTCAATAGAAATATCTACATTTGAAGAACATATATGATTTTCAAAATATATCTATTACTATAAGCCAAAATTTTCAAAATCAATATGAAGAATACTTACAGCTATAGGTAGAGGTTGATTGAAATATCAGTTTTTAAACTGAAATTAAATAGAAAAAATAATTATACCAAGTCAATCTTGGGGTTGTAATTTATTATGCCTGAAAATAATATCATTGAAAATGAAAGTATTGAATTAAAGAACAATACATCATTGATAGAAGAAGAAATTGGTCTTTTTTTCATCAAGGTAAAAAATGGAGTCTGGCTCTTTGGTATTCCATCTTGGGTTTTTGGCATTACCGATAGAAGTATCGCAGCGTTTGCTGACGGTTACCTATCAACTATAGAGTTAATCCATCTCTTAACAGCTTCTTTCTTTTTCTTAACTTGGCTGTATCTGAAACCTGAAGAAAGCGTGGAATGTGACGCTCAAACAGGAAGTTTGAAGTTGAAAAGACGACATATGATAAGTCAGGAATATATCTTACCTTTTCCCTATCTCTGTCAGATTTATCATTTGTTAAATTTAAGACATTTAGAGACAATTCATAAATTTAGTCTCAATAATTTAAAGGTTGTCAGAATTAACCAAATCAAATCTACACCGATTGGAGGCACAATTACCTTTGAAACATATTTGGATTCTCCTTTTAATGTCTTAAGAATTTGGAGACAACCAATTGCAGAGGTGGATTTAATCTTGCACACTCCCTATACTGTGGAACTCAGCGTTCCAGTCTATAAAGAAAAAAGAATTACTGTCATGTTTACCGCTCATCCTTTAACAGAGAACGAGCATTATTTCTTTATTGACATTTACAGCGATTTGGATTGGCCAAAACCATTCCTGCAAATTCTGCTCCACCTTGCCTCTTATTTAACATTGGTTGAAGATTTGCCTTACTATCGTAAATTAGCTGAGAGAAATCTTAGCAATCTTATTGACCGCAACAGGCTTTCAAAACATGAAACAATGTGGTTGTTTAATAGATTTGTTGAGTTACATGGTTCGGGTGTAAGAGTTCCTAAGTTGATTGAAGCAAGTGCTGAATAAGACTCTAAAATAGGTAGAAATTAGACTCGTGCTAACAGAGGTGCGGCAGACAAAAGGGTTTTTGTATACGGATGTTGTGGATAAGCAAAAATCTGTTTTGTCTGCCCGATTTCTACTATTTTGCCACTGTTCATGACGGCAATACGATCGCACAAAAATCTTGCCAACCAAAGGTCATGAGTAATGAACAAGTAAGTTAACTCAAATTCCTCTTTCAGTTGTAACATTAAGTCCAGAACTTGTGATTGTACGCTAGCATCTAACATACTCACCGGTTCATCACAAATCAGGAGTTTGGGACGAGTAATTAATGCACGAGCGATCGCGACTCGTTGCTGCTGTCCCCCAGATAAATCAGAAGGATATCGCTGATAATAAACCTCTGATGGCTTTAACCCTACTTTTTCCAGCATCCACAACACTTCTTGTTTTGCCTTATCTGGACTCGCCAACTTATGAATTAGTAAAGGATCGGCGATACTTTGTCCTACCGTCATTGCTGGATTTAAACAAGCATGAGGATCTTGAAACACCATCTGCATTTGTCGTCTCGAAGTGCGAATGCCTTGACGTGAAAGAGCGGTCAACTCTTGTCCCAAAAACTCAACTTTACCTCCCGTCGGACGAATCAGTTGGAGTATTGTTCGCGATAAGGTACTCTTTCCACAACCAGATTCCCCAACCAATCCTAAAATTTCCCCAGGGTAGAGTTCGAGGTCAATCCCATCGACTGCTTTGATCGTTTGACTTTCCCTTTTCAACAATCGTTCTACAAAATTGGGTTCTAAGGTGTAGTGCTGTTGCAGTTCTGTCACTCGCAAGATTGGGGTTTGGGTATTGGGGATTGGTAATTGGGAAGCGTCTTTCCCTGTCCCGCCATCGTCAGCACCTAACCCCTCATCCACTGTTTGAATGTGCAAAGCTGCTTTAATAAGCGATTGTGTGTACTCGTGCTGCGGCTGTTGAAAGACTGTTTTGGATGAACCCATTTCTACCATTTTGCCGTCATACATCACCCCAATGCGATCGCAATACTCCGCCACCAGTGCCAAATCGTGAGAAATCAGCAACAAACCCATATTTTCTTCACCGCACAACCGCGTGAGTTCTTGTAAAATCTGGGCAGAAACCGTTACATCTAAACTAGTGGTGGGTTCATCAGCGACAATCAACTTGGGTTTAAGGAGTAAAGCTAGAGCGATGGCGACTCTTTGCCTCATACCGCCACTAAATTCGTGAGGATACTGATTCCAACGAGTGGCAGGAATTTTCACTTTTTCTAAAGTAGCAATCGCAATTTCCTTAGCTTCTCGGGTAGATAACTGAGGCGAGTGCGCCTTGAGAGTTTCCAAGCAATGATTTCCAATGGTCATTAATGGATCTAAACGAGTCATTGGATCTTGGAAAATAAGCGCTACTGCTTCTCCCCGAAATTTTCGTAACTGTTCGGGCTTCATATCAAACACAGATTGTCCTTGAAAAGTCACTCTTCCCTCAATTTGTGTCGATAAGGGGAGCAAACGCATTGCAGCTCGTCCTAAAGTAGACTTCCCACAACCAGATTCTCCTACCAATCCCATTCTTTCACCGCGCTGTAGCGTGAAAGACACGCTATCTACTGCCCACTTAATTTCTTCATCACCTCGGCGCGGATAGGCGACTCTCAAATTGTCAATACAAAATAAAGATTCATTCATAACTATTAGCTTTTATCTACCAAGTTTTAACATTAGGATACACGACTGCATCAATGACATCAGGGTTATCGCAGAAGTCTTTTTCTCCTTCAACTTAGTGTCACAAACCCTTTGGGTAGAGAGGTTACGTGATACTGCAAGCTATACAAGCAAGAGCTATACGCCCGTCGCTAGGGCGAGGGACGCCCTCGTCGATCGCTAGATTCACCCGCGCTCCCCGGCTCGATGACTGATTTATTCCCCCTGCTAAAAAGTCATACATAGTTGACCCGATTGTTGTGTGAAATTTAATCCAGGCAAAGCTTTCCCAATCCAAAATCTACACATCCAAAATTCAAAATGGTATAAGAGATAACTGGTTAATGAATTATTTTAATCTTTTTATAGAGAAAATTCAGTAACACGTAACCTGAGGTTCATAAATAACTCTGTAAGTTTTATTTAGATAATATTTTTTATTTAGAGAAAATAAATTTATTGCGATCCCCATGGAAAAATCCAAGATTTGCATCGAAATTTAGATTGATTGGACTTGATAAAAGCTTGTTTTTGTTAACTTTTTGGCTCCCAAACTAAAAATTTGAAGAATTCTTGACATGAAATCTTGTCAAATTTTAGGCACAGTTAAGCCAATTATAAATATGTCAAGCTTACGACAGCTACAAGAAAAATATCAATCTAAAATGCAATAGTAAATTCAAATTATTATTTTCATTATTTTTAATTATTTCCTTTGTTATATTGCTTCTTCTGCTGGTACTATTTATTCCAATAAGGCATTGCAGTATTCAATGAGAGTGGTTAGGCGATTGCCGATGGCATCTAGCCTACCTTTGGCAGTGGAAGTTTGCCGCGCTCCTTGGAGAAACGTGATATCTATTTCCAACAGTCGCAGCTGCTTGCTCATTTCAGTCGAATAAGACTGGATTCGCCCGTTGAGACTGCTTGTGTCCTCATTCACTAAAGGTACAATCTGTTGCTGAAAAAAATTCTGCAGGCTTATTACACGTTGCCTGATTTCGGGTGCATCCAATTGAGTAGCAGCAATTTCGGAATGCAGTTGCTTCAATTGAGTTGCAAATGAGTCGTATTTCTGACGAATTAGAGACATGCAGCAGTTATTGAGATAGTATTTAAAGACAAGGTAATGTCAAAAAAAAATTTGATAGACTAAACTTTTCTAAACTCTATCTCAAAATCTGGCGTCTCGAATGGTATTCGGGGCGGTATTTGCTATATATCAACACTTACAACTTATGATACGGGACATTCGCACTGGATAATTTGCACTGACACCTTAAGGCGACAAACAGCCAAAACGCAAATTCTCCTTGCGTCTGTCAGTTAGTTAGTCTTTCTGTTGACGGTATCGCCGCCAACCGTTTACCCTTTTGCACCTTATCACTAAATTACCATTGGCGCTATTCTATGAGCAGCACTGTATTAACTTCCAGAATTGATATTACCCTTCCGGAATGGCTACAGCAATGCCTAGATGGGTCATCTACACTAAGCGCCCAAGCTGAAGATGACCGAAGGCATAATGAAACATCTTTAATTCTTCGGGCATTTGAATTTGCCTACCAATTGCATCAAGGTCAGTACCGCAAGTCGGGAGAGCCATATATTTCTCATCCAGTCGCTGTTGCCGGTATACTCAGAGATCTAGGTGGTAGTCCTGCTATGATAGCAGCTGGGCTACTACATGATGTAGTAGAAGATACAAATGTCACAATTGAAGAAATCGAGCAGCACTTCGGTACGGAAGTTCGGCAATTGGTAGAAGGTGTAACAAAGCTTTCTAAAATTAACTTCAAAAGCAAAACCGAAAGCCAAGCAGAAAATTTTCGTCGAATGTTCTTGTCAATGGCGCAGGACATTCGGGTGATTGTGGTAAAGTTGGCAGACCGCTTGCACAATATGAGGACTCTAGAGCACCTTAGCGAAGACAAGCGCAAAGCGATCGCTTTAGAAACACGAGAAATTTTTGCGCCCTTGGCAAATCGGTTGGGGATTTGGCGGATTAAATGGGAATTAGAGGATTATTCCTTTAAGTACTTAGAACCGGAATCATACCGTCAAATTCAAGAGTACGTAGCGGAAAAACGAGGCGCGAGAGAAGAGAGATTGGCAAGTGTCGCCGAAACTTTGCGGAATCGGTTGGTAGAAGCAGGAATTCAATGCCTTGATATCAGCGGGCGTCCAAAGCACCTCTACAGTATCTTTCAAAAGATGCAGCGCCAAAATAAAGAATTTCACGAAATTTACGATTTGGCAGCGCTGCGAATTATCGTAAATACCAATGAAGAATGTTACCGTGCTTTGGCAATAGTACACGATGCTTTCCGCCCGATTCCTGGGAGATTCAAGGATTACATTGGATTACCCAAGCCAAACCGTTATCAATCACTGCATACAGGTGTGATCAGTCCGTGGGCGCGACCTTTAGAAGTGCAAATCCGGACGTTGGAGATGCACAGGATTGCCGAATATGGAATTGCGGCTCACTGGAAGTATAAAGAAACGGGCGGTTCTTTCACAACTCATATGACAGCAACCGATGAAAAGTTTACTTGGTTGCGCCAGTTACTAGAATGGCAGAATGACCTAAAAGATGCTCAGGAATACCTTGAAAGTGTTAAAGACAATTTATTTGAAGATGATGTATATGTCTTTACGCCCAAAGGAGATGTGATTTCTTTGAGCCCCGGTTCCAGTACGGTGGATTTTGCCTATCGCATTCATACAGAGGTAGGAAACCACTGTGCGGGTGCAAAGGTGAACGGGCGAATGGTTCCCCTGTCAACCCGCCTGCAAAATGGCGATATTGTAGAGATTGTGACGCAAAAGAACAGCCATCCAAGTTTGGATTGGTTGAACTTTGTCAGAACTTCAGCCGCAAAGAACAGAATTAAGCAATGGTACAAGCGATCGCGCCGGGAAGAAAATATTGCTCGCGGTCGGGAGTTATTGGAAAAGGAACTGGGTAAATCCGGTGTGGAGAACTTGATTAAGTCGCAACCAATGCAGACAGTTGCAGAGCGATGTAATTATCATTCTTGTGAAGATTTGCTTGCTGCTTTAGGCTACGGTGAAGTGACCCTAAGCCTCGTGCTTAACCGTTGGCGAGAACTGGTAAAAGCACAACAACCAGCAATAGCAGTTTCAACAAGCGATCTGGCGAAGGAATTATCTCAAGCAGCAAAAAACCTAAAAGAATCCACGCCAACAACCTCACGTTCCACAGATTCGCCCATTGTCGGAGTCGAAGGATTGGTACACCATTTAGCTGGTTGCTGTACCCCCATTCCTGGAGAACAAATTATCGGTGTTGTGACTCGCGGTAGGGGTATTTCCATCCATCGCCAGGGGTGTCAAAATTTAGATAATGTGGAATGCGATCGCTTAGTTCCAGTTCATTGGAACCCAGCAGGTGAACCCTACGGTCGTCCTCAAACATATCCAGTGAATGTTCAGATTGAAGCATTAGATCGAGTGGGAGTTTTGAAGGATATTCTTTCACGCCTGAGCGACCAAGGTATTAACGTGCGTCACGCGCAAGTTAAAACTTCCAACGGTCAACCAGCGCTCATTGACTTGGGGATCGAGATACGCGATCGCTCTCAACTAGAACAGCTATTCACCCAAATTAAGAAACTGAGCGACATTCTCAATATTCGTAGAGTTGGGCAATCTGACGAGTAAATTTTGCTAATGGCTAATGGCTAATGGTTAATGGCTAATGGCTAATGGCTAATGGCTAATGGTGAGTCCAGAGAAAGCAGGCGGTGAGACCAGTGCTGTAGGCGGGTTTCCCGCCGTAGGCAACTGGCGAACAAGGGAGGGGTTTCCCACGCCCTGGGGACTGGCGAACAAGGGAGGGCAAACAAGGGAGGGCTAATGGTTAATGGTTAATGGTGAGATTAGTGCGGTGCGGGAAACCCGCACCCTGGCGACTGGCTTATAGCCCTTACAGACATAGCCTGCGGCATTGCGGAGCGTGTGCCTTACACACAGCGTCTCCGTAATGGAGATACAAGGGAGGGCTAATAGCTATTAGCTATTAGCCATATTTATACCTATGGACAGATTGGAATTTTGAGTATAATTTTATATTTGTAAATTATATTAAAAATTATTGCTTTTACATCTGAAATGTAAAAGTTTTGATAAAAGTGTTAAAAAATGAGAATTAGAATAAAAACAACTGGTGTCGTACTGGGAATGCTGGCGCTTGTCGGTTTGATGTTGGGGTTGCTTCTTGGAAGAGCAGATTTTCTCCAAGATCGAGAAGTTGCTTCTAATTCAACACCCGCCGTTTCCAATCAATACGTGGATTTCCAACCTGAGAAACACACAAAAGCATTGGATACAAAAGCTACTATCAAGAGTGAAGATTTAGAATCTCAATCCAAAGAATCAGAAATCACACCAACTCCACAAAAGACTGCATCTGAAGCAGATTCTCGACTCAAACAGGTAACAACAGCACCAACACCAAAGGTAAAGGTGGCGATCCCCAACCAAGTTTCCGATTCTCGTCTAAAAGCTCAGAAAACTCAAAAGAATAACTCTCTAAAAACTCTGAGTTATTCAGTAAAAACCACTGCAGCTTATGCAGCTTACAAACCTAGATATGAGATCGCTTGGGCAAATGCAAGTAACTATGGCGATCGGTTTGCAACAGATGTTAATGGTACACCTGTTAACAATCAACCTATTGTAGTGATTCATGAAACGGCTGCTCCTGCATCGAGTGCCATTAATTTTTTTAAAAATTCCCACGAGGATGAGAATGTCCAAGCTAGTTACCACACCATGATTAAGCTTGATGGTACTGTCGTTTACTTGGTTCCACCAGATAAGAGAGCTTTTGGTGCGGGTAATTCAGTTTTTGAAGGTCCTCAAGGAGCAGAGACTGTAAAGACTAACCCAGATTTACCACCATCTGTAAATAACTTTGCCTATCACATCGGTTTAGAAACTCCACCTTCTGGTGTCGGGACTAAAGAAACAACTCACAGTGGTTACACGGAAGAGCAGTATTACTCTCTCGCCTGGTTGATTGCTCAAAGTAACGTACCTGATGAAAGAATTACAACTCACAAAGCGGTCGATCGTTCCGGTCAAAGAATTGATCCAAGAAGTTTTGATTTTGATAAGTTTTGGAATTTATTGCATTCGTTTCGGGTCCTCACTCCAGTCAGTATCAGTCAGATTAGCGACTGAGAAACCAGAAGCCATTTTCTGTCTCATCTGTCTCGATCCCCTACCCGATATGCTCTCATTCGAGTTGTAATTGGAGTTCTACTGCTTCTAATCGAGCAATAACTTTTTCAGCATGACCTTGGTGAATAGGGAAAGACTGTGCAATCCCAGTCAGAATTTGACGAATCTGCAGCGCATCATCTGCAAGGGTTACAGGGACTTTACGTTGTACTAAGTCTCCTAGAATGTTAAGAATGACACATACTAGGTGGTCATCAGCACCTTCAAGTAACTTTAGTAGCTCGGTTAAATCATTGCGAACACCTAATCGGTATCTGGCGGCTAAAATTTCAGCTTTTGTGTCTAAAGACTCCTCTGATAAGAAATATACGTCAAGTTTGGGTAGAATCTCTTGTGTCCCTAAAAGCCCAATAGCGCAAGCTGAATAAGCTCGCACGGGCTCAATGGGATCGTTGAGGGCTAACTCAAGCTCTGCCAAAACCTCTGAGTCTCCTACTTCAGCCAAATCACCTAATGCTTCTGCTGCTGAAGCTCTTACAATCCAATTAGAGTCACTGCGTAGGAGAGACTTGATTGCTTCAATCGCTTGTTTGTAGTCTAGCGTGGCGAGTGCATCCACTGCTTCAGACCTAACAAGCTCTTCTGAATCGGCTAACATTTTCATCAGCGCAGGACCAACTGTCTGAATTTCTTCATCCCCAAGCCATCCTAGTGTCTGCACCGCAAGTCCTCTAATATTGCTTTCATAGGAACTGAGCAATTCTACTAAGATTGGAACAGCTTCATAAGCTTTCAAATCTTGTAGCTTCAAGATCGCTGGTGTTTGTCTGGAAGGATCGCCTGAAAGACAATCTTCCAGCAAAGACTCTATATTAGAGTGGCTCATACGCACCCATTGTTCAAAACTTATGGATTGGATTGTTATTAGTTGTTTTTATCTCTAGTCTGTCGGATTCTCCTCACTTTTTGAGATTTATGTTCTCTTTTAATTTTTTGTTTGCTCCCGTTCCAATTGCTCTGTTTCTCGTGCTTCTATAAACAACTGCTACAATCGTTGAAAAAACTGTACATCACCTTCACTTAAACGCCCTTGCGCTACAAGTTCACAACCATCATCTTTAATATATAGCTTTCATCAACCGCTTATTATCACTATTCTTTAGTTGTGTTTCTTGGGAACCAAGTTAATCAGCGTGCGTAAAGCATTGTTAACTGCTTCTGCATTGGGAAAATATTCTCTGACGTCTGGGTCAATCGTAACTATTCCATCTTCACGAGTATAGTGGTGGACAATGGTTGTACCATCTGTTTGCTGAATGGTAACGGACTGCGATCGCCGAGAAACTTGGTAATTTTTTCCACGTTCACTACCCGTAAGCTCTTGTTCTAAAGGCGTATCATTATCTTTGGTACTGAATTCCTCGGGATTAACGTTATTCATATCTAACCTACTCTTACTTATACTTAACAATCCTATCGTCTTATACTTCTACCGCACCGAAAGATTTCAATGTTGCAACAGTTGCTTGTGGTAACACTGTATTGAAGAAGGCAGAAGGCAGGAGGCAGATGGCAGAAGGAATGATGGAATGGGGATTCTGACCCCATCCCCATGAAGTGGGGATCCCAAAGCCACCCGTTGTTCGCGTAGCTTCTCCGCTCTTGAGATAGCGCCTGCCGTTGGTGAATTCTATTCTTGCAGGCTTTTGGCGCTCTTTGGGATGCTCCCTAATTTCCCCGATTGAAGTCTTTCAGATATCCTCTAAATTCTCATTTAAATAACGAAGTATGTGGATAATATTTTCTTCTGCATAACTCAATTCCAAACTCTGAGTTTCTTTGAGATTTTCCAAAATATCTTTGAGTCGATTTTCTAAATTAGCTTCACTACCTAGCCGTTCGATTAATTTCTTTGTAAGTGGTGCTAATATCCATCGTGTTTGCCATTCTTTAATCTGGTCTTTTGCCCGGTCTTTAACCAAAAAATGACTGTGCAAAACAGAAAATTGAATGTTGGTAATTTCTTCAAAGATATGTTCAATAAATTTCTGAGTGACTAACTCCATTAAATCCGGTTTTTGAGTGAAAAATATCCCTTGCTTGTCAATAAGCGATCGCTGTCCCAAAGCTCTTAAAGTCTCCGGTAATTTCTGTTTGGCAAGCGGTGATATAATATTTTTCTGTAGTTCAGATAAGGAAACTGGTTCTCGCTCAATTGCCAACCAGTACATAATTTCCTTTTCTGCTTTAGACAAGCGGTTAAATTGATGCTCCAGTAAATCGTACAAATCGTCAAAAACAAACAGTCCTTTCTTTAAAAATTCTACGAACTGAGAAATATCTCCATCAAATATTTCTTGAATAGCCGCAGACACTATTTTCAATGCTAGGGGATTCCCCGCATAATATTTAATAACAGTTTCCCAATCTTCGTCTGAACCTACAAAACCACCTTTCAGTTGAACAACTTTTCGTGCTTCTGCTGCTTGTAATCCTGTTAATTGCCAAGAACGAACTGGAAAACCATTCCCTTCTAAAGCACCAAACTCTTTTGGTTTTTCCCTACTCGTTATTAACAAGCAACTTTTGTGTCGGACTTCCCCAACTTGTTTAAAAAGTTTTCCATAACCTTCATATCCAGGTAAATAGTTACCAACACGTATGGTGTCAGTTTCATCCAGTGAATCTCCTCCACATAAAATTGTTTCTACATTATCAAGAACTAGCAAGCAGCGTGAAGAACGCAAGTACTCTAACAAGCGTAGAATTTTACCATCAGTATCTTCTGCTAAAGTCACCTCAGTTTCTTGAGATTGAGAAAGGAACTGAATTAAATCAACAAGAATTTCATCAATGGTGGGAGCATTGCGTAAAGAACGCCAGATAATGCGATCGAAGCGTTCTTGAAGCTGTTCTGCTAACTTCACCGATAGCGCTGTCTTACCAAGTCCTCCCATACCTAATAATGCGACGAGCCGACACTCTTCATCAAAAATCCATTTTTGAAACTCTGTAAGCTCTTCATTCCGTCCGTAGAAAACGACAACATCAACAGCTTCTCCCCAATCGACACGTGGATGTGCGATCGCTTGTTCGCAAACTGCTAAATTTGAGTGAGTACTTTCTCGATCTGAAGCCACTTTATCATTTTGATGAGAAATTGCTTCAGAAGTGCGTTGAGAAGAAACAATCGCATGCTCTAACTGAGTTTGAGGAGATTGTAAAGACGGTTGCGTGGAAAGACTGCGCGTGTATCTTCCTAAAACAGCACGAAAATTACTTTTTGTTACTTCCTGTTCCAGTGTTTGAGAAAGTAATTTCCACAATTTAGAACCGACATCCTTTAAATAGTTTGCATCATAACCGCAATGACGCGCCATCTCTTGATAGCCCATTCCTTCCCAAGCGTGACGAAACACCATTTCTTGAATGGAATTTAAGCTTTTTGGTTTGAGTAAATTATCTAAAAGTATAAGAGCTTCTTCAATGTTCATAGTTCATTTTACGATAATACTTCCAAGTTCATGTGAGTTCGACAGACCTCAAACTCACTCCCCTCACCTGTTAGGCTACGGTGGCGTACACAAGTCTTATATAGTACATTCTTGCGGTTGCGATCCCCCTAATCCCCTTAAAAAAGGGGGGAACTTAATTCCAATTCTCTCTTTTTACGAGCAAATGATTTATTTGAATGAACCGTAAAGACACAAAGAACACGAAGAAAGAGAGAACGAAGATTGGTAATCTTCTGGAGGTAAGGAATTACGTATAGGGTGACCTTCAGCAATACCTATATTAATTATCATAATATTGCAGCCATTTTTCCAAAAATTCCGAGTCTTACATAGTAAAAATATGACTAAATATGACTAAATATGACCTTTGTCTTTTTAGCTCAGAGAAGTCATGCTTTTTGTAAAAAACTCCTCACCTATTCTGACTATTTTTGACTGTCAAATTTACAAGAAATATTTATAGTAATTAAATAAGGACTTGAATTATCGGAAAAATATACAGTTTCGATTATACCAAAAAATACCTCTCGTTTATTTTTAAAATAAAGGTTTGCCATGAAAATTCTTCAAGAAAATCCTAATAATTTAACACTACAACTACGACCCTGGTTCACATGGATCTTTAGTGCAACATTCTTTTTAGCTGGTTTGTCACTAGCGGTTTTTGGTGGACAGGTACACACTTTAAAATGTCGCCGCGATCGGTCTGTCTGTGAAGCATCTTCTGCTAGTCTGCTTTGGTCAACTCAACAAACTATACCGATCGCTAACATCCAGAGTGCTGAAATTGATATTTTAAAAGATAAGAAACAAAATTCCTATTATCAGGTTTTATTATTAACAGATCGGAAAAAAATTCCTGTCATTGTAAGTACGTCCGACTATGAAACGGTAGAAATGTGGGCAAAGCAGATAGAGGTATTTCTCCAAAAACCTCATATAAAAGAACTTGTCATACAGGAAGATTATCGCTTGGAAGGATATATTGTTGGTGGTATATTTGGAAGCATATTTGTCCTTGCAGGTGTTATGACTTTAGCTATATTTGGCACGGTTAGCACCTGCACAATTAACAAAAACTTGGGAAAACTAACGCTGCATAATCGCGGGTTGCTCAACCATTCTCAAACAGAATATGCAACTCAAGATATTCTCCGTGTAGTGGTTGAAAAGTATCGAAACAATACAAAAAGATTTACTTATCGAGTCGTTTTGGTAATGGAATGTGGGGAACGTGTTCCATTCACCCTCTATTTCAGTTCTCAATTGAAAGAACAACAGCAAATTGCCGAGCATATTTCCTTTTTCCTGGGTTTAAAACCAGCAGAGAATTTAGAAATCTTTCATCACCCTAATACCAAGTAGCAAAGCTATTGTACTGCTCAGGAAATGAAAGGCATTTTCACCTCTTCCAAGTTGCATGCCAAAGGGATGGTGGATAAATATGCCTGTAAATCCCAGAAGAAGTATAAAAATACCGTATGATAAAGCTAAGAGGACAAGCCGAGGTTTGCTGATTCCGATCCCAAGCAAGATGCATATTGCTAACCCCCAGCTTATATGAATAAAAGAATGCAAAGGGTCCGTAATGATGAGTTTATGAATGAAGGTGGGTAGATGAAAGTTGGCTACTGTCACAACCATTGACACCATACCCTGTACAAACAAACTACTACCTATTAACCAGAGATACAGGCGTAAAACCGTAAGATTTTTGACTCTTTTTTTAAATTTATAGTACATTCAAATTTTCAAATGTAATTCAAATGGTCACCGATCGGCGATCGCTGTTTTTTGAGAAGTACGAGATTGCAACATCATCGCGCCTCCAGAAATCAGTAGCAACACAAAAATGCTAATCCAAAACCAGGTACTGGGAATCGACCAGTTAATTTTATGAAGTTTTGCATTAGCTTTCAAAACTCCTAAAATCTGTGCCAATCCTAAAGCAAATTCTGTTAATCCTAATGTAAATAGTTCTGTATACAAACAGACGCGGGATAGCAAAAACGCACCGATAGCAAGAGTAAAAAACACAGCACTGTACAACTGACTGTGAAAGCTATCGACTTTCCAAGGCCAAAAAGCAGTAAAAGTATTTGGGATAAATAGTAAACCCAAACCGTAAAAAGTCAGTAATAATGTCTGTACTCGCAGGTAAAAGCGCCATGGTGAAGACACAAAAGTAGATTCAACCGGTCGCAAACGCCGATACAGCCAAATATGACAGGCTGCGGTGAAGGGAATAATAGTGTAAAGGAAGAACCAACCCCAGGTGATCCGTCTGCTAAAGTTAAAACGATCTAGATAAAATAGTGAAACTACTAACAAAACGATGGTAAAAGTTAACTGCATGGGTACGATCAGCCGTGCAATTTTCCACTGGCGCACGACTAATAGCATAGCTGTTGGTACGATTGCTGCTAAATAAACTGCACCTAAAAAGTGTGAGTTGAAAGGGGCTATTTTCCATACCCAACGAGAATTGCTTAGCTCCGGAAAAAAGAATAAAAGAATGCTTGCTGCTACCAATACAATCACTTCTATCCAGGTAAAAACCTGAAGTATTAAGGTGATTGGGGGGTTTTTTGTTTTGGAGGGTTTATTATTTTGCTTTAACATTTGCAGTTACTCAGCAATTTAATATGTGTTCAACAACATATATATATACCCACTCGATAGCCGCTTTTCCTTATAATGAATCTTTCTCTTGTTCCTCCCTCCCAAATTCTACTGCACCCAAAGATTTTAAAGTAGCAATATTTGCTTGGGTTAAACCCTTAATATCGGTAATATTCATTCCTTCGTAGGGTTTTTCCGGCACGAGATTTTTAATATTTTCATAGGTGTTCGTATCCCATAACTTAATAGTTTCATCCTGACTGCCACTTGCTAAAATTTTACCATCCGCGCTAAGTGCAACTGACCAAATCCAAGCGTTATGCCCTTGTATAACTTTAATACATTTGCCCTGGGAAATATCCCAAATTAGGATTTTGCGATCGTCAGTACCGCTTACTAGTAAGGGCGGAAGGTTTTGCTTTTTTAGGTCTGGCATAAAAGCTATCTGTAAAATCAGTTTGGTATCTGCCTGTAAAACTTTTATACAAGTTCCTTCCGAGATATCCCACAACCTAATAGTTCCATCAGCACCAGAACTAGCTAACATTTTGCCGTCAGGACTAAAGGCAACACTAAAAACCCAACTTTTATGCCCTTCTAAAGTTTTTATACATTCGCCAGTGTGAATATCCCATATTTTAATTGTGCGATCGCCACTAGCACTTGCCAATATTCCTTCTTGATATAAAGCACTCGCAGGAGTAGGACAAAAAGCAACTGACCAAACCAAACTCGCGTGTTCGTTTAATGTTTTCCTGCACTTACCGCTATCCACATCCCATATTTTAATCGTATAATCCCCACCACCACTTGCTAAAGTTTTACCATCCGAACTAAAAGCAACCGACCAAACACGACTGGTATGCCCTGATAAAACATGAGTGCATCGGCTCTCATCCACATTCCACAGACGGATTGTACGGTCTTCACTGCCACTTGCTACAATTTTTCCATTAGGATTGAACGCCACAGACCAAACTTGATGGGTATGTCCTTTCAGAACTACTTGACATTTGCCATCAGCAACATTCCACAGCCTAACTGTTCGATCTTCATTTGCACTCGCCAATAACTTCCCATTAGGACTAAAGGCGATCCATCCTATCCAATTAGTGTATCCGCGTATAGTTCTCAAGCAACTACCGTTAGAGACATTCCACAGTCTTACAGTTTGGTCTTTGCTACCACTTACTAAAATGCTACCGAACCCATTTTGCAAAATGGGACTAAAAGCCACAGACCAAACACGATTGGTATGTCCATCTAAAACCCTAATGCAATTTCCCTCAGAAATATCCCACAAACGCACGGTTCTGTCTTCACAACCAGTAGCCAGCAAATTGCTATCAGGGCTAAAAGCAACTGACCAAACTAAACCCACGTGTCCTTGAAAAATTTTGAGACAGCGTGCTTCTTTTATATTCCACAACCGCACGGTTCTGTCTTCACTACCAGTTGCCAGTAAACTGCCATCAGGGCTAAAAGCAACCGAACTAACGCCACCCTCGTGTCCCTCCAGGATTTTCAGACACTGACCCCCTGCAACATCCCAAAAACGAATTGTACCATCTCCACTACCGCTAGCAAGTAAATGTCCTCGAGGATGAAAAGCAACTGAACTCACTCCTTCAGTGTGTTCGTGCAGAGTTTTCAGACATTTTCCTGCAGTTATGTCCCAGAGTTTAATGGTGCAGTCATCACCACCACTAGCAACAATACCTCCTAGTGGAGAATCCGTTGGATTTGGACTAAAAGCTACTGACCAAACCCTGCGGGTGTGTCCTTGCAGCACTTGGATGCACTCACCCTTGCTGATATCCCAAATCCGAACAGTTCCATCTTCGCTTCCACTTGCTATCATTCCTTCAGGCTTGCTAGATGAAACAGGACTGAACGCTACAGAATGTACCCAGTTTGTATGCCCTTGTAAAGATGCTATGTATCTGATTTGAACGTCTTTAATTTCCCACAAGCGAACTTCACAATTCACATCGCATGTTGCCAGCAACTCGCCATCGGAACTAAAAGCAACTGAAGTTACACTCGCTAACGTTTCTGCAAAAACTGATTTTGTCAGGTCTGCTCCTGCAAAATTAACTTGTTGCAAACACGTATCTTGTAGATAAGCTTGCCATACAGTTAAATGAGAAAAATCATAACCTGTTAAATCGACTTTTAGTTGAGATAAAATATTGACAATATTACCTGTTACGTATCCCGGTTTTGGTGGAGTTTTTTGTTGCTCTTGTTCTATAATTTGCTTTAGCCGATTTTCTAATTTCATTTGATTGCTAGCAACCAGAAGCTTGTCTATCAGCGGCTTGACGATCAGGCGAATCTGAGCTTCTCTGATATAGTCTTTGGCTTGGGCATTTAACAGCGAATGATTGTGAAAAATTTTTATTTCTCCACTGACTATCTCTTGATGAGATTCTTCAATCAATCGTTCTGTAATGTAATCCATAACTACGGGCTGTTGAGTAAAACCATGCGCTGTTTTTTCAATAAGCGATCGCTGACCCAAAGCTCTTAAAGTTTCCGGTAATTTTTGCTTCGATTCTGGGGAAATAATATGTTCTCTTAACTCTAATATGGAAACTGGTTCTCGCTCAATTGCCAGCCAGTACATCACCTCTTTTTCTAGCTCTAACAAACGGCAAAAATCGAGTTTTAATAAATCCCGTATATCATCAAAAATCAAAGTTCCTTGATTTAAAATTTCTAGATAATTGGAAATATTCCCATCAAATAAATCTTGAATTCCTCCCGCCACTATTTTCAGTGCTAGAGGATTGCCTGCATAGTGAGAAATTAGCAATTGCCAGTCATTATCAGAACCAGAAAACTGACCTTTGACTCTTAATATTTCTCTAACATCTGTTTCCGGTAAACCAGCGATCGGTAATGAGCGAACGGGAAGCATTTCCCCTTCGAGCACAACAAATTCCTTAGGTTTTTCCCGACTTGTTAACAGCAAGCAACTTTGATGGCGAGCTTCTCCTATACGTCGGAACAAATCACCGTAGCCCTCATACCCTTCTAAATACTGTCCTGCGCGATTCCCTCCACCCATAATTGTTTCAGCATTATCTAAAACGAGCAAACAACGCGAGGAGCGTAAATAATTTATCAATTGGGAAATTCTGCCATTTGTATCTTTTGGTAGAGTTGCTTCTGTTGCCTGTTGATTGGATAAAAATTGCAGTAAGCTGAGCAACATATCTTCTACAGGTGGCGCATTCCGAAGACACCGCCAAAAAACATACTCAAACTCATTTTGAATGTGTTCCGCAAATTTGATAGACAGTGCTGTTTTCCCGATACCTCCCATCCCTAACAATGCAATTAAGCGACATTTGTCTTCTACGATCCATTGCTGAAGCGTGTTGAATTCCTGCATGCGCCCAAGAAAAATGGGGACATCCACCGCATCACCCCAATCTCTTTTAGGGAGTGGTGAGTGGTGAGTGGTGGGTGGGAGGCTAGAATTTTCACTATCTCCCCCTTGTTGAGCCTGTACCGCTTTTCCTTCTGCTGCAGCAAGGCGTCTTATAATCGTTCGGAAATTGCTTTTGGATATTTCTTCACCCAAGCTTTTAGAAAGTAATTTCCATAACTTTGACCCTGCGTCTTTTACATAGTTAGGGTCATAACCACAGATTTCTCCAATTTCAGGATAGCTCTTGCCTTCCCAGGAATGACGTAATATTAACTCTTGCAAGTCACTTAAAGACTCTGGATGCAGCGCTGTATCTATAAGAACTAATGCTTCTTCAATAGTCATCTTTCAACCTGCTCCAGCACTCTGACTTCATCTCAGTGTACTGATTTTGAATAATTTTTACAATCAACTATGAAGTATCAAGAATAAAGGATGAAAATTCTATCTGTTCTAGAGATACAGTTTCTCAAAACCCATGGTGAAAAAATATCAGAGAGCGACCTTCTCTCAAACCTTAGATTCATATGTGAAATATAGTTCATCCCTTATACTTTATTCGTCATCTATCATTCTTTATAGAATTCTAGAAAGGAGAAAATCTTTTGCAGTCTCAAAAAAAGAAAAAATCTCTCGGCTTTGGATGCGAGCATCAAATGAACGTTAGATGTTCCATATGCTGTATTGTTCCACCTTATATACTGGAAAACCTAGCAGTCAATGGCAATACCCAACAGCGTGAATGGGCTTTTCGCACATTAAATGTTTCGGCGCAATTTCGCGGGCGGCGAAATACCGTAGGTGCTGTCAATTTTGCCGTCTCTCCAGGTCAAAAGCGCCGAAGTGTCTTTGATGCTAAAAGCAATGAAAATCTCCCCGGTCAACTTGTACGTTCTGAGGGCGATCCTCCCAGCCAAGACCCAGCAGTTAATGAAGCTTATGATGGGGCGGGCGCAACCTATGACTTATATTACCAAGTGTATGAGCGAAATTCTATTGATGATAAAGGATTGCGTTTGGACTCTACCGTACATTATGGTGTAAATTACGATAACGCTTTTTGGAACGGTGACCAGATGGTCTACGGTGATGGCGATGGAGAAATTTTTCAGCGCTTTACCAAAGCTATTGATGTGATTGCACACGAGCTGACTCATGGTGTCACTCAGTATGAAGCCAACCTAAGATACTACGGAGAATCGGGAGCGCTTAACGAATCCTTTTCCGATGTTTTTGGTATTTTAGTGAAACAACGAGTTAAAAATCAGACCGCCGAACAGTCCAATTGGCTGATTGGGGAAGGTTTATTGACCTCAAATGTCAAAGGTGTAGGTATTCGTTCGATGAAAGCTCCAGGAACCGCCTATGACGATCCCGTACTGGGAAAAGATCCACAACCAGGGTCAGTTGATGATATCTATACTGGTAGCGATGATAATGGAGGAGTTCATATTAACTCGGGAATTCCCAACCGTGCTTTTTATCTAGCAGCAACAGAAATTGGTGGTTATGCTTGGGAGAAAGCGGGTAAAATATGGTATGTAACTTTACGCGATCGCTTGCGTTCTGGCGCGAATTTTAAACGAGGGGCAAATGCAACCGTTCAAGTCGCAGGAGAACTCTACGGTCAAGGAAGTCGAGAGCAAAAAGCGGTGCAAAATGCTTGGCAAACGGTAGGAGTTTTGTAAAATTTCTTAATTATTGATTATGCGAGTCTCGTGCGAACGAATGGGCGGTTTTGCTGGAATAACGAAGAAAAAAACTGTTGATACAGCCAACCTCTCTCAAGAGAAAGCAAAACAACTACCTCAATTAGTAGAAGCAGCCAATTTTTTCAATTTACCAGCACATATAACAGCCTCCCCCACTCAACCTGACCGCTTTCAATATAAATTGACAGTAGAAGATAACGGAAAAGAACATACTGTCACTGTTAGTGAAACTGCCTTACCCACTACGCTAAGACCGCTAATTGAATGGATGGATGAATTATGAATTATGAATTATGAATTATGAATTGTGAAACAAAAACATCATTCATCATTCATCATTCATAATTTATAATTTATAAAACTTCCCAACCTTGTCCTTTATAGCCATATTGGAAAATTTCTGGGTGCAAAATGTCAGCCAAGATTTCTAATGAATCTACCAATCGCGGTCCCGGACGATTAAAGTAGGCGTTTCCATCAGTAATATAGGCTCTGCCACTTTGAACAGCATGGAGTTGTTGCCATTGTGGGTGGTTGCTTATCAACTGGGCTTCCTGACGGGTTCGACTTAAATCAAAGCCGCAAGGCATGAAAATAATGATATCCGGATTGCTGGCAATTAGCGTATCCCAGGTTAAATGAGGGGAAGGTTGACCTGTAACGCTGAAAAGAGGTTGACCTCCCGCTAGAGTCACCAACTCAGGAATCCAATTAGCAGCCACCATTAAAGGGTCAATCCACTCAATACAAGCCACTGTGGGCAGATGTTCTGTTTGGGACAAACCTTGTGTTCTTTGTTCTACTATCTTTACCCGAGCTTCCAAATTTTCTAGTATCGGTCGGGAGTCTACCCCAAAAATTTTACCCACTCTTTCAATGTCTGCCCAAACATCTTGAAGAACATTTGGTTGTAAAGAAACGATCTTGGGCGCAACATTGGTAAGAGTCGCAACTGCTTCTTCTACATCTTTTAGGCTAACAGCACAGACATCACATTGGTCTTGTGTCACAATGTGAGTAGGTTGTAACTTTTCTAAAAGATCTATTTTAATTTGATAAATACTAAGGGCAGATTGTAACAAATTATTGACTTTATCATGAATTTCATTACTAGAGGCATTGGTGTTTATACGCGCTTGCGTACAAGCAGGGCGATCTTTAATTTCTGGGGGAAAGTCACATTCATGAGAGCGACCCACAATTGCATCAGTTAACCCCAGGACTGCCAAGATTTCCGTCCCTCCAGGAATTAAGGAGACAATTCTTACGCCATCATCCGCCATTGCTCCACCTCCACAAGGATATACGATCGATTGTTACAGAACTCACGCACTTCCGAATCTTTCTCTAGGTCAATCATACAAAGAGTAACTGAAGTTGAAAGATTACTAAGTGTGTGGAATAGCAATTACATATTTAAAAAGGCAAATTTGAATTTATATTGGAGATTTATTACGATGCTAAAAATTATAGATGGTCTCACCATAGCACGTGCTAGTTCTAAATTTAGCAATTGTGGTAGCGGGTAACTTGTAGGATAAGGCGACGCAACAACAAGTAGTAACCATGAGCACACCGGACTTTTTCATGAATAGAGCGATCGTCTCTCAACGGTTGCAGCCAATCGTACTATGTGCAAGCGAACAACAGCCGCGTGAATCTTTAAAGAACAATCAACCTCAGGTAAAGACTTCTCAAAGCAAGCAAATTGATGTGCCAATAGCTAAGGAAAGCCTTCAGCAGAAGGACACACCATCTTCGCAAGATAGAGAAGCACGATTTAAATATCTGTCTGACGCTAGTTCTGAAGGGATTATCATACACAGAGATGGTATTATCATTGATGTCAACAGTGTTTTAGTAAACCTGAGTGGCTATGAAGTCTCTGAATTGATTGGCAAAAGTGCTTTTGCTCTGTTTACCCCTGATTCACAGGAATTAGTAAAAAAAAATATTCTTTCTGGATACGGAAAACCCTATGAAGGAGCTGTAGTTAAGAAAGATAGTGTCACTTTTCCGGTTGAAATACAAGGTAAGAACATTCCTTACCAAGGACAGCAAATACAGGTGGTCGCGATTCGAGATATCACAACCCAAAAGCAAGCAGAAGATGTTTGGCGAGAAAGAGAAAAACGTCTGCGCGGACAAAGCCAAACTTTGGTAAAACTTGCGCGAAATCGTACTTTTGGGCAAGGAAATTTCAAAGCGACCATAGAAGAAATCACAGAAGCCGCCGCCAGAGCTTTAGAGGTGATACGCGTTAGTGTGTGGTTGTACGATCGAGATGGTTCCAAACTAGAGTGTATAGATTTATACAATTCCATGACAATGTGTCATACCTTTGGTATGTCACTTATAAAAGCGAATTATCCTGCCTATTTCCAAGCTTTAGAAGAACAGAATTTTATAGCATCTGATGATGCCCTAGAAGATAAGAGAACTCAAGAATTATCGGAATGTTATCTTTCCGTGTTGGGTATTACATCTCTATTAGACGTATCAATTTGCTTGGGAGGTCGTCCTATTGGCGTTGTCCGTCACGAACATATAGGAAGTAGCCGTCAGTGGACATCGGACGAAGAGAATTTTGCAAGTGCGATCGCAGATTTTGTAGCCCTAGCAGTAGAAGTGAGCGAGCGCAATGCTGCACGTGAAGCTTTACAGCAGAGCGAAGCATGGTTCAGAGCCATTGTAGAAAATTCTTCTATGGGGATTGCACTGGTTGAGATGCACGGAAAAATAGCGGATATCAATCCGGCGTTGTGTCGAATGTTGGGATATCCTCAACAAGAGCTATGCGGTAGAAACTTCACAGATTATATTTTCAATAATACAGATGATTTGGAACTTTATCAAGAATTGCGATCGGGAGTGCGGGAACGCTTGGATATGGAAAGGCGTATTCTGCATAGAGATGGGCGCTTGATGTGGGCGCATTTAAGAATATCTTTGATTCCCGATACAAATGGAGAGCCCAAATTTTACTTAGTTATGATAGAGGATATTACCGAGCGCAAAGAAACAGAATTGAAACTCCTTGAAAGTAAAGATGCAGCAGAAGCAGGGAGTAAAGCAAAAAGTGAGTTTTTGGCAACAATGAGTCACGAATTGCGAACACCTTTAAACGCAATTATGGGATTGTCTCAGTTACTGCAACAGAAAATTGTTGGTTCTTTAAATGACAAGCAAAAAGAATATATTAACTGTATTTATAGTAGTGGAGAACATCTTCTAGAACTAATAAATGATATTCTAGATCTATCTAAAGTAGAAGCAGGTAAAGAAGAACTTTTTCTATCACCCATACATATAAATGATATTTGTAATTATGTCATATCAACAGTCAGCGAGCGTGCTATAGAAAAGGGACTGCTCCTAACAGTAGAAATTGATGAAGAAGCTAGCTTTTGTGTAGCAGATGAGCGTCGAATGAAACAAATGTTACTGAATCTTATATCAAATGCTATCAAATTTACAGAGAAAGGTAAGGTAACGCTAGAAGTCAAAAAATTACCACAAGGTATTGCATTTACTGTGATAGATACGGGTATTGGTATCGACTCCAGTCAGTTTCAATTTTTATTTGAACCTTTTAAACAACTTGATAGTCGCCTCAGCCGTCAATACGAAGGGACTGGTTTGGGTTTAGCACTAACACGCAAGTTAGCGCGGTTGCATGGTGGAGATGTAACTGTAGAATCAACCTTGGGACAGGGAAGCCGTTTTACCTTATTTTTGCCCAATGAACAACATCAGGATGTAGAGAGTAATCCTTTCGCCTCTTCCCCTGTTACCCCATCCTCCCTCCTATCCAAGAAAAAACGTATTTTGCTTGTGGAGCATGAAGAACATACCGCCATATTGCTGCAAGATTATCTTCAGACAATAGGTTACCAGGTTGAGCGAGTGAACCACGGTAATGGATTTTTAGAATTAGTGAGAACCCAACATCCCGATTTAATTTTGTTAGATGTGGAGTTGGGAGATGTTAGCGGGTGGGATTTGCTGGTACAGATGAGACAACAACCCGATTTACAAAATTTGCCCGTTGTGATGATGACACCATTAGTTGTAGTTTTCGATCGCGAACGAGTCAAACAAGTCGGTGCTAACGACTGTCTGAGCAAACCCATTGGTATTGTGCAACTAGAATCAGTGCTTCTAAGGTATTTGACTTAGAGGATGTTTGAAAAGGGAGCATCCCAATGAGTGAAAAAACACGTTTGGGATTGAAATCGCGTCTACCTCTTAGAAACTCATTAGAGGAACCTTACAAACATCCTCTAACCATTAATCTCTTTCAAAATTTGCCATGCCTTAATTAAATTACCTTGCATTAAAGCAGCCGCGCCAGAAAGAGCTTTTATTTCAAGTACGTTTGGGTTTTTCGCTAAACTGGGTTCAAGGGATTTTTGTGCAGCA
This sequence comes from Tolypothrix campylonemoides VB511288_2, assembly GCF_045999855.1. NCBI lineage: Bacteria > Bacillati > Cyanobacteriota > Cyanophyceae > Nostocales > Tolypothrichaceae > Tolypothrix > Tolypothrix campylonemoides. The sequence goes on from NZ_JBFPMW010000010.1 coordinate 225,208, forward strand.
GCAGGTTGCCAATTATACAGTTGAACAAATGCCAGGTAAGCGTGGGAGTAAGGGTTTTCTGAATCTAGTCGAGTCACTTGTTGTAAAGCAGCAATAGCTCCATCTACCCGTCGCTGTAAGACATTTGCTAAAGCCAAAGCATATGTCCATTCTATATTTGAAGGAATTTGTTGCAAGCGGTATTCTAAAGTTAATCGTGCTTGTACCAAATAATCCTGAATTGGATCGTACTGATTAATACGTCCTACTTCATCAAAGACTTGACTTAATGCTTTCGGTCCTTTAGGTAAATTTGTACCTAAAATTCTTAATTGAGTGACCAAATCCAACTCTGGCGCAGGTGTAGCAGGGGCTTTAGGGTCGATTTGTAATGTAACTTTTGGTACTGGAATTGGATAACTTTCTCCCGAAAGCCTGTTGAGATAAATCGCCTCTAATGAGTAAATCCCCGGTGCTACATTAGCAGGAGGAAGCATTGCCATTCTTTCGATCGCCCTGAATGTACCCTCTGGTTTTTTGGTACCAGAACGCAAAGCCCCCATTCCTATAGCGCGATCGTGTATCCACGAAGATGGGGACTTGGGGCTGGAGACTGGGGAGTTGGTTTTCCAAGTTAGCAGGAGTAAGCCATTTTGTAGTTGCTCCCAGGAACCAGACCATTCATAAGTTACTGGGACTGGAATTCCTGGTGGAGCTTTTTGTGGGACTGCGACTTGAGATAAAGTTAGGCGATCGCTCGAGACACCAGTCACACCAATTTGTTTTACTTCTACTGCTGGTGTTTTTTTATGGAAAAGCTTGAGCGGGCTACCATCAGGTAAATTCCAAGATTTGCTAAGTTGAAAATCTTTGCTTTGCTCTACAGCTCGTGCAATACTGGCTTGAGTTTCTCCAACCGATCCCTGGTCGCCCGTTTTGGTAAGAAACCATTCTAGCGATCGCACATCCCTATCTACAAATTTTTTTCTCGTCCCCACTTGACGTCCGTAAACTTGAAAATTTTGTAGCGCCCCATAGTAATTGAAATTGTGTTGATTAATTGCTGCTGTTGATGGCAAAACTCCTAAAGTAGAACGTAAATACGGTTCTGTTTGCACAATATGAGCGATCGCTTGCTTGTGCGGAAACTCCTCTGCCATGTAAGGATAATACTGATTGGGACTTAAAGCTTGTGTCATCCAACCACCGATAACACCCGCAATAGGAAACAAGTTACACAACATAAGCAAGATAGCCAAAGCAGCCGTACCCCATCGAATCCGCTTTCCCCAAAGATGAGACAACCGTGTCAAACCATATGCTAAAAATACGGTTAATGCTGGTAAATACGGTAACGCATAGCGACTATCTTTATTAATATTCAAAGACGACAATAAATATGAACCTACCAGAAATACCGCCAACCATTTAAGTGAAGATTTTACCTTGTCTCCCTGTCCCCCTATCCCCTTTTTAAACCTTGACCAACCCCAATAAAACAGTAGAGCACCAACAGGTACCAACAACAACGGAAGAGAAACTTGATTCGGTAATTGTTGCCAGTAATAAATCCATGCTTGTAATGTATTGAGAGGTGCTTCACCTTCAGCGATCGCAGAATCTATAGTCGCTCGTTTTCCAGAAGTCAGAACAATCAGCCAATTTGTACGATACCAAGGACCAAAAACCAACACCGACAGACACAAGCCACCTACCAGTTGAGCCAAACGACCCCAACGGCGATCGCGTAAAGATCCCACTCCAAGCCATACTATGGGAATGAAAAGAAATATCAACGCCGTTTGCTTAACCAACAACGCCAACCCAAACGACAAACCAAAAGCCAACACCCACAACCATTCAACAACCCTCTTCTTCCTCTGCGCCCTTACCGTCTCTACAGTTCCAAAACTGCGCCAAACACTCAAGCAAAAGAAACTCAAAGTCACAACAGCCGCTAAAGGATAATCCAGTAGAAAATCCAGACGCAGTTGATAAAGAGCAGGTAAAACTTGACACAAAAAAGCCGCCCACAAACCTACAGACTCATCAAACAATACTTTACCCAAACCATAAACCGATGCCAGTAAAACCCCGCTAAATAAAAGCATGACCAGAGCCGCCTCATCCGGTCCAGTGCCAAACATGTTTTGAACACCAGCTGCCAGTATATACGTCAAAGGCGGTATTTTAGAAGACAACAACCACAGACCCTGCCACCAATCCAAGTTCCACCACTGCGGATTCTGCAGCGCTTGCCAATAGTTTAATGTACCTGTTAGGTAATCTGCTTGATCCCACGCAGGAATAGAGCGATCCAAAGCAAACCAAATGCGATCGCACACAGCCCCCAAAAACCAAATAATACCAAGTATCAGTAGGCTGTTAAATTTCTTTCCCTGGTGGTTGTAATTTTTCATATTAGTTAATGGCTAATGGCTAATAGCTAATGGCTAATTGTGTTTCTACCATTAGTAGGTAGGGTTGTGCTGCACATTTAATATTGGTGGGCAATGCCCACCCCTACACCTATAGGTTATTAAATGGCATAAAAGGGACTAATAGCTAATTGTGTTTCTACCATTAGCCATTAGCCATTAGCCATTAGCTCATCTATTCAGCCCCTTCAATAGGCGCAAAACCCTGACGCTGAATGTTCTCCGTTACTGTACGGGGTTCCAAAAATTGCAGCAAGTAGTCCGGTCCACCCGCCTTGGAACCAACTCCTGATAGTTTGAAACCACCAAATGGCTGTCGAGCGACAATAGCACCCGTAATCGTGCGGTTAATGTACAAATTGCCCACCTCATACTCTTCCTGAGCCATTTCAATGTGGGAAGGAGTTCTAGAATAAAGACCTCCCGTTAAGGCATAGTTAGTCCCATTAGCAACATCCAAAGCCTCCTGAAAATTCTTCACTTTAATCACCGCCACAACAGGACCAAAAATCTCTTGTTGGGCAATGATGGCATTTGGAGAAACATCTGCAAAAATCACGGGACCGATGAAATATCCATTATCCGGTGCAGGCATTTCCAAAGCAACTTTTGCCTCAGCCTTACCTTTTTCAATATATTCCCGGATGCGATCGCGAGCATTAGCATCAATCACGGGTCCTACTTGGGTGCTGGGGTACTCAGCTACACCAATATTTAGAGATTTCGTCGCTTCTACAAACCTTTGTACAAAGGTATCATATACCGATTCGAGCACCACCACTCGCGAACAAGCAGAACACTTTTGTCCGCTATAACCAAATGCTGACTGTACGGTGCCAACTACAGCTTGGTCTAAATCGGCACTTTCATCTACGATGATGGCATTCTTACCACCCATCTCAGCAATGACGCGTTTCATATGCTTTTGACCGGGTTTCAGAACTGCGGCTTCTGCGTAGATTCTACAACCAACTTCTTGAGAACCAGTAAAAGCAATGACGTGAGTATCGGGATGGTTCACCAAATAAGCACCCACTTGAGAACCCTTTCCTGGGACGTATTGATAGACACCCTTAGGGATTCCCGCTTCCACCAAAATTTCTGTCAGTTTTGCTGTAATCACAGAAGATGTTTCTGCGGGTTTGAGGAGAGTACAGTTACCAGCAACTAGAGCAGCAACTGTCATTCCCGTTGCGATCGCTAGTGGGAAATTCCAAGGCGAAATCACTACAGCAATTCCACGAGGCTGATAAATATAACGGTTGGTTTCCCCAGAAATGTCGTAATTATAACCCTCATCTAACCGCTCCATTTCCAGAGCATAATAGCGACAAAAATCAATCGCCTCCGAAACCTCGCCATCAGCTTCCCGCACTGGTTTTCCAACTTCTAAAACAATCCAAGCAGACAGTTCCGCACGGCGTTGTTCCATCAGATCGGCGGCTTTCCGCAATATGTTAGCCCGTTCCTTTGCAGGAGTTTTGCGCCAAGCAGGAAAAGCAGCCTTTGCGGCTTGCATAGCTTGTTCGGCTTGTTCTACACTCATCAACCCAATCTGACCGACCACTTCACTAAAATGAGAAGGGTTAACAGAATCTATAACCTGTTGGGTACTGACATACTCACCATTAATCAACGGTAAATAAGTTTTACCTAGTTGCTCGCGCACGGCTTGAAAAGCTTGACTCGCCTCTGTTCTCTCCGCCTCTTCAGCAAAATCAGTATCCGCCGCACCCATGAAAGAGGAGGGGGAGAGGGGGAGAGGGGGGGATGGGGAGTTATCCTTGTCTACCTTGTCCCCTTGTCCTACAACAGGGGGTGCAATCAATTCTTCCACCGGGCGGTTCTCCATATTTTGACGCAGGAAAGAACTATTAGCCGTGTTTTCCAACAAACGCCGAATCAAATATGCCATTCCCGGTAAGAGTTCCCCGTAGGGACAGTACACTCTCACCCGATATCCCCTATCAACCAAAGCTTTAGCTATTTTGTCACCCATACCGTAGAGAACTTGCATTTCAAAGCAACGACGGGGGACATTTAAGGTTTCTGCGATCGCCATAGCTCGTGCTTGAGAACGCACGTTATGACTGCCAATAGCAGAATATACGTATTGGTGATTTTGTAACAACAATTCTGTCAGTTGCTCAAAGTTAGCATCTGTAGCAGCTTTGTCATTATAGACAGGTTGTTCCCAGTGTTTTTGAGACGCTTTGATAGTTTCCTGATCCCAATAAGCACCTTTTACCAAGCGGATTGTGACTGGGTAACCGCGCTGCTTAGCCCATGCAATCAAGTCTTGTACATCTCGATTGCTATCGCGCAGGTAAGCTTGAATGGTGACACCAATATCGGTTCGATTTCTAAACTCCTCTTCCAGCAAGATTTTTTTCAGGATGCTGAGAGTTAAGTCCTTGTAGGCGTACTGTTCCATATCAAAGTGAACCGCAGCACCAAGTTCCTTAGCACGACGCAAAAGAATGCGGATGCGATCGCTCACCCGTTCCTCACTCCCCTTAGCATCGAGAGGGTCGAACTGAGAATAAAACGCTGTCAGTTTGACAGAAACCTGGACTTTTGGCAAAGGTTCTCCATCAGCTAAGTCAATTGCAGGAACTGGCGACCAATTCTTAGATGCTTCCACTAGTTGTTGCATCAAGTCCAGATACCGTTCCAAGTAAGACTGTGCTTCTGCTTCTGTAATAACCGCTTCACCCAGCAAATCTACGGTGAAAGCCATTTTTTCCTTCCGCAGGCGCTCAATCGTTTTGAGCGCCTGTTTGATGTTTTCTCCAGAAATATATTTATGAGCTAATGTTTCCGTCGCTGTTGCAACAGTCGTAGCAGCGACTTGTCCCGGTACAGAATCAGGGTTGGCAAAGTTGAGCATCCCCTTTAGGGCTGCTGGTAATTCTACCGACTCATCACCCAAATATTCTTGTAAGTGTGCTGCAATTTCTGGTTTGCTGCGTAAAGCAGGAAGAGTATCAATAAAACGGAATAACTGCACCCGTAACCCAGGATTGCTCATCGCCCAAGCCAATAACTTGTCATCCCAGCGCATCTGATCCCGCAATGCAGCAAAGAACGAACGGCTTTCTTGAGTTGCTGCTAGCAGTTGCTTGGCGATTTCTTGTGTTTTAGGTTCGTAAGTACTGGTTTTTACTTGTAATACCACTGATAACAAACTCCATTTAAAAGATAAGGCTATGTATTATAAAGCCTGTGTTTCTATTGTGGCTTGTGGAATGTGCTACCACCAGGCACAAAAGAACAATTCTTTTGTGCAAAATGTTCCAATAGCAAGCGATGGATGAAGATATAACCACCACCAACTTTTTGCAAAAAGATCCGTTCTGTAGCATAGTCAAGAAAACGGGCATAATTCCAAGGAATACAGCGATTGAAGGAGAGAATAATTCGTAAAATTAGGTGTTTTACACAAGCTTCGCCTCCTCCTGCTGCAACTCCAAACAATAAACCAAAAATTCCCCAAACGAGAATCCGCCAGCGCAAAATCGCTGCAGCTAAGCCAAGTAGTAAAAATCCTATTAAACCAAAAACAATTGCATTTTTTGCCGATTGTCTAATTCCCTGATTGGGAACAGACAGCGTTTGGATACCAGGACCCGTCAACCCACGAATGAGAACATAAATGAATCCCAAACAAAAGCCAAAAACTATACCACGTATCCAACCCGCTATAGGAAGATTTATTATATAATTTACAAAACTTTGTAGATCTAATGATATATATAATGTCGCCGCCGTTAGCTTTAAGAGCACTCCAAAAAGGAGTCCCCAAATCATCCCAACGATTAAACTATTGCTAGCATTTCTCCAAGACCATTTTAAAGTCTCCACGGGATGAATGCGGTCAAAACCAAAAATCAGCCAAAAAAATACTGTTGTGAAGCTAAGTGCTAATAAAACTCGATTAATAGGTATTAGTAACAATCCAATTGACAAACCAAGTAATATAAAAACAAACAAAATATTCATTACATAGATACGTTTTTGCCATGGGTTTTGAAACCAGCTTGGCTGCATGCGTTCGATGAGAAATACTGTTTGTGATTGTGTTTTTAATCTTTGCGCCAGCCAACTCAACCAATAAATGACTTGCTCGTTAGAATACAGTCTTCTAGACATTCGGCGGTCTAGCATTCTTTGAATATACTTATCAAATAAATGTTGGCGGCGTTCTTCCAAACTCATTCCCGGTAAATCTGTCATTGACATCCCTTGATAAGCAAGAGTCATAATGCTTAATAGCAAGGGCGATTTGGCTAATTCTTGAATTGTTGTATCCCCTTGGAGTGCGGTTTGTACTGCACCAAGTTCGGAACCTGCATTTTGTAAATATTGGCGAATTTGTTCTAAAGTCAGTGGTTGGATAAAAACCGCTCCTTGAAATCGGAAACGATTGGATAGTGCTTCATAATCTTTGATTCGACTGCAAACAACGATTTCTGTTTCTCCATATTCCCGAGAGAATGTATTAATCGCTTCCACACAAACATCTCGACGGTCAGCCAAAACCTCATCCAACCCATCGAGTAATAGCAGCAATTGTTGATTCTTAATCCATGTTTTGCCAATTTCCTTTGACACTTGATACTTTGTATTAAGTTCTCGCACCAGCCAATCTGCAATTGCGATCTTTTCATTTATCCATGCTGAAAGGTTAAAGACAACTGGAATGGGTTGGGTTGCGTCTATTTCTGCTTCTTGTAGTAAATCCCGAGCCAGTTCTAGCAGTGTTGTTGTTTTTCCAGAACCGGGTTCGCCTAAAATTAAAAGCGATCGCCCAGCCCCCATCTGTTGGAATAAATCGACGATTCTGGTATTTTTTGGAATGGATTGTCTGGTTTGTGCGGGAGTCTCCCACAGCATACCCCAAGGACGATCTAAAGCATCGAAGCGATTTTCCAAACCGAGTTCAATCAGAGCAACTCCATGTAAGGAAGTTTCTAAAACTCCTTTTACCCAATAATTTTTCACTTTGTTGAGTAATATTTGGCGGTTGCGATACTCCTGATTGTTTTCAGGAATCTTTGTTCTGAGTGTTTTTTTAGGAGGAATGGGGGATTGGGGATAAGGGTTAGGAGAGTGGAAATGGTTGTTTAGTCTTTCGCTATTGAGTGTAGATTCCTCCGTTCCTATGATAATTTGGTCTTGCGGACAGAGATCGGCTAACATGGCTTTGGCAGTTGGATAGCGATCGCGTGGATGGGATTGAATAGAGCGATCCAAAACATTTGCTAAGTAGTGGTTGATGTTAACTTCCGGACGCCAAATGATTTCACCCATCTCAGAATTTGTTTTCCAATCTTGGGGACGTTTACCTGTCAGCAAATAAATTCCTGTCAACCCCAAACTGTATAAATCGCTAGAATAAACTGGTTTACCTGCAGCTTGTTCTGGCGGCATAAAACCTGGAGTTCCAACTACAATGGAGCTAGCGATCTCCCCTTGAGCATCCATTACAGTTGTCATCATTTCCTTAGCAATACCAAAATCAATTAAAACGGGTTTACCGTCTTGTTTTCGCCAAATAATATTACCGGGTTTGATATCTCGGTGAATAATTCCTTTTGTATGGATGTAATCCAAAACTGGTAGAAGACTTACTAGTAATTCCCTAACTAAATTCTCACTAAAAAGCCCTTCCTGTTGAACTTTTTGACTTAAAGTCAAACCTTCAACCCATTCCTGAACTAAGTAAAAATGCTCATTTTCTATAAAATAAGCATAAAGCTTAGGAATTTGTTCGTGTCCTTCACCTAGTTCTTCTAAAATTGCGGCTTCTCTACCAAAGCGTTCTTGAATGAGTTGATAAACTTGAGGTTTGTGCGTTACGGGTTTGAGTTGCTTGATGACACAGATGCGACGGGAAGGCAAATAGGTGTCTTCCGCCAGATAAGTATCGCCAAACCCACCCCCTCCCAACGCACGAATAATTTGATAGCGATTGTTAAGTAGCGTTGGATTCATCTAGTTTGTACTTAGATATTATTTGTGATTTATATTACGTTACCAAGGGAGCTTCAAACAAGGGTGCGCCACTATAAAACTTACCAGTCATCTTAACAGGCAAAATCATCATGTAGTATAAAATACTTAATTTAGTATTAACATTAAACATTTTAGGCAATAGCTTCGCTACTGCCTTCGGCAGCTCGCAGTACTGCCTGCACTATTAAAGATTTTCATTATCAATTGTATTAAAAATGCTTTCATATTTTCTAGTTAAAATCACACAAAATTTAGGGAACAATAATTCAGAAAACAGAAAAAATTTTTATAAATGGAAGCAGCAATGGTGACACTAGTTGGTTATGAAATTACAGAGCAAATTTACTCAGGTAGCAGAACTCTAGTTTATCGAGGAATCAGAGAAAAAGATCGCAAACAAGTTGTGATTAAACTGTTGCGACAGGAATATCCTACCTTCAACGATATAGTGCAATTTCGCAATCAATACACCATTGCCAAAAACCTTGATATTGATGGAGTTGTCAAGCCCTATAGCTTAGAACCCTATAAAAACGGTTATGCTCTAGTCATGGAAGACTTTGGGGGAATTTCTCTCAAAGAGTACATTGCCTCTCATTTCCTATCCCTACTCGATTTTCTCGAGATTGCCCTGCAAATAGTTGCTTCCTTAGAAGGACTATATCGCAACCGAGTGATTCATAAGGATATTAAACCCGCCAATATCCTAATTCACCCTAACGACAAACGAGTCAAAATTATTGATTTTAGCAATTCTTCCCTATTACCTAAAGAGACGCAAGTCCCCACAAGCCCAAACCTTTTAGAAGGAACTTTAGCGTATCTTTCTCCAGAACAAACAGGACGGATGAACCGTTTAATTGACTGGCGTAGCGATTTTTACTCTTTGGGAGCTACTTTCTTTGAACTACTTACCGGACAGCTACCTTTTGAATCAGACGATCCTATAGAGTTAGTTTACTGTCATATTGCTAAACAGCCTCCACAAGTTCATAGTATTAATTTAGATATTCCTCCCATTATTTCTAAAATAATTAGCAAATTGATGGCGAAAAATGCTGAAGATCGCTATCAAAGCGCTTTGGGATTGAAATATGATTTAGAAGTTTGCTGGCAAGCCCTAAAAACTACCGGAAATATAGAGACTTTTGCTTTAGGACAACGAGATATTTGCGATCGCTTCCAAATTCCAGACAAACTTTATGGCAGGCAAGTAGAAGTAGAAACTTTACTTGCTGCCTTCGAGCGCGTAGCACGGGGAAATACCGAAATGATGTTAGTGGCAGGATTTTCTGGCATTGGGAAAACTGCTGTTATCAATGAAATTCACAAACCCATTGTGCGCCAGAGAGGTTATTTTATTAAAGGAAAATACGAGCAATTTCAGCGGAACATACCATTCTTAGCATTTGTGCAGGCTTTCCGCGATTTAATGGGGCAATTGCTAAGTGAAAGCGATACCCAATTACATATCTGGAAAACTCAAATTCTAGAAGTATTGGGAGAAAACGCTCAAGCGATCGTTGACGTTATACCTGAATTAGAAAAAATTATTGGCAAACAACCGCCAGCTCCCGAACTTTCTGGTAGCGCGGTACAAAATCGGTTTAATTTGCTGTTTGAGAAATTCATCCACGTATTCACAACTCCAGAACATCCTTTAGTCATGTTTCTGGATGACTTACAATGGGCAGATTTGGCATCTTTGAAGTTAATACAACTGTTGGTGAGTGAAGTAGAAAGTCAATATTTACTTTTGATTGGAGCGTATCGAGATAATGAAGTCTCAGCAGTACATCCATTAATGCTCACCTTGGATGAAATTTGTCAAACTGAAGCAAAAATTAGCACGATCGCACTAGAACCCCTTAATTCTTCCGATCTTAACTATCTCGTTGCCGATACCCTGAATTGTTCGCCAAAAGTAGCTTTTCCTCTGACTGCATTGGTTCTTCAAAAAACAAAAGGAAACCCTTTCTTTGCAACTCAATTTCTTAAATTGCTTTATGATGATGATTTGATTAACTTTAATTTTAATCTTGGGTACTGGCAGTGCGACATTGCACAAGTGAAAGCATTATCTTTAACAGATAATGTTGTAGAGTTTATGGCAATGCAGTTACAAAAATTGCCACCTACTACCCAAGAGGCACTAAAGCTTGCTGCTTGTATTGGAAATCAATTTAACTTGGCAACTTTATCTGTAGTCTATGAAACGTCTCAAACAGAAACTGCTACTCATTTGTGGAGAGCATTGCTAGAGAGTTTTATTATTCCACAAAGTGAAATTTACAAGTTTTTTCAAGATGAGTCAAAACTCAAGACTCAAGGCTCTCTTAGCTCTGAAGTTTGGAATTTAGAAACTGAAATTTTAACTGTTAATTATAAATTTCTCCACGATCGCGTTCAGCAAGCCGCCTATTCTCTGATTCCTGAGGAACGCAAACAATCGACTCATCTTAAAATTGGACGTTTACTATTAATTCACACTTCTCAAGAGAAATTAGAAGAAACGATTTTTATCATTGTTAACCAGTTAAATCTTGGTATAGAGTTAATCAAGAATCAAGTTGAAAGAGATGAACTGGCTCGATTAAATCTGCTTGCAGGACAGAAAGCCAAAGCGTCAACTGCTTATGCTGCTGCTATCAAATATTTAGCAATAGGTAGAGAAGTTTTAGCAGCAGATAGTTGGGAAAGTCACTATAAATTGACATTAGCTTTATATGAGACAGCAGCAGAAGCCGCTTATTTAGGAGGTGACTTTGAGCAAGCTGAAAGGCTAATTGAAATTGTTCTTAAAGAATCTAAAACTCTTTTAGAAAAAATCGAAACCTACGAAATAAAAATTCAGATGTATGCAGCGCAAAATCAGATGGAAAAAGCGCTAAATACGGGGTTAGAAGTTCTGGATATGCTTGGTGTTCCCCTCATACAAAACCCACCACCAAATCTCATTATTCAAGAACTTTACAATCTTCCAGAAATGACCGATCTTTATAAGCTAGCTGCTATGAGGATTTTAACGCAGATTCAACCGCCTGCTTATCACGCCAATCCTGCGATATTACCATTTGTAGCATTTACAATGGTTCATCTCAGTGTCAATAACGGCAATTCACCTCCTGCGTCATTTGGTTATGCTTTCTACGGTTTAGTTTTGTGTATTATGGGAGATTATGAGTCTGGCTATCAGTTTGGACAGTTGGCGTTGCGGATACTAAATAAATTTGATACTCAAGACTTCAAAAGTAAAGTTTATAACCTCTTTAATTGTTTTATCCGACATTGGAAAGAGAATGCTTGTGAAACAATAGAACTTTTCCGCGAAATTATAAGGATTGCTTTGGAAACAGGGGATTTGGAATACGCAAGTTATGCGTCATTTAACTATTGCCACAATATCTTTTTAACCGGGAATTCTCTAGACTATGTCGATCGACAGGTAGAGCAATATATTGTGTTACTGCGAAAAATTAAACAAGAATTCCAGTTACAAGCAACGCAAATCTGGGGACAACTGGTGTTGAATTTAATGGATGAAGCGTTAGAGACGCAGCAAATCAACGGTGAAAGGTTTGATGAGAAAACGATTCTATCCAATCCCCAACAGACAAACTCTATGTCGCTGTATTCACTTTATTTTGCTAAAACTTTGGTTACCTATTTGTTTGGAGATTATACAGCAGCATCTGAAAACGCTTCTATGGCGGAAAAGTACGAACAAGCAATGTCTGTTTTGTTTCCAGTTACCCAAAATCCTTTTTACTATTCTTTAGCTCTCCTAGCTCAGTGTTCCCCTCTTGAAAGCACAGATTGCAGCCAAGCTCGGCAAAAAACTAAAGAAAATCTGAAAAAGGTAGCCATTAACCAGGAGAAAATGAAGGTGTGGGCTGAAAATGCTCCAATGAATTTTCAGCACAAGTACGATCTGGTAGAAGCAGAAAAATCAAGAGTTTTAGAACAGCATTGGCAAGCTGTAGAGCTTTACGATCGCGCTATTACTGGAGCGCAGGAAAACAAATACATTCACGAAGAAGCGATCGCCAACGAACTAGCTGCCAAATTCTATCTGAATTTAGGCAAGGAGAAAATTGCCAAAACTTATATGCTTGATGCTTACTATGCTTATTCTCGTTGGGGAGCAAAAGCCAAAGTGGAAGACTTAGAAAAACATTATGCTAAACTACTGAATCCCATCCTGCAACGAGAAAAAATTCGTCTCAATTCTATTGAAACGATCGCTAACACGATTAGTAATTCTCTATCTAACTCTAGCAGTCAAAACACTCTCACTTCTAATAGCACAAACATTTCAGATGTTCTAGATTTAGCAAGTGTTATCAAAGCTTCACAAGCACTTTCTAGTGAAATGCAGCTAGAGAAGCTACTTTTCACACTAATACAGGTAGTAATGAAGAGTGCTGGATCTGAAAAATTTGTTCTAATTTTGCTCCATAAAGATCGCTGGGTTATAGAAGCAATCCAAAAATTTCCCCAGTCGCCAATCATAATGCAATCTATTCCCTTCGAGTCCAGCCCAGATGTTCCTGCTAACCTCATAAACTACGTCAAGAACACCATACAAACATTGGTAATAGGAGATCCTAAAACTCAGACTTTACTCGCCTCCGATCCCTATCTTATTGATAACCAGCCGCAAAGTTTACTTTGTACACCTATCCTCAATCAAGGGAAATTAATTGGAATTCTTTATTTAGAAAATTCTTTTACCAGAGGAGTATTTACTAGCGATAGAATTCAAGTTATCAATCTCCTCTGTTCTCAAGTTGCTATTTCCTTAGAAAATGCACGCCTTTATCAACAGTCTCAAGAGCACGCTCAACAACTAGAACGCTCTCTAAACGACCTAAAACAAATACAATTACAACTTGTGCAAAGTGAAAAAATGTCTGCTTTAGGGAACTTGGTGGCAGGGATTGCTCACGAAATCAATAATCCTGTGGGTTTTATAGCAGGTAATATTCAACCTGCTGTTGACTATATTAAAGATGTATTCGGTTTACTCGACCTCTATCAAAAGAAATTCCCCAATCCTGGTTATGAAATTGAGGAAGAAATGGAAACTATTGACTTGAAATATGTGCGTCAGGACCTACAAAACTTACTGTCTTCTATGACACAAGGTGTACAACGCATTCGCGATATCAGTCAGAGTTTAAGAACGTTTTCACGAGCAGATACAGAACACAAAACTCTCTTTAATATTCACGAAGGTATTGATAGCGCAATTTTAATTCTCAAACATCGGTTAAAAGCATCAGAAACTTACCCAGCTATTGAAGTTATTAAAGACTACGGAAATTTACCCCCTGTCCGATGTTTTCCCGGACAACTCAATCAAGTATTTATGAATTTGTTAGCAAATGCTATTGATGCAATTGAAGAGTCATTAGTCATTAAGAATCAGCTTTGTGCGGATAGCGGTGCGTTGCAAAGAGAAGTTGCGAACAGGGTTTTCCCTCTTGAGAGAACTGAAACCGATCCGTTATTGGTAGCAGACAAACAACCAATGACTCATGGTAAAGGACAAAAAATAAGCCCTCAAATTCGCATTACCACAAGGCTTACAGAAGATAGAAAAAGTATCGTGATTTGGATTCAAGATAATGGCTTGGGAATGACAAAGGAGGTTCAAGAGAAAATTTTTGAACATTTATTTACAACCAAGCCTGTGGGCAAAGGTACGGGACTGGGATTATCTATTGTTCAGCAAATTATTGTAGAAAAACATGGAGGAACTATAAGTATAAATTCAACATGGGGGGAAGGAGCAGAGTTTCGGATTGAAATTCCTGCATTATATGTATAAACAAAAACTTTTCTAACTGGCTATATATTTTTTACGTATTGTGTATAAGCGTATTTCTATACGATTTCTAACGGGATGAGTTCGTTATATCCCTGGCTTCTTCAAGAAGTCAGGAATCTTAGAGCCGCTTTTCCTCGTCTCACAATTCTCTTGATACACTAACTTTAAACTCCTGCGATTCTCAGGGTCACGCCAGTCGGCTCAATGGGGAAACCCTCCGCAGTTGCTCCTCTTGTGCTTTGCCCAAGACCGCACTGCTCTAAGCACGGCGCTGGCTCCTGTGCGCCCTTACGGTTCCATCATCCAAACCCCCTAACCTCTTGATGACTTTGTTGGTACACTTGAACTTCATTGACCCCAGTTAGCAACCACCTATGGTGCATATAAAACGGGTAGAACTCACAAACTTCAAATCCTTCGGCGGTACGACTTCTGTCCCCTTACTGCCGGAATTTACTGTCATTTCCGGACCCAATGGTTCTGGGAAATCCAACATTCTTGACGCCCTGCTTTTTTGCCTTGGACTCGCCAGTTCTAAGGGAATGCGGGCGGATCGCCTACCCGATTTAGTCAACAACAATCAAACGGCAAAGGGAAAATCTAGTATCGAAGCAAGCGTTACGGTAACCTTTGATTTATCAGACTTAGTTGTAGACGATGTACACCAAGTTACAGAAGTCGTTATAGACGAAGAACCAGATATTACAGATTTATCACCTGATGAAGAAACCGATCGCCAGGAAGAAAGCGAAGAAGAAAAATTTCGCAAAGCCAAAATTCAAGCAAAATCTGGTGTGGAATGGAGCGTCACCAGAAGGCTGAGAGTGACAAGCCAGGGAACCTACACCTCAAATTACTACATTAATGGTGTTTCTTGTACCCTTACAGAACTGCACGAAGAACTAGAGAAACTGCGGATTCACCCAGAAGGTTACAACGTTGTACTCCAAGGGGATGTCACCAGCATTATTTCCATGAACTCTCGCGAAAGACGGGAAATTATTGATGAATTAGCAGGGGTAGCAGCATTTGACCGCAAAATTACCCAAGCTAAAGGAACTCTTGATGAAGTTAAGGAAAAGGAAGATAGCTGTCGTATTGTAGAGACAGAGTTAATTGCACAACGCGATCGCCTCTCCCAAGACCGTGCTAAAGCAGAAAAATACCAAAAACTTCGTACTGAGTATCAAGAAAAACAACTTTGGGAAACCGTTTTATCATGGCGTTCCTTACAAGCCCAGCAAGAAAAGCTATCCACACAAATCCAAGAAGGCGATCGCACTAAGAGCGAGATCCAGAACCAACTTGCAGCTCTAAAATCAGAAATCGCCCAAAAAACAGCCCAACTCGAACAACTTAACGCCCATGTTAAATCCTTGGGAGAAGAACAGCTTTTAGCAGTACAATCCACCCTAGCTACCCAAGAAGCCGAACGCAAGCAACTTCAACGCCAGCAAACAGAACTAGAAGCAGCCATCCAAGAAACCATCAAACGCAAGCAACAAACACAGCAAGAAATTCAACAACACCACCAAACCTTAGAACAACTCGCCCAAAACGAGATCGAACAAACCCAATACATCTCATCCCTACAAACCCAACGAGATGAAGCACGACAAGAATTAGAAAAATCTCGCGAAATAGCTGCAGAAATTGCTTCCGCCTCAGAAGCTTGGGTACAGCAACAAACAGCCCTCAACCGTCAAATAGAAGCGGTGTTGCAAACTGTCGATCCGCAACGCACGGAACAAGCCCAATTAAGAGAACGCAACAATCAGTTACAGCAACTCATCCAAGAACAAACGGAACTGATTCAAACTTTAGAACCCCAATTAGCAGAAAAACAAGCTGAGTACGTACAAGTCGAAACCAAATTTAATGCTTCTAGCGAACCCATTCAAGCCCTAGCGGAAAATTTATCAGCCACAGAACAAGAACTGCAAATCCAACAAGATACCCAAAAGCGTCTTTTACAAGAACAAAGGGAAAAACAACGCTCCTTAGACAAGCTAGAAGCCCAACAAGCAGCCCAGCAAGAAGTCCAAGGAACTCAAGCTAGTAAAGTGATTTTGCAAGCGGGTATACCTGGTGTTTGCGGAATGGTAGTACAGTTGGGACGCGTAGACCCTCGCTATCAATTGGCTTTAGAAATTTCTGCTGGGGCGCGTTTGGGACACATAGTCGTGGAAGATGACAGCATAGCTTCAGCCGGAATTGAATTACTCAAGCAAAAACGTGCTGGTAGGGCAACTTTTCTCCCACTGACTAAAATTCAAGCTCCAAAATTAACTCAAGATTTTACCCTGCGTTATGCAAATGGCTATGTTGATTATGCTGTTAACTTGATTGAGTGCGATCGCCGTTACAAAGATGTATTTGCTTACGTTTTTGGGAATACGGTAGTGTTTGAAACTTTACAACAAGCACGCCAGCATTTAGGATTGTATAGAATTGTAACGTTAGATGGAGAATTGTTAGAAACCAGTGGAGCCATGACTGGTGGTAGCACAACTCAGCGCTCGGCGTTGCGGTTTGGGACGGTGGAAGCAGCAGAATCAGAGGAAGTTTTGAGTTTGAAGCGTCGATTAGCAGATATTGAAAAGGTTTTAGAGCGCTGTAGTGAAGCCATAAGTTCTCTGTCAGTCAGAACAAAACAGCTCGCACAAGAACTTACGGAAGCAAGACAAGGGCGACGAGAACAGCAGTTGTACGCCGAACAGCTACACAAAGAGATTAAAAGTTTGACCGCACAATTAGAGGGAACGCGATCGCAATTAACTCAAAACCAGGAAAAGCTAGCAACAGCTCAATCCCGTTTGGAGGTTTTAGATCGGGATTTACCAGGACAAGAACAGCAGTTGCAACATTTAAGACAAGCATTGACGGAGTTAGAACAGTCCCAAACTCCTCAAGAATGGCAGCAAATTCAAGCGACTATTAAAATTCAAGAGCAACAATTACAACAAAGAGAAGCAGCATTGCGAGAAGGGGAGCAAAGACTGAAAAATTTAGAAAACCAGCAGCAGCGCTTGCAAGAGAAAATTCAAGAATGCTCAAACCGCATCCAAGAATATCAAGAGCAACAGACATCATCAACGGAAACCTTACAGGGCGTATCCACACAAATTGCAGAACTCAACACTCAAATTGCAGAAATCAGGGCAAATTTGAGTGAAATGGAACAGAATTTAGGAGAAGAAAAACAACAACGCGACCGTACCGAACAAGAATTGCGATCGCACGTTACCAGAGAGCAACAGTTGGAATGGGAACAGCAAAAGCTGCAAGAAACCCAGCAAACCAGGCGAGCCGAATTTGCGACATTGCAAGAGCAATTGCGGACTGTAGGCGCAGAATTACCCAGCCCATTGCCAGAAGTCCCAGATAAAGTGGATTTAGAAGACCTGCAAAAAGAATTGCGATCGCTAGCCAAACGGCTCCAAGCAATGGAACCCGTCAATATGCTCGCCTTGGAACAATACGAGCGTACCCAAAAGCGCTTGGAAGGACTCAGCGAAAAACTCCAGACTTTAGAAGGAGAACGCACCGAACTTTTGTTACGAATTGAAAACTTTACTACATTGCGCCAGCGTGCATTTAAAGAAGCCTTCGACGCCGTAAATGAAAATTTTCAATCCATCTTCGCGACCCTTTCCGAAGGTGACGGTTATCTGCAACTCGACAATCCAGAAGACCCATTTAACAGTGGATTAAACCTAGTTGCACACCCCAAAGGCAAACCAGTACAGCGACTTGCTTCTATGTCCGGAGGAGAAAAATCCCTGACAGCATTAAGCTTTATTTTCGCGCTCCAACGCTACCGTCCATCGCCATTCTACGCTTTTGATGAAGTTGATATGTTTTTAGATGGGGCAAACGTAGAACGATTAGCTAAAATGATTAAGCAACAGGCGCAACAAGCACAATTTATTGTTGTCAGTTTGCGCCGACCGATGATAGAATCAGCCGAACGCACAATTGGCGTGACTCAAGCTAGAGGAGCGTACACCCAAGTTTTGGGTATTAAGTTACAATCCAACCATACGAATGCTTGAGTTTTTGATAATAATAGTGTATATAGACAACCGGATTCGAGATCAGGACTCGGTACATAATGACCTCTGAACAAATTATTAGACGTTCCGATATTTTAAACACCCAGGTAATCACCCGCGATAACGGCAAACGGCTTGGCATTATCAGTCAAGTTTGGGTTGATGTCGATCAGCGAGAGGTTGTGGCTCTTAGCTTGCGAGATAGCCTGATCTCTATTTCTGGCGTGCCGCGTTATATGTATCTCAATAGCATCAACCAAATTGGTGATGTCATTTTGGTTGATAATGAAGATGTCATAGAAGACATTGAAGTCGAATCTTACAGCAACATAGTCAGCTGGGAAGTTATTACAGAAACAGGAGACGTGTTGGGTAAAGTCAGGGGCTTCAAGTTCAACGGGGAAACAGGAAAGATTTACGCGATTACGATTGCGTCTTTAGGGCTACCGCAAATTCCCGATCAATTTCTGAGTACTTACGAGATTTCAGTAGACGAAATTGTCAGCACCGGACCAAATCGACTGATTGTATTTGAAGGCGCAGAAGAGCGAGTCACCCAACTTACAGTTGGTGTGTTAGAGCGTTTGGGTATTGGGAGAGCACCTTGGGAGCGTGAAGACGCAGAAGAATATGGGGGAGGTTATGCTTCCCGCACAATAACACCAGACAAACAATTACCGCCCGGTGTCCCATTAGAGCAACCAAAGCCAAAAATTACCCGCGCACCCGAACCCGTTATGGAGGAGGAATGGCATGAGGATTATTATGAAGAAGAACGTCCTCAGCGTCGGGTGATGGAAGCACGACAGTACGAATCCGTTCAGTACGAAGAAGAGGAAGAAGACAATTGGAGTGAAGCAACAGGTCAAGATAGGTACAAGCCACAACCCAAGTACGAATCAAAGCCTAAAAATCCCAAGCCATACAGCAATGACTATGACGATTTTGACGACGATTTAGACCGCGATGCTTGGGCTGATGACGAACCACCAAAACCCGTGAATATTCCCAAGAAGATTAAGGAAAGACAGCCGGAGTATGAAGAAGAAGGCGGATATTAATTGATTTAGTTAATAACAAAAAATGAGGAGTTAGGAGTTAAAAATTCTTACCTCCTCTTTTTTGTTGTTTGAATATGGAGAATTGGAATGAAGTTCCCCCCTTTTTTAAGGGGGGTTAGGGGGGATCGAAACCGCTTTTAATGCACTTTAGAAGCCTTGTGTCACCACCGTAGCTTTATAAGGTGGGATCTAGAAAATTAAGATCCTAAACGAGTCGTTTGAAAACACGGCGCAGATACAAGTCTGAAATGGTGAAGGGTGTAGGTGCAAGATAGCAGTAGGGAAACACTAAAAAATAGCAATTTGCCAGAAACTCTACAAACAACAAATGTTATAATTTACTATAATAACAGTCAATTAAGAGAACTCAAAAATATCAGTATGGCAAAAAGTGAATCAGCAAAATTATGGCAAAAAGCACATAAAGAAAAGGTAAAACAATATAACAAAAATTATAGAAAAAACAAAACTACCTTATCAGTGGTTTTAGATGATTGGGTTATTGAACAAATTCAGCAAGAAAAAGATCCCACACAACCTTGTGGTGCTTGGGTTAGAGAGCTTGTTGAGGCGTGGGCAAAAAATCGCTTGCAGTCTTAGAACAATACTTAAACTTGGCTCTCATGTTTATCTATCAAAAGTAGGAAGCTAATATTTGTAATAGATGTAACACTGAAACTTAATACTTTGGCATCATGTAAAGTCTTTCCCACGGTTTTTGTCGTGGGATTTATTTGCTTGGGGCTTAAGTAACTTCAAGAGTCTTTTAGGGATTTCATTCGTTATCGCTCCCCTCATCAAGCCCGATTGACTAAAAATTTAAAGTATCTAATGAGTCTTCTATTTCTAAATCAAGAACTCTTTCCCGTGCATTTTTGTGTTCTTCTAGTTTGCCTTCTTTGCGATAAAAATCTGCTGCTCTCTGAAAATCTTCTAGGGCTTCTTGCTTATTTCCTAAATTCAAATAAGCACATCCTCGGTTGAAATAAGCATTAGCATCATGAGAATTGAGTTGAATAACTTGACTGTAGTCTTTAATGGCTTCTTCGTAATCTCCTAGATCGTAACGAGCATTGGCTCGGTGATAAAAAATATTAATATCTTGAGGGTTTTTCTTAATGGCTTGCGTGTAATCCTCAATCGCTCCTTTATAATCCCCCATATCGTGACGAGATTGACCGCGTTTTTTATAACTGTCTGCGTCGGTAGGATGAACTTCAGCAACTTGAGAAAATCCTTGCTTATCTTT
Source organism: Tolypothrix campylonemoides VB511288_2 (assembly GCF_045999855.1). NCBI lineage: Bacteria > Bacillati > Cyanobacteriota > Cyanophyceae > Nostocales > Tolypothrichaceae > Tolypothrix > Tolypothrix campylonemoides. The sequence continues at coordinate 245,841 of NZ_JBFPMW010000010.1, forward strand.
TAGCAAGTTCGGATTCATCCTCATTGCTTGCGAATAATCTTCTAATGCGCCTTGACGATCGCCTATATGAGAACGCACATCAGCACGGTTTTTGTAAGCAAAGGCGTCATTGGGATTTATCCTAATGGCTTGGGAGTAATCTGCGATCGCACCTTCATAATCTCCCAAATGATAGCGAGCCAAACCGCTTCTGGTGTAGACTTTACCATAATAAGGATTTATTCTAATGGCTTGGGAGTAATCGGCGATCGCACCTTCATAATCTCCCAAATGATAGCGGGCTAAACCGCGTTTGTAATAAATGATGATATCTTTGGGATTGATTTGCAAAACCTCATTGTAAGCTTCGATTGCACCATCATATTTTCCTTTCTCAAAGTATTCATCACCCAGTTTTATATAAAGCTGGCTTAATTCTTCATTTCGTGAGGGAGAAGGGATATTTTCCTCACGATAGAAGTTAGGCTTCATCAACTGGGGTTTGGGTTGTACCTCCAGAACTTCTCGTTTGGGAGGATATCTGTAAATAGGAGCTTGTTGTCGGGGAAAGTTATCATCTGTAAAAGTTTGTAACTGTTCTAAATAACAACGCAATCCTCCACCATACATTAATTGTTCCATTCCAAATGTAACTTTGCCTGTTCTCAGCTTAATCATTTGTGTCGGAAGAAAGCCAGCTAAGAAGAGATGATATTCTGGTTGTGCTTCATTCACCTCTTCTTGAATCAAAATGCAAACAACAACTGCATTTTTTTGCACTTCTTCTATACCAATCGACCATCTAGCTTTATCAAGACTCCCGTGACGTGATTTTACTGCGATGCCAACAGAAGAGTCAAAAGTCAGTGTAAAATCAACCTTACCATCACCACCGAAGCGTTTGTCATAATCAACTTCTGTAATAAAATCTGCCAAACGCTCTTTAACAACTTCTTCACCTAACTTTCCTTTGAGATTGCTGATAAACACATCACGAACGGGAGAAGTACGTTTGTATTTCTCAGCCATTTGCCAGCAAAACTCCCGCAGTCCCTTTAATCTCTCACCAGAAATAACTGTTAATTCGCTATGTTGTCCTTCTATTTCACAATGCAGCAAACGACCAGATGTGAATCTTTTGATAAAATCTGCCTGTAGCGATCGCAGTAGGGTAATCCAGTCCATTTATTATTTTGCGAATCCTGATTAACGAGTTATTTTACAAAAATAACAAACTGGTGTAAACCTATCTTCACTATACTCAATTTAGCCTTTGCAATCATATAGAGTCTACACCAGCCTCTTTTTACTTAAGAAAGAGCTAATAACGTAACAGCTAGCGAGACTGTAAGTAGTTTTTTTCAACTAATACTAAATCTGCCTCTTCTGCTACCTCAACAATTTAGTCAGTACAAACAGATTTTGCTTGTCCGATCGCAATTTTAAATCACTTAAGTAAGAGAGATTATAAAAACCAATTTACTATGGGAAGTGGCTTCCCTGCAATTACAATATCAGTGATACTACTGTACCTTTTTTTTATTAATCATATTAATATGTGACAACTCTATTATTATTTTAATTTTAGTGCTTGGTATGCAAATTCCGATATTTTTGACAAAAATGATTCTCTCTTTGCATTTCAAGAATATTTAGCATTCAATAGTTAACTATCTGTCTTAATTTTATCTAATTTTAAATTTCTTACACAATTTATTTTTTAGAATTTTTAGAAGTAAATGAAACGACGTCAACTGATTTTGTATGCTCTTCTATTTAGTAGTGGATGTACAATTGCCAATCCACTCAATAGCCTTTCTAATAAATCAGTTATCAATTTACCTAAGAAACTAAGATTTACAGTAACAGATGTTAAAGGTATTCAAGAATTACGGCAAAATTATGAGGCTTTTCGGACTGTATTAGAGGATATTTTAAATATAAAAATTGAATTTTTCCCTGTAGAAAGTTTCATAGCAGCAGCACCAGCTTTGCAATTAGGTCAAGTAGATATAGTTCTTGCAGGTCCATCAGAATATGTCATCTTAAATGCTAGAGCAAAAGCAGTTCCTGTCGTTGCTATTACAAGACAAAAGTACTACGCAGTCATTGCTGTCCGTGCTGACAGTGGTATCGAGTCAATATCCCAATTAAAAGGCAAAAAAATTGCTATGCGCTCAAAGGGAGGAACCGCCGGACACATTTATCCTATAAAGCTGCTTCTTGATGCTGGGTTAGATCCAAAATCTGATGTCCAAATTCTCTTTTTAGGAGACAGGGGAATGGAAGCTTTGAAACAAGGAAATGTTGATGCTTTAGCACGCTCTTTCTCTGGATATGAGAAAGCTTTGAAAGATGCAGGTTTATCTAAAACAGAATTTCCAGCGATCGCACGTGGAGCGCTTTTACCTAGTGACGTGTTTGTTGTCAGTAACAACCTCGATCCAGCGTTAAGAGAATATATACAAAATCTAATGCTCAAACATCAAGATAAGTTACTACAAGCTATCTTATCAGCTCCAGGAAACGAGCAATTTAAAGGCTCAAAAATGGCTGTGGCTGTTGATACTGATTACGATATGATTCGGGAAGTTTATAGAGCCATAGGGGAAGGTGATTTTATTAAGTAAATTATCAAGATTCCATTGACCATCTGTTACAGTCGAAATTTCAAAATTAAGTATTTTTTTCATAAAATTCTATTTTACAATTAAATATCATGCACAGACGACAATTAATTTACAATATTTTCCTATTTATTGCTAGTTGTACAACAACTAAAAACTACAATTCTTCTTCTAAAGACTCTACTGTTACTTTGCCTAAAACACTAAGATTTACAGTAACAGATGACAAAACTTTAGAAGAAATAGAGCGGAGTTTTGGAAGTTTTAAAATAGCACTCGAACAGGTCTTAGAAACGAAGATAGAGTTTGTAGCAGTAAAAAATTACATTGCAGCTGCAACTGCTTTACAGTCAGATCGAGTCGATCTTATTTTAATTGGACCGTCTGAGTATGTGATTATACGCGCAAGAACTCAAGCTATTCCCCTGACTGCTATCACACGTCCAAATTACCACTCACTCATCCTTGTTTCTCGCAAAAGCGGTATTAAATCACTAGCACAGTTGAAAGGCAAAAAAATTGCTTTAGGCGATTTAGGAGCAGCAGGTAGCTATCTTAGCCCGTTGAAAATGCTGATAGATGCTGGATTAAATCCTAAGTCTGATGTTGAAATAGTTAATTTGGAGGAAACAGAGCGCTTTCTGACTTTAAAAAAAGGTGAAGTTTATGCATCAGCATTTTCAAACAATACCTACGAGCGAGAAGTTGTAGAAAAAAAAGCAGAAAGTGAGTTTTTAATCGTAGCACAAAGCCCGCCCTTACCTAACGATGTTTTTATTCTCAATAGCAAATTCGATCGTGCCATTGTGGAACATATTAAATCGCGCATGATCGAGAATCAGGATAAACTTATTCAAGCTCTGATACTCGGACGTAAAAACAAAAAATATAAAAAATCTCAGCTTGTTTCTGTAAATGATTCTGATTATAATATGATTCGTGAGGTATATCGAGCAATCGGACAAGATATGTTTTTTTAGAACTTGAAGGTAGTCCGAATAACCCCTACAAAGATACTACTATTATTGTTGTTATGTTCTGGATTTGTAATGACAAATAAGCCAGGAGTCATGGAGATATTATCTGTAATTTTTAAGCGATAAAAACCTTCTATATGCAAAGAAGTTCCTCGATCTGAAACTTGGCTGCTTTCTATAACTTTTGGTGGCATACCAATCACAATACCAGCAAGATGACCTTTCCCTCCTAAGTCCCGTAAAGCTAAAGTCACGGCATAGTTAAAAATATCTGCGCGATCGCGACTCACTTCTGACTCTACAAATGAATACCCTACCCAACCAGACAGGATGAATTTAGGGCTGATTCGGAAACTGGTTTGCAAGCCAAAGGAATCTGCTGAAGTAGCGACGTTACCAAATGGTCTCCTAGCATTAGCGCTACCGGTATTACCTGTTAGATTGACACCGCTATTACCGCCTCCTGCATAATAGGAGTGAACGTAAGTTAAGCCCATGTCTAAATTTTTGATTGGCTTAAAGGAGAATTGCGCTAAAGCACCGTAGTTCCCATTGAAAAGACCGTTTTTATCAGTAGAATCCCTAGCATCACTAGCAAGATAGGCTAAAGAGAGGTTAGTAGACTTGCTGAATTCGTAGTTAATACCTACCCCTGTTCCATCTGAAACTCGGTAAATAGGGTTAAACCGCCCAAAGCGAGAAATACTACCGCTTCCAGAACTTTCTAAAGGATTGAAGGTGGGGACAAAATCATTCAATTTACCTTCAACAGCAACCAGAGTCACTTTAACTTTATTGCCAATAGGAAAGTAATAGTACAAGTCATCTAAACCAACTTTGTTGTCTTCATTTCCATCAAATCCCAAACGAGTCATTCTCGTACCCGTGACACCGCCTTGAAACTCAGTAACATTTCTGGCTTGCAAGCGAATTCTTAAAAGATCTTTGCCAGTAAAGCTACTATCCAAATTTAGTCGCAGGCGATTGCCCAATATAATATGATCTTGCAAATCTAAGTTGTTATTGGGATTGCGATCGCGATCGGCTGCATCACTACCAAAAACACCAGCCATGGCAAAGATAGCTTCACCCGTAAGTTTAGTCGTGGTTGAAAACTGAGTCGTTTGTAGCGCATCTGTGCGAGCTTCTAAGACATTTATGCGCGAGCGGATCTGAGCAAGTTCCGTGGCGAACTCTTCTTGCAGTTTTTGAAGTATGGCTAAATCTTCTTTAGCTATTAAATCAGCTGTTGTACTAGTAACGAGTTCATTTATCCGAGCTAAACAAGCATTTAACCCAGCAGCAAATTCGTATCGTGTTATAACTTGCTGACCCCGATAACTCCCGTCAGGATACCCTGCAATACAACCATACCGTTCTACAAGAGATTGCAACGCTTCAAAAGCCCAATCTGTAGGCTGTACGTCAGATAACTGAGAAACGGAAGTAACCTGTAGTTGATTATTTTGAGAAAAGTCCGCGCTGCTATCTGTTTGATTTTGGCTTGGAACTGATACTTCAGCTGTAACTGTTGAAAGTGAGACAACGAAGGTTGCGATCGTAACAGTGGGGCTGAGCAGTAAAGAATTTAGCAAAATTCTTGATATCACTTGCTCACATATATTTTATGATAATAAACATTTAATTTAATAATTAAATATTTTAATGAAAACCGAATATATACTTATGTTTTTGAATTTGCTCTCAACTACTTAGGTAAAAAAGCAAAAGAATTCTTAGTAAATACTTAAAATACGATGCTTAATCAATAAAAATATTATTTTTGTTGATATCCGTAATATTACTGCTGTCTTCATACCTAACTATCCAATAGCATGAAGAATATAGCAGTCCTAAATCATTTGTGAAAAATTTTAAATTATATAGGGTGAGCATTGCCTGCCATATTCTAAGTTTGACAAGCAATGTCTACCCAAATAACCATATACGTCTCGAAAACTAAATAGAATTTATATATATTTAATCCTCACGAGCGGGGTTTCGATATTAGGTGCAGCTAAAAATATCATTAATACTTCTTGTAGCTCTCTTAACTCCTTATTTAGCAAGAGTGAAAAAATGCTATTTCGCGGTTCTCGTTCTGCTTCAAAAAAGCTAGAAAGCAAAGCTAAAGAGAAACACTCAGGCTTAAAATATTTCTTAGCTCGAATCAATCACTTCATTAATAGCTTAAGTATTGCTAAAAAAATTGGTTACGGATATTCTTTATCAATTGGTCTTGCAATCCTAGGAACAACAAGTGGGTTACTCATTGCCGACTATTACGAAAAACAAGCTCAGATGCAGCTAGAGCTAGCCGATCGCCAAGAAGATATGTTAAGAAGTTTAGAAAATGCTGTGATAACAACACAATTACATCCACAACGATTTATAACAGTCCTCGATGATTCTGTTTGGTTGGAATTTGAAAAAGATAAGTTTTTAGCCAATGTAGATCGGGTCAAGCTATATTTAGCTGAACTTGAGTCATTTATCAAAAAAAATCCCGAGCAAGTAGCCGTAGAACCTGAAGAGTTAAAAAAAATTCTCACGAAGTATCAATCAAATCTTACATCATATACGACTTTTATCCAATCTTTTTGGAATCAAATAGAATCCCCTAAATTAGAGCTTCCAAAAAAAACAAGTAGCCAGAATGATTTTATGGTTATCTTGAAAGGTCAAGAAGCTGCTCGCATAAATGTGAACTTTGAACTACTTTCAGAAGATTTAAGTCGAATTTTAATCCGAGCTAAAAATCAAAAACAACAAGCAAATATTAGTTTTAGTAATGCTCAAGTACTGCGACTGCAAACAATTTTTGGCAGCATGGTGCTGTCAGTTGCGATCGCCGTAGTATTGGCTCTCTACACGAGTTGGGTAATCGCCCGTCCTCTAGTTGCAGTCACTGATGTTGCTAGAAAAATTACTCAAGAAAAAGATTTCGAGATCAGAGCTTCTGTCACCAGTGCTGATGAAGTAGGGACTCTAGCAACTTCACTCAATCAATTGGTGCAATGGGTAGGAGATTATACCCACGAACTAGAAATTTCTCGCCAAACTTTGGAACAACGAGTAGAAGCACGAACTCAAGAACTGAAAATGGCACTGCAAGATCTGCAATCCACTCAAGGTCAACTCATTCAAACAGAAAAAATGTCATCTCTCGGTCAGATGGTAGCAGGGGTTGCTCATGAGATTAATAACCCAGTTAACTTTATTTATGGCAATATTGAATGTGCTAGTTTTTATTTTAAAGATTTGCTAGATTTAATATATTTATATCAGCAGGAATATCCAGAAAATCCTAAGATTATTGAAGAGAAGATAGAAGAAATTGAATTGGAGTTTCTTAAAGAAGATTTATTCAAAACACTCTCATCTATAAAAATAGGCGCACAGCGCATTCGGGAAATTGTGCTATCTTTGCGAAACTTCTCTCGGCTAGATGAAGCTGATATGAAAGAAGTCGATCTTCATGAGGGACTAAACAATACATTATTAATTCTCAATCATAGAATTAAGCAAGAGATTGAAGTGATCCAAAATTATGGAGATTTACCTTTAATTGAATGCTATCCGGCTCAACTCAATCAAGTTTTTATGAATATTTTAAATAATGCGATAGATGCATTATTAGATGATAACCAAAGAAGCAACAAACAAATTGCGATCGAAACATCAAAGGTAAATAGCGATCGCATCAAAATATCAATCAAGGATAATGGACCTGGAATTCCTCCAGAAATTAAAAATAAGCTTTTCGATCCGTTTTTTACAACTAAACCAGTAGGAAAAGGAACTGGGTTGGGATTAAGTATTTGTTACACAATTATTGAAAAGCACAAGGGTAACATTGAAGTGGTATCAGACATTGGTCAAGGAACAGAATTTATACTGTCCTTACCGATTAAGTAAGGACTAGTGGTTCGTATAACCGATCGACCTAGCTTGAGATTGTTTGATGAAGTAACTTATATGTGTTTGATTTTGTATCCTTTTAAAGGATTAGACGTGAATGGTCGTTCAAAGAGTAGATGAAAAAAGTATGCAAATAGTAACGATAGCCCCACACTTGTTACGTATAATGTTGCGGTAAACGTGACTGGAGACATTTTTAGGGTAATAAGCCAGTGTCTTACCAACGTTTGTACTAGTCCGTGAGTAAGATACAAACTATAAGAAAATTTTGAGAGTGCGATCGCCCAAGGATGCTCAAATAGCTGCACGATTGGAGGTAGTGTTTTCCCCTCAACCACAATTTTAGTACAGTAGATTATCAAACAAGCAGCTGCGATACTAGCAAAAGTCTCGAAAATCCAAGCATCTACACCTAGTTTTTTCCAATGAGTGATGACAGCAACAGCCGTAAAAATTGTGGCTAACCTAGCCCATGGCAAAGATTGTCTGAGTTTTATCAGTTGTGGTTTTTGCGAAAATGCAATTTCTGATGCTGTCATTCCAATAGTAAATGAACCAACAAACCAAGGGCGGCTGACATCCATATAACCATTGAATAAATAGTGAGGCGTTAGCCCAATTAAAAAGGCGATTGTAATGACAAATAATAAACCCCAGCGCCGCAATATAGGAAGAAAAATAATAGGAAATAAAAAGTAAATTTGCCATTCTAAAGCTACACTCCATAATGGCACATTCATAATAAAAACATCCGTTCCAGGAACAAAATTATAAATAACTAGAAAATGCAAAATCACACTGACAAAGGAAAAGTGAGGGGAAAACCAATCGTATTCCATTTCAAGCCATTGGAAAGTAGTAAACTTTTCCAAAGTTAATATAACTAAAGCAACTGCACAGCATAAAACAATTGTTGCGTAGAAAGGTGGTAAAATTCTTCGCGCTCTTCTTTTAAAATAATCGAATAGACTTCCTGGAATATAACCTGTGTGAGAGCGCGTGACTGGCAGCATTAAACAGTAGCCAGAAAGTACAATGAAAACTGCAACGCTAAAAGAACCATATCGTATTAGTTTTGTTGGTAAATTTATCCACAGAGGTAAGTTCTCTGCTTGGTGCGGCAAAATATGACAAAGTACGACATATAATGCTGCTAAACCACGTATTCCATCTAAGAAAGAAAGACGTATTTTTTTCTCAGGATATGTTTCTATAGTTGTCTTCATATTATTCTTTTTTTGACTGTTAACGCTATCAAGTATCGAAAGTATATTCTCTAAAACTTATCGTAAAGATAAGTGTACAATGCTTATCTTTACTTTGCATTGATACTCACATAAATGTATCTTTTAATTGGTGTTTTTTCATAAAACCAGACATAAATGGTCGCTCAAAAGCCCAGTAAAATAAATAAGCAGTTATTAATGACATTGCCACACCTACTATGTATGATGCAGCTGCAAATAGCTCTGGAGAAATTGGCAGATAAAACAAAAAGTAACGCACGAATACTAAGACGGGTCCGTGAGTAAGATATAGGCTATACGAAAAAGTCCCAAGTGCGATCGCCCAAGGATGTTGTAAAAAACGCAGCACAAAAGGAAGCTGTTTACCCTGCATTAAAAACTTGGTGCAATAAATAAATAGACAAGCAGCAGCAAGACCAAAAAAAGTCTGACCAATCCATATATGTAATTCCAGTTTTCGCCACTCAGTTAAAAAGGCAATACAAGCGAAGGTAACAGTCAACCAACCCCACGGTAGGGAACTTCTCATAGTGACTAGCTTGGGTTTTTGAGAAAATCCAATATCTGCAGCTGCCATTCCTAAGGTAAAAATACCAATAAACCAAGGATTTGCTGATTCAAATAATCCATTGAGTAAATAGATTGGTGTTATGCCAATTGCAAAGGCGATAATCACGACTGATAACAATCCGAACCGTCGCCAAACAGGCAGTAACAATAGCGGAAACAAAAAGTATATCTGCCATTCTGTTGCTACAGTCCACATAGGTGGGTTTATCGTCATGTACGTGTTGGCGTCAAGATTGTGAACAAGTAGCAGGTGAGATAAAACATCAATAAAAGAAAAGTTAGGAGAGAATGGTCCGATTCCAGCCTCTTTGTGCCACTGAAAACTTGTGAAGTTTTCTAATAAGAAGATAGCTCCTGCTAGTAGCAGACACATAAATAGAGCCACATAGTAAGGTGGTAGAATTCGCCGTGCTCGTCTCTTAACATAATTAATTAAAGTTCCTGATATATAACCGCTTTCAGAACGAGCTACCGGCAGCATTAAAACGTAACCTGAAAGAGCAATGAAAATTACAACACTAAATGCACCGTATTTCATCGCTCTTCCTAGAAATAGCCAGAATAGAGGCAGTTGTCCTCCAATTGATGGTTCAATGTGGACAAGGACGACATACAGAGATGCAAGCCCACGCAATCCGTCTAAGTAATCAAAACGGAGTCTTTTCTCATTCAATTTATCTAGAAGTTGAGGCATGGATTTCATCTTATTTCCTACTGTCACAACAAAAAATAGCTTTCACAGACAAAACTCGCAGAACGTTAATGAAGCAGAGCTTAAAAATATAGAAATCCAAAGTCTATATCTTTCAACTAAGTTCATTAAGGGTACAGAAGGTCACGGTATTGCGATCTCTGCCTCCAGACTTATGCCTTTTTGTACTGGCTTTAGAGCCTCAGATAGGATACCCATACGCTTGGGTAGAACCTTCTCAATAAGAATGGGGGACTCAAACCAAGACAAGCAATATTATGCAGATAGAACCAAAAAGCAAATTTTCCCGCACTGTTCAGAGTTGCCTTCTTGTTGCATTAATAAAAATGGGCAACAGAAAAATTAGCTTTTGGAAAGTCTTGAACGCAATCTTTTTCACGTACAGCAGACAGTCAAGGAGGCTGAAGTTCTTGACTGTATAGAGAAAAAGGCATTTAACACAGACTCAGAGACACCAGCATTCTTTAGTCTGTGCAGCTATATCAAGAACTGGGATTAAAACTCCCCCCACAGACTGAGAATTTAGCGAAGGTTTCTGAATCTTATGAACTAAGAAACAAACACAATAATTAAAAATGACATATCTCCTACAAGGCACAGGTAGTGTAAAATTGTGCCTTTCCTACCTCCCAGGAGAGCCATTTAAATCTATTAAGCTAGGGTGGAGTCAAGCCACCAGGAATTCTGACAGCCGGGACTGTTTTAAGTACGAGTTTATATCCTACAAAAATTTTACCTTTCAGCAGTGCTTGCTGAATGTGAGTCTGGAGAATCGATCTAATAAAAGCTAGACAAGACATACAACTGACCTCTGAGTTTAGATTTCAGAGCTGCGCTCTTTTCTGCACAAACTCACGATTTGGGAATGACCTTTACATAATTATTTTTGGTACTTAGTCCTCAACTTAATACAGGACAGCCCAAAAAGTATTAAATTTATGACCTATTTAATAGAATTTTTACATAAGACACAAACAATCTTTATCAAGAATTTAATTTCTAAATTAAATTTCTAATATAGTTGTTTTTAACAGTTATAAAATCTATGAATTGACAAATATAAAATCTATGAATTGACAAAGTAGCCAAAAACTGTATTAACCATGAAAGTCATGCCTGAGGCGATCGCTGATTTCTAGGAGCTTTTAGAATAACTTATTCTTCCTTGTCTCCCATGTCCTCCTTGTCTCCCAATCCCCCGTCCCCAATCCCCCGTATCATAAAGATATAAAAAAGTAGCCAAATTTCAACGGCATAACATGGGCAGTATTTGGGAACTCGATTTTTACTCACGTCCAATACTGGACGAAAATCAAAAAAAACTTTGGGAAGTCTTGGTATGCGAAAGCCCGTTAGATACGCGCACCAAAGTCGATTCTGTTTTTCGCTTTACCAAGTATTGCCCCAGTACTGAAGTGAATTCAGTATGGTTGCGGACGGCGATCGAAGAAGCCATTGAGAAAGCTGGTGTTTCTCCAAAAAGAATCCGCTTTTTCCGCCGTCAAATGAACAATATGATTACAAAAGCCTGCAAGGACCTTGGCATTCCCGCACAACCAAGCCGCCGGACTCTGCTGCTGAACCAATGGCTGCAACAGAGGATGGAAGAAGTTTATCCCCAAGAACCAGGGTATCAAGCAGGAACAAATCCCTCAGTGCGTTTGGACAATCCCTTACCTCAACGGTTACCAGATGCTTTGGAAGGACAGCAGTGGAATTTTGTCAACTTACAGGGTGCAGATTTTGCCGATATGCACGAGTGGGAAATTGGTTTTAGGGAAGCATTTCCTCTAGAACTCGCGCAAGTTTCCCCGGAAACCCGTATTCCCGGTATTTTAATTTTCTCACCTAGAGCATTACCCCTAGCAGCGTGGATGTCTGGCTTGGAGTTGGCGTGGTTGAAATTCGACAACACTCAAGGAGCAAGATTAGTTTTGGAAACGGGTGCTACTGAAAGCTGGATTTTGGCAAATATCAAAAATGACCAAACTTTAGCAACAGCCAAAGCTTTTGAAGCCGCAAAGCAGAAAGCCAACGGATTGCATTTTATAGCAGTGCAGTCCAATCCGCAAGAAGAATCTTTTGCTGGATTTTGGCTTTTACAAGAGGTCAATCTGCCGTAAATTGATTGGGGGATGAGCTAATAGCTAATGGCTAGTAGCTAATAGAAGAACAATTAGCCATTAGCCATTAGCTATTAGCCATTAGCAATTCAAAAGCAAAAAACATGGAGCCTCAAAAATTACCTCAATATTCACTAGCAGAGCAATTGCTTGAACTTTCGGTAAAATCAGGAGCAGAAGCAGCCGAGGTGTATCAGTCACTGTCGCTGTCTCGACCCGTGTTTTTTGAAGCCAATCGCCTCAAGCAGTTAGAAACCAGCCAATCAGAAGGTACAGCACTGCGGTTGTGGCAAAACGGGCGTCCGGGGTTAGCAGTAGCTTACGGTCCGGTAGAACCACAAGCATTGGTAGAACGTGCTTTAGCCCTCAGTCAATTAAACCAACAAGAAATAGTAGAATTAAATGGTAACTATCAGCCTTTCTATCCAGATTTAGGGAAAAGCGTCTCTGTAGAAAAGTTGGTAGAATGGGGTAAAGAAGCGATCGCACTCATTCGCGAGCATTACCCAGATGTCGTTTGTACCGGTGACTGGGAATGCGATGTAGAAACAACCAGACTCGTTAACACCAGAGGTTTAGATTGTCACTATACGGATACAACTCTCAGTTGTTACATAGAAGCAGAATGGGTACGCGGTGACGATTTCTTAAGCGTTGCTGATGGTGAAATAAAACGCAATAACCTACAGCCTGAAAAAGTGGCTCAGCAAATTTTACAACGATTGGCTTGGGCAAAAAAAAATGTCCCATCCCCTAACGGTCGCGTTCCAGTTTTGTTCACATCCAAAGCTGCAGATATGCTTTGGAGTACCGTACAAGCGGCTTTAAATGGCAAAAGAGTCTTGGAAAAAGCTTCTCCTTGGGGAGGTCGTATGGGGACATTAGTCGTTTCTCCAAGTTTAACCCTCTACCAAGACCCCGAAGCAGGACCCTACAGCTGTCCGTTTGATGATGAAGGGACTCCAACTCAGCCTTTAGTCTTTATAGAAAATGGCGTCCTACAGAATTTTTACAGCGATCGCACAACAGGACGTCAATTAGGAATGCCCTCTACTGGTAATAGTTTTCGTCCTGGATTAAATAGCTACCCCACTCCTGGTTTATTCAATTTCCTCATTCAACCCGGTTCGGGAACCTTACAAGAGCTAATTCAACATTTGGATCGGGGATTGATCGTGGATCAAATGCTAGGTGGAAATACTGAGATGTCAGGAGACTTTTCTATTAATGTTGATTTGGGTTACCTCGTTCAAAAGGGTGAAGTGATCGGACGCATTAAGGATACGATGGTCGCAGGAAACGTTTATACAGTTCTCAAACAATTGATGGAACTGGGTAGTGACGCTGAGTGGAATGGTTCCTGTTACACCCCATCTTTAATAGTGGAAGATCTCTCGAGCACGGGGAAACAGTGACCGATAACCAGCGAGCGCTAATCCCTGATGATTGAGTCCTTGCCTTGCGGTGAATCCAATCCAAAATCATCTACCTTATTAATTATTTGATGAAATGACTTTGCTAGTAGAAAATAGGTATATTCCCAATCCTGCTTTATATTGTAAATTTTTATGTCGCCTCCTTTACTTACTAAATCCTTCCGTGCTATTTGGCAGCCAAGAAGAGGTTTAGCAATTGCAGAAGCGTCAGTTATTGGTTTTGTTGCAGCTTTATCCGCAGTCTTTTTTAAAGTGGGATCGGGATGGTTGGGTACTTGGAGAGTTCACAGTTCCCATATTCTTCCCGCTTGGTTGGTCTTACCTGCGATTGGTGCATCTTTTGGATATCTTGCTGGGTTACTGGTAGAAAGATTTGCGCCTGAAGCATCAGGAGGTGGTATTCCTCAAGTCAAAGCGTCTCTTGCCAACGTCCCGATAAGATTATCGTGGCGTGTTGCTGCGGTAAAGTTGATCAGTGCAACCATTGCTTTAGGGTCGGGTTTAACTCTCGGACGCCAAGGTCCTACCGTTCATGTTGGGGCGGCTTTAGCTGCAGGGATGAGCCGATGGGTTCCGACTTCTCCAGATCATCGACGACAAATGATAGCAGCTGGTGCTGGTGCGGGATTGGCAGCAGCTTTTAATGCTCCAATTGCAGGTGTATTGTTTATCGTAGAGGAATTACTACAAGATTTATCGGGACTCACTTTAGGAACAGCTATTATTGCTTCGTTTATTGGTGGGGTCGTCTCGCGGTTGTTGGGTGGTCGAAGTTTGGAACTCAGTCTGGAGTTGGCTAAATCTTCGAGCAGTTTCTCTTTACCAGAAATCCCTTTTTACTTGCTTTTAGGCATTTTAGCAGGCTTGTTTGCTGGTTTATTTAATCGAGGGCTGATTGCAAGTGTCGGAGTATACCGCCAACTGCATGTTAGTTTACCCTTGAAAGTCGCTTTAGCTGGTTTGATATCAGGTGCAGTCGTTGCGATGCTACCCCTACCTTTCCGGAATAATACTGGATTGCGGGAGTTCGTCATTACGGGTGGTGTCGATCCTCTGATGGCAGTGCTGGCTTTTGTAGCTCAATTTATCTTAACCTTAGTTGCATTTGGCTCGGGCGCACCTGGAGGATTGTTTGCGCCGAGTCTGATTTTAGGTTCTTGTTTGGGCTACATCATTGGTGTTTGTCAGTCATACCTTTTAGCAAGAGGCGACGCTACAACTTACGCACTTGCAGGAATGGGAGCATTTTTTAGTGCTGTCTCAAAAGTACCAATCACAGCAATTGTGATTGTGTTTGAAATGACAACGGATTTTAATTTAGTTCTTCCGTTAATGATTGGTTCGGTGACTTCTTACCTAGTGGCTGAAAAAATTTTGCCCGGATCGTTATACGATCGGCTTTTACAGCTAAACGGTATCAATATCCAAAAACCGGCTCCTGTTGAGGAAGTTTTAACAAAACTGACAGCAAGAGACGTGATGCAACAACGGGTAGAAACTCTTGAAGCAGAAATGACACTAGAGGAGGTCACAGAGATTTTTTCCCGTTCTCACCATCGAGGTTTTCCAGTGGTGGAAAACAGCAAACTGGTGGGTATTATTACGCAAGGCGATTTGCAGAAAATGCGGGATAAGCCGAAGGATTCACTTTTAAAGGAAATTATGACAGGCGAACCTTTAACGGTGAGTCCCATTCACAACCTCAGTAATGTACTGTATCTGCTAAACCGCTATCAAATCAGTCGTTTACCTGTTGTTGAAGGACGCAGACTCATTGGTATCATTACCCGTGCTGACATTATTCGCGCAGAAGCAAACCATCTCAATGTCGAAAATAAGCAGTCGGGACCGCGATTGGAACCTTCCTATATTGTGTACCAGACGCGATCGCCCAGTACTGGTAGAGGTCGGTTATTAGTTCCAATTGCCAATCCAGAAACCGCCGGTACCCTCTTGGAAATGGCAGCCGCCATAGCAAGCGATCGCCATTATGAAATAGAATGCGTACAAGTCATGCTGGTTTCCCGTCACAGTTCTACCGCCGAAACACCCGTAAAGACAACAAAAAGCCGACGCCTTCTGCGGCTAGCAGAAGCTATGGGGAAAAAACGCAAAATTCCCATACATACCCAAATCCGGGTTGCTCACGATACCGCCCATGCAATTCTAGAGACAATTAAAGAAAGGCATATCGACCTAATCCTAATGGGGTGGAAGGGTAATACTTCCACCCCAGGTCGTATTTTTGGGAATGTTGTAGATACTATTGTTCGCCAAGCACCCTGCGAAGTTATGGTAGTGAAATTGGGACTTCTCCCTGTCCCCACACCCTTTAATCGTTGGTTAGTTCCAATGGCGGGCGGTCCTAACGCGTGGGTGGCGATTAAATTGTTACCTGCTCTAGTCACATTGGGGAACGATCCAAAAATTCGTCTGACACGAGTGTTTAAGCCATCGGAAGAAGCACCTGATATGACAGTTTTAGAAGAAGCTATCCGCCAACTTATACGTCGGCGCAAATTAGCCAGTACCGTAATTGCTACTCCAGTTAAATCTGAATCCGTTTCTGAAGGAGTTATTAGCTTAGTAAAAAAGGAACATTATGACGTTGTTGTTTTAGGTGCTTCTCGAGAAGGAATGCTACAACATGCTCTAAATGGCAATATTCCAGAAGCGATCGCTTCAGGTGTTGATGTTACAGTGATTTTGGTAAGGGGAGCACTCACCCATTAAGAAAGTTTTTTAGCTCCCACTCTCTACCTTAGGTGCTGTGACTGATTTTAGTATCTAGTGCGATCGCTAGAAGTACCAACAACATCACGATTTGTGTAACCTACAGTCTCTTCATTATGTTTGCGGTTGCGGCGACCGAAAAGACCAAACAAACCAAGCAAGCCCAGTAAACCCCAATCGCTATCTTGGTAATTTCCATCAGTGACAGGTCGGTCTGTAGAGGTACTTGTAGCAGTTCCATCAGGAGTTGTGGTTGTTTGAGCAGAAGCACTCAGAACTGAAGGTAAGGTAGCTAAACTGATAGCAAGAGCACTCAGTCCTAACAATTGAGAGAGTTTGCGGTTCACGTTTAATTCCTCAGTTTGATTTTTCAATGCAACACGTCCAGCTTATTGAGTTTTTTTGTAACCTAAATCAATCTCTAGCCGGAAACCTTTCTCTACTTGAAGTTGCATCTGTCAAAAAGAAGTTTCTCTATTTGGAATTACGACTTTTGGAATCTTAAAAAACGAATTTTATAACACTTCAGTTTCCCATAAGTTCTTGGTATAATCTTGGATTCTTTTTTAAATGTTATGTATTATTTTCAACTGGTTTATATGTATTAAAAATCACAATTCTCTTTTTGAGAAAATGAAGTATTAGAATGGTAGTACGGTATAATATAAACTAGTTTTTTTATTTCCATTTGAACTTAGGGTTTCTCTGTGTACATAACGTAGTTAAGATCACTTCTGAAAAACCAGGAAGCATAGTATCACTATGAAAGCTAAAATGTTTGCCAATATGCTAGCTGCTAGTGCTATAGCACTCAGTAGCATTGCAACAATGGCTCGACCTATCCATGCTCAAACGACAACGTATTTTTGTGCGCCTAATAAAGATGGCGTTCCTACCACGTATGCCAGAACGATAACAGGGAAAAAAGTTGCACTTATTAGCTGGAAGAGAACGTGGAGCAACACATATTCCGCTAAAGCTCGTTGTGAGTTAGTTTCCGCTCGGTTTCAAAATGCCTCTCAAGATGGTGTACTGAATTATCTCACAATTGGATATATGAATGGTCAACAAGTTTTGTGTGCTGCTAGCCGATATGGAGATACCTGCAGTTACTTACTACTGACCTTAAGACCAGAGGACAATCCCAGCCTAGTTATTGAAAATCTCAGACAAATGGGGTACACGGCTAGTGGTCCAATCGTGCAATCAGGGGTTGTGTCTCCCGATGTTTACGTTGATGTGAATCGGATCTTACGGGAAAAAACGGCTGATGTTGAGTAAATTATTTTTGTTTATTAATATTTTTGCGTAGTTCCCAACAAGGAAATGGGGAAATCGCATAGAAAAACCGAAAACCCTATTTCCCCTAAATTTGTATGAGAGAGACGAGACTGGAATTATGGGATACGAGCAAATAAATCATCGTTTTCTGGCTTTCAGCATCTGGATAAGTGCATTGTTGATGCTGTCAGTACAAGGTTGCTACCTAAATATTTATACTCCCGCAGCTTTTGCCTTACAGCAATCTTCTAAATTGTCCTCGGAGCAACTGCAAAAGCTTGCTCAAGCCATCACAGTTGGTATTGTCTCTGGAGAACGAGGTGGTTCTGGCATTATTCTTCAGAAAGAAGGGGATCTGTACACAGTTTTAACCAGTCAGCACGTTGTAGACGTGGGGAAAGCTCATGTTATTTATACCAATGATGGTCAAAGCTACCGAGCTGAGTTGGTGAAAGGGATAGATTACAATCATCAGGATTTAGTTTTATTACAGTTCCGTGCGAACAAACAGTATATAGTAGCTCCTATAGGCAATTCACTGACTTTGAAAGAAGGAGATGAAGTATTCTCCGCCGGTTTTCCTTTTGAAAGCAATTCGTTTGTAGCAAAACAGTTAGTGTTCAGAATGGGACGGGTCTCTCTGCTTTTGGGACGTCCTTTGAAAGGAGGTTACCGAGTTGGGTATACCAACGAAGTTGACAAGGGTATGAGTGGAGGACCGATGCTTGATAGTGCGGGTAAAGTTATTGGTATCAATGGTATCCACGCTCAACCTTTATGGGGCGATCCTTACGTGTATGAAGATGGCTCTCAGCCCAATGATGCTTTACGCGATCGCATGAGAAAATCGAGTTGGGGAGTGCCAATTGAGACACTTGCTAGACTAGAACCACCCATAATTCCACCAGAGGTTTTGCAAGCTCAACCATTAGCTGCGAGAGAAATAACCAAACCCATCCCACCTGCTGCAAGTTTAGTTGACAATATTGCTAAAGAAATTACAGTGCAGATCGCTTGGGAAAACAGTCACGGCTCGGGAGTGATAGCAGCAAAAGAAGGTAATAAATACTACGTTCTTACAGCAGGTCACGTGGTGCGTGGTAGGAACGAATTAAAAGTTGTCACTCACGATGGAAAGCAATACTCTGTGGACACGACCACAGTAAAAACTTGGCCGGGAACAGATCTAGCTTTGTTACAATTTATTAGTAATAACACTTACCAAGTGGGTGTTTTGGGAAACTACGACTTGGGCAATGAGGACAGAGTTGTTTTTGTCTCGGGGACACCCGTATCATCACAGAGTGCAGAACCACCAACCCGTCAGTTTAATGCAGGATTGCTGTACGGAGGGGGAATCGATCGCGTTAAGGATGCTCGTTCTTTTGCTTTTGGGTATGATTTAGTTTATACCAATTCCACTGCCAAAGGCATGAGTGGTAGCCCGGTGTTGGACAGCTTGGGACGAGTTATTGGCATTCATACAGCAGCCGAAGGCGAACCAACTTTAATTAAACAGAAAACAGGTGAAGAACGGGAAATCCAGTTGGGATACAGTTTGGGTGTACCGATCCGCACGTTTCTAGCATTAGTGCAACAAGACAAAAAACAAATTTACTTTAAAATACAAACTTCCCTACCACCGCGATTGAGCGCTCCACAATTAGATGAAATCATTACATCTGCTTTCAATATAGAACCACCAGGAACTGTAGCAGATGAATTTGATTGGCTCAGTTATGGGAACAAACTACTGCGATTGCAAAAATACGAAAA
This sequence comes from Tolypothrix campylonemoides VB511288_2, assembly GCF_045999855.1. Lineage (NCBI taxonomy): Bacteria > Bacillati > Cyanobacteriota > Cyanophyceae > Nostocales > Tolypothrichaceae > Tolypothrix > Tolypothrix campylonemoides. Next base: position 265,223 of record NZ_JBFPMW010000010.1, read on the forward strand.
AGCAGCAGACGCTTTTGATAAAGCAATACGTACCAAGCCAAACTTTTATCAAGCCTGGTATGCAAAGGGAAGGGCGCAACGGTTGCAACGGAAATACAAAGAAGCATTGGTATCTTTCAATCAAGCCACCTCATACAATTCCACATACGATCCTGCATGGCGGGAACTCGGAGATACCCTTTTTGCTTTAAATCGATACGAAGAAGCACGTCAAGCTTTAGAAAAAGTGGTTGAACTCAAGCCAGATGAGTTTATGGCTTATCGGGGGCTGTGCAGTGTTTTAGCTGAATTGGGAAATTACGCACAAGCTATTAAAGCGTGCGATCGCGCTATCAAAATTAATCCCCAACCGTTGCAGTACATTCTTCGAGGTGAAATCCATAGAAATATGGGAGATACTCAAGAAGCAATTAAGGATTTCGACACGGCTTTGAACCTTCAGCCCGATAACCCCTTTGCATACAGACAGCAAGGTGTCGCTAGGTCTCAAGAAGGAAATTATCAAGGAGCGCTTGCAGATTTAAATAAAGCGATAAGTCTTCAATCTGATAATGCTTATGCTTATGTAGAGCGAGGCGTTGTCTACGCTCAAATGGGCAATCGATTGGCGTTTGTGGAAGATTTTAACAAAGCTCTGCACCTTGAACCTGACTCTGCTTCTATCTACAGCAAAAGAGGTCTTGCTCGCTATTATCTCCAAGATTTTAAGGGAGCTATTGAAGATTACACGACAGCGATTGGTTTCGCTCCAGAATCAGCTTATATCTATTACAAAAAGCTCGGTGATGTCAGAACGGCACAGAAAGATTTTGCAGCCGCTGGCGAAAATTATACCGAAGCAATACGCCTGCAACCAAACTATACTCCTGCATATGTTGGGCGGGGAATTGTTCGTGCTAGAGTCGGAAACCAGCAGGGAATGTTGGAGGACTTTAACCAAGCTTTGAGCCAGCAGCCTGATAATGCTTGGTTGTACAGCTACCGGGGAGATGCTAGGTTTATTGTGAAAGATTTCCAAGGAGGAATGGAGGACTATCAAAAGGCGATCGCAATGTTCCCCCAGCTTGGGTATCTGTATTACACTTTACGGGGTAATGCCCGACAAGAACAGAAAGACTACAAAGGAGCGATCGCAGATTATAATGAAGCGCTTCGTCTAAAGCCAAACTTTGCCCTAGCTTACAACAACCGGGGACTCGCACGTGTTGCTTGGGATGAAAAGGACGCAATTTCATCGGTTCCATCGGGGTTGTACATTAATCCAAAAGAGCCAGTGGAAACGAACAAAGATTACGAGCGGGCGATTAATGATTTCACAGAAGCAATTCACCACAAGCCTGATTTTGCCCTAGCTTACAATAACCGAGGTTTTGCCCGTTATATTCAGAAAGATTACGAAGGAGCACTCGCTGATTACAACCAGGCAATCCGGCTCCATCCTAAAAATGCTTTACTTTATATCAGCCGTGCTTTTGTGCGTTACGCCCGGAAAGATGATAAGGGAGCAATTGAGGATTTCAACCAAGCGGTCCGTTTGAAGCCAGAATTAGTTGAAGCTTACAAAAACCAAGGTTTTGCTCGTCCTTTGCAAAAAAATTAACATCATCAGAAACCGATAATATCTGCGTTTGTCTCCTACGAGCTGTGGTTAAATGTGACATCCCAAATATTAATACTGCCATCAGCACTACCACTAATGAGAGTTTTGCGATCGGGGCTAAAGGCGACAGAGGTGACCTCTTTAGAGGGATTCTTAAATGTGCGAATCTCTCTTTTTGTTTTTATATCCCATAGTTTGATGGTGTTGTCGCTACTACCGCTAGCAAGGGTTTCGCCATCTGAAGAAAAAGCCACAGAATTGACTGAATATTTATGCCCTTTAAAAGTATAAATTTCTTCACCAGTACTTAAGTTCCATAGCTTAATGGTGTCATCAGCGCTGCTAGTTGCAAGAATTCCACCGAATTCGTTAAGGTTGGGAGAAATTGGACTGATAGCAACAGACCGCACGGGTTCGGAATGCCCTCTGAGAGTTCTGATAACTTGTTGGGTTTGAAGATTCCATAGTTTTACAGTACAATCTTCACTACCACTAGCAAGAGTTTGCCCGTCGAAAGTAAAAGCAAGGGATTTAACCGGGCTAAAATGTTCTTTGAGTGTTGCAATTTCCTCTCCCGTTGCTAGTTTCCATAGTTTTATAGTGCCATCAAAACTTCCACTAGCGAGGATTTTACTATCCGGACTGATAGTGACAACTTCGACAGAACTGGAATGACCGTAGAGGGTACGAATTTCTTTTTTAGTAAATGGGTTCCACAGCTTGATAGTGTTGTTACCATTGCCACTTGCGACAATCTGACCATCAGGACTGATAGCAACGGAATGAACTGAGCCAGCATTACCTTCTAATGTGGCGATTTCCGTTTTCGTGACTAAATTCCATAGTTTTACTGTTGTGTCAAAACTACTACTCGCGAGCATGGCACTCTTGGAAGTGCTACTGACAGCGACAGAGGTGACTAAGTTAGAATGACCGTTAAGGGTTTTAAGTGGGGAAGACTGACTTTCTGCTAAAGGATTGAGAAGTGAGGAATCTTTCATATACCAAATTCCTCCAAACCCTAAAAATAGAATGGTAGTACTCAGTAAAAGACCTCTTTGCAGTAGGAAGCTTTGTGATGATTGTGGCGTAACTAATGAATAAGACGATAAATCTTGTAAAACTTCATTTGCTGATTGATAGCGTTCTCTAATCGCTTTCTTCAAAAGTTTATCAATAACCTTACCCAAACCGTTACTAATTGGGCTTTTCAGATATTGTCGCCAAGAAGTCATCCAACTATAACCATTTTCGGTCCATAAAGTAGCAGGTGACACTCCAGTCATTAAGTGAAAACAGGTAGCACCTAAACTAAATAAATCACTTGCAGGATGAGCTTCTCCATCTTGCATTTGTTCTAGAGGGCTGTAACCTCGAGTCCCAATCGTCGTTCCCGGTTTTGTCTTTACAGTTTCGCTAAGTTGTTTTGAAGCACCAAAATCAATCAGTACGAGTTCACCTTCTATCGTCCCTAAGAGGGATGACAAATTTTTCCTCTTCTGTAGGTTAGTGGGAGAAAAGGGCGATCGCCGCATAATATTTTGTGGCTTAATATCTCGATGGATCACCCCGTGTTCGTGGATAAACTGAAGAACAGGCAGCAAATTAAGCAATAGTTTGCGAATGGCTATTTCACCATAAGCTCCCCTTTGTTGCAATTCCCTCAGCAAATTTTGTCCATCAATAAATTCCTGTACCAAATATAGATAGTGCGCCTCCTCAAAGTATGCCAGCAAGGTAGGAATTTGCTGGTGTTTACCTAGTTCCTGAAGGCGCTGTGCTTCTTGTTGAAACGATTCAATCGCTTTCTTAATAGCCCACGTTCCCTGGACTTTTGGTGCCAACTGCTTAACAACACAGCGCTCGTTAAGTTTGTCTACATCTTCCGCTAAATAAGTTTTACCAAATCCGCCCTCATCGGAAAGGACATTGGTAACGCGATAATGACCTCGAAGAAGTGGTACCAGTGGCGTGCCGCAACTCTGGCAATAATTTATCCCATCAGGATTGAGAGGATTCGGGCAATCAGGGTTCAGGCAGCAGAGCATCGTCTAACAAGGTGACTGTGCTGCAATCTATGATATTACATAGCTCAATTTTCTTGACTGAATTCACGTTTTCAAAAAGCGATTGGCAATTGCAGATCGGAGGTCGGTGATGGTTTGCCACTTCTAGTGTCCCTATTTTCAAAAAATGGAACATAACGGTTAACTATAGAATGAGATTTTAAGCTTTCTATTCATGTTATGCTACGTCTGCTGCCAAAAGCATCCGGGCATCTTCGTTGCTTCATCAGTGTCAGTGGCAAGCTGCTACTGGTAAAATTACCTAGTATTGTGCGATGAGCCAACACTTGAGAGAATAAGAATATTTTTTTACGCGGGTGCTGTGCCCTATTGAGTCACGTCTTATCGATCTGTATCAACAGCACACACTCAATTGTGTTGTTGAAATTTCTGATACAACCTTGGTAACAGATCTCGATTGAAAAAAATGGTTATGCAGATATGGGTATCTCCGCTTTTGAGAGCGGAGATCTTGAGTGGAGTGCGCGTGTTTGCATTTTGATTGCCCGAAAATGGTAATTCTCAAGAACAAATTCATGAAAACATCACGAGTGTTATCATAGAGAAATTAAGAAGTATAGGTTTTGAGGAGAAAGTTAAAGCGATCGCAATCTATTCAAGATAAATTTCCTAATTTTTCTCGATTTCTAACTGATTTTTAAGATTTTAATCTAATGTCTTATATTTGACAAGAAAGATGAAATATTTTATACAAAAATATAATGATAATTGTAGCTTTCTTGACATAATTTTCACAATCAAATCTAATCGGTTTATTTCTAAAGAACGATTTGGAGAATTTTCTTATTGAATCATAATCATATACCTTCACTCTCTAGGAGCAGTGCGATTATGTCAGGACGAAATAACAACAGGTATACAAATAGAGCCAACTTCATTCTAAGTTGCTGTATAAGTAGTAGCTTGCTGGTATCCGCATATATTATGCCTGTAGAAGCTTTCAGAACTGCTCAGCAAACCAAACCCTACACAATTGCTAAACTACCAGACGAAAGAGAACAAGAAGCGGTAGGTAAACTCGTTGAGCAAGTAGATACTCCCCAAATACCAGCGAATCCAACCACTCCAAAACAAACCATTGAATCGCCGCTACCACCAAAACCTTTGCAAAGCATAACTCCAAGTGCTAGCGAAGCAAGCTCTGCTCCCAAGCCCCAAGCCCAAGTAGAGACAACCCCAAGTACAAGCACGGCGACTGCGCCTGCTCCCAAGCCCCAAGCTCAAGTAGAGACAACCCCAAGTACAAACACAGCCACAGCACCCGCACCCAAACCCAAGCCACAGACTGCCAACACAGCCA
>NZ_JBFPMW010000010.1:270309-357608 GCF_045999855.1 Tolypothrix campylonemoides VB511288_2
CAGCACCCGCACCCAAACCCAAGCCACAGACTGCCAACACAGCCACAGCACCCGCACCCAGACCCAAGCCACAAGTAGAGACAATTTCCAATACGAGGACAGCAACTGCGCCCGCACAAAATACTATTCCACAACAAGGAGGGCGTACTCCAAGCGCTAATACACCAAATATTCCCACTCCAAATCCTCAGTTAAGAGTTGAGCGTACTGCTGCGGTCGGTTCAAAACAGCCTAATAGACAAAGCACAGAAAATTCACCAATTAATTTATCCAATGGAATCGCTTTTAAAGAGATTAATTTTGTAGATTTTGCACTCGGTATTCTGGCTCCTGGTGATTATCAATACAAAGGCAGGCATTACCATTTTTATCAGTTTGACGGACAAGAAAACCAATATATTCAAATCAGGTTAACCGGTAGCGCAGATAACCGCCGCACCAATAACTTAGCTCTAGAGCCATTTGTTCTTCTACTCGATCCCGATAATAACGTGCTTGTTAGTAGGGGAACTACACAAAAAAATAAAGATGCATACATATTTGCACGATTGCCTGTAGCGGGTAGGTATACGATTGCTGTCACAAGCCGAGATGCTAAGGATGTAGGGCGCTATAGTTTAGCTCTCAGAAACGACACATCCGGCTATCTTTTAGATGAAGCCGCCAAATTAGATGAAAGTTTAACTTTGAAAAAAAATAGAAACTCTTATGATGTTTCTAAATTTCAAGGAAAAAGAGACCAACGCGTAAGTATACGTGTAGAGAGCGTTTATGAAGAGTTTGTGCCTTACGTGGTCTTAATGAATTCTAAAGGGCAAGTTGTTGCTTCCGATCTAGACAAAGATCGCAAGTACAGTGCTCTCATTGATAGAGCAAAGTTACCTGAGGATGGGACTTATTACGTTGTGGTGATTTCAGCCGTACCACAAGAAAACGGTAGATACAGATTAACAATGTGGTAAGTGGAGCCTTCCACGCCTTTTGCATAAACTTTTGTTATCTCTTGCACTCGTCCCAAAGATGCTAAGTACCCGTGCAAAATTAACTTTATATCTACTTTGCCTGAAACACTTGTGCAATTATGACTCAAGCTTCAAAAGATATATAAACAATTTTGCCTGACTACTTAAGAGAAGCTTTGTGACGAGTGCGCCTTTGTAGAGGTTGCGTGAGATTTGAAGAAAGTTTTGCTGTTTGCGATTCGCGACATCACTTTACAAGTTTTAAAGCATTTGCTCCACCAAGGAAATATCCAAGGTTTGTTTGGTTTTTAAACTCTGTTGATTGTACTCTCTTGCCGTTTCTTCATCTCCCAAACAAAGGTAAGCTTTTGATAAAGATTGCAAACAATTTGCTTCTACTTGGAGATAACCCATTTGAGATGCCATATCCAAGCATTCTGCATAAATATCCATTGCTTCCTCTATCAAATTCTCATTCAGATAAAAGTCTCCCAAACCTTTCAAACTTTGGATTTCTAATTTGCTAGCACCTATTTCTTGAGCAATTTCCCAACATTTCCAGTAGCAATCCCCTGCTTCTGACATGCAGCCTATAGCTTCATAATAAGTTGCTAAAGCGTATAAAGTATGCGCCTCCATAGAACGCAAACAAAGTTCTCGGGCAATAACCAAACGTCGCTCCGATAATTTTATAGCTTCAGCATATTGACTTGTAAAATAACAAGAAGATATCATTTGTTGAAGCAGTATTGCTTCGCTATGTTTTGCTCTTGTTTCTAACATAATTGTACGAGCAGGTGTGTAAAACTTGAGTGCTGCCGTAAAATTATCTTGGTGATATAAAGTGTCTCCTATCAGTGCGAGTGTATTCGCTTCTCCTGTGCGATCGCCTTGCTTCCTAAAAATTTCTAAAGCTTGCTCGTAGGACTGTTTCGCCTTGCAAAACTGCTTTGTTTCCAAGTAAACATTTCCCATAGCAAATTCTGTTGATACACTTTGTAAGGGAGTTTCAGCATATATACCTATTAACTCACGAACCAGTTTCATAAGTCGCGCCGAGCCTTCTGTCGCCAGTTCTACACACAGAATAGATGCGCTTTGTTGTGTCGTCTGTATCAAATCAAGTACAACGTTAACAAGATGGGCATCTATCAAATGTTGGTTGAGTTTTAGAATCTCTGTTTTTTCCCCATTAGAACAGTGTAGCAGTGTCTTAATCAGCTTGAGATAGCTGTGGTAAAGTTCTTGGTTTAGGTTTTGGATGGGAGATATTACCATATTCTTAATTACTTTTTTGTTATCTATACGTAAGATTTATATAAAATCAGTAAAATCACTTGGAGTTAAATTTTTCTTGTTAGAATTCTTACCGCTCCAATTTCAACCATATGTGGAAAAAATGAGTAACCTGTGAAGATAAGTGTGAAGATTTGTTAAGAACACAGTTGAAAAATCCGAGTTCTCAAACGGTAGAAAGAATTATCACTATCGTTTACGTAGGAATTATTGTGTTTTTTAATTAATTTATCCTGTGGAAGACCCCAATACCTATTATAAATAAGAATTAGAACCTGAAGACTGGAAACTAAGTAGAGATTTTATGCTTCGTTGACGTGTGGATTGGCAAACAGCGATCGCCCAAGGAAACCTAATAGGACACAAACTAAAAAATGCTTATAGAATATATTGCAAAATGGCCGGATATTTTATACCTGTCTAATTAACAGCTGAGAAAAGGGTAGATTTTACTCAAATACAGATACATTTATCTGTAAAGTAATTCCATTAATAACTCAATAATTCTAGCTAATAAAAAATGGTTAGTCATGATTATGTGAAGGGAAATAGAAATCATCGCTTGGTAATGAGCCTACCCCGCACTTTGAGTTATCTTGAAGCCTGTGGCTTTGGGTTAACGGGACACGTTGGATGGATTGGTACAGCACCAGTCATTCATGCAGCACTGGGAGCTAAAGCCATCTTAATTTGGGTTTTTGGCACAATCGTCTCTTTCTTACTGAACTTGCAGATACAAAGTTTAGGTAGACAGTGGTCAGATGTTGCTGGAGGAACACCAAATTACACAGCTAGGCTGCTCAATAAGTTTCCCTGCTTGGGTCTTTACGCAGCTTTAGCTTACTACTTTAGCTGGGCAGCAGCACCAGCATTGTTTTCCATTATCCTCACCAACCTAGTTAAAGTCAATTTTGAAACTCTAGGTATTCCTTGTCCGGAAACCTTACTCAAAATCGGATTTACGGTTATTTCATTTGTCGTAGCGTTCAGTGGCACTCGTACTTTAGCTGTCCTGCATTTATTTTTTGCAATCCCAGCGATTTTATTATTGCTTTTGTTTTCCATTCAGGGCGTGGTATGGTCAACTTTCTCCAGCACTGGTCCTAAGTTGCTGTTAGCTAATATATCGAGTCTGAGTGTTGGAGAATGGGCAAAGTGGTTTTTCTTAGCCAGTTATTCAATTTATGCTTGTGAAACCACTTCTTCTTTTGTTGCTGATAGCCGCGAGCCCAATAAAACTTTGAATTTCTTAACCATAGCGGCTTGGCTAATTGTGCCAGTTTTTCTAGGTGGTTCTTGGGTATTAATGTGTTCAAGTGTAAACCCAGAAATAGGTGACGATGCGTTCTTAAATCTGGTAGAAGCTTCTAAGCCTTTTTGGGGTCAACAAGCCTCATTTTTAGTGACCTTACTGATTACTTTCTCCTGTCTCCTACTTTGTGCTACAGCAGTTTCTAACTCTCCGAGGATTTTATATCAACTTGCCCTAGACGGACAGCTTTCTCCTATATTCACAGTAGTGTCTCCTCATGGTGTTCTGAGTCCCGCTCTTTTAGTTACCTTTTTACTGAGTTTGATCTGTCTGTATTTTGGAAATGTATCTCAGCTGGTTACGGTAGCAGCTACTTGTTATCTACTGTCGATTATGGGGCTACATTTGGGATTATGGCTGAGTCGAGGCAAACCGCAAGTCTTATGGCCTTGGTTGTCACTTGGTTTTTTTTTCATAGAAGCCTTAGTGTTAGTGGTGGGAGGTTTAGCTTGGAATTGGCAATATTTCTTAATAGGACTACTATTACCTATAGTTTTGATAGTTGGAGATGCACGGCTACGTCATCTAAAATTTGAGCTAACATACCCTAAATGGTGGACGAAGCATTACTCTACTCAAAGCAGTCACAATAACCAGGACTTTATTGTGCTACAGGTGATTGTCCTAGTATCATTAATTTGCGTGACTGTCACGAGCAGTTGGTTTGTGTGTACTTTGGCAGAAAAAGTTTCTCGCAATTGTTTTAATTCTTTACTAGCAATTGTACTGGTGACGCTTTCTTTTCTGGGAGTTGGGATCGCAGGCTGGACTACTTTACCGCAAATTACTGCCATTGATGAAGCACGCCAACAAGCCAAAAATTTATTTATTACTACTCTCAATACTGTTCCCGATACTGTTTTAGTTGTAGATGAAAACGGGACAATTCTTCAAATAAATGCAGCTGCGGAAGAACTTTTTCAAATGAGTGCCGAGCAGTTACTTGGGCAGAACTTAAATCAACTCCTAATCTACTATGAGGGTAAACCAGAGCAATGGCCTGCTAGAAGCGAACAAACCTTGAAAACCAAGCAAGGCTCGCGAATTGTGGAATCAACTGTTTCACAGCCATCTAATCGGCAACGACGGCAATATGTTGCGATCTTACGTGACATCAGTGAGCGAAAATTAGCCGAGACAGAATTGATTCAGTACCGTTGCCACCTCGAGCAGTTAGTAGCAGAGCGCACCGTTGAACTCATGAGGCTCAATCAGCAACTTCAACAAGACATCATGGAGCGTCAACGCACGCAAGAACAACTCTTACACAACAGTCTTCATGACGGGCTAACTGGCTTACCCAACCAAGCCTTCTTTATGGAGCGGGTGCAGTTAGCCTTAGAACGGAGCAAGCAGCAACAAGATTATTTATTTGCCGTACTCTTCTTAGATCTAGACCGCTTTAAGGTTATTAATGACAGCCTCGGACATTTACTGGGAAATCAACTTTTGATTGCCATTTCTCATAGGCTGAAGTCGGTTTTGCAAGCCGGAGATATGGTGGCCCGTTTTGGGGGTGACGAGTTCACAATCTTAATTGAAGAAATTGAAGATATTAACAGCGCTCTACGGGTAGCTGAAACAATTCAACAAGTTCTAGCTCTACCATTCCAATTGAATGAGAATAGAGTATTTACCAATGCCAGTATTGGCATCGCTATGAGTACGACCGATTACGAGCAAGCAGCGCACATATTACGTGATGCTGACGTGGCAATGTACTGTGCCAAAGCGCTGGGGAAAGCACGCTATGAAGTCTTTCATCCCAAAATGCACGAGGGTGCATCTTTGCTATTGCAGTTAGAAACTTCTCTGAGACACGCACTCCTGAAGCAAGAGGAATTTCGCCTTTACTACCAGCCAATTGTTTCACTCCTAACTGACAAAATTATAGGATTTGAAGCACTGATACGCTGGCATCATCCAGAACGAGGACTGATTTCCCCTGATGATTTTATTCCCCTAGCAGAAGAAACAGGAATGATTGTGAATATAGGGCAATGGGTGCTTTATGAAGCCTGTCACCAAATGCAAAGATGGCAACAACAATTTCCCAGTTTGCAACCCCTAACAATTAGCGTGAATTTTTCTGGTAAACAGATAGCGCAACCCCACATATTTAAACAGATTAAAGATATTTTGCAACAAACAGGGCTCGAGCCATCCAGTTTGAAGTTGGAGATTACTGAGAGCTTGCTGATGGATAATTTTGAATTGGCTAACACCTTGCTTTCCCAGTTAGCAGCTTTGAATGTCGAGTTGCACATGGATGATTTTGGGACGGGCTATTCATCCTTAAGTTACCTACACCGCCTACCAATCCAAACACTGAAGATTGACCGTTCTTTTGTCACCAATATAGGTAATCGGGGAGAAAATTTAGAAATTGTTCGCACTATCGTTGCCTTAGCTCATAATTTAAATATGTCTGTAACAGCAGAAGGTATAGAAACGCTAGAGCAATTAACACACCTCAAAGCATTACAATGCGATCGCGGACAAGGGTATTTCTTTTCTCCACCAATGGAAAGTGCATCAGTAGAATTACTGCTACGGTCGCATTTAGCACGTGGGAATTTTACACACCGCGTACTAAAAAAGTGACTTAGATTTTGGCTGGAATCAATTACTACAGTATCATCTTGATGAAGGCGTTTGCCTGTAAAGCTTTAAGCAGAATGCTCAAAGCTCCATTCCCAGCATATCACTTTAACCCCGATATGTATAAATCCTCTAAAGACGGCAACTGCCAAACTTTAATAACGTTGTCAGCACTACCACCGCTAGCAATTCTTTGTCCATCTGGGCTGATAGTTACAGAGTAAATATAACCAGAATCCTTCTTTAAAGTCTCGATCTCTTTTCCATTTGCAGAATTCCACAGTTTAATTGTATTGTCACTACTACCACTTACAAGGATTGCTACGTTCGAGCTTTTGCTATAAGCTGTAGTTGGCAGAAAAGCAACAGAATTGACTTTATCAGAATGTGTTGTTAAGGTATGCGTCACATCTCCTGTTGCGATGTTCCATAGTTTAATTGTTTTATCTTTACTACCACTGGCAAGAGTGACACCATCTGGACTAAAGGCAACAGAAAGAACGTAGTCAGTATGTCCCTTAAATGTACTAACTTCTTCACCTGTTAATACATTCCACAGTTTAATTGTCTTATCCCAACTTCCACTTGCAAGAGTCATACCATCGGGACTAAATCTCACAGACGCCGTTGCCTTTGTGTGCCCTTTTAGGGTACGAATTTCTTTTCCCGTTGTTAAATCCCACAATTTTACAGTTTTATCCAAACCTCCACTCGCAAGAGTTCTGCCATCTGGGCTAAAGGTAAGTGACGAAACTCCTCCAGAATGCCCCCCAAGAGTGGTCATTTCTTGTCCTGTTTCTAAATTCCACAGTTTGATGGTACTGTCTGCACTACCACTGGCAAGAGTTTTACCATCTGGGCTGAAGGCAACAGCCCAAATCCATTGAGAGTGACCTTTGAGAGTGAAGGTTGTCTGTCGAGTCGCAAGGTTCCAGATTTTTATTGTGCGATCGTCACTTGCACTAGCAAGAGATTGTCCATCTGGAGAAAAGGCTACAGAGTTAACATCACTGGAGTGACCTCGGAGCGTATCTGGTGAGTGAGAACTTTGAACAGTTGTGTTGCTTGGCTGACTGACACTAGAAGATTGAGTCACTCCAGGTGAATAAAAAAGATATACACTTATTCCTATCAATCCCAACAGAACAATCCCAGCACCTGTAAACAGTGGATATCTTAGCTCGAGAGTCGATTGCGGTGAAGGAAGCAACTGAGATTGTGATGAGTTAGCCGCAAGTAGGGTTGAAGGTAGTGGTGGTGAAAGCTGTGATAAATCTCTGAGGACTTCCTCTGCTGCTTGATATCGCTTTTGAAATTCTACTTTTAAAAGTTTATCGAGAACCTTGCTTAACTTGGAACTGAGCGTTACTTCTCTGCTACTGGGTTTTTTGAGATATCGCTGCCAATCATTCACCCAACTAAAGCCGTGTTGCAACCAAAGTTTAGACGGAGAAATCCCTGTCAGGAGATGGAAGCAAGTTGCACCCAAGCTAAACAAATCGCTTGATGGGTAAGCTTTTCCATCTTCCATCTGTTCAATAGGGGTATAACCATGGGAACCAATAGTTGTCCCAATTTTAGTTTGTACTGTTACCGATAGTTGCTTTGAGGCTCCAAAATCAATTAGCACCAATCGCCCATCACCATAGCGGCGAATAATATTTTGCGGCTTAATATCTCGGTGGATGACTCCTTGTTTGTGGATAAACTGGAGCACAGGTAATAAATCTAGTAAAAGTTCACGAATGTTACTTTCACTATAAGTTCCCACTTGTTGCAATTCTTTGGATAAATTCTGACCATCGATATATTGTTGTACTAAAAATAGATAATTATTCTCCTCAAAATAAGCCAATAAATGGGGAATTTGATTGTGTTCTCCGAGTTGCTGCAATCGCTGTGCTTCTTCTTGAAATAGCTGAACTGCTTTTTTTAAAGCACTTGTTCCTTGAATTTTTGGTGCAAACTGCTTGACTACGCACAATTCTTTCAACTTATCTATGTCTTCAGCAAGATAAGTTCTGCCAAATCCACCTTCATCAGACAATACTTTGATAACACGATAACGATTCCTTAGCAGCGGTACTAATGGTGTATCGCAGCTAGAGCACAGCGTGCTATCCTCAGGATTTAGGGGACTCAGACAATCGGGATTCAGGCAGCAGAGCATACTGGGAATCCATAAGTGGACAGTTTGGGTTTAAGGAAAAAATATCGAAGATTGATACCAGACATCTCCATAAATTCATTTGCATCGTCTACTATTTTCGTAGTGACGTGCCATGTCATTCTCTACATTAGTTTTTCCATATTTTGATGGTAACATCTTCATCTGTTAAGAAAGATACGAAAGCTTCTTTAATATAGATAAACAAAAGCATCTCTAGTGTAAAGATTTATAGAAGTTGTGTTTTTGATGTTTTTTTAGGTACCAAGCAACAGTAATCTATATCAGTAAATCAGCAGATTAACTAAAGTATTTTGTTGGTGAAATATAGTACGGTGTCAATCTACCCTGAGTACAATGTTTCAATCAACAGGAGTAGCCCAAAGATGGTAGAAACAAGCAACAAACAACTTGCCAACCCATTAAAATTGGTTTTATGTGGTTGCATGAGTAGTAGTTTGTTGATTACAAATTATGCTTTTCCAATCGAGGTCTTAGCAAATGACCTACACTCAAAACCCTTTTTAATTGCCAAACCTGCCGATGAGAGACAACCAGTCGCTGTAGAAAAAGGAATTGAGCAAATTCCGGTAGCCGAACAATCGGTACCCCGACAAGCAAAAGAACCTATTGAATCACCTCTACCTCCAGATGTAACTTCCAACTCTGTAAATTCCACCCCAAAATCCAATCCTTCTGAGACTGGAACGGTTTCAAAACCGACCGTCTCGACGACACCAAAGCAACCCTCTAACACTAACACAACTGCCACTTCACCTGGCACGGGTGTTGCTATTCCAGTACCAAGCCCTTCAGGCGATCGCGCCACACCTTCACGACAGGGTAACCCGACACCCACGCGCCCAGCAAGCGCCAAGCCAACAACAACAGCTTCTTCATCTGTTTCCCCATCCAGAACACCAAATTTTCAAGAAATTAACTTTGTAGATATTGCATTCGGTGTTTTGGCTCCAGGAGATTATCAATCACAGGGTAGATATTACCGCTTCTACCAGTTTGAAGGTAGAGAAAACCAACTGGTTCAAATTAGGCTAAGTGGTAGTGCAGATCGGCGTCGTACAAACAACTTGAATCTAGACCCCTTCATGTTTTTGCTCGATTCTAATAATAACGTGCTTTTGACTAGAGGGAGTGAAGAGGTGAATCCTCAAGGAGTCAAAGACGCATTTATTTTTGTCCGATTGCCAAGAACGGGTCACTACACGATCGCTGTTACCAGTCGCAATCCTGGAGATACGGGGCGATACAGTTTGGCTCTGAGAAATGATAGAGCGAGTTACAGTCTCGATCGCTCCGAAGAATTAACCCAGAACAGCCCAATTCAAAGAAAAAGTGGCAGCCCTTATAATGTATCGAAGTTTCAGGGTAAAAAAGACCAACTTGTGAGCATACGTGCTGACAGTGTCTTTGAACAGTTTTCCCCTTACATTGTCTTGTTGAATTCCCAAGGAAAAATTGTCGCTACAGACAATAACAAGAATGGAAGGTACAGTGCATTGATTGACCGAGCCAAGTTACCTGAAGATGGTACGTACTATGTAGTTGTTATCTCAGCAAATCCACGAGAACGAGGTACTTATCGGTTGACCGTGTTTTAGAGGATCGGGAGTAGCGGGACAAGGGGGAAGAACTAATCCCCAACCCAAACTCGCCAATTCCTTTTCACTGAACCAACCGCCAAATCTTAACTGTTTTATCAAAACTCCCACTAGCAAGAGTTTTACCATCCGGACTAAAAGCAACAGACCAAACTCTATCTGTGTGTCCCGTCAGTGTATTTATGACCTGTCCTGTCGCTAAATTCCAAACTTTGATTGTTTTGTCCCAGCTACTGCTAGCAAGAGTCTTGCCATCGGGGCTTATAGCAACAGACCAAACTCTATCTGTATGTCCTGAGAGTGTATGTATTTCTCTTCTGGTGTTGAGATCCCAAATTTTGATAGTTTGATCCCAACTGCCACTGACCAGTTTTTGATTATCAGAGCTGAATGCAAGGGAATAAACAGCATCAGAATGCCCTGAAAGAGTTTGGATCTCTTTTCCTGTTGACGTATTCCACAGATTGATGTTATTGTCAAAATAGTTACCACTAGCCAAAATTTTACCATCCGGGCTAAAGGCAACAGCGTTAACAACGTCGCCGCTCCCTTTAAGAGTGCGAATTTTTGCTCCTGTGGCTGAGTTCCACAAGTTAATACTTTGATCCCAGCTTCCACTTGCTATAGTTAGACCGTCGGGGCTAATGGCAACAGACTGTACTGAAGCTAAATGTCCCCTGAGAGTGCGTATCTCTTGTTGAGTACTGACGCTCCAGATTTTAACGGTTTTGTCAGTGCTTCCACTAATAAGCATTTTGCCATCAGGGCTAAAGGCGACAGAATTAACCCAATCAGAATGACCTCTGAGAACGCCAATCGCTTCTCCAGTCATTAAGTTCCATAACTTGATAGTTTTGTCCGCACTGACACTAGCAAGCGTGTGTCCGTCAGGGCTAACAGCAACTGCCAAAATTGAATTAGTGTGACCTTTAAGAGTGAAAGCCTCAGTAAACTTTAAGAGGGGTTTGGTTTGAGCTTGGCTGGGTTGATAGGACGCACTGGTTGCTGCAGGAGGTGATGGCCAATACCACATTCCTGCAAATCCCAAAAGCGCGATCGCCGCACCAGTCATAACTTTAATGTTTGTGTCAGTTATTTTTAAAGACATTGCAAATTCCACGTTACGCTGCTTTTATATTGCTCCGATATTAAGATCGGAGACATCTTACTTTTTTGGGAATATGATGTAGTTACCGATTGGATCGGTAGGATTCCGGATTTCTTAACACAGTTCCATATTAGTAAGAGTGACGTAGTCAAAAAATTAACGAGAAACTCGCCAAATCTTAATAGTGTTATCCTCACTACCACTGACAAGAGTTTTTCCATCTGAACTAAAGGCGATGGAAAGAACACTATCAGAGTGACCTAGCAGAACGCGAATTTGCTGTCCCGTATCTAAATTCCACAATTTGATAGTTCTATCCAAACTGCTACTAGCAAGGATTTTGCCATTTAGACCGATCGCAATAGAGGTTATCTTATCGGAATGACCAAATAAAGTACGAATTTGCTCTCCGGTTTCCGGATTCCATAATTTGATAGTTTTGTCAGAACTTCCACTAGCAAGGATTTTACCATTTGGGCTGATTGCAAGCGCAGTCACTTTACCCAAGTGTCCTTCTAAGGTACGAATTTGCTCTCCGGTTGCTAAATTCCATAACTTAATTGTTTTGTCATAGCTACCACTAATCACAGTTCTACCATCGGGACTAAAAATGACAGACCGAACCGAGTTAGAATGTCCTACTAGCGTGCTTATTTCTTCTCCTGTTACTAAACTCCAGAGTTTAATAGTGTTGTCATCACTGCCAACTGCAAGAACCTTACCATCTTGACTGAGGGCAAGAGCACGAACTGAGTTGGAATGCCCTGTAAGTGTACGGACTTCTTGACCGGTCGCCAGGTTCCAAATTTTAACAGTTTTGTCCTCACTTCCACTAGCAAGAGTTTGTCCGTCTGAGCTAATAGTCAGGGAGTTTACTGTACTACTGTGACCGTGTAAGGTCGAGATTTCCTGTCCTGTTATTAAACTTAATAGTTTAATTCCACTCTCGCTGTTACTGGCAATCGTTTTTCCATCTGGGCTAATAGCAACAGTTAAAATGGGGTGGGAATATCCGGTTACAGTTGAGACTAGAGAAAAACGACCTAGCGGGGATAGCTCGCGAGTTTTGACAGTGACATCTCGATTCGCTATGTTGCGATCGGGTTGACTGATACTAGAAGATATTTTGATTTCAAGACGGCGAAATTGCTTGTACCAAAACTCTCCCGAACCCAACACTAATACAGCTGTTCCTGCAAGGAGAGAATTTCTGAGAAAAATGTATGGTTTTGGTTTTGATGGTGCTTGAGTAGGAGGTACAACGACAGAAGGAGTAGGAGCACCCGCAGGATGCAGTGGTGGTAGTATTTGCTGCTTTAATGTTAAATCTACTATAGCTTCATCAGCAGATTGGTAGCGCTGCTGAATATCTTTTTGCAATAGTTTATCCAACACCCGCTCTAAATCCTGGCTTATTGGACTTTTGACATATTCTCGCCAATTCTTAACCCAGGCATATCCGTGTTCGGTCCATAATTTAAAAGGAGAAATTCCAGTTAGTAAATGAAAGCAAGTTGCGCCCAAACTAAACAAATCGCTAGCTGGATAAGCGTCACCATCTCTAATTTGTTCAATGGGGGAATACCCTTGCGAACCAATGGAAGTTCCCATTTTCATTTGTACTTTTGCCGTGAACTGCTTTGCAGAGCCAAAGTCAATCAGAACCAAACTGTCCATTTTCTTGGCTTTAGTGGAAGTATGATGAAAAACTTTTCCTGTTGTTGTTTGAGAAGTTCGACGACGGATAATATTTTGAGGTTTTATATCTCGGTGAATCACTCCTCGCTCATGTATAAATTTCAGAACGGGTAGTAAGTCTAACAAAATTTCTTTAATTTCTTGAGAGTTATACGCTCTCCGTTGTTGTAACTCTTTTAACAGGTTTTGCCCGTCTATAAATTGCTGAACCAAATATAAATAGTTATCTTGTTCAAAGTAAGCTAACAGAGTGGGAATTTGAGGATGTTCTCCCAGTTCCTGCAATCTTTCAGCTTCTTTTTGAAACAACTCCATCGCCTTCTTTAGCGCCCAATTTCCTTGGACTTTAGGAGCAAGTTGCTTGATAACACACAGTTCATTTAACTTATCAATATCTTCTGCTAAATATGTTCTACCAAATCCTCCTTCATCAGACAGTACACCTGTAACGCGGAAGCGATTTCGTAACAAATGAACTAGTGGGGTGTTGCACGTTTGGCAAAACGTCCTTCCACTCTTGTTCAGGGGATTTGGGCAATCAGGATTGAGACAGCAGATCATCACCAAAAGGACGCGATTGCGTAATAATTTATGCTAAATTATCCCTGAATTTTTTATAAGGATTAATTATCCTCTATCTTATACGAAATCTCTGTTGAAAAAAATTTGAATCTCATAACATTTTATAAATGTTATTGGTTGGTAGTAAGCGGTATAAAAATGGCAACTACTAATTACTAAACTAATCACTTACCATTCTTGCTTTTAACTTTGTTTGCCAATCGCGAATCGCTCTTGCAGTTTTTTCTGTAGGCGTCAAGTATTCTGGTTCTTGGCTGGTAGTGCGATCGTTAACTCCCAATCTTTGAGTTGTTAAACAGTCAGTCAAGGAGGGCAAATGGTTTTCCATCTCCAAAGCCCAAATAACATCATCAACTGATTGGAATCGCTCTTCTAAGGAAAGTTTAAGCATTCGCTCTAGAATTTGAGCAAAATAAGCGCTAATATTGACCTCTTTTTGCCAATGAATTTCGCCTGTTTTGATGTCGTACTCAAACTCTAGAGGTAATTTTTCAGTCAAAAGATAAAGACAAGTTACACCTAGTGCGTAAATATCACTGGCATAAACCGGACGCAAAGAAAGTTGCTCTGGTGGAGCAAATCCCATCGTTCCAATAAAATTGGTATTTACTGGTGCATCCGTTGGTGTTCCATCTTTTAACACCAACTCTTCCTTAACAGCACCAAAATCAATAAGCACTAAACGTCCGTCATCTTGGCATCGCAGTAAGTTATGAGGTTTGATATCTCTATGAATGACATGATTGTTATGTACGTAGCGCAATACTGGCAGCAATTCTCCCAAAAGTTTTTTCACTGCCTCTTCACTATATAGACCAGTTCGATGAACTTCTTGTGCTAAATTAAAACCTTTAACATATTCTTGAACTAAATAAAATTCCCCACTGACTTCAAAGTAGTCTAAAAGCATGGGAATTTGAGAGTGACTTCCTAATTGAGCCAATGTTTTTGCTTCTTTTTCAAAGCGATAGCAGGCACGTTTCCAGCTCTTAACATTGTCAACTTTTGGACAAAGTTGTTTAATCACACAGAGTGGTTGTCCTGGTAACACTGCATTCCTGGCTAAGAACGTGACACCAAAACCACCTTTCCCTAAAATCCTCAGTATTGTGTAGCGATCGCGAAATAGCTGTTTAGTACCGCACAGTTGACCCAGCTGAGTCCGTTGTAAAATTTCAGCATGGGACTTAAGTACTTCTGGTGAAGAGCCGTTCATCAGATTAAAAGGGAGTTGAGGTAAAACATTCATTATACGCGTTTTTCTAATTCGTCAAAAAGATTTTTCTACAAATAGTAAAATTTAGGAGTATAATCTCATCGGAACAATCTGTCCAACCACTCTCATTGAAATCAAGATAACCAGTAGCTATGGCATATACACCGAAAATACTGGCTTTTGCTGGAAGTACCCGCACTGATTCTTACAATAAAAAACTTGTAAAAATTGCGGCGACTGGTGCTAGAGCAGCAGGTGCAGAGGTAACTTACATTGATTTACGCGACTTGCCACTACCTCTTTTTGATGAGGATTTGGAAGCTCAAGAAGGTTTACCAGCAAATGCCAGAACATTGAAGGATTTGTTCATTTCTCATCAAGGACTATTGATTGCTTCACCGGAATACAACAGTTCTTTAACAGCAGTTTTAAAAAATGCCATTGACTGGGTATCTCGTCCTTCGCCTGATGAAGCTCCATTAGCTGCATTTGCAGGAAAGGTGGCTGCTATTATGAGTGCTTCGCCAGGTGGACTCGGTGGACTGCGGGGATTGGTACACCTGCGAGCTATCTTGGGAAATATCAAAGTCTTGGTACTTCCGGATCAAGTTGCTTTACCTAAAGCTTACGAAGCGTTTGATGTTGATGGCAATTTAAAAGACTCCAAACAACAGGAATCTATTGAAAAATTAGGTGAAAACGTAGCCAATATATTATTCAAACTCAATTGACTGAATACAGGAACAGAAGGCATTCCCAGGCGGAGCCTGGGAACGAGGGAGAGGAGGCGTTTCTTGATAACCTCTAAGGTACTTCAATGGGAATCAAAGCATTCTCTGGAAAGTAGGCGCAGTAACTCCCTTCATCCGCAAGAACCAACACCAAGCGCAAGGCATAATCTGGTGGAATTTGCAAATCTGCCCAAGGCACTGCTATCTCCAAACAATTGTTTAGAGCAACTTGCGCTCGACTGAAGCGGGGATGCCATTGATAGTGTTCTCCTGCTTCGCGAAAATAAGTTGACTGGGTCAGCAAATTAATTCCCAAATGATGGTGGAACAGGTAGTTCACTGGTGCAATATCGGGAACTTCAGCTAGGGGAACTGGGCTGTTATTCATGGGTTGGTCTGGATAAAACCACAGTAAATTCAATTCCGGTGGCAAATCTTGCCCTGGTTTTACACCTGTTTTAAAGTCTACCCGTAAATAAAAATTGAGGTGATCTACTCCATACCAAAGTCGTTGAATGGGGCTGCTGCTGTGCATTGTACCCCTTGCTCCACCGATTTCGATACGTCCGGCTTTGTCCCAGTCTTGCTCATCACCTTTACCATCAATGACGGGATGGATAAAACTTTCCGGTCGGCGATCTGATAGTGCTTCGTGGTTTTCTACTGGTTGACGAAGATATGAGGGGATGGGTTCATTTAAAGCTTTGTATATGCCATACAAATGCTCTCGAAACAGGCGATCGAAAATAGCATCGTGATTTGAAGAATGCCCTACACCAAACCACCAAAACCAGTCAGAACCTTCTGCTGCGTACAAAGCTTCCCATGCTTCGGGATTATTTTCTTCTGTTGCTTCTGGGTGACTGGCTAATGTTAGCCTAGCGTGTGTTAAGTAATCCCAAGCACGGTTTTTCGCAGGATCGCCAATCCAAGTCGTAAAGCTACCATCAACCCAAGAACCACTGTGCAGTTTTTCTCCTGGTATGGTTGCTCTTGGGGGAAACTTTTCGATAAATTCTGAGACAGTGACCAGTTTTAGGTGTGGTTCGTCTGTAAAATTCTGGTACAGAGCTTCTAAGAAGGGTTTGCCATCTTCAGGATAAAATTCCCAGCAATTTTCACCATCTAGAGCAATGGTAACCAACCAAGGTTGTTCTGGTTGTTTTTCTCTTTGCATCCGCGCAATCGCTTGTAAATGCCCTACCAAATCTGCTGCTGCTTGTTTGGGAGACATTGCACCATAGGTAAAGCCAATTAAATCTGATAATCTGTGATCTCGAAACACGATCGCCAAATCCCCCACTGGAGTTTGCAAGCGATATGGTTGGTACAGCAATTCTGGTTCTTTAACATTACCTGCTCCATCGCGATGGAAAAAGTGTTTTAGGGTCCATCCCAAAACAGCTTCATCTGAGCAAATCCACTTAAAACCTTGATTAATAATATACGGTAAGATTTCCGGGCTCACTGACTGTTCTGAGGGCCACAAACCACGCGGTGCCTGCCCAAATCTGTCAACGTACAAATCCCACGCTTTTTGCAAATGCCGGGGAATATCTTCCGCCCACTGAAACCGAGCCTCTGGTAGTGTCATATTAGGCACCGCTACACGTCCGGAGTTGGTATCAGCTAGCAAGGGTAAGATAGGATGAGTGTAGGGCGATGTTGTGACTTCCAACTGACCCGTTTCCTGCATTTTCCGGTGAGTAGGGACAATTCTCCTGAGAATTTCTCTCTGTTTGGAGTAAATTCGCTGGCGATCGCCCAGAGTAAAATTCTTACCTCGCTTCAACCAAGCCGCAATCTCCGGATCGTCCCAAAACAGAGGATCTATCCACGCTAAATTGTGCCAAGCTAACAAATCGCTGTAATCCTGCAATTCCCAATTAGCAAAACACCAAGATTGTCCTTTATTCTGTCGTTGATAGTACAACTCGGCATAGCGGGGATGTGGGTCGATCAAATGGTGGTGATTGGCATCAAAAAAGTGTTGTATAATAAAATCTCGTTGTGTGTCAGTGAGTTGTTCAACTGGTGTCAAACTCACTTCCAAATAAGGGTCAAAAGCAGTGCCAGCAACGTAATCTTCCAGTTGCAAAATCAGAGATGGCACCAAATTCACCGTCTGGTGCAACTTGGGATAGCGTTCCAAAATCAGAATTAAATCCAAGTAATCCTTAGTACCGTGCAAACGCACCCAAGGCAAACGATATTGTTGGGAATTTGATAGCGAAACGCCGCTGTCAGGAGATTTATACAGCGGCTGGTGTTGATGCCAAATAAAAGCGACGTAAAGGGGATGAGACATAGGTGATTGAGGATTGGGAATGGGGAATTGTTATTAGCAATATGGGGTTCTAACTCATTAGCCTACTACATAGGTCACGACACATTTAAGTCAACCCATCCAGCTCTTATGACAATCAATAACCAATCCTTCCCAGTCGCCAATCTCCAATCCCCAGTCACTATATCACTTGTTCCACTTCTGCAATTTCTGGAATCATTTCCCGAAGGCGACGCTCAATACCCATTCTGAGAGTCATGGTAGAACTAGGACAAGAACCACAAGCACCTTGTAACCGCAGTTTGACAACGGGACCATCAAGTTCTACAAGTTCCACGTTACCGCCATCAGATATGAGGTAGGGACGCATTTCATCTAAAACTGTTTCAACATTGTCAACTGTGAGTTCCATAGTTTTAAACCTCGTAACTTAAAAATAGGGAGCCGGCTATTTGATTGTAACGGTGCTAGGAAGCTGCTACGACAAACTCACTCCTTATTTTTCATTTTTACTACTGCTACTAGGACAATCTTACTAGATTTTATTAGAGCTTTACCGCTTCTAAAAGTTCGGACAAAACTACCAACGAGTGGGTAAAGCTGTACAGACCTAACGCCCGGTGTTAAGTTCGTTCCATTAGAAGCGCGTTTGAGCGTAATTCTTTAATCTACGTGCGAGCCGCCATATTAGGCTACCTTAAAAGACAACTTATTGAATAAAAGTTGGCTCCTGAGGGAAACGCTCCTGACAACTTCCCGCAAAATCTAAAATTCCTAATCTTGCGGGTCGCCATCCGAGGTGGAAATTATGAGCGGTTGCTGATATAGCGGAACTGTAAAGGTGACTGTTGAGCCAAGCCCTTCACCCAGGCTGTAAAAATTGACTTCACCCCCCATCGCCTCAACAAGCTTTTGAGAGATCGCCAGCCCCAAACCCGTACCTCCATACTGACGGGTACGAGAACCATCGACCTGGCTGAACAAGTGGAACAGTTTGTCTTGTTTATCTAAGGATACTCCAATACCCGTATCTGCTACACGCACGCGCACCATACCGGGTAACTGTCGGTCTTGGAAAGTGACTTTTTTACGAACAACATCAGCGCTGACTGTGATACCCCCTTCGTGGGTAAATTTAATAGCATTTCCAATTAAATTTAACATGACCTGCTTTAAGCGCTGGTAATCCCCTTGGACAATAATTTCATCTGACGTGGCTGGTCTTTGCATTCGGAAACTGAGATTTCTCCCCTCTGCTTGAGGGCGCATAAAATTTTCTACATCACTAAATAATTCATCTAAAGTCACCGAACGCAGTTCCAATTCCATTTTGCCTGCTTCGATTTTGGCAATATCTAAAATATCATTAATAATATCAAGTAAATATAATGAGGATTTGTGTGCTTCTTGGAGAAACTGCTTCTGTTCTTCGGGGTCATCTGCCATACCCTCTAAAATCAGTTTTAAGAAGCCAATAATACCGTTGAGCGGCGTTCGCAATTCATGAGTGACATTGGCAAGGAAATCTCGAATGCGGCGAGTCGCTTGTTCTGCTTCCTGACGTGCTGCTTCTAATTCTTTGTATAAAGTTGCGTGAGCGATCGCCGTCCCAAGTTGATCGGCAACATCCTTTGCCAGTTCAAGATCGTCTGCTGTGAGCAGACAACATGAATCGCGAAGAACTGCAGCAATTAACCCATTGGGTTGATCCTGATAACACGTAGCAATCACCAGCATTTTTTGCTGCTTTAGTTGAGGATGTTCGGGCGATTCTATCAAAATTGGTTGCAAAGTTGAAATTGCCCGCGCAAAGCCAGACTCAGAATCAAAATCTATTTCCAAGCCCAGCATCGAACCTCTAGTTGACTGGTGGTATTCTGCTGTTATCTGTACCTTAGTGCTAGACGCGTGATACGGGCAAATAATACAACGTTCTAGTTGTAACGCTTTCCCCAAACTATCCACTGTTTGCTGCCAAATAATATCGAGGTCTAATGTACGCCGGATATTTCTGGTAATTTGATTGATTAGTTTGTGGTGGCGATGGGAACGCAACACCGAATTGAAGACTACAGGTTTTTGAGGTGTTAAGTTTTCCGGTTGACTTGCTGTCACTTCTTGCAAGAGTCGTCCCATCACTAAAACAGTTGTTGGGACACTGCCCACAGAAGACATAATGGGACTGATGGTCAACTCCAACTCAAACAACTGCTGACCGTAGCTAAACCAGCATTGATATTTTTGTGGTACCAAAGTTGTCAAAATCTGCTGCAACTTTTCCAAATAGGCAACTTCATCCTTTGGAGCGAAGACTTGCTCTGCATTGGAATCATCAAGCAACGTTTCCGGGCTTATCCCAACTTTTTCGCTGTGTTGCCAGTAAAAAGTTAGATAACGTCCCGTTCTCTCTTGCGTATACACCAACTCGGCTCCTAAATTTGCCCAAAAGCCATTAGTGTTACTGGTAGTGGTGTCCGAATTTTGTGTCAATATATTTGACCTTTGAGAGTTAGCAGTAATACTCATGGCTCGAGTTGGATACATATCAAGGGCAACCTAATAAATCTTGGCTAGTCGCTGCATAAAGTTTGGCATAAATTTTTACAGCTGTAGCATAATTGAGATTTAGTTTTAGGTTGTTCTAAATTTTAGTATGTAAAATTTTACATTTTTTTAACCTTCTCACTATGATTTTTCTCTAAATTCTCTATGTTTTTTCATCTCAGTCATTCCACTCACCTCGAGGGGGTAAGGGTTTGCGTACAGGCGTGCGTGTGAGTTCATCATCTCTTGGCGTGTCACCCCTCAGCCATTGGCGAATTGCCACTTCAATCACTTTACTAGGGTCGTTGGTTAAATGCTGAATTTGCTCTAGTAACTCAGAGTCCAGGCGAATTGCTATTTCTACCTTATCGGCTCCTCTTTGTTCCGTATCGGCAGATTTCTCTTTCATATTCATAGGAAGATGTACTCTCGATCTTTTCACTCGGCTTGTAAAGTGGCTCTCTTCATACTTTAGAGCGAATCGCAAGTGCTTCTCGCTCTTTGTAGTCTGTAGATTGCACTTGTTGTTTATTGTACGCCTCTAATTGGTTAATACTATAAAAAGCTAATGGAAGACTGGCTAATGGCTAATGGTTGTCGGTCACTGCCTACTCCCCGTCGAAGCAAAGAAAGCATTACAATACGTTAAAGTATATTGCTCTTTTATTCCTTGTTGCCTCTAAAGCAAAGAAGTATATGACTGACGTTCCCGCATCTCGCATTCGCAATTTCTGTATTATTGCTCATATAGACCACGGAAAATCTACCCTCGCCGATCGCTTGTTACAAGTGACTGGTACTGTGGAGCAGCGAGAAATGAAAGAACAGTTTCTCGATAACATGGATCTTGAACGGGAGCGCGGCATTACCATTAAGCTGCAAGCTGCCCGAATGAATTATAAAGCAAAAGATGGTCAGACGTATGTCCTGAATCTTATTGATACTCCGGGACACGTAGACTTTTCCTATGAGGTATCTCGCAGTCTTGCTGCTTGTGAAGGCGCACTGCTTGTTGTAGATGCTTCTCAAGGTGTCGAAGCTCAAACCTTGGCAAACGTTTATTTGGCTCTAGAGCATAATTTGGAAATTATACCAGTGCTGAATAAAATTGATTTGCCAGGGGCAGAACCAGACCGAGTGATTAAGGAAATTGAAGAGATTATTGGTTTGGATTGCAGTGGTGCAATTTTGGCTTCTGCGAAGGAAGGCATTGGCGTTGATGACATTTTAGAAGCAATTGTTGAGCGGATACCATCACCGCAAAATACGGTTGATGAGCGTCTCAGAGCATTGATTTTTGATAGCTATTATGATAGTTACCGGGGCGTAATTGTTTATTTCCGGGTCATGGACGGTAAGTTAAAGAAAGGCGATCGCATCTACCTCATGGCATCTGGTAAAGAATACGAAATTGATGAGGTTGGAGTCCTTTCTCCCACTCAAAAGCAAGTCGATGAATTACACGCCGGAGAAGTGGGCTACCTATCAGCAGCAATCAAAGCTGTAGCAGATGCACGGGTAGGTGATACTGTGACCCTCTCTGGAGCCAAAGCGACTGAACCATTACCCGGTTATACAGAAGCAAACCCAATGGTCTTCTGTGGAATGTTCCCCATTGATGCTGACCAATTTGAGGATTTGCGCGAAGCATTGGACAAACTCAAACTCAATGACGCTGCATTGCATTTTGAACCGGAAACCTCAAGTGCGATGGGTTTTGGTTTCCGTTGCGGCTTCTTGGGTTTGCTCCATATGGAGATTGTCCAAGAACGCTTGGAACGAGAGTACGACTTGGATCTTATTATTACTGCGCCGTCAGTCGTGTACAAGGTGACAACCGTTAAAGGCGAGGAAATTTATGTTGATAACCCCAGCCACTTACCCTCACCTAACGAACGGGAAAAAATTGAGGAACCCTACGTTCAGGTAGACATGATTACGCCGGAAACTTACGTTGGGACTTTGATGGAGTTGGCGCAAAATCGGCGTGGTGTATTTAAGGATATGAAATACCTCACCCAAGGGCGTACTACACTAACATACGAGCTACCTTTAGCGGAAGTGGTTACCGACTTTTTTGACCAAATGAAGTCTCGCTCTCGGGGTTATGCGAGTATGGAATATCAATTGATTGGTTACCGAGAAAATCCCTTAGTCAGGTTAGATATTCTCATTAATGGTGACCCAGTTGATTCCTTAGCAATGATCGTTCACCGCGATAAAGCTTACGGTGTTGGGCGATCGATGGCGGAAAAACTTAAAGAACTCATTCCCCGCCATCAATTTAAAGTCCCCATTCAAGCGTCTATTGGAAGTAAGGTAATTGCCAGCGAACATATTCCAGCATTACGCAAAGACGTTCTTGCTAAGTGCTATGGCGGTGATATCAGCCGTAAGAAGAAACTCTTGCAGAAACAGGCAAAAGGTAAAAAGCGCATGAAGTCGGTGGGTACGGTGGATGTCCCTCAGGAAGCTTTTATGGCTGTTCTGCGTTTGGATAGGGAAAGCTAATCCAGCTAATCCCAGTTTTTAATCGCTCAGCAACCCGACTTCTTCAGGAAGTCGGGTAATTTGTAGGGCTTCAAAATAGAAAAAATGCATTACACGATATTGCGATCGCAAAGATATGACTAAAGTCATATAAAATTTATGACTTTTATCTGTAGTGGAATGAGATTGAATTAGCTACCGTACAAATATCTTATAAAGTCTACTAAATTAGGGTAGATATTATGACCTCACCCTATTGGGTGACCTTGTAGGGTGATGTACGATGAAAACTTTCTAATTTAAATTTGAAGCGAACCTTTCAAATATTGCTCTTGCAGTAACGAAAGATTACTTGATGCAACACGCGATAAACAAAGCTTAACGGCTCAAGCCGTATCGCTATAAACCCTATATTGAAAATATGCCTTTAATTAGTGAGCTAGTACGAAAAGCAATAACTTCTGGATATTTGAGTATTGCTACTGTCAATAGATTGCAAAAGTTGCTGGAAACTGGATATGAGTCAGAAGATGTTGATGCATTGATGAGATTGCATCAAGCAGTGGTTACTGGGCGCGTAACAGATAAGCCTACGATTGTAAATAGCTCGCAGACTCTAAAAAATCACCGAGGTATCGTAAAGATGAAACTCATATATCAACAAACTTCTGTAGCAGTGAGCCTTGGAACTATTGTTTTTGCCCTATCAAACAATACGTGAATATAACTGTGTTTGATATTGGATGAAAAATACAAAACTAAATTTAAATTGAGAAACATTAGCTTTAGTTTTTTGTATTTAAAGGGCTTGATATCCGATCGTTTATAAAATATTTAATATGAAACTTTTATACCTTAGTACTGTATGTGTAATTATCGTTGCAATTGTTGCGCTTCGTCACTATCAAAGTCAGACAGTTTCAATATGTCTGAGTAGTGATAACACGTCTTTGAATAGCGGATCTTCAACACAATCGGCGTATAATTTTTTATCAGAAAGCGATCGCAGTTTCAATTGAAATGCCTTACATTAATCGCTACAATAGCAGGAGCGAAGCTTAAATTAATGTCCTCGTTATTCCATTAATGTAAACCTGATTTAGCTTAATTTGTAAAAGCGGTAATACTGAACACAGTTGTTAGAAATTGAGAACTGGTTCTCATCATTATTGAAAAAATAGTAACGTCCAGCTTTGAAACCTGTAAACTTTACTATCAATTGGAACCATTGAGAAACTCTATTTCATAAATTTCGCCAAGTTTGAGTTGACTGGCTTGTAATTGTTCCATGTTCTATTGATAGAAATCTAAAATTCCATCCGCATTTAGAACAAATGAATTTTGTTGAGCAATTATGTTTACGGTATTCATACTCCTGCAATATTTTTAGGGAATTAAGTAAGTCGGTAAAAATATTTATCACTGGTTTCTAGTTGCGATGCACGAGTTCGCTGTCCTTAGGTGTTGCAGGGACAGACAGCGCTACTAAAAGCCAAATATAGAAATTTTACTTTTCATTACGTATTTAGACATTTTTCCGCCCACCTACCTACAGGATAGTGTTTATTTTGATTAATTAGATTTAAATAACTGAAGTTGAGTTCATCAGGCAGATATTTCTCAGTCATATTTATGTAAAAGAATAGACTTCAGCAATATAGCAGTTTATCTCCCGAAAAATTACTAAGTTTTTATGTACGTTTCTATACAACTATTTTATATACACATATAATAAATTTTGTCTACCATCTTTAGATGGTACTCTTAATCTCTCTTTTTATAGCTTCTATAAGATGAGAAATTTACAATAATCTAAGTCAAATATTCTATTTAATTTTTTTTAAACTTTGAGCTAATGAACAACGAGATTTTCATGTCGCAGGAAGAGAAAGAGATACTGTACCATGCAAAACTCATCAGATATGGTGTGGATTTAAAAATTGCTGCAAAAGTAGCTAAAATTTTAGCTTCAGGTAATTCAGATGATAGTTTGACGCCGGAAGACAAAAAATTGGTGACAGATATTTGTCAATTTTGGCTGGAAAAACGCAATCACCTCAAACGTTTAAATCTGCTTTCGTTAACAGATAATTTTCCTTCAAACCAAATTTCAGTTAAACACATTAAAAAATTTTAATTTGAATCCTCAAGGATTAGATATTGTTAACTGAACGTATTGCACTAACAGACATATGTAGTGGGCATTGCCACTACATATATTTCAAAAATTAAATAGGAGGAATATTATTGTAGGAGAGCGGTAGGGGATGTGAAGCAGAGGTAGGGACTGATTTCTTCCTACGTACCAGTAGCAGGTATACCGAAGGAACGAAGTAAAGTGATAGCAGAGTTACGCCTCCCAAACCACCAGCAATGATAATTGCCAGTGGATTCCAGAAACCCGTTGGATCGAACAAAAGCGGTGTAAAGCCAGCAGTATCAGTGATAGTTGTGGCAATCATATGGCGGGTGGAATGCACAACGACTTCTTGTACTGCTGAACGATCGCCCAAACTAGCACGAGGATCTGCCTGCAAAGCTGCCAGAACAACAGTAGCTTCATTGACTGCAATTCCTATAAGCCCAATAGTACCGAGAATTGCTGTGAAACCAAAAGGGTAGCCAGATATCCATAGACCTAGCAGTCCCAATCCCACTGAAAGTAACGCAACGATACCAATGCATCCAGCCACAGCAAATGAGTTAAATGTCAGTACTAATGTTGCCGTCATCAGCACCCCTAAGACTCCTACTGTAGATAACAAATTGGCGATCGCAGTACCGCGCTCTTCTGCTTCTCCACCAAATTCTAAAGTGTACCCTGGAGGCAGTTGTAAATTCTTTAAATGTATGCGTCGTTGAAATTCAGAGAGAACAACTGCGGGTAAAGCCCCGGAGGTGATAAATCCTTGAACAATGTTAACTCGTCTTCGATCGCGACGGGGAATCAAGGCTAAATCTGGAACTAGCTGTACTTGACCAACAGATGCAAGAGGAATAGTTTGATTGTTTTCTGAAGATGAAGTTTGGCTCGGTAGTAAGTCGAGAGCAGCAATTCGGTCTAGATCGCTACGGTTGGAGTCAGAGACACGTACACGCACGGGTAATTCTTCGGTTGATTCTAATACAGAACCTCCTGTTGTACCTTCAAGAGTCGTGTCTAGTTGACGGGCGATCCCACTGCGATCGAGTCCCACAACTCGTGCTTGTTCTTCATCAACTTTTATGGCTAATTTTGGTTGTGCTTCTGTCAAACTAGCACGAGTGTGAAGTACATCTTGAATTTGCGATAATTCTGCACGAATTTGATTCCCCAATTCCCGGAGTTTTTCTAAGTCGGGTCCGTACACGCGAACTTCGACGGGTGCATCAAAGGGGGGTCCTTGCTCAATTTGCCGTACTAAGACTTGAGCGCTGGGAAATGCTTTGTCTAGCTCGCTCTGTAAGCTTTGAATAATCGGAGTGGGTAAAACGTTTGGTCGCAATTGCACGAGTCCTTGGGCATAATTGGCTGCATTTTCCCTTGTACCAACGACGTTGTAATAGAAAGTTGGCGCACTTTCCCCCACCAACCAGTGGACATCAACAATATCAGGATGCTTGAGAATTAAATTCCGTGCTTGCAGAACTTGGGCTTGTGTCTGGCTTAAAGCAGCTTGGCTTGGCAATTCAAAATCAATATAAAACTGGTTTCGACCTGAGGGAGGGAAAAATTGCTGTTTTAGATCCAAACTGAGGGTAAACCCAACCACTGGTATTAGGAGCGCCAAACTGACTGCAAGCATGGGTCGGGTAAATGTTTTCTGTAATGTCCAACGGTAAATTCGGGTCAAGCTCGGATGGGAGAAGCCTTGTTCCAGCCAAGTTGGAATTCGAGAATTTTGCTTCCTTTGGTGAAGTAAACCTGACAAAGCAGGAAGAACAGTCAGTGAAATAAACAATGAACTGATGAGTCCAAGAATTCCGCTAATTCCAATAGTGCCAGTGAATTCCCCTACACCGCCAGGAGCTAGAGCAATGGGTAAAAATGCTAACACTGTTGTTACAGTTGAACTGAGCAAGGGAATGCCCATGTGATGGACGCTATCTGCAATTGCATCTTGCGGATTCATTCCCTGATGCAGTCGAATTTGCACTTCATCTGCCATACATATGGCATTATCTATTAACAGACCGATAGCAATAATTAATCCCGTCATTGATATTTGATGCAAGGGAACGCCTAAAACTTTCATTCCACCAAACACCAGTAGGGTTGCTAAGGGCAAAGTTGCACCAACTACCACCGCAGAGCGCCAGCCCATTGCAAATAAAATCACGACCATGGCTAGCACCGAACCAGTGACCAATTCTTGAATGACCCCTCTAAGACGATTCTTGACATAATGGCTTTGGTCAAGAACGGTTTCGATCCCGAGACCATTGGGTAATTCGGATTGAAATTTTTTGAGAACTTCACGTGCTGATTCTGCCCAAGAATCGACTCGGATTCCCGACTCAACTGTCGCTGCGATAATAATGGCGGGTTTGCCAGAAACAAAGGCTAAACTATTTGCTGGCTCAACAATACCTTTGCTAACTTGAGCAATGTCGCTTAAACGTGTTACTTGTGCCAAGCCATTGGCGCGAATGGGAATATTGCGAATGCGATCGAGAGAGTCTAATTCCCCGGATACTTCAAACAAGAGTTCATTAGTGGTGCTGCGAAGTTGTCCCGCACTGACCTTGGCATCACTAGCTTGGATCTGACGGGATAATTCTTCAGTGGTTAACCCTAACATTGCCAAATGAGCGGGATCGATTTCGACGCGAATTTCTTCGTCTGGATCGCCAAAGAGTTCCACTTTATCGGTACCGTATAGCGATCGCATTCTATCTTCTAATGTTTCTGCTTGCCTACGTAATACTGCGTAATTTATAGGTGTGTTATTTTGCCAAACTAAGCCAGCAATAAGGGAATTGGCTTTTACTTCTTGGTCTTTGTACTTGGGCTGTAATGCTCCTGGTGGCAGTTGTGGAACTACATCATCAATATGACTCCGAACTCTTGCCCAAACCTTATCAACGTCTTTTACTGTTTCTTTCAGGTTGACGGTAACGACGGAAATTCCACTATCAGACCGAGATTCAAGAACATCTACTTCTTCAATCTCTGATAATTCTTGCTCAATAGGTTCTGTGACTAATGTTTCTACTCTCTCAGCAGTGGCTCCGGGAAATATCGTTGTAACAGTTGACACTCTTTGGGTTATTTCTGGATCTTCTAGGCGGGGAAGGGAAAAGAAAGAAGATAGCCCCCAGACAAGAATGAGTGTCAAGGTGAGAATGAGCAGTTGGCGGTTGCGGTAGAAAAGAGTGAACATTTGAGGGAATGGGGACAAGGGGGATAAGGGAGACAAGGGGGACAAGGAGGACAAGGGAGAAGTACTGATAACTCATACCCAATCGCCATTCCCCAATCGCTAATCGCTACTTAAAATGTCGGCTGAACTAGCTGACCGGGTACAATTCTTTGAGTACCATCGACTATCACCGTGTCACTCGGTTGGAGTGTTCCTCGCACGAGAACGCGGTTTCCCTGGGTGTGCAATACTTCTACGTTGCGCTGTTTGACTCGGTAAGATTGTGTTTCTTCTTGTGAATTTTTTTCGGTTGTTAAGGCATAACAAGACCACAGACCGCGTTCCCCTTTTACCAATGCAGCAATTGGTAACCAATACCCAGTTGTTGAAATGGTTTGTGGAATGGCTAATCTTGCAATTTGTCCGGGTGCGACCGATGGGGCTAAAGAATTCTCTAATGTCAGTATTACAGTGCGGGTACGAGTTGTGGGGTTGACTTCTGGCAAAATTGATAAAACTCTACCTCGGTAAATTGTTTGTCCAACTTGCACGTTCTTTTGGCTACCTGGTTTTATCTGAGCGGTCAATTGCACTGGGACTCCAATTTCTACTTCTGGGTTGGCGTTTTCTACCAAGCGCACGACTGATTGACCTGCACTGACAACAGTACCTTCATCTAGGCGACGTGCAGCAATAATTCCGGAAAAAGGAGCTTTGATAGTGCTCTTGCCAATGTTAACTTTGACTTCGGCAATGCTGGCATCTAACTGTTTGACTGCTGCTTGCTGCGCTGCAATCTGTTCTTTACGCGTTCCTGCTAGAAGTTCATCTAATTCACTGCGAGCAACTGCTAGACGTTGCATTAAGGCATTGGCGTTGAAAGCCACTTCATCATACTGCTCTCTGGAAATGGCTCCTTGAGTGTATAAATCTTGTCTTCGAGAACGTTTGATTTCGTCTAGCTTTAAAAGTTCTTCTAATTGTCTGACTTGGGCGCGAGCTGCAGCGATTTTTTCGGAGCGCGGTCCTGCTTTGAGTTCTTCTAGAACTGCTACAGCTTGAGCTTTACGGGCAAGCAATTCTTGCAGTTGAGTTTCTAAATTACTAGTATCGAGTTGTGCTAGGGCAGTTCCCTTTGTTATGCGATCGCCGCGATCGACATTGAGCTTAACGACTCTTCCCGATCGCTCAAACCCCAACTCACTGGCTCGTAATGCTGCTACTTCCCCTGTATAAGTTTGCAACACTTGGTAGGACTTAACTGCTTCTATTCGTTGTGTTTTAACTGGGATAATACGGACAGGAGAAGTTTTTGGTGTGTCTTTCTTTTGATTTGTAATTGTCAGACTTAGTAGTGCTAGGGTTGCGATCGCACCTACCAAAATAAATCTCCACCGTCTCAATTTTAGTGGTGGCATGGCTTCCACTAAGTTACTACTGCTCATTGGCAATGCCGTATCGTGCTTTACAGACCCATCGCTCATAAGTGTTCTGCCCTTGTAGAAATTCTCAACATTGCACGACCATACAGGCGTTCCTTATTATTACAGCCATTTTCAGGAATGCCGTTCTTGGGGCAACTTTTTTAATCAAATTATGTTTATGCAACTTTTTGCATAAAACCTATTTTTGCTAATGTATATTCAATACAATGTTCGTGTCAAGAGGTTGCGATCGTGGCGCTAGCGCACGCTGTTATGTCTTTGTTGGCGAAAAAAGCCTGCAGTGGCTATGAAATTGCAAAGGAATTTGAAGATAGTGTTGGTTATTTCTGGCAAGCAACTCACCAACAGATATATCGGGAACTGAAAAAGCTGGAAGAACAAGGCTGGGTAGGCGTTGAAGTTATTGCCCAAGGAAAACCTTTGGATAAGAAAATTTACCACCTAACCGAACTCGGACAGCAAAAGTTGACGGAGTGGATTGGCGAAGACTGCGGACTTGGACCAATTCGGGAAGATATTTTAGTTAAAGTTTTTGCAGGTGGTTTGGTGTCTCCCCAAGTGTTGCTTCAACAGTTAGAACAGAACCGCCGTCTCCACTTGAAGCGGTTGGAAGCATATGAAGACATAGAAAAGCGCTTTTTTGCTCATTCAGAAGAATTGTCTTATGGTGAACGCTGTCAATACAGCGTTTTGAAGATGGGTATTGGTTATGAAAAGGCGTGGAACAGTTGGTGTGAAGAGTCTATAGAAATGTTGCAGAATGTTAAGGAATAAGTCGCAAATCAAAGTTTACTCAAATACATACTGTTCTGCTACTTTCCAATAACGGGAAAAGCGCTTGAGATCGATATAGCCGTCGTAGTCAAAAAATGGTTCTACCTCAAAGACTTCTAATTCCAAAGAATTTTCAATTTTGTCACAGATTGCATCAAATCGAGGGCTGGGACTATCTGCTGTGACTACTTTGTTAGCATTATGTTCTTTGGCAAAAGCTAAAACTTCTTTTGCGACATCGCCACGGCGAATGACAACTTGTAATTCTAGCAAGCATTCGTAGATAAAGGTGAGGCGCTTTAAGCCGAGTTGCCATTCTTCTATCAAAGCTTCGTCCCAAACCCAAATTGCTGGTGCATCGGGGTATTCTTCAAGTGCGGGGTTTCGAGGGCTGAGACAGTCGCCGTGTATCCAGATGATTGGTTTAGTCATTTTTAGATTACGTAATTTATTTCATTAGGGCTTTTACTCGGCAATACCCCATACTAAATTATCTAACGCTTGCGCTTGCATTTAGTGTACTGAATAAGTGATTTTCCGTAACACAGCTTTTATAGCGATAAAATTTTTTCAGCTAAAAAGTTTTATTTCTCTTCATCTGAAATTATGTTTAATATCCATTCGATCCATCCACGAACTGTACTAGAGCGTCTGATGATAGTTGTGTTATTTAAATCCAAGTTACAGGATAACATAATCTTGCTGATTTCATGACTAGATGGTACTACTTTAGTAGAAAGAGTAGCCTGAAAGGACTTGTAGAAAGCCTCATGTTCTAAAATTTTTCTAATTAAGGAAAGAATTTTTTCTTTATGTTTCCTGTTTAATAAATATTTCCCTTCCTCCGTCAACTGAAACATTGTTTCTTTCGTATCTGAATCCTTATATCTATTAACTAGTCCAAGGTATCTTGTAGCATCTGTGTAGTAATTTGTTTGTCTTACATCAAATTGATAGTTTGTTGTAATTTCTTCTTTTGTTAATTCTTTATTTAACATCAGTGTAAGTAAATCTACAATTTTTTCAAAATCATTTGCCTGTGGAAAGGGAACGTTTGGTGGTTCAACAACTGGAATAACAGAGTGAAATATTCCTAATATATCCTTTTGTGTTATTTCTTCAGAAGATATAATATAATCTTTTTGTTCTTTTAACTTTATAGAGTTGTAATCCAAATAATTATCAAATTCGTATAAAAAAAAGCTAAAAATATTATTAGAATTTGAATATGTCATTAAAGCAGGAATGACTTTCTTTTTTATCTTATTTGACCAAAGCCTATATGGATAATAAAGTTGCCTAATTAAAAAATCATCTACATTATATAGTTTTGCTTCAAGTATCAGTAGGTAAGTTTCACTTTCAAAGCCTGCGTCTATTTCACATTGAGAATTATCAACACAAATCTCATAAGGTTTACTCTCTGAGAGGTTGCTAATAAAGAATTTAAAACTACCTGTAGACATTCGACCAGAAATAGTGTGAAAGGATTTTTCACCTCCAAGAACAGCATCTATAATACCTGTATTAAAAGCACAACTTAAAGCCATACTTTCTGAAGATAAGTTTGTATAATCTATACTCTTTATTTCTAAGGGAAAATTAACATGATTGGGTTTTATAGCGTGATTATATTTAACTTTACAATAAGTATCAAAATGACCTATGACATACTTTTTTCTAGAAATTGGTAATATGGATAAATTATTATTTTTAAATAATCCTGGTAAGTTCGCATGATGGTCGAATTTTGCCATCAATCTACTTTCTCTAACTTCATTGATTGTTGCAGAATCTATTTCAAAAAAACCATTTTTATTGATATTTTCTAAAATAGAATATTTTTCAAATAATATTTGCCAAGCAATATCATTTCTGTTTTTATCCCTATTATCTAATGTCTTAATCATAATTTTTAATCAATATTTCGTCTACTTTTCCTCTTTTAAGTGCATTTGAGTTTATAGCTCTAATTGCAGATATTTTAAACTTCTTATAATTGCTGTATAGCTCTATAATGAATTGAGTATAAGCATTACTAAGTAAAACTTTACATCCTCTACAATCTAATTCGTCTACAGTTTCTTTCAATCTTTTTTGGTCAATTTTACTAAATCCATTAAGAGAGTAGTCAGTAAAGCATGCACTGTCGGAGACTGGATCGTAAGGAGGATCGAAATACAGAAAATCTCCTTTCTTAGCATTTTTTACAGCTTCTTGAAAATCCACATTTAATATTTCTACTTGATTTTGATTTAAATATTTACTGACATTGATTAAAACAGACACATCTACTATATTAGGTTTTTTATACTTACCAAATGGTACGTTAAACTGCCCTAATGAATTAACTCTAAACAGCCCATTATAACAAGTTTTGTTGAGAAATATAATTCTTGATGCTCTTTGTACTGGAGTTTTGTACTTGTAATCTTCTCCCCGATCCCAATTTCTAATTGCGTAATAGTAATTTTTTTCATTTTCATGTTTTTCTAAATCCTTAATTAGTTCATCTACTGAATCTCTAATCACTTGATAGCAGTTAATCAATTCTGTATTAATATCATTAATTACTGCCTTCTTGGGTTGTAGTGCTAAAAGGAGTGCTCCTCCACCTATAAAAGGCTCGAAATATGTATTATCTTTTGTGTTAAAATCTTTGGGAAGATGATTTGCTATGATTGACGGAATCAGCTGTCTTTTTCCTCCTGCCCATTTCAAAAAAGGTTTTACTAGTTTATTTACTGATACCATTTTTTTCAAAAAACTAACTAAGGGCAATTATAGTACATTTAAACTATTTTTTGACTTATTTAATCTTAATTAACTCTTTATTGCGTCACCAGTGCCTCTATTAACATAGAGTATAGGATATCAACTATAAAACTATAACTTAGAACTGAGATGAGGTTGCACCTATTTTGCAAAGCTACATCTCCCATTCCCCAGCCGCAAGGATTGAGAGCGTTGGAAGCTATGCACAAACGGACTTTCAGGATTAGCTTTATGGTTTGCAACCAACTTTATTTTCAATAAAACAAGTTAACATAAGCATTTTCCAATTCTTATTGAGAATATGGATTTGAAGGTAATTGCTAGAAATACTTATTATGGCAAGATTTACATGATGTTGGAATAACTTGAATCCTTACTCCAATCTATACTTGACCAAATCCAATCTGTCCACCCTCGAACAGTACTAGCTCGCCTTCTTATAGTGTTATCACTCATATTTAGATCGCTTGTAGACATGAGTTGAATTATGACTTCATTTGATGGAATCATTCCTAAATTTAAGGTAGAGCCAAAGACTTTGTAAAAAATTTTATGTTTTAAGATTACTTTGACTAAATCAAGACATTTTGTTTTGGACTCATATACAATATACTTTCCTTCATTAGTCAAACTAAACATTAGTTTATTATTAGAAATATCTGAGAATTTATTTATTAGCCCAAGGTATCTTCCAGCCGAAGTATAATAGCGGGTTTGCCTCACATTGAATTGATAATGCTTTGTTATGTCTTCTTCTGCTAAATCTTTTACTGCTAGTAGCCAAAGTAAGTCGATTATTCTCTCAAACTTATCAGCTTGTGGAAATGGAACATTAATCGGATCTGGAATTATAGTAATTTGCTCAAAGATAGTAATAACATCCTTTGGTTGAATTTTTTCTGAATGATAAATGTAATTATCGTGTAATTGAGAACTTACATTCTTAGTAGAAAATAGCAGTGAGGTAGAAATATTAGAGATGTGCTGAATTTCCTCACGCATAGCTATGAACCATTCTCGCTCCAATCCTACTTTACTAGCGTTGGCTTGTGAATTATCTAACCACTGCTTTGCCTTATCAGGATTTAAAAAATTAAGAGCAGTCAATTTTTGAGCTTGCTCTAATTCAATTCTATCTACCCAGGGTGAATATTCTTCAATATACTGCCAAAGCAGCGTAGCAATATCTCGAATTCTTTCTGGAGCATTTTCCCTTCTCATCAATCCCTGCAACAAAACATCACGAATTTCTGGCTCAATTTCATATAAGTCTGTATCAATTTCATGACATAATCCAGAAGTCAGAAACTCAAACTCTACCGTATAAGGAAGTTGTTCGGGAGGGTCAAGAAAGAAGTTAATTCGTAGAAAGTGTAGCAAGTCAGGATTTAAGGCAACTGGTAAAGCAGTATGGTACGCTAGCTGCAGATTGGATTCTCTTTATAGCTAGCTCTACCGAAGAGTGCTTGGGGTTGAGTGATAGAGAATCTTGACATTGAATATTTCTTCCATTAAATTCGTTCTGTAGACGCCGACAAAAACTCTCTAAACAAGTATAGTGATCGCAAGGTAAAGCGAAACCAACGAGTCCATTTTTACCGAGTAGGTTACTACAACATTCCGCAATTATTTCTGTCAAGTCAAATTGACTTCGATTCATCAATTCATAAGATTGCCCCCTCACAGTCTGACCCTGCTGTAGTTCTTCACATATTTCCTTCAACTTTGTATTACTAGAATTTCCTCCGTCTTCTTCACTACGTACAACTATAAGTAGTTGTTGAAGTTTTCCCTTTGCTTCAGACCATTCAATCAGTTTAAATATGACATACCCTAAATCAGAATTATAACCTCCTGCTAAGTTATCCAAATTTTCATTAAATCCGAAGCTCACCATTTGCTCCAGCTTTGTGAAGGACGGAAATGCACTCATTAGTGCTTCTTGTAATCTTTTACGCTGTTTACCTTCTAGCTTTTCTAGCATTAGTTACATTTTAGCTACAATCGCTTACTCAATCTACACTCTATTAA
This sequence comes from Tolypothrix campylonemoides VB511288_2, assembly GCF_045999855.1. NCBI lineage: Bacteria > Bacillati > Cyanobacteriota > Cyanophyceae > Nostocales > Tolypothrichaceae > Tolypothrix > Tolypothrix campylonemoides. Next base: position 305,290 of record NZ_JBFPMW010000010.1, read on the forward strand.
GATAGAACACACTATAATTGAAGATTTCCGGTTATGTTATGGCTATGAAGCCATAATTTACTTTCAGAGTAAGGGAAAAAGAACCTTATCGTCTCTTTTTCCCTTTTTGCCAACTTTGACTGTTGGGTTGTTTGGTAAATTCTCCTTTGGGAAAAAGTTTTGCTTCTATGGCTTCATAACTTCCTTCAAAATCGCAATGACCGTATAGAGGACATTGGCGACAGTAAACGCCTTCGGTGTATCGTTCTAAATTTTCGCGGTTGAAAAAATAGGGTTTGTGACTGAAGGTGCTGGCTACCCATTGCCAAGACATATTATTACTGGCTGGGTCACCATCAAGAAGGTGTTCGAGAAACCATTTTGCGCCGAGTTGCCAACGGATGCGCCGCCAATGCACCACATACGCTGCCATCCACATGCGTGCATGGTTGTGGAGGTAACCAGTCTCCCGCATCTCCCGGCTAAAGCTGTCTATACAAACTCGTCCTGTGGTTCCTTGCCTAATATCATCGGGTAATTCGGGCGCATATTCAGAGACAGTGTAACCAGTTTTATATTCTTCTTGGTCTTTCCAAATTCCATCACCTAGTTTGGCATATAGTCTCTGCCAATAATCGCGCCAGCCTAATTCATTAACCAATTTTGTAGCATCATCTTGGTTTTTGACTTTTTCTAGGGCGTAGTCTTTAACTTCGCGCAAACTGAGTACACCATAGCGAAGGTAGGGAGACAGCCGAGTCACAGCACCTGTGAAAAAGTTACGTGTTTTTCCATAGCGTGCTGGGTCTACTTTTTGCAATGCTTTATTGGCTGCTTTGCGTCCGCCTATAGTTTCGCTGACATTGTTATCGCGTTGTGCGGCTTCAGGAAATTGTTCGCGGAGGTAAGCTACTAGTTCATCGCGGTTGGTAAACTCGCGTCGCATATCGTTAGTCATGTTTCACCAAAATTGCAGGTTAGAAAAGCTAGGTAGTTAAATGGTGCTAGCAAATTTGCCTCCGCAGCCCCAGCATTATTATGACCGATCGCGCCGCAGCGATCGCATTGGTAGTAGTGTTCAACAATCGCCCTCATGACACTTCTGGTTAAAAGTCGATCGTTGGTCATACTGTCATGGAGATTCCAAAGTAGAACCTTGTAAGCCAAAAAGATTTCCAAATGGGTCCCACATTTGACAGATTGCCTGGTTGTTCTCAATCGTTAATGGACCTCGGTAAAGTTTAGCGCCATGCTTTTGGGCAAGTTCCATTGCTTGATAAAAGCTGTCTACGCTCCAGTAAGCAATCTGACCTGCATTACCCGGTCGCATTTTCTCATCTGCTTGGTGGAAAAACATTTCAACATCGATGACATTAATAAGCGCTCCTCGTACTTCATTATTTATGTAAAAATACTTAATTGGTAGATTTAGGAGTTGGCTGTACCAATTAGCAGCGACAACAACATCATCTACGAAAAAAAAGACGGCTCGAATACCCTTGAACATTTGCCATGTCCCTCATTCAATAAAAACAAAGTGGTAGTTCATTAGATGTTATGGTTGTGCAAGTGTAAGAATAGCTGTAACCCCGTGAATGCGATCGCATTCAAAAGCCTTGGTAAATTACTACTTTGGTTAACCAAAACTATTGCTCGAACTTTTCTGTCAAACTCCCTTGCGGATTGAAAATTTTCTCAACTACACTAGCAGATAAGGTCTTCTATCTTTAGATATTTTTTTAATACCGTGCTTTGGAAAAGTTTTTCTAAAAATCATCAAAGATCTCTTCTTGGAATTGCCTTATTAGGAGTCGGTTTTTCAACATTATATCTTCTTTTAGCGCGTCAGGGATTTATTATGCCCTTTACGGAAATTCCAGAAGTACTGTGTTTAACAGGTTGTCTGTCACAACAAGTTTTGCATACTCCTCCTACAGGCAAAGAATTCTTGAACTACAACCAACCTCTTTCACAACTTATCAACAGTACAAATGTTAAGGATAAGACTTCTATTTTGATTGAAAAGTCAAAGCATAGGCTCACGATTTACTACGAGCAAAAACCATTAAAGTCTTACCCTGTCGTTTTCGGTGGTAATCCAACAGGAGATAAGTTACAACAAGGCGATAATCGTACTCCAGAAGGTGTCCTGCGTATTAAAGACTTATACCCTCACCCGCAATGGTCAAAGTTTCTGTGGTTAGATTATCCCAACCCTCAATCCTGGAGAAAACATTTCCAAGCAAAAACTCAAGGTAAAATTGCTTGGTCTCAGCCTATCGGTGGCGAAGTTGGTATTCACGGTGTTCCTCAAGGCGGCGACAACACGATCGACGATCGCACGAACTGGACATTGGGATGTCCTTCTTTGAAGAACAAAGATGTAGAGGAATTATATCAGGTTGTACAAAAGGGTACATTGGTAGAAATTGTTCCTTGACTGAGGACTAATGAAGAATCAAGGATTTGAAACTCAAGTAAGTGGTTTTTACCTGTATAGCACGGCTTACAATTGCCCAGACAAAAATAAATTGAGGCTTGGCACACATCCTCCTAAAATAATAGGAATGTTTATCTAGGCTGATATGAAAACCGACTCAATTTTTTACCGTCTATTTCAAACATTTCCGGAGGCTTTTTTTGAACTTATTTCCCAGCAAAAAACGGAAGCAAGTGCTTATGATTTTGCTTCCGTGGAATTAAAACAAACAGCTTTTCGGATAGATGGAATATTTCTTCCCACTCCTAATTTAAAGGAAAAACCAATTTTCTTTGTTGAAGTTCAATTTCAGAAAGATCCCGAACTATACGCCAGGTTATTCTCGGAAATTTTTCTCTACATACGTCTTTACGCGCCAACTAAAAAGTGGCGAGCCGTTGTAATTTTTGCTAGACGTAGTATGGAGCCAATGGAAGTAGATCCATTTGTGAATTTACTGGGAAGCGATCAAGTCATATGTTTGTATTTAAACGAGCTAGGGGATATAGCTGAACAATCCTTGGGAGTTGGAATCATGAAGCTAGTTGTGGAGACAAAAAAACGTACTCCACGAGCAGCGCAAAATTTAGTTGACAAAGCACGTACAGAACTTCCCAAACAGGCACAACAGCAAGTGTTAGACTTGATAGAAACAATTGTACTGTACAAACTACCACGTATTAACCGTCAGGAGTTAGCTAAAATGTTCAGATTGAGCGATTTTGACATCAAGAAGACAAGGTACTACGAGGAAGTTCGCGAAGAAGTCAAAGAGGAAGTTCGCGAAGAAGTCAAAGAGGAAGTTCGCGAAGAAGTCAAAGAGGAAGTTCGCGAAGAAGTCAAAGAGGAAGTTCGCGAAGAAGTCAAAGAGGAAGTTAAGCAGGAAGAAGTACTGCAGTTAGTTGTGCGTCAACTTGAACGCCGCATAGGCGGAGTGGCTCAGCAATTGCAACAACGCATGACTCGGTTATCAGTAGCGCAACTAGAGAATTTAGCTCTTGCACTGTTAGATTTTTCTAATGAATCAGATTTATTGACGTGGTTGCAAGAGAATTCTAATTAATGGGGTTAGAGAAGTGAGAAAGCGATCGCCTGTTTGAGGCTGAAAGACAAAGTGCGGAGTTATTTCTTGAGAGAGTAGAGCAAAGAGCCACCTCAGTTGGAAGCTAACGCCATTGCAACAGCACGGGCGAAACTAGTCTCTGGATTACCAGGGGAAGCCACAAGTTTTGCTGATTTTTTAGCACTTGGACAAGCGTGAGACATTGCAATTCCAAGACCCGCCCAAGAGAGCAGAGGTACGTCGTTGTGACCATCGCCAAAAGCAACAACTTCACTTTGTTTGACACCATAATGCTGAGCGACGGCTGCTACGCCGACTGCCTTATTAACTTCCATCGCTATAAAATCTAGATTTTCTGGATCTGTTGGTATGATGTTGAGTTGTTCCTGATAGCGTGCCTTTGCAACTTGATGCAGTGCTGAAATACGTTCGGGTTCTCCACTCCACATCACCTTCTGTGGTGCTTCATGCAGATTTTGAACGAGCTTGCTGTCTACTCTCACCTCTTCACCAGTGCGCTTTTGGTACAAATCCGTCCAAACATTCTTCTCGCTGACACGCACTCCATCACTGTAGTAGCAGATGAGAGTTAAGCCGTAAGCTAGCCCATCTGCCATGACCTGACTTGCAAGATTGACAGGTACTAATTGCTGTTGCAGGATATTGCCTGTTTCTGCGTCTTTGACTAATGCCCCATGAGTGGACACAATCAAACCGCGCAAACCAAGCTGTTGGTGAAATTGCAGGATATTCTGATGTTTGCGTCCGGAAGCAAGTACCACGTGAATACCGAGGTTAGTCAACAATTGCACTGCGGCTTTGTTCTCAGAACTAATCTGTTTGTCAAGACCAAGTAAAGTATCATCAAGGTCGATAGCGGCAAGCTGGTAAGGTGTTGTACGAATAGCCTGTTTCATAGTCTTCTCTTCTACATACAATGGAAAAATTCAAGCAACGCTATGCGTTTAAACTTATATATAAGATTATAAATGCAAAAAACAGCAAAAACAAATAAAAAAATGCATAAAAACGCAAATCTATGTTGAACGCTGAAAGAAAACAGTTTATTCTAGAATCCCTACGCCGTGAAGGAAAGGTGCTTTCATCCGACTTGAGCAGCCATTTGAATGTTTCAGAAGACACCATTCGTCGGGACTTACGAGATTTGGCTGAAGCTGGATTACTGATGCGCGTACACGGTGGTGCGTTACCTGTTTCCGGTCAAGCACTTACCTATACCGCAAGGCAAAGCCAAGCTCAAAAAGCGAAGGTAGCCATTGGAAAGGCAGCTGCGGGTTTAGTTCGTTCGGGACAGGTGGTGCTGTTGGATGGTGGTACAACGACACTACAAGTTGTAGAATATTTCCCAAAAGACTTACACGCTACAGTCATCACCCACAGTCCCCCAATTGCTGTAGCCTTAGTAGAAAATTCCAATATTGAGGTCATACTTCTTGGAGGAAGGCTTTTGAAAAATTCCTTAGTAGCAGTTGGGGCAGCAACTGTTCAGAGTTTGCGGAGTATCCGTGCAGATTTATGCCTGTTAGGTGTACGCAGCTTGCACCCAGATATGGGAATTGGCGTGCTCGATCTTGAGGAAGCTTATGTCAAACGTGCAATGATGGATAGTTCTGCTGAGGTCGTTGCGCTTGCGTCTGAGGAAAAATTGGGAACCGCAGCACCATATATTGTAGGTCCCCTCGATCAACTGACACATTTAGTGACTGAAAACACTGTGAGCGAGCAAGCCCTTCAGCCTTACAAAGCAGCCGGGATAACTATTATCCGTGCTTGAAGGAGTTTGGAAACAGGCGGGGCTTTATCCAAAGGAGTCAAAGATAGCGCGATAAAACCTCAATCGTCGCTATTCCTGTTTTTTCCCAACTGAATTGATTTGCCCTATGTATTCCTTTAAGAGAAAGATGCTGACGCAATTGTGAATCGGTTGCTATTAATTGCATAGCTTCGGTTATTTCTCCTACATTGTAGGGATCGATCGCAATAGCAGCATCACCAGCGACTTCTGGTAAAGAGGAAATATTAGATGTAATTACGGGCGTACCGCAAGCCATAGCTTCTAAAACTGGAAAACCAAATCCTTCCCAGAGACTGGGGAAAACTAGAGCGATCGCACGACCGATAATTTTGGGTAAATCTTGATAGGAAACATAGTCGAGGAATTTGATTTGATGCATAACATCAAGATCCTCAGCTAGTTTTTGCAGGCTTGGTGTGTAGCGTTTATCTTGTGGTCCGGCAAACCACAATTCATAATCTTTACGATCGGGTATTGCAGCAAAAGCTGAAATAAGTCTGAGTAAGTTTTTATAGGGGTCTTGTCGCCCAAGATAAAGAAAATAGGGAGGAGAATCTTGCCTGTCAGTCTCCAAAGAAACAGGGCAAAAACGACTGGCATCATAGGCTAAGGGAATGGGAGTAATTTTGCTTTCTGGTATGCGGTAAAACTGAGTGATATCCTTAGCTGTAGAATGAGAGTTACAAACAATATGCTGTGCTTGATTCAGCACTTGAGGAATGTAATAGCGGAAATAGTGTGTTAGTGGCGATGAAAGTTTGGGAAAGCGTATTGGAATAAGGTCATGAACCATGACAATAAAACGGCATTTTCCATATAAGGGAGCTTCCGGAATAGGTGAAAATATCAAACTAGATTCTAGCTTTTGATAAATTCGAGGTAGTTGAAATTGAGTCCATATAATACGGCTAAAATGCCCTTTTGTACCTTGAGCGGGTGTGAGGTTATCGGGAATTGAATAACAATTAAAATCTGGATATTTATCAGCTGTCAATAAAGTTGGCTGGAGAGTTTTTAAATAAGGAAAAAGATTTTTTGCGTAGTTACTTATACCAGTAGGCTGGGAGAAAACAACTGATAGATTAATTAATAATTTGCTCATTGAACACTGCGTTTTTGTTTTTAAAATACATGTAGTATCTTGTGGAATATCGCTATTATAAATTGGTAAGCATTGGCATTGTACCCTACTTAAGATTTTCCCGGTCGTATAACAATTTACTGTGTCAATCCCCGACTTCTTGAAGAAGCCGGAGATTTAAAGGGAGCTAATTTAAGAAAGCGATCGCCTCAAATACATCAAAACTCCAGAAAACTTACCAAATGCGACTTGAGGCTTAACAAACATCAAAACTATAGTATAGGCAAGCAAACGGATTAATCGAAGCAATAAAATAAAATTATTTGTATATTTCTCTAAAGTTATTAAATAACTATAAGTACTGTGTTTTATTTTTCTAAAAATGTATTTATTAGTAATTGAAGAGGGTTGATGAACCACGCCAAATCGCTTGGTTACTGCAACCGTATGTCCTTGAAGCCCATATCTTTTGCATAAATCAAAATCTTCATAGTAGAGAAAGTAAGTAGGATCAAATTGAGGAAAATTATCAAATTTACGGAGATTCACAATTAAGCTGCAACCCGATACCCAATCACACGTCACGTACTCTGTCTCTGTGTTTGTTAATAAGTCTTGAGTGCTAATAGTTCCGGTTGCGGGAGTAAAGCATCCGCCTGCAAACCAAATTTCTCCCGTAGGGGTATGAATAATTGTACCCAAAATTGATACTTCGGGATTGGACTCAAAGAATAAATTAACTTTCTCTAAAGGGTTATCTGATAAATAAGCATCTGGATTGATAATCCAGACAATTCCTTGAGAGTCTTGCTCGTAAATCCATTTTAAGCCCATATTACAAGCACGACCAAAACCTAGATTATGAGTAGCATCAAAAATCAGTACAGATTCATTTTTGAGATCGTAAATAGAATTATCATCAGGGGAATTGTTAATAATTATAATTTTGCATTCAAAATGGTTCTTATCTGGTAAAGAACTGATTAACTTGGTAACGAGAGGAGTGGAAAAATAGTTAATTGTTAAAAAGTAAATCACGTTAATTCTATTTGACTATCATCACCAATAAGAAATCGCAAAGCTTTTGGACGACGCGGTGTAGCAGTCAACAGTGCTCGTTGTCCGATCGCGCTATCTACAATACGTTGATGAATTCCTACTATTTTAGCGCCTTCCAACAACACACTGTGTTCCACATCTGTCTCAATGAGAGTACAATCATTGGCAATGCTACTGTAGGGACCAATAAAACAGTTTTCTATATAACAATTGTTACCAATGATAACGGGTCCCCGAATTGTACAGTTGATGATTTTAGATCCACTCCCAATTTTTACCCGCCCAATAACTTGGCTTTGGGTATCAATGTCTCCGGAAAGAGAAGTCTTTAAGTAAGTATCAAGAATCAGCCGATTAGCTTCTAGCAAATCATCCTTTTTCCCCGTATCCAACCACCAACCTTCCAATTGACAAGCTACCACGTGTTTTTGATTGTCAATTAGGGATTGAATAGCATCGGTAATTTCTAATTCGCCTCTTGCAGAAGGTTTGATATTAGCGATCGCATCATGAATCACGTGAGAAAAGAAATAGACACCAACCAATGCAAGATTGGAAGGAGGGTCTTTTGGTTTTTCAATCAGCTGTACCACCCGACCTGTTTCATCAACCTTAGCCACTCCAAACGCACTGGGATTAGCAACCTGGCGTAAAAGAATCAAAGCATCTTGGTGATTTTGACTAAAAACTTCAAGAAAATGGCTTAAATCACCTTGTTGAATTAGATTATCTCCCAAATACATAAGAAATGGAGAATCCCCGAGAAAGGGACGAGCAACTTGAACAGCGTGAGCAAGCCCTGCAGGTCGATCCTGTAAGATGTAGGTGATATTAGCTCCGAAAAGTTCCCCATTCCCGGTTTTGGCTCTAACTTCTCCTCCCGTTTCCGGGCTAATAATGATGCCAATATCAGTCACCCCAGCACTGACCATTTCTTCTATGCCATACCATAGTATTGGTTTATTGGCAACTGGTACTAGTTGTTTTGCTCCCGTATAAGTGAGAGGACGTAGACGCGTACCTTTACCGCCTGAGAGAATCAATGCTTTCATAGTCATTTGCGATTGGGGATTGAGGATTAGAAATTGGAGATGGGTTATGACTCTGATTGAGCATAACTAAACACTCACAACTAACCACTCTTTAATCATTTGCCTGAGACTTTGCCGCCATTGAGGTGGATAAGTGCCCAAAACTTTGGTTATTTTGGCACAAGACAGCACAGAATAGCTAGGGCGACGGGCTAATGTTGGATATTCTGATGTCGAAATTGGGACAACACGTTGCACTTTCAAGGGAAACCCCAGCTGTTGTGCTTCTTCAAAAATTGTGACAGCAAAGTCGTACCAGCTAGCAACACCACTGTTAGTGTAATGATAAATTCCGGTCATTTCCGGACGAAGTTGGGGAAGAATTTGGGCGATCGCATCTGCAATATCTCTCGCCCAAGTCGGGCTACCAATTTGGTCAGATACAACGCGAAGTTCTTCTCTTTCTCCTCCAAGTCTCAGCATGGTTTTGACAAAGTTACTTTTGCCGAAACTTCCATATACCCAAGCCGTGCGAAGAATGAAGTAATTGGTACAAAATTTTTGAATAGCTTCTTCTCCTCTTAGCTTGGTTTTGCCATACACGCTTAAAGGATTGATGGTGTCAGTCTCCAAGTAAGGACGACTATTATTACCATCAAAAACATAATCAGTAGAGATATGGATCAGAGAAGCACCGAATCGTTCGGCTTCTTCAGCTAAAATTCCTGGTGCTATGCCATTGACAGCCATTGCTGCTTCCACTTCACTTTCAGCTTTGTCAACAGCGGTATACGCAGCAGCGTTGATAATAATTTGAGGTTTGTTTTCTCTAATGATACTGCGTAGAGTATCTGGTTTGGTCATGTCTATGGTTGGACGTGCCACTGCGACGGTATTTCTGTAGGGGGTCAGGATTCTTTGCAGTTCTGTACCCACTTGACCGTTGCTACCAATCAGCAGAATGGATTGACTCATTTTTCCCTTAGCCTAGCAACAGTGAATATAGATTATCACCGATCTCCTGCATAAATCCGGAAAATTCCTCAGTAAATTTATGTATTTTAGCTTACAAGCATTTTGGTCTTTATTTTGATACCATAAGTCCTTGTGTTCCCATTTAACATTTCTTCTCAAACTCTAAACTTTGAAACTTCTCTATTTTCAAGGTTTAAAGTCTTATGGCATAGGGAATACCAAGGTAAGACCAACCCATTAAGTATCTCTTTGAACTCTACCTATGTCCGTAAATTCATTTGATGTAAATTTTTATCGAAGTGCCAATCCAGACCTCAAAAACTTGACAGATGCACAGGCGCTGTCGCATTTTCAAAACTTTGGTCTAGCTGAAAATCGTCTCTTCTCTCCGTTAGTTGACTTGTCCTTCTACCGTGCTAGCAATCAAGATTTAGCAAATTTCAGTAACCAACAAGCTTACGACCATTTATCCAATTACGGTATTTCCGAAGGACGGCGGTTTTCACCCTTTGTCGATCTCAACTTCTACCGTCAGAACAACGGTGACCTTACAGGCTTAAGCAACGAGCAACTTTTTGACCATTTACGAATTGCTGGTTTAACCGAAGGTCGCCAAGCATCGTCCTTTGTTGATATCAGCATGAGTCGCGACTATGCTGGTAATGCGTTAAATCTGGCTCGTAACGTTGTTTTAAATTCCCAGACAGTTGTCTATAGGGAATCTATTGGTGACGGAGATCGAGATGATTTCTATCGTATAGAGCTGAATACTCAAAATAACAGCTTTCAGTTGAGACTCAATGGTTTGAGTGCTGATGCAAACGTACAACTACTGACTGGTAACGGACAAATTATTTCAGCATCTACTAGCGCTGGTTCTGTAAATGAAGCATTAAGTGTAAGCGATTTACAAGCTGGTACTTATTACATTCGAGTTTATCAAGGTGTTAGCGGTGCAAATACTAACTATAATTTGGGCTTATCTGTTGCACCTACATCATCACCTGTAGCCACTTCAGCCCCACAACCTTTAAGTCCAAGTAACAATTCTTTCATACAGAGTATTTTAGACTTGACAAACGCAGAACGCTTGAAAGCAGGCTTGCAACCCCTACAGTTGAGTGACAAGTTAAATAATTCAGCCCAGACACACGTTCAAAATATGGCAAATAAAGACTTTTTCAATCATACCGACCCTAATGGTTCGTCTGTAGGCGATCGCGCCAAAGCATCGGGTTTTCAATATTCTGCTATTGGTGAAAATATTGCCGCAGGTCACTCAACTGCTCAAGAGGTTTTTCAAGCATGGATGAACAGTGCAGGACATCGTGCCAATATATTAAATCCAGTATTTCAATTCCTTGGAGTTGGATACTATTACCTTGCCAATGACACGGGCAGTGTTAATTACAACCACTATTGGGTTCAAGATTTAGGCACTCTTGGTTGACGGAAAAAACTTTTCTTACCGTTTGGTAAGAAAAAACTGGGGCATCTACTACTCTGGCGTTCTTTTAGGATATGCCTCATCAATATTTTGTGAAAAAAGTTTTGAATTTCCGTATTTTTATGGATAAGAACCAATAGGACATGGGGAACACTAGAAATATCAAAAGTGTTCTAAAAAGTTTTTAAACTTTAACTATGTCCGTAAATTTATTTAATGCTAGTTTCTATCGCTCTGTTAATTCTGACTTAGCGAACCTCAATGATGCTCAATTACAGTCCCACTTTCAAATAGCAGGTTTAGATGAAGGTCGTCGCTTTTCTCCAATTGTAGATCTGAACTTTTATCGTTCAAGTAATAATGACCTAAGAAACTTTAGTAACCGTCAAGCTTACGAGCATTTGCAAAACTATGGTGTAAGCGAAGGGCGAAAATTTTCACCCTTTGTTGACCTCAACTTTTACCGCAATTATAACGGCGATTTAGCTAGCTTCAACAACGAGCAACTCTTTAACCATCTAAACTTTACTGGTGTAAGCGAAGGGCGAAAATTTTCACCCTTTGTTGACCTCAACTTTTACCGCAATTATAACGGCGATTTAGCTAGCTTCAACAACGAGCAACTCTTTAACCATCTTCAAATTGCTGGCATTGTTGAAGGGCGTCGATTTTCACCGGTTGTTGACCTCAATTTTTACCGTAATGTCAATCCTGACTTAGCCAGTATGACCAACGAGCGGGCTCTACAGCACTTGGTTCTTACAGGTGTTGAGGAAGGAAGGTACTTTTCTCCATTTGTTGACATCAATCGCTATCGGGCTGCCAACCCCGATTTATTCGCTGCAGGTTTTAATAACAAGCAACTGTTCGAGCACTTAGTTAGCTATGGAATTGCTGAAGGGCGAAGATTTTCAGTTTCTTATAATAGGAATTATTATTACAGTAATAATGCTGACTTAAGAGCAGCAGGTTTATCTAACACTCAGCTGTTTGAACACTTTCAGAGATATGGTTTGCAGGAAGGACGCGCTTCCTCTGAATCCTTTAATGTCAGTTACTACCTAGCCAATAATTCTGATTTAAAAGCATTAAACTTCAGCAACGAGCAGGCGCAACAGCACTTTGAGATTTATGGATTTTTGGAAAATCGTCTAGCAGCCCTACCTGGCTCTTTCTCTCCATCTCCTAATCGAGATGACAATGCTTTGAACAGTGCTTTTAACATTGGTTTTCTTAATGGAAGCCGCAATTTAAACAACCAGCTTATTGATTCAAGCGATCGCAATGACTATTATCGCTTGACCCTAACTCAAACGAGTTACTTTAACTTATCCTTAACCGAGTTAAGCGATTACGCTGATATTGAAATTATTTTTGATGCTAATGGTAACGGAGTTTATGATTCCAACGAACTGTTGTACGACGGTTATGGTAGCAGTAACCAACAGGGTTCAATTAGCGCAACATTAGGAGCGGGAACTTACTTCATTCGGATCTTTTCTGAAGACTCAAACACTAACACCCACTATACACTGGGAATATCAGCAACAGCTGCTCCACGTACAACACCAAAAGATCCGGGCAACACTTTTGGTACAGCCGTTGATTTTGGTACGTTAAATACACAGCGTAGTTTTACAGATTTTGTAGGTAGTAGCGATCGCAACGATTACTACCGCTTTAGTTTAGACCAAACTAGCAACTTTAATCTATCGTTAGGTAGTTTAAGTAGCTATGCAGACGTAGAGTTAATTTTTGATAGTAACGGCAATGGTATATACGATGCCAATGAAAAGTGGTATCAATCTGATGGCAATCCTTGGAGAAATGGTACAATTAGCTCGACATTAGGAGCTGGTACTTACTTTATTCGTGTCTATACTGCCGATCTCATAGATAATACTAATTACACTCTTGAAATAGTTAATAGCTAATAGCTAACTGCTAATTGACGATCGGTCTTCCATTAGCCATTAGCCATCAGCCATTAGCTCTTACAAAAAAATATCAGCTGTTTTGAAAGATTGACCGGCAGCATCTTTGGGAGATAGGATAGGCGGGTTTGTTAAATTCCAATCTATTGCTAAATTGGAATCGTTCCAAACAATACACCGATCGTATTTGGGTGCATAATAATCTGTAGTTTTGTATAGAACTTCGGCTGTTTCTGAACGGACAACAAAACCGTGGGCAAAACCGGGGGGTATCCATAATTGTCGTTTATTCACATCACTGAGTTCGCAGCCAACCCATTTGCCGAAAGTGGGAGAACTTTTTCTAATGTCTACAGCTACATCAAAGATAGTGCCAGCGATCGCACGAATAAGCTTTCCCTGTGGTTGTTGAATTTGGTAATGCAATCCCCGCAAGACATTATGTTTTGAGGCTGAGTGATTGTCTTGTACAAAATTGACAAAAATACCTGTTTGCTCTGTAAAAATTTGATAATTGAAAGCTTCAAAGAAAAAGCCTCGTTCGTCTTGAAAGACTTTTGGTTCGATAATTAGAACTTCAGGGATTTCCGTAGTGATAATATTCATTGACCCAATCTGGCAATTTAAAATTAAACGATATAGATAAGAATTGAAGGTGGTTAATATTTAACAGCATAGTGCAATATGGGTTTAGAAAAATATTTTGGCAAAAATAGCCAATTGCCATATATACTTAACTGCATTCGTGGCTCGTTCTGATAAAAGATGATGACAAAGCCTTGGTATTGGCGATCGCTTCCCTTAGAAAATCGTACAGGTTCTGATATTTTCATTGCTTTATTTCGCCATACCTCCCAATATAAAATTGCCACTTTACTGGAAAGCCCTTACCCAACACCAACAGATTGTCCCCACCTGGCTCAATATTCTATTTGTGCTGGCGCACCTCGGGTTGTTGATGGAGTTCCACGAATGTGGACACCACCACTTGGAGAAGTTTTACCATTTTTAGACAAGTTGCTACGGGAACAACGGGAAATGTCACCCCTACCCCCCCCTCCTCCTCTTCCCTTCACAGGCGGTTGGCTGGGTTGGTTGGGCTATGATGTGGCATGGGAAATTGAACAGCTACCTTTCAACAAACCCGACCTCTTACCATTTCCAGTAGCTTTTTGGTACGAACCAGAGTGCTTCGCTGTCCTAAACCACAAAGAGCAAATTTTATGGCTAGCCGCTAGTAGTCCTGTTGGACTCGATGAGCTTGAGAAGAAATTAGAAGCAGCAGACGACAAGGGAATACGATCCACCTCAGCCCCGAGTCATCAGAACGCACCTCCCCACCTCTCCACGCCCTTCTTCCACGTATCTCAACAACAATACGAGGCAGCAGTTAACCGTGCAAAAAAATACATTCAAGCTGGAGATATCTTTCAGGCAAATCTGTCGCTGCGTTTTGAAATACAAACAACAGCTTGTGGTTGGGACGTATATCGGGTTCTGCAACAGATCAATCCTTCTCCGTTTGCAAGCTACTGGCAAACTCCTTGGGGGGAAGTCGTAAGTTGTTCCCCAGAAAGGTTAGTACAACTACAAAAATATGGAGATACAAAATGTTATGCATCTACAAGACCTATTGCCGGGACGCGATCGCGTGGAATGACACCTAGCGAAGATCGACAGTTGGCGCAAGAACTACTGAACAATACCAAAGAACGCGCCGAACACGTTATGCTTGTGGACTTAGAACGCAATGATTTAGGGCGAGTCTGTGAATGGGGAACTGTGACTGTTGATGAATTATTGACAATTGAGCGTTACAGCCACGTCATGCATCTTGTCAGCAATATCAAAGGAGCTCTAAAATCTGAATGTAATGCCCTTGACTTAATTCGTGCCATGTTTCCTGGCGGCACAATTACAGGTTGCCCTAAAGTGAGGTGCATGGAAATTATTGAAGAACTCGAACCAACACGGCGCAGCTTGTTCTACGGTTCATGCGGCTATTTAGATTGGCGGGGTAATTTGGACTTAAATATTCTTATCCGTACTCTTCTATTAGCTCCTTGTACTGTAAAAGACAAGGGTAACAAGGGAGACAAGGCAGAAGAATTAATAATCAATGCCCATGCCTCAATCCCCAAGCCAAAATCCTCAATAAATACTGTCTGGGGACAAGTAGGAGCTGGAATTGTAGCAGACAGCGATCCTGAGAGAGAATGGTATGAATCGCTGTATAAAGCACAAGCACAACTTCAAGCTCTAGCAGCAGTCTTAAATCAAAAGCCTTTCAGTGGTGAGACTAGAAACTGTAATTGAAGCTATTAGTTAATGACTTCTCTTGGAATAGCTCTTGACTAATAGCTCGTGACAAAATCTAATGGTTTTACACTACTTTGGCACTTTTCAGCAAAAATTCAGCGACACATCCATCACTGTCAGAGTTTTTGCACCTTTATTGATACATTCATCATCAAACAGTATTAAATGTACTCAGAAAACTCGGAAACTTACATAAATCATCCAACTTGGGGTTTGCTTTATAGGATTTGTATGGTGGACGAGAACCAGGAGTTGTTCACTACGCTTTACGCACAGCGCTTGTTCTTTTTAGTAACAACTGATGCAAAGGGTCTCAAATTCCAGTCAATTGGACGTACAGAAGCAAGAATGTTATTAGAAACCCGTTTACGGAATTTACGACGTAGCGGACAATCACAAGAGTACGATCAGCTTCACAGTGTTTTCCAACGCACCTTCCAATGAGTAGTTCGCCCAAGGAACGTATTATTGCCATTCAGTCCTCTCTCCCAAGTTCAGTTCGGTTAATTGCTGTTACCAAGCAAGTCACCTCTGAAATGATGCGCTATGCCTATGCTGCCGGGATTCGCGATTTTGGAGAGAGTCGCATCCAAGAGGCAGCAACCAAACAACGTGAGTTGCAAGATTTACCAGATATTACCTGGCACTTTATTGGTCACTTGCAAAGCAACAAAGCAAAACTTGCCATAGAACACTTTGAGTGGATACATTCTGTGGATAGTTTGAAACTGGCTCAACGCTTAAACCAATTAGCACAGCAATTGGGACGAAGCCCTTTTGTTTGCCTGCAAGTGAAAATCAAGAGCGATCCTAACAAGTCAGGTTGGACTGTACCACAGTTACTAGAAGATTTATCACAACTTAATGAGTGTAAAAATCTACAAATTAATGGTTTGATGACAATTCCACCACTGGGATTAAATGATTCCGAGATACTGGATGTGTTTTATCGCACTCGAGACCTAGCTAGAGAAATTCAAGACAAAAATTTATCTAACATAAAAATGCACCAACTGAGCATGGGTATGTCAGGCGATTACCAACTGGCAATACAAGCAGGTACAACGATGGTCAGATTGGGAACCATTTTATTTGGTGAAAGACCTTAAACGGATAAAGGATGAAGGATAAAAGCTTTATTCTCAATTTGTTACATACTTACGAGTGCCTGAGTGCCTTTGCTAGCTACACTTCATCCTTCATCCTTTTATTTGAGTCAACGCTTATAAAGATTAAAAAAAATAAAAGATTAAAAAAAGGATGTCATAAACTTCCCCTAGCGTTCTAGTTAAGTTATAATCTGGACTCATTATTGTGTGCAAGACAATATAAGGGACAGACCAGGGGGCATTTTCTGTTCATAAAACAAAACGTAATAGATGCTACAAACAGCGCTAAAATTTGCTGGGTTATATCTGACCATTGTAGCAGTGAGAGTTGACTGAGTTATTTTAGTCACTACAGTCAATAGTGATTGGCACTAGGAGCGCAAACCATGAACAATATATTTTCTAAGCTGAGAGACTTCGTTGGTCTAAATGAGCCAGTAGAGTATTACTATGAAGAAGAACCCGATACAGAAAGCTACCAAAATCTGTATCAGGAACAAAATGCGTCTCAACAAACACCACAAGAACCTACACCAGCTAATCGACGTTGGCGCGAACCTGTGCCTACAATAGGAAATGATATAGCAGCAGGTTCTAAGCCGATGAGTAATGTTATTGGTATGCCAGGAGCAATGAATGGAATTTCAGAAGTATTGGTGCTAGAGCCACGCACCTTTGAAGAAATGCCCCAGGCAATTCAAGCATTGCGAGAGCGTAAGTCAGTTGTGTTAAATTTAACAATCATGGACCCAGATCAAGCACAACGGGCAGTAGACTTTGTTGCAGGTGGAACTTACGCGTTAGATGGACATCAAGAACGCATCGGCGAGAGCATATTCTTGTTTACACCAAGCTGCGTACAAGTGAGCACTCAGACGGGTGTTCTGCACGAAGTACCTCAACCACCTGCGCGTCCGCGCCCTACAACAACCCCAAATCAAACTTGGGGAAATGACGCCAACCGCGTAGCACAGTAGATATATGAGCGATAGGTCCTTTGTCTTTGTTATTTGTCCTTATTATAACGATAAATGACAATCGGCAGTTGACTTTTGGCAAATCATAAATGACAACTAAATTTGGCTTAATAGGCGGCGGGGTAATGGGAGAAGCGCTGTTATCCCGTCTTATTGCTCGTAAAATATACCAGCCATCAGAAGTTATAGTTAGCGAACCGCAGCCCTCCCGGCAAGTTTTCTTACAGGAGGAGTACGGCGTGACTTTAACACCAGATAATCGTTTGGTGTTTACACAAGCAACAGAAGTCCTATTTCTGGCAGTTAAGCCCCAGGTATTTAGCGCGATCGCTCAAGAATTAGCAGATGTCATACCCACAGGTTCAAAACCTTTAGTCATTTCCATATTGGCAGGTGTGACTCTCGGTCAATTAGAAGCAGCTTTTCCTCACATACCCGTCATTCGGGCAATGCCAAACACCCCTGCGACTGTAGGGGCGGGAATGACGGCAATATGTATGGGGGCATATACCAAGGCACATCACCAAGAAATAGCAAAGAAACTTTTTTCGGCAGTAGGAGAAGTCGTAGAAGTTTCAGAAAGCTTGATGGATGCAGTCACAGGGCTATCGGGTTCGGGTCCGGCTTACGTAGCGCTCATGGTAGAAGCACTTGCGGATGGTGGAGTCTTCTCAGGTTTACCAAGAGCAATAGCCAACCAACTTGCCCTACAAACCGTACTGGGAACAGCAAAGCTTCTCCATGAAACAAAAATTCATCCAGCAGAACTTAAAGATCGCGTTACCAGTCCTGGTGGTACGACAATTGCTGGCATTGCTCAACTAGAGCAAGCTTCTTTTCGTTCGGCTTTAATTCAAGCAGTTAAAGCCGCTACAGCACGCTCTCAGGAATTGGGTCGTGGCTAATGGTTAATGGTTAATGGCTAATGGCTAATGGCTGATGGCTAATGGCTAATGGCTAATGGCTAATGGCTGATGGCTGATGGCTGATGGCTAATGGCTGATGGCTAATGGCTGATGGCTGATGGCTAACGGCTAACGGCTAATGGCTAATGGCTGATAGCTGATGGCTGATGTTGAATTAGCAATTAGCAATTAGCAATTAGCAATTAACAATCGCCTAAGTTGACAAAAGACTGGTTAATATAGTAGATGATATGGTTGCAATTAAGATTGAGTGAACTATCCTGCGCTGTCTCCTGAAGTTGACCCAAGTTCGATCTTCCCTTTTGAACTGGATCGGTTCCAAAAGGAAGCGATCGCGTCTCTGAACGCCGGACGCTCTGTTGTTGTGTGTGCGCCCACGGGTTCAGGTAAAACGTTAATAGGGGAATATGCTATTTATCGCGCCCTGTCGCGAGGAAAGCGAGTTTTCTACACGACTCCTCTCAAGGCACTCTCAAATCAGAAACTGCGAGACTTTCGCGAAAAATTCGGTTTTGATAATGTCGGTCTCTTGACTGGAGACGCCTCGATCAACCGAGATGCATCGATATTGGTTATGACCACAGAGATTTTTCGCAATATGCTCTATGGTACGCCTATCGGACAAGTTGGGATTTCTTTGGCAGATGTTGAGGGGGTGGTGCTTGACGAGTGCCATTACATGAACGATCGCCAACGGGGAACAGTTTGGGAAGAATCCATCATATATTGTCCCCGGACTGTTCAACTTGTAGCCCTGTCAGCAACGGTTGCTAATAGTGATGAACTGACCGACTGGTTAAATCAAGTTCACGGTCCCACAGACTTGATTTACTCAGATTTTCGACCTGTCCCTTTAGAATTTCACTTTGGGACAACAAAAGGGTTATTTCCCCTATTAAATGACGACAAAACCAAAATTAACTCCCGCCTTATTAAGAAGAAGAAAAAGGGAGACAAAGAAAAAGGTAAAAACGTAAGAGCTGAAGCACCTGAAATTACTCACGTTCTGACCGCACTCCAAGAACGGGATATGTTACCAGCTATTTACTTTATCTTTAGTCGCCGGGGTTGTGATAAAGCCGTGGGAGAAGTCGGCGACCTCTGGCTTGTTAATAGAGAAGAAGCGCAGCAGTTACGCAGGCAAATTGACGAATTTTTAACACGAAATCCAGATGCAGGTCGCTCCGGACACGTTGGACCTTTATACCGGGGGATTGCGGCGCACCATGCGGGAGTATTACCTGCTTGGAAAGTACTGGTAGAAGAACTTTTTCAGCAAGGGCTGATTAAAGTTGTATTTGCTACCGAAACTTTGGCAGCTGGGATCAATATGCCAGCCAGAACAACAGTCATTTCTACCCTTTCCAAACGTACCGATACAGGACACCGCTTGTTGAATGCTTCTGAGTTTTTGCAAATGGCAGGAAGAGCAGGTCGTCGGGGGATGGATGAACGGGGTCATGTGGTGACGCTGCAAACTCCTTTTGAAGGAGCAAAGGAAGCAGCTTATTTAGCGACATCTAAACCAGATCCCTTGGTCAGCCAGTTTACACCGAGTTACGGCATGGTGCTAAACCTACTGCAAACTCATACGGTTGAACAATCAAGAGAACTGATAGAACGCAGTTTTGGTCAATATTTGGCAAACCTTCATCTCAAACCACAGTATGAGTACATAGAATATTTAGAAACGCAATTAGGCGATCTTCAAGCGCAGATTGAAGCAGTTGATGAAGGGGAACTCGCTGTATATGAAAAATTGCGACAACGCTTGCGGGTAGAACGTCAGTTATTGAAAACGCTGCAAGAACAAGCTCAAGAAACCCGACAAGAAGAATTGGCAATGATGTTGGGGTTTGCCGTATCGGGAACGCTTTTGAGTCTTAAGAGTAAAAACTTTACAATGCCCGCGCCAATTCCAGCCGTTTTGGTGGGGAAAACACCAGGTCCTTCTCAAACGAGTTATTTAGTTTGTTTGGGGCGAGATAATCGGTGGTATGTCGTAACACCCTCGGATGTGTTGGATTTGTATGCAGAATTACCCAGAATAGAAGTGCCTGCGGATTTACTCCCACCACCAGAGATACCTTTGAAACGGGGACAAACACTTGCAGGTAATTGGGAAACAGCCGCAATAGCCCAACAGATTCCCGACCCCAGTGGAACTGAATATATGGCTCCAGAAGTTGCAGAACAGTTAAGCCGCCTTGTTGCAGTACAGCAGCAATTAGAGGCTCATCCCTTGCATCAGTCTGGTAATGTGAGCAATCTTTCCAAACGAAAAGTACGTGTTGCTGAATTAAAAGAAGAAATTCAGGAGTTGCGATCGCAAGTTGAGCAAGAATCCCAGCGTCATTGGGAGGAATTTCTAAATTTAATTGCAATTCTACAGCACTTTGAATGTCTGGTTGATTTGGTTCCTACAGAATTGGGACAGAGTGCTGCAGCCCTTCGAGGAGAAAATGAATTATGGTTGGGCTTGGTACTTGCTAGTAAGGAACTAGATAATTTAGATCCGCAACATTTAGCAGCGACAGTAGCAGCATTGGTGACCGAAACACCACGTCCTGACAGCAAAGTTAACTTTGAGATCTCCTCCAGCGTGGATGAGGCTTGGACGAGACTGCAAAAAATTCGTCGTTCCGTACTTAAAGTTCAATACCGCCATGGTGTAGCATTACCCGTAGGTTTGGAGACTAAATATATCAATTTGGTTTCTTTAGTAGAACAATGGGCATTGGGAATGGAGTGGGTAGAATTATGCGATAGTACAAGTTTAGATGAGGGCGATGTGGTAAGAATTTTACGCCGGACTTTAGATTTACTTTCACAAATTCCTCACGTACCCCATTTGTCAGATACCCTCCGCCGTAATGCCAATCGTGCAATGCAATTGATTGATAGATTTCCTGTTAATGAAGTTGTGGAATAGTATAGCAATCCCAAATCATTTTATGAGGGAACAGGCAACAGTGGAATGTTTTCAGCGGGAAATTCAACCCGCCTAAAACGTAACAAGGTTCAGATAAGGCTCGATCCCCCCTTTCGGTTGTAGGGTTGGGGGGATCTTCAAGGATTAGATATTGTTAACTGAACCGTATTAGCCTAAAACGAACGACTTCTTTAAGCAGTCGGGAATATGCGTCTTTTACTTGCTATGAATCAGAGAAGATTGCCATAACTTATTTGATTTAAATATACCTAGGGTGGGTAATATCCACCAAATAAGGCTTTAATAGGTATTATCCACCCAAATCACTGAAAATTTTTACGAATAATTTAGGGGGATACAAACTTTATGTTTAAAGAGGTTGCTCGTTACATCTCTACATTAAAAACATAAAAAGCAAAGGAAATTGGAAAATTAATAAGTGTGTAATTATACGATTTGGAATATTTATAAAAGTTATACTAAATATTAGGTTCTACCTGGGAATTACTTAGAAGTGGCTCTGCCACTTCTTTTTTTGAATGACAATAAACTCTATTTGGCAATAGTTGAAAATACTCAAAATACATATTTTGTGGCAAAATAGGAATCACAAATACAAAGAGCTTGCTACTCGAAAATTTTTGTGTTATTAATGTAGCACAGACATAAGTAGGAATTCTCCTGTCGTCTTCCCACAATTTCTGGGAAAACGACTTCCACTATTTTGTTGAGACGCGGCTGCTGAACCTAAGTCTCCTAAACCTCTTCAAAAAACAAAGCCATTGAGTTCAGAGTGATAAGTTCTGAGTCTTATTTTCATGATTTATGAAATTTGACGTAACGCACTCTTCTCACTGCTGAATTTGGAGTTTTCATGCAGCCAAAGAATTTAAAACGACTTTTGCAAGCTCTAGCCAAGCAAGGGCTTGATGTCAGTTACAACAACAATACGTACTCTATTCGTTTATCCAATACTCCTGATGCACCTGTAGCAGAAGTATTGCTTCCAGAAGGTTTTCCCGTAGAAGCAAAGGCGCTCAAACAACTAGCAAACTTAGCCAGCGTGAGCCATCCTGCTGGTGGATGTGTTTGTCGTGCTTGTGCAACACCGGATTTTCATCCCGGTGACGCCGGGATTGCCATTGGTTCAGTTATTGAAACAATCGGTCAAGTCATTCCTAGTGCTGTCGGTTCAGATATAAACTGTGGAATGCGCTTGCACGTTGCCAACCTGACAATTGACCAGTTTCTGGCAAAGCGCAACCAGTTTGTAGAACGCATGAAAGGGGACTACTTTTTTGGAACCCGTGATGTAACCATGACTGCTCGTACTATGCGAGCATTGTTTCAGCATGGTGTTCTTGGTTGGGTTGATGCCATGTTTAAGGAGCCTACAGGGAGTTTTGCCAAATCCGATCTTAATGAACTGCTTGCAGAGGGCGATCGCATCTTCTTAAACGGTTCAATGGAGGGAGATTGGAAACTTGCTCCTGAAGAATTAGTCCCTGAAGAGGGGCTAGTACGCGATGGCGGGCTTGCAACTATTGGATCTGGGAACCACTTTGTTGAAATTCAAAGAGTAGAACGAGTAGAAAATAGAGCATTAGCCCATGCGTGGGGAATTAAAGAAGGACAAATTGCCTTCATGATTCACTCTGGTTCTCGGAATGTAGGGAAGTATATTGGTGGAATGTGGCGAGACAAAGCGAAAGACGCTTGGCAAAAAGGGTTGAAGTATCCAGACTCTCGTATTTTTCCTTTATCCGTCCATTCTCAGCCCCAACTTGTCACTCAGTATTTGCAAGCAGAGGCGACAGCAGCTAATTATGGTTTTGTTAACAGACTTTTGTTAGCAGAATTGCTGCGTTTGCGTTTGCGCGAAGTCTATGGTGACGCAGACGCGCCACTAGTGTACGATTTACCGCACAACATCACATTGAGAGAGGGTGCGGGATGGGTGACTCGCAAGGGTGCTTGTCCCGCCTACGAAGGACAACCCGTAATTATACCGGGCTCCATGGGTGCGCCATCATTTCTAGCCGTGGGGAAAGGCAATTCCGCTTTTTGCTCGTCTGCTTCCCACGGTGCGGGAAGAGTGCTTTCACGCTTTGACCTGAGCCGTAAAGGAGCATCTCACAGTGAAGAAGCTTTGGGATTAACGGGCGTAGACTGTATTACGTTGCGGGAAGAACGCCGCATTGAAGAAGCGCCAGCTGCTTATAAACCCATACAACCCTTGATTGATGTGCAAGTACAGGCGGATATGGTAAGTGTTGTAGCAAGGTTAACTCCGGTTTTGACCTTTAAGGCTTGATATCTACCGACTTTATTTTAAAAACCTCTTTGCTAGTAGAGAGGTTTTTATTGGTTTGCAGATAATATTTTAAATTTTCTCAAATCTTAGGAATTGACTTCTACGCTCTGGTGTGAGATCTGCAGTTCAAACATTTATTTAACGTCTACCCTATTCTTCTAAGATGAGAAAATGTTTGTCATTAACACAGTTGTCGATCGCTGAAGATTCAATTCCAATCAAGAGGTAAGCAATGCGAATTCTTTTTATCTCTATTCATTTTCCTGAAGATTTAAGCAAGAGTACTTTAGGTATCTATAAACGGATGTCAATGTTTATTGATGCTATTAAATTGCTCGGTCAACTTGATATGTTGTTTTTTGTACCGCCGGAAACTGACCTTTCTCCAGAAGCGATCGCGCAAACAGAAAGTGAGCTTTCCCAGCATTGGCAAACACCGCTTAATCTATTTTTATGCCCGAAGGAAGACGACAATTTTCTTCCTAAATGGAAGCAGCAGTGGGGTGGTATTTTTAGTTTTTTCCAACAGTCAGATTTCTTGGTAACGCCACAACAAATGCAAGCACTTGAACAATGCTTGAGTCGAAAGCCAGATGCTATTTTTGTGCATCGGCTTTCATCAATGAGTGCGCTTATGCAGGTGCAGCAAGATTTACCACCTATTTTTCTCGACTTAGATGATATTGAACACATTAGTTTTATACGCCAAATTCGACAGCCCCCAACTCGACTGGTTACACAACTCTATTATTTGCAAGTACCAGCGCGGTTACGTGGTGAGTTGCAAGCAATTCAGCTAGCACGTCGCACTTTTGTTTGCTCGGAACACGATCGCAATTACCTCACAGGACGTTGGGGAGTACCCGGTGTCGTCAGCATACCAAATGCGATCGCAATTCCCAATCCACAAATAATTACTTTAGAACCTACCTTAATGATGTTAGGAGGTTACAACTACTATCCCAATATCAACGCAGCCAACTTTTTAATTGAGAAAGTATGGGTTCACATTCATAAAGCTATGCCCAATGCCCGATTGATTGTTGCCGGACCTTATCCAGAAAATATTCACAGCTACAACAAAGGTGTACCTGGTGTTGAATTTGCTGGCTTTGTGGATAATTTGCCTGAACTTTATCAGCAAGCACGAGTTGTTTGTTGCCCTATCTTATCAGGAGGAGGAACACGGGTCAAAATGGTTGAAGCGGCTGCTTATGGCAAACCAATAGTTGCGACTCGTGTGGGTTCTGAGGGATTGGAATTCAAAGACGGACAAGAATTTTTGATGCGAGACAATCCCAAAGAGTTTGCCGAAGCTTGTTTGGAACTTTTGCAGAATTATGATTTGTGCGATCGCTTGGGGAGCGCTGCTCGTGCAACAGCTATGAAAAAGTACGATCGCGCCAACGTAGTTCGATTCATTCAGCAGCAAATTGAGTTTCAACTCCCCTCTTTGCGTCGCTCGTCATAGCTTAGTTTCTTTTGCTACCTTAGTAGAAGAAATTATAACTAAGCACGAGAGTGAGCTATTCTAACTCCAAGCCAGAATTTAGCTTGAACTACCGACAGAATAAAGTATCGCGAGTGTTGCGTCCTGTGGTTGGATTAGTGCCTTGCGCTACCTTACACAATTTCTCTTGCTCATCTTTACGTAGCAGTACATCAGTAAAATCTGCTCCGTCGATAATAGCACCATCAAATTTGGCATTGGCAGCAAAGGCTCCTTCTAAAACTGCGTTAGTCAAATTTGTTTTGCTCAAACGGGCTGAGTCTAAAGTCGCATTTGTGAGATCTGCACTCTCTAAATTTGCCGATTCGAGATTAGCAGCAAAAAAACTAACACCGTTTAAGTTGGTGTGACTCAAATTACTGTAACGGAGATTGGCATGAGAAAAGCTGGAATCTGTGAGGTCACGTCCAGAGAAATCTTGATTTACCAAGTTTTCTTTGTTGTAGTCAAGTGCTATTGCTTGTGGTGCAAATACCGCACAAGTTACAGGGGTTGTTATAAATACGACTGCCCAAAGCAGTATACAGACTATCCTTGCCCAAATCCGATTTCTTAACCTAGTCATCGTCAATTTTTTACTAATGGCAAACCATCCTCCATCTCATTATCCCCGTATAGGTATCGCAGGAGAAGACCTAGTTGTTAATTGGTTGGAATCTCAAGGCTGGACGATCTTGCATCGCCGATGGCGTTACTCTAGGGGAGAAATTGATATTATTGCCCAATTTAACGAAGAAGGACTAGATGCAGAAAATAGGAAAAAAGTTCTCCCCCCATCCCGCTCATCACCTCTTTTGGCATTTGTTGAAGTGAAAACACGCAGTCAACTGAATTGGGACGCAGGAGGAAGAATTGCTGTAACGCAAAGAAAACAAGCAAAACTTTGGCGTACTGCTCTTATGTTTTTGGCTAAATATCCTGAAAAAGCAAACTACTCTTGCCGATTTGATGTTGCTATTGTTGGTTATCAACAGACACCACAAGAGCCACTTACAGTGAAAAAGGCTCAAGAAAAGCAAAGGCTCTCTCTAGAGAGTAAGTATAAATTAACACTATATGAATACATTCCAGCAGCTTTTGATGTTTCGAGCAGTTGGTAGCAGGTAAAGGATAACAAACAAAAACTTTAAAATCATCAATTACCTGCTACGAGTGACTAACAACCAATCAAATAATCTGGCAGGATTGCGAACTAAAACAGCAATCATGCCAATGTTTCTGGGCAATAGCCCAAACCTCGGACAAACTGCTGTCGAAATGCCTCAATTTCCTCTTTCTCTGGATTTCCGTGAGAAACGATCGCTACTTGATAGCGGCGCATCACATCAACAGGGCATTGTCCTGCTTCCAAACTCCAAAGTGCCATTTGCACTCGCATTGGTGGCTCGTAACTAATGCCTAGTTCATTTAAGAAAGCTTGAAAATCACCATCAACTTGAGCTGAAATGCGACCCTTTAGTTTGATCCTAACCACCCAACCATCAATTTGATGAATTACGGTGACGAATGAAACGGGTATCTGGGGTCTGCCATGCAAGAATTGAACAACCCTCAGAGTTAAACTGGCATTGGCCAGGTAATACAAGTATTCCATCTTGGTGCTTGGGATCAAAGCTAACCCTACATATCTATTATTTGTAGATCGACCCCAATCCTTGCTAGGGTAGAAGCCCCCGTTTTTCCATGGGGAGGTTTACCCAATTTTGCTTGTGGAGTTTACTAGTATCCAGTAAACCGCAACCTGTGACTGCTAAAAATTTGATAAAGATGTGAACTATAAATGCAGGAACCATCAACTAGAAACAACTACGACGCTGCCTTTAACGCTAACAAGGAAGACACGGAATTAGATACTTGTTTGGCGGGGTACGACTATGAATTACCGCAAGAATTAATTGCCCAAAATCCTGTAGTGCCGAGAGATCGTTCTAGGTTGCTAGTGGTCGATCCAAAGACCGGATTGGAAGCGGCTCCCCAACATCATATTTTCTGCGATTTACCTGAGTTACTGCAATCCGGGGATTTACTCATAATGAATAATACGCGAGTCATTCCTGCGCGATTATACGGTTACAAACAAACGGGTGCAGAAATAGAGGTTTTACTTCTAGAAGAACGACAGCATAATTGCTGGTTAACTCTAGTTAAACCGGGAAAGCGTTTTAAACCTGGAACCAAGATAGTTTTTGAACCAAGAATAAAGAGCGGGGATAAGGGATGGGAAATTGGGAATAACAAAGATTTCTCCCAAGTTCCGCGCCAAATCGCAGCTACAGTTGTAGACAAAGACGAAACAACTGGAGGGCGGTTGTTGCAATTTGATTTGCCAGAAGGAACATCTCTAGTGCAATTATTAGACGTATTTGGTGAAGTTCCTCTACCACCCTACATTACAGCTTCTGAAGCTAAGAGCGAGCAGTACCAAACAGTATACGCACAACATCCGGGCGCTGTTGCAGCTCCTACAGCGGGTTTACATTTTACTCCAGAATTATTAGATCGCTTGCAACAGCGCGGTATCGAGCAAGCATTTGTGACACTGCATGTAGGAGTGGGGACATTTCGTCCTGTAGAAGTGGAAGATATAAAAACCCACAAAATGCATGAAGAATGGATTGAAGTCCCTTCCGCAACAGTAGAAAAAATCCGCATGACTCAAGCCTCTGGTGGTCGGATTATTGCTGTGGGTACAACAGTAGTACGCGCACTTGAAGGCGCAGCTTCTCAAGGAGAACTCAAACCATTTTGTGGTAAGACGGATATGTTTATCTATCCCGGCTATCAATGGCGCGTTGTTGAAGGTTTGATTACTAACTTTCATTTACCGCGTTCTAGTTTGTTAATGTTAGTGAGTGCTTTAATTGGTCGGCAAAAATTGTTAAGTGTTTATCAAGAGGCGATCGCTTCTGGTTACCGCTTTTATTCTTTCGGGGATGCCATGTTGATTTTGCCACAGATGGTGAGTGGTTAGTTGTTGGTTGTTAGTTGTTACTGGTAAAACTACTAACCACTAACAACTAACAAGTTAATTTTAAATTTTGTTCTGGGTAACCTGACTTATAAGCCTATAGCATAAATGCAGGTCTGCCAGTCATGTCTCAAAAATATCAAGTTTGTCAGTGGTTTTTCGGTTTCTTAAGAGTAGGTCTTCATCAAAATCGCCGGAAGCAAACTTTCGGGCTTCTCTTAACTCTCTCTGCTTTTTTGGCAGTCACACCATCATTGATGGTTACTTCTCAAACCAAGCTACTTGCTGAAACTTTTGTTCCTTCTCAGAATCTTGAAGCAGCAAGCTTGTTCCAGCAAGGAGTTATGCGCTACAACTACAAAGACTTTCAGGCGGCGGAGACTGCTTTGCGTCAAGCGTTACAGCGAGATCCAAATATAGCTGCTGCTTACAATTACTTAGGTAGTATCATGTTGCAGCAAAATCGCTTGGATGCAGCAGTGCAAGAGTTTAGTGAAGCAATTAGAATTAACCCCAATCTTGGCGAAGCTTACTACAACATTGGATTAGCGCTACACAAACAAGGACAGAAAGAGGCGGCTATAACTGCTTATCGTCAAGCTATAGTGATCGACCCAACCATGGCGTCTGCTTACTACAATCAGGGGTTAGCAGTGTATGAACTCGGACAAGTGGATGAAGCGATCGCTCTATACCAACAAGCCGTTAATTTAGATAGCACCAATATTAACGCTTACTCTAACTTAGCAAAAGCTTTAGAACAAAAAGGACAAACAACTGAAGCGATCGCAGCCTATCGCAAAGTTTTAGCAATCAATCCTGAAAACGCTGAAGCTTACAATAACATGGCAGGTTTGATGGCAAACCAGGGTCAAGCATTAGAAGCAATCGCTGTTTATCAGCAAGCCATTCGTCGAATTCCCAACAATGCTGAAGCATACTATAACCTTGGAGTGACTTGGTACAATCAGGGCGACTATAAGAAAGCCCATGGAGCGTTGAAATCAGCTCGCGATCGCTACCGCAAACAAGGTAACATCGAGCAGGCAAGTAAAGTAGAGCAATTGATGCAGCAAATTGTCCAACTAGCAGCATACAAAAAAACTCAGGTCGGTCAAACTCAAAATACTGCGCCTACTCAAACGCCTACTAGCACTGTAGCGGTACCCGAACAAGAAACACCAACCCCAACAGAAACTCCCACTGAACCACAAAGCAATAACGACAGTGTACCCATTCGGGTTGAAGAACCAACATTCAATTTAGGCCAATAATATTTTGGATGGGTGGATGCATGGATTGGGGAAGGTAGGGTTTTCCTCCGGAGATAGGGTAATGGGGATGATAATGTGTTGCCAGTATTTCTTCTTTGTCTTCCTTGTCCCCCTATCCCCCTAAATTGGCAAGCGATTGATATCTTTGTTGCAGCCAATAACCACCATCGCCGAACCGCGTTCAAAACGCTTGTAGGGGTCGGGGTTAATTTGAAATTTTCCATCCTGACTTACAGCAAGTAAATTCAAACCATAGCGGTTGCGAAGTTGCAGTTCCGCGATGGTTTTGCCGTGAAATTCATCAGGTACAATCACTTCTACGATACTGTTATCTGGGTCGAGGTCAAATCTATCCAAGATAGAAGGCTTAGTCAGAGTTCTTGCTAGAGCACAACCTGCTTCATATTCAGGAAAGACAACGTGGTCTGCTCCTACTTTATGTAATAGTTTGCAGTGAACTTCACTAGAAGCTTTTGCCACAACATGAGGTACACCACCCTCTTTGACATTTAATGTTGTGACTATACTTTCCTGAACGTAATTTCCAATTGCCACAATCACCGTATCAAATTCCAAAATTCCTGCTTCTTTGAGTGCTGCTGACTCTGTTGAATCTAGTTGCAAAGCATGAGCAGTTATTTGCTCCGTTAATGCTTGCGATACCCGCTTTTCGTCTATATCCGTAGCTAAGACTTCATAGCCAAACTTATGTAAAGTTGAACAGACAGAACGCCCAAAACGACCTAACCCTATAACAGCAAATTGCTGGTTGTCTTTACGCAGACTGCGAAAAAATCCCAACGATGACAAATTCACAGTTTTGATCCTTAATTAACAATGCTTTTTTTATGAGAAAAACGGCAGCATCTTAACGAGTGCAAAAATATTATGCGATCTTCTAAATCGCGACTGTACAAACAAAATCCGCCTGCGCGAACTACTTCTAGCTTGCGGAAGAGGCTTTTGTATATAGCCCCAGACTTACAGTCTGAGAATAATTTACACACTTAGGATATTCCCAGAAAAATTCGGCATAACCGAATTTTAAAGGTTTTCATTTTCTGCCCAATCAACTATATCTTATCACTCTGGTAAATTATTTATCAGGCATTGAGTATTGACTGTGAATCATCTCCCTTATGATATAACTAGCCCACAAGCAAATTTTCTTCAGGATAATGAACGTTAGTAGGACGCGGATCTCCAAGGATTGCCGACATAAGCAGCAAAACGCCAACCCTTCCTATATACATTGTAACTATGAGTATCAGTTTTGCTCCTACAGAAACACTTCCTGTAATTCCTGTAGAGAGACCTACAGTTGCAAAAGCCGATACGACTTCAAAAAGAATTTGAATAAATGATATTTTTGGATCTGTTAGTGCAATCAATATCGTAGCGAGAATGACAGTACCAATTGAGCCAATTAAAACACCAACAGCCTTTAATACTAAAGAGATTGCGACTTTTCGATCGTAGAGCAAAACTTCTTCTTTGCCTTGAAGAATTGCCTTGGTACAACTTGTAAGAACTCTCAACGTCGTTGTTTTGATACCACCTCCCGTTCCACCCGGACTGGCACCAATAAACATCAGTGCAATAGTAATAAATAACCCTGCTGTTGTCATTTTGCCTATGTCAATAGTATTAAATCCAGCAGTTCTGGGTGTCACTGATTGAAACCAAGCAACTAATAATTTATCCGGAAAACTGAGGTTACTAAATGTTGCGGGATTTCTAAGTTCCACAAAGAAAAATGCAATAGCTCCCAAAATTAAAAGAACCAGAGTTGTACTCACTGCTACCTTAAAATCTAAAGAAAACAGGAGTTTTAGTTGTCGTTTTTGCCAAGTATCGCGCAGCCAAACAAAAGCTTCTAAAATGACTTGATAGCCGATGCCCCCAAAAATAATTAACCCGCTGACAACAAAAACGACTAAAACCGATGATTGATATTTGATTAAGTTATCTGGAAACAAACTAAAACCTGCATTGTTCCAAGAATTAATACTGTGGAAAATCGATAGCCAAAGCCCTTTACTCCAGCCATAATCTGGAACAAAAGCAGGTAGCAGTAAAAATATTCCAGTGATTTCAAAAATTAAGGTAGTGGCAATGATGGAACGAATTATTTGGACGCTTCCTTGCATTCCCGGTCGATCTAAGGCTTGTTGGATAGCGATTTTTTGTCGCAATTCAAATCTCCGACCGATCAACAAAATGAGAAAGGTTGTGGTGGTCATGTAGCCCAAACCCCCAATTTGGACCAAAAGAGCCATAAAAAATTGACCCCAAAAGGAAAAGTAAGTACCCGTATCAACAACCCCCAAACCTGTAACGCAAACTGCTGAAGTAGAAGTAAATAAGGCTACAATCGGGTCATTCCAATGACCGCTACTGGTCGAAAAAGGCATCATCAGTAGGATAGTTCCTACGCTGATGACTGCTAGAAATCCCAAACAAATTTTTTGAGAAACAGTCATATAGATGTAAAATTCGCAACACCCTAGGTAGTAGAGTTGAATCACTCTTACCTAGATGTAAAAACACATTAACCTAATTTAAATAAAAACACACATGGTAGCCTACGAATGTGTCTAAATTTTTGTCTTATCACTGCTTTTCTTCATGAGTGCAACACTTTACCAGCAAATTCAGCAGTTTTACGATGCTTCTTCCGGGTTGTGGGAACAAATCTGGGGAGAACATATGCACCACGGCTACTATGGTGCAGATGGCAAGGTGAAAAAAGATCGCCGTCAAGCACAAATCGACTTAATTGAAGAACTACTGAACTGGGCTGGAGTTCAAAAAGCTGAAAATATACTAGACGTAGGATGTGGAATTGGTGGAAGTTCGCTATATCTAGCAGAGAAGTTTCACGCTAAGGCTACAGGAATCACTTTAAGCCCGGTGCAAGCAGCAAGAGCAACACAACGCGCCCAAGAGTTAAATTTGGGTTCTCAAGCTCATTTTCAGGTTGCAGATGCTCAAGCAATGCCTTTTGAGGGCAATTCCTTTGATTTGGTTTGGGCGCTAGAAAGTGGCGAGCATATGCCTGATAAAACTAAGTTTATGCAGGAGTGCAAGAGGGTGCTAAAACCTGGTGGAATATTCATTATGGTGACTTGGTGCCATCGATCTATTGCCAGTTCACCACTCACAGTAGATGAGGAAAAGCATTTGGCGGAAATTTATCGAGTTTACTGCTTGCCTTACGTTATTTCTTTACCAGAGTATGAGAATATTGCCTGCAAACTCGGTTTGCAAAATATTCGTACTGCAGATTGGTCAAAGGCTGTTGCACCATTTTGGGACACGGTGATTGATTCAGCGTTTTCTCCACAAGCGATTTGGGGTTTGCTACTTTCGGGTTGGACAACAATCCAAGCTGCGCTGTCTTTAGGTTTAATGCGTCGGGGTTACGAACGTGGATTAGTTCGATTTGGTTTGTTGTGTGGAACGAAATAACGAACTTGTACTCCCACGCTTGCGTAAGACACAGAGAGAGGAGGTTTTGATGAATCAGATTTCGCAACGACGGTTTAAGGACAGCTGGCTTTACAGTTTTTGGAAGTTTTCACGTCCTCACACGATTATTGGTACAAGTTTAAGTGTTTTAGGTTTGTATCTCATTGCAATTTCCCCACTCTCCGATTCCCCCACTTCCCCCCTTCCACTCTTAGGAGCATGGATTGCTTGTCTGTGTGGCAATGTTTATATTGTGGGATTGAATCAACTCGAAGACGTGGCAATTGATAAAATTAATAAGCCCCATTTGCCTATTGCCGCTGGAGAATTTTCCATGCAAACAGGTAAGTGGATTGTTGGCATAACTGGTATTTTGGCACTGTTGTTATCAGTTATCCAAGGACCTTTTTTATTTGGAGTTGTCGCTGTTAGTTTAGCCATTGGTACGGCTTACTCTGTACCACCTATCCGCTTAAAGCGATTTCCTTTTTGGGCGGCGGTTTGCATTTTTTCAGTGCGTGGGGCAATAGTTAACTTAGGGTTGTTTTTACACTTTAGTTGGGTTTTGCAAAAAAATCAGTTGATTCCTTCTAAGGTGTGGGTTTTGACATTGTTTATTTTGGTTTTTGCTTTTGCGATCGCAATCTTTAAAGATATTCCCGATATCGAAGGAGATCTTCTGTACAACATCAAAACTTTCACGATTAAACTTGGCAAACAAGCCGTTTTTTATCTTGCAATTTGGGTCTTGACTCTATGTTACATGGGAATGATTTTGGTAAG
This sequence comes from Tolypothrix campylonemoides VB511288_2, assembly GCF_045999855.1. Classification (NCBI taxonomy): domain Bacteria; kingdom Bacillati; phylum Cyanobacteriota; class Cyanophyceae; order Nostocales; family Tolypothrichaceae; genus Tolypothrix; species Tolypothrix campylonemoides. The sequence continues at coordinate 338,737 of NZ_JBFPMW010000010.1, forward strand.
CTTATTTAAGCTAGCAGAAGTCAACTCAATTTTCCTAATTTTGACACAATTAGTTGCCTTAATTTGGATGTGGTGGCAGAGTCAAAAAGTTAACTTGCAGGAAAAAAGCGACATTGCTCGATTTTATCAGTTTATTTGGAAGCTGTTTTTCGTGGAATATTTAATTTTCCCCATTGCTTGTCTTTTAGCGTGAACGTATAACAGCAACCAGTGACCAAATATAGATTGGGGAATATTCACCGTTCTCTCGTTCCCAGGCATAGCCTGGGAATGCAATCTGTGAGGCACAGCCTCGCATTTCTAGCTAAGTACAAGAGGCAGTCCCAATGCAAAAATTTCACCATCGGATCTGTTGCAAACATTTTTTGAATTGGTATGATTTTTAGAATGGAAGGGTAAGACCATGCCTTACAGCCAGTTTGATATTGAATCAATTCGAGAAAAATTTCATATTAATTTAATAGAAAAAGTTGGTAAATTTGAAGATGTTCCAGAAATTACTTACAGCAATTACTTAGCTGAAACTCTTCGCTTTAATACACCAATAGCCTTAGCAATTAATTCAGAAAAATCCCGTTCGGAAATGATTATTACACCGATTTTATTAGAATTAAAGCGATTGTACCCTCAAAAAGTTAGTTTATTTTCTGGTAAAGATTTTATCGTTGACGTAGAAAAAGGTTTAAATGGTTTTTGTGATTTTCTTATCAGTCGTTCTCCAGAACAATTAGTTATTACATCACCAGTTATTGCAGTAGTAGAGGCAAAAAATGAGAATATTGAATCAGGTTTAGGACAGTGTATGGCAGAAATGATTGCATCTCAGATTTTCAATCAGCAAAAAGGCAAGCAGGTTTCTCAAATAATCGGTGCTGTCACTACCGGAAGTAGTTGGAAGTTTATGCAGTTAAGAGAAACAACAATAGAAATTGATTTAAACGAATATTTTTTGAACCAAGTTAGTAAAATTTTAGGAATTCTCAGTTTGGGATTGGAATAAAATAGAACTTTTGTCAAAAATCTCAATACTAAAACCCTTATCAATGACAAATGACATTTGTGACCATCTACTTATTATGTTTTACATTGAGGAATTAAGATAATGTTTGACAATATTCAACCTAGTTCTGTCTTTGCTGTATTTGCCGTTATTTCGAGTCTTGCATTGCTTGGCTATTTTTCTTGGAAAACCTTAATTACTGCCAATCTTTTCCAGAAAGGAGTCACGCTTTACCAGCAAGAAAATTACAAAAATGCAGAAGCAGCTTTTCGCCAAGTTATTGCTATCAATTCAACAAATGATGTGGTTCATCTACTGTTAGGTGATACTTTAATGCAGCAAGGAAGAGTCGAAGAAGCAACCCAACAATTTCAAGATGTCATTAACCGCGCACCAAAAAAAGTCGATGCTTATTTGCGGCTATCCAACGCTTTGATGCGGCTAGAAAGAAAAGAGTCAGCCATTGCTACGCTGGAACAAGCCAGAGATTTACTCCAAGCACAGCGTCAATCGCAAAAATTAGCAGAAGTTAATCGCATTCTGGAAAAACTAAAGAAGGTTTAAAATATAAAAATTGTAAGACTCATGAATAAACCAAAAGGCAAAGTCTATCTTGTGGGTGCTGGACCTGGAGATATTGCCTATCTAACACTCAAAGCCTGCAAACTTTTATCGATCGCTGAAGTACTGATTTACGATGCTCTGGTAGATACAGAGTTATTGCAGCACCTACCACAAGATTGTTTGCAAGTTAATGTAGGAAAACGAGGCGGTCAACCCAGTACACCTCAAACCGAAATTAACAACCTACTCGTGAAGTATTGCCAACTGGGACGACAAGTTGTACGCCTCAAGTCAGGAGATCCGTTTATTTTTGGTCGCAGTACTTCTGAAATTGAAGCATTAAAAGCTGCTGATTGCGCTTTTGAAGTTATACCGGGAATTTCCTCAGCCCTTGCAGCCCCTTTATTGGCTGGAATTCCCCTAACAGATCCAGTGATGAGCCGATGTTTTGCTGTCTTAACAGCTCATGAACCAGATGCTTTAGACTGGGAAGCTTTATCGCGCTTGGAAACGCTTGTCATTTTAATGGGCGCTCAGCAATTAGGTGAAATTATACACCGACTTGTGCGGCAAGGGCGATCGCGTACAACACCGATTGCCATTATCCAATGGGCAGCTACTCCTCAACAACAAATTTGGACAGGTACGTTAGAAAATATACTCGAGCAAACCTCTGGTGTCTCGCTTTCACCAGCTGCGATCGTTATTGGTCAAGTTGTAGAGCTGCGCCCGTACTTGGAACCAAAGAACATATATATAGAGGAATTTTTATTCTCCAACGCCCCGCATCTTGAAACTATGGACGCAAACCTCCCCCCATCTCCTCCTCTCCCCCTCTCCCCCTCTCTTCCCCTGACAGGTAAAACCGTTCTTGTAACACGCGCCGCCGGACAATCCAGCCAATTTACACAAGCCCTGACCTCACAGGGTGCAACCGTTATTGAAATGCCAACGATAGAAATTGTTCCGCCCTCAAGTTGGGAAGGTTTGGATAATGCTATTTCACAGATATCTAGCTTTGATTGGTTGATTCTCACTTCTACCAATGGGGTGGACTATTTTTTTGAACGGTTGTTTGCCCAAAATAAAGATGCTCGGACTTTATCTGACCTTAAAATTGCCGTTGTTGGAGAAAAGACAGCCCAAAGCCTCAAACAACGCTGTCTCCAAGCTGATTTTATCCCTCCCAACTTTGTGGCAGATTCCTTAATAGAAAACTTTCCTGAAGAACTTGCGGGTAAAAAAGTTTTATTTCCCAGAGTAGAAACCGGTGGACGGGAAATTTTGGTGCAGGAATTAACTGCAAAAGGAGCACTTGTTGTAGAAGTAGCGGCTTATCAATCTCGCTGTCCGGAGAATGTCCCGCCCCCAGCAGAGATAGCACTTCAGAATGGAACTGTGGATGTGATTACCTTTACCAGTTCTAAAACAGTACAATTTTTTTATCAACTGATACAAAAAGTATTCTCTAAGAATTCTCAAGAAGATTTATCATTTGCTTTACCCGAAGTGTCAAGCCATCAGTCAATCGCAAAATCCATAGAGAAAGTCTGTATTGCTTCCATTGGTCCCCAAACCTCCAAAACTTGTCGTTCTTTATTTGGAAGAGTAGATGTTGAAGCAGAGGAATATACTTTGGAAGGCTTAACACAAGCACTCATAAAATGGTCAATAAATTCTTAAACAAACGGTAGAAATAACCTGAGAAAAGTTTTGGGCGAATATAATTCGCTACTACACAAACTAAGTCCGCCTGCGCGGACTTACGAAAAATCAAGATATTAAAACCCACGTAGGCGGTGAGACCAGTGCTACAGGAAGGTTTCCCGCGCCCTGACAACTGGCGTATAGCTCTGCGGATTTAACTTATACGCCGTAAGTCCCCCACGCTCATTTGGGACTCCAAATCAGTGGCGGGATATAAGGCGGGCGACGACGATTGCATATTTCTGGCTCATGTAAGCCGCAGGCTTGAAGGACAAAGGTGTATGAGGAGTCGCCAATTATTTTCTTGATAGTTTTTACTGAAAATAGTATATAATAGTAACAGGTCGATGTTTGGGAGATGTTTAGATGAGACGACAAGCTGTAAAAGTCAGACTGTACCCTACCGATAAACAAGTTCAAGTACTTGCACAACACTTTGGTTGTGCGAGATGGTGGTGGAATTATGGGTTGAATAAATGTATTGAAACTTATCAGGCAACTGGCAAAGGCTTGTCGCAATCAGGACTCAATTCTCTATTGCCTGCCCTCAAAAAAGATCAACAGACTCAATGGTTAGGAGAATGTTACTCACAGGTTTTGCAATCTGTGAGTTTGAATCTGAGTCGTGCATATCAAAACTTTTTTGAGGGGAGAGGGAAATATCCACGATTCAAATCAATTCACCACCGTCAATCTATTCAGTATCCACAGAAGGTAGAACAAATCAATGACTGTTTGAAGTTTCCTGGGAAATTAGGTGTTGTCAAAGCAAAGATACATCGACCTGTTGATGGAACTATCAAAACTGTCACTGTCAGTAAATGCCCATCCGGCAAGTACTACGCTTCTGTGCTGATGGAGTACTCGGTTGATTATCCCACATCAAAGACTGATGGTCAGGTGATTGGGATTGATTTAGGTATTGTGGATTTTGCTGTTACCTACGATGGCAAAAAGATTTCCAAATATCCAAATCCAAAACATCTCGCTAAATATGAAAAGAAATTAGCCAAGAAACAACGCATTGCTGCTCGCAAGGTCAAAGGTAGTAATCGTCGTAGAAAAGCCACAAAAATTGTAGCTAAGGTATACGAACAAATTAGCAATGTCCGCCAAGACTACTTACACAAATTATCTCGATTGATTGTAGACAACAATCAAGTTGTAGTCGTTGAAAACCTGAACGTCAAGGGCATGGTTCGCAACCACAAACTGGCAAAAGCAATATCTGATACGGGATGGGGGACTTTTACCAATTTCTTAGCCTACAAGCTGGAAAAAGAAGGCAAGGTTTTGGTAGAAATCAACAGATGGTTCCCTAGTTCCAAGCTTTGCTCTCATTGTCATTACCAAATCAACGAGTTACCGTTAGATATCAGAACTTGGGTTTGTCCTAGTTGTGGTACTCATCATCACAGAGATGGTAATGCCGCGACGAACATTAGAGCCGAAGGTATCAGAATGCTGTCCTCCTCTGGGACGGGGGAGGAAGATCGCCAATGGAGAGGAAGTCAGACCAATTCGAGGGCGTAAGCCTAAGATGCGGCATTCCTCCGTGAAGTTGGAAGCCAACACTGTACCCGGTACTCCGGTTCAGTGTGGGTAGTTCACATAGATGATTAAACGTATTATTGGATTAACTGGTGGGATAGCGACAGGCAAAACGACTGTTGCTAATTATTTGGCGAGTGTTTACAAGATACCTGTTTTAGATGCCGATATTTATGCTAGAGATGCGGTATCTATAGGGTCGCCAATTCTTCAGGCGATCGCTGAGCGTTATGGAGAAGACATTTTACTGGCAGATGGTAGCCTCAACCGCCAGCAACTGGGTGAGATAATTTTTAACAATCGAGAGGAACGCAACTGGGTAGAGAGTTCGATCCATCCTTACGTGCGCGATCGCTTCTTGCAAGAAATAGCTGCATCTCCTGCACAAACACTAGTCTTAGTTGTGCCTTTACTCTTTGAAGCAAGAATGACAGATTTAGTAACAGAAATTTGGGTTGTTAGTTGTTCTGAAGAACAGCAATTAGAAAGATTGATGCAACGAAATAATTTAACCTTAGAACAAGCAAAAGCTAGGATTCAGAGCCAAATGCCAATTTCAGAGAAAGTCGCCAAGGCAAATGTGGTTTTAGATAACTCTTCTACCTTAGAAATGCTCATAGAACAGGTGGATAAAGCCTGCGAATATGATGCGCGACTATACAAACAAAGTCCGCGCAAGCGGACTATATGAAAAATCAAATTTTAAAACCCACGTAGGTGGGTTTTGCCTGTATAGCCAAATTCTATTCACCAAGACTTTAATTGACAAACTTTTGAATGAAAGTGGCGTGTTCTGAAGAATTCACTCCTTGCTGTAGTACTGCTAGCACTTGAACCATATTTCCTGCTAGAAGATCTGAAACAGCCAACCACAAACCGGGAAAAACTCGACTTTTGATAATTCCATTTGCATCTACTTCTAAAGGAACATATTCCCCGTTTTGCAAGCTAAACCAATTGAGTCGATTGTCCAAAACTTGCCAGACAATATATTCCTGTACGCCATTACGACGGTATACCGACTTTTTATCATGCATATCAATTGATGAGCTACTGGCTGCAACTTCTGCAACTAACTCTGGTGCGCCTTCAAGATAATCATCTTCACTAATGCGTGCTTGTCCCCCTAATTTGTCATCAATTAAAAGCACAACATCCGGCTGTAGTTCGTTGTCCAAATCTAAACGTACTGTGGCATTATCAGCTAAGTACACATTAGGAGTAGATGCTTGATAAACTCCTAACCAGGTAATCAATTGCCCGTGAGGTTGTCCGTGACTTTTAAATCTTAGGGGAGACGCCACGTAAACCACTCCTTCTATTAATTCTGCTTTCTTTATATGCGGCATTGCTATGTAACGGCGCTCAAACTCTGGGCGCGTCAGGCGATCGCCACTTTCTAAAGGTGGTATTTTACCTATAGTTGCATCGTGCTTCACAGAAGGTGTCATGAGTGAGTTTCCCGTTTTGCAAGGCGTTAGCTTAAATGTAGCATGCTACTTTTTGCTCTCCTGATTAATGCCTCGCTCAAATTCATCAATTGCTTGAATGGAATCGGAAATTGAGAGACATTGTTCCAGTAAAGAAATATCTAACTGTGGCAACAACTTGCTTGAGTTTATTTGCTCGTACCCATAGGTGTCAGGGTAAACATTGGCTAGAGGAGCTTCTGGATTTTCCCGTAAGTAGTACAGCTTAAATTGATATTTTTCCCAGAACCAGACTTCTGAAACTCCAAGCGTCGGTAAACCTCTAATTTTCTTATGTTGCCACTCATTACAACGACTTCAATGGCTAAATCTGGTACTTTTTTTGCTTCTCCTATGCAATAACATTCATCTGGTTCTACCCCAGCTTTTCTTGCCTTGTTTTTGAATGTGGAACTGCACATAGGTACAAAACGAATGCGTTTGCTGTAGAAGAAACGCTCTAGCAGCATACCCAAATTTGTTTTTATATTTTCATGTCTGATTGAGGGCGATAAAATTTCTAAGATTCCATCTAAGTAGGTGACACGGTAATGGGAGTTATCCTCCAGTCTGGCTAATATTGCTTCATATGCTTGCCAACTTAAACCACTTTTTATCAATCGCTCCTCTGGATCGTCTGCAAAATCCAGTTCTGGTTCGTCAATCAGTTCTTTAAAGCTGCTGACCATTGTTTTCTCCTGCTTGCATTTTCCTCTTTAGCCCATCTTAAAATCACGCAACTTCACCACCAACTACCACATCACGAATCCGCAAACTCGGACCACCGCAACCCACAGCCAAACCGTTTTGTCCGCCTTTGCCACAACCACCAGATTCATCCCAGTAAAAATCATCGCCGATCGCTTCAATATCTGCCAGGGTTTGGAAAACGTTCCCTGAAAGCGTTACATCTTTCACAGGTTCAGCAATTCTACCGTTTCTAATCATCCACGCCTCCCCCGCACTAAAGGTAAACATCTCCCCATTCGTCATACCGCCCAACCAGTTACGGGCATAAACTCCTTCTTTAATATCATTAAATAAATCCCTTACGGGCGTCTTACCCCGTTCAATCCAGGTGTTGGTCATCCTGACAATAGGAGGAAAGTGATAGTTCAGACACCGTGCATTACCCGTAGGCTTTTCATCCAATTTGCCTGCTGTTTCGCGGGAATGCAAGCGCCCCACTAACATGCCTTCTTGAATCAGGGGTGTTGTTGTTGCTGGTGTGCCTTCATCATCATAAAAATAGCTACCGCGATGTCCATTTGGCGCAGCACCATCAAAAATGTGTAACTCTTTTGGACCAAACCGCCGCCCAATAGTCATCACTTCTAGCAAATCTGGATTTTCGTAAGCCATGTCTGCTTCAGAAAGATGTCCAAAAGCTTCATGGACAAATAACCCCGTGAGAATGGGGTCAATGACTACAGTGTAAGTATTCCCTTTAACTGATGGCAAAGATAAAGCTGCAACTGCTCTTTGTGCTGCAAGTTTTACTTGTTCATCTAAATTCATTAAATCTTCAAAAGCTTTACGCGAACCTGAGGTTTCCCTTCCCGTTTGTACCGTCTCGCCATTTCTAGCAGTTGCAGCAAAACGGATTTCCATATCTATCCAGGATTGCTCGATGTAGGTTTTTTCACTAGTCGCAATAATGACTCTTTGAGTGCTGTCAGCATAACGCACTGAAGTGGTGGTAATGCGTCGGTCAACACTTCTGAGCAAGTCCGTGTAGCGATCGCACAATTCTTTTTTCTCTTTGAGCGGAATTTGCCGGGGATTGGTTCCCGTTAGGGGTAAATTGCATATATCTTGAACTATGTCAATAGGCGCTAGTATAGTTTCCTCATCGCCAACGATTCTAGCCGCAGTAATGGCTTCTTCTATGCGATCGCGAATGGTTGAAAGCTGGTTAAAGCTACTAAATCCCCATCCCCCTTTATAGCAAGCGCGAATTTGCCCGCCAATAGTAATGCCTTCGCTTAAAGTTTCTACCTTGTCGCCACGCAACAAGATATCAGTTCCTTCCGCTTCTTCAAGACGAATCATGAGATAATCTACGCTTGATGAGTAGCGGGTGATAAGATCGCTCAGTAGATTTTGGGCGTCAGCAAGTAAGGTCTGCATTTGTAATTAGGACAGGAATAACGACAAACTCCATTCATTGTGCATTGATACGGATAAGTTGAGACACTTAATTGACAGACTCTCAACTTCCAGGCGTTGTGTCATAAAATTTAAACTATCTCCTGCTAGAGTTTAAAAGTGACTGACGATCGGTAACCTCTACTTCTAAGTATAGGGATTAACTGGTCATCGGTCACTGGTCACTGGTCACCGATCGCTGTCAGTAATGTTGTCGAAATTGAAAAAAAAGCTGCAACTAACCCCAAATTTAGACTTAGAGACAAAGAGCGAGCTTTCATTAGTCTTCCTATTAGGATCTATCTTCTTTGTTCTCTGTTTATTATTTACCCTGCATCGTTACTACAGTTTTTATGCTTCCTTCGACCAAGGTATCTTTAACCAAGTTTTTTGGAATAACCTTCACGGTCGCTTCTTTCAAAGTTCTCTTTCTTCGAGTCTTTCAACAAACGTCGTTCACTCTGGAGAAGTTGCGTCAGTCTACTACCACAGATTGGGTCAACACTTTACCCCAGCGTTATTACTTTGGCTACCAATCTACGCTCTGTTTCCTTCGCCCGCTACTTTGACGGTGTTGCAGGTAACGCTCATAACTGCTGCGGGTTTAGTCTTATACGTCTTAGCACGACAATACATCGAACCACCCATAGCGGTGATGATTACTGCTAGCTATTACGCTGCTAATGCCGTGATTGGTCCTACCTTAAGCAACTTTCACGACATAAGCCAGATTCCATTGTTTTTCTTTGGGCTGTTTTTAGCCATGGAAAAGCGCTGGTGGAAGCTTTTTTGGGTACTTGCTATTTTCATTTTAGCAGTACGGGAGGACTCAGGCGTCGGTTTATTTGGTGTCGGGGTTTACATGATTCTTAGCAAGCGCTTTCCCCGTGCTGGGCTTGCTGTCTGTACCCTAAGTTTTGGTTATATGCTGGTTCTTACCAATGCAATTATGCCTCTGTTTTCTGAGGATATTTCCCGGCGTTTTATGCTGGAAAGGTTCGGGCAATATGCAGATGGGGATAAAGCGTCTACCTTGGATATTATTTGGGGAATGATTCGCAATCCCTGGCGGTTAATTGTAGAATTTGTAACTCCAGTAGATAAAACTATTAAATATTTACTCGGTCAATGGTTGCCTTTGGCATTTGTGCCAGCTGTTGCTCCCGCTTCCTGGACTATAGCAGGTTTCCCCTTGCTCAAACTTTTTTTGGGTAAAGGAGAATCCGTATTGGCAATTACGATCCGTTATGCTTTAACTGTCGTTCCAGGATTATTTTACGGGTCAATTCTCTGGTGGTCACAGCACCGTCAATCGTTTAAACCATCATTTCGCCGTTTTTGGGTGGGTTGTATCTGTCTTTCCCTAGTGTTAAGCGTGACATCCAATCCCAATAAAACTTTTTATTTTGTGATTCCTGACTCGATCAAACCTTGGGTGTATGTATCTTTGCCCCAACAATGGCATCATGTTTCTGAGTTCCGTCCTCTGTTATCAGCAATTCCATCTAATGCTAGTGTATCTGCAACGACTTTCCTAGTTCCTCATCTTTCAAGTCGTCGCGAAATTCTGCGTTTGCCTGCTTTGCAAGTGCGTAACGATGCACGGGAGGTGATAAAAGTAGATTATGCCATTGCAGACCTTTGGCAGTTGCAACAGTATCAACCAGCATTTAAGGGCGAGCGCGGTTTACTGCGAGAACTTGTGACGCTGATTGACCAAATAAGTGGCGATGGGGAATATGGCATTATCGGTTTTAGGGATGGAGTTATTTTACTTAAGAAAGCGACTGCGTCAGACGCACAAGCAACAGCAGCTTGGTCATCTTTCCGCCAACAACTTCAACCGATCTTGCAGCAATCTACCTAATATTTTCATGTAACTTCCACTACTTTTTCCTGGAATATGCTACAACAACAGAAAAATTATTGTATATCGCAGCAGTAGCCAAGTTTGTATTTTGGGGTCAATGTAAAAAGTTAGAAATTTGTAATAGGTAGGGTGTAGGAGATGAAAATACTAGTGCTGAGTTGGGAGTTTCCGCCTCGTATAGTTGGGGGAATTTCTCGTCATGTATCAGAGTTATACCCGGAACTAGTAATGTTAGGACATGAAATCCACTTAATTACACCGGAATTTGGCAATGCTCCGTTGTATGAGGTGGTGGAAGGAGTTCGAGTACATCGCATACCGATTGCACCCAGTTATGACTTTTTTCATTGGGTTGTTAATTTAAATCAGAGCATGGGTCATCACGGTGGAAAACTCTTGCTTGAGGAGGGACCCTTCGATCTCATCCATGCTCATGATTGGCTTGTTGGAGATGCAGCGATCGCTCTCAAACACAACTTTAAAATACCCCTAATCGCTACGATCCACGCTACCGAATACGGTCGATATAACGGTATTTACACGGCTACCCAAAGTTATATAAGTAACAAAGAAGAACTGTTAGCCTACGACGCTTGGCGAGTCATTGTTTGTACCGACTATATGCGGCGAGAGGTAGAACGGGCGCTACACTGTCCTTGGAATAAAATTGACGTTATTTATAATGGGATTCGACCGGAAAAGAAAAAGCTCCACCAAGATTTTCCCGCTCTAGATTTTCGCCGTCAATTTGCTGAAGACAGCGAAAAAATTGTTTACTACGTAGGTCGCATGACCTACGAAAAAGGTGTCTCCGTGCTTCTCAATGCTGCGCCTAAAGTACTTTGGGAAATGGGAGGATATGTTAAGTTTGTGATTATTGGTGGTGGTAACACAGACAATCTGAAAAAGCAAGCTTGGGATACAGGGATTTGGCATAAATGCTATTTCACCGGCTTTATTTCCGATGACTACTTAGATAAGTTTCAAGCAGTTGCTGATTGTGCTGTTTTTCCCAGTCTCTACGAACCCTTTGGAATTGTTGCTCTAGAAAGTTTTGCCTCTCGCGTTCCAGTTGTCGTTTCCGATACAGGCGGGTTGCCAGAAGTGGTACAACATAGCAAAACAGGGATTGTAACTTATACTAACGATCCAGATTCCTTGGCTTGGGGAATTTTAGAAGTGTTAAAAAATCCGGGCTACCGCCAATGGCTGATTGATAACGCTTATGAAGACTTAGAACGTCGTTTCTGTTGGGCTAAATTAGCAAAACAAACAGAGGATGTTTACAAACGAGTCTTGGAAGAGCGATCGCAAGTACTTTGGTTATAGACTGTTAGCAATGCTTGGTGACTCGAGATTCTGCTGTTCTCACTCCAAAATTGGCTGCATTATTGAATAATGCAGCCGTATGCATTGCTGTAAAGCAATAACTAACAACCAGAAATAGTACTACACAAAAATAATATCAGCGTTATTGATGAGCGTGCTAGCTAACGTCGAACTATGGATTTATGGGCTTAGTGAAACTTACATAGCTGCCTTCTGCCCTCTGCCTCCTGTCTTCTTCAAATAAATTTTATATTAAAGACACGATAATGACAGCAGGCTAGCTGAAAGATTCAGATTTGTTAAGCAATAATTCTCCAGACAGTAAAGTTAAACTTTAATCAATCTTTCAATTTAAAAAAATAGAAAAAAAGAAAACTATCCCCATTTATTCACTTGCTTATTAACTTAAACACGCACGTTCGGAATAGAATGTTCAAAATTTGGGATAATCGAAACAATCTTAGTATTAGTGTGGGAAATGACAAACACAAGTATCAATGAAGTTCCAAAAAACTTTCCTACAGCCAGAGATTGGAAGGAGGAATTAATTGAAAGTTTAAAACTATCCCATCACGTAGAAGACTGGTTACCTTTATCCCCAGATGAGCGCGATCGCGTAGCTAACGCAAAGCATAGCTTTCCCATGATGGTTCCCCAAGGTTATGCAGATCTTATAAATTGGCAAAACCCCAACGATCCCCTGCGTTTGCTGCTGTTACCTTCAGAAGGCGAGCAAGATGAATCTGGCAGCTTTGATACGAGTGGAGAAGAACTGTCCACGATCATACAAGGTTTGCAGCACAAGTACAACCAAACAGCAGTGTTAATTGTAACTCAAGCTTGTGCGGGACATTGCCGCTACTGTTTTCGACGGCGGTTGATGAGCCGTGATGTATTGACAAAAGAGACAATTGAGGATTTGCAAGAAGCGCTGGCTTATATCACCGAACATCCAGAAATAGACAACGTGCTTCTCTCAGGTGGCGACCCCATGATTACCAGCACTCGCCGTCTGGCTAATCTTTTAGGTGCGATCGCACAAATTCCGCACATTTGGCAAATTCGCATCAGTACCAAACTCCCCGCTTTCTTACCCAGTCGCTTTACCACCGATCCAGAATTGTTAGATGTTTTGTATCAATATAAATCTCGATTTCAAATCATCATTCAATGCCATTTTGACCATCCCCGTGAAATCTCCACAACAACAATTTGCGCCTTAGAGAACCTGCAAAAAGCTGGTTGTTTGCTGACTTCTCAAATTGCTTTAATGAAAGGAATTAACGACTCTCCAGAGACTTTAACGGAACTTTTCAAACAACTCCACCGCCATAGCGTCATTCCTCAATATATCTTTCACCCACGTCCCGTCAAGCATGCAACTCACTTTCAACTGCCCATAGTAGAAGGAATGCACTTAATAGAAACAGTTCGCCAACAGTGCAGTGGACCTGTCAAACGCTTTCGCTACATCTTAACTCATGAAAACGGCAAACTAGAACTCGTAGGGATTCTTCCGGGTTCACCCATACAGTTAGTTGCTAAATGGCAACAAGTGCGGCGGGGATTAGAGAACTCTGGAGTGATATTATTACCAATTGACGAGCAAACCTATTGGCTTGAAGAAACAAGACCAGTGAGCAGCGACCAGTGACCAATAACCAATCCCCAATCCCCAAGAAGATAGGATTATTATTTGAGCTTGAAGCTGACATCATGTCAGACTTAACAGCAAAAGAACAAACACACTATCACTGGCGAGAACCAGAAGAAGTGGACGCTGTAGCAGATAGTTTAACAGCTTTAGGTCACAAAGTAGATAAAATTGGCACTTTAAATAATTTGTTAGAAAGATGGCGTTGCAATCAACTCCCAGATTTTATTTGGAACCTTTCCGTCAGAACCCTTTCCCGCAATCGTACTGCTCTAGCACCTGCAATTTTAGAGCAATTGGGTATTCCTTACACTGGCGGTGATGCTACCGCCAAAAGTTTGACATTGAATAAAGACCTACTTAAACCCGTGTTGCAGTGGCGTAGAATTTTGACACCCCCTTGGTATCGATATGAAACAGGAGAAAATATTCAATCTTTACCTCCTTGGTCAAGCTCAATTTTGAAACCCAGTTGTGAAGGTTACTCGTTGGGGTTGCGGAAATTTGATAACCAAGAGGGATTGACTGTACTCCGCCAACAAGTGGAAGAAATAGGTCAGTCATTTGACGCACCAGTACTGTGTGAAGAATTTATTGCAGGTCGTGAGATTACAGTGGGTGTTGTTGGCAATTCTTTACCATTATTATTGGGTGCAGTGGAAACAGTCAACGCCACGGGAGAGCCGTTGAGTGAGCAAGTGTTAGATTTGCAAGCCAAGCGTCAGGGGAAGTTTCAGAAAATTGGAGTCGATATTGCTGATTCAAAACTACAAGGATTGCAAGAGATCGCGTTGGAATTAATGAAGTTTTTGGGACCGCTCGACTATGCAACCTTTGATTTTCGTATGGCATCCGATGGGCGGGCGTATCTATTAGATATTAACGCAGATGCTACTTTGCATCCCCAGCGTTCTTTTGCTCAAATTGCGCGTGCGGCTGGTTTATCTTATCAAGAATTGATAGAGGTGATTTTGAAGGCTTCTTTGACAAGGTGGGCAAAGATCTGACACGGAAATTGCAAAGTACATAAGTTAATTTGATTTGCACCTATTGAGAAGTAACTGGTATTTTGCCAATGTACCAGCGTATTTCCAGAAAATACTTTGTTGAAGAAAAAATGAAACTTATCAAATTGCTACTCGTTAGCATTTCTCTTATATTTTTTGCATGGATGAGCCCAGTACAAGCCAGCCCCTTGGCTCAAGTGCCAACTCCTCCACCTCAAGTTCAAGAAAGTGAGACATCACCGACGGCTTTAATTAGGGAACTCGCACGAGAGTATAAGCCCAGTGGAAACTTAAACTATGACAGGGCAAAAGACCAGATGTTTGGTATTATTGACAACAAAGCGGGTACCGTAACAGATATTTATGGTGGGTTCTCAATTCGTTTGACTGGTGATGGAGACCCCAGCCAGCAAGCTGACAGACTCGGACAGAACACCGAACACGTTTGGCCTCAAAGTAAAGGGGCTGACAAAGGCAATGCTCGAGCTGACCTTCACCATCTGTTGCCCTCTCGAAAAGATATTAATAGCGATCGCGGTAACAAACCTTTCAGCGAAATCGAGGATAGCAGTACTGAGAAATGGTTTCGAGATGATGTGCGTTTGAGTACAATTCCTAGTAGTAAAATTGATGAATTTAGCGAATCGGCATTTTCTCGATTTGAACCGAGAGAAGAAGTAAAAGGAAATATTGCTAGGGCAATGTTTTACTTCAACACTATCTACAGCGATCGCGCTAACGCTGTAGACCCAAACTATTTTAAACAACAGCGTCAAACTCTGTGTCAGTGGAACAAGCAAGACCCGCCCGACACTGCTGAAATCGAGCGCAGCCATGCAATTGCAAAATTCCAAGGCAATGAAAATCCTTTCGTGCTAGATGCTACATTAGCAGAACGAACTTACTGCAATTCTTAGCATTTTGCCTCTGTGTTCTCTGTACTAGGTGTTGGTCAAAAAAATCAATCATTTTGCCATTACATTGCCTGAAAAGATGCATTCAAACTCGAGCGCGAGTAAGAAGCGAGCAACGAACTTTGTTGAATGTCAAGCATCAAAATAGTAGTACGTTCATCTTTATGGTTGAGAATCGCAATCTGACTGACCCAAGCGGGAAACCCAGTATGGAGAAAAGATTGAGGGACTTGCTGGATGCAAGCTTCAGGAATTGTCATCAGGTTTGGGGGAGTACCGACTAAAATACCGTACAGTTCTCCCTCCTTTCCTTGCGTAATGATGAGAAAACGCCCAATTTGACTGCTGTCTTGTTGCTGGCTGTGCATTGGATCGAGACTTTGATGAAGCTTAAGAAGCATCACCGTGAATTGACCCAACTGAGCGAGCTTGGCTTCCTGAAGAGTTTGGCTCAAATCGGGTGGACAAGCAACAACTTTGAAAACACTATCAATTGGTAAAGCCAAGAGATACGTAGAGATTTTAAAGGTAATATACTTTTCTTCCGTAAAAGATTCGCCCATAACAAACTTCCTCCTTTTTAGGAATAAGCTAAATTTGCTCCCTGTCCCTTAAGAACTTGAGCCACTGTAGAAAGCAACTCCTGTTCGGAGTAAGGCTTGGTTAGATAAGCAGTTGCACCGAGTTTCAGTGCTAGCTGACGGTGCTTCAATGCGGTGCGAGAACTCACAATCAGAATTGGAATTTGAGCTATATTTTCATTAGACATCCGGTGAGCGAGAAACTCAAAACCGTTCATATGGGGCATCTCAATGTCGCAGATAATCAAATTGACTCTGCTATGAGTTTTAAAGTGCGCGATCGCTTCATACCCGTCACGAGCCTGCAAAGTGCGATAGCCTGCTTGTTGTAAAGTCAAAATCAGCGCCTGACGCAAAGTCATGGAATCATCAACAATCATCACCGTACATTTGCTATTTTCAAATTTAGGTGACATGGCTGGTTGTGTACGAGATGGCGCAAGGAATCCAGAACGTGCAGTTGAAGATGATTGTCTCCAAAAATCTTGAATGGTTTGCGCTTTCCGGTCGTGGATATGTTGAAGCAACGCCGCACCGTTAATCACCAATGTGAGACGTCCGTCAGCGAGAATTGTGCCACCATAAACATAACTGGGGCTGGGTACTAATTTACTGAAGGGACGAATGACCAATTCCTGCTCCCAAATAATGCGATCGACTTCTAAAGCTAAAAGTTGCTCATCACAGGGAAGAATCAGTAATGGCAAAACAACATTTCCCTCAGGAGATTGAGAATCTGAGGTGATTTCTGTAGGCTGTTGGCTGGAGTAGTCAAGAATTTCTGAAAGCCGATAAATGGGTATGAGTTCACCTTGCTCTGATTGATTTATACCAGAGGTTGTCGCCAAACGTAAAACTCTACCGTGCTCTGAATATTGTACTTGACTGGCTTTGGGTAATAAAATTTGGTCGATTGTATCAGCCGCTAGCGCATAAACTTTTTTACCTGCTTGGCAAACTAAAAGTTTATTGATACTGATGCTAAGGGGAATTTGTAAAGAGAAAGTTGTTCCTTTTTGTGCTTCTGTGTGAACCGCAACTTTACCCTGCATTCCCTGAAGTTGCACCCGGACTACATCAAGCCCTACACCGCGTCCAGAAAGATCGTTAACCTTTTTAGTGGTAGAGAAACCTGGTTCAAAAAGCAGTTCGGTTAATTGAGATTCATTAAGAGTGCTTGCAGTTTCAGCGGTGACTATTCCCCGTTGGATGACTTGTTGGCGGATAGCATCGAAATTAAGCCCTTGACCATCATCCTGTACATCAACAATGAGTTGATTGCCTTGATAATGAGCGCGAATTTCAATCTGACCTTGAACAACTTTGCCATGTTGTTGCCGAATTTCAGCTGGCTCAATCCCATGATCGAAGGCATTGCGAACCAAATGTAAAAGAGGTTCGTAAAGACGTTCCGCGATCGCTTTATCAATCAGCACTTCATTCCCTTTAATTGTTAAGGAAATGGGCTTTTTATGTAAAGTTTGTAGCTGTTGTAAAACTGGATGCAATCGATTTAAAATACTTCCCAATGGAAGCATTCTTGCATCCAACAAAACATCACGAGAGTTGGTGAGAAGTTTTTGCTGTTTTTTCAACAATTGTGTTGTTTTGCGATTGAGTTGCTCTTGAGCGTCTATTTCCTGCTCTAAATAAGACGCTTCTTCTAAAAGAGTTTTGATAAAAACATGAAATTTACTATAAGAATCTAGTTCTAGCGTATCAAAACTATCAGAGTTTTTAGAAATTAAAGCACCATAAATAGAAATCAAAGGATTGCATTGCTGTACTCCATTATGTAGCAGCAAAGGATTTGCCCAATCCTGCAAATCACTTAAGCATTGCTGTAACTGACGCAGACGGCTCAGTAATTTTCGTAAAGAATTTCGCATTTTGCCATCTTGCAGAAATTGATGGTTCTGGTTTGTTAAGAGTTCTGCATTTAAGTAATTCAGTTGTTCAAGATGGTCAACATTAACACGCACAATTTTGGGAAGAGGTATTGTTGTCGCTTCCACTCCTGAAGGGATTGGTGGGGGAGTGGAGGAGTGGGGGAATGGAGGAGTGGGGGAGTGAGGGAGTGAGGGAGTGGGGGAGTGAGGGAGTGAGGGAGTGAGGGAGTAGGGGAGTGGAGGAGTGGGGGACTGGGGGAGTGAGGGAGTGGGGGAGTGAGGGAGTAGAGGAGTAGAGGAGTGAGAGACTGGGGGACTGGGGGAGGATATGGGAGTTTCTTCTGCTTTGACTTCCGCCAACTTTTGTAAAGCGTTACTTGGAGAGCCAGCTGTTGGGTTATTATTGGAAATAATTTGAGAAAATGCTTGTTGGAAATCTTCTATTGCAAGGCGAGCAATTAAGGAAGTTTGTTCTGGACAATTTTTGAGTGCAGCAGTTGTCGCTTGAGCAATAGCTAAAAACCCAGACAGCCCCAGAGCTTCTGCATATCCAATAAATCTCTCGATTTGATTGGAAAGAATAGCAAAAATTTCTTCAGACTGAGCATTTACAATTGCAATTGCAGTCTTTTCTAACTCAGGAATAATATTACCTTGCAAAACTATTTGAATACAATCAAAACTTATATCTGAGAAAGATTCTGCTTCATCTTGTAAAAAATGACCTAACTTTTCATGCAAACGAGAAAGCACAATAGATGACTGCTCCTCTACCATGTGAGTATCAACTATAGAACCGCTAAGTTCTGCCATCAATGGATCGCGCAGGCACTCGTAACCCTCAAAAAACAGCGCCTTCATCTCCGGTTCTATAACTACATTGGGTTGGCAGATGGCTCGAAAAATATCTTCAAGAGTGTGAGCAATGTTTTTAATAGTGTCTAGTTCAAGCGTTGCAGCAATGCTCTTTAAAGTATGTGTTGCTCGCATTAAAATGCGAACTTGTTCGAGATTGCTTTCATCCTGTTGCAAATTCAGTAATGCTTGCTCCATTGTCTTTAGTAGTTCTGGAGCTTCTAGGGAAAAGTGGTGATAAAGTTGAGCCTGATAGTTAGGATCGCAAATCATAAATTTAATGCTAATTGTTAATAGCTAATAGCTAATAGCTAATAGCTAATTGTCAATTGTT
>NZ_JBFPMW010000011.1:0-252500 GCF_045999855.1 Tolypothrix campylonemoides VB511288_2
ACCGCGCTAACCTCGGTATGGAAGTCATGCACGAGCGCAACGCTCACAACTTCCCCCTCGACTTAGCTGCAACTGAAGTTGCTCCTGTTGCAATCAGCGCTCCTGCTATCAACGGTTAAGGTTTAGGTAACACGGTTAATTTGTTAGTAATGCTGAACAAAGTCTAACTCATCGTAGCGCTCCCCAAAAAGGAGCGCTTTTTGTTTTGTTTATACAATTAAAACATCTGTTCTTCTTCAAAAAACCACATTTCTGCTAGAAGTGTTAAGCCAATCAACCAAAGAAAGCAAAAAGCTAAAAATATAACTATTCCCATATCTATCATCTCCCATACAATCTATCGCTTTCTTTTCCTTGCTCAACAAAGGAAAAGCCAGCCTGAAAAGACGACAATACCCAAGCTAATAGCTAATGGTCAAAAAGCAATTAGCCATTAGCCATTAGCCATTAGCCATTAGCCATTAGCTATTAGCAGTCTTCACTCTTATTTTTAGATTTCATTTAGGATTGCTGTATTAGCTATCGATCGCTAGGTTAACACTGATAAGAATGAAGGCAGTTTTTTGAAAATAATCTTTATATATTCAAGTACAATTTTTCTGTACCAATGTTGTGCTGCTTGACTTGGAGTTATTGATGTCTGCTGAAAGTAACCCTTTACTGGGAACTTGGAAGTTAATCTCAATCACTGCTACATATCCGGATGGTACTTCCAATTCCGAAGCCTATGGAGAAAACCCCAGAGGTTACATTACCTATACTGATGGGGGAAGGATGATGGTTCTTTTCTCGACAAGCGATCGCAAGCCATTCAGTAGAGATATACTGACACCACTGGCTGTAGATTTAGACTTAGTATCAGTAGAAGAACGCGCACAAGCATTTTCTACGTTTAATGCATATGCAGGTACATATACGCTAAATGGGAACACAGTAACTCATGATATTGAAGTAGCATCAATTCCCAATCGAGTAGGCAAAGATTTAGTTCGCACTTTTACCGTGAACGGGAACCAAGTTACACTCAAAACACAACCTATTATCAGTAACGGTACACTCACGTCCCTTGAGCTAGTCTGGGAACGTCTAGAAGCGTAATTAAAAAAAGGAGCTACAGGACGGAAGCCCCTGAGATTTACCAAATCTTTACTGATGTAGAACACTAGATTTTTATTTTCTCTCAGAAAAATACACGGGCAATAGTGAAGTTGTATGACAAGTGTTCTTTCTGAGGTACATACAATGAAGCCGCAATATCTTATAGCTCCATTGATAACGGTAGGAATAATATCTATATTTGCCAACTACGGACAAGGATATAATTTCTTACATCTTGTCAATAATCCTGCTAGAATCGTCAAAATTCTAAAAAATGAGCACCTAGAAGCTCGTATACCACCAAATCGGGGCATTCCTACCGGTCGGGAAAGTGGCAGTAGCCGTCAATTAAAGTGGGAGAACCAATAAACCAATAAAATTAGCATTCATGCTTAACAAAGACGTCTAATAAAACAATTTTTCTGCCACTTGAAGAATACAGACAAAAATATAAACGTTTTAATAAACAAGTCGAAATTCTTATACCATTTCTGTATAAAGATACATCTAATTAGCCCGCGCAGGCGCTGAGTCCAGCACTGCAGGCGGGTTTCCCCCAACCCCACTTTGTGGGAACTCCAAAACCGCCCTTGTAGCGCCTGCCGTCCACATTTCTAATGTGAGGGAATTCTCAGCGCAACCTCATATAGAATTGGTATTACATCATCAGGATTTGCTAACAGAATTAATAATCCAGTGGCAAAATGTGTTAGTGAGAAAGTAGCAATTGATAACTGGAATGGCGCAAACAGAACGGACTGCTCGAGAAACACAAGAACTCATTTTGGCAACAGCTGAAGCCCATCTCCGACGGTATGGCTACGCCCGAACTACGGTTAGTGAAATTGCGCGTGCTTGTAAAATGTCGCATGCCAACGTTTATCGCTTCTTCAAAACTAAAGCGGATGTTATGGATGCCGTTGTGCAACGTTGGTTTAGCGGTGTTGAACAAGCTTTACAAGAAATGACTCAAAAACCGAATTCTGCTGCGGAGTGCCTCGAAGCCTACGTCTTAGGGCTATATCGGCTCAAACGCGACAAACTAGCCGCTGAGCCAGAACTTTTTGACGCGTATCTTGCCATTCTGGAAGTTGACCGCACGGCACCCAAGCATCACTTGCAGGTGTTATCTTCCATCCTTCAAGGAATTTTGACCCGTGGAGTCGAAAGTGGAGAATTCCAAATTGCCGATCTCTCTCTGGCAACTATCGCAATAAACGCTGCTACCCTTAAATTTCACCACCCCCTGATGATTCGAGAATGTGCTCATGAGCCACTCGAAGAACAGGCGATCGCAGTTGTCAAATTACTCACCGTATCTCTAACAGCAGGAAAAATATAGTCACAACAAGCATTGTGACATTTTTCAATATCTGTTAGTTGTCACATTACTAGCTTGCGTGATACGATAAACTCGTAAAGGTTATTACAAGTTACAAAATTTGTAATTTGTAATGTAATGAGACACAAAGAAATCAAAACTTATGAAATACCGCAAACTTGGAAAATCTGATGCTCAAGTCTCGGCTTTGGGTTTGGGCTGTATGGGTATGTCGGATTTTTATGGTGGAAAGCAAGCGAACGATACCGAAAGCATCGCGACGATTCGTCATGCAATTGAACTCGGCGTAAACTTTCTCGATACAGGAGATTTTTACGGAGTTGGACATAACGAAGAGCTAATTCGCCAAGCAATCAAAGAAGTTCCACGCGATCGCGTTTTTATTGCCGTGAAATTTGGTGCTTTGCGAAACTGGGATGGAAATTTCATTGGTTATGATAACCGCCCTGTCGCTGTGCGTAATTTTCTGGCTTATAGTTTGCAACGTCTGGGAGTAGATTATATCGATTTGTACTATCCAGCCAGAGTCGATCCGAATTTGCCAATTGAAGAAACCATTGGCGCGATCGCAGAACTGATACAGGAGGGCAAAATTCGATACGCCGGACTATCAGAAGCGGGTGCAGATACCTTGCGCCGTGCGGTACGGGTTCATCCCATCGCGATGTTGCAAACCGAATATAGCCTTTGGACGCGGGAACCAGAAACAGATGTATTGCCTGTTTGTCGAGAACTGGGAATTGGATTGGTAGCTTACTCACCTCTCGGACGTGGGTTTTTGACTGGAACGATTCAAAAACCTGAAGACTTTGCACCCGATGATTTCCGCCGTCACCTACCACGGTATCAAGGTGAAAATTTTGAACGCAATTTACAACTTGTGGCAAAAATTAAAGAAATCGCAACTGAAAAAAACTGTACCCCCGCACAACTTGCTCTTGCATGGCTGCTAGCACGAGGCGAAGACATCATACCGATTCCTGGAACAAAACGGCGCGATCGACTTGAAGAGAATCTACAAGCGATCTCAATTGAATTAAGTGATAATGATATGCAGCGAATTGAAGATGCTGCACCGATTGGAGCCACGAGTGGAACGCGCTACCCAGAAGCAGTTATGGACACGGTCAATCGATGAACAGATCGACCGATTTGTCATAATATCCAAATTGGGCTTTAACTTGTTTCTTACACGCCTTTTCCATTAACAAGAATTGTTGGGTTTTGTTCCTCAAACGCCACGCCATCCCCGCACGTGAGTGGCTCCCCAAGCTACCTCTCCCCCCTCTCCCTTGTCCCATCAACAAGAATTGTTAGGTTTTGTTCCTCAAACCAACCCACTCCGTATCACTTAAGGGCTGACACAATGACATAAATCGCTTTTTTCCCAAACAAGTTTTCTGCAAATTTCGCAGGCTTGTTTCTCAATCTCGTCTGAAAGCTCTTCTAAAATTGGGTGATACCGCAGGCGATCGCAAGCGACTTGCAGCCAGTGTTTCCAATCTCCACCCCACCACAGTCGCACCATTCCATCCCAACTTCCACTGACAATTGTTAACCCATCTTGGCTAATGGCAACAGCACTCACGACATCTGCATGTCCTGGGAGGAGGCTATCCACAAGATGACCTTGCCGATCCCACAACCGCACGCAATTGTCGCGAGATCCACTGATGATATACTGACCGTCTGCGCTAACAGCAACGGAATTGGGAAATGAATCTGACAAAGGGCGATCGAGGATAGGTTTACCCTCCCTGTTCCACAATCCTATGGTTTCATCATCACTACTCGTGACAATCGTTTGACCATCAGCACTAATAGCGACTGAATTGACGTAAGCTGAGTGTCCGTCAGAAATTTCCGCAATCTGTTGACCCCAAATATTCCAAATTTGGATGTTAACAACATCACTGATACTCACAATTGTCTTGCCATCAGCACTAATGGCAACTTTTCTGTGAAAGCTTTTTTGACCTTCAAAAAATCGTTCTTCAAGCAAGTTGCCGTGCCCATCCCATACCCGGATCTTATCGACATTCATGTCATCGCTTCCACAAGTGATAATTGTCTTGTCCTTGTCAATAGCGATTGCATTTACCACACCTTGGTATGCTTGAAACTCTCGTAAGAGATTGCCCTGTGAATTCCACAAACGTAAAATTCCATTGTGAGTTCCTGTTACGGGGGCTTCCCCATCAGTACTTATAGCAGCTAACTTGACAGTGCTTTCATGCGGTAGCGGTTGACGAATTGCATCTCTGAGATTCCACAACCAAGCACCACCATCACTCGCACTTACAATAATCTTGCCATCACCACCAACTGCCACTGAGTTAACAGGTGATTTATGCCCTGATAAAACATCAATTTCATCGCCCTGCAAATCCCATAACGTGACTTTACCAAAGTTTCCACAACTTCCTGTAACAGCACATTTTCCATCTGCACTTACAGAAATGTAATTTCCCGAGTATACTTGCTTTTGAATAAGATAGCCCTCTAAGTTCCACAATCGCAGCACAACTGATGGAGTACTTGTTTTACATTGACTGATACAGATAATTTTCCGGCTATCTGATGTAAAAACAACCGATTGCACACCATGTTCTTTCAAATTAATTTCGTCTTCAGTTACGAGAAAATTCTCGATAAATTCTCCTTGAGAACTCCATAACTGAACTTTTCCCGGACTCACGGCATCACCAGTTACAATAAATTGTCCATTAGGGCTAAAAGCGACAGAGTTGATTTTTTCTTCAAAAATGGGAAAATCTTTGATTAACTCGCCTTCGATATTCCATAACCGAACTTTGTTCTGGCTTCCAGTACTAGCAGTAACAATATGTTCTCCATTAAAAGCAACTGAATCAATCTTCTCTTGAGCGATAGAAAAAACTCGAACGAGATCGCCATTCATATTCCATAATTGCACTTTCCCCTCAATATCGGAAGTAGCCGTTAAAATTATTTGACCATCAGGGCTAAAAGCTAGGAAGTTAATATTACCCTCAGGAACGATAAAGTCACTGAGAATGCGACCATCAAGACTCCACAAATGGATTTTACAATTATTGCTAACCGTGACAATTGCTTGACTGTCAGGGCTAAAAACGATGGATTGGATGCGATCGCGTTCGGGAACTCGAAAACTATTAATAAAACTCCCTTGAAAATTCCATAAACTTAATGAGTCGGAGACACTATAAGCGATATACTGTTTGTTAGGGCTAATAGCTACAGCAGATATATCTCCAACTCCCAAAATATCGCGTTCTCTGGCATTTTCCACAGCCGCTCTTAAACTGGATTGTATGGGACTGAGAATTTCGGTAAGTGCTTCTAAATTCTGTCCTAATGCTACGATGGCAAGAGCCAGACTGCTCGCTCCTTGTTTGAGCCTGAGTAGCTGTTCGACGAGATATGCTTGCTGTTGAAGTTCTGCTGTCACTTGATACATCTGGAACTTTTGTTGCTGCTTTTTATTGTTCTCTTGCTCTTGGTTTCTTCTGTTGATGCTAGTTTGAACAAATTCTATTTCTTGCTGATTGAGCCAGTGACCATCTTTAGATTTCAGCAATTCCTCTAAGCGCGTGAGACGGGGATCGTACACCCAAAGATACCCTATTGCGCGATCGTGCTTGTTCCAATCACAAACGGCAAATGTCAACCGTTGCTGCAATATGAGATTTTCATGTTCCTGTCGCTGCCATTTTTCCAACTTGTCCCACTCTCTGACTAAAGCATCATGAGCGGGTTCTACATAAGGTTCTCCTCCAATATCTTGTCCCTTAACAATCAGACGAATTTCAGCAAGATGATTGAGAATTATCTCCACTTGTTTGTTCTCTACCTCAGATGCGTATTGAAGTTCCCATTCAGGGACTCGCCGCCGTGCTAGCTGTCCATCCTCAAGCGTTACCATTCTTAACATGACTCGCCGCAATGTTGCTTGATGGGCTGAGTCAAGCTTGTCGTACTCCTCTGTTGCTCGATGTCTTAACGAACCAACAACTCCTCCCAACGCCTCATAATCTTCTTGAGTTATGGTTCGTCTTTCTTGTGCTACGCATTTTATATAAAGTTCGCTAAGTGTAAACGATAACAGCGATAGCGCTCCGGGCATTTGCCCAACATCATCTATAAGGCGATCGACAAGAGTTGGTGGCTCGAAATCCAACATCTTTTCCATTGCAGGTTTTTCAATGGCTTGACGCAATTCATGTGACTTCATCGCTTTGACTTCAAAGCGTGCTGCATCCCAATAGGATTTTAAAGGAGAATCCGTAAAATAGAATTCAAAGTCAGACCGCAAAGTCAACACAATGTGAAGGCGAGGATCTGTCTCTAAAGCTTGTGCCAGAAAATTTAAGAAACTCTCTCGCTTTTCTTCTGTCTTGCACATTGTCCAGAGTTCCTCAAATTGGTCAACAACCAATAAAAACTTTGCATTAGCCCCAACTGGGTTGTACTGTTGAATCAAGTTAATAAATTGACTCGGTGCTTCTTTAAGCTTTGGTTTGAGGTAAGCAATTTTTTGTCGTTTCTCGGCTTCATCTGGATAAGCATTTCGCAAAACAGCTTCTGCAACTGCTCCAAAGGGCGACTTTGTCGGTCGAACAGTCGGTAAGATATAAAATTCTTCTTCGTGATGAGTTCGCAAGTAAGGGATCAGACCTGCTTTCACCAAACTTGACTTACCAGAACCGGAAACTCCCAAGACCACAGCAAGCTGGTGACGGCGATCGCTAATATGAGTATATAATTGCTTGACCAGTTCATCTCTACCAAAGAACAGGGAAGAATGTTTTTCTTCATAGCTTTTAAGTCCTCGGTATGGATTGTTTTCGGGCTTAAGTGCGGGTGCATCTTCTAAGTTCTCCCGCTTGAAGTGAGGTAGCAGGAAAATATATTCACCTTTGTCATGCTTTTGCAGGGGGAATAGGCTCGGTGTTTGGCTGAGTTTGTGGTCGTCAGCGATCTGCTCCACTTTATCCCGCACATAAGAATAAATTTCCGTTGCCGTGATAATACCATCGCCTCTTTTGAGAGTCGTATCGGCGTAACCTTCTAATGCTTCAAATAATGCACTTGCAAAAGGGGAATGGTCTTGTGTCTGGTCGCTTTCCCTCTTACCAAAAAAACCTAAGAAATCAAGGGCTTTTTGATCGTAAGCAGCAGAGGTAATAGCTTGCCATGCACGAGTCCCAATGAAGCGATCGTAATGTTGCTTGTAAACTTTGGATGCAGGTATGGCGTTGCGATAGGAACTTGAACGAAATGCTCCGGCAAAACAACAGTCTAAAATCACCAGCATATGACGGCATGGCAATTCTATGAGAGCATCATGCAAGTCTTGCATGGGTATAAGATGGTTTTGTGTTTGGAGCAGATTTTCAGTTTTGGCGTCAGTTGGGATAAGGTAACCTCTGCAATGACTATCGTTTTCTATTCCATCTGCAGGTACGATTCCATGTCCGGCAAAATAAAAGAGTATGCGATCGCTCTCTTGAACCTCCACAGTCGTATCGCCTATTGGGAATTTCTTGTTTCTGAAATCGGTCAGCAGAGAGTTTAATCCAGAAAGAGTGGCTTGTGAATTGAGTAGAGTCTTAACTTGATATTGATAGCTTTGTTGAAGAACATTTGCCAGTTTTTCGGCATCAGCAACAGGGGTTGTTAAGGGCGGAACACCATTTGAGTATTCATTAATACCAATAACAACAGCTAAATTACGTTTAAAGTCATATCTAGATTGAGCCATAAATAAACAATCGGCAAATAACTTGATTGAAAGATAACAACTGACCGAACCAATAAAAGTTTAAAAATTAGTTACTTTTTCTTATACGTAAGGATACACGGAGATAGCCCTCTTCTCCGGATATATAACTATGCCTACACAATAAATTCACAATGTTCCAAAATGCACTTCAACTTTCTAGATGCAACAAGTTTAGTATTGCAGGGTTCGGAATTTGCCAACGAATGTCTGCTCACGCTTGATGACGGAAGTATATGGACATTTTCCTTCCGGGCATGGGGTGAATATTTATTTGAGTGGGCAAATCAAAATGAATGGATGCAACAGTTTGGTAACTTTAATGAGACTGCCTTTGCATTTTATTGCGATCAAACCATAAAGGATTATCGACAATGGGCAGACATTGCTTTTGCTGCAATTAAGCAGAAGTGTTCGATTTAAATCCAGTTAGTGAGTTATTTTTAAATGTGTTAATTAATAATGAGGCTAGAACACGATAATCGCCGCCATTGGATAACAGAAATAGCCAAAATCAAGCAGCAGCAAACGTGAAAGGAATGTCATCAAACACCCCTTAGCGTCCATTAGCTCAGCCCATAGTTATTGAAACAACAGCGTTAACTTAGTTTTCTCCGCCTTGCCCTCTTATGCACTCCGGGCTAACCTGAAAATTCTCCCTAGCAACCGTGTTAGAGTGAAACTGAGACCTGAAGACTTAGCAACAGGCACTTAGGACTCTGCACTATTGTAAGAAGTAAACTTAACATAGCCCTATTCGGATGGATTTGAAGCTATTTTTGTGACTTCCTCGACCGATAAATCAACAGCCTTCGCCACTTCGGAGATGCTGTAACCCATACCCAAAAGGCGCTCAGCCGCTTTTAACTTGGTTTGACGTTCCAAGTCTTGGTAAATTCGAGTTTCTTCAATGCTAAGTCCTAACATGGCTTCAACTTCCTCTCTACTTAACGAAGAAAACTTATAAACGGCAATAGTCGTGATGACTTCTATAATTTCGTTTTTTGCCAGTTTACCTGTTTCTTCTAATTCTACTCGCTCAATTAATTGCTTTGCTTGCTCTGCCATCAATTCATCTGGCGCAATCGTCAACTGCATCAAGTTGATGCCTACAGGCTGCTGGCTTGGATCGCCTAACTCCAGAACGATAAATTCGCTGCACTTGGTCGCTGTTGAGAAACATTCTATGAGTTTTTCGATCGCTTGGTTCCAAAGAACGTGATGGAAAAATGACCACACAGAACCAGTCATCATACTGAAAGCGATTCCGATTCAAATACATTATTGATTCAGTAAAAAATCGATAGTAGAGGGCTTCAGGTAGAGTCGAGGGAGAGTATTACCTCTCGCCCCTCTCTTTTAAATCTGGACGTGCGTATTTTTACGCATCCAGCTTCCGATATTCTTAGGGTTAAGGTTTTTGTCGTCGTAAGACCGGGTTGTCCTTCACCGAGGATTATTTTCTAGGTATTCTTCGGTGACTTCCAGACCTACTTGCGTGATTAACGTAGTCTCCTTCCCCTTTTGCTTCATGTGGAGATAATCGTGACAGCTTTCGTGTACTGCTGTCAGGTTTGAGTCCTTCCAGTTTCCATGATTGCCGTCAAAATGATGTAGATTTACCTTTTCTTCTGAGGTCAGTTTGTGACCGCAGTATCCACACGTATGGCTTTGCTTCCTTAATAATCTTGAGGTCATACCGTCATATAGCTTACTGTTGCGTTCACTCCAGTAAACTAAGTCTCCATCAAAAGGTGATTTATTTCTTTTGACTTTAATGTGGCGGTTTTCGGAGTAAGGAACCGATGGGAAAGCTTTATCCAGCAGTTTCTTGCTAGATAGGCAATCTTGTTTGGTTTCTTTGTTGAATACCTTGTAGGTTCTGTATTGTACGTAGTAAAGGCTAAATTTAGAGCCGTCCATTTTACAGAACTTGTGGTATTGTCTCCATCCTCGGACTATCGGGGCTAATTTCTTAGCTTTTTCGTTAGCACCATAATTCGAGTTATTGACAATTTTCTTGACTTTCTTACGGAATGCTTTGAAGTTTTCCTCTGAGGGAGAGCTTCTAAACTTGCCGTTTTGCTGTACTTTGAAGTGCCAGCCTAAAAAGTCAAATCCTGAAGTCGAGGCGGTTAGCTTTGTCTTTTTCTCACTTACCTTTAGTCCTCTTTTTGCTAGGAATTGGCTAATACTGTCAAGTATTTGTTTTTCATCGTCTTCTGGTCGTAGGAAGAATACCGCGTCATCGGCATATCGAACACAGGCGTTCACAATGTCCTTTTCGAGGGTAGTTGCTGTTATTTTGCGTCCTCTGTTGACGTGGTATTTATGTATTTCTTCGATTCCATTCAGGGCGATGTTAGCTAGTAGTGGACTCACCACCCCACCTTGACAGGTACCTTGTTCAGGGAATTCGGGGTTGATTCCGGCTTTGAGGCATCGGAATATCCCTAATTTTAGCCCTAGGGGGGCGATAAGGTTCGACATGATGGATGAGTGATTAATCCGGTCGAAGCACTTTTCTACATCTAGCTCAAGGATTCTCTTGTTGATGCCGTTGGACTTTGATTTGAGATGATCGAACACCTGCTTCTGGGCATCATGGGCGGAGCGCCCTGTTCTAAATCCGTAGCTATTTGCGTGGAAGGTGGCTTCGTGTGCTGGTTCTAGGGCGAATTTTGCTAGGCATTGCCAAGCTCTGTCCTACCCGATGCAGAGGGATTCCGTATCTCGTCTTACCTACCAGGGTTTTCGACCTTTCCCCAGACCTTTGCACCGTTTTTACTCGTTCCGTTCTTTCGATTGTTTTGATGGTTTAGGGCAGTCCACTTTGCCTATCCTCTTCTCGGAAATTACAGCTATTAAAAGAAAGATGCTGTGAGAATTTAGAGGATGAAGTCTACATTTGTTATTCAGGCTGTAGCTCATTTCCTGAGACACTTTTCTAGGACTTGTTTACCCAATGCCACCTTCCCGTTAACGCCAGTGTTGTTACCTGCTTGTTTTACAACTGATTGCGTCCTGTTCCCAGCTTCAGTCTCCATAATTTCGAGTATGTTTACTGTGGGCAGGTAGGGGGTCAGTTGTCTCCTCAAGGGTAGGGCTTGCCGTTCTAGGTTACTTGGCTCACCTACATCAAAAGAACAGTTATACATTTTTGAAATCTACTTTCAAAAATCTACCTTAGCCATACATCCCTGATTTCTAGGGGTTCCTGCTAAAAACGAGCCGCACTCTTTTTGAAATTGGACTTCAGCAAAAAAGATAATTTTAGGTGTTGTACCTTCTGGAGGTAAAAAGACCCCATCAATGCGAAAGCCAGTTTCTTTGACTTCAACCGACTCAAATCTATAATTCTGCGCTTGTTGAGGAGGGTCATTAACCAGTTCAAAAAGTAACCCAGGAAAACGTTTGAATATTTGGTAATAAATGGAGTCTCGTTTCACTTTAGTGAGTTATTTTTAAATGTGTTAATTAATATTGAGAGTAAGTTATGAATGCTGAAGAGTTGTACAGGCATTATGCCACTGGTGAAAGAAATTTCTCTGGTATTGACTTGAGTAATGTCAACCTTAACATTGCTGGAATTAATCAATACGACCCCACTAAGAATAATCTTAGTGGCATCAATTTGAGTGGTGCTAATCTGACTAGAACCAAGATGATCTGCGTCAATTTGAGCGGTGCTAATCTGAGGGATGCCTATTTGGGACGTGCTACCTTGACTGGTGCTAACCTCACTAATGCTGATTTAAGAAATGCCGACTTTGATTGTACCGATCTCGAAGGCGTTAAGCTGATTAATGCCAATCTGCGTAATGCCCATCTTGGTGCTGTCATATTGTATGGAGCTGACTTGACTAATGCTGACTTGTTCGGTGCTAGCCTTACTACTGCTGATGCCAGATATCTCACTTTGTGCAACACCATTATGCCAGATGGTACTGTTAGAACTGAGTTCATTGATACTGAGTGATTGAGCTACTGATTCTGTATCGGCTGGGAAAGATGACGCAATTGGGATGAGAACAGGACCTAAATAATCTTCAATGCTTTATAGAGATACACCCAAACAACTTAGTAAAAGTTCTTAATACTTTGCCAGATCGCTGAACAACCCCTAATACCTATCAGCAGCATTGTAATTGAGCCATGAGACTGGGTAGATTCTGACAGGAATGACTTTGTTGTTTTCGGTAAGCTTTTGGGGTTGTGCCAGTCAATTTGCGAAAGTGTTTGGTGAAGTGCGTCTGGTTGGCGAATCCACATTCTAACGCAACATTCGTGATAGTTAGTTTTTGCTGTTTCAACAAATGTTTTGCTTTTTCGATGCGTTGTTGCAGCACATACTGATAAGGAGAAACCCCCATTGATTGTTTAAACAAATGGCAGAAGTGACACTGACTTATGTCAAGATGTTGGGCAATTGTCTCCAGCGAAATCTTTTCACCCAAATGCTGCTCAATGTACTCAATCGCCTGCTTCAACTTATGATTTGGCAATTTACCAGTGTAAGCTTTCAGAAAGCGATCGCGAGTGCAGGAATCGCGCAAAAAGTGAGCTGCTAAAAAGGTGTTGGCAAGTTCCGCGTAGCGTTTTCTTTCAATGCTACCTGTTTCCAGTTCTGACTTGAGGGCAACACCAATAGTTAGGATCGCGGTATCAAATTGAGTAAAACGATGTTCCTGGTAAGCTCTTGGCGTTATTCCAATGAGTTGGCGGAAGTGCTTGGTGAAATGGGTCTGGTTGGTAAACCCACATTTTAATGCCACATCTGTGACGCTAAGTTCTTTGTGTTTTAGGAGCTGTTTTGCCTTTTCTATACGCTGCTGTAGAACGTATTGGTACGGAGACACACCCATCGACTGCTTAAACAAATGGCAGAAATAATACTGGCTCATACATAAATGCTGAGCGATCGCCCCTAAGGAAATCTCTTCACTCAGATGCTCCTGAATGTAGGCAATAGCTTCTCTCAAGCGATATTTCGACAATCCACTACTATATTCTGAAAAAGAGTGAGTGTGGGTGCAATAATGACGCAACAAATGAGATGCTAGGAATGTTGTAGCAGCCTCCACATAGAGCCGTCCTTTGATGCCATTAGTTTCTAGCTCGGCTTTGAGAGCGAAAGCTATATTGGAGATAACTGGATCGAGTTTGGCAAATTGTGGGATAAGTTCAACGCGATCGCCATCCACCATTTCACGAGCAAGTTGAGTGAGGTAAGCAGGCTCAAGAATGAGTAAGGTAAATTCTAATTCCCGATCCCAGGTAACTTGGTGTAATACACTGGCAGGAACAATAACGCAACTTCCATGAATTAAATCTTCTTGTTGTCGGTTTCCTGCCAAACACCTTTTCGAGCGAGCCATCTCCCACCCAGGATGGTGAACAATGACATGATGATTGAGTATGTGTTCGGGAGATTCGGAGGCTGGTTGATGGTGGTGTTGAACGTAAATTCCACTCCAGCCGAGTTCATCACTCCTTAACAGGGGTTGGCGCGGAAGAATTGTCGAAACAGATTGTTTTTGAGTAAAATCAACTGTTAATTTTGGTGCGTCTAACATGGCTTGCTCCGATTGACCTTAGGCTTATTTCAATCAGAACCAGAGACACCTTGAGTTACCGAAGGCTCGCAAGCGCATAAACTTGATAATTCTCTGAATGCTTGTACTCGCATAAATTAAGTAATTTTTCACGTGTGAGTGGATTATAAACGGCAAAATTAGTCCCTGGCTTGTCTAATCTTGCCAAAATGGTGAGGCTCGCAAGTACAGTCTGCTTCCATCAATCAATGTGCTTGATAAGAGTACTCGGTGGAAGTTCATCATGCTGGGAATGAATGGGTCTGGTGCGTTCTCTGAGAGAACTTCCACCGCGATCGGCAACAACAGCTTGAATTTCTGCCACTATTGAAAGAGCAATTTCTTCTGGAGTATTAGCACCAATGTCGAGACCAACCGGACCGTAAAGGCGCTGCAATTGGTCTGGTGTAGAAATGAATCCTGAGGCTTGTAAGTCTTGAAGCAATCTTTCTCGTCGAGTTTTCGGTCCCAACAGACCAATATACTGTAGGGGAGATAACAATAAAATTCTTAACAATTCTAAATCTTGGAGGTATTTATGGGTCATCACCACAGCAACCATACGTGAATTGAAACTGAAGTGAGTTTCAAGGTTTTCTGGATCGCAAAAGATGATATCATCCGCATTGGGAAAGCGATCGCGAGTGGTATAACCGGGTCGATTATCAATGACTGTCACGTGCCAACCCAGCTGCTTGGCACAATCAACGACGGGAATAGCATCGTGACCCGTTCCAAAGACGAGCAAGGGGAGGGGTGGTTGAATCACTTCGAGAAGGACTTCAACACACCCGTTGGCGAGTGAATACGCTTTTACAAGCGATCGCCCGTTTTTGAGAACCTGTTGAGCATCTTGCAAAACCTTTTGAGCGAACTCACGGTCTTGAATATCCGTAGCTACAGCACCATCTTGTTTTAAAAACAACCGAGAGGCAACTTTTACTTGGGTGTCTCCCCGAACATCAAAGACGGTTGCGATCGCTCCCGATTGATTCTGAAGAAAACACTCAGAGATAAACTCAAGTTGATTGCTAGCAGATGCATCAGCCAGAGATTCGATCAATACGCTGACAACTCCGTTACAGCCAAGACCAAAGCCCCAAACAATATCCTCGCTAGATGTTGTATCGTATTTTACAACTAACGGCTCGCCTGAGTAAAACATCAACGGTTGCGATCGTTCAAAAACATTGCTTTCCAAACACCCACCGCTGATAGCACCGATTGTGTAACCGTCATCTGCAAGTAACATCCGTGCGCCCGGTTTGCGATAAACTGAACCGCTTGTTTTAACAACAGTAGCAAGAGCAGTACGCTGACCGCTTTGTTTATACTGCTTAAAGGCTTTGATAATGTTTTGCAGTTCTTTCATGGCTGTAATCGTTGACTAATACTAAATCCGCGTCTTATACCCCCCTTTATAATTTAGTCCGCGCAGGCGGTGAGTCCAGTCCTGCAGGCGGGTTTCCCGCCGTAGGGAACTGGCGAACCCGGAGGGACTTCGTTTGTATAGCCGTGATTTCTAATCACTAGGGCTTATTGGAGTTATAAAAATGGATTTGGTATAATATCCTTCGCAGTTTCTCATACGAATGTTTAACGATCGAGAAGGCTCATCATCTGCGGAGCATAGCGATCGCCCGATGTCCCTCCCACAGGCGCAACTCGATCTATTTGTGCCAATTCCTCCACACTCAAGCTAATATCAGCTGCTGCTGCATTCTCCTCAACATATGCCCTGCGTTTGGTACCGGGGATGGGTACAATATCATCCCCTTGGTGCAACAACCAAGCTAACGCAATTTGTCCGGGTGTTGCATTTTTAGATTGGGCGATTTGGTTAACGCGATCGACAATTCTCATGTTTATTTCAAAATTCTCACCCTGGAAACGGGGATCGTGCCGACGATAATCATCGTCTGCACACTCTTCAGCCCGTTTGACCTGTCCTGTAAGAAAGCCGCGTCCGAGCGGGCTGTAGGGAACAAAACCAATTCCCAAGTCTCTTACAGTTGGCAGAACTTGTTTTTCAGGATTCCTTTCCCAAAGAGAGTACTCGGATTGCAAAGCACTGATGGGGTGGACTGCATGGGCGCGACGGATAGTTTCTGGGCTAGCTTCTGATAGTCCTAAGTAGCGAACTTTACCTTGCTTTACCAATTCTGCCATTGCACCAACGGTTTCTTCAATTGGCACTGTCTTATCCACTCGGTGTTGGTAAAACAAGTCGATGCAGTCCACTCCCAATCTTTGTAAAGAAGCATCGCAGACGCGCCGAACATTTTCTGGCGTGCTGTCTAGACCGGCTATCTTACCACTCTCATCCATCTTGAAACCAAACTTAGTAGCAATAATGACTTTATCTCTACGGTCTTTGATAGCCCGACCCACTAATTGCTCGTTGGCAAATGGTCCATAAACCTCCGCAGTGTCCAAAAAGTTGATACCTAATTCAAGAGCGCGGTGAATTGTTTGAATTGACTCAGCTTCATCTCTACTACCATATGCCCAACTCATACCCATACAACCGAGTCCGATATCTGAGACTTCCAATCCTTGTTTTCCCAGTCTTCGTGTTTTCATAAGGATTTCTCCTAAGGTAATAGATCCACTCTTGTTGCTATGTTAGTCAAATGCAACACATTTTGCTCAAACCAGTTGCTCTCACTCTTTACGGTAATTGATTACTTGATGTCATAAATATATTAAGTATCTGAGGCTACAAGTAGAAACGCTCGACACAATAAAACCTCGAAGTTAAGCGCTCTGCATGCGTTTGTCATAATTTATGCATTAACTATCCATTTTGATAGAAGCAACTAAAAATTTTCTTAACTACAACCTAAATAACACTTTGTGCAACTAACGTTCGTTACCGCACCACTTTCCATGTTGATCTGCCTTGATACCCATATCCCCTTTCCTCGTCCTTTGGTTTATGCCACTTATCGCGACAAGCTAACAGAACTTGTACCTTATATGTCAAAAATCAGACAAATTAAGTTCAAATCAAGCCAAGAGCAAGACGAGCTTTTATATTTAGTACATGATTGGTATGGTGGTGCTAATATTCCTGCATTAGCGCGTGCTTTCCTCAGCGAAGATTTACTCAATTGGACAGAAGATTCTATTTGGAATAATTCTGAATACACAACCACTTGGCACATCAATACTCATGTTTTTACTGAAGCCGTTCGTTGTACTGGCAAAAATCAATTTTTTGAAGATGATAAAGGAACGCTCATCCAAAGCAGGGGCGAACTTATTATCGATCCACAACAG
Source organism: Tolypothrix campylonemoides VB511288_2 (assembly GCF_045999855.1). NCBI lineage: Bacteria > Bacillati > Cyanobacteriota > Cyanophyceae > Nostocales > Tolypothrichaceae > Tolypothrix > Tolypothrix campylonemoides. The sequence continues at coordinate 17,099 of NZ_JBFPMW010000011.1, forward strand.
ATAAAGGGTACACCACAGCAGTTAACAGTGGCGATCGCCCGTGTCATTGAAAATTCACTAGGGAAACAGATTGCACCTAATTTCCAACAAATGAGTGTGGGAGTTTGTAACTACTTAAAAGAGAATTTTTAAAACTGACTTTCTATGATTCCTTCTGCTTCATGAACCAAAGAACGTAATGTTTCAAGAGTTTCTCCTGACACATTTTCCCACAAACCCCGTTGGTGAGCTTCTAATAATCTTTCTGCCATATCCCGCAACACCCAAGGATTATTTTGTTGAATAAATTGTTGAACTGTTTCATCAAATAAATAAGCCTCAGCTATTCCTTGATACATAAAATCAGCAACACAGTTAGTCGTAGCATCAAAAGCAAATAAATAATCTAGAGTTGCTGCCATTTCAAAGGCTCCTTTATAACCGTGACGCATGGCTCCTGCAATCCATTTTGGATTCACAACCCTAGAGCGATAAACGCGAGTTATTTCTTCTGTAAGCTTGCGGATTTTTGGTTGTTGGGGACGAGAATTATCGCCAAAATAAGTGACGGGAAGTTTTGCAGACACCGATCTAACAGCAACGGTTAAACCGCCTTGAAATTGATAGTAATCATCGGAGTCTAATAGATCGTGCTCTCGATTATCTTGGTTCTGCAAAACAATTTGCATATTGTGTAACCTTTGGGTAAAAGCTTCTGGTACAAATTTACCCTCAGCTTTACGGGTGTAAGCATAGGCGCTCCAATTAATATAAGCACGAGCTAAATCATCTTCATTTGTCCAGTTTTGTGATTCAATTAAACCTTGTAACCCAGCACCATAAGCGCTGGGTTTTGAACCAAAAATTCGATAGAGCGATCGCGCTTTTGCTTGTTCTGCTGTCAATCCTTCAGTTTGCCAAAACTCTGTTTCTGTTTTCACTTTTGCAGCTAAAGGATTTATATCTTCAGGCTCATCTAAATGAGCAACAGCCGTGACAGCACTATCAAATAAATCCATTAAATTTGGGAAAGCATCGCGGAAAAAACCGGAAACTCTTAAAGTCACATCTACACGCGGACGACCTAAAATTGAAGGGGGCAAAATTTCAAAATCTACAACTCTTCTAGAAATACCATCCCAAACGGGTTTGACTCCTAATAGCGCCAAAGCTTCTGCAATATCATCGCCTCCAGTTCGCATAGTTGAAGTTCCCCAAACAGATAAACCTAATGTTTGAGGGTATTCTCCGTGTTCTTGTGTATATCTTTCTATTAATATTTCTGCAGCTTGACTCCCTACATCCCAAGCAGTCTCTGTAGGAATAGCACGAATATCGACAGAGTAAAAATTCCGTCCTGTGGGTAATACCTCCGGTCTTCCCCTCGTTGGAGCACCAGATGCGCCACTCGCCACATATTTGCCATCTAATCCTCGTAATAAATTAATAATCTCTTTTTCTGTTTGTCTGAGTGCTTTTAAGAGAAAATTCTGAATCCATCTTAACTCTTGAGTTGTTGTTTTACCGCTTTGCGGGATTTCTTCATTTTCAATGATATAAGTGACGAGATCTGATGCACAATCTTCAAGGATTTGAATAACATCACCTATGATTCGGCAGTTTTTCAGCTTTTGATATCTTTCACTGAGTTCTCTTAATCCCTCCTTGTAAAGGGAGGAACCGTCTGAAGCTCCCGCTTCTCCATCGGATGGGGATTGGGGTGGAGTCAAATCTGAAGTTGCAGTTCCCACCTCCCGGTAAAATGAGGTTTCGGGTAGGGTCAAAGTAGGAAAATTAATCTCAAATGCTTGACTGAAATCTACAGTTAAAGGATCGAAATCTAATTGCCAATCTATCGCGATCGCCCTCGTCAATCCCAATCTACCAACACCGGGATTTCTGGCAATAGCAACAATTAAATCTCGTAATTGTTTTCCTGATGGACATTGACCAAAAATATGCAAACCATCCCGAATTTGAGCTTCTTTTAATTCACAAAGATAACCATCAGCTGCATTGAGAAATGAAGAAAGAGTCGATTTATCGAAACGAGAAATATCAATCCCCAAATCTTGATGAAGATGCTCCCGCTCGATTAATTGAGTTATGCGATCGCTAATTGCAGGTAATCGTGATGGCTCTAAACTTTGAGCTTCATAATACTCATCGATCAATCCTTCCAAAGAGTATAAATTACCATATAATTCCGCACGAGTCATGGGTGGAGTTAAATGGTCGATAATCGTTGCTTGAGAACGTCTTTTGGCTTGCGAACCTTCACCCGGATCGTTAACAATGAAAGGGTAGAGATGGGGAATTGCTCCCAAGACGGCTTCTGGATAGCAATTCTCAGACAGTGCTACACTTTTGCCTGGTAACCATTCCAAGTTACCATGTTTGCCAACATGAACAATCGCATTTGCACCAAAAGACTCAACCAGCCAATGGTAAAAAGCCAAATAGCTGTGGGGAGGCTCCAAATCGGGTGCGTGATAATTCAAAGATGGATCGCGATCGTAACCCCGTGAAGGTTGTATTCCCACAAATATATTCCCTAACTGTATACCCGAAATGGGCAATGAATCGGTTTCTTCAGGGAAACCCCAACGGTTTTTTAGTCCTTCTTGTACTGCTTCAGGTAAACTATAAAGATGCTCTAGATATTTCTGCAAAGACAAAGATTGCCGTACTTCTCGGAATGGGTATCCCTCTAAATCGTTAGTGACACCAGTTGTTAATAATTGAATTAATTCCTCTCCCGTATTGGGAATATTATCCACATAATATCCTGCTAACTGTAAAGCCTTCAGAATTTCAATGCAACTTGCGGGTGTGTCCAATCCCACACCATTTGCCAAGCGTCCATCACGATTGGGATAATTAGCTAATATTAAGGCAATCTTGCGATTTTGTGGTGGAGTATGCCGTAATTTTACCCAATTTGCAGCCAAATCTGCCACAAATTCAATCCGAGAAGCAACAGGTTCGTAGCTGACAACATCAGTTTGCAGTAAAGGGCTGGGAGTTTTGACTGCTTTAAAAGAGACGGCTCTAGTAATAATTCTGCCATCCACTTCCGGTAAAGCCACATTCATTGCGATATCCCTTGGTGTGAGTCCGGAAGAACCAGATTCCCAGTGTTCGCGACTGCTACCGCTAAGAATGACTTGTAACACTGGTATATCTAATTGTTCCCAAAGTTCTACTTGTGGTGTTTCTGCTTCTAATTTTGCTAGAGCAAAACTAGTTGTATTTAATAAGAGGTCTATCTTTTGACTGCAATATTTTAACAACTCCGCTTGGACATCTGGCTCTCTTAAAGAAGAAACAAAAATAGGAATTGCTGTAAGATTTCTTTGTGCTAGAGCTTGACAAAGTGCATCAATGACTGATGTATTTCCAGCTAAATAATGAGACCGATAAAAGATGATACCAATAACACCGATTTGAGAATCTGGTTTGCGTACAGGAATGAAATTATTCTCTACTTGAGTGTAGATAATGCGATCGCTGGGTGAATATGTTCCCACACGAGGAACTGGTTGGGGTAAATTAAAGGTGTAGGTGCAACCGAGAAAAGTTGTAGCGATAAATTTGAGACTGTTAAGATAATTTTCCGTACCGCCTTCATTGAAATACTGCCATATCTGATTGGCGTCTACTAAAGAAACATTAGAGCAACTTATGAGATTGAGATCGGGTCGTTCGTCTCCTGGTAAGACAATTAATTTTGCGCCTGTCTGTTTAACCGTCTGTTCAACAACTTCCAATCCATAACTCCAATAAGCTCTACCGCCAAGCAACCGTAAAATAATCACTTCCGCCGCACTCAACACATCTTCAGCATACATATCAATTGTCAGTTGTTGCTGGAGTTGTAGTAAATTGACAACCCGTAACTGTAGAAATTCTGAGGGTAATTGAGTAACAGCAACAGATAAAGTTTGAATGTCGGTATCCGCAGCCGTAATTAAAACAATAGGTGCTGGTTGTTGCTCGATCGCCATCACGCCTTCTGCTGATGGATTCCAACCTCCTGGTGTAGTTGCAAGACGATGCATAAGTTTTAAGTAAAGGCTCTCCCGACTTTGAGTGAGAGCAGTTTAGCACAAGAGCAGAACATTACCAAAATTTTTGCAACAAAGCCCCTGTCATTTCTTTATCTCGTTCCACTCCCTTCAGATTGAAATTGCATTTTTAAATTGCTCGTAGTCGTTGCGTGTATCAAGATCGAATATACCTTCTGGGAAAGAAAAACTAACAACTTTCTCAGCATTTTGTTTGATAACCTGTCTTGCGCCAGCAACACCATTAAGTGTCAGTAATTCTGCAAACAAATTGCGTTTGAATAACGCTGGTACACCCCGGACTCCTCCATACTCTGAAGCAATAATTTGTCCATCTGTCTCTTGGAAGATGTTAACCAGTTGATTGACGATCTGAGTAGAAACAAATGGCTGATCGCACAGCATCAATACAACAGCTTCTACACCAGGTTTAATTTCATTGAGGGCTTCCATCCCACACCGAATTGAAGTGCTCATACCTTCAGCCCAGCGATCGTTTTCCACAATTCGGACATTAGATAACTCCACCTCAGGTCGAATACACTCAGCATATGCTCCCAAGACAACGATAACGGGGTTGCAGACGGAAGCAAGCGCTACCTCAACCATATGGCGAATCAAGCTGTGTTGTTGATACTGTAGCAGTTGCTTGGGTGTACCCATACGGGTAGATGCACCCGCCGCTAGTAAAATCAAACCAATATCAGACATTTGAGTTTCGCCTATTGCCTTTTATAGAAATCATAATTTTACTGGCTTCTTAAATCTTAAAATGATTAAAAAAATCAAAAATCATTTTAATTGGAGCTGAAAGAAAAACTGAGCCGAACAATATTGTTCCATAGTTCGTCAATTGTTCGGTTATATCACTTTGTCTTGTAATGACTGAATCTAAAACAGATTGAGTTACCAAATTAGATGACAATATCAAGATAAAACCAATCAAGGGCAGTGCAACTAAGAGCATATTGGAATAAAGATTAGACTTTGTAGCAACCCATTTACCATCAGAGTAATTTATAGATGTTACATCACCAAGTATTGTATAAAAACTTTCTTGGATAACTTGATCATTCGGTTGATAGTTAACAACAACAAAGTAATAGCATTTTGGTATTGTTTGAAATATAACTTGAGGATCTTCAATAAAACATGAAGTGTAATCGCCTTGTTTAAAAACCCGATGGGATGCTGAAGAGTTTTGATATTTGAATTTAGCGATAGTGGAGAATAACAAGCCAAAAATAATAATTATTGCTAATTGAGCAATTGCCAACCATCCTAATGTCTCTAATTCGTTGTTTAACACTTTTTTCAACTCATATTCATTCGACAACCCTTTTAGAGTACCCAAGGATTACATTTGATATTAATGTTCCTTCCAAATCAAGCGCTATAACAAAAGGTTTACATTTCAACATACTATCACCTACCTAATGGAACTATTTTTAGTATGCTTCGCAGTACCATTAAGTACAAAGTAGAATGGATTGGCGCTTTATTTATAGAAGTTCCAACAAACGATCGAGGAAACGTCCATAGGGGAGGGAAAACGGTAGGATGCAATCTGACATGAAGACTCAGAGTGTTGAGATGGCTCAAGCTGCTTATCTCGATCGCTGTGCGCCTGGATACCGCACTCGTCGGGTGCATTGGTCAGGTGGGACGACGCAGGTAATCGAACTTGGCGAAGGGACTCCCCTGCTTCTTGTTCACGGAGGTATGGGTGAAGCCTTTCAGTGGGGAAGTATCCTTTCGGCTCTCGCCAAGAGTCACCGCGTGCTGGCAGTGGATCGACCAGGTCACGGACTCGCGGATGCATTTGACTATCGGGGAGTAGATATACTTGCTCATGCATGTCGATTTCTTGGCGATATTCTCGATACCGAGGGACTTCCTGCCGTGCCAATTGTGGCAAGTTCTATGGGTAGTCTGTGGTCGGTTGCCTTTGCACTCTCTCATCCAGAGCGAGTCCCACGTTTGGTTTTGGTCGGCGCTCCGGCAGGAATTCAGCGCTCTCAGCCGCTCCTGATGCGCTTGGGCACACTGCCTATCCTGAAGACTATTGTGCGTTCTCAGATGCAGAAACCAACACGCGAGAGTACTCGCGCCTTCTGGGCGCAGTTGATGGTAGCCCATCCGGAGCGTCTTGATGATGACTTTCTCGATGTCTCAACGGCAAGTCAAGCCCGCAATGTGACAAATTGGTTCACGCTGATCGACAGTACGGTAGATGTTCGCGGTATGAAGCAGAAGTTGGTGCTAGGCGATCGCTGGAAGCAGCTTTCGGTTCCAACAACGTTAATCTGGGGTGAGAAAGACGTATGGTGTCAGCCCGAAGTGGGGGAAGCTGTAGCCGCCAGCAACCCGCAACTGAGGGTAGTGCGAATTCCGGATGCGGGGCACGCACCATGGTTCGATCGACCGGATAGGGTCGTCAACGCAATTCTGGAAGCCCTCGCTGCCTTGAGATAGATTTCTTCCTGCATTTCGTTGGTAACACAACGATTAGCGACATTGCCTAAATCAACCATTCAGAAGTATGATGCTTTCGATTGTCCTGGTATTAAAAGCTTGTTGCATTGCTTTTTTAAGGACGAGTACGCTTTTTCTAGCTTCAAAAATTTCTTTTTGGAAGCGATCGCCTGGATCGTTCTATTACCGCACTCTCTGGCATTAAAAGCTGTATCACTTGTTGTGTATGCTTATAGCTTTTCTAAGTGCCATTCTTGCAGAAACCCAAACCTCAACGAATTATCTCTGGGTAGTTCATGCTTACTTCTGAGTAGAATTTTCTCCAAGAACTTTTTTGAGTGCTTGTTGCATAACTTTGACTTCTTCATCACTCAGTCGATCGCCAAAATATTCTGCAATTCCTTCAGAGTAGATAGCCCACATTTTTTCTTGCATTGCTGCACCCGCTTCAGTTAACACTGCAAATGTTCCCCTGCGATCGCTCGGACAGGGTTGTCGCTCCAATAGCTCGCTTTTTTCCAGGCGATCAAGCAAGCGGGTGAGATGACTCCGGCTTAACAGGACTCGTTCTGCGAGTTCGCTCAATCGCAAACGTCCCTCTGGTACTTTTTTGAGTTCCCACAGCACATCGTACCATTCCAATGGTGGCAGTTTCGCAGCCGATAGTTTTTCTTGAATCTTCTCGATCGCTTGAATCTGAACAGTGAGAAACAGCCGCCAAGTGGAGTTTCGCATTTCGTCTAATCGCTGCTTTGCCATCAGTCTAAAGAATTTCTCCAAAAGTAGTTGCAATTTCAATTATTGCATATTATCTTTAATTTAGTTGTAAATGCAATAATTGCAGCTTCAACTATAAAATGAGTCGTTTGACTCATGGAGACACAAATGCAGAAGCAGAATCCTTTCGGTCTTTTTGCGGTGGTCGGAGCTTCGACATTTTGGGCGCTCGCCGCTAATGTCGCAAGCAGTTTATTTGAGGGAGGCGTAAGTCCTTTTGAGCTAGCAGGAGTCAGCGCCATACTTGCTACCATTGGGCTAATGGCGCTCAACCTGTTGCAGAAGCATCCTATTTTGAGAGTACCGAGTCTTTCTCAAATTGCGTTAAGTGCTTTGTTTGTTATGTTCGTGGGAGCAGATTATCTCGCGATCGCAAAACTTCCTGTTGCTATTGCCATCGTGCTGATCTTCATGGCTCCGGGTTTTGTCGTGCTGTGGAACGCACTCCTATCGCGGCGCGTTCCTTCCGCAAAAGTTTTGATTGCTCTGGCGCTTTCCTTTTTGGGCGTTGTCCTGGTGTCTGGTGTGGTAGGCGGGGATTTAAGCCAAGTGAATTGGTTTGGTATTGCAATTGGTTTAACAACGGCGATTCTTTTTGCAGCGTACACTCTATTGAGTGAAAAGATTGGCGCTCAAGGAACACCTGTTAACGCTCTGCTGCAAACGTTTTCAATTGCGAGCCTTATTTGGTTTGGCTTTTTGCTGACTCAAGGCTTGACGCCTCATTTACTAGAAGTCATAAATGCTCCCAAGATTCTCTATATGGGTATCATGGGAACGCTCTTACCCTATCTGTTGTTTTTGTGGGGAGTTCGTCACGTACAAGCTGAAAGAGCTGCGATCGTTGCTTCAATAGAACCGTTCATTGCTGGAATTATTGCCTGGATTTGGTTTGGACAATATCTTACTCTGCTTCAAATCACAGGTGGAATTCTGATTGTGGTAGCAATTTCCTCATTGCAAATAAACAACCAAGCAACTTTGAAAAAAAATCGATTGAATTATGAAGGATAAAAAATCAAATCTTATCCTTCACACTTTAGTGAACCTATCTTTGGAGGTTTTATGAAACTATTAGTAAACGGTGTTTGGCATTCTGACTTTCAACCGCTTGAAGGGGAAAGAATACAAACAGGTTCTTTTCGAGAGTTTATCTCTGCTGATGGTTCTTCTGGGTTTAAAGCCGAACGCGATCGCTATCACTTATATGTTTCTTTCGCCTGTCCCTTTGCTCATCGCACCATTCTAGCTCGTCAATTAAAGCAATTAAACAGCGTAATTTCAATGTCCGTCCTCAGCCCGGATTGGGGAGATCCAAGCGGATGGACATTTGGGGACTGGAGCCATACAACAGCAGATACCGTTAATGGTTGTGACTACCTGTATCAAGTTTACGTTAAAGCAAAATCAAACTTTACAGGTAGAGTCACGGTTCCGGTTTTGTGGGATAAGCAAACAGGAACAATCGTCAACAACGAATCTGCAGATATTTTGCGTATGTTGGTGACGGAATTTGATGCGTTTGGGAATGCGAGTCTCAATCTCTATCCCCAAGAACTGCGAGCAGAGATTGATGATATAAATGCATTTGTATCAGATCGGATCAACATCGGTGTTTATAAAGTTGGTTTTGCCAGTTCTCAATTAGATTACAACACTGCGATCGCGCAGTTGTTTGATGCTTTAGATATTTTGGAAACTCGGTTAAGCGGTCAGCAATACTTGGTGGGTCATTCTCTCACAGAAGCAGATATTCGACTTTTTGTCACACTCGTTCGGTTTGATGTCGCCTACTACGGAGCCTTGAATTGCAATCTCCGCCGTCTGACAGATTATCCCAATTTGTGGAATTACACGCGCCACATTTATCACTTACCAAACGTGTCAGACACCGTAAAATTTGACCATATCAAACGTCATTATTACGATACCTACGAAGGATTAATTAATCGACGGATTATTCCCATCGGACCTATCTTAAATTGGGATATTCCTACTTTGCAAGTCTGCCATTAATATGGCTGCGGCGTCTCAAACCTTTAGAGAAGTAAGCTAATAAAAATGTTGTCATACCCATCATACCCAAATGCCAATTTGCCGCAGTCAAAACAGTTGTCCCAATAATTAACAAGCAAATTAAGCTGTGTTTAATCTTCATTTGTCTTCCGTGAAGAATCCCTAATTTCTACTCTTCCTCTCTTTGAGATTTCATCTCTCGCACGCACTCTTGTGCCATACCTACAACTAGCCCTACGCTAGCACCAATTAAGGCATATCTGTTATGCAAATCTTTGTAATACTGGCCTTCAAATTTCAATTCATTAAAATTACTCTGACCAATTTGAGCAGCAGCCAAGCCTATTACGGAGCCAATTCCAGCAGTTATCAAACCTGAGAAAATAATCAGTTTAATATTCATGATTTCCTCATGTTGAGATGATTCATAGGTAGGTAAAAATGAGGGTTTGCAGGACCTCGAAGAACTCTTAATTCGGGGTTCTTACAGCCTGTTAAAATTCATTGACTGAAGAGCTAGTGATGCAAGAAGAAATTGTAAAATAGATATACAACAGTAATTGTAAACAAGATGTGATTTATCCAATCATCTGCATTCCATTTTTTAAACATTTTTGTTACCTTTACACATAAAGGTTACTTTTCTCAAAATAATTGTACACTATTTCTTTCTTTGAAATTCTCAACTTTACGATCGATAATATTACTAGAGCCATTGGAAATCGCGTCTATATAAACAAAGTCTCTTCGGGTTTGCCAGTCCCCAGGGCGTGGGAAACCCGCCTACGTGAACTTTTTATTAAGTCCGCGTATAGCCCTTACGGGCATAGCCTGCGGCATCGCGTAGCGTGCGCTTTGCGCTTAGGCGGACGAGCGTTTGTATAGCCGAGGCAGCGCGTTGCGGGGGTTCCCCCCGTTGTTCGCGAAGCGTCTCCGTAAGGAGATAGCGCCTGCCGTCCAGAATTCTATTCTGAGGGCATTTCATTTTGCTTTGCAATTGATGTTTTGAAAAAAGAGAGCGAGCGTTTAAATCCCCTACTTTCAAGTATGGGGATTTACCGAACACCAATCACTCTTCGGTGGAGTATCCACGGAATGCAGGGAGTACTTGTTCTTGTGGTTGGGGTGTATCTGAAGGCTGTGACGGACTTGTGGGTTTACCGGGTTTACCAGGTTTTAAGAAGCGGTCTTCTAGGTTTTTGATAACAACGTACAAGACTGGAACTAAAAACAAACTTAAAACAGTTGAAATCAAATAACCACCAAACAGCGCTGTTCCTAAAGCCCATCGACTCATGGCTCCAGCACCAGAAGCTATCACCAATGGCCAAAACCCAACTAAACCAGCAAAAGCAGTCATCAGAATTGGTCGCAAGCGTTCTTCACAAGCGCGGATTGCAGCCCTGGTGTAGTTCATTCCTAGCTCTGCTGACTGGTTGGCAAATTCGACAATCAAAATTGCATTTTTACTAGCCAGACCAATCAGCATAACCAACGCTACTTGAACATACATATTATTGTTTAGCGTAGGCCAAACACCACCTTGCTGGAAAATGTTGGCGCGGAACACGATCGCACCGAGTGCGCCCAAGATTGCCAGAGGTACGGTAATCATAATGATAGTTGGATCGACGTAGCTTTCGTACTGCGCCGCTAACACTAAGAAAACCATGACAAAGGCTAAGCCAAAAATAATTGGTGCTGCACCACTAGAAGATCTCTCCTGAAAGGCGGTTCCAGTCCAAGCAAAACCAAATCCTGGTTGTAAAACTTGGTTCGCAACTTCTTCCATAGCTTGGATTGCTTGTCCCGTACTGTATCCTGGTGCTGGAGAAGCTTGAATTTTAATGGATGGGTAAACGTTAAAGTGAGTGACAACAGGCGGGTAGGTTAATCTTTCCATTTGTACCAAAGTACTCAGTTGAATGAGGTTACCATCCTGAGAGCGCACGTACAGACGACTAACATCATCAGGATTAGACCGAATTGTCCCCTCCGCCTGAGCATAAACGCGATACAACCGCCCACCAAGCACGTATTGGTTGACATAGCTTGCACCCAAATAGGTTTGCATGGTGCTGAAAATATCACTCACTCGGACATTCTGAGCTTTGGCTTGATTGCGATCGATGGAAATTTGCATCATCGGGCTGTTGAAGGTGAACTGGGTAAAGACACCTCCTAATTCCGGTCTCTTCTGGGCTGCTGCTATTACCTTTTGGGTATTGTCGATGAGCGCTTCCATGGGAAGTGCTTGTTTGTTTTGGATGTACATCTCCAACCCGCCTGTACTTCCCAAACCATCCACTGGTGGGGCGTTAACAGCGATCGCGATCGCTCCAGGGATTTTTTCTCGCAACCCTTTATTGATTTTTCGCAGAACACCAAAAATGGAATGCTCTGCACCATGACGTTCTTGCCAATCTTTCAACTTGACGAAAAACAGTGTCTTGTTACTGGCGTTCCCTTCAAAACCAAAACCAGCGTTACCAACAACGTGCTCAACTTCCGGAAGTGGTAGCACGACTTCCTCAGTAATTTTCTTAACTAAATCGACACTGTAGTTGAGAGAGACCCCTGGGGGAGCTTCCACAATTGTAAAGAAATAACCCTGATCTTCTTCAGGTATAAATCCCTGGGGAGTCGTCTGATAAATCCAACCCGTTGCAAATAAACCCGCAAGAAATACTGGAATCACGAGCCATCGAACCCGGATCAGGAATTCTACGATTTTGACGTATCCCCCCTTAAACCAATCAAACACGCGGTTAAACCACCGGAAAAACACGCCTAAAGGACCGTGAACTTCCTGCTGTCTCCGCATGATGATAGCAGACATACTGGGAGAGAAGCTCAAGGCGTTGAAGGTGGAAATGGCAATGGAGAAAGCGATTACTAGTGCAAATTGCTTGTAAACGATACCCGTTGTCCCTGGAAAGAAAGTTACGGGGATAAAGACAGCCATCAGTACTACTGATGTTGCGATAATTGCCCCAGTCAGTTCTTTCATGGCATCTAGAGCTGCTTGAAGGGGTTTCATCCCCTGTTCGAGTTTAGCTGCGATCGCTTCCACCACAACGATCCCATCATCCACCACCAAACCTGTTGCCAAGATAATACCAAATATCGTTAACTGATTTAAGGTAAACCCAAGCACATAGGCAATTGCCATTGCCCCAATCAGCGATACGGGAATGGCGAGAGCGGGAATAATGGTAGTGCGCCAATCCTGTAGAAAGATAAAGATGACAAGGAACACCAGGGCGATGGCTTCAACCAGGGTTTTAAAGGCTTCATCTAGAGAAGATGCCACAAACAAAGTATTATCTAAACCAATTGTCGCCTTTAATCCTGGTGGAAAATTAGTTTGCAGCTCTGCCATTTTTGCTTTAATGGCGTTAGCTGTGTTCCAAGCATTCGTACCGGGTAGTTGGTAAGCTAACAAAATGACAGCCGGCGAACCGTCAAACAGAGTTGTCGCGTTGTAATTTTCCGCCCCTACTTCGGCTCGACCGACATCTTTTAACCGAATGAGCGTACCATCCTGACCGACTTTGACCACAATATCTTCGGCTTCCGCAGGAGTGGTAAATCGACCGTTAGCTCGCAAAGCAATTTCATACTGCTGCTCTGTTGAAGTTGGCTGTTGGCCAATTCTCCCCGCTCCCACCTGAATATTTTGTTCGGTAATAGCGCCAATGACATCTTGTGATGTCAAATTTCTAGCAGCAAGGGCTTCGGGGTCGAGCCAGATACGCATGGCGTATTTCCGTTCCCCCACAATTCTGATCGAACCGACACCCTGGATTCGTTTAATTTCGTCAAAGATTTGTCGGTCAACGTAATTGCTTAAAAAGATATTATCGTAGATAAATTTTCCATTCTGGTCTTTTTCTGAATAGAAAGCATAAGCGAGGGTAATCGTTGGTGACTGCTTCTGCGTTGTTACACCAATGCGATTGACTTCTTCGGGTAAATTTGGTTCTGCGATCGCTACATTATTTTGGACGAGGACTTGGGCTGTGTTTCTATCCATCTCTGTAGGAAAAGAGACGTTAATAGTAGCATTGCCATCATTCGTCGTCTGGGAGGACATGTAAACGACCCGTTCCGTACCGTTAATTTCCCGTTCTAGTACGGTGGTAACGTTTTCTTCTGCTGTTTTGGCATCAGTCCCCAAATAGTTAGCAGTCACAGTTACCTGCTTGAGAGCCATTTCTGGGAGCTTATCCAAAGGGAGCAGGGGAATACAGATTCCCCCAACTAAGAGAATAATTACAGTACAAACTGTGGTAAAAACAGGTCGCCTAATGAAAATATCCGCAATACTCATAATGAATGATGAATTATGAATGATGAATTATGAATGATGAATTATGAATTGAAAATTTCATAATTCATAACTCATAGTTCAGTTAGCTTTGATTGGAGTGCCATCCCTTAAAGTAAGAATTTGGGTAACTGCAATTTGGTCACCCGGTTTCACACCATTAATGACTTGGTAGCTTTGACCTTGAATGGCTCCAAGTTGAACTGGTTGACGGCGCACGGTTTGTTTTGAACCTGTTGTCTGGGCTACAAAGACAAAGCTTTGTGCTCCAAGGTTGGATACAGCTACGGTAGGAATCAAAACACCCGACCGTTTGTTCCAAATAACTCTTGCGCGGACAAATTGTCCTTCTCGTAAATTGTTACCTGAGTTGGAAAAGCGGGCTTTGGTTAAGATAGCTTGAGCACCCGTGTCTACTTCTGGCGAGATAAAGTTGATAGTTCCAGTGCTCAAGGGTTTTCTTGTTTTGGCATCTACGAGCTCTACTGGTAACCCCCGTCTTATTTCTGAGGAGCGGTTGCTGGGAATTGAAATTCGCAAGAAAAGATTGTCATTTTGAGTAATCGTGGTTAGGCTCTGACCGACACTAACAACATCTCCTACCTTAACGGGGAAGTCTCCTACTTCCCCGGTAATTGGTGCTAATACTTGTTTGAATTGGAGAGACACGCGAGCAGAAGCCGTATCAGCCTCATATTGTCGGACATTAGCTTCTGCTTGCTTGACGCTGGCTTTAGCAGCTCCTACTTGCTCCGCAGTAGCGCGGAGAGTCGCTAGTGCTGTGTTCAAGTTTTTTCGGGCTATGTCTAACTGCTGTTGAGCCTGTGCTCCTTCAGTCACTAACTTCTGCGTCCTTTGAAACTCAACTTTTTGAAGCTCTACATCGGCTGCATCTCTAACTTGCTGCGCTTCTGCTGCTTTGAGTTGCGATCGCGCTGTCAGGTAGGCGGATTTAGCTGAGTTAACTCTAGCCACAGCACTCAGTAATTCTGGTTGAGTGCGATCTGGTCGCAGTATCACAATTGGCGTTCCTTGCTCGACTCGATCGCCTGACGCGACGGGAATCGATTCTATCCGACCTTCGATTTCGGGTCGCAACGAGACTCTTTGTTGCGCTTCCAACCTCCCTACGAATTCCGAGACATCTTGTAGTGTTGTTGACTGCAATGACTGCAATTTCACTGGTATTGGTTGGGGTTCGCTGGCTGTGGCTTTGGGTTTGTCCTGACTGCAAGCGCTTGTTAAGGCGGAGACCAGAAGAACTGGAAATAATACTTTACAAGCCAATAGAGTGTCGGATTTTTTAGACATATTCTGACCTCAAAAGAATTCAACTGAGGTAAAGGGAGTGATAAGTTAAAGCGAGTCTTTAGAATTCCAAATGACCGGTTACATATCCAAAACAAGCCTCTCAATTTATTAATGGAAAACCCAAAATTCATTCATTATTCAAATCCTCTACTTTTGGTCACCGGTCATCGGTCATCAGTTACCGTTCGTTAAATACTACAAACTAGCAGGCGATTGAAGAAATAGTTGGTCATTTTTGAACCAAAAGGAGAATTCCACCATCGCGAGGGATGACAGCCAATTGGTGCAGCTAATGTATAGTCCAAATCATCGCACTTTTTCCATCGATTGTCCTCACGCCATCCCACACGCTCGCCGAAGCGCTCGATGGCTTTACTATCTTGATTAATGGTGCTTTCGAGGGAACCACCCACGCTTTGGTAAATTTTTATTTGTACGCTAAAACCAAAGCGACCTTCACTGTATTTTGTCCACAAATTGTCTATCACTCGCAGTTCATCACAGGGAAATTGCCTCATATCATCTGGAGTAATATCTCCCAATTCTGGCTCTTTTGTTATTGCTTGAATAACCCGAATAGTTTCCCAATCGGCTTCTCTTAAGTCTCCTACTATTAAAAGTTCTTGCAGTTTTTTGTATTTATGGATATCGGCAATGAGGAGAAAATTATCTTCTGACTTAGCAATGCGATCGCTGAGATTTGATAACAGCTGATTGAATTGCTTTAGCTGCAGTTCTATCGCAGTTAAGCGAGCCGTCACTTCTGATTCATGCACTTCATTAGACATTGAATTCCTCTGAGAATAAGGAGATTTTCCACTGAAATTGTAAATACTGTGTAATTGTTTTCGAGGAAACGAGTTTGCACTCCTTAAAGTGCTGAGGATAATTGCAGCCGTAACATTAATTAATGCTAAGAGACCTGCATTATTGTAATGACTAACTCAATCTATAGTAAGAGCGAGGGTTGCTTGCTGTAAATTACTTTTCCCGGTTTAGCCAAATATGCTCAATATCTGGTTATTACCGAGTAGACCGAGTGTAAACTGCATATTTCCTTATGAATGGAGTTTTGATACGGTTACCTCCCAAGATTTTGACTTTTGTGCCATTGAAGATATATTGACACGAATTTGCTCAAAAGCGTCTACTCTGGTGAAACTCGAAGCGACTGCTTCTGAAGTTTCCATAACTGAATACAAGACCCGTATTTCAAGCATCAGAGCCGATCTTCTGCTTTTTTGTTATTGACTGGAGTTCTTTATGTCATCAATTCATGACATAATAATTGTGCCAATACTAAAGAGGTATAGAAGATTAACTTCTATCCACATGGCACTTCTGTCTCCCCTACATCTCAAAAAAATTTATGTTTGGGGAATGTTTACTGCAAGAATCTACTTTGTATCGCAATAATGTACAAGAAAATCTGCGTGAAATAGTCTATTGTCAAAAAATTCTTATTTGTGAGGCGCGTTGTTATGTAACAATCTCTTAAGAACAGCGAGGCAATAGGAAGAAGAGCCACAGACAAATGGTTTGCACGTTTCCATGAGGTTTTAGATGAACGCAAAACCTGCGAAAAAATACGCACTGGTGACCGGAGGTAATAAAGGGATTGGGTTTGCCATCTGTAAGGGATTGCTGAATGCTGGATTTGAGGTGATTCTAGCAGCGCGATCGCTCTCAAAAGCACGGGATGCTGCAGAAAAACTATCTTCACCATCCAACGTCAGACCAGTTGTTCTTGAAGTCACTGATGATAGCTCCATTCACGACGCCGTTCGAGAGTTATCCCAACAAATCAACCATTTAGATGTACTTGTCAACAACGCAGCAATTTATCCCGATGAAGGCGTGAATATTCTCAACATTTCTCGCGAATTGTTGGATGTCGCTTTAAACACCAACACCCTAGGTCCTATTAGTATCGTTCAAGCCTTCTTGCCTTTATTAGAAAAAGCATCCAGTGCCAGAATTATTAATGTATCGAGTGGATATGGAGAGATCGGCGGTCTTTCAGCACAAGTCCCCAGTTATTGCTTATCTAAACTAGCACTTAACGGTGCGACGATTATGCTCGCTGAAGCTTTAAGACCAAAAAGAATTGCAGTTTACGCTATGTGTCCCGGTTGGGTGAGGACTGATATGGGTGGTGCGTCTGCTCCACGGTCACCTGAAGAAGGGGCTGATACTGCTCTTTGGCTGGCGACAGAAGCTTCATTAAGCGACAGCGGTAAGTATTTCCGCGATCGTCAAGAAATTTCTTATTGTTAAAGTTATTCCGCCCAATTACTTTCAGTAATTAGGCGGAATTGACATAACAATGAGCCTTTATATTTCTCTAGAGAGAGCAGTTACTGAATGGCAAATCCTTGGGGTCTTACCACATCCTCTAAATCAGCCCCTTGAAGATTTGCTCCCAATATATTTGCGTTTGTTAAATTTGCCTTCTCTAAGTCCGCATCAAATAGGTTAGCACTTGCTAGGTTTGCGCCTATTATGTTTGCCTTACCTAAATCTGCACCTTGCAGGTTCGCGCCTTGCAAGTTTGTTCCTTGTAAATTTGCTCTTTCTAAGTCAGCATTTTGCAGGTTTGCATTTTCTAAGTTAGCAGCTTGTAGGTTTGCGTCTTTTAATGTTGCTCCAATGAGATTGCATCCCACACACTCGTTGGTTTCTAGTAAATGTCTAATGTTTGCTGCTACAGATGTGATGGGTGCTGGTGTAGATTGTGTGGTTGTAATTGGTGTTTGTGTTTGAGCGCTAGCACTTGGCTGATCGAACAATGAAAAAGTGACTGCGAGTACTAGAAAGACTGCTGTTACAAGCCAGTTTGTTAATTTTTGAGAATTGGATTTATTCATTTTTCCTTCCAAGGCTTTAGTTTTATACGAGCCACTACTAAACTTCTTACTCACTACTTTAGAAAAGCGGTTCTATAAAATCAAACATTATTTTTATTTAAATTTATAACTAAAAGTGATTAAAAGTATCTTTTAAGTAGAAAGGCGCAAAAAAACCGAACTATGTAACGAAAAGTAAAGTTGCCTAAAAACCTCTTCCCTTCTGCCATCTGCCCTCTGCCATCTGCCTTGTCATGACGATAATTTTTAATACTGACCTACTTACAGAGAAAGGGGCTCTATACGTTCGATAGTTGCGTTTGGTAGAAGTTGGCAATCGATCGCTTGTGAAAAAGAGCAAGGTCATTTGACACAAATGCAAGCCAATGCTTTCTCAATCGAAATGATAATGATAATATTTTACAAAAAAATTATGCATTGCGTACAACCCTTGTTAAGACGAGCAGTTTGCAATGTCTTGAGATTATTTTTCACTAGATATGTCTAGCTGCTTGGACTTCATAATTATAAAAACAATCATAGAGCACCAGCCCCATGATTGTAATCTGTTCCCTGCATTATCCTGTTATGAAAGGTAAGCGGTGTTAACCGTACTTACTGTATTCAACAGTAAAAGACTTTGTATGAGTTGTCTTGCCAATTCTTGTGAATTACAACAATTTCTTGCTATTCTTTGTGAGAATATTGCGCTTGGGATAGGCGACTGTTAAAGATTGAGTGTACTCATATGTTGAACTGGATAGCGATCGCCTGCAGCAAATCCCTTGGGTGCAACTTCTTCAATCCGACGCAGATCGTTTGGTGTGAGCGTAATTTCTGTTGCTCCTACATTCTCTTCTAGATATCGGCGTCGTTTTGTCCCTGGGATGGGAACAATGTCATTACCCTGAGCTAACAACCATGCTAATGCCAGTTGACTGGGGGTTGCACCTTTTTCAGCTGCGATCGCCTTAACCTGATTCACCAGTTCTAGATTCTTGTAAAAGTTCTCACCTTGAAATCGAGGAGACATAAGGCGATAGTCGTCTTCTGCAAAATCATCAGGGCTTGTAATAGCTCCCGATAAAAATCCCCGTCCTAGAGGACTGTAAGCAACAAACCCAATACCCAACTCTCTGACTGTGTCTAAAATTTCGTCTTCAGGGTCGCGGCTCCAAAGAGAGTATTCTGTTTGTAATGCAGCGATTCAGAGTAACGACAAAGGCTTGCTGTTACCTTTACCGTGCTACGAGATCCGTCCTGGTTTTGGCTTCATGGTAAAAAATTTAACAAAAACTTTCTTGCCAATTATTGCGATTCATGTGTGTTTCTTGCTGTTGGTCTTGCAATGAAGTTGGATGCTGAATTTTGGATTTATTACAAAATGTCTCTTAAGCTTAACAATCAGTAAAGTTTTCTTTTAATTTCTAAATCTGCTCGTGTTACCGATAATTGGTTGCTTAAATTACAGAAAATTCTGACTCTTTTGGGGAAAAAAATCAGCGTATTGAAACCAAATCAACATCGACCAATATCATCCTTAAGAAAGATTGAAATTCCAAATTTTTTTCTAAACGCTCGTTTCGAGCCAAAGACTTGTGACGACAGCAACTTGCTGTATAAGAAAATCATTTGAAATATCCGGAAATTAACTGGAATGTCCTGTACTGTGGGGTGTCACTGTAAAAAGTGGATAAGTATATTCCCGTGTCATTTAAAAATTAGGAAAGGTTACAATCGAACAAATGCCAAACATCAAAATTTCTGTTTATACGTAAATCTGTTTAAAATGTTAAAGGATTAACATCTTTTTAGTTAAAATTTAAAGACAGATTAAAGTGAGTATTGCCATTTTGGCAAGTGTCATTTTTTAAAATAAGATATTAATAGTTTATACAAACAGGTATCGATATCAGGCTTGCTGCTATCTACTTATTACTGAAGGAAAAACAACCTCCATTACAACAAATTGTCTAAGCAATCTTTCGATGAGTGGAAATAGTGCATGTTAACCTCACTGTCTTCTCATAATGTTATCCAGGACTTGCAAGAAGCAGGTCTGTGTAGCTCAGAAGAAGGCGTTTCTACCGACTCTGAATTGCCACAGAGTAGCAAGAAAAATTTTAATTTGCTCGTTACTCTGAAAGGAAATCGCCAGCTGTTGGTTAAACAGGAACGCCATATTGATAATGATGGAAAACCACAGGAATTTTTCAATGAATGGCTGTTTCACCAATTGCTCGAACGCTTTCCTGCTTTGGGGAGTATTTCTGCGATCGCATCATTGGTGGTGTACTTTGATAGGAAAAAGTCTATCTTAGTCCGCAATTACCTTAAAGACTATCAAGACACTGCTAGTTTTTATCGACAAAACTTGCGCTTTCCCAACTCGATTGCTACTGCGATCGGTACCAGTCTGGGATTATTGCATCGTGCGACCTTCAAGCATCACGAGTATCGCGATTTTATGGCAACTGCGCCAGAAGGTGAGTATCGCTATCATTTATATAATCCAGCACAAGGACTTGGCTCCATTGGACCGGAAATTATTAGTCGCGTTCCCACGAACGCCTTAAAATTCTACACTCTCTACCAACGCTATGAAACCATAGAAGGGGCGATCGCAGAATTATCTTATGAATGGAAGCCTTGCTGTTTAACTCATAATGAGTTGAGATTGGACAACATTTTGCTTCATTCCAAGTGGGAGCAACTCGACAACTGTCTGGTGCGATTGATTGATTGGGAAGCATGCGCTTGGGGCGATCCCAGCTTTGACTTGGGAACTTTAGTAGCCGATTATTTGGCAATTGGGTTAGAAAGTTTGGTAGTAGACCCTTCTTTAGATTTAGATGAATCTCTGCATCTATCAGCAGTTCCATTCGACATTCTTCAGCCTTCAATATTGGCTCTGATTCAGGCTTATCTCGACACTTTTCCAACAATTCTTGAACAGAGGAATGATTTTCTTCTCCGTACCGTTCAATTTGCGGGTTTAGCGCTGCTTCATAAAATAGATGAAAAAATTAAGCAGCATCGCTACTTTGATAACTCAGGCATATGTACGTTTCAAATTGCCAGAAGTTTACTGACCAAACCGCAAGAATCTGTGATGACTGTTTTTGGAGTTTCAGAAACAGATCTCATCAAACCTTTTGTAAAACTTACAAAATTTTCGCAAGCACAAAAAGAAGTCAATTTGCTGCGTCTCCACAACAATAAAGCACGTTTGCGCGGCTGTTAATCATTTTCATCTCCTCTTTTCCTCTCTCCCTCATTCACTCAGCCACTCCCTTTTTGCCGGATCATGTTAAAATCTTCAAAACCACTCTTAAAATCTCTCTTAGATATAGCTAGCAATATCCAAATTGAATCGAGCTTTTGCATTAGCCATCCTAAATACCAACCTTTTGCCTTACCACAACAAGTAGCAGGTAGATTTCAGCAAACTTCGCCCAGTTTACAACAAAAATATCTCTCTCTATTACTGCGGAATTTTCTTCACGGTATCTATTACAACGGTTCTCTAAAAAAGATACTTATAGAAAAAAATGGTATTTGTCCTAGTAACCTTCCACACAAAAGCTTAGAGAGCGATTCTCAATTTAAAATAGACTTACCGTTTTACGAACAACTACACAGTAGCAACCACGGTGTTGGTTATTTTGATTCTGGTTGGGAAGTCTTGCGACAAGAACCTGATGGTAGTATGGCAGTAGCCAAAGGTGGTTTAACACTATACGTTGAGCGTCCAGCCAACTTAGAAACAATGGTCCAGTCTACTAAAGTAGGTGAAGTCACTGCCATTTGGATGCCAAAAAATCGTATAGAAAATGGCTTCTATATAGCAGTTAGCAATGTCGGTCAGGATTTACAAGTCAATTTAAACGGTGATTTTGGAGTGGGGCGAATTTACTTTAATATAACCCCAACAGGTGCGATCGCTCTTATGAATAGTCTTACAAGGCTACTCAATTCTGCGGAAATTCCATTTAGTTTTCAAGTTCTACACAATCGCTCTAGTTACGGACGCTATGACTCAGGAATTCTGTACTTTGAACGCGAAGACTATTTAGCAGTGCGAAAAATTCTGAAAGCTGTCTATGTGAAGCATCAAGCTCATTTTCACAAAGACATTCCTCTATTCACTAAATTTTTAGCCCCAGGACTCGGTCTTGCAGAAGAACCAAGCCAAAAGTTTGCGTCTCAAGAAAGTTTCGGTATGAACCGTTGTCAAATTGTGGCTAATGCTTTATTAGAATCTTGGGAGAACGGCGATAATTCTACCGAGAAGAGGATGTCAGCAATTTACCAGCATTTTGCTCGGTTGGGTATCGATCTACAGCGTCCATACTTAAATCCAGATTCTGAGGATATTTATTCACCTTTAGATCGAACCAACAGATAATTGGTAAACTTGGTTACAGTAGCAGGCAAACAGCCTGCTATATAATAGACAACCATAATTTTTTAATATGGCTTTTACATACAACCACACCGTTCGCTTTCGAGATACAGATGCAGCCGGAGTAGTTTACTTTGCTAATGTCTTGGCCATATGCCATGAAGCCTATGAAGAATCTCTAGCCACCTTTGGCATGAATCTCAAAGATTTTTTCACGAATCCATCTATTGCATTCCCCATTGTTCATGCAAATGTCGATTTTTTTCGCCCATTGTACTCCGGGGATAATTTAGTTATTAGACTCATACCCCAACAACTGAGTGGGGATAGATTTGAAGTCGGTTATGAAGTTATTGTTGGTGAGGTAGTCGCTGCAAAAGCAATTACCAGACACGTCTGTATTGATACATCCAGCAGAACCAAAACAGAGTTACCCGAAAACATGAAGCAATGGTTGGAGACAAATCGTAAAGGTGCAGAAAGTATAGAGAGAAGAAAATCGCGAGAAACTATCTGAAGGGGAAGAAATTAGTATGATTTTATACTAAATTTCTAAAGAGTGCGATTTCTAACCGGTGGCGCGATCGCAACCGCTATGCTGATTTGTATGCTTAGGTGGAGTAAGTACTTGATTTTGTCTGAGATTTTTTTGCAGAAAATTGCTAGCTAATTCCTGTACCTGTAGCCGATTAATTTTGCCTTGAGAATTTCGAGGTAAGCTGTCTACTTTAATCCAATTTTTTGGAATTTTAAATCGACTCATTTTATTTTTCAATAATTCCTTAATTTGTAAATAAGAAATATTTGAATTTTTAGGTATATAAATTGCGGTTATTGCTTGTCCCCAAACCGGATCGGGTACACCAATCGCGCAAACATCTGTTACCATTTGAGTTCCTCTAATAGCTGATTCCACTTCTATAGCATAAACATTTTCACCACCTGTAATAATTTTGTCACTGCTACGTCCGGAAATATGTAAATACCCCTGTTCATCTAAAAAGCCCAAATCATCTGTTTGTAAAAACTCCCAATTAGTTTGAATATTAGGATAATAACCAAGGGCTAAGGATTGAGAAGAAATCTTAATATTGCCTGTTTGATTTGGCTTCAAAATTTCGCCTTTCTCGTTATAAATATTGACTTTGGCATGAGGTAGCAGACGGGTACAACTATCTTTACCCTTAAGAAAATCATCTGGTAACAGGGTCGCTATTTGAGATGCTGTTTCTGTCATACCATAAGTCAGACCCAATCGAATTTTATGGCATCTTGCTGCTTCTAAAAGTTCGCTCCAAGCAGGCGCACCTCCTAACAAAACTGTCTGAAATTGGGCGAGCCATTGAGTGAGTTCTGCATTTTGCAGGAGACGTTGTAACTGTGTAGGAACTAGAGAAATAAAAAATTCTTGTGGTTGAATATTATAGTTTTGTCCGGATTCTAACTCTTTAAATGGGAGAATTGCCAGCTGACCTCCTGTTGTAAAAGAACGCATAAACTGCATTAATCCGCCAACATGATAAATAGGCAATACGCAAAAGGAGTTAATGTTATCTACTTGAAAATATTCTTTAAATCCCCGTACTGACGCCATTAAAGTTTCCCAAGTATGCATGGCAAACTTAATCTTCCCCGATGAACCGCCTGTAGGGATCATGATGAGTGGAGACGGGGATAGGGAGGGACAGGGGGATGGGGGGAAAGAATGTTGCTCTTTGCAGAGCTCCGATACCTTATGGTTCACGCCCCAAATAATATCTGGTTTAACTAAATCAAAAACCTGTTCCCATTCTTGTTGTCCCCAACCGGGATTACAAAGGAAAACCGGACAATTTGCTTGACAAGCTGCAAGAAAACTTGCAAGAAACTTGACTGGTTCGGGTTCGGCTAAGAGAATCTTTGGAGGTGTTTTCCAATGGGAAAACTGCATTAACTCTAGATATCGTTGTTTGATAATGAGGGGAAATAAATTATCGGAATCGCAAATTAGCCAATCTGAAGGTACGCGCAAGGACTGTTCTACGATATACTCTAACGTTGCTACCATAAATTTTCCAACCAAATTTCTTCTTCTTCTGCAAAAAAATGATTGACTCCAAAACCCACCGCTCTGTTGTATCGCGATAATTCAACAGCCAGTTGGAGTGCTGGTTTTCTACCAATAGAAGTTTCAAAAACAGAAGAAAACACAGCATCAACTTCACACTCCAAGCAAAATTGACGCAAACGGAATGGCGAACCCACTATTCCCGGCTTAATAACAAAAATCTCTCGCCAGCCTTTTTGGTAACAAGCTACGAGTTGGTGGAGTGTTGCGACAGATTCATCTAAAGCTATTGGAGTGTGATAGCAATGGCTCAATTCCAACATGGAATCAAACTTATCTACAGACAGTGGCTGTTCGACAAATTCAATTTCTAAATTTAAAGTACTGTCAGTCTTAAGATTGTCGCAAGTCCACAACCACAAGTTAGCCTCTTCATAACTCAATCCACCGTTTGCATCAAGCCGAAGTTTTGTCAAAGATGGTAAGGTTTGAGCGAGCCTTTTGAAAATTCTTAGTTCTTCAGTAACAGGATAAACACCAATTTTCCATTTAAAAGTACGATACCCCCCCTGCCAAAGTGTTCGCCATACCTCCAATGCATCTTCTCCCGCAGGTAATAGGGCGCTATATGTTAGGGATTTTGGATTGAGTGATAAAGTAGGAGAAACTCCCTTGTCCCCCAATCCCCAGTTCTCCGCCCTCAGTCCCCAAAAAGCCGACTCAAAACCAAATTGACACGCAGGTAACTCATCAGGGATGGAAAAAATTGTTTCGTCTGCGATCGCTTCTGGTAACTGGCGACAGAACGAAAGAGCTTCCTCTTGGTTTTCAGAACCAAACCAGCTGATGGGTGCAATTTCGCCCCAACCCACTCCGCCCAAATCATTTGTGAGTTTGAGGATTATACCTTCGCGAGTCTCCCAAACTCCGTGACTTGTGGTTAGCGATCGCACAAATCTCCGTTGATAGGGACGGAACTGGAATTGGTAATGCATTTTTTGCTAATGGCTAATGGCTAATGGCTAATGGCTAATAGCTAATGGCTAATGGCTAATGGCTAATAGCTAATGGTGAGTCCAGAGAAAGTAGGCGGTGAGTCCAGTGCTTCAGGGAGGTTTCCCGCGACCACTGGGACTGGCGTAAGCCGTTGCGGGCATAGCTTCGCAACGCGTATAGCCCTTACGGGCATAGCCTACGGTATCGCGGAGCGTGTGCAAGGCACATAGCGTCTGTGCTCCTGAGATACAAGGGAGGGCTAATAGCTACTAACGACTAACCTAATACGAACCCCAAGCCAAATAGCAAGCAGCACCAAAAATGCACTGAGACTGCAATAAATTTACAATTGTTTACCTTGTCTGGTTGGTTGTGATTTGTTTGGACATGGTGACATAATTTTCTTGCAAAGGGTAAACTTGCCCAACTTAGTAAAGTCCAACTTGGAAACAGTCCCCAAATCACTCCAATGAAGGCGATCGCATAAATGCTACCTGTAAACCACTGTAAGACTTCCGCTCCTCTTTGCGTACCCAATCGGACAATCGGAGAACGCTTACCTGCGGCTATGTCGTCTTTCACTTGATGGAAGTGAGAACAGAACAAAATTAAACTCGTGGCAATCCCAACAACTACCGAAGCTACCAACGCCCGCCATGACCAATTTGCCGTTTGACTGTAGTAAGCTGCTGATACGGCTAACGGACCAAAGGCAAAAAAGCAAATGATTTCTCCCAAACCCTGATATCCTAGACGGAAAGGGGGTCCTTGATATGTATAGCCTAAAGCACAGCATAACAAGATTATACCTATGACGGTTAAATCTTGTTGCCACCAAGCTATTGCTAATATTCCTAGCAAACCCAGCAATAAAAATAAGTTTCCCACCCAGAATATGAGGGTTTTATTCCCAGTCAAGTTGACTAAAGAATGGTGTTTATTTTTATCAATCCCTGTTTCTGAATCAAAGACATCATTACTGAGATTTTCCCAAGCTAGGATACAAATTGCAGCAGCTACAAAGGTAGAAAAAACTGCTCCATGAAAAGTCTTCGTTTCAGCAAAAGCAACAGCTGTACCCACCCAAATGGGCATAATAGCAACGCTGTACATCGGCGGTTTGAGTGCCGCCATCCATAACTTATTCTTGGGATAAGAAATCAGCTTTGTAGTCATTTGTCGCGATTTACTAAAATGGCCAGCAATTCCCAATCCCAAAAAAAATTAGGGTTTGGAAATATACTCTATACAGGTAACAACTTAGAAGTTGCCACTTTTTGTCCCAGTCTCAAATTACAGCAGAAACTGGACATTGCAGGCAAGTTTTTGCAAAACTACAACTTTGCAAAACTCACTCTGGTTAAAAGGGTCTGTTTGTGTTACCTGTAGAAATACGACCATGATTTATGACTCTTTTGGAAGATAACTTCAAAAAAATTTACTATTTTTAGATCATGACAGTTTCACAATGTCGCGCTGACTTTTTTGTATACAATAAGGAGCTATACCACTTTCTTTGGGCGATTCAGCAAAATTGCCTAAGGAAGAATTGCACCCAAATTGCTAGTGTTTCGATAGAGATTGACCCAGTCGATCCTCTGGTTGTATTTAGTAAACTGGGTCAACCCCAGCAAATTAATTTTTATTGGGAGAATAAAAGTAAAAAAGAAGCGATCGCGTCTTTTGATGCTGCTGCTAAATTAGAAATAACAGGCAAAAACCGCTTCAAGGCGTCAGAAGATTTTATCAAAGATTGTCTGGAAAAAACCGTTTGTTTTTCGGAAATTGCTCGAGCTTTTTCTAAACCCCTGTTCTTATGTAGTTTTAGTTTCTTTGAAGAACCCAGTCAAGCTGATTATCCATTTCCATCTGCTACTATTTTTCTTCCCTGTTGGCAAGTCGCTGTTAAAAACAATCGATACACATTTGTTGCTAATATACCGATGGATGCTAACGTGGATATTCAAAAAATATTACAGGTTTTGTGGAGTAAGCTGGAAACCATCAGTTCTCTTAATTCTCTAGAATATAGCTTTTTACCTTTGAAAATAGTACAGCCAAAATTGAGTCAACAATATGTCGCTAATCCAGAGCAGTTTAAGCGTTCGGTATCGGGAGCTTTAGAAAGTATTCAATCAAAGCGTCTGAGAAAGGTGGTATTAGCAGATGCACTAGATGTTAGAGCCAGTATTCGATTTAACTTACTACAGTCTTTAAATAATCTACGACAGCTGCATTCCAATTGTTGTATCTTTTCTATAAGTAATGGAAAAGGACAGAACTTTATAGGAGCTAGTCCAGAGCGTTTGATAGGCATTGACAAGCAGCAATTAATTACTGATGCGCTTGCTGGTTCTGCTCCACGGGGTAAAACACCAGCTGAAGATGCAGTAAATGCCAGTCGCTTGCTCAGTAGTGAAAAGGAAAGGCACGAACACTCTCTAGTGATTGATTTTATTACACAACGGCTGTCGCAACTGGGTTTACTACCCCAAGTATTAAGACCTCGTTTGAGACAACTGTCTAACATTCAACATTTATGGACTCCCATAAATGCGATTGTTCCTAATAACGTTCATCCCTTAAGCATAGTCGCGCAATTGCATCCAACACCAGCCGTTGCAGGTGCTTCTAGAGAGATTGCTTGTCGTGAAATTCGCCGTTATGAAAACTTTGAAAGAGGATTGTATGCAGCACCATTAGGTTGGGTGGACTCTGAAGGAAACTGCGAGTTTATTGTAGGAATTCGCTCGGCACTTATAGATGGCGATCGCGCTAGACTTTATGCAGGTGCTGGTATTGTTGCTGGTTCCAATCCTGACAAGGAACTTGCAGAGGTGCAGCTTAAGTTACAAGCTTTGTTAAGAGCATTGGTATAGGGGCTAGGGCGGGTTTCCCGCCTTGTAGAACGTTGTATGGATTTAGGGGGAGCTGGAAAACAGGAGGCTAAACAAGTCGCTTGAAAACACGCCCTAACTCCTTCAAAGCAAATTTTGTATTATTTGCAACAACTGCTTCATCGTGTATGGCTTTTGCAAAAACTTGTGAATACCAAGAGATTCAGCAATTAGCTGATTTTCTTGAAGACCGCTAGAAGCAATAATTTTGACCGACGGATTAATTTTTTTCAGAGTTTGGATCGTTGTCATGCCATCCAGAGTTGGCATCATCATATCTAACAAGACGACGCGAATATCAGATACATTTTGGGCATACATTGAAATAGCTGCAATACCATCACTAGCAATAAGAACTTTATAATTGTAATTTTCTAATGCTGTTTTGGTAATGTCTCGGATTTTGGCTTCGTCATCTACAACCAAAATTAATTCTCCATTACCCGTGGGTAGGGGCAAATTTTCTATTGACTGTATTTCATTTGCCATCACGGCTTTTAAAAAAACCTGAAATTCCGTTCCTTTGCCAACAGAACTAGAAACATTGATAAAACCACCATGACTTTTCACAATACCGAGCACAGTTGAAAGACCCAGCCCCGTTCCCTGTCCCACGGCTTTGGTGGTGAAAAAAGGTTCAAAAATTCTATCCAAGATTTCAGGTGACATACCCGTACCTGTATCTCTAATAGAGATAACAATGTGAGGTCCAACTGTTGCCTCAAGATTCATCTTGGCATAGTTTTCGTCAATGAAAAAATTGTCAGCCGAGATATCTAAAATACCACCTTTGGGCATTGCATCCCGAGAATTGATAACTAAGTTCATCAACATCTGATAGAGCTGTGTTGCATCTCCATATACAGTCCACAAGTTTGACGCTGTTTTACAAATAAATTGAATAGATTTAGGAAATGTCTGTTTGGCAAATTGCTGAATTTCTATGATCAAGTGCTTCATCTGTAATACTGTACGCTGACCTTCAACGCCACGCGCAAAGGAAAGTACTTGCTTGACTAAATCTGCACCACGTTGAGCATTCAGTTCTAAAGTTTCCAGTAGCTGATTGTGCTGTTCATTGCCCAGTTTCATTTTTAGAATTTGAGCGGAGAGGAGAATGGGAGACAATATATTGTTGAGGTCATGGGCAATACCGCTAGCAAGCGTACCAAGGCTTTCCAATCGCTGAGCGCGAAGAAACTGAGTTTGCAGTTGTTTCTTTTCTGTAATGTCGGTGTCAACAGTAAGGATAGATTTTGGATTACCGCTTTCATCCCGCACGAGTGTCCATCGGCTTTCTACAATGATGTCTTTACCATCTTTTCGGACTTTATTCAATTCACCGTACCACTCACCTGTTGTGTGAACTTGATTGATTGCTTCTTGGAGTTGTAGCGGTATTTCTCTATATAAAAAAACTTGAGCATTTTGTCCCAAAGCTTCTTGTGCTTTCCAACCATAAAGACGCTCGGCACTTTTGTTCCAAAATAAAATTTTGTGGTTTAAGTCTCGAACTAAAATAGCATCTGTGGCAATGTCCAGCAACGCAGCTTGTTCGCGGATCTTCTCTTCTATTTGTTTGCGTTCGCTAATGTCAGTAGAAACACCAACAACTCCTATTAAGACTCCTTGGTCATCGTAAATTGGGGCGTCAGTTACTAGTACGCAGAAATGAGTTCCATCTCGACGCTGCACGGGAAATTCGCCTGACCAACTTTTACCTTGCTGTAACTCGGACATAATTTTAAGTCCTTGCTCTCGTAAAGTATCGGTCACAACAACATCCATAATATTTTGACCGATCGCTTCTTGTGCCGACCAGCCATATAAAGTTTCTGCAAAACGATTCCAATAAATAATTTTGCCATCAAGGTCGGTGGCAATGACTCCTTGTTCTACGGCTGATAATAAATGCGCTTGAAAGTAAATTGCTGCTTCTGCTCGTTTGCGTTCTCGCAGTTCGCTTTGTACTTGTTCATAGAGGGTTGATTGCTGTATGGCGATCGCCACCTGATCGGCTACAGCGCAAGTTAATTCTATGTCTTCCTGTTGCCACGGGGAAGATTGGCAAGAGCGTATTATGCTGAGACTACCCCAAACTGAAGAGTTAACGTGCAATGGTACTAGCAACCAAGCTCCAGAGTAAATCTCCGCAAAATTGCGGTTGATTTCGTCTATATAATTACTGCTTGCATCTTCAATAACAACAACTTCCAATCGCTTGAGTCGAGACGCAATTTCATTATAGCTATCGGGAATCTCCAATCCCAAAGCACTTGGCAAATCTAGGTTTTTGCGGTAATCTGTAACGTTTAACCACAGTTGCCGTTCTGGTAAATATTGTACAATTTCTGCTCGATCGGCGTGAATGAGGTGAGCAATTTCACGGGCTGCTGTGGAAAAAATTGTTTTTATATCTAAGGAGTTGCGGATACTTTGAATGACTCGATTGAGTGCTTGCTCTCTTTGAACTTGCCTTTGAGCGCGATCGTACAATACCGTTTCTGCTTTCTGCTGTTGAGTTGCTAATGTTTCTAAGCTTGAAACACGTTGTCGCAGTTCAGCAATTTCTTGAATTAACTGCTCTTTTGTCTTATCTTCATCTCTCATTGCATTGACGACTCACACCAAGGCTTATTAAAACTTAATGTTAAAAAAAATTAAAAATGGTATTATAATCCTGAAATTGTTCGGCGAAAAATATTTCTGTACCGTAGGTAAGATCGTGCCGCACAAAAGCAACATATGGTGGGCATTATCCACCATACGTAGATTTCAAAAACTCAATAGGAGTTCTCAGACCCTATTTCCCTGGTTGTCTTCTTACACTGTGTAACAAAATAACAACAAGTACTTGGTATTATTGTAACCACAAAAATCTTCTATAGCAAATCCCTATGGGTAAAGGCTTTAGCGTTTGCTCCCGTATAAGTAGCTGCAATCTGACCGTTACCGCTCATTTGATACTTATAAGTCACCAAACCTTCTAACCCAACAGGACCTCGAGGTGGCATTTGTTGAGTGCTAATTCCAACCTCTGCACCAAAACCGTAACGGAAGCCATCTGCAAAGCGGGTCGAACAGTTGTGGTAAACTCCTGCAGCATTTACCAATGCTAAGAATGTTTGAGCGGCTTCTTCGTCTTCAGAAACAATTCCATCAGTGTGTTTGGAACCATACTCGTTTATATGAGCAATTGCTTCTTCTAAGGAATCTACAATCTTAATTGATAAAATCAGAGCATTATATTCTGTTTCCCAGTCCTGCTCGGTTGCTTCTAAGATATTAGGTAGAATTTGGCGCGTGCGTTCATCCCCTCTTAGTTCTACCTTAAGGTGTTGCAAAGCTTCACTTATTTGTGGTAATACCTTTGGGGCAATATTGGCATGAACGAGTAAAGTTTCAATTGCATTACAAGCAGCTGGATAGTTCGTTTTTGCATCTACTGTAATAGCAACAGCTTTTTCTAGGTCCGCTGCTTTATCTATATAAAGATGACAAACCCCATCAGCATGACCGAGAACGGGAATGCGCGTGTTATCTTGAACAAAACGGACAAACGAGTTAGAACCTCTAGGAATAATTAAATCGACATATTTATCTAATTTCAAAAGTTGCAAAATTTCTTCTCTTGTTGTTAACAACTGGACTGCATCTGGATTGACTGCAGTTTGAGATAATCCTTGTTTAATTGCTTTAACTATTGTTTCACAAGAACGAACGGCTTCTTTTCCACCTTTAAGAATAACGCCATTCCCTGATTTGATAGCTAGGGAAACAATTTGAATAGCAGCTTCCGGACGTGCTTCAAAAATGATCCCTAGGACTCCCAAAGGACAAGTTAATCGCTTGAGGATTAAACCCGTATCGATTTCGCGGTGAATTTGTACGGTACCCACCGGATCGGCTAATTTACCGACATCTCTAACACCCGCGATCGCATCTCTTAATTTGTGTTCGTCTAACTTGAGACGTTTGTAGAGAGGCTCAGCAATTCCCTCAGCAATAGATGTTTCACAATCAGCAAGATTTGCTTGCAAAATCTCATCTTTTGCCGATTCTAAAGCTTGTGCGATCGCCTCTATTGCTTGATTTTTTGCCTCTGTTGAAAGCACTGCTAGTTTGAGTGCAGCCCGTCTTGTTTTTTGAGCAACTGCAATTATGTTTTCCATATGTAAAGCAAACCATAAAATTACATAAAGAAAGCCACCTGGTACGCCACGTACCAAGCAACATATAAGGTAGATTTAAACACATCTCTAATAAAAGCTTAGCTTATAGGAGGACCCGATGGTTACAGCACTCAAACTAGACAACCAGGTCAAAATCGGTCCAACCAATCTGCTGATTAATAACGAATGGGTAGAAAGTATTAGCGGTAAGCGTTTTGAAACAATTAACCCTGCTACGGGTGACGTGATTTGCAGTGTAGCAGAGGCAGATGCAGCAGATGTAGATAAAGCAGTGCATGCGGCTCGTGCTGCTTTCAACAAGGGAGAATGGCGTACAATGTCCGCAACTCGTCGCGGCGAGTTACTTTACAAACTGGCTGACTTAATCGAGCAGAACAAAGAAGAGCTGGCGCAGTTGGAGACATTAGACAATGGTAAGCCTATTTCAGAGTCGATGAATGCTGACCTGCCATTAGTCATCGCCTGCTATCGTTACTTTGCAGGTTGGGCTGATAAAGTCCAGGGTAAAACCATCCCCATCAACGGTCCTTACTTTTGCTACACTCGTCACGAGCCAGTCGGTGTGGTAGGTCAGATTATTCCTTGGAACTTTCCACTCCTCATGCAGGCTTGGAAATTAGGACCCGCTTTGGCAACCGGCAATACAGTGGTTATGAAAACAGCCGAACAAACACCACTGTCAGCATTGCGACTGGGCGAACTCATGATTGAAGCTGGTTTCCCCCCTGGTGTTGTGAATATTCTTTCGGGATACGGTCCAACTGCAGGTGCTGCAATTTCCCACCATATGGATATTGACAAAGTTGCCTTTACTGGCTCGACTGAAGTAGGGCATTTGGTGATGGAAGCAGCCGCAAAGAGTAACCTCAAACGAGTGACTCTGGAACTCGGCGGTAAAAGCCCCAATATAGTTTTTGCCGATGCTGACATGGATGAGGCTATAGAAGGCGCTCATAATGCTCTATTCTTTAACCAAGGACAGTGCTGTGTTGCAGGGTCGCGACTCTTTGTTGAAGAAAAATGTTATGACGAGTTCGTAGCCAAGAGTGTCGAACGCGCAAAACAGCGCACTGTCGGTAATCCCTTCGACCTCAATACCAAACAAGGTCCGCAGGTAGATAAAGAACAGTTCAACAAAGTGATGCATTACATAGAAGCGGGAATGCGAGAAGGTGCTCGAATGCTATGTGGTGGGAACCAAGTGGGTGACAAAGGTTACTTTATCGCCCCAACAATCTTTGCTGATGTGCAAGACCGCATGGAAATTGCTCGAGATGAAATCTTTGGTCCGGTCATGAGCATCATCAAATTCAAAGATATTGATGAAGTTATTCAACGAGCTAATAACACCATGTATGGGTTAGCAGCTGCTGTATGGACCAAGGACATTACCAAAGCACACGCCATAGCTAACAACGTTCGTGCGGGTACTGTTTGGGTAAACTGCTACGACGTTTTTGATGCTGCTGCACCTTTTGGTGGATTTAAGCAGTCCGGTATTGGTCGCGAACTCGGTGAATACGGTTTGCAGCAATACACTGAGGTTAAGACGGTGACAATTAAGTTGTAATATCAAATCCGGTAGCATCGATTAAAAAACCGCAGAGACGCAGAGAGCGCAGAGAGAGAGGAAAGAGAAATAATTCCGCTATAAACGGATTTGATATAATTGGGGACAAGGGAGAATTTTCTTCCTTGTCTCCCCTGTCCCCAGTCCCTAACCCCCAGTCTCCATCCGCTCGACTGCTTTAGCCTGTTGCCAAAAAGCTTCTAATTCCTCTAGGGTGTAATCCGAGAGAGGACGATTGGCAAATCCCTCCATTTGTTCTAAGCGCTGAATAAATTTTCTGTTTGTCCCTTGCAAAGCTTCGCTAGGATCGAGATTATTCCAGCGAGCAAGTTGGACGATAGAAAACAGCAAATCGCCTAATTCCTCTTGCTGTCTTTCTGGTGTTTCGTGGGCTAAAGCTTCTTTGAATTCTGCTAATTCCTCATTAAATTTATCCCACACTCCATCAAGGTTTTCCCACTCAAACCCCACAGCAGCTGCTTTGCGAGAAATCTTCATAGTAGCCATTAACGGGGGTAGCTTGCGTGTATATCCTTGAAGTTTGTAACTGAGTTTTTGGCTTTCAGGAGCAGGTTTTCCTTTTTCTTCAGCTTTGATTTTTTCCCAGTTTTGCCGCACCTCATCCACGTTTTGCACCGAAATATCACCAAAAACATGAGGGTGACGGCGGATAAGTTTTTGTGAAATACCTTCAGCAATTTCCTTTAGAGAAAATTGTTGGTATTCGCTGGCAATTTGAGCTTGCAAAACCACTTGTAAAAGTAAGTCACCCAATTCTTCAGCGATCGCGTTTTTATCTCCACTATTAATAGCATCTACAACTTCATACGCTTCTTCTATTACATAGGGTGTCAGTGTCTGGGGAGTTTGTTCCAAATCCCAAGGACAACCTCCTTCAGGCGATCGCAATTTTGCCACCACGTCAATTAATTCTTGCAAAGCCGCTAATATGTCAGAATTTTTCATAATTGGTTAATGATTATACAAATTTTGGATTTTAGATTTTGGATTGAAGGATACCGAGGATAAGGTAGGCTCCTCTACTTCTTTGCTTCTCTGCTCCCCTGCTCCCCTGCTTCCCTGCTCCCTTTCTTCCTAGTCCCCCGTGTCCCCTTATCCCCTGCTCCCCCTTGTCTCCTCGTACCCCTTTTCACTTTACTTTTCTTCATTTTCCCACGAGGTAGCAATCCACTGACTCCTTGCTTTTTCACTCGCTTGTATGCCGAACCACTCCAATCGCTTAAAGAATGACTCATAGCACCTATTTCTAGCCCAAAGAATAGGGCTAGAAGTTCTCTGGAGTAATTGAATAGCGTGTTTGCTGTATTCTTATGCAATATTTGCCAATCTAGCTGCAGATTCCACAGCTTTTCGCCAACTACTATAACCAAAATTCCTAAGATAGCTACCAAGGTGCTGAGATAGATAACTCGCAGTGTTGTACCAATAATGGGACCGTGGGATAAGAATGACCTATGACGCAAACTTTTTTGATAAGGTAACCAAATAAAACGCAAAAATCCCCAGCGCTGGTAGTGGCGCGAGTAAATATCTAAATCGGGACCGAACATCAGTCCGCCAAACAGAAACCCTCCTGCTACTAGTAGTGTTAGGTTACCGCTTTTGGTTTGCCAGAAAGTCACCCCTGTCACAAGTGGCAAAGCCCATAGAGTAATGCGATCGTGAGTCCGACCAGAGGGCATAGGAATATGTGGAAAAAATTTTCTCAAAAATACTATCGCGTTTTCAAAATTTCTGTGCTAACATTAGTTCTTGTGAGTCAAAACACGACGGGCGGTTAGCTCAGTTGGTAGAGCGCCTGCCTTACAAGCAGGATGTCACAGGTTCGAGTCCTGTACTGCCCATCTACATTATTATATTTCCGTAGATTCTCAGAGTACAAGGGAATCATAGTGAAGTTAGTTTAAAGAGGTGTTAATTTTCTCGGAGGCATGGCGCTTGACTTAACGATCGGTGCTTGTCCGAGATGTGGAGATTGATGACCGATGAAAAACCAAACCTCTCTGTTAAAGATATTTCTAATATCCTTATCTTTATCTAGTTTTAACTTTGTTCCTACTGCCTTTGCTGGTATGGGAAATCAAAAAATTCTTGCTCAACAAACCAGTTGCACGGTAACTAATATTCAAACAGGTCAACTAGCCTTACGCTCTCAACCTAATGGCAAGTCAAGAGCAGGTCTAAATAATAACAATAGCGTACAATTATTAAGGCAAGGAAGCGAGCCTTGGGTTTACGTTCGGGTACTTCGGGGTCCCAATATTAAAGTGAACGGTTTAGAAGGTTGGGTTAATTCCAATTACTTGATTTGTGATGAGAAAACAGCATCTTCACCAGAATCCTGTAAAGTCATAAATATTACACAGGGACAGTTAGCTTTACGATCTACACCCAATGGTAAATCAAAAGCTGGTTTAAATAATGGCAACGTTGTTAAATGGCTGAGGTGGGGAGCGGAACCTTGGGTTTACGTCCGTGTGGTTAATGGTCCCAACACTAAGGTGAGTGGTTTGGAAGGTTGGGTGAATTCAGATTACCTTTTTTGTGATGTGTAATAATAGAGTTGCACAATACGAATGATGGAAATCAAAAAGCTATTGTAGCAACTAGACCAATAATTATTAAATGTGAGGTAAAGATAACAGTTGATAAAGCTTTTTTTATGGGAACTAAACTATTAATTGGTCAAGTAATTTTTTGAAAAATTGGATTTACTTGCAGATTGTAAAAATCAACAGTTGATACCGAATCCAGTAAATCCCGATTACCCAGTGGCAATGATTAAAGGATACAAGAATGCCAAAGTGGAAATTGGTCACTGAATTTACATTTGATAGCGCCCATTACATACGAGACTACGATGGACCGTGCGGTCGATTGCACGGTCATACTTACAAAGTAAAAATTGAAGCAACTTCATCAAAACTGCACTCCTCGCAATACTGTCCCCATGAAGTTATGGTGGCTGATTTTAGAACCTTACGCTGGGCTAAACAGGATGTGAAAAAAGGAGGGCTTGACCACTGCGTACTTAACGAAGTCATACCCCCAGAATATGAAACAACTGCTGAGATGATTGCCAAGTATATTTACGATGAAACCAAAAAAAGAGTCCCTCCCGGCGTACATCTCAAAGTAGCAGTCTCTGAGACTCCAAACTCATGGGCAGAATACGAAGACGACGATGACTAGATTATATGCTTGACAATAATTGTTTAGCGATCGCTAACTATGGAGGTAAGGAGACTCGAACTCCTGACATCCTGCTTGCAAAGCAGGCGCTCTACCAACTGAGCTATACCCCCTTAAGATAGGAAGTGTAAGTAATTTACACCAACAAAAGTATCATAGCTTAAATTCCTGGTTTGCGGAAAGGGGATTAATCAAAAAATGTCTTTAGTCGTTGCTGCACTTTATAAATTTGTGAGTTTGCCAGATTTTGCTGAGAAACAACAGCCTTTGTTATCTTTTTGTCAAGCACATGATATTAAGGGGACGATTCTGCTAGCACCAGAAGGCATTAACGGTACGATCGCAGGTTCTCGTCAAGCGATCGATTCAGTGTTATCCTTTTTGCGTAGCGATCCTCGCTTGGAAGATTTGGAACATAAAGAATCACACGCAGAGTCCCCCCCGTTTCAACGCATGAAAGTGCGACTGAAGAAAGAAATTGTCACCATCGGGTTATCAGAAGTCAATCCAAACGAACAAGTTGGTACTTATGTCGATCCTAAAGATTGGAATACTCTCCTCAACGATCCAGAAGTCACAGTGATAGACACGCGCAATGACTACGAGGTCAGCATTGGTACTTTCCAAAAAGCACAAAATCCCAACACAAAGTCATTCCGCGAATTTCCAGAATATGTTTTTCATCAGCTAGATCCCAAGCAACACAAAAAAGTGGCTTTGTTTTGTACGGGTGGAATTCGTTGCGAAAAAGCCTCTTCCTTTATGATTTCTCAGGGATTTAAAGAAGTTTATCACTTAAAAGGCGGAATTCTGAAATACTTAGAGGAAGTCCCAGAATCTGAAAGTTTGTGGGAAGGCGAATGTTTTGTTTTTGACGAACGTATCGCTGTTCGTCACGCTTTAGAACCAGGAACTTACGATTTGTGTGCGAGTTGCGGACATCCCATCTCTGAAGCAGACAAAACTTCTCCTCAATACGAAAAAGGTATTTCCTGTCCTCACTGTTTTGAAACCCTTTCTGAGGGGAAAAAAGAACGTCAGATGGAAAAGCAGCGACAAATAGAATTGGCAAATAGAAGGAGTGTTAATGGCTAATTGCTAATGGCTAATAGCTAATAGCTAATAGCTAATTGTTTTTATTCCCCACCTGTGTATTTTTCGCATCGGGAAACTCACCGAACAGCAGGGTTTTAATGCAGCTTTGTAAATTGTATTTCACGTATGTCATCTGCATATTAATCATTAGCCGTCAACCATCAACCATCAGCCATTAGCTATTAGCCATTAGCCTTTTTTCAGTGCTAAAGTTAAACCATCAGCAATCGGTACTAAACTAATTGTGACTCTTGAATCTCGATACAATTTCTCATTAAAAGTACGCATATAATTTGTTCTGTTATCTTGTACTTGAGGATCTGCAACTCTTCCCGACCACAAGACATTATCAATGGCAATTAACCCACCGGGACGCACTAACTGTAAAGCTTGCTCGTAGTAATTGTCATAGTTACTTTTGTCTGCGTCAATGAAGGCAAAATCAAAAGTTTCTCCCTGCGCCCGCAAGCGATCTAATGTCTCTATGGCTGGGGCTATATGTAGCTCGATTTTATTTGCCACACCCGCTTGCTGCCAATAACGACGTGCGATCGCTGTATACTCTTCACTCACATCACAAGCCACGACTTTACCTTCTGGTGGTAATGCTAGAGCAACAACTAGGGAACTATACCCAGTAAATACCCCTATATCTAATGTTTTTTTTGCATTCATCAACTGAACCAGTAAAGCGAGAAACTGTCCCTGTTCTGGAGCAATTTGCATTTGGCTCATTGGGTGCTGGGCTGTTTCTTGTCTCAGTTGTGTTAAAATTTCTGGTTCTTGTACGGAGACTGATAATAAGTACTCATACAGATTTTTTTCGAGTCCAAGTGTTTGATTTGTCATATTGTTAGAGAATATTTGAGAAGGTACGTAATTGAGGCTATACACGCAAAACTCACCTAAGTGGGTTTCAGATCTTGTGTTGTAATGAATCCGCGCAGGTAGTGAATCGAGCCTTGTAAGGGAGTTTCCCACGGGAGGAACTTTGTTTGTATAGTCTCAGAATTCTATGAATGAGAGCAATGTGCATTCATTGGGAGATTTCCTGCAAATTAAATAGAATCGTTATTGGAATTATAAAATTTTCTCACTCCTTAGAAGAAACGAAGAAATGAAGAGAAGAAGAGTTGCTATCTAATCATGGTTGGCGAGTAAATCATTTTTCCTCTGTGTTCTCTGTACCTCTGCGCTTCAAAAGTAATTTTTTTAACGACTGCGAGTCCCTAGAGAGCAGCAGATTTTCTAGTTTTGTCAGGAAATCATAACAATGAGTTAAGAAAAATTTCCGTAAAAAAATGACTCATAATAGGTAATTTTAAAACAACACTATTCGTATCGGATTAGTTGGACAAGAAGGCACATTAAATTCTTAAATACTTATTTTATCTGGGTTTGAGATGATGCGATTTCAACATATTAAAGACTCAATGGAAATTCCGAGTTTTTCGGTTGTTTAAGTGGGGTTTAAATTTGATTTGTACTTATACCCAGGAGAAAAGCATGGACATTTACGGAAGGGATGGACTAAATTTTGTAGATATACACCAAATAAATTTAGTTTTTCCTATGTATAAGTCTATTTTAAATCAAAGTGTTTCTCCACAAACAATAGCTATTATTGGAGGCGGTTTAAGTGGTTCTCTTGTGGCTGCTAATCTTTTGCGTAATGCAACAATACCGATTTCTATAAAATTAATTGAACGCAATTGTGAAATAGGTAAAGGGGTCGCATATGGTACGCGAGTTGATTGTCATTTGCTGAACGTTCCTGCAGGTAAGATGAGTGCATTTCCAGATGAATCAGATCATTTCTTGAAATGGCTACACGCAAATGGGTACGAACAAGTCACTGCATCGACATTTGTACCGCGTACTGTTTATGGAAGTTATATCCAAGCAATTTTGCAAGAAGCACAGGCAAAGGCTCAAGCTGGGGTCGAGTTTGAAAGGATTGTTGGTGAAGCTATCTATATTGATACAACAACTTATAGCGTTCGAGTGTACTTGAATAATGGCAGGCGTTTGCAGGTACAAAAGGCTGTGCTTGCTTTGGGTAATTTTCCTGCTTCTTTACCCGAACCAATTGCTGCTTTGGGTAACCCCAATCCCTATGTTAAAGATGCTTGGGCTGAAGATGCGATCGCAAATCTCAGCCCAGAAGATTCAATTTTGCTAGTGGGAACTGGGCTGACTATGGCAGATGCAGTTGTTGCGCTGCACCAACAAGGATTTAAAGGACAGATTCACGCAGTCTCCCGCCATGGCTTAATGCCCTGTCATCACAAACCAACAACTCCTTACGCAGCATTTCTCAATTTGGAAACTGCTCCAAAAACTGCAAGAGGGCTGTTCCACTTGGTACGTCAGGAAGTAAAAGTCGCGAGCGATCGAGGACAAGACTGGCGTGGAGTCATTGATGCTCTCCGTCCGGTCACTCAAGAACTCTGGCAAGCACTTCCATTTAAAGAACAGAAAAGGTTTCTCCGCCACGTGAAAGCTTACTGGGAAGTTCACCGCCATCGGATTGCTGAAGAAATTGCAGAAGTTTTAGATACAGCCGTTCAGTCCGGTCAATTACGCCACTACGGAGGTCGGATTCAAACTTGCCAAGAGTTTGAGAAGGGAGTGAATGTAACCATTCGCGAACGGGGAACAAGTGCAGATATTGTTCTACAGGTAAGCAGAATAGTGAACTGTACCGGTTCAAACTGCAACTACCGCAGATTGCAGCATCCGTTGCTTTCGAGCCTTCAAGAACAAAGGCTATTCCGTTCGAGCACCCTGTCTATCGGTATTGATACTGCTGCTAACGGTGCTCTCATTGATGCTGATGGCAATGTTTCCGAACTTTTGTATACGTTAGGAACACCCCGTAAGGGAAATCTTTGGGAAACAACTGCTGTTCCAGAAATTCGAGTTCAGGCAGTTTCTTTAGCTCAGGAGTTACTGAAATCTCTCGATTCCAAACTTTATCCTGCTATTGAAGTAAGCAAGTTGCCGAAACCTGTTATGCTATTTCGCCAATTGTTTGATAAAGAGTCAAGTACTTATACTTACCTCATTGCCGACCCAGAAACGAAAGAAGCTATCCTGATAGATTCCGTGTTGGAACAAGTCGAACGCGACCTTCAAATCTTGCGAGAATTGGGATTGACTTTACGTTACTGTCTGGAGACCCACATTCATGCAGACCACATAACCGGGTCAGATAAATTGAGAGAATTGACGGGTTGTTTGAGTATTGTCCCTGAAAAAGCTGCGACCATCGGTGCAGACAGCTATATTGCAGATAGGGCGATACTGGAATTGGGGAGTGTGAGAATTCAAGCGATCGCAACACCGGGACACACAGATAGTCATATGGCATATCTCGTGAATGGAACTCATTTGTTAAGTGGAGATGCTTTGTTTATCCGAGGTTGCGGTCGTACCGACTTTCAAAACGGTGATGCGGGATTGTTGTATGATGTTGTAACTCAAAAGCTGTTTGCCTTACCGGAAGAGACTTTCGTGTATCCCGGTCATGACTATCAAGGACGAACAGTATCTACCATCGGAGAAGAAAAATCTTGGAACCCGCGTTTTGCCGGACGCAGCCGCAAGCAGTTTATTGAACTCATGAATAACCTGAATCTTCCCTATCCTAAGAAAATGTTGGCTGCTGTACCTGCAAATCAATTTTGTGGCAAAATTTCAATGTGGGACTACCAAATTTAAACAGACACTCCTGTACTCAGGCTTGACTCTCGTTCCCAGGTTCTACCTGGGAACAAGAAACTGAAAGAACCAGAAAAAGAGGGAATTTATATGGAGAAGTTTTTTATCCTTTTAGCGTTTGACTAATTCCCTAACAGACTGCAAACTATAATTCAAAACTTTACCAGTTTTAAATAACTGATACCCTGCAGCAAACAAAGCAGAGGCGAAAAGGATAGCTAAAAGATTGAAAGATGCAAATAAATTCCCTGTGAAAATCATAACTGCAACTCCAAGCCCTATCAAAACCCATCCTATAGTGCGGTAATCGCGACGCCATAACACAAGCGCTGCTCCTACTACTAGCAGCAAAACGGATGGAATACGTATGAAAATACCAATTTGCGTGTTAGCTGCAAATAATAAAATACCGATAAGCATCAAACCCGCACCTGCAAGTTTGCTGTTGCGATCGACTTGAGGGAGTTGAGAATTATGTACGATTTCGGGTTGGAGCACTGTAGGTTTACTAATGGGAGCATTAGAGGGAACAATCAGATTTTGTTTATACTGAAATATAAATGTAACTTTTTCTTCCTGTCCGAGGTTGATTTTGTCTCCCACTTGAAGGAGGTAACGCTTTCTTGGTTCTAACTTCACTCCATTAAGAAATGTACCGTTAGAACTACCGATATCGGTAATATAATAAGTATTTTCTTCTACTTGAATTTCTAAATGCAACCGAGAAACAATATCGGCATCAGGTAAGAATGTAACATTAATATCCGGTGCAATTTGCTCATTTTGCTTGCCAACACGAATGACAGCAAGATTTGGGGGTAACTCAAAAGGTGTATCCGTTTGAACGTGAAAAAGCTCGAAACCTAGCGCTGTTGTTTGGGATGTGCTTAAATTTTGCATACCTTCTTGTTTAAAAATATTTCTTCTTCTGCCATTCTAATT
Organism: Tolypothrix campylonemoides VB511288_2; assembly: GCF_045999855.1. Classification (NCBI taxonomy): domain Bacteria; kingdom Bacillati; phylum Cyanobacteriota; class Cyanophyceae; order Nostocales; family Tolypothrichaceae; genus Tolypothrix; species Tolypothrix campylonemoides. Next base: position 59,981 of record NZ_JBFPMW010000011.1, read on the forward strand.
CGAGCTAATGGGAATCTGAATCAAAAACTCTGTACCTTTACCAGGTTCTGATATACATTTCAAACTTCCGCCATGCTTTTCTACAATAATTTGGTAACTGATTGATAACCCCAGCCCCGTTCCCTTACCTACAGGTTTTGTTGTAAAAAAGGGATCGAACAATCGTTTTCTGGTATCTTCCGTCATTCCAAAGCCATTATCAACAATCTGAATCAGGGCAAAATTGTTACTTCCAACTGCGGTGCTAATGTAAATTGTGGGGACTCGAAGTTCCGAGTCGCGGTTATCCCCGCTCTCCAGAGGAAATTCTGCTCTCCCCAATCCCTCTTCTAAAGCATCAATTGCATTAGTCAAAATATTCATAAAAACTTGATTCAATTGACCTGGATAACAGTCCACTAAAGGTAAATCACCGTATTGTTTAACAATAGAAATACAGCATTTACTAGATTGCAATCGGTGTTGTAAAATCAACAGTGTATTTTCTATACCTTCGTGAATATCGACTGGCTTTTTTGCCGCTTCATCAAGACGGGAAAAATTTCTCAAACTAAGAACAATCTCGCGGATACGATTAGTCCCTATTTTCATAGAAGATAGGATTTTGCCTAAGTCATCAGCAAGAAATTCTATTTCGATTTCTTTACAAAAAGATTGAATCTCAGGCGCGGGATAAGGATAATGTTGGTGATAAAGTTTTAATAGCTCTAACAAATCCTGTATATATTCACTTGCATGGGTAATATTGCCGTGAATAAAACTCACTGGATTATTAATTTCATGTGCAACTCCCGCTACAAGTTGTCCCAAGCTAGACATCTTTTCATGTTGAATCAGTTGCGCTTGAGTTTCCTGTAACTTTTGCAAAGTTTCCGCAAGTTTTTCTGCATGAGTTTGGGCAGCTAAAGTAGCTGCACGGCTTTCCCTGTAGAGTTGGGCATGATCGATCGCAATTGCTAATTGATCCGTCACAGCTTGTAACAAACTAATTTCGCTATGACTCCAAGTCCGTTTCTCGCAACTATGACTGCAAACAATGGCTCCAAAGTCACCTGACTTACACTTAACTGGTAGTAAAAGTTGAGACTTTATGTTAAATTTGGCGAAAAATTCTTGGGTATTGCAATCTAGCAAGCATATTTTGTTGGTAGAATCAATACAAAGTAATTCCTCATTCAGCAATATATTGACTAAAAAAGAATTTTTTTGTGGTGGAATATCACCCAACATAGTGATTAATTCGGGATTTCGAGCTTCATGGGTAATAGTCAATGTTGGCTGAGGTAAGTTTGGCAAATATCGGAGAAAACAGCAACGATCGATTTGCAATAAGCTGCGAATTTCACAAACAGCTGTTGCCATAATTGTATCGAGATCTAGTGAATTTCGTATTTGATTGGCGAGCCTTAGCAATAAAGCTTCCCGGCGGCTCAAAAGTTCTTCTCGCGCCCATATGCGATCGATGGCTACTGCAATATTATTGGCAATCCAATTTAATAAATTATGAGTTGAGTTTGTAAATAACTCTTGGTTAAACAAAGCAATAATTCCAATAGTTTGCTGCTCTATAATTAACGGATAGGCAGCCAAAAGAAAACTGGATAAAAAAGGCTCTATAAAACTTTCTTCATTTTTTATCGTAACTTCTTCATTAAAAAGAGCTTGATTGTTTTTTGTCATTAAACCAATGATGCTGTTTGCTAAAACCGCATGCTCTGGAAAATCTTGACTGTTGGTTAACGTTTGACAAATCCTATCCGTACATCGGACACCTGCTTGTAATTGGATCTGATGTGTCTGATTCTCAAAAGTCCAGATACAAACAAAAGCAATATCTAAATACTGAGACAAAGTTTTTGTACAACTTTGAAGGATTTCAGGAAGGGAACTGCTTTGTGAGAGGGCTAAGCTAATTTCCGCACTTAGCAATGATAAACGCGATCGCTCTAGCAAAGCTAGTTCTGAAAGTTTCCGCTGTGTAATATCTGTACGAATTGCCACATATTGATAGGGTTTTCCCATTTTATTTAAAAATGGCACAATCAGAGTATCTACCCAGTAATAAGTGCCATTCTTGGCTTTGTTTTTAATTTCTCCTTTCCAAATATTTCCCTGAGAAATTGTTCTCCATAAATTTTCAAAAAATTCTTGAGAGTGATAGCCAGAATTAACAATACGGTGATCTTGTCCTATTAATTCTTCCTTTGAATATTGAGAGACTTCGCAAAATTTTTCATTTGCGTAAGTTATTTTGCCCTGGTTATCCGTAATAGCTACCAACGAATGAATATTTAAAGCGAATTTTAAAGCTTCTAACTCCTTAATATACTGTTGTTGTAATATTTCACTTTCTTTGCAAGCAGTAATGTCCCGAGCAACTGCATAAATCAATCGTTCATCACCAGATACAGTCGCATTCCATGACAGCCATTTATAAGAGCCATTCCGACACAAAAAACGACTTTCTAAACCAATGACTTCCGCTCCCGACACAAGTTTAGAATAAGCATTAAGACAAGTATCAAAGTCTTCTGGATGAGCAAAATCAATAAACGGTTGATTTTTGAATTCCTGTTCTGACCAACCAAAAGTTTTTGTCCAAACTGGATTTAAGGACTGGAAATACCCATTAAAACTAGCAATACATAGTAACTCGTTAGATTGTAAGAAGAATTGCAAGTAGTTCTTCTTTGTATCTTTACCATCACTCATACTAGTTTTTTGCATTTTATAAATCCATTTCTAGTAATCAAAAAGCCCGCATATAGCGGACTTTAGTTATCTTGTTTGGGCATTTTAATGTTTCAGAAACTAAAAGCTCTTAAACACAACCAAACTTATGTAAAAAGTGTATTTCATCTCAATACTGCTCGGTCGAATATATACAAAGCTGAGAATATCCCCCTACCACCCCTTTTGTAGGGGTTGGGGGGGGATCGAATTATAACCGAAAAGTATTGTATTCCATCCTCGCTAAATACAGGTTTCCCCAAATAGATTGAAAAACGATCGTTTAAAATATTAAATTTAAATACGAAATTTTACAAAAAATTTACGATCGAGAACATACTGACAAATAGTAATTTTATTTCTTCATATAAAAATACTCTTCTTTATTTGTGGAAACACTCAAGGTTGATTCTTTGAATGAAGTCCGCCTGTGCGGACTTTGTTTATATAGTAGATCCTTCTATAAGGCTGATAGTTTTCAAACATCCTCTAAAAGCCATAGTCAATCCTTGCACCTTCACTTAAAGTCATATTAGGGAGATTCACCAACTCATAAATATCAGTAAAAGAAAGTTGAAAATCAATGGAATCAAATGTTAACAAAGAATTAACAGTATCGTATTCAGTGAGTATCCAATTTCCTTTTGAGTTTTTAGTATATTGTTCTGCATAACAACTATTTTGGTCAATTGAGACATATTCTCGGAATTCAGGAATTGACCGATAAAAGCGAAATCTATCTGAGTCAGTATGATTGGTTGTGGCTCTTGATGAAACTTGAACAATTAATAAGGGATTGGTCACTGTTGTATTATCTGTACCCTCATAAAACGGTTCTCCATCAATGACCATGACATCTGGATACGTATATTGATTGTAACGCGGTATCCACAAGCGGACATTACTGAAATACACGCGGTAATTTTTTCCTTTAAGACCAAATTTTAGGTAAGCATAAATATTTCCGGTAATCTGATTGTGTTCGGTTGTAATTCCCATCATCGGCACTATTTCTCCATCTAGATACTCACTTTTGTAGCCGGTTGTTTGGTCAATGGCTAAATACTCATCACGGGTATAATAGCGTTTTTCCTGTGGCATGCACTCTTTTCCTCCTGATGCTCTTGCTAATTATGCTATACTTCCCCGCTTTCTTGCTTCTTTGTAAGAAGTTCCTACATTTTTTAAACCCGCCCTAATCATTTGTCGTTCTAGAAGGGAAAAGAACCTTGCTTTATCCCCACCTTTCACCACAGCTTGATTGTGCGCTTCAGCTATCGCCACAGGATAACCATACCCTTTCTGTACTTGTCCGAGCATTAGCCCCAAGGAGCGATCGAACATATTTTTGTCTTGAGCCACCCATGATGGTACTTCTATCCGAGCAATTTCAGCACCTACATGGATATAACAAAAGTAAATTTGTTGGTCTTCATATAAGTCAAGAATACGAGCATTGCTGCGCCATAAAGGTCCTCGCTGTCCGGGTTTGAGTTGAGTTGACCAAAGAGCTGTGTCTCGCAGGGGCTCAAAAATTTTACACGGAACTTTATCGAGTTGATTGGGGCAAAAACTAGCACAATCGGGTACTGGGTGGGGACAAGCTAAAAGACGTAAAAAATTTATCCCTTCCACATTTCGGGAGGCGCTGAGATAGCCCATTAAGGGAATTTTTGCCTCACGCAGTTTTTGCCAAGCTTCTAAGATGGGAGGTAATATTTGATTGCGTGCATCAAAAGGCAACTGTTCCAAAAACCAGTAAATTAAAGACCCATCCACCATCGCCAGTGTTGGGATTTCTTCTATTTCCTTATCTCGGTGTCCTCCTGTGGAACTGCAAGCTAGTTCTGCTAGTACAGTAGTTTCGCTAGCAGTCCGTCGGAAACTCATCCACTCTTCAGTACGAATACCCCATTGACGGGAGGTGTATAAATCCTCCGGTCTATAGAAGATCTCAGGTAAGCTATCTAAAAGTGGATGACGGTTTTGTCCGTAATGCAAAACAACTCTTCCTATATTGAGGAGATAGCAATACGCTATTTCATGATGGCTGGGTGCTATTTGGGAACCATCAGTGGCAATAACCGTGTGAATTTTAGGGGGAGTTTGGATCTCAATACAGGTATTCAGTGGTTCTACGGGAGTCGCATTGGCAAACAAAATGCGATCGCGCCACTTTTCTTGTTGCTGTACTAACTCTAACTGAGAGGTCAGTGCATCTTGAAGGTGTTTTTGAGCCAGTTCCAAACGATAACGACTTGCAGCCGCTTCTTGAGTTAAGTGCTGGCTCAAACCTTGCATTTGTAATGTCAGTTTGGTGAGATCTAGCATGGTGATTAGTTGTTAGTTGTTAGTAGGGGCGCACAGCCTTGCGCCCTTACACGATTAGGGTTAGTAGTAAAAAAGTACCACTAACTATTAAGCATTAACCACCAACCAATCAGAAAAATCTCGAGCAAACTGAGCGAGTGACAGCAAATGAATTCGAGGATCGTTTTTAGCAGTTACTTTTTCTACAGCCGTATTGTAGCCCCAGTCTGCAAAAAAGAGTTTAACTGCCTCCAAATCTGCTTGCTGTTTGACTAATTGTAAAGTTTTCAATCGATCTTCTACGAACCACAAACTTTCTGGCGCAATCTTTTCTGCTTGAATTAATTCTCGCAAAATTTCATACTTAGGACGCTTCACTTCTTTACCAAAAATAACTTCTTTTGGTAGTTCAACCCCTTGCTGCGCTAGCAGTTGTTGTGCGAAACGACCTTCTTTCGTAGTGACGATATATAATTTAATCGAGCTTGAGATTGTCGCTTCCAGTTTTTCAATGACTCCTGGATAAAACTTGTGCCGACTTAACCAACCATCTAAATCGGTAGCAATCCATTCATCACGATATTTGTCTAGTTTACTACCAATATCAGATGGTTGGAAATTACCTGCTTGTAAAATTTGTTTTGCGATCGCGCTCCAATCCTGAAGAATCTTTTCTTCGGCGATTCCTTCAACGAGCGCTTTGACGAGTACAGGCATTTCCCAACCCGTTTCAATCACCGGTCTGAGGCGGTAAAACTTGGAAGCCAAATCACCAGGTGGAGTTCGATCGTCAGGTAACCAAACTTGACAATAGGTATGCCAAGATACCTCAAAGTACTCAATCAGTCCGTCGCAAATGACACCATCAAAGTCTAGAGCTAGAATTGTCGGACTATTTGCCATGATTTTTTGAGGATTAGACTGCTACTGTTAGCTTACTCGACTTCTCAAAAATATTGGGAGTTATAGAGATATAGCCCATGAGATAGTAAGATGATCTCCGTAAAATCAGCTTGTCATTCATACAAGGAAGACTATGGAAGCAAACTTGTTTACTGCTGTTATTTTACCCCTAGCCTTAGCTATCATGATGTTGGGGATGGGTTTATCTCTCGTACCAAAAGATTTTCAACGTGTTAGGAAGTATCCCAAAGCAGTCTTAATTGGCTTAATAAGTCAGTTAGTTTTTTTACCTGTTATTGGTTTTATCGTTGCTAAAATTGTACCCATGCAACCTATAATTGCAGTGGGATTAATGATAGTGGCAATTTGTCCTGGTGGACCGTCCTCAAATTTAATAACATTCCTCGCTTTAGGTGATGTTGCACTCTCAGTCACTCTGACGGCTTTTAGCAGTCTGATCGCAGTATTCACAATTCCGGTGTTGGCAAACTTTGCACTTCAGCATTTCCTTGGACAAACGGCAGCAATCTCCTTACCCATTGGTTCAACAATACTACAAATTTTTCTAATTACGCTCCTTCCTATCGGTTTGGGAATGGGTGTGCGGCAGATATTTCCAGAACTTGCTCATCGCTTGGAAAAAGTGACTAGTCGCTTTGCAGTTGCATTACTTGCTGTAATTATTCTCTTGCTAATTGTTCGCGAATGGAACCGTCTTCCTGGTTTTATTCTTCAAGTTGGAGTTGGCGTCTTACTGTTAAATGTTCTCTCAATGTTTGTAGGATTTTATTTCAGTAAATTGTTCCAACTCAATCTTCCTCAGCAAATCTGCATCGCAATTGAAGTGGGGATTCAAAATGCTACACTCGCGATCGCAATTACTGCCGGAATCCTCAACAATCCTGATATGGCAGTACCAGCTGTAATTTACAGCTTATTTATGAATATAACAGGATTAATTGCTATTAGCTACGGCAGACAATTAGCTGCAGCTCATCATAAAAAGAAATCTCTAGAGAGCGCTTAAGTTCGTAAATTTAACAACGGTTATATCTCCGATTTCTGTGAGAAGCCGGGGATCCGGACACTCAAATTTTTACAAATTAGATAGGATTGCTATGTAGAGTTAAAATAATTTCCGTAAAATCTACTTGTCTAAGCGTATCTTTATTAAGATGGCTTGAGAAGATTAACTGATAGTGAACTAGCATGACAGTAGATTTACGAAAATTTTTTCAGGCAACTGACCCTGGAAAAACCTTATTTGTCGAAAATCCTGAAGACAGAAAGTATTATATTGATTTTTCCTCAGTTCGAGGCGGTCAGATTATAGAAGAACTGAAAGATAATATTACATTTTTCTCACCCAATGACCCTACCTGTGTCCTATTTACCGGGCATATTGGTTGTGGCAAATCTACAGAGTTATTACGACTCAAGACAGAACTAGAACAGGAAAGCTTTCATGTAGTTTATTTTGAGTCCAGTGAAGACTTGGAAATGGCAGATGTAGATATTGGAGATGTTTTGCTAGCGATCGCGCATCGCGTCAGTCAAAGCTTGGAAAATCTCTTGCAGAAAGAACCCAACAGGCTCAAGGATTTGCTACAAGGAGCGTGGAAAATTTTAAATGTTGAAGTAACGGGCTTTAAATTGAAGCCTCCAGAAATTTCAGGGCTTCCCAAAATTGGCGATATTGGTTACACCTCAGAAAACCAAAAGGTTTCTATTGCTTTTGGCATTGGTGAAATTACGACCCGAGTCAAAAATGATGCGACATTGCGAGAACGGCTTAACCAGTATCTCGGACCCCAGAAAACTCAGCTGTTGGAAGCAATTAATCAAGAACTCCTAGAACCCGCGATCGCCATGCTGAAGCAGCAGGGTAAAAAAGGGCTGGTAGTGATTGTTGATAATCTCGATCGCATTGATAGTCGCCAGAAATCTTGGGGGCGTCCTCAACAGGAATACCTCTTTGTCGATCAAGCTGAGTGTCTGACCAAATTGAATTGTCATCTAGTTTATACAATGCCACTAGCACTAAAATTTTCTAGCGACTATGGCAATCTGACTCAGCGCTTTTTAGAAGAACCCAAAGTGCTACCCATGGTCCCCGTACAGTTACCGGATGGTCTTAAATATGAAGTGGGAATGGTACTGCTGCGACAAATGGTGCTTGCTAGAGCCTTTCCCAATTTGGATGAGAACCAACGCCTAAACAAGATTACTGAAATTTTCGAGAGTGCCGAAACCTTAGACCGCCTGTGCTATGTTAGTGGAGGACACGTCCGCGATTTGCTCAGATTGCTCAATACTTGGATCAAAAAGGAACGAAAACTCCCTCTATCTGGTGAAGTTTTAGAAGAGGTGATTCGTGCCCGTCGGAATGAAATGACAATGCCCATCTCTGACGTAGAGTGGCAATTACTGCGTCAAGTCCAGCAACGGAAAAAAGTCAGTGGTGACCGGGGATATCAAACGCTAATCCGGAGTCGGTTGGTGTTTGAATATCGCGATCGCGGAGAGTCTTGGTTTGATGTCAACCCGATTTTAGCAGAGGCGAAAGAGCTGCGCCTATGAGTGACCTGCACCGACTTGATAGCAATGCATGGGAAGAAAATGCCATTGATGTTTCTGCTGACAACGAGAGTGCGTTAGAAGAATTAGCATGGGGAATTGACGCTTCTGTGGGTCGGTTCAAGCTGTTTTTAGCTAGGTGTAATTATGCTCGCTTGCGCGTGCGTTTGATCGAGCGGTTGCAAGAACTTACGAACGTGGAAATCCGTATCTTGGAACTGCAGGAATCTGAAAAAACCCTCTACGCGAGGATTCACAAGGAATTTGGTCAAGAACAGCCAGATGTCTTAATGGTATTAGGCTTGGAATCAGTGACCGATCTCGAAGATCTGTTGAGTGCAACCAATCAAGTGCGGGAGGAGTTTCGGAAGAGTTTTCATTTTCCACTGGTTCTTTGGATCGATGATGAGGTCTTTAATAAACTGATACGGGTAGCACCTGATTTTGAGAGTTGGGCAATAAGTACAGAGTTTGCGATCGCTACTGAGGAATTGGTTGACTTTTTAAAGAAAACCTCCGAGCAATTCTTTGAGGGTAATTTAACCCTAAATTTAGAAGCTCGTCGGGAAATAAAACTAGCTTGTCATATTTTACAAAATCGCCAACAAGTCTTAGACCTAGAACTGAGAGCAAGTTTAGAATCTTTACTTGGTGAAGCCGAATATACTGATGGCAAAATCGCTCTAGCCCTCAAGCATTATCAAAAAGGATTAGAACTTTGGCAGCAAAATCACCAATTGAACAAACAAGTAAAACTGCTGATTGATATTGCCTTCTGCTATTTTGTAAAAACTCCTCGGTATCGCGAAAAAAATCATCCCGATCTGCAAGCAACTAGGCATTATATTCAGCAATGCTTTAAAATATTTGAACAAATTGATAATATAGATTTAAGTGCAAGTTCAATTCTAAAATTCGGAGATATGCTTCGAGATTTGCAGAATTGGCACCAGTTGCAAACTCTGGCTCAAAAAGCTTTGCAGCATCACCAAGCTCAAGACAAACCAATTGAATTAGCAAGGGATTACGGTTTTTTAGCTGAAGTAGCTCTAGCGCAAGAAGCCTGGGAAGATGCCCGTGAGTTAGCGAAGAAAGCCCTAGAAGCTTTATTGACATTTAAGAAGCGATCGCAGGAAATTTCTGGTGTTGTCTATAAATTAGACAAGAGTCGATATTTGTTGATTTTAGCAAAAGCGCAACAACATTTAGAGCGAACAGAAAAAGCGATCGGCAATTTAGAAGAAGCAAGAAAGATAGGAGATCCTGAAGAAAACCCTTGTTTGTATCTTGACATTCTCAGTCATTTGCAGCAGGTATACTTTAAGCAACAAGAATATCTTAAAGCCTTTGAAATTAAGCTAGAAAGGCAATCAATTGAGCAGCAATATGGATTCCGCTCCTTTATTGGTGCAGGTCGAATACAGCCACAAAGACAGGCAGAATTAGCACTAAGACAAGTAGAAACTCAAGAGACTGTCGCTCTGGAGATTGTAGCGTCCGGTCGGTTGCTAGATGTACGGCGTTTAACCGAGCGAATTGGTCGCAATGATTGCAAGCTAATTGCGATTCATGGAGAATCTGGGGTAGGGAAAAGTTCGTTGGTGAATGGGGGATTGTTACCAGCACTCAAACAAAAAGCTATTGGAATTCAAGATACTTTACCTGTATTGATGCGCGTTTACACGAGTTGGGTTGCAGAGTTGGGACGGTTGTTAACAGAAGCTTTGGAAAAAAAAGGGATACAGCTAACAACTTCTTTAGATTCCACAGCCGCTATCCTGGCACAAATACGGAGACTGGAGTCATGCAATCTGCGGACAGTACTCATTTTCGATCAGTTTGAAGAATTCTTCTTCGTCTATCATGGTGTGGCTGAAAGGCGGCAATTTTTTGAGTTTTTGGGAGAGTGTTTTCAAATTCTGCCAGTAAAAGTTATTCTCTCGTTACGAGAGGATTACCTGCATTATTTGTTGGAGTGCAATCGTTTGCCTTGCATGGCAATTATCGGCAATGATATTCTTAGCAAAAATGTCCTCTACCCATTAGGAAATTTCTTGCCTGCTGATGCTACAGCAATTATTGAACAGTTAACAGATCGCTCTAATTTTCACTTAGAGCCCGCTTTGATTGAGGAGCTAGTAAAGGATTTAGCAGATAAGTTAGGAGAAGTGCGCCCGATTGAGTTACAAGTTGTGGGAGCGCAGTTGCAAACGGAGAACATTACAACATTAGTTCAGTATAGAGATCGCGGTCCTAAAAATGAATTAGTGAAGCGCTACTTAGCACAAGTCGTGTCAGACTGCGGTGCTGAAAATAAGGAAACTGCTGAGTTAGTCCTGTACTTGATGACAGATGAAAAAGGGACTCGCCCCTTGAAAACTCGTGCTGAAGTAGAACGGGATTTGCAGGTATTAGTAACAGATTTTACTGCAGAAGCAAGCAAATTAGATTTAGTGCTAAAGATTTTTGTGGATTCCGGTTTGGTGGTTTTGTTGCCCGAACTTCCAGACGATCGCTATCAGTTAGTACATGATTATTTAGCTGCGTTGATTCGCCAACAGCAAGAACCAAGGTTAAAAGAGTTAATAGCAGAACTTGAAAAAGAAAGAAAACAGCGGCACAAAGCAGAAGATCAACGAAAGCAAGCGGAGGTGGCGCTAGCACGGGTTGAGCAGCACCGTCAGAGTTTGGAAGCAAAAGTTCAACAAGTCAGGAAAGATTTAGCTGATTCAGAAGCAGAACGAGATAAGGTCAAGCAAGAAGTTCAAGAAGCTCAGATTAAGCTCAAGGAAGCAGAAGCAGCGCGAGAAGAAGCGCTTATCGGTACAGAATTGGAGTTAGCAGGATTAAGAGCTTTACGAAAGTTCGAGTTTTCTCAGATAGACGCCTTACTGACGGCAATGGAAGCTGGAAAACAGTTGAAAGCACGAGTTCAAGATGGTCGATCTTTTGAAAAATATCCCGCACTGAGTCCACTACTGGCTTTACAGCAGATTCTTGACAACATCCAAGAAAAGAATCGGTTGCAAGGGCATCAGGACGAGGTAAGAAGTGTGAGTTTCAGCCCGGATGGGCAAACTCTTGCTAGTGCCTCAAGCGATCGCACCGCCCGACTGTGGAACTTACAGGGTAGCCAACTAATAGAATTTCAAGGGCACGAAGGACATATCAACACCGTCTGTTTCAGCCCGGATGGACAATACCTTGCCACAGCATCAAACGATCGCACTGCCAGATTGTGGAATTTACAGGGTAGCCAACTGGCAGAGTTCAAAGGGCATGAGAGATGTGTTAACAGCGTTTGTTTCAGCCCGGATGGGCAAACCCTTGCCACTGCCTCAGATGACAATACTGCCCGACTTTGGGACCTACAGGGCAACCAATTGGTGAAATTTAAGGGGCATCAGCACAAGGTCAATAGCGTCTGTTTCAGCCCGGATGGGCAAATCCTTGCCACTGCTTCAAACGATTGCACTGCGCTACTTTGGAACTTGCAAGGTAAGCCACTGCTAAAACTGGAGGGACATCAGAGACATATCAACAGCATCTGTTTCAGCCGAGATGGACAAACCCTTGCTACTGCCTCAGACGATCGCACTGCACGACTTTGGGACTTACAAGGTAACTGCTTGGTAGAATTTAAGGGGCATCAAGGCAAGGTCAGAAGTGTAAGTTTCAGTCCGGATGGGCAAACACTTGCCACTGGCTCAAGCGATGGTACTGCCAGACTTTGGAACTTGCACGGCTATCAAGTGCAGAAATTCCGAGGAAATGATGGTTGGGTTTGGAGTGTGAGTTTCAGCCCGGATGGACAAACCCTTGCCACCGCTTCAGCTGACGTTAGACTGTGGAACGTGCAGGGCAAACAACAAGTAGAATTTCGAGGGCATCGAGGGGATGTGAACAGTATAAGTTTTCATATTAACGGACAATATCTTGCCACGGGTTCGGGTGACGGTACGGCTAAACTGTGGAATTTGCAAGGCAAGCAGCTAAAGGAATTTAGGGGACATAAAGATCGAGTCAGAGGTGTCAGTTTTAGCCCGGATGGACAATACCTTGCCACTAGCTCATTTGACGGTACTGCCAAATTATGGGACTTACAAAGACTCCAGTTAGTAGAATTCAAAGGACATCAGCACCGAGTCAACAGCGTGAGTTTTAGTCCCAACGGTCAATATTTGGTCACTGCTTCTGTTGATGGCACGGCTAGAGTATGGAATTTACTAGGCAAGCAACTAGTAGAATTAGAAAATCGAGGTATAGTTTGGAGCGTAAGTTGTAGCCCAAACGGGCAGCACTTAGCCACTGCCTCAGAAAATGGTATCGTTAGACTATGGAATTTACAGGGCAAGCAACTAGGAGAATTTCAAGCACATCATCGCCGCATCAACTGCGTCAACTTCAGCCTTAATGGGCAGCAACTAGCCACTGCTTCTAGCGATGGTAATGCCAGATTGTGGGACTTGCAAGGAAATCAACTAGCAGAATTCAAAGGACATCAAGGTTGGGTCAGCAGCGTTTGCTTCAGCCCGGATGGGCAAACCCTTGCCACTGGCTCAAGCGATGGTACCGCCCGCATATGGGATTTACAGGGTAACCAACTCGCGGAATTTAAAGGGCACCAGCGCCGAGTGACTTGCGTGAGTTTTAGCCCCAATGGGCAGTATCTTGCGACTGCTTCAGATGATGGGACTGCTAAGCTGTGGCGGGTAGAAAATTTAGAGCAATTACTAGCAAGAGGTTCTGATTGGTTGCGCGACTATTCGATCGCTAACCAAAGTATCAATAAATAACAGAATCAACTTTTGTGCAATCAAAACTGAGATACCTACAGCAATTAATATGAAGAAAAATTTACAACAAATTACGTATCATTATCAATACACTACATAAAAATACGAAGTTACAACGAGATAGGAGGTATTGGCAACACAGTTTTTCCAAGTTGTAACGTATGAAAACTAAGTTTTTAGCTGTATTAACCCCTGCTCTCGCAATCACAATAACAAGCATTGTAGCAACTACCGGAGTTGCTCGTGCAGATATTCTGGAGTTCACTACAGAATACAAACCATCTGTAGATGATGCTGCACCTTATGCTGGATACGGTGTTACAGACATCTTCAAGGCTCCTTTGAGTATCCAAAAGTTTAAACCATCTTGGGGCATACTCAATAGTGTCAAGATTGATTTTGTTGGTGACCTTACAGGAGATGCAGGTTTTGAAAGCAGAGACGCAAAACCGCGTACAATAACAGTAGACCTTTCCGGTTTGCTTCAGTTACAGACAACTGGTGGTACGAGCATCTTTGAGTTAGATCCGAAACAATCTTACAAATATGATGTTACCAAATTTGATGGCATACTTGATTTTGCTGGCACTTCTGGAAGGACACTAGAGGGTCTAACTACCAGCGCTTCTGGTACCAAAACGTACACAGATAGCAGCTTTTTGCAGTCATTTATCGGTAATAACAATTTAGATTTTTTGTTCACAGCTAATGCAAAATCAACAGTCCAGGGATCTGGTAACATCACATCCTACGTTAATACCTATGCCAAAGCGAGTGTCAAAGTAACATATGACTACCGTAAGAGGGTACCAGAACCCTCTCTCCTACTTGGTGTAGGTTTAGTTGGTGGGGCTGGTTTATGGTCAAAGAGAAACAGAAATTTCAGCAAAGCTTAACTGTCTGAAGTCCAAGGTTTACCGTGGATTTTTCATAAATATGGCAAACAACTGAACTTTACTCGCATGAGCGTACAGTAGAGTTCAGTTTCTTAATTATTAAGTTTTATCTCTCCGCACCTAAAAGGTGTCTTTTACCAATGTTAGTAAAAATGCCGTGTCTGGGACTAAAAAGTAACGCCAACATAAATAATCCCGATACAACCAACACAATTGCCGGTCCCGAAGGAAAATTATAAAAATAGCTCAGATACATTCCAGTAATACTAGAAAATACCCCTATAACTGCTCCCAAAATCATCACTTGATGCAAGCGTTTTACTAATAAATAAGCCGTAGCTCCTGGTGTAATCAGAAGCGATAATACTAGAATGACACCTACAGCTTTCATGCTAGCAACAATTGTTAAAGCAATAACTACCATAAGTCCAAAATTCAGGCGATTTACTGGTAATCCTGCTGCTTTTGCACCCAAGGGGTCAAAGGTATAAAACAAAAGTTCTTTGTATACTAAAACAATAACGAGTAAAACTAAAGCTGCAATAATAGAAGTATCGCGCACTTCCTCAACAGTTACACCAAGAATATTTCCAAAAAGGAAATGGTTCAAGTCAATTTTATTATCTTTTTGAATGACAGTAATCAGGGTAATTCCTAGGGCAAAAAACGCCGAAAAAACTATCCCCATGGCAGCATCTTCTTTGATAGGCGATCGCGTTTTAATAAAAGCAATAGCCATAGTACTGAGGACACCAGCAACAAACGCCCCAACAAAAATATTACCTCCCAACAAAAAAGCAATCGCCAGTCCCGGTAATACCGAATGACTGATAGCATCACCCAATAAAGCCAATCGTTGTACCATTAAGTAGCTGCCAACAATAGCACACAACAAACCGACTATAATGGCAACAATCAGCGACCTTTGCATAAAACTATACTGTAAAGGCTCAATTAAGGCTTGAATCATAATTAATCTTTGGTTGTTATTTGTTGGTTGTTAGTTGTTGGTTAAATACCACCAACCATTAACCACTATCACATTTCTTAATTACGCTGCATCTTTCCAAAACATGACTTGACCGCTATAGGCGCGGGACAAATTTTCTTCAGTCAACACTTGCTGTCGGGAACCTGTAGCTATTAATATCTGATTTAATAAAATTAAGTCATCAAAATGGGTGATAGATTCCCCTAAGTCGTGGTTAACAACAAGGATAATTTTTTGTGCTGCAGCAAGTTCTTGGAAAACTTCAAAAATCACTCTCTGAGTTTTTTGATCGATACCTACAAAAGGTTCATCAAAACAAAAAATTTCTGCTTCTTGCGCTAAAGCACGGGCTAAAAAGACTCGCTGTTGTTGTCCTCCAGAAAGTTCTCCAATGGGGCGGTTGCGATATTCACTCATACCCACACGTTGCAACGCACTTTTTGCGACTTGGCGGCTGACTGTTGAAAACTGGCGAAACCATCCTGTTTTTTTGACTCTTCCCATCATTACGACATCCCAAACAGTAGCGGGATACGCCCAATCTATTTGGCTTCGTTGGGGTACGTAAGCAATTTTCTCCAATTGCTGTGTGAGAGGTTTTTCTTGATACCGCACGCTTCCGTGGGACGGAACCAACCCCAACATGGCTTTTAACAGCGTACTTTTACCTGCACCGTTAGGACCAAAAATTCCTGTCAGTCGCCCCGGTTTTACAACACAGTTAATATCTCTCAGGGCTTCTGTTGCACGATAGTACACCCCCAATCGGGAAATATGGATTGCTGCGGTTACATCACTCCCTTGTGAAGACACGCTATCCACTGTGTCTATAGTTGGGTCGTAGTGCGTTTCTAGATTGGGCCTTTCACCCGTATTTTTCCTAAATAATGGGAATTCTGGTTGAAAAGAGGCAGTTTTCATCTTGTGTTTAAATACTTGCTTACTTGAGATTACTATAAAAATGAAAGAAAAATGAAAACCTCTATAAAGAGAAATAATAATTGACATAAATGAAACTAATACTTCAGAGAGAGGTCAGCCTTCCGGTTAGAACTAAGTTACATTTTTTACCTAAAATTGGCTTAAGTGTGCTGTTCTCTTGTATCTTATTTAGTTGTAGCCAACAGAATTCAACCTCTAACACTTCCAAAAAGGATAAGCCTCAGGTCGTAGCGACTAGTACCATCATTGCCAATCTTGCGGGGGAAGTGGGAGGAGATGAAATTCAGGTGATAGGAATCCTCAAACCGGGTACCGATCCTCACGTATACGAGCCTGTTCCACAAGATACCAGGGTGATGGAAGAAGCAGATTTGGTTTTGTATAACGGCTACAATTTAGAACCGGGATTGATCAAACTTATGAAATCTGCTGCGGGAAAAACCCGTCAGTTCGCAGTGGGTGAGGTGGTCAAACCTTTACAGTTAACAGAAAAATCTAAAGGGACAGTTCCAGACCCACATGTATGGGGTGATGTAAAAAATGCGATCGCAATGACTAATGCCATTCGGGATGCATTGATTGAGCTATCACTTGAAGACAAAGAAGAATTTACCAAGAACGCGCAAAAACTGACGGAGGAGTTAAAACAGTTGGACGGTTGGATAAAAGCCCAAATTCAGACGATCCCAGCAAATAAACGCAAGCTAGTTACAACGCACGATGCTTTTCAATACTACGGGTCTGCTTATGGAATACCTATTGCGGGGACTTTAATTGGTATAAGTACTGAGGAACAACCCAGCGCACAAACAGTCAAGCGGCTAGTAGAAGAAGTGAAAAAGATAGGAGTTCCTGCAATCTTTGCAGAAACAACAATCAACCCTGCTTTGATAAAAACTGTTGCTCAAGAAGCAGGGGTCAAATTAGCACCTCGCGAACTCTATTCCGATTCTATTGGTGCGCCAGGAAGTCCGGGCGATACCTACATCAAAATGATGCAGTCAAATACTGAGACTGTTGTGGATGCATTGGGAGGGAAACGCGTACCAAATGTTAGTCGTTAGTAGTGAGACCAGCGCTGCAGGCTAGTTTTCCACGCCCTGGCGACTGGCGCAACCGAAGGATTGATAATTGGTTGTGATGGTTGCTACTAATAACTACCCACCAAACACTTACCCTCCACAATCGATCCCCAAAGTTTTTTTCATAAGATAGGTTGATCCCCAGAAATATATAAGATATAATTATATATGTCTTAAGATAGATGTGGATTGTGAAATTTTAAGAATACAGTACACGAAGCTGCACTTTAGCTGGTCAGCATCAATTTGGAGGTGGCTCATAAAGGGTGCTAAATTAACCAAGAAGCGTCGTATATGGCGTATGCGGTTAATTCCAACCTTAGGAAGAGGAGGAATGAATACCTAAAGCAAAAGTATCTCAACCCTTGTCCAACGACCACTTTACCAGCTGAACCAAGGAAATTTATGAAAATCGCTCAAGTAGCCCCCTTGTGGGAACGGGTTCCACCTTCTACTTATGGAGGAATAGAGCTCGTAGTGAGTCGTCTAACCGATGAACTCGTGCGTCGGGGTCACGATGTGACTCTGTTTGCCTCAGGCGATTCGCAAACACTGGCTAAGTTAGACGCAATTTGTCCTCGCGCCTTGCGCCTGGACCCGGACATCAGAGAGGGTATGATGTACGAGATGCTAGAAGCTAGCCACGTTTACCAACAAGCGGCGGAATTCGACATTATCCATTCCCATGTAGGAATTTGGGCTTTGCCTTTGGCAAGCATGGTGTCAACCCCCACAGTACATACCTTGCATGGCAATTTTACCCGTGACAGCAGCAAAGTATATACTCTTCATAGAACGCAACCATACATTAGTATTAGCAACGCCCAACGCCAAATAGACCTAAACTATGCAAGTACCGTATACAACGGAATTGATTTAGGTGACTACCAATTTGTAGCTCAACCAGCGCAGCCACCCTATCTTGCCTTTTTAGGGCGCTTTTCTCCAGAAAAAGGACCTCAGCACGCGATCGCCATAGCAAAGAAAACTGGTTGGCGCTTGAAAATGGCAGGAAAAGTTGATGTTGTAGATAAAGAGTTTTTTGAGAAAGAGATTGCCCCGCAGATCGATGGTAAGCAGATTGAATTTCTCGGTGAGGTAAACCATGCTGCGAAAGTAGAGCTTCTGGGCAATGCATCTATTACTCTCTTTCCTATCACTTGGCGAGAACCCTTTGGCTTAGTGATGATTGAATCAATGGCAGCTGGTACGCCAGTGATTGGGATCGATATGGGTTCCGTACCAGAAGTTATTGCTCATGGCAAAACAGGTTTTGTTTGCCAAAGCTACGAAGAAATGGCGACAATGATTCCGGCGGCTTTGGAATTAAATCGCCATACCTGCCGAGAACACGTGGAAAATAACTTTACCGTAACTCAAATGGTGGACGGTTATGTAGCGGTCTATGAAAAAATCCTCAGGGATCGCAATGAGAGAAACGGACGAGTTCCAACTCTTAGAACTTCATTAACGTCAATTGCTTGATAAAGCTGTCATTTAAAGGATGAAGCTTGGCATGAAAAATCAATTATTTCATCCTTTATCCTTTACACTCTATTCTTTCTTCAGACTTTACAAGCTTTTTGTGACAAGGAGAATCAAGATGAGAACGACGACTCATAGTTGTCTTTGCTGCGGTAATTCTTTGTTACGACACGTGCGTCATCAAGGAGTTTACTGGTTTTGTCAATCCTGTCGGCAAGAAGTGCCTTTACTATCTGTTAGTCAATCACACTTCTTAAGCCAAGGAAGGAATACAACGCACTCAATGTCACCCCAATTGATTTTGACGTAAAACAACTAAAGTGCAGCAAAACATAGTTGTCTTTTACCTTTTTGCCTCCAAACTAGTTTTAATGATGCTTTAAACTCAAGATTTTACCGCCAATAGTGCAGCTACCAATTCTCTATTTCTTTTTTTCTTTGCAGAATCTAGCATATCCTCCATCATTCCTTTATCTGGGAATAATGGTGGATTTTTTATGTTAGACGTAAGAGATAGTTGTTTGTTTCCAATACATTAATATTTTTTTTAAATAAACTAAGCGATTTTTATAAAACAAAATTATTGAAAGCGGCTCGACTCAGAATTGCGATCGCAATTCAACGCATGAAGTTTGCCAATGCTTATCATAAGTAACTTTTAAATCATCCCCTTGACCATTTTCTAACTTCCCGTTGACTCCATAAGAGAGAAAGTAGAAAGATTTTTCTCCCGTCTTGCGATAAATTAGGGGATTACCAAATGCATCCCCGCGATTGGGAAGAATGACTTGGGTATCTTTATGTGCTTCTTCAAACGAAGAGGGGATGCGATCGTGCTTCTTCTGAAAATCGAGTACAATTTTGCCTAGCTTTTCTTTAAGATAGGAACAATTTTGAAAACGTTGCTCATTTGTACTAGTATTGCAAGCTACAAGTAAGTAAAATAAGGAGATAGAAATAATACTTTTAAGCAAGGGTTTCTCAATTCAAACTATGAAAATAGAGAATATTATAGTTCATTATGTTATGCTAGCGTACCAACTAAATTTGTGAAATGTAAGCGTTCGTACAGATTAAGTTGAAAATTTTAGATTTGATAGTTAGTATACGGCTACTGTGCCATTTAGGGGCTAAGCAACTTTCAATCATTCCTCTTCAAGGAGTTTTAAATTTGATAAAAACTCGAAGGTGATAAAAAGCTCAATCTTGCACTTCAATGAATACTGGAAGGATTTCATGATGGATCTACCCTTTCTTCCTCCAGATGATATGCCTCCTGTCGAGGTTACATTATTTGATGAATTATTGCACAGGCACCTAGAACAAGTTTCTAGGAACCGCTTCTACGAACTCTGCGACTCCACACAGCAGGCTTTGCTATCACTTACTCAGTGGTACGTTGAAACGATCTCCGGAACTATGACATTGGTAATTCTTTGTCATGACATGGATAGTTATCCGCAGATTGTCGAAACTCTTCCCCAATTTCTCGAACGCTTAAAGCTACTGTCAAACAATTCCAAAATCTGCATTCAACGTCCTACAGATAGAGGAATAGTGTGGAGATTTGAAGTAGAAGAACTTTCTACAGAAGGATAAAGTTAAATTCTGTCAAGAAATGTAGGCTTTTCCAAGCATTTCTCGTCCTCAGGCGGAGCCTGTAAATGAAAGTATTGAGGCTCTGTATTGAAAAAGGGAGTGAGAAAGAGGGATTTGCATGATTGGTGATGAAATTCTTTCATTGCGACTGTCGTGAAAACAGAGGGTTGGGTCATTGCCTATCCTATATGTCTTTCACTGCCATGAGTTGCTCTCTTACCTAATTACCTACTATCTTAAAAATAGTGCGTAAAAAGTGGGAACTGAAAAATTCATTGCCAATCCCCAATCGCCAATCCCCAATCGCCAATCCCAATTGCAGTGTCAAAGAATCAACAGGAAACTCACTTAAATCGCGCTCGTGCTAGTCTCAGACAAGCACTCTCTTGGTATGGACATCTTCGTAAAGCCGGACAGTCACAATCAAAGTCGCAATTAGCAGGGTTGGTAAAACCAGAGTTAGAAATCTTGACCTCAACTCTCAACAAATTGGACAACAATGTGATTCGCATCGCTGCTTTTGGTTTGGTTAGTCGCGGTAAGTCAGCAGTCCTAAATGCTTTGCTAGGACAAAAGATTTTGCAAACAGGTCCCTTGAATGGGGTAACACAATACCCCCGTTCCGTACATTGGAATCCAGGGGGGAAAGTACAAGTAGAGTTAATTGATACACCAGGATTGGATGAAATAGAGGGGGAATTACGGGCACAAATGGCACGGGAAGTGTCTCAGCAAGCCGATTTGATTTTGTTTGTTGTCTCAGGTGATATTACTCGTACTGAATATCAAGCATTGTGCAAATTAAGACAATCACAAAAACCTTTAATTTTGGTCTTCAATAAGATAGATTTGTACCCGGATACAGACAAACAAACGATTTATAAGAATTTGCAACAGTTGGGTAGCGGAAGCTTTCAGAACGCTCCTTTGCAACCTGATGAAATTGTTATGGTGGCTGCAGAACCCGCACCAATGGAAGTTCGCGTGGAGTGGACAGATGGTAGAGTCACGCAAGAATGGGAAACTCCACCACCACAAATAGAAGAACTTAAAGAAACAATTTTGAAAATCCTCAACCGTGAAGGGCGTTCTCTTCTGGCTCTAAATGCACTGATTCAAGCACGGGATGCAGAAGAAGCGATCGCAGAAAAAACCATCAAATTACGTCAGGAAGAAGCAGAAGATCTGATTTGGCGGTATACCAAATACAAAGCTTTAACTGTTGGTCTCAATCCTATTGCCTTTTTAGATATTCTTGGTGGAACTATTGCGGATTTGGCTTTAATTCGCTCGCTCGCACGCCTTTATGGTTTGCCCATGACGGGTTATGAAGCCGGGAAAGTTTTAAAAACAATTTTATTCAGTTCTGGTGGTTTGTTGCTAGGTGAAATAGGCAGTAGCGTGCTTTTGGGTTTGGGCAAAAGTGCAACTGCTATTGCTTCAGGAGACAATCCCATAAATGTAACTGCTTACGCTGGATCGGCGATCGCTCAAGCAGGTATTGCCGGTTATGGAGCATACGCTGTGGGGAAAGCAGCACAAGTGTACTTGGAAAGAGGCTGTTCTTGGGGACAGTTGGGAGCAAGTACGGTGATTCAAGAAATTCTCTCGGAAGTGGAACAGAATACAATCTTGTATCGATTGCAACAGGAGCTAGGTTTGCTCAATCGCGAGTTATGACGGCTTCCAAATCAAAAAGTCTGCTCTCTTCGCCCGGTTACCGTTTTCCAGTCATCACCATCCGAACCCCACCTATAGGAGCAAGGGTAAATCCGCGACGTTGAACTTTAACTGGTTTATCGTCCGCATTGGCAAGTTGATACTTTGATAAAATCGTTGCGATAACAAGTTTCATTTCTAACTGAGCTAAAGCATATCCCAAACAGTGCCGACTTCCACCGCCAAAAGGAAAATATTCACTCCTAGAATACTGGCGCTCAAGAAAGCGTTCTGGTTTAAACTGTCGGGCATTAGGATATAAATCTTCTCGATAATGGACGAGGTAAATACTTGGCATTAGGGTTGTCTCAGCATCAAAATGATATCCCCCAATTTTTATAGGTGATTTGGCAATGCGTGGAAAAAGTACGGGAAGGACAGGATACATTCGCAGTATTTCCTGACACACCGCAGTTAAATAGGGAAGCTGAGCGATTTCCATGGGGTTTGAACTTTCTCCCAAACTGTCTAGTTCCTGTAGCAATTTTTCCAGAACGTTTGGATGTTGGTGAATTTGATAGAAAGCCCAAGCAAGTGTTGTGGCAGTTGTTTCGTGTCCGGCAAATAAAATTGTTAGCAGTTCATCTTGCAATTCTTCATTGCTCATTGGTTGACCTTGGTCGTCCCGTGCTGCCATCATCAGGCTGAGAATATCGCCACGCCCTGAATTTCCCTGCGTTCTTCTTTCCTCAATTTCTGCAATCAGTAGGTCGTGAACTTGGCGCTGTCGCAATTTCATGCGTCCCCAAGGAGTCCAAGTTCCCCAATCTTGTTGTAAGAACCGTAAAAATAGCATGCTGGAGCGGAGCGGAGAATCGGTCATATTGAGCCAATCAGTCAGTAGGGGTTTAAGTTGTTGATAGCGTTCCCCTTCGCTCAAACCAAAGACGATTTGCAATATCACCTCCAGACTAATCTTTTGCATGGCAGTCCGAGCGACAAAAGCCTGACCGACAAGCCACTGGCTCGCAACCTGTTCTGTCAAGTGGCAAATTTGCTTGGCGTAAATTGGTAAGCGTTCCCCATGAAAGGGAGGCATTAATAATTTTCGTTCTCGTCGATGGCGATCGCCGTCGAACAACATCAAAGAGTTTTTCCCGATAATAGGTTTTGCGAGTGCGTTTCCACGTCCCACATCAAAATTTTTGCTATCTTGATTAAAAATCTCTTGAATTACTTGGGGATTACCAACGAGGACATAGCTTCCGAGCCCACCGAGCTCCATGGTAAAAATATCTCCATATTTCTGGCTGTATCTGTCCTGAAATCCGAGTGGATCGGCAATCCAATTCATAAGTTGCCACCAAGAGGAACTGGTGATGCGGTTTGGTAATTGACTCAACATGGCACTTCATTATTGCTATCACTTAACTGTAGTAAAACAAATTTTTTTGAGTTTTGAAGAAGGCACTTGAGCCATTTTTCATTTCCTGACAACTATCGCCCTACTAAAGTTGCAATTGCTTCAAGCAATACGCGTAATTCTACTGGCTTGGCAATATGCATTTGAAATCCTGCTGCGATCGCTTTCTCCCGGTTGCAATCTTCAGCGTAAGCAGTCAGAGCAATGGCTGGTATTTTTCCTCCCCGTTCTGATGGCAAAAGTCTGATCTGACGTATTAGCATATACCCATCCATCTCAGGCATACCAATATCAGAAAGCAGGAGATCTGGTGTTTGTTGCTCGAACACTCTCAGCGCTTCGGGTGCTGATGATGCGACAGTGACAGTAGCTCCTAAATCCTCCAATAACTCGGCTATCAGTTCCCGTAAATCGACTTCATCATCAACAATCAAAACACGCAGACCGTTAAAATTCATTTGTGTCTTAATTTGTTCTTCCTTGGCAGTTTCTTTGGAATCGGTCACTATCAAGGGTAACTCGACTGTAAATGTTGCTCCCAAACCGAGTCCTGGGCTTTCTGCTTGTACGGAACCGCCGTGTAGTTTTGTTAAATGGCGAACAATGGACAATCCAAGTCCCAATCCACTATATTTTCTGGTTGTAGAGGTACTTTCTTGACGGAAGCGTTCAAAAACGTGAGGGAGAAATTCGGGGCTGATACCTTGTCCTGTATCGCGGACTTGAATTTGGGCATAAGAGTCTAAATATTCTAAGTTAACCGTAACCTGTCCTCCTTCAGGTGTGAATTTGATGGCATTTGAAAGCAAATTCCAAATAATTTGTTGTAACCGGGTTGAGTCTCCCTCAATTTGACAAGTTTTCAAGTCCAATACAGTTTGAATTTGAATGCCTTTAGCTTCAGCAAGCTGACGAATCAATTCAACCGTGTTTTTAATAATAAAAACTAAGTTTACTGGTTTAATATTTAAGTTCAACTTACCTTGAAGAATACGAGACATATCTAGTAAATCGTCAATAAGTTGAGTCTGTAATTTGGCATTCCGTTCAATTGTCTCCAAGGCTCGCTCCGTGGTTGCTTCATTCAACTTCCGCGATCGCAAAACCTGGGACCAAGCTAGTATTGGATTGAGTGGAGAACGGAGTTCGTGAGAGAGTATAGTTAGGAATTCATCCTTAAGCTGACTCGCTGTTTCTGCTGCTTCTTTTGCCTGTTGCAAAGCTAACTCAGTCTGTTTGCGCTCGGTAATATCGAGTGATGTTCCAATCAGTTTGATTGCTTGTCCTTTCTCGTTAAATATCGGTTCTCCACGGGAATCGAGATATCGAATCGAACCATCATTTAGGAAAATCCTCATATCAAAAGCATAAGCAACACCTTCAACAATGGCTCGTTCAACTGATTTTTGCAAAATTTCGCGATCTTCAGGATAAACTCTTTCGAGTAGTTCGAGGTAAGTTGGTTCGCCTCGCTCTGGGTCAATTCCCCAATGGAGAAACGTAATTTCTGACCAACTTACTTTCTGTGTCTCTATATCAAACTCCCAACTCCCTACTTGGGCGACCCGTTGAGCCATTGCTAAATGCGCTTGACTTTGGTATAGTTGTTGCTCTACAGATTTTCGTGCAGTAATATTTAACACCACGCCAGCCATGCGAACCGGAGTGCCATTCTCATCTTGGTAAGCATGTCCCCGAAATGCAAGCCAATGAGCGTTTCCATCTGCCCAAAGAACACGACACTCAACGTTGTATTTGCTTTGTCCTGTAATAGCTTGCTGTATAGCTTGCTCCACCCGTAGGCGATCCTGTGGATGTATGGTATTAATGAACACCTCATAGCTCATCTTGGTGTCAAGATTTAACCCAAACATGGCTTTACAGCGATTTGACCAGAGCAATTGTCCTGTTATCAAGTCATAATCCCACATTCCCAAATCTGCTCCTTCGAGCGCCAATCGCAATCGCTCTTCACTGTCAAGCGACAATGTTTCGATTGGCTTGCGATCGCATAGCGTCAAGGGAGCGCATTCTCTGATTTCTTTTAGAAGAAAGCCGGTACCATTTTGAGCGATCGCTGTTGGGGTTATTGCCGTACAATTAACAAAAATACCTTCTATATCACCGCTTTCATGACAGATAGGATTGCAGGAGAAAGTCACGTAAATCTCCTCTAAATAGCCCTTGAGGTCTGCAAACAATTGTATTTCTTGAGAAGACACGGGCTCTCTGGTGTTCGTGATTTCTTGAACTATCGGTCTCATGACAGACCAAAGTTCTGGTAGAACGTGAGGAATTTTTTGACCGAGTGCGTGAGGATGCTTATTTGCAATTAATGGAACATACGCATCATTGTAAAGAATAATAAACTCACGTCCCCAACAAACAAACATGGGATGCGGACAGTTGAGCAAAATACTAACAGCTGTACGTAAGCTTTGAGACCAATGTTTGACAGGACCAAGCACAGTGTTTGCCCAGTCAAACTGACGCATCAAAACACCCATCTGTCCGTCACCAGTGAATGGACTGCCAAGAAACTTGATTTGCTTTTGCCCCATCTCAAGCACTCCTCATGGAGAAGCATACAAGGCTCTTGATACAATCTTTCCTGTGGTGCAATATGCTACTCAGTTTTGCCATTGTCAAAGGTGAAAAAGTTGCTTGCTCGCTTATCCTTTTGTAACACAGTTAGAAACGATACCCATAACCTGAGGCAAATTTTTTCTGAGTTAGACGCAAGTTTTACTTAAGATTCTGCCCGATTTCGCATAGTCTCCTGCAAGTGTTCCTCATAATGGCGTTGCTGTGCTAGTAATTCTCTCGCCTCTTCTTGGGTAGCAGTTTCCGCCGGAAAATCGTGAACTTCTGCTTCAGTACGATTTCGCATGGCATCTTGTAAATTTTCTTCATGATGGCGTTGCTGTGCCATTAATTCCCGTGCTCTATCTTCGGTATTCATAATGTTTTTTCTAATACTAGAGAATTGTAAATTTGTTTCCAAGTTTACAAAATTAGTGTAAAGCTTTTTCTCAGTAGAGAAAAATAAAATTTACAAAAAGAAAATTATAGAGAGTCACTTCCTTCTGCCCTCTACCCTCTGCCTTCTGCCTTCTGAATGGTGACTGCTTTTTGTGCCAAGCAAGTCATTTGGGCGATCGCATTTAGATCTAGTGGTTGTGCTTCACTTTCCATTCCCAACCACAACAAGTACTCAATATTTCCTGCAGGACCGGTAATTGGCGACCAAGTTAAACCTTTGTATTGCCATCCCAACTCCTGCGCTGTTTGCAGCACTTGAAATATAGCGTTTGCTTGGTCTTTAGGGTCGCGCACAACACCCTTTTTCCCAACACGGTCTTTTCCCACCTCAAACTGAGGCTTGACCAACAAAACGATTTCACGGGGGTCTTGCAGTAAGTGCCACAGAGCAGCCAAAATTTTGGTTAACGAAATAAACGACACATCCAAAACTGCCAAATCAGCAACCGACTCATCACCATATAACTCATCTTTTGTCAAATACCGTAAATTTGTACGTTCCTTCAAAATCACTCGGGAATCATTTCGCAAGCGCCAATCAACTTGTCCGTAGCCAACATCAACCCCATAAACTCGTTTTGCGCCTGCTTGCAGCAAACAATCAGTAAAACCCCCTGTAGAAATGCCACCATCCAAACAAATCCGTCCTTCTACAGGAATGGCAAATAATTCTATTGCCTTAGCTAACTTTTCTCCGCCTCGAGAAACAAAACGCGATCGCTCTTTTATCTGAATTTGAGCAGAAACATCAACTTCCGTACCAGCTTTGTCAACAACAACACTATTGACCAAAACTTCCCCTGCTTGAATGAGGCGTTGAGCTAAAGCACGAGACGAACACAAAGAACGTTCTACCAATAAAACATCAAGTCTTTGCTTAACCAATTTGGTCATAATAAGTGGTTAGGTGTTAGTGGTTAGGTGTTAGTGGTTGATGTTACAGCTACTAACGACTAACTACTAACGACTAACCACTAACATTTAGATATCTTTTTCGCTCAACTCTCGAGTCATGTAGTCAAATGGCTCATCTAAAAAGGTAGTATCACTCACACCTGTTGCAGCCACTTGCTCCTTCACAATATCCTTCATAATCTGGATACCGCGAACAGTAGGACCGATGGGAACGCCCAAGGAATTGTAAGTTTCCCGCAATCCTTGTAAAACGCGCTCATCTAGTACATCCATACTACCAGCAACGAGAGCATAGGTAGCATAGCGCAGGTAGTAATCCATGTCACGAAGACAAGCCGCATAACGCCGAGTTGTGTAAGCGTTTCCACCCGGACGAATCAACTCAGGTTGTTCTTCAAATAATTTAGAACCAGCCTGCTTGACAATGGACGCCGCATTTGAGTTGATAGACGCAGCAGCTTGAACCCGTGCTGTTCCACTTTCAAAATACGACTTGAGGTTGTCTATGGCATTCCGGTCAAAATACCGTCCAGCAACGTCATAATTTTTAATTAAGCTAGTTACTGCATCCCGCATTCCTTTTTCTCCCAATCAATCCTATTATGGTTTGATATTTATCTGATTGCTGTTCGCAATCGGTATCTTTTTGCGCCACTTATTAAAAGAAGCCCCTGCACAAAATCTGTGCGCTATTTATGGATTCTATGTCAAAGTTGCCCCCTGCGGGGTGAACTTTTTTAATAGAGGGGATGGGGAGTGGAGGGATAAGGCGGATAAGGCGGACAAGGCGGACAGGGGAGAGAGAATAGAAATCTTCCTTGTCTACCCAATCCCCAATCCTCAATTCCCATTATTTAAATAAAAGTTAAATGTCATGCTTCTTAATGGCATTTTGTAGTAAAAAATACAAAATCCACTAATGTCCTGTTTCTAGGATATTCCAGGGGTCTGATGGATTTGCAGTTAGCGAGCTTTCTTCAGCAAACATTGAACACTCTGGTTTTACTATTGATAAATCGGCAGCCTAAGGAGTAACCATGACAACCCCACAAGAAGTCCTGAAGATGATTCAGGATAACAACATTCAGATGATCGATCTGAAATTCATCGATATGCCAGGGATTTGGCAGCATTTGACGCTTTACCAAAACCAAATCGATGAAACTTCCTTTACGGACGGCGTACCTTTCGACGGTTCTAGTATCCGGGGTTGGAAAGCCATCAATGAATCGGACATGGCAATGGTACTCGATGCCAACACGGCGTGGATCGACCCTTTCATGCAAGAACCAACGCTCAGTGTTATCTGTAGCATCAAGGAACCTCGCACGGGTGAGTGGTACAGCCGTTGTCCTCGCGTTATCGCTCAGAAAGCTGTTGACTATCTGGTGAAAACCGGTCTTGGCGATACAGCGTTCTTTGGTCCTGAAGCTGAATTTTTCATTTTTGATGATGTCCGCTTTGACCAAAACCAACACTCGGGCTACTACTACGTAGACTCGGTTGAAGGTCGTTGGAATTCCGGTAAAGATGAAGGACCCAACTTGGGTTACAAACCCCGCTACAAAGAGGGTTACTTCCCAGTTGCTCCAACGGACACTTCGCAAGATATGCGGACAGAAATGCTGCTGACAATGGCAAAGTGCGGAGTACCAATTGAAAAGCACCACCATGAAGTTGCTACTGGCGGTCAGTGTGAACTGGGTTTCCGCTTTGGAAAGTTGATTGAAGCGGCTGACTGGTTGTTGACTTATAAGTACGTTATCAAGAACGTTGCCAGGAAATACGGTAAAACAGTTACCTTCATGCCCAAGCCCGTCTTCCAAGACAACGGATCTGGGATGCACACCCACCAATCTATTTGGAAAGATGGTCAACCTCTGTTTGCTGGAGACCAGTATGCTGGCTTGAGTGAGATGGCGCTGCACTACATTGGCGGTATTCTCAAACACGCACCTGCATTGCTCGCAATCACTAACCCTACTACCAACTCCTACAAGCGCTTAGTACCTGGTTATGAAGCACCTGTAAATTTGGCTTACTCTCAAGGTAACCGTTCTGCTTCTATTCGGATTCCATTATCTGGTAGCAACCCCAAAGCCAAGCGTTTGGAGTTCCGCTGTCCCGATGCGACTTCTAACCCATATCTGGCATTTGCTGCTATGTTATGTGCTGGGATAGATGGTATCAAGAATAAAATCGATCCCGGTCAACCTTTGGATAAGAATATTTACGAACTTTCTCCGGAAGAATTGGCTCAAGTTCCTTCAACTCCGGGTTCTCTTGAACTCGCTTTGGAAGCCCTGGAGAATGACCATGCTTTCTTAACCGAACCTGGTGTATTCACTGAAGACTTTATCCAAACTTGGATTTCCTACAAGTTGGATAATGAGGTGAACCCAATGCGCTTGCGTCCTCACCCCTACGAATTTTCTCTCTATTACGATGTTTAATTTTTAGGGACTCTTGCACAGTACGTCGAACCCCGGCTTCCTTAAAAAAGTCGGGGAACTAATCAACATAAAACCACCCGCTAGTGGTGGTTTTTTTTTGATTGGGGATTGGGAATTGGGGGGAAGGGGGAAACAAGGAAGAACTTTATACTGCATTCTCCTCGTCTTCCTTGTCCCCAAGCCCTAGTCCCTAGCCCCTTGTGCTAACTCATTGCTGCATTACTGCGATCGTAAGTCATGCGAGCCGAGGGGTCTATTTTGCCTTGAGTTGGATTCCAATAATGAGAAACTTCTCCAGGAAGACCTAGCTCCTCACCCGCACGACCCAGCATGGATTGTTGACGATTCTTGATCAACTGATAGTGACGCATCATAAGAGCACGTGCTTTTTCTTGTGTAGACATACTGAAATCCTCCTTAGTGGTTTTTTTATAAATGTCAATATTACCTGACATATTTCTTTAGTTTTAATATAACACCTATTCTGTATCTAAAGTTACGAAAAATAATATCTTAATAAAATTTAATATTTGTAGCAGAATAAATATCTATAGGATTTTGCATCTCTCCCAAGACTTATTTTTTCAAGCTGTAAACCTTTCTTCAGATTTATGAGCACTCAGTTACAAATACTTAAAATATGTAAAGATATATTCTAAAAACTTAATTAAAGGAAATTCTCATGTCTGACACTTTAACCAAGCTGACTTATCAAACTTTTCAGCAAGGCAAAAGTTATTTTGGTCTAACCCATAAAATTTTAAGTATTCGCCTCAAAGAGTTGCTCTTTCCTAAGAAGGAGGCAACATCTCAAGGTATTCCTAGGGAAGCTATATTGACGCTTCAACAAAGGCAAAATAATTTGCAGGAAGTTGATTGGGAAGATGCCGAACGGGGTGTGTATCCTAAAAGCTTGTTGTTTGATAACCCTTGGGAAGATTTTTTCCGCTACTACCCTCTAATATGGGTTGATTTACCCCAAATTTGGGATAGGGCAAACCAAAGGAAATACCAGGATTTTGCCGCTGACGTAGACATTAAAGGTTATCCGAGCTACTACATCCAAAACTTCCACCACCAAACCAATGGCTACTTGAGCGATCTATCCGCAAATCTGTATGACTTGCAGGTGGAAATTCTCTTTCAAGGTTCAGCAGATGCTATGCGACGGCGCATTCTTGCTCCCCTAAAGAAAGGGTTGGAAGTTTTCAGAGACTTAGCCCCCCGTCAAACCCGTGTTCTGGACGTAGCTTGCGGAACCGGTCGCACTTTAAAAATGATTCGAGCGGCTTTGCATCAAGCATCTTTGTTTGGAACAGATTTGTCACCAGCATATCTGCGTAAGGCTAACGAGCTTTTGTCTGAAATACCAGGGGAATTACCCCAACTTTTGCAGGCAAATGCAGAAGAGTTGCCATACGTAGATAACTATTTCCATGCTGTCACCTCTGTTTTTCTCTTTCATGAATTACCTGCAACAGCTCGCCAACGGGTTATTGAAGAATGCTTTAGGGTCACAAAACCAGGCGGCGTATTTATAATTTGTGACTCAATTCAATTGAGCGATTCCCCAGAAATGGAACCATTTATGGAATACTTCCATGAAACTTTCCATGAACCTTACTACAAGCATTATATTACTGACGATCTGGTAGAGCGATTGGAAAAGGCAGGTTTTGTGAATATTGAAATGCAAGTTCACTTTATGAGCAAGTATTTGATTGCTCGTAAAGCTGCTTAACTATATTCCTATACTTTTCTGTTGACATGGGGTGGTAGATTGAGCCACCCTCTTTTTTGCAAATTTTAAGTAAGTCGCTAGAAAAAACAAACTCTGTTACGAAACGTCAAATCTCTATATTGGCTCGTAGTTGCGCTTCTTGCGTTCGCCACTCTTGCGTGCTGAAGGCTAGACACGCAACTACAAACTCATGATAATTACGAACACCGACTTACTTAGCCTAATGAACTATCTCCGTACAACTAAAAAGTTGCAATAGGAGTTTTGTGCGTATTTGAAGATCTTTCAATACTTGCAATACAAAGTAGCAACTTTACTTGACATTAATGCAAGAATTCACTACTTAACTAGTATAGGAAATAACTGGTAAAACACCACAATATTACTGAGAAATCCAACAATTGAAAAGTTACTTTTTTTGCTTTATAGGGTACGTAACGGATAGGAAGCGTAACACCCTGGATTACCGTACTTTTATTCCCTTGCTACAAGGTCTTTGCCACCCCAGGAACTGGCACGAACTTGCAGTTGTTAGACTTCAGATTGCGGAGCACTGATATATTCAATCAATTCTCTACGTCCACTACCTCTATAACCAGAACGTCCAGACCGTGAGGTTGAGCTTTTTTTTGTCGCTCTCGCCAAAATCAATTGTGGCGATTCATATTTGGACGAGAAAGTGTTAGGGACTTGGTTGTTAATAGCAAAGGAGCTACACAGGAAACCCACGATTAAAAGTGAAACAGCTGCACGCATAATGAATGTTTATTTTTGAACTATCCATTTCACTGATACTGAGTTTTCTTTTGTGCATCCGGATAATTTATTCAAGAGTATTGTTTTTTACCACAAAAAAATCCTTGTTAGCACTCAATATGTTCCGCTAGTAACCAATTTCCTGCACTGTTAAAACGACCCAAAATTTTGATGAATTGTCCGTGAAGATATGTTTGCAACTGCTCGTCAATGTCCGATCGCAACGTGACAATTTGCCAAGTTTGACCCTGATAATCGCTTGGTGAAGTAATAATAAATTTATAATCCTGCTGAGTTTGGCACTGGAAAAACCCCATGAAACAATCAATGTTTCTTAAATTAACAGCATCGCCATAAGAGTAGAAGCCCACAGTTGGCGAGAAATGGGGGCAATTGCCGCTATGAGGGTATGTTTCAGGATTATCTAAATAATACAGTTGCATATGTAACCAATCCGGAGAATCAGGTGGTAAATTAAAGATGGGAACGATAGCAGCTGCATGATGGCGATCGCGCAACAAAGCCTCTTGCAAAGTTCTTACAGGCAAATCGCGAGGGCTTAAATTTAACTCAATACACAAAGCAGCTGCCATACCAGCTGCTTGACCAATATTCATAACTACTGGTTGCAATCGAGTCGCGCCGTTAGCAATATGAGAAACCGAAATATTTTTCTCGCAAACTAATAAGCCATCTGTTTTTATAGGAATAAGACAGCGATAGGGAATTGTAAAAGGAGTTCCCGTCCAACGTCCTCCCCAACGAATAGATTTAGGAAGCAATTCAAATTTTATCTCCGGATAATGATGGTCGTTAGCATAGTTACCAATCGCAATAGCATCTTCATGTAACGGTGCAACGCTACCTCCCGCAATTGGTAAAATATCCTGTTCTCGTATGGTCGTCAGTCCTACGAGGCGTCTGCTCTCCCGATAATAGGGGTGAAGGGCAAAAGATGAGGGAGAGATAGAGGGAATGGGGGAACGGGGGAATGGGGGAAAAATATGATGGGCTAAACCGTAGCGATAACCGATTTGATGTTGGATAAAACGGGCAAAATTTTGGCTGTGCCAAAGGCATTCTTGCAGAAACTCGCGCCGCTTCTCTGAAGATGCTATGACTCGCCCGACTCCATGACCGTAATCATTACCATGAATGGGCCAATTAATCATAAACAGACCCCCAGGCAAGCGTCCGTAATTTAAAAATTGTTCTGCACCACAATTATCCCAAGCACCAGTAAATTGTGAGGGGTTGTCATTTGGCGCACTTGGGATTTCAGGAGCCATAGATTCACCAAAATCTTGCATAACCACTACCCAAGTGGGGGCTTGCACTGGATATTTTTCTGTGAGATAATTAAATGATGCTGGAGCGCTAATTTCTCCCCATTCAGACCTCAACTCCCAACCCCAACGGTAAGGTACTTCAGCTAAATCTAACAAATCCCCCAACTCTGTGGCATCAAGGGTTACTTTGGCAGTAACAGTAAAATCTGCAAACCGAACACCAAAAACGCAGTCATTTTGTTGAATGACCTCTAAAGGTCTTCTACCTGGAAGCCAAAGTAAGTTTGGTAACTCTTGAACCCAATCTGCGAAAATCTCTGCTCCAATGCGAGGGTCGTAACTAAAGAAGCTGACCCAACTGTTGTCTAACCCCATTGGTTGACGGCGTTGCAATTGTTTTATAAATGCACCCCACAATCCTGTTTGGAAAGCTTCCAACTCATTGCCATCCGGTGCAGATACTCCCGCAGAAGTCAGCATTCCCCCCAACCAAGGAAATTCACTAACCAAAATAGTTTTTACCCCCCGCCGCGCTGCTTGGAGAGCAGCTGCAGTTCCTCCTGTTCCGCCTCCCACCACTAAGACGTCAGCTGCGTACACCCGATCTGTCATGACTGAACCTCAAGAAAGCATGAAGGATAAAGTATGGAGGATAAAACTTCCAGCTTTCATCGTCTTTAGATATTTTTTATAAATACATAATGTAGTTTGTCTTGTATTAAAGTAAATTTGACGGATCTCACACACATTTCCTCCCTCTGTTAACAGATACAAGCTAGGGAATTAGAGCGGTTTTACCCCTCACTTAGAGAGTCTCAATGAGAGATACCATCTCCGAGTTGCTAACAGCATCGGTAAAAGTTGGCAAGTACTTTGCAACCGCTCAAGAAAAATTTATTACCTCAATCAAAAAATGAGGACTAGTACACGAAGGCAGAAGTACGATGGCAGAGGGCAGAAGGCGCAAAAGCTTTAACTGTAAGCTTTTTCTCTGTCACTAATGGTTGCTTTATTTACGCCGAACTGTACTAGTATAAGAAATGTAACTTTCCATCGATCGGATTGGATTTCTCATGAACCTCTCGACTTACTTCATGCACTTGGTTGGTTCTGGTATCAGCGCCTACTACTTTGCTGCTCAAATCCGTGACCCTAAAACTCGCCCCAATGTTCTAGCAGGGTTCCAATTGGCAGAATCTGGTTCTGTTCCTTTCCTGACCGCACTTAGCGATCGCGCTACAGCAGAAGGTGATACATGGCTTGCAGAAAAACTGGCGCAACACGCATCAGATGAAACCAAACACGGTCAAATTTTTGCTCATGCCTTAAAACAACTTAACAAAGAAGTTATAGATTTTAAAAATTTGCCAAAAAACACTCAGGAAAATAAATCGGAAAATAAATCGCAAGAACGCCGCAGCCCGTTTTTTGCAGCTTTCTTCGAGGGTTATTCTCAAGAACAACTCAAACCGGAAGTCATTGATTGGGATGTGTTCATGGGTAGCACTTATATTTTAGAGTTAGATGCAAGTAAAGACTTTACCCGAATGGCAAACGTCTTACCCGAGAACGATCCAGTGACTCGCAACTTAAAATTGGGAATTTTGAGCATTGCCAAAGATGAAACCGGTCATGCTGCTTACATTTACGAAGCCATGATGCGGCGAATGCCTTCTGCTAATGTAGAAAGACTTGTAGATGAGTGGCGTACTCGTAAGACAAACGCCATGCTAGCATTTGCCGGAAATATGTTGCAGCGTAAGAATAATTCTCGCTCTATGGTGCAAGATGCAGCCACTACCTCAGAAACTCATTCTGAGGTAGTGGCTGCGTAAAAGGAAAGGGGGGGTTAGGGGTCAGGGATTGAGGACAAGATGAGTCACAATTGGTACCAGCAATGAATTATCAGAGCCTTGATAATTGAAGAAACAAACTGTTGACTGAAGAATTTTGGAGCTTCCATTTCAGCTCGTAGCAGATGTGCTAAATGAAGAATGGATGGGTTAGTAATCTGCCTCTTTAAAATGGGTTGCCGATCGGCACAAAGCATTTTTTGGTCAACAATTTCCTCAAATCTTAATAGGCTGAGTGTGATTTGCAGGTAATCTAGCAGGGTTTTTTTTTGGACATCGTTCAACCAATCGGATTCAATTTCCTCTGCGTTAACAAAGCCTCCCGTTGGTATCGCAGCAGTAACTTCTATCTGATATGTCACAATACTAACTATTAAAGTATTGCTTGAGGAAACAGGTGGTTTAACTAAATACGCGTACTTGATGGCAAGCTCATCCCAAGAGGCTTGGAGGACGAGAATATCGGACTGCATCATAAACTTAACCGGGACGAGTACCTTCTTCGTAAGTCCAAGTCATCTTCATTTGTGTAACTTTCCAACGTCCGTTGATATGGCTTAGTTCGTGATTGTAGAACCCCCCAAGCGTCCAAGTTTTACCAGGTTTTCCCTCAAGATAAACGTGATGCGCCCGAAAGTGGGAGGTACAGTTTGCTCGCTCGCCATTCACTATCACAGCATGATTGGTAATCATGTGCTGGGTGGCTTTGAAGGTTTTGCTGAAAAAGTCTGCCCAGCCAGCTACTAAAGTATCTGCTGCTACAGTATTAGGAGTGCCACCGTTGAGGGAGGTGTAGTCAGTCAGAACCCGATCGGCGAAGGCTCCGCGACAAGCTTTCCAGTCTCGTAGATCTGCACCCATACCGATAATGTTTATGGCATCAATAATTTCAGCACGATCTACTAATTTCTGTAGAATGATGGTATTCATGGGGACTTGAGAATTGACTTGAGTGGGAGATGTAGTGCGAGCCTTAGCAATCTCTGTGGTAGATAAAAATCCTATTAAGCTCGCACTAAAAGTCAAAAGCACGTTCCGGCGTTGGTGATTCATAGTCTGTTGCTAGACTTGGAGTTAAGTTT
Organism: Tolypothrix campylonemoides VB511288_2; assembly: GCF_045999855.1. Lineage (NCBI taxonomy): Bacteria > Bacillati > Cyanobacteriota > Cyanophyceae > Nostocales > Tolypothrichaceae > Tolypothrix > Tolypothrix campylonemoides. Next base: position 96,505 of record NZ_JBFPMW010000011.1, read on the forward strand.
TATACAGCCCTTAAGATACACCAGCACCCTGTGACTGAATCAATACATTAGGTTGGTATCCAGCAGGTTTATATCCAACTGTTGCACCACCATGAATCATGCCTTGAATTTCTGAACCAAAGAAAATGTAAGGAAATTGCGGTTCGGGGCGACTGATAGCTTCGAGACGATTGGCAAGTTCGGTGGGAATCTCAAACGAGAGAGCTTTTAGATTGTCCTCAAGTTGCGATTGCTTCGTAGCTCCAATAATGACCGATGCAATTCCAGGGCGATTTGCTGTCCAGTTGACTGCAACTTGAGCCATACTCCGCCCAAGTTCTTTTGCCACAGTTTCAAGTTCTGCCACAATTTTCCAGTTGCGATCGCTAAACTTCTGAAACGCCGGATTTGAGATACCGCGAACTGTTTCCAATCGTCCTTCTCCTGTAAAACCACCCTCGCTGGGTCTGTACTTACCACTGAGAAGACCGCTCGCCAACGGGCTCCACACCATTGTACCCATGCCCAATTCCAGACCGAGGGGAATAAATTCCCGCTCAATATTACGCTCAATCAAGGAGTATTCAAGCTGGAGAGCGGAAAGCGGTTCGTAATTACGCCATTCGGCAATAGTTTGCGCTCGTGCTGCATACCAACTAGGGGTATTGCTCAGCCCGATATGGCGCACTTTACCAGAACGAACTAAATCATCTAGTGTCCGTATGACTTCTTCGGCTGGGGTGATTGTATCCCATGTATGGAGAATGTAGAGGTCGATATAATCAGTTCCCAACCGTTGCAGCGAACCTTCTACCGCCCGCATAATATTTTTGCGCCCGTTACCACCCGCATTTGGATTTCCCGGTTCGGCATTGTAGCTAAACTTAGTAGCAACGACAATGCGATCGCGCAAGTTGCGCTCGGCAATAAATTTACCCAACCACGTTTCGCTAGTCCCATTGGTATATAAATCTGCCGTATCGATAAAGTTACCACCTGCATCAACGTAGGTATTAAACATTTGGCGTGCGGTGGCTTCATCACTTCCCCAACCCCATTCAGTACCAAAGGTCATTGCTCCGAGGGCGAGACGGGTAACGCGCAATCCAGAACGTCCTAGAGTGTAGTAAGTGTTGAGAGACATAATTCGTAGCTCCTTAACGTGTATATTTAAAAAGTGTTTGGAGTGATAGTGAAACTCTTTTTGTTCTGCACTGTTAAATTACTTCTGCTGAGTAAAGCCACTGGGATTACCCCAAGCTTCTACGAACACGATAGGGTTGTAGTATTCACGAAACAGTACAACCTTACCATTGTGGAATTGAAAGAGTCCGGCGTAAGTGTTGTTGTAAGGCTTTTTCGTTGCCAGTACTTCAATTTCGCCACGAAATTCTACAAAGAAAGTATTGGGGTCAGTAGTAGGGTAAATTTTTAAGTCAGGGAACACCATGCGTCCAACACTAGTTGGTAGTGCCGAATAATGTTTGGCGACGGCGGCTTTGCCTTCAACGCGTTTGGGAAATCCAGCAGGAGAGTAGGGCATATCTTGTACCCCATCATCCGCCCATAGTTTTAGCCATTCATCCATGCGTTTTTGGGATAACAACTGGAAGTACGTGCGGATTGTTTGCTCGTTGTTTTGGCGGATTGCTTCGGCATTAGTGTTTGCAGTTGCTATGTGTGTTGTGATACCAGCTTGGGTTTGAGGTCCGATGGTCAACAAACTCAGCATTAAGGTTGCGCCAATTAAAGCTTTTTGCATTAACATCTTGACAAAATCCTGGTTTTAAAGTTTTACAGAAATGACGATCCAATGTTTCAAGCCTTTATAGAGATGTTCTTAATTGCTTAACCGTGAGAGCAACGGCTTGGTTAATAGTGGCTTCTCGGTCATAGAAATCAAATTGTTGCGTTTCGGGAAACCAAACCATGTTTTTGTTATTGCCAGGGATGGCTGCAAAGAATCGACGCGCACCATCAGGAATTGCGGCTTTCTCACTATGGATAAACAATGTAGGGACTTTGATTTGCTTGGCTTGTGGCATGGCACTAAAGGTCAACCACTCCGCCCAAGACATCACTGCAAATTTGTTTGCCCATTGGGGAATTGCACCACGTTTGGGATTAAGATAGTAGTCGATATTACCGTACATTGCTGCAGCACCATTCGTTGCGCTAGCTGCAGGTACATAGTCCACCTGACCTGTTTGCTGTAGTTTTGTGCGTGCTGCTTGTGCAATTTTGATTTTTTCCCGTACAGCTTTTTCACCACCGTAGATGGTATTTACAATTGCTGCATCATGAATCCAAGGCGCAACAGCGACAAATGACTTGATACGGGAATCAGTTGCTGTAGCTACCGCCATATAACCCGCTGAAGCGCAAACACCCAACCCAGCAATCCGGTTGCGATCGACTGCATCGACAGTTTGCAGGAAGCTAACAGCATTTTTGATATCTACTATCTTGGCAGTGGGAGATTCAAAACTGCGAATCTTACCGCCGCTTTCCCCAAAGGTACGAAAATCAAATGCTAAGGCTGCAAAGCCTTGTTCTGCAAGCTTTCGAGCATATATACTGGGCATTTGCTCTTTCACTGTTGTCCAAGAACCTGCGACGATCGCTGCGGGTAACTTATCGCCAGCTTTGTAGCTAGCAGGTAAGTACAAGTTCCCAACTAGCGTTTCGCCTTCACTTTGAAATGTAACTCGATTTACACCGGGTTTGTAGGCGTTAGCAGCGATGACAGTATCAGAAAGTTGCTGCACTTGCGGCTGTGTTGAATTCTTGCTTTCTGACAGATTTTGTGAATGGGCATAAGCGCTACTAGTTAACAATACTAGTGAGAGGGCAGAAGCTTTAATAGCGGAAAGCATTGTTTTCATTGTTCGTTCTCCGTTGTTTCTTGTTAAATCCAATTTAAAGAATCTGCCCAAAGCATTCACGCCCCATTCTTGCGCGGTTATATCAAAATTATGCTCGGTTCAATTTATGCACTGTCGCGAAATTGCTTTGGCGTTACCCCTGTAAGCTTGCGAAATTGCGCGGTAAAGTGACTCGGATTGGAAAAACCCACTTGGTAAGCAATTTCTGCTGACGAGAACCGAGTCACTTTTAGTAAGACTTTTGCCCGTTCGATTCGTCGTTGCAGAATGTAGCGGTGTGGCGGTTCTCCTACAAGCGTTTTGAAAGCACGGGCAAAATGAAACTGGCTCATGGGGACTAACGCCGCAAGAGTTGCGATCGCTAATTCACTGGCTAAATTGTCTTCAATATAATCTTTAATGTGCTTGAGTTTTAAAACATCTAGAACACCGATTTCCTCTGGAGTAGAATGACTTAAGACTCCACCGTAATTTCTGAGGAGATGCACTGCTAGCAAATTTCGCAACGATTCAACATACAAATTTCCCGCAAAACCACTATTAACTAGTTCGGACTTCAACAAATGCGCCACGTGTAGAATAGTTGGATCGGGAAAAAGCACTCTGTGTTCCAACCTAACGGGAGTAGAGAGCCCGCTTTCATTTGCCAGTCTGTTAAGTAACACTGGCTCGATCTTCAGATTTACGTATTCGCTCTCCTTTTCGCGCCTGTGCCATACAAACTCCCGATCCGAATATAGAAACACGCTTCCTGCAGGCAAAGCCGAGGTTTGCGGCTTACTCCCATCCACCGACCAAGTGACACGTTCGTGAGGAAGAAACGCTACACTGATAGCATATTTGGGCATTGCGAAGTCGAAATCTCCGACCTCTTGCAAACGACCGTACTCGACAATCAAGTCATTCCATTCGGCTTTAAGAATCGCTGCCGTTTGTTGGGGCTTGGGTTGCTGCATTAGAGAATTAAATATTTTAACCCTTATTGTTTGTATACCTTAAGTGTAGAGGAATACGAATATAAATCTTAACTGATTATCTTTTTTATAACTAGGTCAATATGAGAAAATAAAAGGCAGCACAGCTTATCCCATCAATCGGCTGTATCCATCAAGAAGTTGGGGATGTTGCAATTCCGAATCTCTTAAGAGGCTATCCGTAATTTTGTCAGCAGAGATTGAAGTATTTTGATGTCAGCAAAAACAATTCCCAGCAGGAAAAGTTTTCATTACTTTTAACATCTGTCAGGCATATATTAATGGCTAGTATTTTTTACGTTGCAACAAAAGAAGGCGATCCTCTCACAGTGCGTTCTAAACCCAATGGGGAATCAGTTGGTTCTCTCAGCAATGGTACTGAAGTTCAAGTGACTGGCGAACCCGTGCAAGCAGGAAACAGGAAGTGGGTACAAATTGGAACAAATCGCTGGGTCGCTAATGAGTTTCTTACAAGTATCAAAACAGCACGAGTTGTTGCAAAAAGAACGACAAAAACCATCGGTGGTGGTTTAAGAGTTTATGAAACTCGGCTTATAGATAGCAATGGTAACGTTATTAATACAGTACAAGCTGTTTCCGGTCGAGTTGGCAAGCAAACTCCCTCCGATGTTGCTGGTTCTGAAACACCTGTACCTTTTGGAATTTACAAGTTTGACAACCCCGGAGTGGTGGGTACACCACCAGGAAATAAACCAGAATTTGGTGGTGTTTGGTCTCCAGTGACACCTCTATTTAGTACGGGACGTTCGGGTATAGGCGTTCACTACGATCCCTCTGCTTTGGCTCAAAATGCTAACACTGGTACTGCTGGTTGTTTTGCAACACCAACTGTTAAAGAACGGGACATTATGACAAACTTTATTCGCACTCACAAACCAACTCATTTGATTGTGTACGAAGGTTAGTCGTTATGTAGAGACGTAACGTGCTACGTCTCTACATGACCGCGAATTCTATTCGCCTCAATTTTCTATTACCTTAATTTTTCATTCGCCTTGATTATTGTGTCATCTTTAACACAACAGAATCCCGACCAGAAGACTGAGCAATATCTGCTGCTTCCAAAGGTTCAACACTCAGCCTTTCCTCAGGATCGGTCTTGAACACAGTGACTGAAGCTTGTAACTGTTGTGCTACGTCTACAGTTTTTTCCAAGGAACTAGACATCAAGCGAGAGAAATCGCTCGTATGAAGTGAATCTTGAGCAATCTGTTTCATCAAAGACGCTACCTCTTGCGAAGTTTGCGCTTGAGATACTGTTGCATGGGAAATAGACTGTACTAACAAGTCAATTTCACGAGACACTTCTAAAATTTTCTCAAGCTGTTGCTTGGTATCTTTTACTGAATCTGTGCCTTCCACAACCTGTGTCATGCCTTGTTCCACAGCTTTCACAACTTCACTAGTTTCAATCTGTATATTTCGTACAATCTGTTGAATTTCTTCCGTCGCTTGAGCTGAATGAGCAGCTAAATCCCCAACTTCTTCTGCCACAACTGCAAAAGCCTGACCTTCCTCACCTGCTTTTGCTGCCTCAATACTAGCATTGATTGATATTACGTTGGTTTGCAAGGCAATTTGGTTAATTAAAGACACAACTTTGGAAATCTTTTGAGATGATTCACCAAGCTGTTTCACCTTTTTAGCAGCTTCTGCCATAGTCAAATGTAGGTTCGTGATGCTATCAACTGTGCGCTCCATTGAATCTCTACCAACTTCTGCAGTTGTTGATGCAGTACGTGCCATAACTGCTGCTTTATGGGCGCTATCTGCTACAGCTTGAATTGAAAGTACCATTTCATCTAAAGATTTTAGGGTACGAGTAATCTCATCCGCTTGTTTGAGTGCATCATCTGCCAACAGACGCGTCGCTTGTGAGTTTTCCCCTACAAGTACATTCACCTGTTGAACGGCTTGTTTTACTTGAATCACAATGTGGCGCAGGCTTTCAATAATAGCATTGAAAAAGTTGGCTACAATACCAATCTCGCCCTTACTCATCTGGGCATGCACGGTCAGGTCACCTCTAGACGCTTCTTCAACATCACTTAACAATTCTACGACTTGATTCTGTAAATTTTCTTTACTAAGCCGCAATTGTTCTTGTACCTGCATTTGTTCTGTGATGTCCGCTTGTACCCCAATAAAATTTATAACTTGCCCGGAGGCATTTCGCACTGGTGAAATGGCCAATTGGTTCCAGAAAGGGGTACCATCTTTGCGATAATTCTTAATAACAACTTGGCAATCCCGCTCTTGCTTCACGGCATTGTTGATTTCTCTTACAGTAGCAGGGTTTGTGCCTTCTCCCTGTAAAAAGCGACAGTTACGCCCCAATACTTCTTCTAGTGAGTAACCCGTCATGGTTTCAAATGCTGCATTGCAAAAGACGATGGGGTTATCTTCCTGTAGTGGAGCGGTAATGAGAATACCATTGCTAGCAGCAGCAATGGCACGCTCGCGTAACCGCAGCACTTCCTGCGCTTGTTGTAATTCATGGAGGAGACTTGCTTGTTCTAGAGCAATGCCAATTTGAACTGCGAGTTGTCGAAACAATTCAATTTCCCACTTTTGCCAAATCCGAGCATTAGAACACTGATGAGCAAAAAGTAAACCCTGAAGTCGATCGTTTTGTAGGATAGGTGCAGCTATATAAGCTTTAATCTGAAAGTGCTTTAAAATCGCCAGATGCTCCTCAGCAAAACCCACTTGGTAAATATTATCAATAACCCAAACTCGACCATTATTATAAGATTCGAGATAACGTTCCCAAAAAGAATCGTCCATTGTATGACCCAAAGTAGAAATCCAACCTTGAGCAACGGATTCAGCAATAATGGTACCGCTCCAATCACGATTCAACCGACGGATAATAGCGCGATCGGCACCTAATACTTGCTGCACTTCACTCACAGCAGTATTGAGAACATCTTCCAACTTCAGAGAACGCCGAATGCGTAGAGTCATTTCTGTAAATTGTTGCAATCGTTGCGCTTCAACTTCTTGTTGTTTCAGAAGAGTTGTTTGAGATGTTATGCGTCGATCCGCAAATGATGTCAGCAGTGTAACACTTAAGACAACGAGTGTAGCCATGCCAATGCCGATCGCAAGCCAAGTGAGAGAAGATTGCACAACCCGGTTTGCTAAGACTGAACTCACAACTTTTGTTGGTGTGAAAGAAACTGCCGCCATTCCTGTATAGTGCATCCCGGAGATAGCAGCCCCCATAACGATCGCACTGAAAATCCGAGACGATCTTCCTGTTTTACTCGTTTGTATGCGGAATTGAAAGGCAATATACAACGCTGCTATTGACGCGCCGATCGCGATCGCAACTGACAGCACAAACAATAGGATATCGTAGTGAGTAGAGGCATCCATCCGCATCGCTGCCATACCAATATAATGCATAGATGCAATTCCTAAACCCATTAATACACCGCCAGTGAGCAATCGCTTCATACTCATAAACCGACGACTTGCAAGAAAAAGCGCACCTGCTGAAGTCGCGATCGCGGGCGTTATTGAGAATACAACAATTCCCACATCATAGACGATAGGTATTGGTAAACTAAAGGCTAGCATGGCAACAAAGTGCATTGACCAGATCCCAATACCCATCGTAATTGCACCACCAATCAACCAAGCCAGCCTTACCCTTTTCTCCACTGCACTCACTCTTCCGGCTAGGTCTAAGGCTGTATAGGATGAAAGTACTGCCAGCACTATCGATAGCGCCACTAAACCTTGGTCATAGGTGCTACTTAACATCGTTGCATCTCCTAGGTGTTTTTAAATGTTTTTTAAAAATAGATGCATGAAACTCTCAATCTGTTTGCTTCAGGTAGAGCAAGATTTGAGGCTATAGCAAACAGAAAAACCCAACCCAGATCGAAAACTTGAGTTTTTCTCTAAGGTAAAAACTATGGATTTCAAAGTAGACGCAGCTTAGAAATAAATTTGAGATCGATTCTAATACAATGTATTATTATTATCACATATGTTATTTTTACATAAATTCTTTTTTTGTCAAACAGAACTTATGCAACTGGCAGAGAAATTATCAGTATAGGGGCGCAAAGCCTTGCGCCCTTACTAACTATTAAAATTTCAAAGTACGCGGTTTTCCATCATCTTGAAATTGTTGTTTACCCACTCCAACAAGTTCAACAATGACTTCACGGGATGGTGGTATCCATTCTCCTTGTCGTTCTTCAATTTCTAAAATTGTGTGTTCTGCATTAGCAAAAACACGGTAATTTGTCGTTGCAAAAGCTCCTTTTTGAAACTCAAATGTATGTCCGTCATCTTCATAAAGGGTAAACTCACTAGCACCATGCCAAATACGCAATCGCAATTGGTTTAGCGGTCGCTCATCGACATACTGCATCACGGGCTGCATGGGAATAATTGCCCCGGCGCGGACATAAAGAGGCATTGTTTCTAATGGTGCATGAGCGAGGATGTGAACCGGACCGTGATAGCTCTCTCCCGTCCACCAATCATACCAAGTTCCTTCAGGCAAATATACGGAACGGTGCTCTACTCCAGGACGGTAAACAGGTGCAGCCATCAAATGAGAACCGAGTAAAACCTGGTCGTAAAGGGTATAAGTTTTGGGATCGTTGGGGTAATGGTAGAGTAACGGTCTTAAAATAGGAGTCCCTGTGGTTGCTGCTTCCCAAAAGAGGGTATAAAGGTAGGGTAGCAGTTGATAACGTAGATTGATGTATTCTCTACAAATTTTCTCGGTACGTTCTCCAAACACCCACGGCTCGTGGCGTGCTGTACTCATAGCTGAGTGACCTCGCATGAAGGGGTAGAGCATTCCTACCTGCATCCACCGAGCAAACATTTCTGCTGTGGCATTACCTGCAAATCCACCAATATCGCATCCTACAAAAGCTACTCCAGACAGCCCCATATTACACAGCATTGGTAGGGACATTTCTAAATGATCCCACAACGACTGATTATCACCCATCCACACCGATGACCATCGCTGCACTCCTGCAAAACCAGAACGAGTCAGCACAAAAGAACGCTCATTGGGACGCAACCGTTGCAAACCTTCTGCACTCGCTCTCGCCATTGACAAACCATACAAATTATGTACTTCAGCGTGAGTAGCTCTATGTGAGAGCAAAGTAGACAAGGGAGACACGGTAGAACCTTCCCCCTTGTCTCCCTTGTCTTCCTTATCCCCTCCTTGAGGTGCATCTAGAGGAAACCAAATTTTATTTCCACCATCCCCAAAAGGGCGATCGTCAATGGCTGGTTCGTTCATATCATTCCATATTCCCGCAACGCCTGCATCAGTCAGGCTTTTTTGCAAATCTCCCCACCAATGACGCACATCAGAACGCAAAAAGTCAGGAAACACGGATTTTTCAGGCCAAACATAGCCGTGGAACAACTGTCCATCCACTTTTCTGACAAAATAGTCGTGTTTTATCCCTTGGTCAAACACGTGGTAATTGGCTTCTGGCTCGTATTTCACTCCTGGATCTATAATGGTCACGGTTTTAAAACCGTTTTGTCCCAAGTCACCAATCAGTTTTGCAGGATCGGAAAAGCGGTTGGGACTCCAGGTAAACACGCGGTAACCCCGCATGTAATCAATGTCAAGATGGATGACATCACAGGGAATTTGACGCGATCGAAATTCTTGCGCTAGTTCCCGTACTATAGTTTCTGACTCGTAACTCCAACGACATTGGTGATACCCAAGTGACCATTTTGGTGGTAGTGCCATTCTACCTGTTAACTGGGTGTAAGTGCGAAGAATGTCTGCAGGTTCAGGACCGTAAATAATGTAGTAATCTAACTCGCTCCCACGAGTTTCCATTTTTAAGGTACCCGGTGCTTCTGCACCAATATCAAACTGACTCCAAAAAGTGGTGTTGAAGAAAATACCGTATGCAAGTTGGGGACGCAAGGCTATAAAAAACGGTATTGCCTGATACATTTCATCAGTTTGGGTACTGTAGTCTAAAGCATCAACCGTCCAATTGGTTTTGACTTCGCTCAGTTTATCCAGCAATCCAGTGCGTTCGCCAAATCCGTAAAAGTGTTCTTCTGCTTCTATGTGTTTCCATGCGGCGACTGCTCCCAATCGCCAACCCATTGCCATCTCTGTATCTTGAGCAAAGGGACGTCCTTCTTTATCAAAGCAGGTTATACGGCATTTTTCTCTCTGTACGCTCACGCGTATTTGCTCGGTTTCAATTTCTACAACACTATCTGTTACGTTTACCTCGAAAGGTACATTTGTCCATTCTGTGTCGTCCAGTGTTACCGCCCAAGGACGACGGGGTTGAAATTCACCAGTTGGGGACATCCGCACTCGTAGCAAGTTGGATGCGAGTACGCTAATACTAACACGGGCTTCACCACACTCTAGGTGAATAACGCGTTCGCGAAGCGGCTGCTTTGCAGCATCGCTCTTGTTGACAGATTGTACCCTACCAATAGTAGTCCAAGGTTGGTCAGTTGTCGGCAATTTTCCAAAGTACTGGGGCATGCACCCTCCAAGGTAGATGTATATCTAAAAACAATTGCCACTTTAGTACACTCAACCTATGGGCATAAACCTACTGATGGCAGAATTTTTATAATGCTGCTGTTAACTCCACAAATTTAGTACAAGCTTCAGCAATAAACTCTGCTAACTTTTGCTTGCCATACCCATCATTTTCAACGTGAACGAAGGTAACAATATCAAAATCTTGCGATCGATTGATTTATTAGAAAGATACGCATGATAGTTCATCAACACGCAACACAGACTCTTGTTGAAAATTTTTTACATATGCCTGTCGAATTTGTTGAATTTTTCGGTTACTGTCACTGTTAAAAGGATAAAGTAATATTAAAAGCTTCGACCCTTCTTTGACAACTATTTTACGCGAATTCTTGAATTGACCCTTACCAGTTAACAAGGTTAGCCCATCAGGAAAAAGAGGTGTAACTTCATTGTCTATGAAAAACTGAAATTCTTTTTCGTTCACCCTTGAGCCGTCTGATTTTGATAAACCAAACAATAGCTCGGTTCTCGTAAAACTTTTTCCATTCAACTGATTCTTACAAAAGCTATTTATGTAAGTTTCTATGTCAGAAGATTTCTGATATATACTTATTGCTAATGCACAGTTAAAAATGAGTCCAATGCCTAAAATAAATCCATATGTGTTGTAGGATATTTTGAATTTCATAACGTTATCTATATATAAACGTCCGCTTAGAGTCTCCGGAGGAGACTCGCTTGATTAACAATATCCAGTCAAGAAGCGAAATAAACATAACGTATTCTTTCAGGATTTTTTCTGACAATTGAGATTTCTATATTGACTAATTAAGTAGGTGGGCGCTAAAAAACACAACTACATTAAGAAATGTAAATCATTTAAAAGCTTAATCTTTAAAGCATTTGTGACACTTTACATAAGTTTATATAGTTCGGTTTAATTGTGCCTACCTACTTAGATAAAATAGAATATGCAGTTAATGCTTAAGTTTTAGCGATCTTATGTCTACATTTTTTAGCAATCATACTTTTTAAATTCTCAATTTTAACATTAGTATTGGCACAAACAATTAAACCAATATTTTATAGATATAAAATAATATTCTATCTCGGCCAACTATATTAATATACAAAGAAAAATAGTAAATTTCGTAATGTTTTGAACTGATTTTGCCGAGTAAATTATCAATTGCGACAAGTAGTATGAGCAACGCTAAATAAGATATCGAAGGTAGCTCGACGATTCAAAACAAGGGATGGATACTCCACCCATCCCACAAAATAGATAGTTTAGTTTTTGGCAATCTCTAACCACGCATATTCAACAGATTTCCAGAAGAGTAGCGACGCAATCCGCAATAAAATACACCTATTCCTATTAACAAGACTACAGTAGAGCCAACAACTGCTAGCAAAGCCTGTACCAGAGATACCTCCTGCAAAGCGGTAACAGGTAAATAGCTAACAAAACCAGCAGGAATTAATGTATATAGTAGTACTTTAACCCAACCCTCGAATAGAGTCGGTGGGTATGTACTGAAGGTAATCAAAGAATTTCTCCATTGCTGGGTCAGCCCTTCAGAATTACCTAAGTAAAAACTCAAGCTTCCTGTCAGAACGCTAAAACCTACAAACAATGCGGCTGCTGAAACTGTCAAGACAGCAAACATCAGAAAATGTATGATATCTGGCTTGACAAAGAATACATAAATTCCATACCCAAATAACAAATCTCCCCAAGATGTAGCATTCATCTGACCCAAAAGCAAATGCGGCAAAAGAGTACGGGGATATGACATCCACACATCTAACTGCCCTTGGACAATTAAATTGGTGAGTAACCAAGCATTACCGTAGATAGCATGAGCTAAACCAAAACCTGCTGATGACATTGCCCAAAGAGTTATAACATCCTGTATTGTCCAACCTCGCAGCACCGGAAAGCGTGTGAAGAACAAGCACCAAAATATTATCCATATGGTGTTATTTAAAATCATTGCTACCACTTGGGTGATAAATGCCCCACGATATTCCAAGTGAGCATTTAAGTTAAGGCGAACATATGCTGCTGCTAATTGTAAGTAAGAAAGTAAATTTGATAACATTTTCCCTTACCCTCCATTGGCATGAATGCGTTTGACTGCTGTACGATACACGCAAGTCACTAATAAACCCAACACACCTATTGCGATACCTTGTTTGAGTAATAGTTCACTGGCAAAAGTGAGGTCGGGATTGACAAACAAACGAGCCGGACCGTATAAAATACTGGCAAAGGGCAGAGCTTTTAATAAAGGTTGCCATTGCTCGGGTAATAAATCTAGAGGAAGAAGCATTCCACCTAAAATCATCATAATTCGGCTGTAAATCAGCATTAACCCTGAAGTATTTTCCAGCCAAAAAGCTGCTAAGCCAACTGAAAAGGTTCCTAAGAAATCCAACACAAATGCTAGTGGCAGTGCTAGTAGAAACAAAAATAAACCTGTCAAACTTATGGGGATGAATCCGACAAATAACAACACAAGCCCTACTGTTACTGCCATATTCAAACTGAAGCGGACTATTCGCTCGCCTAAAGTTGTCCACAATCTATATAAGGGGTAAGATACGGGACGTATCAGTTGTATTGCTAGCGCTCCTGTTCTGACATCGTGGTCTACTTCTTGAGCAATTGGCGGATTTGAAAGCACAATAGACTCAGTAATACCCAAATACCATATCATTTGAGAGAGCGTTAACCCTCCCAATTGTTCGGCATTTGTTTCTGTATAAGTAACGCGCCAAAGTTGCAGGAAAATATAGAGTATTACAAAGAGAAAAAGCCCTCTAGATGCTACTTCTCCTATGTAAGCAAGGTTGGAACGAGCGGCTGTTAAGCCAATCCATATATATTTATTCAGGCTGTTCATTTTACAAGTTTGCGTGTATCAATTAGACCCATTCAGATCTAAAATTTTTGAGAGTAAATGTGCGCGATCGCTTCTTCTAAAGGAGGGTCTTCAATAGCAATATCGGCTACAGAACCTGCTTGCAGAATTTGGCTCATCACTGCTTCGATTGGAGTGATGCGGGTGTTAACCTCTAGCTTGAGAGCATACTCACTTTTTTGCATGAAGGAGACACCCGGTATGGTTAGATCGGGAATCGAGTGATGAAACCTTACACTGAGAATTTTCGATTCAAGATACTGACGGCGCATAGCTGTCACTTCATCATCGAGTACGACTCGCCCGTGATTGATTACAACAACTCGTTGCGCGACTCGTTCAATATCACCCGTATCGTGACTGGTGAGGAATACAGTTAAACCTTCATTGCGATTCCACTCACGGATCAAATCCCGCAATTCCTGGCGGGCAATAACGTCAAGACCAATAGTTGGTTCGTCAAGAAACAACAATCGCGGTGAGTGGAGTAAGCTGGCTGCAACTTCCGCTCGCATCCTCTGACCTAATGATAGTTTGCGTACTGGAATGTTCCAAAATGGTGAGAGGTCAAAACGTTGAACGAGTATGTCCCGGCGCTTTATGTACTCGTGGCGGTCTATATTATAGATCCGGGCTAATAACTCGAGAGTGTCACGGGGCGGAAGGTGATACCATAATTGCGATCGCTGTCCAAAGACAACTCCTATCTGATAAGCAAGTTCGCGACGATTGCGCCAGGGATTGAGACCTAACAATCTTGCAGTTCCAGACGTAGGGTGTAAAATACCCGTTAGCATTTTGATAGTGGTGGATTTTCCCGCACCATTGGGACCGATGAAAGCGATCGCTTGACCTGTAGGAACGCTTAAACTGATATTATCTACTGCGACAATTTCCTTACGGACTTTGTTGAGTCCCCAACCGGGAGTCAGGGTAAACGTTTTGCGTAAATTTTCTAATTCTAAGGCTGCCATCTACGATAAACCTCTTCCGGCGGCTTTGTGCTACAATTGTAATACAACAAGATTTAACGTGATTTCGGAATTATGAATAGCAGCACTTAGCAAAAAATTTGCTAAAATTCATTAAACTCGTAGAAGACGAAAGACCCGTCTGAGAGGTTCGCTCGAACAGGAAATCCAATAGAAGTGAAAAACTGTTGAGATAGGCATTAGTAGCGCGAAACGTCACTGCAACGACACTGCAGCAATTAAGTGCCACATTCTTGTGCTGAGAAGCAAAAAAGTTAAGTTTGTGGAAGCTGGATGGTACCGCCGTTGTTATGGTTCCAGCAATTAAACAATACAAACCTCATTTGATGGTCATTTGTAGTTTTTTGCGGACTATAGCATATGGTAAATAAGGAACGGGTACCGATCGATTCTCTTAACCCATCAGTTTCAGAACAGGTTTTCATTCGGGGATGGATATACCGTCTTCGAGAACTGGCGAAAACAACTTTTATTATTCTCAAAGACTGTAGCGGAGAGATTCAGTGTGTTGCAGATTCAGCATATACGCGATCGCTCTCTTTAAAACTCGATCAACCAGTTGAAATTAAGGGTTGGGTCAAACCCGATTCTCGTTCTTCCAGGGGTTTTGAGATAGAAGTCACTGAAGTTTTTGTTTTCAATCGAGTCTCTCATTGTCTTCCCTTTAATTCTTCGGAGGACATTTCTGAAATTGGCATTGACACAATTTTGGCTTATCGTCCTCTATCACTTCGCAATCACAGCGTTGGCGATATTTTTAGGATACAAGCAGCAATTCTGCATTATTTTCGTCAATTTCTATGGGAAAAGCACTTCACTGAAATTGTCACCTCCAAAATAGTGTCTGGTGGAACAGAAGGAGGGACGAATTTATTTGAAATTAAATATTTTGAACGTTCTGCTTACCTTGCTCAAAGTCCCCAGTTTTATAAAGAGCAAGGGGTAGCTGGATTGGAAAGAGTTTTTGAAACGGGTCATGTTTACCGTGCGGAACCCCACGCGAGTAGCCGTCATCTCACAGAATATTACTCTCTAGACCTTGAACTAGGCTTCATCGAGCAACCCGAAGAGGTTATTCAGTTGGAGAAAGAACTCTTGACTTACATTTTTGAAATGCTTAATGAGAATTACGGGGATATCATCAAAAGATATCGCTCTCAGCTTTTGCCGAAAATGACGAAAGTCCCTATTTGGGAATTTCAAGAGTGTCTTGAGCGACTCAATCAATTTTACAATCGCACTGACTTAACAGACGACCTAGATCCAGAGGCTGAACGCCAACTTTGTCAGCTTGCAGAAGCTGAAACTGGTATAAACGCTCTTTTTGTGATTGGCTTTCCACTATCAGCCCGTCCATTTTACACTTACCCTAGAGGTAACAACGGAGCGTCTCAAAGCTTTGACCTTCTTTTTGAGGGTATTGAAATTACAACTGGAGGGCAAAGACTGCATAAACGTGAGGATTTAGAACAAGCACTTCGCCAGCGTGCGATCGATCCCATATCTTTTGAAAATCATTTACAGATGTTTGATATGGGAATGCCGCCTCATGGTGGATTGGCTATTGGTTTAGAAAGACTCACTTCACGAATCTTGAGTCTTCCTAGTGTAAAACAAGCAACTCTTTATCCAAGAGATAGATATCGGATTTCACCCTGAAATAAGTAAGCGGGCAAGAAAAACCAAACTGTTTAACGATCTCGCCTTACAGCGAACACATTATGTTGCTAAGGTGCTGCGTTCCATATCTAATTTGCATATTAAACTGTAGAGGCGCTTTAGGTAACGTGCTGCCTCAGCTACACAAGCGATCGTCTGCCTGCATGAACTTGATATGAAGTCCGCAAAGGCGGGCGATCGTTTGTATAGAACCGATCTCAATCTCTTGGTGTTTTTTCCAAATTAGAGTGCTCTCTTTGGAAAGCATATTTTCGAGGTTTAGGCAATACTTGAAAAAAACCAAACGGAACGGTCTTAATAGTAGCTTGATTAAGGCTTACCCAAGCAACACATATTCTTAATATAAAGTATTTTGAACAAAATTTTGTGCAAGTCATCAGAAAAATGCAGTAACCTTAGTAACTTTCTGTTGTAAAATCTTCAAAGAGTTTACTTAAGTTGTAGTTTGTAATAATTACAGTTAAGTTGTCGCTATGTTGTGAGGAGTTACCATGAAGAAATATCTGCTAGCCTGCGGTGGCGGAGCCACTTTCTTGTGTCTGTTTGCTAAAATATTGCCCGTACAAGCTAGTGTTAATTATAAAATAGCAGACGACGAACAGGCGTTAATAGATCCGGAGAACTTAGCAAATTTTAACATTAGTAGTACTCAGAACGCAAGCGAGTTTTTTGATGGGAATATTGTACCCAATGTAACCCAAGCAGAATTTATTGTATCCCAACAACAAGACTTACCCGTTATCAAACAACAGTCAGAAAATAGAGATTTAGGGCAGACCATTGCTCCTACATCTCCAGTTTTACCTGTCTCAAAATCTTCACAAGGAGAAAGTTCGGCACAAGTTACATCTGTATCGCAACTGTCTGATGTAAAGACTACAGACTGGGCTTTTCAAGCATTACAATCTCTCGTAGAGCGTTATGGTTGTATTGCCGGTTATCCAAATGGCACTTATCGGGGTAACCGTGCTTTGACTCGTTATGAATTTGCGGCTGGTTTAAATGCTTGTTTGGACCGAGTCAATGAACTGATTGCGACAGCAACTGCTGATTTGGTAAGAAAAGAAGATTTAGTGACTTTGCAGAGATTGCAAGAAGAATTTACTGCGGAATTAGCAACACTGCGAGGTCGGGTAGATGCTGTAGAAGCTCGTGCCGCTGAATTGGAAGCCAATCAGTTTTCCATAACAACCAAACTCAATGGAGAGGCTATTATTGCAGGGATTGGTGCTACAGGGGGTGCTCCCGGTCGAGATGACCCCAATATTATTTTGACGAACAGAGTGCGGTTAAACCTCAATACCAGCTTCACTGGCAAAGACTTATTGATTACTGGTTTGCAAGCGCATAACTTTTTAGGTGGTGTAACCGGTAATGGTAGCCTTCAACAATCTTTAGGTTTGGCTTCAAATCTACTCAATGCTAGCAGCGCACGTGTAAGTTTTGAACCCCAATTTCCCGGTTTTGATGTTAAGACATTAACCTCCACCGGTGCGAACGATATTGAGCTTTACAAACTGCTTTACATCTTTCCTGTTGCCAATCAATTAACTTTGTTTGCTGGTCCTGCAGCAGAAGTATCCGATGCCTTTCCTGCAGTTACGCCTTTTTACGGTGAAGGGCAAGAGTCTATTTCTCGCTTTGCAGGTTTAAACCCTGTAGTACGTGTCTCCGGCGGTACTTCTGGTTCGGGTTTGGCATCAGCAGCAGGATTCATTTTTAATATCTCAAAGCAGTTGGATTTAAGGGCTTTGTATGGTAGTGCAAATGCCAACATTGTAAGTTCAGGTGCGGATATACAGCCTGGGGTTTCTAACACGCCTTTAGGTGCAGGTGTATTTGGTGGTAGTTCGGTTGTGTCAACACAGTTAACCTTTAGACCGAGCAATTCCCTCGATTTTGCTCTAAACTATGCCCACAGTTATCACGAAATCAATATCTTGGGTACGGGATTGACGAGTAGTGATATTGGTGCCTTAGCTAATGTTCCTTTAGGAATACCAGTTCAATTGAACTCTGTTGGTGGTACAGTCACGTGGCGGGTTTCCCCAAAAGTTGCTTTTTCTGGATATGGTGCAGCTATATTTGTGGATGATTCTTCTGGTCGTGTGGATGCTTCTACCACTTTCACAAGTTGGATGGCTGGGCTTCACTTTAGCGATTTATTTGGAAAAGGGAATAATGCAGGCATTATTTTTGGACAGCCACTTTATCGTACCTCTGCCGATGGTGATGCTCGACTGGCCGATGCAGGTGTAGATCGTGCCGTTCCCTACCATTTAGAGGCATATTACCGTCTCAAAGTCAATAACAATATCAGCATTACCCCTGGTGCTTTTGTTCTCTTTAATCCAGAAGGTGATAGCAGAAACGACACAACAACAGTCGGCGTACTTCGTACCACTTTGACATTTTAGCCTTAAGCCAATATGTAAAGACGCGCCAAAGCGCGTCTTTACAGCGTACAAACAAAAAAAGTTATATGTTAAAGTCCAACAGAAAAAATGAGGATAAGATATCTACTTTTAGCACGATAATGAGAATATACTCTGGCTAACCCCCTACTTCATATAAAGGAATTTCATCAGGATTGCCAATTAAATGCCAGAAAAGAGCAATGTCACCCGCAGCACTAGCGATAAACTCTAATTGCTCTAGTGTTGCACCATTTTCCATTTCTACCAAAAAGTTTTTTGCAGCTAGGATAGTGTTTTGTTGAGCCAATGCTTGCCGACTGTGCCGTCTAACCATTTTTGTTTCACTCAAAAGCATTTAATGCAAATCTTATTTATAGGATCGTCAAATTTCGTTTTACCATGCATCAATCCTAGGTACAATACCCAGAGGTCTAAGTCTTACAGAATTTCTCTCGGTTTTTTACCCATATCCTTGGGCGTATTGTTTTTGTTTGGACAAGTTAGCTTATCCACTGACGGAAAACACGGAAAACAAAAGATATTTGCTGAACGGTAACAACCGTCCAGCAAAAGTTTACTTGCTGGCTATCAAGGGAATAGTTGCTGTTCAGTTTGAGGTCAATCCAGAACCACTATGAATAGATTCACTTGCTGATGGACTCAAGCAGACTTTAATGAACCGTTCTCCTTAATGAGATAAGCAAGACGAGAAAAAGCACTATGGATTGCTTTCCCAGACTCCTGGTGTTCTGGACTATCTAAATAATCTTTTGCTACAGCATCTAGTAACGAGGAGACAACTAAAAGTTTTTCCTTGTCTGTAGTAGCCGCTTGAAATTGTTCTACAAAAGTTGCTACCTCTGTTGCTGTTAATGGCTGTTCGGGAAGGAAGCGTTTTCCTCCCTCTCTTCTGTCTCCCCCTCTATGTGGATTTTGTTCAGTCATAATGCACCCTTGGTCATAGTTCAAGTAGATACTACCCAATTTACGGCATTTCCGATCGGAGTTTGCGATCGCTCTTGATTTTCATTAAGTCTTCTTGAAGAATTAACATTCACACTATCCACAAGATCGGACACCAAAGAGAAATCGACGAGTTATTTTTCTTTAAGTTATTTGTTAAATGATATCTTGCACCTACACACTCGTTGGGCGTAGCTATACAAACGAAAAGGGCACTACACAGGCTATAAATTAATATTTTTCGTGTTATTAATAAAAATACATATTTATTAAAAATATAAAAATTAAATGTTAACACTTTTGTGCATTTTAGGAATCAAAGGAAAAGATATAGCGTACTTGAATGTATTAATTTTTGATAGAATAAGTTCGCTTGGCTCGCCGACTTTTTCAAGAAGTCGGCGAGCTTACAGCTTTACAGTCAATGGAATTATTGCCAGAGATAAATAAGGATAAACAAAACAATCCAAATGACATCAACAAAGTGCCAAAATAGTGAAGTGGCATTGACACCAAAATGCCCTGAATCGTAGTTACCAGGAAGAAAAGAGCGACCAAGAACAATCAATTGTAATAAAATACCAGTGAAAACGTGCAAACCGTGGAAGCCAGTTAAGAGATAGAACATTCCACCAAAAACTCCCGTGGTAAAACCAAAGGAGAGATGGCTCCATTCAATTGCTTGTCCTACAAGAAAGTAAGATCCCATTGCAATTGTTAGCAAAAGAAATATGCGAAACTTTGTCAAATCATGACGTTGAAGAGCACGTTCTGCTAAGTAAATGACAAAGCTACTGGATACAAGAACTACTGTGTTAATTGCAGGCTCTTTAATTTCTAACCCTGGAACACCAGGAGGTAACCAGTCTATGGCAGTTGTTTTGTAAATAGCATATCCTGCAAAGAAACTGAGGAAAATAAAAGTCTCTGAGATCAAAAACACAATGAAGCCAAACATTTTGTTGCCTTCTTCATCGTGAGTATGCCCGTGCGCGACATGATGTAACTCTTCTGAAATGATGGAACTATCCATTTAATAAAATCTCCTTCAAATATTAGTGATTAATGGTTAGTAGTTAGTTGTTAGGGATTTTTCTTCTCACAACCAATAACTAACTACTAACTGCTAACAATTAGTGTTTTGCAACTAATGGTTCAGATTTACCGTAGCCGTAAGGTTCAGATACGACAATTGGAAGTTCTTCAAAATTCTCTACAGGAGGTGGTGAAGATACCAACCACTCCAATCCAATTGCTCTCCAAGGATTATTAGGCGCTTTTGGACCGTGCATCCAAGCAGCTACCATATTGATAATGAAGGGTAAAGTAGACATACCTAAAAGAAAGGCTCCAATACTAGCAATAATGTTCCACATTTCATACTCTGGAGCGTAAGAAGAAACTCGACGCAGCATTCCTTGCAATCCTAATGGATGCATGGGGAAAAAGTTGAGATTGGTACCAATGAAGGCAAGCCAGAAGTGAAGTTTACCCCAGCCTTCATAGTACATACGTCCGGTCATTTTAGGGAACCAGTAATAAATCGCTGCGTATAATCCCATGGTTACTGTGCCATACAGTACGTAGTGGAAATGACCTACCACATAATACGTATTATTGACATGGACATCAATTGGAACTGAAGAAAGGGTAATACCAGTAATGCCAGCAAAGACAAACAGTATTAATGCACCAAACGCAAATAGCATTGGCGTATCAAAGCGCAGTTTACCGCCCCAAATCGTCGCAGTCCAAGCGAACACTTTAATGCCAGTCGGTACAGACACAAACATTGTTGTTAGCATGAAAAGCAACCGCATCCAAGCAGGAGTTCCACTGACAAACAAATGGTGTACCCAAACTATACCGCTCACTCCAGCAATAACAAGGGATGAAATAGCTACAACTTTATAACCAAATAAAGGTTTGCGAGAAAAAGTTGGAAAGATTTCTGAAAAAATACCGAAAACTGGCAGGATGATGACATAAACAGCAGGATGGGAGTAAAACCAGAAGAAGTGTTGGAAAAGAATGGGATCTCCTCCCTTCACCGGATTAAAAAAGCTAGTTCCAACTGTTAAGTCAAATAAGAGCATGACTGCACCTGCTGTTAATACAGGCAATCCAAACAGTTGAATAATTTGAGCGCTTAATACTGCCCAGACAAAAACAGGCATGCGGAAAAATGTCATCCCTGGTGCTCGCATCTTGAAAATAGTGGTGACGAAGTTCACCGCCCCCATAATTGAAGAGACGCCTGATACGGCTACTGCCAATAACCAGATAAATTCACCATTGATAAGATGACCGGTTGGGTTTTGCAAACTGATAGGAGGATAAGACCACCAACCTGCTTGTGCAGGTCCGCCTGGAACTAAAAAACTTACCATCAGGAGAATAGCTGCCACTGGTACCATCCAAAAGGCAACAGCATTAAGTCTTGGAAATGCCATATCTTGTGCCCCAATCATCAAGGGAACAAGATAGTTAGCAAAACCTGCTAAAACAGGGAATGTCCAACCAAATAGCATTACCGTACCGTGCATGGTGAACATGGCGTTATAAACGGTCCGGTCAATAAGGTCTGATTCTGGAGTAATCAATTCCCCACGAATGACCATTGCAAATATGCCACCTATCAAAAAGAGAAAGAAAGCAGTGACAATGTACTGAATTCCAATAACTTTATGGTCAGTACTAAAGCTAAAATATCGCTTCCAATCTGATGCAGCTGCTTCATGGTGAGAAACCTCACCAACCACGCTGATATCGTTTACAGAAATATTTGCCATTGTATACCTGTTGATTGCTCATTGCTAGTTGCTAATTGCTAATTGCTAATTGCTAATTGTTCTTGTATTAGCCCTTAGTCATTAGCCATTAGCTAATTACTGTAATTAACTAGAGGGGGTTGTGCGGGAACTACAGTTTCCCAACCCGATCTCACTGGCTCTTTGAGTGCTTGAGCATACTCCGCAGCTGCTTGGTTGCTGGCAGGAGATGGTTTTTGCATCGCTGCTTTTGCGAGCCACTTTTTATAGTCTTCTGAGGATTCAACAACCACATCTGCTTGCATGGTTGCAAAGTAAGTACCGCTAAATTCGGAATCGGTCAAGCTGTATTTACCTGGGCGGATAGGTGTAAATTCAAAATCTATTTTGCGTTGAGGAATAATATCTTGCTTGACTCGAAAAGCAGGAATATAAAAGCCATGGAGAACATCTTCTGACCGCATTGCTAAACGAATACGATGATTTACGGGTAAGTGCAGTTCGGTGCTGGTCACTCCTGTTTCTGGATATCGGAACACCCAAGCCCACTGTTTGGCATCGACTTCAATGTCTTCAACTGGTATCGCATTCGTATTTTTTGCATTCTTGTTGGCAGGTGCCGCATATGCTGATTCTATTCCCATTGGCATATGCACGTGAACAGCTTCCATGGGTCCTTGAATTCCCATTTGCTCGTAAATTTGGTAGCTGTATCCAGCAATCCAAAATACCAACAAGACAGGAATTGCCGTCCAAATAACTTCTAAAGTTACATTTCCTTCAATTGGAGGACCGTCACTCGTGTCATACCTCTCAGCTCTATGGAAAAGAACTGAATACGTCAGTGTACCTGTGACTCCAAGGAAGATAAATGCTCCTAATGTTACCAAGAAGCTAAATAATTCATCAAAGAGTCGCGATTCTGCTGCGGCTTGAGGAGGTAGCCAAGAATATGCCTGTTGTCCTATCCAAAGACTAGCAGCAGTTAAGGCGATCGCGATCGCGCTCAAGATTAAGATATTTCGGGTTTTCATAGTGACAAAGCTGTTGATGTTAATTGCTAATTGCTAATTGCTAATTGCTAATTGCTAATTGTTGATTTTCAATTATCTATTAGCCCTCCCTTGAATCTCAGGAGCACAGACGCTATGTGCAAGGCACACGCTAAGCGCAAAGCGCACGCTCCGCGATGCTGCAGGCTATGCCCGAAGGGCTATACGCTAGTTGCCAGGGCGCGGGAAACCCGCCTGCAGCACTGGTCTCACCATTAGCTATTAGCCATTAGCCATTAGCCATTAGCTACTTCAGAAGCAAGTTAGGGTCTTTGCCCAATCTCAATAACATATCGGCGGTGTTGTGAACCCCAAACTCAGCAGCTAAATGTGCTCCTAGCGTGCCGTGAACGTACATGAGGGACATCAAGAACAGCCCGGAGAGTAAATATGTCCATTGGACTTCTTGGCTTTCGTCCCTGCGCCAAACGAAGCGCTGAAATCCTCTCCAAATAGTCATGCCAACAATCAATGAGAGAAGAAAAACGCCACCGACACCATGCCAAAGCATTGTGTCTACTGCTTGCAATCCCCAGGCACTTTTCACATTGGTGGCTGGTTCTGCCAGCATGATTTCATAAAAACCTGCTGCTACTGTAAAAAATGTGATGATGGCTGAAGCCAGCATATTGTACCAGCCAGCATCAAAGAAGTTGGAACGGATGACAGGAATTGCCAAAAATTTGAAGATAGGCTTTTGTAGCGGAAATAACACACCAATAATATCAAAGGCAACCCCAAGGATGAACAAACCTAGAGTGAGATGGACTAAGTTTGGATGAATGGGTATGGCATAGGGTAAACCATTTGCCCCAAGTTGGGTTTTTAATTGGTCAAGAACTTCAGGATTCATTGCAGTAAGCCCTCCTTTATGGCTTCAACAACTGGTACAGTATGCAGCCCATAAACCCAAACCAGTTCATCTCCGAAAAACACTTGTATGCTTACTAAGACAGTTAACAGCAAGGCTGCTGTTAGATAATAAATTGGCACCTTTTGTGGAGTGCGAGCACGAATCACATAACGCCAAGCTGTAACGGCAGCAAGAATTCCAGAAAGCGACCAACCAATTATGGTATGTACATTCAAGACCGAGCGGGCTGCATTATAAGGTTCTGCCAAACCTGCTTCAAATTGACCGAAAATGATGGCGACGAAGATGGAAATTGTAGCGAAAAACATATTCCACCAACTCACCTCGAAAAGACGGTAGTTACGGGTAAAGTATCCAATGACATCGCACAAGAAGGCAAACAACACCATCGCAATTACGAAGTGGACAACGATGGGATGCATTGTATCGGGATACGGTAGATTATGGTCATTTAAAAGTGGAAGATACGCAAGCATGGTATTCTCCTTAATGGTTAGGGGTTAGCAGTTATTGGTAGCAGTTATTGTTTTTTCTACTAATCACTAACGACTAACTAATAACAACTAACTATTTAGATAAAGGCACGCCTAAATCGAAATTTCTAGTTAAACAGTCAAAAATAAACTTTAGTCTTTTGAGTTCTGACTTAACTCAAAAATAAGTATTCCTACTTTTGACTTCTAACTTTTGGCTTCTATAACAACTCAGATCGGACTTCACACCTGTCCAAATAGCAGCACCATGCCGGATAGAGTTTATCAATTAGTAGTAAACTCTTTCTTTAGAGGTATTTACCACTCTTAGCTATCTTAAACTTATGTTAATCAATTTTGTGTATCTCATGATATTTTTAGATTTTTTTTATTATGTTATAATAAGCTCTCACTAGGATAAAAATTTTTACACTATAATTACTATCGGTTCGCTCCTTTTGAGAAGGTGAGAGAAGTTGATACAGAATTGCCGGATACCCTGTTAAAAGTCAACGAGTTCTTAGAAAAATTTTTACTTCCGTGGTAGTTTATATAAAATTTCTATAGCATTCATCATGAGAGTGAAATTTGCTATGGATTTTCTAGGGTCTACCACAGATTATGAATCTGCATTTTCCGCAACTTCTACACCTGTATTTTCAGACGATTTACTCCATCAACTCCATGTACAGGTGAATCCCGGTGCTATTATTACAGTCAACAGTATTGCCGATTTGGTCGATAGTAATGATGGGGTGACAACTCTACGAGAAGCAATTAATCAAGCAAATACCGATAGTCATGAAGACTTAATTGTATTTGACTGCTCATTGTTTGCCAGCTCACAGACCATTACCCTGAGTTTAGGAGAACTTGATATTACTCAAAGCTTGAGCATCATCGCCCCACGGGATACTTTGACAGGTGAAAACTTATTGACGGTAAGCGGTAACCAAGCTTCACGAGTGTTTGAGATTGAGGCGGAAGCAACAGTAACCTTTAATGGATTGATCGTTGCCGATGGCAGAGATAATATGCCGAATGGCTTTGGTGGTGGGATTTATAACAGTGGTACCCTCATCCTAGACAACAGTGTTGTTCGCAATCACCGAGCTGGGTCTGGCGGCGGCATTTACAACATAGGGAACATCACGATAAATAATAGTACTATCAGTAATAACTTCGTTTCGGGCACTGGGCTCGGTGGCGGCGGTGGTATTTACAACATAGGGAGCGTAACAGTAAACAACAGTACTATCAGTAATAACTCAGAATCCGGTCTGGGAGGAAACGGTGGCGGTGGCATTTACAACGCTGGCGGTACTTTTATAGTAAACTATAGTACCATTAATGATAACCGTTCTTTTGCATCTGGTAATGAGGGTAGAGGTGGCGGTATCTATAACGTTGGTGGTACCGTGACACTCAACAATAGTATCCTCAATGGCAATTCGTCAGGAGGTAGGGGTGCTAGTGGCGGCGGTATCTACAACAATGCTAGCGGTAACGTGACACTCTTGTACTCTACTGTGAGTAGCAACAGGTTAACTAGCGGCTTGGCTGACAGTGGTGGTGGCATCTTTAACGATGGCACTCTGACTGTAAGTAACAGCACTATCAATGACAATACTTCCATTGGCGGTAGCTTCACTGGTTCTGGTGGCGGCATCTTTAATAGTGGCACCCTAACGGTGAGCAACAGCACTATCAGTAACAATGCCAGTGGCAGTGGGTTTTTAGGGAGTGGTGGCGGCGGCATCTATAACAATAATAATGGTGTTCTAACGGTGAGCAACAGCACCATTAGTAACAACAGAACAAGCAGCCAAGGTGGGGGTATCAATAATAATGGTACGCTGACTCTAGTATTTAGTACAATTACCCAAAATCTAGCCACTAATGGTGGAGGTGTGTTCAATAATACTAATGGCTTCGCTAGCGCACGGAACACCATTATCGCTGCCAACCACTTGAATACAAACGGTGTTAACTCCGACGTGGCTGGTAGTTTCGTAAGCTTTGGCTATAACCTCATTGGTGACAGCACTGGTAGTTCTGGATTTGGAGTCACAGGAGATATAACAGGCACAAGTGACCACCCGCTCGATCCTCGCCTAGCTTCTTTGGATTTTAATGGTGGTTCCACACAGACAGTAGCCCTACTTCTTGATAGTCCAGCTATTGATTCCGCAGATCCAAACCTGCTGGATACCGATCCCATAACCGACCAACGTTGGTTCCCTCGTATCCTAAATGGTAGAGCCGATATTGGGGCGTTTGAATTCTCCTAAATTGAGTTCTCCTATAAAAAAGTAGCAGATGAACTGGCAGTTCTTCATCTGCTACGGGCAAGTAGGAAGAAAGGTAATGGACTAACTTGCGTGCGTCAACTCTTTAGCAATTGGTTGAAATTTGCTTACAGTTTCCGCAAACTCTTGTAAAGCTTCTTGGAGTCGCTGCTCAATTTCCTCTTCAATCTGAAGGCTACCATCTGGCTGTACTTGAATCTGCTTGTCTACTGCATAAACACCACCCAGAATGTACCTTGCTTTTAACTCAGAGAGTACGGGTTTGAGGGCATAATCAATAGATAACAAATGAGCAAGAGTTCCACCAGTGGCAATAGGTAGCACGACTTTACCCGATAAAGCCCGTTGAGGTAATAAATCTAAAAAAGCTTTCAGAACTCCTGTATACGCGGCTTTATAAACTGGAGTGGCTACGATCACCCCACTAGCTCGTTCTAAAAGTGCCTTTGGTTCCTCTAAGTTGGGGCTGTCATAGCGTCCATATGCCAAAACGTCTGGTGGTATATCACGAACTGAAATAATATCTGTGTGATAACTTTCTTGCTGTAAAATTTTACTTGCGTATTCCAGAAGACCGTGTGTTCTGGAGGGGTGAGAAGGGCTCCCTGAAATTGCCAAGATATATGTCATGGGATTTTGGATTTTGGATTTCAGATTTTGGTTGAGAAGATATCACTGGTAAAGAGTGACAAATATCTCAGTGTCACTAAAGTTGCTCTGTTTTAATCTACGGTAAATTTACTTGTTAGCAGTAGATTTAAATGTTTTAACAGTATCGCATAGCATTGCAGGTAATGCAAGGATTTGTTAATAGTGTCATTTGGATATGGGGATTTTGTTGAGTTTTGTGACTGCTCAACCCAATCCCCGTGTATTTTGTATAAAAAGTATTAAATATCGAGTAAAGTTGGATTGAACCGCGATCGCGTACTTGCAACGGGCAACAGTCATCTACCTAAGTTAAAACAGAAAATGGGGTAGAACCATTAAAATAAGTAAGTCCTACTATATACCTAGAGAATCTTAGTAGCGATACTAAGACACTCACGCTAACTGTGGTCAACAGTATAGCATGAGATTATCTCACCAAATTCTGGCTGCTGCCGCACTCCTGTGATGACTGGACTCTTTGAAAAACTACGTGCCACTTTAGCAAAAGATTGGGTTCGTTTGACTCGTAGAACGTCCCCATTTCTTCTACAAAGTCAAAATCGCCATAGTGATACGTTTGTCGATCGCAAGACACAGGACTTTGCTTTGACTGAGGCACCTCTTGAGGTCATCAGAGATGACCGTCGCAACAACACCCCCTTTAACTGGTTGCTCCCGATTCTTATAAGTAGTGTAGGAGTCACATCTTTATTAATGGGAGTGAGAGAACTGAAATTATTGCAATCAGTAGAACTGAAGGCGTATGACCAAATGTTACGGTTGCGTTCTCCAGAACCAATGGATTCGCGTTTGGTGCTAGTGACAGTCACTGAAGATGACGTTCGGAAACAAAAATGGCCTTTATCAGATAACACGCTTAACGAGTTATTGGCAAAGCTACAATCATATCAACCGCGCATTATTGGAGTAAATTTATACAGATCGGAACAAGAAAATTTTGCATCAGGTTTAAAACGGCGAGATAATATTATTAGTGTTTGTGCATTCAGCAGTGTAGGAACTCAGGAAATTGCGCCTCCTCAAAATTTATCTATAAATAACGTAGGATTTACGGATTTAGTAACAGATGATGATGGGATTGTTCGTCGAAGTTTGCTATTTGCTCATTCTGAATACGACAAAAAATGTACAACAGCCACATCATTTGCTACAGTACTGGCAATGAGTTATCTGGAAAAAGAGGGTGTCGAACCTGATTTTCCAGATAAACAAAACATGATATTGAGCCATACCAAAAATCGCACGTTAAAAGCACATTTTAAATCTTTAACAAGTGATGCAGGTGGTTATAAAAAGATAGATGCGGGTGGCTATCAAATTATGCTAAATTACCGCCATCCGGATCGCCTTGCACCAGAAGTTACTCTTACACAAGTATTAACCGGATCTGTAGATCCCAAGTTATTCAAAGACCGTCTGGTGATTATTGGTACGAAAACCCCCAGCCTTCATTCTGGTTTTTATACCCCTTATAGTGCATTACCAGACCAACCCGCAAGAATGTCGCCTGCTTTAATTCACGCACAGACAACCAGCCAGCTAATAAGTGCAGTGCTAGATGGGCGTCCTTTAATCTGGTATTTTCCAGAATGGGCAGAAGTGTTATGGATATGGATTTGGTCACTTGCAGGTGCTACTTTGGCTTGGCGGGTGCGGCATCCTTTATTGTTGATTGTCGTAGGTGGTACAACTCTCATTGGGTTAATAGTTATTTGTACGAGTGTGTTTTTACAAGCAGGATGGATACCAGTCGTACCACCTGCGATCGCATTCATAACTAGTAGTATTGTTGTTGTCATTTATATGACATACCAAAATCAACAACAAACTAAGATAATTCTTCTACAAGTAGAAAAACAAAAAGAAGCAATTGAACAATTACACACTCTTTTGAAAGAAACGACAGAAATAAAAGACAAACACCTTCACACTCCAAAAGCCGACACACTCGAAAAAACTAGTGGTGACTCCATACTAAGTGGACGCTATAAAGTGACAAAAGTTTTAGGATCGGGTGGATTTGGTTGCACGTATTTAGCAGGAGATATGCAACGTCCCGGTCATCCTGTCTGCGTAGTCAAGCAATTGATGCCCGCCCGTCGAGACACAAAATTTTTGCAAGTTGCTAGAAGGCTATTTGATGCTGAAGCCGAAATTTTAGAAGCTTTAGGTCAACATTCTCAAATCCCTCAATTGCTAGCTTATTTTGAGGACAATCGTGAATTTTATTTAGTACAAGAATATATTCAAGGACATTCCTTGAGTGACGAATTACCACCCGTAAGGGGAATACAAAATGAATTTTATGTTATTAGTTTACTGAAAGAAATATTAGAAATTTTGGTATTTGTTCACGACCATCGCGTTATTCATCGAGATATTAAACCGAATAATATTCTCAGACGTAGCTTAGATAATCGCTTGGTGTTAATTGACTTTGGTGCAGTTAAAATGATGCAACCATCTAGCAACGAACAAACAGAATTAGCAACAGTTGCTATTGGAACGCGAGGTTACGCACCACCAGAACAATTTGCAGGTCATCCCCGTTTGTGTAGCGATGTTTATGCTGTCGGTATGATTGGCATTCAAGCAGTAACGGGATTGTTACCCCACGAACTTCAGCCCGACCCGGATACTGGTTGTGTAATGTGGCGACATCGCGCACAAATTAGCGAAAATTTAGCAGCGATTTTAGATAAGATGGTGCGGTATCATTTTAGCGATCGCTATCAATCCGCCTCTGAAGTGTTGTTGGATTTTAAACACATTGCTTGATCGATGTGCTCCCTCATGGAATTGCGATCGCAATTAATGCTTTTTCAGTATCAAGTGCGATCGCAATTAGCAGGTCAGGTGTTAAACAAAGCGACCCCTGGACTGCTTGCGTCGAATGCCGATGACTCCCGGACGTGGGGGTCCTTCAATATTGCCCTCTATATTGCTGGGCCAATTGCTACCACGAGGTATATTGCGTTGTTGGGTAAACAGCGTACCATCCAAGTTCAAAATCTCAATTTCTCTGCTGAGGGTTTGCCGTGGAGTAAATGGAACATCTTCACTAGGATGCTGTACGGAAATAATCAGTGTATCCCCAACAAAGGTAGGTCCTGTGAATTCGCAACGTGGCGGTCCATAAGCAAAAGGTACAACCTCCCCTGCGTCGGGTCCACTTGTGGGGATAAAGAAGAGGAAATTATTTCCAAACACTCCAATTAGGTCAGAAGTCCTGACATTGAAATTAGAATCATCAGTACTAGGTGAATTAGCCCCTACAACCCTGTGGTCTACTCGTAATGGCTCTGGGTTTGCACCCGTAGTAAAGCCATTATGAGCTTCAGTAGACATATCAGTGCAACCCCAAATATTACCTTGGCTGTCAAATACTAAGTTATCTACGTTAGCAAAACCATCTCCAGGTTCTGCGCTTGCTTCTCCACCTTTGGCAAATCGTTCCCAATGGAAGGTTGTACCGGTGCTATCAGCGCTATCTTCGATAATTTTAAAAAGTTCACCTGAAGGCTGTGCGGCAGTGATGTCAGCACTATACTTGGATACGATAAAAATTCGAGAATCGGGATATCCATCTCCCGATGGCGCACCGTCCGTATAAGCGATAAAGACTTCTCTAGGATTTCTAGGGTTGATTTCAAGATCTTCGGGACGAGCAGTGGGAGTGGCTCCAATGAGGTTAGCAGCTAAAAAAGCATCAACTAACACTGCACCCTGACTGGTATAAAAATCGGATAGCTTCTTACCTTGATAGGCAGGTAAAGCTTCAGCTTCACCGTAAGAAGTAATCGCTCCAGTTGTTTGATTTGTAACTTGTGTTATTGTGACAGTTATTGACCCACCTTCTGAAGTTTCACCCAAAATACCCCTGCGTCTTGGTAAACGGGTATTGCCACCATTTGATGCTCTACCTAACGCTGCAACTTCTACTGATGCAAGAGTTGAGGGAGGAATGGGATTTGTAGGAGTGTTTAAATTTAAGGGAATCCACTCGCCCGTACCGTTAGCGTTATAACGAGCTACATATAAAGTACCGTCTTCAAATAAGCGGCTGTTGTTTTTATCGGTTGGAGAAGTGACTGTACCAGAACTCACAAATTTCCAAGTATGACCTCCCCGGCGATCGTCACCTAAGTAACCTACTAATGGTCTTCCTGCTTCCACTCGCAACGCAATATTCTCATGACGGAAGCGACCAAGAGCAGTGTGTTTGCGAGGGCGGAAATTTGGATCGGCTGGATCGAGTTCTACTATCCAACCATATTTTTCACCGACTAAACCAAATGCATTTCCAGTACTACCTTCGATATAGCTCGTTTGTGTACCGTTGGGGTTGACATTTTCCTGAACACCAACAAAAGAACTTGTACTGGCTTGGAAGTTCTCTTCAGCAGATAAAATGGTCCCCCAAGGGCTTGTACCTCCAGAACAGTTGAAGCCAGTACCAATGATTTTGTTACCAAGTCCATCAGAACTGAGATTAAAGACCTGAGTAGCTGCTAATCCGGTCCCAATGAGATAATTCTCGTCTCCTTTTTGGTAGCTTCTGGAACCCCATGAAGTGACTTCTTTATATTTGTCAGTACGTTGGCTGTTGATTCCCAAACCAGAGAGTCCATGAATACGTCGGTTTTTAGAATCGCGCACTACAGCAAAGCGTTCGTTGCGGTCTTGTCGGGCGATTCTGACAACGGAACCGCCTATGTTATACATAAATTCACCCAAGACTTGGAGATTTGTTCTGTCTTCAGGTAAATCTCTTCCAATAACTAGGGAATATGTTGTAGGAAATCCTATAAGGTCGCTATCGCTTGTAAAACCGGGTACGGTAGCGGTAATAGGGTAAGATACGTACTCGTGATTGTTCCACAGATAGCCATCATTGAAGTTTCTACTATTAATAGGAACAAAGCCCGTGTAGTCGCTGTTGTAGCCAAAGTATTCTTCTTGATTGGGGAAAACGCGATCGCCCCACGCCACAATTACATACCGTTCATATTCTGGTGGTACTACAACGTCATCAATAACAGTGTAATGACTTAACGCTGTATTAGCAGAAGGTTCTAAAATACTTCCTTGCTCAATTCCTGTTGATAAGTAGCTTTTTTGCTGGGTATAAATTGGTAAGGGATGGGGCAAACGGAGTGGGGTAAATTTCAAAGGTACACCACCATCAGCAGCAACGCTAGGGCTGTTGCCAAAAAATCGGTCTCCTAACATCGGAGATAATACTGTTGCACCAGTACTTGCTCCAAAAAAAGCCAGTAGTTGTCTCCGTGAAAACTTAGACATTAGATTGCCTCTTTAAAAAACAACAGGAATTACTAATTACAAATCTGTTTCTGCTATCTATGTCTTCCAAAATTATGATGTTGGCTCATTCTTTTCTTTTGTTAAACAAAAATACCGCCTTTTTTCACAGTTTTTTTGCCTTAAAAAAACGATTAGATTAGCAAAAATAAGAATGGCTTTTCTCTCGATAGTAATGATTTGGCTTGCCTCGACTTTTAAATATGGAGTTATACCTTTTCCTCATTCATCTTCCAATAGAGGTATTCCGACTCTTATTCAAAAGTCATATTTTTAATGATTTTACTATTTTTTATTCAATTATTAATATGTTGTTAACCCGGAAGCTATCCAACTTAGGATATACAGAAAGTAGAATTTCTTTTTACAGAAAAGGCTGTAGATAGTTTTGAAGCTTGCCTAAATTTTTTTGTAATTTTTGAACTACATATAGGATGGGCGATACTTAGTAAAATAATCTTAAAAGAGTTGGCATTGTTCTTCCTAATGTAAGCTTAAAAATTTTCATTTTTAACCTAAAAAAAAGAGGAAAATCTGAAAAATTTTAGAAATTGTTGGAAATATTTTTTCTATGGGAGTTTACGAATACAAAAAGTTATGTATGTAAACAATAATTAAGGTTTTATCCTTCAGATCATTTCTAATGGAAGAGTAACTGTAAAGGTTGAACCAATCCCTACCTGTGAGGCGACATTGATTTCTCCTTCTAGGAGTTTCACTAACCGTAATACTATTGCCAAACCCAAACCAGTGCTATCGGGAAGGTAAGAATATTGACCGCCAATACCAATGCGAAAGTAAGGTTGAAAAATTTGCGCTTGGTCTTCTAGCTCAATCCCCACTCCTGTATCGGAAACTACGATCGCCCACCGATCGTCGCTTAAAATTTCACAGTTTATTTTAATAGTTCCGCGATCGGTATAACGAATGGCATTACTTATAAGATTTGTTAAAATTTGTTGTAATCGTAACGGATCTGTAAAGACTTGTTCTGGTGCTTTGTCAAGCTCAACAAGCATTTCTAACTCTTTGTTAGCTGCTAAAGACTCTAACATTTCACAAACATGTTCAATCGATTCACATGGATTAATGAATTCAGGGTGCAATTTCATTTCCCCTGCATCATAACGAGAGATTTCCAAAGCGTCATTAATAATTCGGAGTAATTGTCTGCCACTGCGTAAAACTTTTTCTATGTGTTCTAAATTGGTAAAAGTATCTTTTTCCTCTTTTTCCTCAGAATGCTTTCTTTGCAGGCGTAAAAATAAATCTGAGTACCCAATGATGGAAGTTAAAGGGCTTTTAAGTTCGTGTGCTAGATAAGATATATGATCTTGATTTGACCTTAATAAGCGGGTAAGTTCCTGATTGTTAAGGCTTAACTGGTTTTGTAGCTGCTGTAGTTCTGTCAAGCGCTGTTCTGTGTAGCTTTGAAAACAAGATGCGATCGCTTCATCTAAAACTATATCAATGAGTCGTACAGCTCGCATCACTTCCCCTACAGATGCTTGTAAAAATTCCGGTTCAATTGTCTTAAATATAATCTCTCGCAGTACACGGTATTCTCGTGCAATTTCTGCTGCATCATAACCCTGTTCAGCTCTAAGAGTTCCATGATGCAAACTTTCTTGAACGATCTGTTTCATTTCATCATCTTGTGGACTTTTAGCCAGAACATCTGCTAGTGCTGAGAGGACATCAGTGAGATGATTTTTGATAGCTGAGCGTGAGAGATTTTTGGTGATGGGAATTTTTTTGTCTTCTCGAACAGCTTTCACCCACTCTTCTACAATTGTTTGAGTTTTATTTTGTAGCAGTTGACTAAAATCTTTCATTGCGTGCAGATGAACAATATTTAACTATAGCAATCTTATTTGATTTGGGAAACATCCGTATGCCTGGGATTACCTGCTAAAATTATGATTTAGTAGGCAATGCCTAAAATATAGTATTTCAAATTTTTCATGAATATTCTAAAATTTCTATGTGGGTAATGAGTAAAAATAGTTTTTAATATTATGATTATCTAAAGCAAACATTATGTAAATTATACTCAATACATAATTCTTCTTAAATATTTACACCAGAAGATGGAGAAAGATCTTAACAGGATAAATAATAATAGATGGTAAAATGAAAATCCTCTATCTCTGGATACCTTGACGCTACTGTGTAGCAGTGTTACATTTATCTAAAATTTAAGAGTAAGTCAGCCTAATCTGGCTAATGGCAAGTTTGCATTAGTTAGAGCGGAGGAACCATTCAAAGGGGCGTATCCTGAGAAAGGGTCAAATATAAAGGGTATGGGGATAAAAAGAGGGGGCAGTAGTAACTTCATCCTTTACACTTTATACTTAATCCTTCTCAGGGAGAGTATCTCTCAACTCTAGCCCGTCAGCTAACTTCGTAGGCACTGAGAGGAGACTGAAGAGACAATAGTCTTTATTGAATCTCATCAGTATCCCTGGCTGGTACTGCTCGGTTTTTTGTACCCGCATTTAAGTCTGGTGAGGTGAAGCAGAGTGTTTCAATTAAACATAGCTGCAATTATTGCAGTTGCTGGACAAGCAGCCTGGAAAAGAACAAAACCCGTACTGGTGAAAGAAACCTTTATACTGCCAGTGCTTGGATTTTTAGGAATTATTCTACTGTGGTGGGTTATTGCTCTTGCTAATCATGAATTAATGCCAACCCCACCAGAAGCGCTGGTTGCCAACTTGGACTACATCCTGAACCCATTTTATCAGAGAGGACCGGGCAATTTAGGAATTGGATGGTTGTTAATCGCAAGCTTGCGGCGGGTATTGTTAGGTTTTTTATTGGGTGCTGTAGTTGCAATTCCCTTAGGGTTTTTGATTGGAATGTCCAAAACGGCAATGCTTGCTCTCAACCCAGTCATTCAAATTTTTAAACCTGTGTCACCTTTGGCTTGGCTACCAATTGCCCTAGCTATCTTCAATTTGGCAGATCCATCAGCCATATTTGTTATTTTCATCACCTCCTTGTGGCCTACAATCATCAATACTGCACTGGGCGTGTCAAGTGTTTCCAAAGACTATATAGATGTAGCAAGAGTCTTAGAAATGCCACGTTGGCGGCGAATTACAAAAATTATTTGGCCCGCAAGTCTACCATATATCTTCACTGGCTTGCGGATCAGCTTGGGAATTGCTTGGCTGGTGATCGTTGCTGTAGAAATGCTAACTGGTGGTATCGGAATCGGCTTTTTTGTGTGGGATGAGTGGAGCCGTCTCAACTTGAGCTCGGTATTCTTAGCCGTATTGGTCATTGGCTTAACTGGGCTATTGCTTGATTTTGCAGTAGGCCAAATTCAAGAGTTAGTCACTCGTCGTCCGGGAAAAACCGCAAGTTAACTAAAGGATAGTGGTTAGTAGGGGCGCAAGGCATTGCGCCCGCACAGTAGTTAGTAGAACCACTAACAATTAACAACTAATAACTAACAATCATTTATGAACAACGCCGATAAGAAAAATCTTTTGCATCGACGGGAGTTTTTGGTAGGAGTAGGGGCAACAGCAGCGGGAATGGCTTTATCTTCATGTGCTATCTCCGGAGACCGCAGTGCTAAAGGGCTAACAGAAGAAGCTGCTGCCGTTCAACCTGTTGTTGATTCCAAAACGTTAGAAAAACCGAATCTCACTGTTGGTTATGTCCCTGTCAACGATTGTGCGCCCTTTGCTATTGCTTGGAAAAAAGGTTTTTTCCGCAAATATGGGTTGAACGTCAAACTCAATCGAGAAGCAAGCTGGGCAACATCTCGTGATGGAATTATCTTTGGTCGCCTTGATGCCTCACCCGTTGTGTCTGGTGCTGTAACCAATGCCAGAATCGGCGCTGAAGGTGCTCGTCACGCCCCTTTATGTGCAGCCATGACAATTCACCGTCATGGAAATGCCATGACGATGAATAAAGCCATGTGGGATTTTGGGTTGCGCCCGTGGTATCAGTACAAAGCACAATATGGCGATCGAGCTTTGGAAGAGTTTGGTCGGGATTTTCGAGATTTTTTTGAAAAACAGCCAGCGGAAAGTAAAGTTTGGGCAGTTGTTCTTAGTTCTGCCATTTACGAGTACTTTATCCGCTATATATCAGCTGCTGCAGGAGTCGATCCATTTAAAGAGTTTCGGGTCATTATTGTTCCCCCACCACAAATGGTGACGAACGTGCGTATTGGCGCAATGCAAGCCTATATGGTGGCAGAACCTTGGAATACTCGTGCAATTACTGGTAATGAAGGTGTAGGTTTTACCTTTGCTCAAGGCAAAGAAGTCTGGTTGGGACATCCAGATAGACTTTTGGGGGTGATGGAATCATTTATCGTCAATTATCCCAAAACCTATCGCTCTCTGGTCAAGGCGATGATTGAGGCTTGTCAGTATTGCAGCAAACCTGAAAACCGTCAAGAAGTTGCCGAACTGATAACAGATCGTTCGTTTACTGGTGCAAAACCTAGAAAAAAAGGTGCGCCAACAACTAAATTTACTGGTCCCGCTATTTTGGGCAACTATAACTATGGTGGGTTTGATGGTAAGGATCGCACGATAAAAGCTGCTGATACGACAATTTTCTTCGACATTCCTGACAACATTCCTAAAAGCCCTGACGAACACTCTACATTTTTATGGAGATCCAGAAGTATTTGGATGATGACTCAAGCAGCACGTTGGGGTCAAATCAAGAAATTTCCCAAAGATGCAGAGAAACTAGCTGCACAAGGTTGGAGAACAGATTTATATCGTGAAATTGCTGCAGAAATGGGTATTAAGTCGCCCAAAGAAGATTTCAAGGTCGAGTCCCCTGAAGTTTTCATAGACAACAAAGGTTTCGATCCCAGCGATCCTGTAGGCTATCTCAACAGTTTTGAAATTAGAGCCAACGCCCCTACTCGGTTTTATATGTCCTAACTCCATAGGGATATTGCTTACAACTCTCTCCACAAATCTTTACTCTCTCTTAAAGCTACCATGACAAAATCAACTCCATTGACAAACGATAGCAATTCGCGCACTATGGGCGCTACTCCGTTTCTGGAAATTGACAGTGTCACCAAATCCTATCCAAAACCTGATGGTGAGCAATTTGTCGTTCTGGATAATGTCAATCTAACCATAGGTGAAGATGAGTATATTTCTGTCATCGGTCACTCTGGTTGCGGTAAGTCCACTCTTTTGAAGATTGTTGCTGGTTTAGAAAAAGCGACCTCTGGTTCCGTAAGATTGGATGGCAAAGAAATTCGCAAACCCGGTGCTGAACGCATGATGGTGTTTCAACACTACTCCCTGCTACCTTGGTTGACTGTACGGGAGAATATCCGACTAGCGGTGGATGAAGTGCTCAAAGATGCCTCAAGATCTGAAAAAATCAGCATTGTTAATGAACACTTGGCAATGGTAAACTTAAATGCGGCAGCTGACAAATACCCCGATGAAATTTCTGGTGGAATGAAGCAGCGTGTGGGGATCGCAAGAGCCTTAGCTATTCGTCCAAAAATGTTGTTGATGGATGAACCGTTCGGGGCATTAGATGCATTGACTCGGGGGAAATTACAGCGGCAAGTATTGGATATTTGGGAAAACCATCGTCAGGCTGTGATGATGGTCACTCATGACGTGGATGAGGCAATTTATATGTCAGATCGTATTGTTCTCATGACTAATGGACCCTCTGCTAAGATTGGAGAAATCTTGGAAGTACCCTTTCCTCATCCACGCGATCGCGGAGCAATGCGAAACTCTAAAGAATATTTTGAACTTCGCAATCACGCCTTGAATTTCCTAGATAAGTACTTTACTCAAGATGAGTAATTACCAGCAACAGCGATCGGCGACTAGTAACCAGTAATAACTAAATAATTGTTAACTGAGAACTAGTCGTCGATCGCTGTTAAAGTGGGTAGCCTAATTTAAATTTCCGAAATTTGAAGCGGAGGAACCAATTTTTGGGGCTTATCTTGTAAAAGGATAAAGGATAAATGAGAAACTGCGTTTTCTTAGTTCATTCTTCATACTTCCGATTTCAAGAGAGACACCTTCCAGTCTTAGCCCGTCAGCTAACTCCGTAGGCAATGGAAGGAACCCCAACATTTGGCTGTAATAACAGTTTCCATTGGGGATTCCTTAGACAGGATAAAAGATGAAAAGTTGTCTTAAGTTAGCTCAACTTCACACTTTATCCTTTAGATAACCCGCTTCTCCTTATTAAGTAGTTTCGTGCTGAGAGAAGAAGACTGTGAATATTAAGCCATTATTAGTGCGTCTGCAAAATGCTATTGGAAGAGATGATTTGATTGAGCAAATGGTACTGCTTCCAACACCAAAAATGTCTATTTCTGAAGAAATCCAAGCGTCAACATCAATAAATTTAATTGTTGGCTATAACAGTTCTCCGAACAGTCATACTGCGCTAGATATTGC
Source organism: Tolypothrix campylonemoides VB511288_2 (assembly GCF_045999855.1). NCBI lineage: Bacteria > Bacillati > Cyanobacteriota > Cyanophyceae > Nostocales > Tolypothrichaceae > Tolypothrix > Tolypothrix campylonemoides. The sequence goes on from NZ_JBFPMW010000011.1 coordinate 135,776, forward strand.
TTTGTTAACAGCTCACCAAACACGTTTGGCTACGAAAGCTCAAGTAACAGTTCAAGTTGTCTATGTCATGGAAGATCGTTTAATGTCTGGTGGTGCAGAAGTTTTGCCAGCAGATGACGTGGGAAGCAGTCGCAGATCCGATCGACAAGTAATACAACATTTTTTAACAGACTCCGAAGAAGAAGAATTGAATACGGGGATTGTAACTCAAACAAGATGGCAAAATAACTCAACACACCCAATACAGGAAGAAAAATCTGTAGATAGATTCGCGCAAGCAGAACGTATTTTGAGACAAGCCAGCAGTTTGGCGGCTGAATGGAAAAGTTCTTTCAAAGCTCATTTACGGTTTGGTTGTGTTGCAACAGAACTTAAAAAAGTTGTTGTTTCAGAATCAGCTGATATCTTATTCCTTGGCTGTAACTCAATCCGTCATCCAATCGTACAAAATCTTGGTTCTCAATTCCCGTGTTCGGTATTAGGGATTCCAAATTCAATTCAAAATAAATACATTTAGAGGCGAAAATTTTGTAATTACCACATTTAGAAACCCGACTTTTTTTTAGAAGTCGGGTTTCTAATTCTTTAGGAGTGCATTACGAACATAAATATACTAAAACAATTAAAAAATGGTTTACCTTTCAATTGTTGCCTTTTGAAAACTTCGAGAATATGCTTATAATTCTAGTATTCTATAACCAAAGACTAACTATTAACCAATAATGGAAAACTGGCAAGCACTTATTAGTATTCTCACATTTATAAGCGTCATAATCTTAATCATGACAGAGTGGGTAAATTTGACAATTGCTGCGTTATTAGGAGCGTTGTTATTGGTTTTTACTAATGTCATGACTTTAGGAGATGCTGTTAGTTATATCGGTAACAGCCACGGAACATTGGGTTTGTTCTTTGGAGTCATGGTACTTGTCAGAGCATTTGAACCTACTAAGATTTTTGAATATCTTGCAACTCAAATAGTTATCCTTGCAAAAGGTAAGGGGAATCGTCTATTGCTAGGAATTGTAGGAATTACGACTCCTATTTGTGCTGTTTTGCCAAATGCTACTACAGTTATGTTATTAGCACCTTTAATTCCACCAATTGCAGAGGAAGTTGGAGTGAATTTTGTACCGTTACTTATGCTTATGGTATTTGTAGCAAATAGTGCAGGATTGCTAACTATCGTTGGAGATCCGGCTACATTTATTGTTGGTGATGCAATCAATATTAGTTTTATAGATTACTTGTGGCGCTTGAGTCTCGGAGGGGCGATCGCCATCATTACTATAATAGCAATCTTACCTTTCCTCTTTCGTAAAATCTGGAAAACCAAGCTAGAAAACCTCGAACAACTACCGCATCCTCAAATCAACCATCCACGAGTTTTAATCATAGGCGGATTCATAGTTGCTTTCGTATTAATCTTTTTTATTGCGGGAGAATATTTACCAGTTCCTGTTTCACCAGCTGCTGTCGCTTTGTTAGGAGCTGCTTTAGCAATGCTTTTATCCCATCAAAGCAAAATTGACACAGTCAATAATATATTAAGAGATGTGGATTGGAGTACTTTAATATTCTTTATGAGTATTTTTGTACTTATTGGTGGCTTGGAAAAAACTGGTGTTATCAACAGTTTATCTGGAGTTTTAGCAGCTATTTTAGGAAAAAACATTCTTGTTGGTTCTTTATGTCTTGTCTTTTTCATTGGGTTGCTTTCTAGCGTTGTTCCCAATATTCCACTTGTTGTCGCAATGGTACCATTACTCAAACAGTACCTTGTTAATGTCGGATTGGCACCAACTGAAGTTTTAGCACAAAATTTTCAGGGACAATTTCCTCCTGAAGTTCTGCCACTTTTTTATGCAATGATGTTTGGCGCGACTTTGGGAGGAAATGGGACTTTAGTTGGCGCATCCGCCAACATAGTTGCTGCAGGAATTGCCGAACAACACGGGCGTCGCATATCATTCCAATCTTTTCTACATTACGGTTTGCCAGTGATGTTGTTACAACTTACAGCTTCTGCCTTGTATATGCTATTCCGTTTTCTTCTGTAAAAATCAGCATCAGCAGACAAAAGAGCGTATCTAACGCTCTTTTTTAATTTAGCGAGCTAAAAAAATTTAAAAAAAATAATAAATCTCAAAAATTCTTTAAGCCTGTTAACTTTCTTTATAAAATACTAATTCCACGCAGAGCACGACTCATGCAAAGATGTTAGGCTACGGAGTAGACACATAGCTAAGTACCAAGGAAATACCTAGCACGGGCTCAGTATGTTAAAACAACAAAGAGTCAACTCAGCCACAGATTAATGAAAGGATGTCATCTATGAATCCCTCTGAATCAGAACAGAATAACAATTATAGGACGGAATCAGATCTATCTGGGTTAAACCACAATATAAATAAATCTTTATTGGGTGGCACTGAGATTGCAGAAGGTAACAATTTGGCTAAGGTCAGAGATATTCTTTTCGGCAATCAAATGCGGGACGTAGAAAAAAGATTTGCCCGTTTGGAAGAGCGTTTGGAGAAGGAATATGCTGACCTTAGAGAAGAAACAAAAAAACGTCTAGACACTCTAGAAATTTATATTAAAAATGAGATTGAATCTTTGTCAGAACGTGTCAAAAACGAGCAGGGAGAACGTGGTGAAGCTTTAAAATCAATGGCTGAAGAGAATAGAAATTTAACTACATCTTTAGATAAAAAAATTAACCAAATAGAAGAAAAAACTAATAATAACCACCGTGAAATTCGCGAGCAAATTCTCAATCAATCCAAAAACCTACAAGATGATATCAGGCAAAAATATGAAGAAATTACGGCTTTATTACAACGAGAAACTCAAGAACTCCGGATTGAGAAAACTGACCGTAACGCCCTAGCTAATCTTTTCTCAGAACTAGCCATTCGCTTAAATTCTCAACATTAAAACTAGCGCTCTGTAACCAATGACAAATGACAAATGAATTAAATGAACTTCGTACTTTACTTTTTGGGGTTGAACCACAAAAATTAGAGAAAATATACGAAAGATTAGATAACCCAGAGATCACAGCAGAAGATCTCAGTCGATTGCTACCAGAAGCAACACAACGAGCAGAGGAGAAAGAACTCAGCGACGCCCTGGTTCCCACCGTAGAGCAAGCCATTCAAGCCTCTGTTCAAAAAGATCAAGATGTTCTTGCAACTGCCATTTTTCCTATTGTAGGACCAGCTACCCGTAAAGCGGCGATCGCAGCTGTCCAAGAGATGATTCAATCTTTAGATAAAACTTTGGAATCTGGCTTCTCGCCAAAGAGTTTAAAGTGGAGAATAGAAGCACTTGTGACTGGGAAAACATTTGCCCAGATCGTGCTGCTTCGGACATTGGTGTATCGAGTGGAACAGGTTTTCCTGATTCATAAAAAAAATGGATTGCTGTTGCAACATGTTGTCGCACCACAGGTAACGATTCAAGACCCTGATTTGGTCTCAGCAATGCTAACAGCCATCCAGGATTTTGTCAAAGACTCTTTTAATACAAAAAAAGAAGATACTCTTTATAGTTTATACTATGGAGAACTAACAATTTGGATTGAAGAGGGACCCCAAGCAGTTCTAGCAGGTATCATTAGAGGCAATACTCCTCATGAATTAAGATTAGTTTTTCAAGATGCAATAGAAAAAATTCATCACAAGCTATATAGAGAATTGATTGCCTTTGACGGAGAAACAGAACCATTTGCTGATAGTATACCTTTTCTCCAAGCTTGTTTGACATCTCAATACAAAGAGCGGAGTAAAAAGAAGTTTCCTTATGCATTAGCATTCTTAGGTACTCTAGGTCTAAGTCTGGGAATTTATAGCTTTTTTGCTATTAGAAACCAAATGCGTTGGAACGCTTTTATAGAAGACTTGGACTCTCAACCTGGAATTGTTATTATTAAAGCAGAAACTCGTGCTGGAAAGTATTTTATTTCCGGGATGAGAGATTCTTTAGCTGTAGAGCCTAATATGGTGATGAAACAATTCCATTTCTCTTCTAAGGAAGTTATAACTCGATGGGAAAGATACCTTTCGTTTGAACCTAAACTTATTGAAAAAAGAGCAGCAAAACTACTCAATTCACCATCAACTGTATTATTTCAAGTAGATGATAATGGAATTCTTAACGCTACTGGCTCTGCGCCTTTTCAATGGATTTTAGAGACACGAAAAGTGTGGAAAAATATTCCTGGAGTGTCTCAATATAACGATCAAAAATTAATTGAGGATGAACTTATTCAGTTAGAAATTTACAAAAAACAAATTGAAAGAAAAAACTTGTTATTTATTGAAGGAACGACAGAGTTGGTATCAGGGGAAGAGAAAAAAATACAAGAATTGGTATCAGATATCAAAAAAGTCTCTAGCATTGCTCAATATCTTGGGAAAAAACTCAGCATTCAAATTACAGGCTATACGGATAGCACTGGAAGCGAACAAAGAAACATAGTACTCAGACAATCTCGTGCTAGTACAATTCTCTATTCTCTAGCGGCTAGAGGAATCAATACCAGTTATTTTAATGCCATGGGTGCTGGCGATCGCGAACCCCCAAATATGGAATTGAGAGAAAAAGGTGGAAAGTATAGCCGTAAAGTTTCCTTTAGGATATTCTTATCTGGTACTGTAAGATAGGAAGTGTTTTATGCTTCAGAAAAAGATTTGTATGGTCGGTGCCTTTGCTACAGGTAAAACCAGTTTAGTTTCTCGATATGTTTACAGTATTTTTTCAGAAAAATATCAAACAACCGTAGGCGTCAAAATTGATAAAAAAACAATTAACTTAAAAGGAAAAGAGTTAAACCTGATTCTTTGGGATCTTTATGGAGAAGACGAATTTCAAAGAGTAAGAATGTCTTATTTAAGAGGTTCGTCTGGTTATTTACTAGTGGCAGATGGAACCAGACATCATACCTTAGATAAAGCTTTAAATCTCAGACAAAGAGTAGAAGAAACTATCGATAAAGTTCCGTGTATTTTAGTTTTAAATAAATGGGATTTAGCAGATGAATGGGAAATAGAAAATAATGAAGTTGAACAACTCATCCAGCAAGGTTTGGTTGTTATAAAAACAAGTGCTAAAACTGGTTTAAATATAGAAGAAGTTTTTCAAAGTCTTGCTTCCAAAATTTTGGAGGAATAAATGTTTGATATTCCCACTTGCGTGACTGATTATCTTCTCTCTTTTTTCAAAGAGGAACGTTCTCTAGCCTATCTTTTAGTTAATCAAGATGGCTGTCTATCAACTTGGGGAGGTCAATTATCTGCCTATGGACTCCTAAACTTGCAACAAGGTGAAAAAGCAGAAAAACAAATTTTTTTTCTAGAAGGACTTTTACCGCTAGAAGGAGTACCCTTATTCTTTCCTTGTGTGAAAATAACTTCTGGAATCTGTGCAGATGTCCATTTATTTCCTTCAAAAGAAGGAGATTGGGTATTACTATTAGATGCGACCTGGGATGAGATGCATATAGGGATTATTCAACAACAAATTAATCATTCTAACTTAATACATAGAAATTTTTAATATAAACGAGTAGCTAATATGAGCGAATTTACATCTATTACAGAAAAAATTTTTGCTACATTAAAAACTTTAATATTAGAGCGTTTAGAGCAGAATAACTTTAAAATTATTGGTTTTGTACCGGATTGGTTAAGGGGATTTTTTCATCCACAAATCAATTTAGAAACAGATATATTAGTCCTGCGAGATATGTTTCCTTTTTTAGAAACATTTTTAATTGATGCTGAAGACCTATGGCAAATTAATGGCGATAAAATATTAAAATCAGGGTTGTGGTATCAAGCAGACGCTTCTGGAAAAGAATATCATTTTGAAGCTTTAGCAATATGTGTAGAGCAACGTCCATTTCTTTTAATAGAATTAAAAGAAGATTTATTTATAGAAAAGCAATCAATTATACAAAAAGCTCGAGAAAATAAATTAGAGTATCATCATCTTTTTAAAGAAACTCAAAAAAAAGAAGTTTTAATACATTGCGTGATCCACGATATAGCAGGACAATTAAGCGGTATCAATTGCTGTTTGGCTCTTTTAGAGTTTGAAAACTTAACACCCAAGGGAAAAGAACGATTAGAAATTGGTAAGAAGCAATCGCAAAAACAAGAAATGCTGATTCGACAGATATTAGATGCCTTCTCTGCTGAAATCAAGTCTTTAGAATCTTTTACATCTGATGTTGCCAATGCACCAGACGCATTAGCTTGTGTAAGGGAAGTGATAGAACTCTTTACCCCTTCTTTTGTGCTCAACGAAATGCAATTAGAATTAGCTGTCAATACCAACACAACCATTGACTGGAGAGTCATTGGGGATAAATCACGTTTGGATAGGGTACTGACAAACTTAATAGAAAATGCTTTTCGACACAGCCCACCAGCATCTACAGTAACAGTAAGTTTGCAACAGGAAAGAGAATATATTTTATTTATCGTTGATGATGAAGGATTTGGTGTTCCACCAGAAAATGTCGAAAGTTTGTTCCAAAAATTTTCTCAAGGAAACACGAATCGTGGAAGGATTGGAATTGGACTTTATTTTTGTCGTATTACAGTAGAACGTTGGGGAGGAACTATTGGTTATTTACCCCGTTCTAATCGAGGTTCCCGCTTTTGGTTCCGCTTACCAAAACCGACAGTTTATGCTTAAGTGAGTGGTTAGTTATTAGTAGAGGATGCACCAATAACAACTAACCACTAACTGCTAACTAATAACCAATAATATGCAAGACGTCGCGCAGGACGCTAAAGCCAGCTAAATCCCAAAGCAAGTAAGCTAAGAAACCAATCATAGCCAAGCGACCATTCCATAACTCAGCTTGAGGGTTCCAACCAAAAAGGAAAGCATTACGGTCAACGCCGTTGTATTCTGTAGCAACTGGTGGTAAATCGGTAGCAGGACGAGTTTCACGAGCTTCCATTGTGTTTTCCTCCAAAAAATTGTATGACTTAGTGATTAGTTGTTAGTAGAGGATGCACCAATAACAACTAATCACTAACTGCTAACTAATAACCAATAATGTGCAAGACGTCGCGCAGGACGCTAAAGCCAGCTAAATCCCAAAGCAAGTAAGCTAAGAAACCAATCATAGCCAAGCGACCATTCCATAACTCAGCTTGAGGGTTCCAACCAAAAAGGAAAGCATTACGGTCAACGCCGTTGTATTCTGTAGCAACTGGTGGTAAATCGGTAGCAGGACGAGTTTCCATTTTGTGACTCCCTTTAATTTTCTTTTATCGTTCCGTGTGACTTTAATGTAGCTACTTAAAACTTTCCTGCTTTCTGCCAATGGGAACAAACTACGCCCATCTCTCACGGACGATTATATTGGCTGTATTTTTTAGTGAAATCCACCTACAGGGAGTGCAAAAAAAGTAAATGTAAATAAATGTAACATAGATGACAGGATGTCAAATTATTGTCTGCAAATCCTCTTTGAAAATATAAAAATTTTGATGATTTAGCCATTTAGAAATTGACTGAATTAATAACAAGGGATTTTTATGGATTTCCAGCCACATACAAGCGACTTTCATCATAATTTCTTGAAAAACAAAGAAATAGATTCATTCTTTAAATTCTTATACTTGAAAGTAGGTAATTTAATCAGTTACTGGATGTCGATCGCCCATTAGATGAATAAATTCTACCTCTCGCTGGAGTCAGTTTTCAAACTTTGGAGGGATGCTTGAAACACCTAAATTCCAGGATTCTAAGCATAAAGAGTTGGGTATTACAACATAGTGTTAATTTTATTAATCCCACTGACGTGAGCGATACGAGGAAGGAATTAGAATGTTTCATAGTACGCACGTAGTACTGGCACTATATAAGTCATTCTTTTGGGTGGCGCAAGAGCCAGTTGTTAACCAGCCAGATATCACCTTTGGACCGCGCTTTTTTTTCGCGTTGGTTTCTGGTGTGATCCTAGCTTTTGCCCTGCAACTGGTTTTAACAAACCTTTCTGTTGCAGCTGGTATCTCCTACTTAGGTCGTTCCTCAGACTCAGATGGAGATAAAGACCACAACGAGGTAGGAAGTGTAGGTGGTACCATCCGCAAAATTGGCACAGCAGTGGGCCTGTGGACAGTAATTTCTGTCACCATTGCTCTTGCTATTGCTTGTTTCTTAGCAGTGAAGCTCAGTCTTTTGGATTTAACTCCAGGATTGGGCGCAATTCTGGGTTTGGTTATTTGGGGAGCGTACTTTTTACTGCTGGTATGGGTGAGTTCAACGACAGTTGGTTCCTTAGTGGGCTCTTTGGTTAATGCGGCGACTTCCGGCTTACAGTCAATTATGGGGACTGCAACTGCTGCTTTGGGAGCGAAGGCTGTCAATCAGCAAGTGGTCTCAACTGCTGAAGCGGCGGCGGCGGCTGTGCGTCGGGAGTTGGGTAACGCTATTGACCCCGCCACTTTGCGCGATAGAGTGGAAGACTATTTAGATATGGTGCGCCCACCAGAACTAGATTTGTCTCGGATTAGAGGGGAATTTGAAAATCTACTGAGAGACCCGCAACTACTTGCGATCGCAGGTGGTACAGCAGCAGGTGGTGCAGCGCTCCGCAACATTGACCGTCAAAAATTTGTCGAATTGGTTAGCAGCCGTACTGACTTGTCCAAACGGGATGTTAACCGTATTGCTGACACATTGTACGGTGTTTGGCAACAGGTCGTAGGTCAGCAACAACCGCTACAAGATCGTTTTGGTGAGTTGGCTGATTATCTTAAATCCCTTCCACCGGGACACAGCAGGACTGATGAACTCAATGCCAAGCTGGATCGGTTGATGGAAGAAATGCGTTCCACAAAAGATGCAAACCAAAGGGCGACTCAAGAAACTGCCCCCGGTCCGATTCAGAGGACAATACAGCAAGCAATAACGGCACTGACTGGTGTTGTTATGGGACGTGCAGATTTATCTGACTTAGATGTAGAAAAAATTCTAGGTGCTCTTACCACTGCTAAAGATAAAGTATCAGAACAAGCAGATAAATTAGGGCTGCCCACACCAAAGCAGCCGTATAGCCCCATTCGTGCTGATATAGAAAATTACCTCCATAACACTTATACTTGGCAACTGAGTTCGGATCGAGTCGCCCAAGAGTTTCGTGAAGTTATTTACGATGCAGCTGCCGATCCGGGAACGGTGCGGCGAGAGTTGGAGCAAATTCAAAGAAGCGATTTCGTTAACATCCTGCAACAGCGAGGTCTGCTGACTCAAGCAGAAATTCAGCGTATTTGCGATCGCTTAGAAGCAGTCCGCCAGGAAACGATCGTTGCAGTGACTGCGGAAGAAGAAAGAGAGATAGTACAAGACTTGCAACGTCGCGTCGAAAGCTATCTCCTCGTCACTCCCAAGTCAGAGTTAACTGCAGAAAGCATTCAGAGGGATTTCAAAGCTCTGCTCGAAGACCCAGACGCAGACCATGAAACTCTCGCTCGACGACTCGCTCAATTTGACCGTCAGGAATTGCGGGAAACCCTGTTAGAGCGGAATGACATTTACCCAGAAGAAGCAGATACAATTCTTGACCAGTTAGAAAAACAGAGAGACCAAGTTTTAATCGAATCCCAAGGAGTGGCAGAACAAGCGAGATATCAAGCAGAAACACTGTGGTTGAATTTGAAGTCTTACCTGCGGAACACTGGCAAAGATGAACTCAATCCTGATGCTATCCGCGTCGACCTCAAGAGATTGCTGGACGATCCACAAACAGGGGTTTCTGCAATTAGAGCACGCTTATCTCGTTTTGACCGCGATACCTTAGTCAAATTACTGGCTCAACGGCAAGATTTGAACGAAGACCAAGCAAACCGTATCTTAGATACTGTTGAACATTCTTGGACTAGCGTTCGCCATGCACCAAAAACTGTAGCAGATAAAGCTCAGGCACAATACGATTCTGTCACAACAACAATTGCAGATTACCTGCGAAACACTGGTAAAGACGAGCTCAACCCTGAAGGAATTCAACGAGATTTAAATAGACTGTTGCAAAACCCCAGAGAAGGAGCTATAGCACTGCGCCGTCGTTTGTCTCAAGTAGATAGAGATACACTGGTGAAGTTGTTGAGCCAGCGCCAAGACTTGAGTGAAGAGCAAGTCAATCAAGTCATCGATTCCGTACAAACATCCATTCGCGATATAGTGCGTGCGCCCCGTCGTCTGGCGACCCGCACTCAACAACGGATGCAAAATTTCCAAACTTATTTGGAAGAGTATTTGCGCCTCAGTGGTAAGGAAGAACTGAATCCTGAAGCTATCAAGCGCGATTTACAACTCCTGCTACACGATCCTGGTGTGGGGTTGGAAAGCTTTAGCGATCGCCTTTCCAAATTTGACCGTTCCACCATCATTACTTTGTTGAAATTGCGAGAAGACTTGAGCGATGAGGAAGCAGCGCGAATTGCAGATACCATGATTTCCGTGCGCGACCAGTTTGTCGAACAAGTGCGGGGAATTCAACGGCGCATTCAAGATGTGATTGATGGAATTTTTGCTCGCATTCGCAATTACCTCAACTCCCTAGATCGCCCGGAATTAAACTACGACAGCATTAAACGCGATGTTCGCAAATTGTTCGACGATCCCCAAGCAGGATTTGAAGCTTTGCGCGATCGTTTGGGGTCATTCAATCGCGATACAATAGTCGCAATACTCAGTTCCCGTGAAGATATTTCAGAAGCAGATGCCAACCGCATTGTAGACCAAATTGAACGGGCAAGAAACAGCGTCTTGCAAAGAGCAGAACGCATCCAGCAAGAAGCACAGCACCGCTTAGAAGAAGTGAAACGCCAAGCGCAACGCCAAGCAGAAGAAACCAGAAAAGCAGCCGCATCTGCAGCTTGGTGGTTGTTTACAACAGCACTCGTCTCAGCCGCGTTTTCCGCAATTGCAGGAGCTGTTGCTGTTGCTTAAATGAAAAGTTTGTCTCCGCTTACTTGAAGAAAGCCTCTCTTGTTAAGAGAGGCTTTTTTCTTACCCATTTTCTTGCCAATATCGCGACAGGGGGTAGTACTATAAAATACCTTTGTGATCCATACTAAAAATTGCTCCCTTTGCAAAAAATTGCTATGGATCGATTGGAGGAACTCATACGCCGATTAGTTGAGGAAGCCTGCGGACACCCCCCAGGAAGCCAAGAACGCCAAAAACGGCTGACACAGATTATTCGCTTGACATCCGGTAAACTCTGGAGAGAAACCACTCCCTTCTACCAAGACGCACTGCAACAAACGTGGTTGTACTTTTGTCGAAATCTTTGTGAAAGTACAACGGGTCAAGCTTACGACCCCGAGCTAGGTAGTATTGTGACTTGGCTGAATGTTTACTTGAGACGCAGATTGCAAGACTTTTATCGCAATCAGCAACGACAACAAGCTAGAACAGTTTCTGCAAATTTCAGCCAATCCCGCTCGGGTGAGGATATTGAAATCCTCGATCCTGTAGATAACCTAGCCGCTGAACCTGATGTTCCTCCCATTTTAGAAGAAATCAAGTTATGGGTCGAGACCGATCCTGATGGAGAGTTGAGCCGCAGTCACATTCAAGGTCGTTCTGATGTGACTTGTCAAGTGTTAATTTTGAAACGCTTACCACCAGAAGTTGGTTGGAAAGAACTCTCAATAGAATTTGGCTTGTCAGTTTCTACATTAAGCAGTTTTTATCAAAGGCAATGTCTTCCTCGCATGCGAAAATTTGCAGAAAAAGAGGGTTATTTGTGAGTGAGTGGAACCGCTTGACAAAACTATATACCGAAGAGAGATAAATTAATATACTGAGCTATTAACTCCATTGGCAATAATGCCAATTAAATTGAAGTTACTTAAAACTTCCGTGGCTTCAACCAGTTCGGTAGAAGTTACCTGACCGAGGCGTCCTACGAGCGCAACTCCTTTGCAGTAGGAAGCCATAAGTCTGGTATTAACTGTTCCAAGAATAGAAGGAGCATCTACCAGCACCATGTCATAATTTTGCTCAAAAAACTGTAATAATTCTTTCATCCGTGTAGAACTTAATAATTTAACCGAGTCTTCTGGTATCGGTCCGGCGGTCAAAACATCAATGGAGGGGTGGACGGGTTGAACATATTGTTTGGCAGAAGCGTTTGTTTCTTCAACTAATAATAAGGATAATCCCCAATCATTCGAGAGCGCTAACATTTTGTGCAGATTGGGTTCGCGCAGATTAGCATCAATCAGTAACACCCGTCGATGCATGCGGGCGGCGCTGACTGCAAGCCCCAAGGCTAAAGTTGATTTACCTTCTCCTGATATTGCTGAAGTTACCATTAAAGACTTGCAAGGAGAAGAAAACCCTAACTGAATATTTTGATACGTCATATCAAGGGTTTCATGGGATTGAAAACAAAGAAGGGAATCTTCTTCAAGCACTGCTTTTGTTGACGAACCAGTCAATATTCTCTGTACAATAGAAGGCAGGCTGAATTGTTTCTTCTCTATGCTCAATAATGATAGCTTTGGAACTGTTCCCAATAAACGAAGATGGGACAAATTTTGTAAATCTTGTGGAGAAGAGATGGTATCACTTAAAGTTTCCGAGAGTACAGCAGTTCCAATCCCTAAAATGGGAGCAACTAGCGCCCCTATAAGTACGATAAGAAATCTATTGCTACCCAGGTAAGCTCCTCGCTGGGGTTCTTCTAAGACCTGCAATTCATATCCTCCTCGATCGACTATCAATCCTAAAGATTGTTGTGTTGTCATTAGATGCTCGAGGATTTTGCGATGAGTTTCTACTTCTGGTAACAGACGGTTGTATTCTGCAATTAGACCGGGATATTTGTTAAGTTCCAACTGAATTTGAGATTCTGATTCAGTCAAGCTCTTTTCATTAGCACTGAGTCCCAGTACAGTTGTCTGCACTTCTACAAGCTCTTCCACCAGTTTTGAATCCATCCCTACTCTTTGACCTTTCATGGCTAGAGGTGCTTCTATAGTGATAGATTCAGGAGCAAACAACTGCTTTTGTTTCAGTAAAGTATCAGAGAGTGCTTCAGTTTTCTCTCCCAGTGTTTGCTCCATCTCTTGTTGTAAAAGAGCAACTTGGTTTTGGCGCTGCTGAATTAATTTTTGCACAGTAGGAGAGTTTTCTGTATAGCGCAGTCGTTCTTGAGCTAAAGTCAAGTCTGTCTTTTGAATTTGTTGGACGAGTGTTTGATAGCGCGGCGATTGACTCAGGCGAAAAGAGACGATCTCCTGAAGAGGGTAAGAATTTATTTCTTTTTTAAGATTGCTGTAACGCGCTTGTGCATCTTGAAGTTGGGCGCGAGTCAATCGTAGCTGTTTTCTGACATCAGCAAGAGATTCTAAAAGGATTTTGCCTTGTATTTCCGGGTCAAGTAAGTTATGTTTTTTCCGAAATTTTTCTAATTGAGTCTCAGCTTGAACAATTTCCTTTTTAACTTTGGGTAAGCGCTCGTTTAAAAAGGCAATCCATCTGGAAATACGTTCTTTTTGCTGTTCTATTTTAGAATTTTGATAGACTTTCTGTATAGCTACAAGAACTTTTTGTGCTTTAACTGGATCGTTATCTTTATAAGAAATCTCAAAGATTTCAGTCAATAGTTTATTATTTTCTGTATTCCCTTCTACTTTCGTCACACTTAAACGTCCCTGTTTACCTGCGTTTCCTCGGATATCTTCTACTGTAAGATCCGGATAATCCGATCGCAGGGAGTCTACAACCTTTTGTAGCAGTCTAGAACTCAGCATCAGCTTTAACTGAGAAGTGCGATCGATAACTTCAAAAGTAGGATCGACAGCTTTGTTTTCTACTCCTTCTTGAAGGGAATTGGACCGTCCTCCCTCAGAAGAGCGAGAACTAACCATTATTTGCATAGAACTTTGATACGTTGGTTTTGTCATAAAAGCCAAAACGCTTGTCAAAGACATGACTATGCAATAAACACTGAAAATCTGTCTGCGCCGACGCAGTAGAAGTTTAGAGAGCTTTTTGACTTCAACCGTACTTTTTTGGGATACTAAAACTATCTTCCCACGTTCCAAACCAATATCAGTCACTATCAAGTTCCTCTAATATCAAAATGATTTTTTACACTGTAGGGAGAACAATATCTGTCAGTTTTTTGACTGAACTATAATTCCTTACTGAAGAAATGAGGCGTAAGTGAGTTGGATCTTCAATAAAGAATTATTGTCGATATAGCTAATAACACGTGCAATATCCAACCTCTAACATTTTTCTTTTTCATTTCAACCTAAGTTAAAATATCTCAATCGTCAACTCTTTCTTTTAATCTTTATAATATTGTTGATAATCTTTCTTGTATTGCTTTGTTGTTACTAAAAAACCTATTTAGACAGCCAATCATACAGATAAATATATATTTCCAAGTAAGCTACACATAGTAAAAGGTGTATTTTCATACTTGAAATACAATGAAAATCTCAAAAATATTAAATTGATAAATTTTGGAAATTAAAGTTTTTGTAAAAAGTTTTAAAGATTTGCGGATCGTCAAGTTTTGAAAGCGGGAAACCTACCTTTAAGAGTAATTAGAAACACTATTTATATGAAATGTTCAGTTTTTGGCCTCATCATATACCAATACGGTTCAGATAAGACTCAATCCCCCCTTCTTCAAAAGCAGGGCTTACGCAACCTCAACGGTAGTTTGGAGATTTCATCCCTTGCAAAGGCTCCATCTTTCTCCAACTCTAGAAGGAACGCCTAAGCCGCTCTGAAAAAGTAGGTCTTTACGAATCATGAATTAGAAAATGATTTTTCTCCTTTCTCTCGCCGTCTGGGTACTTCATAGGTCATAAAATCATAAGCCATATCTGTTTTGGGAAAAATAGCACGAGCTTCTTCAAGTAAATCCTTCAACTCTATGGAATTTCCGGGAGCATAACGAGGACTGAAATGTGTCATAATCAACCGATGAGCTTTAGCTCCTAAGGCTGTTTGCGCTGCCATTGTGGTTGTGGAATGCAAGCGCTGAAAAGCTAACTCTGAATCTTGATGGGCAAAAGTGGCTTCATGAATTAAAACGTCAGCATCCTGTGCCAACTCCACTGCATTGTCACAGTAAATTGTGTCTGTACAGTAGGCAATTTTGCGCCCAATTTCTGTAGGTCCGCACAATTCTTTGCCATTGATGACTCGCCCATCTGCAAGAGTGACTGTTTCACCACGTTTGAGTTGTCCGTAAATGCGTCCGGGTGGAATTTGCAACTCTTTGGCTTTTTCAACATCAAAACGTCCGGGACGGTCTTTTTCCGTGACTCGGTAACCAAAGGTGGTGACCCGATGATGTAAGGGGTTGCAAGTCACGATAAATTCATCATCTTCGTAAACAATTCCGGGACGGACAGCATGAACTTTGATAGGGAAGGAAAAGTGGGTGTGGGAGTGTCGCGAAGCTAGTTGTAGATAGTCATTTAATCCTGGTGGACCATATATGTCAACGCGTTCCACACTACCAGCCAAACCACAGCTTGCAAGCAGACCCATTAAACCAAAAATATGGTCGCCGTGCATGTGGGTGATAAAAATTCGGGACAGTTGGCTGACTTTTAGGTCACTCCGCAAAATTTGATGTTGGGTTCCTTCGCCACAGTCGAATAACCACAACTGCGCTCGTTGCGGTAGTCTTAAAGCAACACTGGAAACATTACGCGCTCGTGTGGGTACACCTGAACTGGTCCCTAGAAATGTTATCTGCACAGCCTTATTTTGCCTTCCTCTTGCTGAATTTAGCACCAATATCTATATATTGACACTGGTCGCACTTAACTGACGGCAATTCTATGGGAAGTTTGTGAAAACGAAGGCACCTCTGCTGGAATTAGAGGATAGGAGCATTTAGAGTATAACTAAGTACGTTTGGAAATTGCTCGAAAAATCTCGTACCTGATGAGTCTGTATTGGTTCTTGGTGGTTTTTGATTGCCTGGGGGTCGGTATTCCGCTACAACTTGAGTTAACAAAAGCATAGCTGTCAAAATACCAGTTGTTAAAAATTGAGTATTTAACAGCTTGTGAAAAAACCATTTCCTACGATCCATATTCACATCCTCCCCGGTATTTCACTGAGGAAAGGTAATCTTTTAAAAATTTTGTTTGATATATATACTCATTTTAGTAGGAGATTAGCGAACTAACTTATATTCTTAACTATAATTTTTATCTAAATTGACTACCAGCAGCAAAACTTTGTTACAGGCCAAGATAACTCGCAAAGAGTTCCTTTTGGAAAACAAGGACAACGTCGATATTTCCCTTTTAATTGTTTAGCCAAGTTTCTAAACTGCTGAGTTCCCCGACCCTCTTTAGATGAGTTAATTCCCAAGCCATTATCCACGATACTTAAAGTACACCAACCTTCGTGGCTAGTACAAGTAACCTCAAGACGGGTAACACCTCTAGCGTGTTTGCCAACGTTGCATAATGCTTCTTCTAAGAAGCGGCAAAGTCCTAACTTTTGCTCTATACTTAAGCAGCGATCGCTGATAGGGTCAAAACTCCTGATTTTCACTCTAAGTGTTTTAAAACAGGGAAAATCTCGTTCTAAAGTAGAGCTATAAACTTGATACAAAACTTCGTGAATTGGTTCTTGTAAATTCAGCAATAATCCTTTTTTTAAATAAAGACAACTATCTTGAGTTATAGGTTCTTGTTGTAAAAATTCATAAATGCCTCTTAGCTCGTAATTTAACTTTTCCAGTTCGGTTTCTATTTGGAAAACTAATTCGTTTGGTGGTAAGTCTCTGTCTCCGATCAACTTTAAAGTTTTTGCTAAAGTTTGTAATGGTCCGTTATGGATTGTTTCAAACGTCCGTTCAATCAGAGTGAGATGAGCATTTATTCTAGTGCGTAGAGCTTGGTCATACTGATATAAGGCTGTCATACCCACACCATTCAAAACCAAAACAAGTATTGTCGGTACTATCGGAACCCAAAAACCCCATACGATCAGGAGTATATAACTAGCAAAAACAAGATGAAGACTTGCAAAGACAACAGCTAGAAGATTGATGAAAGGCAATTTTGTCAGTCTAGCAAAAAGAATTCCCAACAAACCCCAACACACAATCCACAGATATTCTTGTCCTTCAGACCATGTTTGTAAAAGCGCTCTTCTGTCAAGCACGGAACTGATAATTTGAGAAGTCGTGTGTGCGAGAAGCTCCACTCCATAGATTCGTCCTGGTGCAGGTTTTGTTGATGCAATAGCGGAAGTTGTTAACCAATCTTTGACGCTAGAAGCAACGACACCAATAATAACAATGCGATCGCGTAGCCATTCTGGCTTAAAATTTCCTGTTTTAATATCCTGAAGTGATAAAGTTCTAAATCGTTTTTCACCACTCCGAAAATTCAGTAATACTTGCACCCCACCATCGTCAGCTTGAATATAGCCTCCGGAGTTAGATAAAAACCTAGGTATTTCGGTCTTATCAAATCTTACGGTATTTTCATCATCAATACCATTTTCTAGATAGAAGCCATCTTGATTTAAATAAGCTGTTGCCAATTTTAAAGATAACGATAACTTATAGCCTTTAATTGTAGGTGTTGCTAGCAAGCTGCGTCTCAACTTTCCATCAGTATCAATAATTTGATCGGCAAAACCCACTTGTTCTTCAGGTAATTCTATTGGTGGAGGGACTCGTTCTGGTAAAACTTTCTCTATAGCAATGACATTTTTAAGCTCTTGAAATGCTACGCTCAGTTTGCCATGACCGGGTTCTACAGGAAGATCTCTAAAGAGATCGAGACCAATTGCTCGAGGATTCAAAGAATGCAATTTTCTTAACAAACTAGCAATATCTTTATCTGGTATGGGATAAGTTCCCAGACTACGAATATCTTCTTCGTTAATACCTATAATAATAATGCGTTCATCAACAGGTTCTTGAGGACGCAGACGAAGGAAATTATCAAAAACCAACCATTCTAAAGATTGCATGGAACCGACGAGACGGGTAGCGATTACCAGTCCAATCACTAAAATTCCTGGTAATGCACCTACACGCCAAATGGTAATTTCTTCTTCGATCCTTTTCCAAAATTCTGGCGGCATAAATTGATGCTGTTAGAAGTTTGTAGTTACTATATGTGTGCCCAAGCACTGCTACAAAGGGGAGCCAATAATTTTCAATTTTTCTGACTGAGTCCCTATACTAATCGATTAATCCTTCTTCTCTAGCTCTCATCTCCGTTTGAATCCGAATATTTTTTCCCTCTTCAGGATAAACATTTAAAGCATCTTGTAGCTTATTCCAGTAATGTCGCACCATGCGTTCTGATACGCACATTTGTTCGGCGATCGCTTTATCTTGTAATCCTTGCTCAAAAGCCAAACTTAGGACTTTCAACCACTCAGGTTTAATCTCCAACCCAGCATGAATTCCTTTAATATCTTTTGTATGAGTTAACCCCTGTAAAGCCCAATCAACTCTAATTAACATTTCTTTGCTAGAAAGACTTTTATCAGCCACAGTAAATCCCCCTTTATGAGTATCAATGTCAGGTCTGATTCTTACGAGTGTTCTAGCATGAGCGCTTTGGACAACAAGATTTAAATTGGGGAATTCTTTCATCAAAGTTTTTAGAAGTTGAACACCCGTCTCGGGGCGTGGTGACATCCCTGGGCTATCAGGAATAGATAAATCCATAACCACAAGATCTGGGTTTAATATTCTCACTCGATCGAGAGCGTTTTTAGACGTGAGAGAAGTACTAAATTTAGCCTCTGGATATTGTTTTTGTAATATATCTATAGTTCCGCTTAAAACTGATTCGTGGTCATCAATAACCAAAATATTTATCAAAGCTTTATCTGATGTTACTTGTGTCATATTTTACCTCCGTTAAAATACTATAAGGAACGGGGTATAAATTAATAAATTATGTAAAGTTTAACAGGCTACAAGCAAGGTATGTAAGTAATCTACTATTCGTATTGGTGAAACAAATTCAGGATACTAGTATATAATTCTTAACTTTCTGAATGGAGACAATTTAACACTATGTATGAAAAAGGTTAAGTACTAGAAAGCACGCAATGCTTACCATAGATACACTGAAAAAAGTAAATTGAATTGCTATTATAGTAATCCTAAACTATTTGTTACAAATTCTAAGTACTGTTAGGTCGGAAATGCTTTCAAAAAGCCTTATGTTGGTAGATATACTCCTCTAAACGCAGAAAACTCCCCCACGAGTGTGACTCCCCAACGTGTATTTCATCAACTGAACAAGATTGCTCTATAAGTGAAAAACATCACCAAGAGAAATGCCAATTTATATTTAAGTTCCTGTAGAAATATAAACATTTTCCTGAGGTTAAGAATCTAAAACTTTCACTTAAACAGTCAAATTCTAATTGACTGCAATACAATGTTAATATAGATATATCGGGATAAGTTATTTCCACCACTAATTTCGCTCTATTTTTTCGTTGTTCTAAATTTATGTAAATTAAAATGGGCGTTAAAATGTCTGGTACGGCAATTTTTAATAACTCTTCCAAAGACCAAACTACTATCAAGCTGTGTTCGATAGTTTCATATTGCCAAGTTTTTGGTAAACTGACATTAAAAGATATAAGTGGATGAGACATAGTCCAAGATTCTAGTACACCTTGAATAGCTAAAGGTAAGCTACCTTGAAAATAGGCTGGAAATAAACGTTCGCTTAATTGAGCAAGAGATTGATGTAAATTCTCAACTTTTGTTAAACATTCTTGAGTTCTATACGCTGATAGCTCCCAATCATCTCCTGATAACATTTCTAAATTGCGACGGATCGCAAAAGTTTCCTGTAAAAAATTATCTCGAATAGTTTCTGCTTCTAAAAAAAGTTTGATGGATTGTCTGTAAGACCACCAGTGTAATGCTTCTTGGGTCTTTTGGTAAGATGCAATAAACCTAATGAGGGTAAGGCAGTAGATGATTGAAAATATAACGATCGTACACAATTTCAGCCTCACTAATAGAAAATATATTTTAAATATCTGTTATTAATCTGGCTTTTCTCAACATAAATTCTAGTGCAGTTTCTTCTTTAGAAATAATGTCAGCTTTTGCATCCATTCCAGCTTGAATTGAGCAATGATGATTGTTATTTCCAAAAGAGATAGTTTTTGGTTTGATTGTTGCTTCAAAATAACTGGTTATAGGAGTTGTAGCAGCAGGGG
The DNA here is from genome assembly GCF_045999855.1 of Tolypothrix campylonemoides VB511288_2. NCBI lineage: Bacteria > Bacillati > Cyanobacteriota > Cyanophyceae > Nostocales > Tolypothrichaceae > Tolypothrix > Tolypothrix campylonemoides. Next base: position 156,023 of record NZ_JBFPMW010000011.1, read on the forward strand.
AGGAAGTGGAGGAATTGTTATTTTGAGGAACTATGGCGTCTGGTGAAACAGCCGTGACAACCCCATGGAGAGTCCCGTAATCGGGATAGGGACAAGCATCAACTCGCAACTGAACATTTTGACCAACTTCAACATTTTTGATATCAGACGCAGGAATTATTGCTTTTATGACTAGAGGGGTATTGTGAGGTACGATTTCAGCAACAGATTCTGAGGGACGTACAACTTGACCGGGATTTCGTAGATTTAACTTAAGGATAGTACCGTCACTGGTAGCACGAATTAAGGTATTTTGAAGTTGAAGCTGGTTTTTTTCGAGTTCTTTCTTTGCTTGTTTTATTTGATTGTTCATCTCAATTCTTTTTTGAATCAAAGCATTTTTTTCGCGAAGAAATGCTGCAATAGTTGATTTTCCTCTGACTGTTTCTTGAGCGATTTTCTGTTTGGCTATTGCTACGATCGCTGCACTAGGATTAATTGCAGCTCGAGCGGATTGTAGGTTAGCTTTAGCAATATCAATCGCTCTCTGTTCGGAATCAACGACGGCTTTTGCTTGTTCGACAGCTAATTTTCTTTGCTCGAATTCTCGCTTGCTGACGGCTCCAATTTCTGCAAGTTGCTGATAGCGATCGCGATCCAATTGAGCAAAATCTAAATCGGCTTTAGCTTTTTGTAAATTTGCTTCTGATTTTTGGAGGTTGGCTTGCGATGCTTGCCATTCACTTTGGGTTTTAACTTGTTGGTCGTTATACTCCCTTTGACTGCGTGTTAACTCAGCTTTTGCAGAAGCCACTGTCCATTCTATCACTTTTTTCTCAGCTTCTATTTGATTATCCAAAGCATTGACTTGAGCATCAATTTGAATCAATTGTAATTTGTTCTCTTGTAAATTTGCTTGCAATTGATTGTTTTTAATATGTATTTCTAGATCGTCAAGTCGAGCAATAATGTCACCTTGTTTGACTGTTTGATTTTCTTTAACAAAAATACTTTTAATAGTACCTTCTATTTCTGGTTGTACTAAACGAATATCACCTGTAGGACGTACAGTAGCCCCAGTTTTTACAGTAACATTGTATTTGATATATGAGGAGAGAGCGATCGCAGTACCCACAGTCCCCATTAAAGATATTCCAGCTAAAGAAGTCCAACGACTCACTGGAGGTAGAAACTCATCGTAGTAAGAAGAGGGAAGAAATTTTTGAGTGTGGGTATAGAGCATAATTAGCACCTAATGATTGCTAGAAAATTGTTTTTTTAATAAAACCCTTGATTAATGACGAGTCTTCAGATCGGGAATTAGAAAATCTAAATGTTCGCCTTGCATAGCTTGCAATTCTTCTAGATAACCTTGTATTTTCAACTTTCCACGATCTAACAAAACAATCCAATCCGCTCTGTTTATAACTTGAGGGCGATGGGTAATTAAAATTGTGGTTTTTCCACGACGATGTTGTAGCAATTTATTCAAAACCTTTGATTCACCGACTGGATCGAGTCCAGAAGTTGATTCATCTAAAATCAGAACTGCTGGTTCGGAAACAATCGCCCTTGCTAGCGCAAGTCTTTGGCGTTGACCACCAGAAATATTTGCACCAAATTCCCCTAAAATAGTTTGATATTTGTCAGGGAGTTTGCTAATAAAATCATCAGCATCAGCAATTTGACAAGCTTTTACTATTTGTTCAAAGCTTACGTAAGGTGCTCCCATGCGAAAGTTTTCAATAATAGAACGGCTCCAAAAGTGAGCATCTTGTGGTACGAGAACTACCTGTTGGCGCAAACAATCAAGAGCAAGGTCATTGAGGTTGTAAATTCCAATACGAATATTCCCAGACTGGATCTGATACAACCCTGCAATTAATTTTGCTAAAGTGCTTTTCCCACATCCAGACTGACCTATGAGAGCAGTCACTTTACCGCCAGGAATGGTTAAAGAAAAGTCTTCTAATAGCTCAACTCGACCAGCATAGTGAAAATTAACATTTGTACAAACAATGTCAGCGTCGCTAAGAATTTTGGCAAAAGGCTTTCTACCATCGCCCTCATTTTCTGGTGTAGCATCGATAACTTCTGTTAAACGTTGCGTTGCAGTCTTAGCACGAGTAAATTCGTCTATAAAGGTGATAATAGTACCAATGAATCCTAGAAAGTTATGATTCATAGAGTTAAAGGCAAGTAGTTGCCCTATACTCAAATGTTCAATTGGATTAACTACCAAATTGCCACCAAACCAAAGCAAAACAACGCTACCTGTAGCAGAAACAAAGCTAGAAAAAGTACTATTGATAATGCCAATTTGAATTGTCCGCAATGTTACATTAGAAAGACGGCCAAATCGGCTTTGGAATTCATCCCAAAACTGAGGTGCTGCTGTCGTTGTTTTTAAAGTAAGTGAACCTTTAAAGGTTTCTACTAAAACACCTTGATTTTCAGCTTCTGTGACTAAAACCTCACGAGTTTTTTGTTGTAAAGTAGGCTGAAAAATCACTGTAGATAATGTCATTAAGATAGCAATGAATAAAGCTACAGCAGTGAGTTTCCAACTATAAAAAATCATGAAGCCTAAAGAAACTAAGGAAATAAAAAATTGACTGGGTAAACTCACTACGACTTGAGCAACTAGCTGATTGATTTGGTCGATATCTCGCAGTCGGCTGACAATTTCTCCACTACGACGGGCTTCGTAATAAGCAAGAGGTAGATGCAGCATTTGTCGTCCAAATTCTAGGACTAATCCCAATTGCAGACGTTGGGCGAAATGAGCAATAAGGTTGGATTGTACCCAGGTAAGACTGGTGCTAATAAAGTTCATGACAACAACTGCGATCGCCACAGTTGTTAGCAATTTTGTATCACCTCTAACTAAAACGTCATCAGTTAAGATTTGTAGTAAAAATGGCGAAGATAAAGATAATATTCCTAAAAAGAAGTTTAAGGGTAGAGCTTGCGCTAAAATAGTTCGATAAATCCAAATACGCTTTAAGAAGCGCCAAAAACCTGAAATATTCTCATTTTTTTGGTCAAAAAAGCGTATTGGATCTGGCTCTAATAAGAGCATCAACCAATCTCCCCAACCTTCCACCAAATCTTGTTTGGAAAGATAGCGGATACCTACAGCAGGATCGGCAACAACGCATTGTTTACCTTTCTTGCCATGTAAAATAACCCAGTGATTTCCTTTCCAGTGAATAATAGCTGGTAGAGGTGCTTCATGCAGTCGATCTAAAAGTTCTGGTGAAGTTTTGACTGGGCGAGCATTAAAACCCAGTGTTTCCGCTCCCCGTTTAAGCCCTAGTAAAGTTGTTCCGAGTTGTCCAGTTCCTACTACCTCACGAATATGATTCAGGGTAAAAGTACGTCCATAATGTTTGGCGATCGCAGCAAGACAAGCTGCACCACAATCTTCTTCACTATGTTGTAAAACGTGAGTATATTTCATAATAAACCCAGTATGCTTGTCTTGATTTCTCGTGCATTTACCACCAGAAAAAACGTTTTCTTCGGCGAGACTTCGAGGGTTTGTTAGAAACAAACGATTGCTCCCAAGCAAACTGAATTTCTTCTGACGTTAGCCCAGGGTTGCCAAATAATACACCAGCCCCCAAAATAAACAAGTAAGTATTTATGTCAAAACCAACCCGAGATGCTCCTCCACTGACGGCAGCAGATTCTTCAGAATTTAATTCTGTAAAAAGCGGGTTTTTTTCATCTTCCATCGCTTGCAGATGATAAATAGATACAATGGCGAACTACCTGACAACCGAAGAGCATTCAAAATAAAATGAATATGAAAGTTATAGTTTATTACCTTAAGCCAATTTCGGCTTTGCTAGTTAAACCCATAAACTTCCATAATTCTTGTAAAAACCATAGCCTCCAAATAAGCCGTTAAAGATATAGTAGGTGTCAAATAACTCAAGTAAGTCTTCACCAAGTTCTATCTTTTTGGTTTCTACCTTGAAGCTTTTAGTTTGAGAGTCATATTTAGCTCTCAGAACCATCAGTCCACCTGCAATTGCAGCTGATTCTTCCATTGTTAATCCCGTAAAAAGTGATTGGTTTTCAGTTATTTCCATCTCCGGCTCCTTAAAAAGAATTTCAGAACTTCGCTTCAATACTCAACATGGAAAAACCCGGTTTCTCTATGTTGCAAAGCTTAATTTTTGTTAGCGTATAGACGCTCCATGGTGCGCCTATACTGAAGAACCGGGTTTTTGAGATTAATGAACTAGGGCGTATCCCTTTTTGCAAGTTGATGAAAGATATGAAATGTTTTAGTACTTACCAAAAGGTGCTAATGCTGGGTCAGATCCATAAAGTGAGTTTTCCCAAGCAAATTGAATTTCTGCTACAGTGGGTACAAAGGGTACACCATTACCAAATACTGCTGCGGCACCTAGTCCAAAAAGATATTTATCGAGGCTAAAACCACCAATAAATACACCTCCACTAACACTAGCAGATTCATCAGATGTAATGTCAGTAAATAGTTCTTCCTGGGTGTGAGCTTGCATAGGTTTTCTCCTGATTTTGTATTGAAATTGTTTTAGTATAAGCAAATTGTTGATTTCTTTTTTGGTCTTTCAACTTCTTGCTTATATTGATAAGATATCAAGGCATACTTCAGATATCATTTACATTTTCTGCTAACTTTATTACCTAGTTCAGAAGAAAATTTTGTCGAATTACGAAACTATCTATTTCCTAAAAATACATATAAAAAATGTAGGGGCGCAATACTTTGCACCCCTATGATTGAATCTATTTGATTTTATCGAGAACTACGACTATCTAATCTACTACTTCCCTATTGAAGATAGACCGCTTACAAGCCGATCGCGAATCGCTTTTAATTCTTGTTGGCTATCAACCGGACATCGAGGTGGGGGTAACTCAGTATTAGGCCATCCAGCTACATCAAAGCAAGGGCACAGCAAAGGAGGCATACCCATATTTCTTGCAGGTATTGGCATATTGCAACGAGCGCAAGGAGTCACATCCCAAGAAGGCGACAGCAACTCCGCTATTGTTTCGTGAGTACCTTCTAGATAACAATCACCCCCCTCAGGAGAAGTAATCTGCTCCCAACACGCTTCAAATTCGTCACTATACCGATTGCCCTTAACAACTTCCTTTAGCTGCAAGGTTGCAGCGCCGTTGTCGATAACAACCCTTTTGCCTAGCTGAAACCAGTAAGCTAGATACCGTTTAACGTCTTTTGTTGATGCCATATTACAATTTTATAGTTTGTCTCTGGACTTTTCAGTTGCGAATCTTGAATAAAGAATTAAGAATAGTTTCTAATTAATTAGAAATGATTCATGAGTTATGAATCATCTGTCATTGGTTATTAGTCAATCATTTTCCTGAATCCCTTGTATTCCTCGATCGCGTAGCGGAGAACCGAGGACGCTGAGATTAAGAGCATAACCTCCAGTCACCAAATAAACGGTATCGGCAATTCCACCTAACTGACGCACCAAAGAACCCAAGCGATCGCGAAACGTTCTCCCGGTAGAATAAGCAGGTACGACACCCCAACCTGTCTCCTCAGCAACAAAAATCATATCAGCCGCCACAAGTTGCACGGTGTCTAAAAACTCTTGAACGGTATTTTGCCAGTTCCAATCATCTTGTTCTAAAAGATTGGCAATCCAAGTTCCCAAAGCATCTATCAAAAGGCAGGTATTTGGTTTAGCTTCAGCTAGCGCTGCTGACAATTCATACGGCACCTCCAACGTCATCCAATTTTGGGGACGTCTTTGTTGGTGTTGTTGAACTCGTTGCATCCACTCTTCATCATCTGAATCAAGAGTTGCTGTTGCTATATAAACAACTGCTTTGCTTGACTGTGCTGCCAAGGTTTCTGCCCATTCACTTTTCCCAGAACGTGTTGGTCCGGTCACCAAGATAATTTTACTCAAAGCTATTTACCAAATTTTTTCATCTCGAGGCTGGCATTTTGTAGCCTAATAACTTTAAATATAATGACTGGCAGGATTTGAAGGATAAAGTGTAGAGTAAATAAGTGTAATTTATTTTACATCCGTTATCCTTCATACTTTATCCTCAATCCTTCATCCTTACTAGAGATATTTATATGAGAACAGGAGTAAAACGCATAGAAGCAACTTTACACGATTTGGGGACTCGCAACACTGCTTCCACCGAACCAGAGACTTCGACCAAGAAAGCTTTATCATTTCGGATTAGTCTTGGGACATCAGAGGCATCTTCTAGTACTGAAATACCAACTGAAAGTGAGTTAACTACGCAACTAGAGCAGGATTTACCCCCTCACGATAATTCCGTGCAGACTTTTCCCGCGCAAGAAAACGGTTGCAAAACACCCAGTCTCCCAAAATTGAAAACTCCTAACTTTTCCAGCCATCGCAATGCAGCTAATCCAGGATTGGCAATGAATATATTGCTAGAAATCCAAGAAACAGTTGCTTCTTGGCAAACAGAATTACAAACAATTGTTAAGCAAATTCAAGATATTTATTTAGAGGGACCAATTGTCAATGGTTGGTTGGAATCTCGCGAACGCGAATCACAGCCAGGAGGAACCGCAACACTGCGACACGCAGAAGTCGATCGCCTTATGGATTATGTAGAAGAAATTTGTACATCTGACAGTAATGTTGCCTGTCAGTCACCTCGTGCTGGGTATCGTTTGTGTGGTTTGGATGCCTCAGGTCGAGTCTGGTCGCGTCCGTGTCCGCAGGAGCAAGTTGCTAGTGTCAGTGTAGCGATCGCTCGTTACCAAAAGCTGCGCCAGCTCTTGGGGCGCAAGCAGTATTTAGAAACCCGTCTTGCACAACTTGCAGAAACTCTTGTGATTTTGCACGGTCACATTCAAGCACAGTAACTTATAATTCCCAAACTTCCACCGCCCCAGTAAGACTCACTCGTGTGGGGCGGACGTCTCCCTTTTGTTTACCAAATAAGCAAGAATACTTATTGCATGAGAGAAATAGTTTTCTTGCCCATCCGTGTCTAAAAGAAAATACCAGAAAAATAAAGAATTCTTTCGATTTCTCCGAAAAAACTCGGTTGGTGAGATGTAAATCTTTGGTATAGATTAGCTCCAGAGTAGGCTAAAACAGTAATCAGTGAAAAGTTATTAGTCATAACTGATAACTGATAACCCACAGCTGATAACTGATAACGATGACTAAATATGCCACAAATACCAATTTCTGCCATTATTTGTACTCACAACCGCGAAAAATACTTAGGGGCTGCCATCGATAGTCTTTTGGCACAAGATTTTGCTGGAGACTTTGAAGTGATAGTTGTGGATAATGGGTCGAGCGATCGCACTCGTGAAATTACGGAACAAAGAAACCACGACCTACGGCTTAAGTATATTTTTGAACCAGTATTGGGACTTTCCGTTGCCCGCAACACTGGCGCTCAAGTAGCTAGTGGGGAAATTTTAGCCTACCTAGACGACGATGCAGAAGCGAGCTCGCGCTGGCTGCAAGTTTTGTACTCAGCGTATCAGGACAACCCCAAGCTAGCAATTGCTGGTGGCAAAGTTACCCTACTGTGGCCTCAAGGAATGCAATCCCCAAGTTGGCTATCTACCGGATTAGCAGCTAACTTAGGAGCATACGATTTAGGTAACAGCTTAGTCTACATCCAAGACCCAGGAATGACCCCTAGGGGCTTGAATTACTCCATACGCCATAGTTTCCTTAAAGAAATAGGAGGTTTTGATACAAATCTTGGTCGAGTTGGTACTAAGTTACTCTCTCATGAAGAACTGCAAATGACCGAACTTGCTCTCGATCGGGGGATGCAGGTTGCTTACCTTCCAGAAGCTCTTGTAGCTCATAACGTTGCTCCCGAACGCCTTCAACGCTCTTGGTTCCTCAATCGGGGCTGGTGGCAAGGGATCAGTGATTGTTACCGAGAAGAACTGGTTGGCAAAGCTGGTATAAGTCAATTGCTGCGTGGCGGCGAGCGATTCTTACGCGGGCTGTACAAATCGTTGCAGCATTTTTCAGACCCAGCAGAACGCTTTGACAAACTTGTTTATGCTTATGGTCAAATTGGTTATTTAAACGCTGCTATTAAGGGTCTTTTACTCACATCCAAAAAAGATAACAAATAAAGCTTATTGATTATGTCTTCCAAAATACCAGTTTCTGTACTTATTCCAGCAAAAAACGAACAAGCTAATTTACCTGCTTGTCTGACAAGCGTTCAAAGAGCAGATGAAGTTTTTGTTGTTGATTCTCAAAGTAGCGATAAAAGCGTTGAAATTTCTCAAAATTATGGTGCAAACGTTGTACAATTTTCCTTCAACGGACGCTGGCCTAAAAAGAAAAATTGGTCTTTAGAAAATCTACCCTTTCGTAACGAATGGGTGCTAATTGTTGATTGCGACGAACGCATTCCCCCTGAATTGTGGGATGAAATTGCCCAAGCTATTGAAAATCCTGAATTCAATGGTTATTACCTCAACCGTCGAGTTTATTTCTTAGGAACATGGATTCGTCATGGGGGCAAATATCCTGATTGGAACTTGCGTTTGTTCAAACACAAAAAAGGTCGTTACGAAAACCTCAATACTGAAGATATTCCCAATACAGGCGATAACGAAGTTCACGAACACGTTATTTTGGATGGAAAAGTAGGCTACCTCAAACATGATATGTTGCATGAGGATTTCCGCGATCTCTTCCATTGGATAGAGAGGCACAACCGTTATTCTAACTGGGAAGCCCGTGTTTATCACAATTTGCTCGAAGGCAAAGATGATAACGGTACTATCGGTGCGAGTCTCTTTGGAGATGCCGTGAAACGCAAACGCTTCTTGAAAAAAGTTTGGGTACGATTGCCATTTAAACCATTGTTACGCTTTGTTTTATTTTATATTATTCAACGCGGGTTTTTAGATGGCAGAGCGGGGTACATTTACGGACGGCTTTTAAGTCAATATGAATATCAAATTGGTGTCAAACTTTACGAATTGCGCCAACATAATGGACGCTTAAATACCTCATCTCAACCCATTGTACAGCCGCCCTCCTTACCTAAAGAAATTGGGCACACAGTAATTTGAAGAAGGCAGCCTTGCTGGAGGCAGATGGCAGAAGGCTCACTTCTGTTGGGGATTCTGACCCCAACCGATTGTAGACACCGTGTAGACGGTGGGGTTTTATACCCCTTTGGCAGAGGTCAGACGGAATAGAAGGGATTACTTGTTACCTTTAATACTTATTCCTCCCTTCTGCCCTCTGCCCTCTGCCCTCTGCCTTTCCCAGATAAATTAGTGGTTAGTGGTTAGTGGTTAGTAGTTATTTTTATCCACGAACAACTAACCAACTAACAACTAACAATTTTCTTGTATGACAAATAACACACCTTTTGTAGATTTACGCAAATACGACCAATCTTGGTTTGACCGAGGGCGACCCGGCTGGTATATCTTGCTGTGGTGGTTTGTACAAGCGATCGCTTTTCCTCTGACACCTCACCCCTTCAATGGCTTGCGCTGTGCTTTGCTGCGTTTGTTCGGTGCTCGTATCGGTCAAGGGGTTCTGATTAGACCAACTGCTCGTTTCACCTATCCATGGAAAGTCACTATTGGCGATTACAGTTGGATAGGAGATGACGTAGTTTTCTACAGTCTCGATTGTATTGACATAGGAGAACACTGCGTCATCTCCCAAAAAAGCTACCTGTGTACTGGAAACCACGACCTTCGCGATCCAGCTTTCGGCTTAAAAACAGCAAGTATTACCGTTGGCAATGGAGCGTGGATAGCTGCAGATTGCTTTGTGGGACCGGGAGTTAAAATTGGGTCTAATGCTGTGATTGGTGCTCGTAGCAGTGTTTTTAGCGACATACCTCCCGCACAAGTTTGTTGGGGAACTCCCTGTGTCCCACGTTATGAAAGAAAATGTGAGTTAACCTCGTAAAAATAACTGCGTAATATAATAAGTCCTGCCAATTCTTCAATTATCGTCCTCACAACCTCTGAATTTGTTTCTTTATAATAAAGAAGTTTACAATAATAGAAAATTTACTGATGACACAAGCTTCAAAGTTTGAGCAGGTTTTAGAAAGCGTTGAGACTTTATCGATTGAGGAACAAGAGGCTCTTATCGATTTGGTACAACGACGATTGGCTGAACAGCGACGTTCAGAAATTGCTGCTAATATTGCTCAAGCACAGGCAGAGTATCAAGCAGGTAAAGTATTTCGAGGAACAGTTGAGCAGATCATTGCTGAGTTGAGGCAGTAAGTGAGAACGATAGTTTTAGCATCTTCGTTCAAGCGAGCTTTCAAAAAATTGGTACAACGACGACCGGAAATGCAAGAACGCATTGAAGAATGCTTAGTCCTCTTAGCAACCAATCCATTCGATCCAATTTTGCAAACCCATAAGCTTAAAGGTAAGTTACTTGGGGCTTGGGCTTGTTCTATTGAATATGATTGTCGTATTGTGTTTAATTTTGTTGAGAATTCAGACTCTGGAGAAGAGGAAATATTCTTGATTGACATTGGTTCTCATGATGAAGTGTATTGATCGAGGATGACTACTGGCAATGAAGCGTGGGTAGCTGCAGATTGCTTTGTGGGACCGGGAGTTAAAATTGGGTCTAATGCTGTGATTGGTGCTCGTAGCAGTGTTTTTAGCGACATACCTCCCGCACAAGTTTGTTGGGGAACTCCCTGTGTCCCACGTTATGAAAGAAAATGTGAGTTAACCTCGTAAAAATAACTGCGTAATATAATAAGTCCTGCCAATTTTCCAAACGCCGACCCCAGTCTCTTTAAAAATGGGACGTAGGATATTCTCCCGGTGTCCGGGGCTTTTCATCCAACCATCCACCGCCACTGGTACGGGTCGGGGAATATTTGTGCTTTTAAATAAATTTTCACCAACCACCCAGTAAATAATTCCTCCCGATCGCGCTCTTTGGGAAAGGGTGCTACCATCAGATCCAGTATGGCTAAAAAAGTTTTTCTCGGCCATTTGCCGACTGTACCTTCGGGCTACTTCTGCTAGCTTTTCATTGTTTTGCAAAGGTTTTAAGCCATATTTAAGGCGAACTTGATTAATATCTTGCCTAACAGCTGCCTCAATATTGGCTGTTGCGGAAGTTTGGGCAAGAACAGCAGGTTTTTGAGGTTTGCCAGATGGTACTTCAATTTTGGGCAGAGGAGGTAAATACTCTACAGCTTCCTCACACCCGGCGATTAAAAATGCAAGTGTTATTCCTATAACCGGGATTATTGGTGCGATCGCACTTCTGTACTTAGATTTTATATGAAATTTCAACATACGCCTTAGCTACTTTTACCCTTTTTTCTTACATCATTATTTTTCATTTTATTAACTAGTTTTGGATATTTAGCTTCTACCATTTCTAGAACTTCTTTCTCTTGCTTTTTATTAGCTTTACCAATTAAAGTATTAAAAATTTAAAATGAAACTTCACCTTTTTTTATTCTTTTATCCCTTTCTAGTGCTTGATACAGCTTCCAAGCAGTATCAAAATCAGGAGTAAATTTTAGTAATAGATTTAAAGTCAATGAATTATGTGCAACATTTTGTTTACACATTAGCTCGTGTACGTATATTGCTTTATTAAAAGCTTCTTTATTTGTCCTATCAATTTTATATAAATCTTCTTCATGAGAATTTTGTTTTGGAATTACGATTGAGTCAAAGTCTGGTATCCAAAGCACAATAGTGCTATCAACAGACAATGAGGACGGCATATTTTTCTTCTGAAAAATTTTTATCCAAAAATGTCTGTAGCTTGTAAAGATCGAGCTTGCTTAATTACTGAGTATAGAAAAATACTAGTTTTCCAGACATTTAGTTTAAAATATTTACGACAAAAGCCTAACCTAACTGACTCTGCTTCGCAGCATATGTTTTTCTACAATTCTCTTTGTGGATATTACTGAAGAATTGAATTTAACTTGATAACTTTCTCAACTGTAGATAGTTTACAATTAAGCCGTTTTAACTGTTCGAGAGTAGAAAATGCGATCGCTCTGTTTAAAGTGAAGAGAAAAACAAGCGATCGCAATTTAGCAGCTAGGTAAACAATTGCTTCTTATCTCATTTTCTCGTATATCGATGCTTAACTCCAATAGGAAAATACTCAGGGTCGCCTAATGGTGCTAAAGCGACTTGTGGTATCTGGTATTCTGAAGGTACATAGTTAGCAAATTCACTATTGAGACGTTTTAGCTGTTCGAGAATAGAAGATGCGATCGCTTGTGTTTTATCCTCACTTTCTTCTATACCTGGTGCTAATTCCACCACTACAGATAAGTAGCGATTTTTATCTGCATCTTCCTTCACCTGCAACACAAACTTACCTGTCACCCATTCTCTAATGACTGGTTGCTCGAGTCCTACAGTGACATTTTCTGGATATATATTCGCTCCAAAATAAGAAACCGTAAAGTTAGAGCGTCCAAAGATATACACAAACGGTAGCGAACGAATTCCTCTTCCACCATTTGTTTGCAATTCTGTAACTGGATCGAAGCCCCATTTTGCTAAAAACTCAAGCATAGCATTGTAAGGAACTATACCTCCATTATCCAATATATTATAACGCACGAGAGGGATGCCGTTGTTTCCTGAAAATAACAACGCCCCATCTTTCACTTCAAAAAAGCGACTGATGGGGTCGTATTGTACGAGTGTAGGTAAACGAGATTCACCAAATAAAGCACGCGCTGCTTCTGGATTGTTTGATAAAAAGCGGCGAATACAAATACTTAAAGGTGTCTCATTCCCCAACACCCCTGCATCAGCCGTACCGTAGAGAGACGCCGAATCGTAACAGAAATTCCGGGAACCGAGGCGATCGCCAACTAAACTGCGCCATTCCTCACTAAACACCTCTCCCGCCATCACCAACTTTACCTGATACCTCTGCCACTCAATCCCACGAGCTATACCAGTATCAATAACATCTTTTAAAAAGGGTGGATATCCCAACAAAACAACTTGCTCAAAAGCCGAACCCAATTCCCGCACAACTCGAAAAATTTCTTCTTTATTATTACCAGGAGTTACCACAGTAATGGGATAACCTTTGCTTGCAAGATATCGGCAGCAATTAGCTGTAAACATACCACCAACCCAGGTTCCTAGAGTGAAACAAATAACAGCGAGAGTGGATTTTGTATCGGCGGCAAAACTATCATGAAATACCTGCTCAAAACGCGTTGCAATTTGCATTTCATCTGAGAAAAACCGAGGCCAAAATGTAGGTTTCCCTGTAGAACCAGAGGAGACAGCGATCGTATCGCATGTTTCTAACTGTCCGTGACGGCATAAGTTCGCTAAAGAGTAATGCTGCAAGTAATTTTGTTTTGTCAGTTCTGGAAGCCGTTGGAAATCATCTGTAGTTTGGTACTCATCAGGATTGATTGCGTGTTGTGCCAAGAAATCTTTGTAAGCAGGGACATTACCAGCCACATCGTGAAATAATGCTATGGCTGCTGCGGAAGCATCCGTATTGATATGTTGCTGTAGGAGTGAGTCTAATGGTGTAGTTAAAAACTCTTGAAATGCTGCAATCGCACGTTGCTGTTGTTCTACCTTCATTTCCAACACTCCCCCGGTTTTTGTATAGCTACAGATTGAATGGTTCAACCATTACAATAGAAGCACATTTCGCAAATTTAGTCGCATTTTGTATGACAACCGTTATCTCCAGACCCTCACTCTTACCTAGCAGTATCCAAGTGGAAAAGGTGGATAACTTCCACATCTTTACATTTAATGATGAACTGCAAGCACGGATGGAAAAACTTTTAGAACGTAAAAAAGCTGATTTACTGACTCCTGAAGAAGTCATTGAACTTGAGGAAATTGGAGAGAGGGACAGGATTTTCACTCATATAAATGCGATGTTGGTAGCTCAGGGATGACCGTTGATGATGTTAGCAGAGAGTTTGTGCGAAGACGAGCAAATTATCTGTGTGAGTATTGCCACTCTCTCGAGCGTATTTGCACAACAAGGTTTACAGTTCTTAAGTGCGGAGGCGGTAGGCGAATAACGGGGGAAACCCCTGCAACGCACTGGCTCGTCTTTGCGGTTCATTACAGATAGGTAAACTTGAGGCGAGAAGGGAATAATATGCGTAAATGGAGCTAACCGCCTTGTAGCCATTCATAAAAATCTTTGATTCATCCTTCAGCACCATGCACGTCTATTGCAGCAAAAATCACGCCAATAAAGAGGGAAACCGCTTTTGCACCCAGTGCGGAGAACCATTGCCTCTTGCACCAGAGCAGGTTGTGGACAATCGATATCGAATTATACGTCATTTAGGGCAGGGTGGTTTTGGGCGTACCTATGTAGCTGAGGATTTAAAGCAGTCTCCACAACAGTGCGTGCTGAAGGAATTTGCTCCTCAAGTTGAAGAAAAGCAAGATTTACAGAAAGCAAAAGAGCTTTTTGAAAGAGAAGCGAGTGTTTTGAAACAACTACAGCATCCCCAGATTCCACGTTTTCACGAATCGCTACAAGTAAAGTTGGGTAACAAAGATTTTTTCTTGCTAGTGCAAGATTATGTAGAAGGTGACAATTATTGGGATCTCTTACAAGAGCGTAACGAACAGGGGCAAAGCTTTAGTGAAGAAGAAGTCGTCAAACTGCTGCAACAACTGCTACCTGTACTATCTTACATTCATTCTCGCAATGTGATTCACCGAGATATCTCTCCTGATAATTTGATTTTACGGCGTACCGATCGCATGCCAGTGCTGATTGATTTTGGTGGTGTCAAACAATTACCAGCGTCTAAAGGTTTTTGGTTTACTCAACTCAGTGGTAATCACACTATTTTAGGGAAAAAAGGATATGCGCCAGAAGAACAGTTACGTCAAGGTAAAGCATTTCCTTGTAGTGACTTATACTCATTAGCGGTGACTGCTCTCGTATTATTAACAGGAAAAGAACCGCAGCAACTTTACGATACTTATGAAGGGAATTGGCGTTGGGGAACAGACATTCAAGTCAGTCCCAAACTAGAAGCAGTGTTAAAAATAATGCTAGCCTACAAACCGAGCGATCGCTACCAAAAAGCGGATGAAGTTCTGAAGAACCTACAACTCTACGCTCCAGCCAAACCAACAAGCACCCATCAAACGACCAAAATCAAAACAATGGTTGTTGCGCCGGGACGAAAACCCATCAGGACTCTTGTTACTAACTTTCATAACAGAACTCAAGCAATTGCCCAAACACTTCCTTTACCTGCTTGGCTTCGCCCCTTTGCTATCAGCCTTGTAGGGACAAGTGTTGTTCTTTTAACATTTGCGGGAACTTGGGCGCTCGTCAATGCGGTGATTGCTGCGGTATCATCTATTACTATACCAAGCATTTCTTTACCAAAATTACCAGATGGTTCCAAACCAGCTAGCAATCCCTCAAGTAACAACGAAGGAAATCGGATAAACGCGATCGTGAGTCGTCGCCAACAGCTTGGAATTTCAGACGCCTATTTTACACCAACAATAGATAAAATTTTTTATACCAAACACCCTGAAGCACGAGGACGTGCTCTGACAAACCAGCCAGAAGACGCTGCTTTAAGAAATAACTGGTATCGTATTGCCGAAGACTTGCTAGATAAGTTAGAAAGGGCAGAACTAAGCACCAGCGCTAGAAACAAACTAGGAAAGTACACCGGTACAGATTATCAAAATTGGAGGAGACAAGCAGAATCAGGACAATTAGGAGACTACAGTATCGAACAACTAACCACAGACACAAATAAAAAGTTTGATAGATTATTTCCAGGGTTGCGCCGGGGTCAGGAGAAACTTGAAACTCAAACATACGGTCAAATTTGGTATGCCATAGCTGCGGATAGAGTGAGTAAACTAGAATCTGCAAACTAAGAGAGGTTAGTGGTTAGTTGTTACTCGTTAGTGGTTTCCCTCTACTAACCACTGACAACTAATCGCTAACAACTAACCACCAACGTTATTATGGTTTATTGCTCCAAAGGACATGAAAATCCCATAGCTAGCCGCTTTTGTCTTCATTGCGGCGAAAAATTGGATAGCCAGGGAAATTTTGCTGGTATTCAACCGGGACAGACTTTGGGCGATCGATATCTTATCGTGCGTCAAATTGGTAAAGGAGGATTTGGGCGCACGTATTTAGCTGAGGACAGTAATCGTTTTAATGAGCTTTGTGTTTTAAAAGAATTTTCGCCTCAAGTTCAAACACCATATGTTTTACAAAAAGCGGAAGAACTCTTTCAACGGGAAGCTACTGTTCTCTATAAGTTACAACATCCGCAGATACCCCGGTTTCGAGAATTATTCCGCAATAAAATACACGGTAAAGAATATTTATTTCTCGTACAAGATTACGTAGAAGGGCTAACTTATAGCTCTCTATTAGAAGCTAAAAAACAACAAGGGGTGGGATTTTCAGAAGCAGAAACGCGTTTGCTGTTAGAGCAAATTTTGCCAGTTCTACAATACATTCATTCTATAGGAGTTATTCACCGCGATATTTCTCCTGATAATTTAATGCTGCGCCAGATTGACCAATTGCCAGTTTTAATTGACTTTGGTGGTGTCAAACAAGTGGCTGCAACTGTTGAATCACAGTATTATCAATCAGGTGCTGTAGTATCCCCTGTCCCTCCCACGCTTCTGGGTAAAGCTGGGTATTCGCCTCCAGAACAGATGCAGACAGGTTTAGTTGAACCTCACAGCGATTTGTACGCTTTAGCAGCAACAATTCTCGTTTTACTAACAGGCAAACAACCACAAGAATTAATTGATACACAAAGTCTAACTTGGCAGTGGCGGTTGTTCGCGAACATCACCCCTTCTTTTGGGATGATTTTGGATAAAATGCTGTCACCAACACCAGGACTCCGTTTCCAAAGTGCAACTCAAGTCCTTCAAGCACTTAACCCAATCCCAGTTGTTGCGCCACCACCTCCTCCCCTACCAATACCACCACAACGCACGGAACAAACCCTAGCCGTATCTCCGCCATCCCCACCCTCTCCCCCTCCCCCTATCTCCCCCTCTCCCCCTCTTCCTTTATCTCCCTCTCCCTCCACCAGCTGGTGGACGCCAGCGAAAATAATAGTCATAGCAGCAGTATTAACCATTACTGCTGGTGTAGGTTTTTGGGGAGTTACTCAGTTAATCAACTCTTCTTCCGATGAAATTTTGTCATCAAACGACCCCAAGTTACCCCCAGAAGAACGACAGCGTAAAGCAAGACTTGAGGAACGCCGACAACAGTTGGGGATCGATGTCAAATTTTTAAATGATGTTGTCAATCAATTGTTTTGGGAAAAAAACCCGAATTTACGCAACCGCGCTCTGACAGATTCTCCTAATGATTTACAATTAAGAGCAGATTGGGACGCAATTGCTGATGACACTCTATCCAAAATCTCTGTCTTGAGTTCTGGTTCTCGCAGACAGTTGGGTAGTTTTACCTCCGCCGATCGCGATCGCTGGAAAGTGGAAGTCAATAAAGTTAATGTTGGCAGCCGTTCTTTATTTGATTTGGGAGATGCTGTTTTCTTTAAGTACTTTCCACAACAACGGGGTAAGAATTTTATTAATCAACCGATTGGGCAAGTATGGCATGGATTTGTAACTGATAAACTCAACGCTATCCTCGCAGGAAGTGCTTTCAGAAAAATTTCATTTGAAACAGGAGCTACAAGTACCACACGCAAGGGAACTTTAAAACCGGGTGAAGGTCAAGTTTTTATAGCCGACCTTCGGAAAGAGCAGCTGATGGAAGTCAGACTGAGCGCAAGTCTCAAAATTTTGCTTTCTGTCTACTCACCTAGTGGCAAACTGAAAATTTTAGAAGATTCACAAAAACGGAATTTATCTCTCAAACTTACCGAAAGCGGATTTTATGAATTTGTTGTTGTCTCTACAGCCTCAAGAGACGCTTTAGATTACGCTCTAACCATTACTGCAACTACAGAAGATCCCATCCCACCTCCAACTCCAACGCCCACAGAAACACCTACACCTACAGAAACACCTACACCCATAGAGACACCTACAGAAACACCTACACCTATAGAGACACCTACAGAAACACCTACACCCATAGAGACACCTACACCCGCACCTGATGAATCAAATATATAAATCCCAAAATAAAATTTTATAACAAATAACTATACACAAAATTACTTTAAGTATGCCACAATGGCCGTTCTGTGCATAACTGCACAGCAGCCTCTTAAGTACAATAGCTAACTTGAAAGTAGCGAAGTGTGTATTTAATGCCAGGGGTTCATTTTTTGTAGTCTTCTGTGTTTTAAGGGTTAAAAATTGGAAATGCAATCTTACCCGGTGGGGGACACACCTTTGGTTCCAGTTGGCAGACACTGCATTTTAGAGCTTTATGACTGTCCAACACACCTACTTAACAATCCTGTTTTTATTAAACAGGCTCTTGAGGAAGCAGCTAAAGTGGCAAAGTCTACTTTGCTTTCTGAGGTGACTCACCATTTCGAGCCTTATGGAGTCACTGGTCTAGCACTTTTAGCTGAGTCTCACATCTCAATACATACTTGGCCGGAATATGGCTATATAGCTGTGGATATTTTTACCTGCGGCGAATATGCCGAACCGGAGAAAGCTTGCAAATACTTAGTGCAAGCTTTCCAAGCTAGCAGTCATACCCTCTTAACGCTTCCCAGAGGGAAGTTATCGCCTGAAATTCAAAAACGACTTGAGGAGAGTTTGGTTCTTCAAGTTGCCGAGTGTTAGGCATATCAGTAAATAGTACACCGTTATCAGTAAACAGTACACAGTCTTCACTGATAACTGATAACTGATGACCGATAACTATCAAGGAGTAGAGAGGGTTATTGTATGTCAGGTAGCAGTGTGGGTGCAGATTTTTGGATGAGCGGTCCTTCATTTCCACTGTTTACCAAGGAATACTTTGAGAAAGTCCGTCGGGTACTCTCCCCTAAAGGATTTTTTGTTATTCAAGCAGGTCCGGTGTCGCCAGGTGAATTAACCCTCCACGCCCGCCTAGTGCAGACTTTGAAAGAGGTTTTTCCCAACGTTCAGTCATACAGTAGCTATACCTCTACGAGTCTTCTGGTGAAGGTATTCCCAGGCTCTGCTTGAGAAAAAGCTGATAAGCTGCAAGTGCTATTTTAGAACAAGTTCATCAAGAGAACATCCAAAATGCCCTGCACCTCGAATGAATTGAGAGCTAGCGATATGATTATCAAACGAACTATAGACTACTTTATCAAAGAATAGTGAACCTTTATAAATATTTGTCAACAAGAATTTTAAACCAGAGAGTAAAAACTCTGGAAGAGAGTTATTACCAAATTTAATAGACTCAACAACGGGTGAGATTGCTTTAAAATGACCCGGATCGTTGAAGACAAGGCATAAGCTACTAAATATTAAATATTCTTCGTTGCTGTGGTTGATTCCCAGCCAGGATGTTGTCTGTCTTTCTGCAATGTACTTTAATGTTTGTGCTGCTGCTACAAATTGTTGAACTTTAAGAATTAATTCATCTGCAGTTAACAGATCGCAATTTAACCAGGATATATAGCTGAGCCACGTGTTGTTAAATTTAATTGCACTTAGGGAGAAGTTAGCTTGTAGCTGTTGAAAGAAACACATAATTTCAGCTTCTGATAAAACGGGACAAGTATTCCCGTTTTCGGGAAAAACCTGAGCTAAACTGAGTGTTTCTTGAGGACAATGTAGGGTTGCGATCGCATGAGAAAACCAAGCTCCTAAATTGTTTGGCGTCTCTTCA
The DNA here is from genome assembly GCF_045999855.1 of Tolypothrix campylonemoides VB511288_2. Classification (NCBI taxonomy): domain Bacteria; kingdom Bacillati; phylum Cyanobacteriota; class Cyanophyceae; order Nostocales; family Tolypothrichaceae; genus Tolypothrix; species Tolypothrix campylonemoides. The sequence continues at coordinate 175,831 of NZ_JBFPMW010000011.1, forward strand.
TTCACTAGTTGTTTTATGAGAATTTTATCTCGTTCAGTTGTCGAATTTGTAATAAAGAGGAAGCCTTTTGGGCTTAAAGTGTTAATGATATGGTTTTCATAATCTTGAAATGTTTTTAAGTGATAGATTTTCATAATCCTGTCTCCTTCATTTTTCCTTTAGCTGCGTAAGTCAACCCTTTTAAAATGAGCCTGAAATTATAAAAAAGCCATGCAAAAGTTGTTTAAGGTCAGCCGTGATAAACAATCGTGACTGGTTCGCGGTTGCGCTTTAGCAATAAACCACGATCGAGAACGGAATCTCGAAGATTGAATTTTTTTACACAAGCTGGTTTTTTTCTTGCCGACCTACTTTAAGTACTTTTGCTTAGTTTGGTGCTGTTCAGTTTTTAAGCTAAAGGAAAAATGTGAGGAACTTGTGAGTGACTCCTCTTACGTAACCGAGCTAATCAAAGTCTGTAAGTAAATTTGGATTGCGGTAATGTTCAAAAAGTCGAGCGATCTGAGCTGGTGTGACGCGCCCAAGAGAAAGTTCTGGAATACCATCTTCCGGGAAAAAATCAACTGCTTCCGTTTCAATACTTGGTAATGCAGAACCGCCGATAAGTTCGCACAGAAAAAATAGCTTGTAGACGTAACAGGGATGCGGTGGATGACCCTGTTTGTTTCTGTCATAAACGGCTAACAATTTAACAACACGGGTAAGATAACCTGATTCTTCACGAATTTCTTTGACGACTGCTTCGCTTGGCGATTCTCCAACATCAGCCCATCCGCCAGGTAATGTCCAAAGACCGTCTTCACGTTCTTTAACTAACAATATTTGATTGTCGCGAAATACAGATCCACGCACGTCAACCTTGGGAGTTGCATAACCAACTTCACGCGTAAATAAATCAAGAATGTAGGGATGTTCGACGTTTGAATGAGTTGCGGCAATTTCAGCTGCAATGACCTGTATTGATTTAAATCGTTCGATGTCGTAAGGATTTTGAGAATAGGTCAAACCAATTTGAGCGATCGCTTGCAATTTTTGCGCCCATTCAAGCCATTTCATAATTTTTTGTTATTAGTTAGTAGTTACTAGTTAGTAGTTAGTAGTATTTCTACTATCCACTAACCACTAACTACTAACGACTAACCATTATCACATTTTACGCTTCATCTAAGGCAGCGATACCGGGTAGTACCTTACCTTCAAGCAACTCCAAGCTAGCGCCCCCACCAGTGGAGATGTGGCTCATTTGGTCGGCTAAACCAACTTTTTCCACAGCCGCTACGGAATCACCACCGCCAATAATGGTAATAGCGCCTGTTTTACCGATCTCGGCAAGAGTCTGGGCAACGGCCTCAGTACCAACAGCAAACTTATCAAATTCAAACACACCCATTGGACCATTCCAAATGACCGTTTTGCAATCAGCAAGGGCATCTTGGAAGAGTTTGACAGAGTCGGGACCAATATCCAATCCCATCCAACCATCGGGTATATTTTCCACACTTACGGTTTGTGAGTTGGCATCAGCAGCGAATTTATCTGCAACGACCACATCAGTAGGAAGCAAGAAAGCTACGCCCTTTTCCTTTGCCTTAGCTTCCAAAGACTTAGCTAGTTCTAGCTTGTCTTCTTCTACCAAAGATTTACCGACACTTAAACCACGAGCTTTAAAGAAAGTGAATATCATACCACCACCGAGGATCAGCTTGTCACACTTCTCCAAGAGGGCTTCAATTACACCAATCTTGCTGGAAACTTTAGAACCACCGATAATAGCTACCAAAGGACGTTGGGGATTCTCGATCGCATTTTGCAGGTACTGCAATTCTTTTTCAATCAAATAACCAGCAACAGAGGGGGATAGGTAATTTGTAACACCTTCAGTAGAAGCATGGGCGCGGTGTGCGGTACCAAAAGCATCATTAACGTACAAATCTGCATTTGCAGCTAATTTTTTGGCAAATTCCGGGTCATTTTGTTCCTCCTCCTTGTAAAAACGGACGTTTTCTAGTAAGAGAACTTGACCGTTTTGCAATGCTGCGACCTTAGCGGTAACATCATCGCCGATGGAGTCATCGGTTTTTACAACTTCTTGCCCCAATAACTCAGAGAGGCGCTTGGCAACTGGAGTTAGGCGAAGTTTATCATCGACACCCTTTGGTCGTCCAAAATGACTTGTTAGAATTACCTTAGCTCCCTTCTGTGTCAAATCCTGAATGGTTGGTAGAGCTGCCCGAATGCGCGTATCATCTGTGATGTTACCGGCATCATCTAGAGGTACGTTAAAGTCAACTCGCACTAGGGCGCGTTTACCGGACAAGTCTGCTGCGGACAAATTTGCCAAAGATTTCTTTGACACGTTACGAACCTCCTGATTGCCTTTTTGATATGTTTTGATAAGTAGACCCATCCAGATTTTACCGACTCAGGGGGGCGGAGGTGAATCCAAATGTTCAAAACTGTTTTATTTCCAATTGACCAAAGCAGGGAAGCACGAGAAGCAGCCGATGTGGTTGTGAATATTGTGCAAAAATATGGTAGTAGCTTGGTGCTGCTGAGTGTAGTTGAAGAAGTTGCAGATTCTACTGGAAGTGTAATGACATCTCCAGAGACAGTAGCCCAACTACTGGAAAATGCCAAATCCTTGTTTTCCCAACAAGGAATTCGAGCTGAAACTCTTGAACGGCAAGGAAAACCTGCTTTTACTATCTGCGATGTTGCAGATGAGGTAGGAGCAGATTTAATCATCATGGGCTGTCGCGGATTGGGATTAACAGACGAGGGGTCACAGGATAGCGTGACAACTCGCGTCATTAATCTTTCCCCGTGTCCCGTGTTGATAGTGCCGTAGCAGTGACTAGTGACCAAGGTAAATTTTTCTTGGTTGAGAGGGGCGCATCTACCTTACTGTAAACGCTTGGCTAGACTTTCCAACAAGAGAGACTGTGCTGAATTGATAAAAAAGTGGTCACCTGGAAGCATCTTTAATGAGAAAGCAGAATTTGTTTGTTCTCGCCATGCTTCCAGTTCCTCATAATTAGCTTCTGTATCTTCCAATCCACCAAAAGTTGTTATGGGACAGTTAAGCGGTGGCTCATAACTATAAACATAGGTTTCCAAAACGGCAAAATCTGCTCGTACAATAGGGACTAGTAGTTCCATCAATTCGGCATTTTCCAGTACGGCTTTAGGAGTCCCATTGAGGCGGCGTAATTCTTCTTTGAATTCAGAATCGCATAAAGTGTGGATCGGAGGCTTTGTGTCAGGAATTTGAGGAGCGCGACGACCAGAAACAAACAGCTGTACTGGTTCTAAAGTATTCTTTTTTCTAAGAAAACGGGCTAGCTCAAAGCTGACGAGGGCACCCATACTGTGACCAAAAAAGGCAAATGGTTTGTCTAAATGCGGTTTAATTGCTAGAGCTAAAGCCTCAATTAAAGGTTCGAGTCGAGTGAATGGAGCCAACTTCATTTGCATTCCCCGTCCGGGAAGTTCCACAGCGCAAACTTCTACAGTTGAAGGTAGACTGTCTGACCATTGGCGAAAAATTAGAGAGCTACCACCAGCGTAGGGAAAGCAAAATAAACGCATGGTGGCTTGCGAATTTGGTTGGAAGAATTTTACCCAGGAGTTAAAAACTGATGTGGAGGTCATGGGATCGGATCGTGTTATATTTCCATTGTACGGAAAAATTTGGTAATCATTAAAACACTAGCGATCGCTACACCCAAGCCAACGATAAACACTCCCCGATAGCCAATTGCCTCAGCAAGAACACCACTGATAGATGCAGCACCAATACTACCTAGAGACCCAACTGAACTTTGAACAGTGTAATCGGTACCAGGAGTTTCTAACCTGCTTTTATCCATCATTATAGTGAACGTAGCAGTGTTCATGATGCCAATACTGAAAAAAGCAGTGCTAGCTACTAAATAGAGAACAGGTATACTGGTGATGCCAAACGCTGGAAGTAAGTAAGCCATCATGGTAAAAGCCCATAGCGAGCTAAATACAATCAGCGATCGCTTTCTTCCCAAGGGAGCAATGAAAAAACCTGCAAGAATCCCACCAATTATGCCAACAGAAGTCCCAACAATTCCTAACAGCCAGCCAATATCTGATAAGGACAGCCCAACATCTACTAATAAAGGACGAAACATAGTTATTGCCATGCTGCTACCTCCTGAATACAGTAGTAAAATAAGTAGCCAGTACCTTATGCCAGGACGGCTACAGAAGCTAGTGAATGTTTTGAGGTAAGAAATGGCAGCAGAAGATTTAACAGATGTTACATTGTCAACAAATGACACAGAGGATGTTACGGGTGACCGATCTGTGGGGCTTTCAAATACATCACCTACTACATACGCAACCAAACCCGTTGTTGCTACTTTCTCCCGATGTAAAAAGACTGGTATCAGTGCTAAGACAGTAATGAGTGCCAAGGTGAGTAGACTGGAAGCCCACCCCCATTGATTGAGCAATATTAACATTCCTCCTCCTCCAATGATTGAACCAAGAGAAGCACCTACACTTTGCACCGCGTTTCCTAGACCTCGCTCCTCTGGCTTTAATAAGCCTACAGCAAGGGCATCAGTAGCAATGTCTTGACTGGCACAACATAAACACATGAAAGCCATACAAAGGAGCAGGGCAATAAAATTGCGTTCCACATTTACCCAAGCACATATTGCTGTAGTACACGCAACAAGAAGTTGAAAACAGATGATCCAGAAGCGATAGTGTCCCCAGCGAGTGAAACCATAGCGATCGATTAGGGGAGACCAAAGAAATTTCAATGTGATGGGGAGAGCAAGCAGTGGGATGATGCTGATTGCTTGTAAAGAAAGCCCCTTCTGACGTAAAAATACTGGTAGTGCTTGATAAAGAAACCAAAATGGCATGAACTGCGACACATACAAACTACCAAGCAACCCAAGTTTTAAAAAACTTTTCATGTTTGTTAAGAGAGATAAAGTATTGCAAAAGCGCTAACATTTTTCTCAAACAAGGATTGGAATTACAATTGCACAGCAATAGAGCCAATTACGGTAAATGGTTCGCCAGGGTAAATTCCATTAACTCTGCTAAAAGGTGAACCAGTAATGTAGTCAATGTTGAAAAGGTTTTTGAAGTTTAGGGCAACTCGCCAATTGTCTCTTCGGTAAAAAATGGCGGCATTAGTTAAGAAGTAGCTACCTAAACGAAAAGTATTTTCTAAGTCTCCTTCGCGGTTTCCAACATAATTGAATCCCACACCGAAGCCTAAACCTTGCAGATTCCCACGTTGTATTTGATAGGTCGTCCAAAGGCTAGCACTATGTTTGGGAATTCCCGAGAACCTGTTACCAATAATCGAACTATTGTTATCTTTTGTAACTTCAGCATCAGTATATGCGTAAGAGGCAATAATGTTCCAACCAGGGGAAATTTCCCCACTAATATCAAGTTCAATGCCTTGGCTTTGTTGTTCACCCGTTGCTATTGAACCAAAGCCAAGAGCGTTTGGATCTGTTGTAGCAACGTTCTGTTTGGTAATGTCAAAGTAGGCTAAGGTCGCAGAAAGACTACCTTGCAATAATTCAGCTTTGACTCCAACTTCATATCCCTCACCGCGTTCAGGTTCAAGGGGATCGCCATTACTTGTGAAATCATCAGTGTTGGGAATAAAAGATTTTGAGTAACTAGCATACAAAGAAACCTGTTGAATTGGTTGATAAACAATCCCCAGCCGTGGTGTCCAAGCATTAGCATTTTGAGTGGGATCGTCACCGGTCGGACTGAAAAGCCCAACCTCGTTTGTAACTTTTTGGTCAAAGGTTTCATAGCGCAAACCCGCCAGTAACTTCAGATTGTCAAGTAATGCAATCTGATCTTGTAAATAAACACCTAATCTGCTTGTCTCAGATTTTCTATCTAACGCCAGATTTACTAAAGCAGGTCTGGAACTATTTCTGTAAACTGGATTGAAAACATTAATGGGTGATGGATTAAAGAAATCCGCTCTAATAATGTCACTAGAGTTGTTTCGATTTAAATCAACACCAAATAACAGGGTGTGTTTGACCGAACCAGTAGCAAACTTGCCTACTATATTTGTCTGTAATGAGTAATCTTTAGAATCAAAATCATCAAAAGCAAAAATCCTGTTTAGGATACCTGTTGTTGCATCAAATGTAAATGGAACTGTTAGCTTATCAGAAAAAACTTCTTGGTTAATATATCGAAAGGCATTGCGTATTGTCCAATTGTCACTAAAACGATGTTCTAGAGTGTAGCCAGTATTTAAGAAATTCCGCTCAATATAGTCGTCTGGCTCATTAAAAATGCGCGAGCGAGGAGTTTCTATTACCCCTCTACCAAAAGCAAGCAGACCATTGTCCGATGGTCTCTCACTGTCTGAATACTGCAACTCAAAGGTTATATTTGTGCGATCGCTAATATTCCAAGTCAAAACTGGCGAAACAAAGAATCGCTTAAATTCTTGGTCGAAATCTCGAAAACCATCACTATTAAGATACAACGCATTCAGTCGGTAGAGCAGGTTATTATTTCTAGTTAACGGACCGGAAATGTCAATCCGAGGTCGAAGCAAACCAAAATTTCCAGCCTGAAATTCAGCTTCATAAAAAGGCTCTGACAATGGTTTTTTAGTCACAGCATTAATCACACCGCCCGGTTGTATCTCACCGTATAAAATCGAAGCTGGTCCTTTGAGTACTTCGACTCGCTCTAAATTTGCTGTTTCTGGAGTTGATGGAAAGCCGTATTGTCTGAAACCATCTATTAAGACAGGCGCTCCCTCAAAACCACGAATACTGTAGCGAGTTTCTGTAGTTGTATCAAAACCACCGGAAACAACGCCACTAACGTTACGTAGTGCCTCATCAAGTTGAATCACTTGTTGGTCTTCAATGACTCGTCTAGGAACAATTTGAATCGATTGGGGAATGTCCCGGATAGGAGTATCAGTTCTAGTGGCAGTGGTAGCATCAAGTACGTTATATCTATCTTGCTTACCTGTAACCAACAATTCGATCAATTCATCAGTTGTAGATGATGGCTTTTTTGGTTGGATATCGCCGGGAGGCTTTTGTGGTTCAGGTTGCTGAGTTTCAGATGGTTGCGGTGACTGTGCTATAGATCCCGTTGGCATCAATCCAAAAATCAAACCTTCATTGCTGTCAAATAACTCAACTTGTGGTATTTCCTTCTCACCTATCACCACTACTCGAATAGTACTAGCATCTTGATTGCTGACCTTGATTTCAGTAATTCCTGCAATAGGTTTCTCCGACTGGAATTGGAATTCATCCCCACTAGGTAGGCGTAATTGAGCATTGGGAATATCAACGATCAAACTATTTCCAGAACTGCGGTTCTGTACTTGTAACTGTTGTCCTTTAGAAGTCTCTAAAATCACCTCTAAACCTTTTTTCGTAGGGACTGCCCGCACTGCCGTCACTAACACGACTGCTTCTGATGAAGCCGCCTGGGTGAGCTTTAATGGTTGCAATAACATTTGTGCGTTTTTAATTGGAAGCAGTACCTCGCTCAATTGCTGAATCTTCCGAGTAGGTTCAACTTTTTGTGCTTTGAAGGGATCAAATGTTTGTTTGGAACCACCACTAGTTTTAGTTGACGTTAAGGATTGCCGCACATTGGTTTTTGATAACTTTTCACCTTTTGCAGGAATTACTATCAATACAACAAACACGCCTGTGAGCAACAGGCTTTGAACGAATTGCTCTTGTTTCATTATTTTCCTCACACTCCATCGCACCATTGTATTTTTAGCTAATGACACGATAGTTTTTCAAATTATTGAAAGTTATTTGCAGCTATTTTACAAGTCGAATGATGGGATTGTAAACAAAATTTACAAAATTAATGCCTGATAAAATAATGATTATCACAAAAACTGGATTTACTATCAAAACTCAGTTAGTATCTAAAATGCTCTGCAACGTCAATTTTGTTAAAATCTATACCTCATAATTAGAGGTTTTTATAAGTATTGTTTTTTTCATAAAGCTTAAACTATTTTCATAAAATTACTTTTGGCTACAATTAAATTCAACATACTTACAAATAACGCTCGATTTTCTACTATTACGTAATTAAGATCTATCAAAAGGAAGAAAAAATTATTTTATGTATTTATTTAATGAATTTATAATCTACTTATAAGTTTTATATATCAATTTTCTATTGCTAAATGCTATAGATTCCTATTAGAGTAAGTAAGCAGTAATTGAAAATAACTTGCAATACGGATGCGATAAGATTTCCACTTCTGCTCTTGCAATTGCTTGTTACTGATTGGAAAGCAGCGTGGAAAATTTCTAATTTGAATGAATTTAGGGCGTCGAAAAAGTACTTTGTTTCAAAACGAGTTCAAAGTAACATTTCTATAGCGTCTTTTTGTTCCAAAGCGGCAAATAATGTTCAAAAAAATCGAAAATTCAGGGGAAGGCGAATCCAAAACAACCTCACGTTCCACTTTACCGAGAGTCAGTTTTGGGTCTACAAGAAAGAGTGTAAAAACTATTCAAGACTGGCTGCGCTCGCAACTAGCCTCCTTACTAGAAATTGCTCCCCAAGACATTAACCTTGAGAAACGCTTTATTGACTGTGGACTTGATTCAGTAAGAGCAACTGGTTTGATTAACAACTTAGCGACTGAGTTAGGGTGTCAGTTGTCTCCCACTCTAATTTGGGAGTATCCAAATATTACAGCCTTAGCCAGTTATGTTGCGGAGGCTCAGGATAACCAGTTATTAGTTAGTACAAATAGCCAGAAATTTAAGAATTTACCGCCTGAACCTATTGCAATTATCGGTATTGCCTGTCGCTTTCCAAGTGCTAATAACACCGATGTCTTTTGGCAATTACTTAAGAATGGAGTGGATGCTGTAAATGAGGTACCAACTGAGCGATGGGACAAGGATGTTTTGTACGGCCCTAACTTAACCACTCCAGGCAAAATGAACACGCGTTGGGGTGGCTTTCTGGACGAAATAGATAAGTTCGATCCTCAGTTCTTCGGTATTTCCCCAAAGGAAACAGTGCAAATAGATCCCCAACAACGTCTCATGCTAAAACTGTCTTGGGAAGCCTTAGAAGATGCTGACCAACCTGTTGAAATCCTAAAAGGGAGCAAGACTGGTGTTTTTATTGGAGCTATGTGGACTGACTACGCAAATTTGGTAAGGCAGACAGGAAACATTGCTCAGCACACGGCTACTGGTCAAGATTTGAGTATTATCGCCAATCGCATCTCCTATATTTTTGGTTTCGCTGGACCGAGTATGACAGTGAATACCGCTTGTTCATCCTCTTTAGTTGCTGTCCACTTGGCTTGTCAAAGTTTGCGAGTTGGAGAATCGACTCTTGCACTGGCTGGGGGTGTTAACTTGATGATTAACCCCGATAGCACTTTGGTCATGTCCAAGTTTGGGGGCTTATCTCCTGAAGGTCGATGTAAAACTTTTGATGCCAATGCTGATGGCTATGTTCGAGGCGAGGGAGCAGGTCTGGTCGTACTTAAGCCCCTCTCCCTAGCGCTGGCTGCAGGCGATCGCATTTACTGTGTTATTAGAGGTAGTACAGTTAACAATGATGGCTTCAGCAATGGGTTGACCGCTCCTAACCCCAAAGCTCAAGAAGCCTTGTTGCGGGAGGCTTACGAACAAGCTGGGATCAATCCCAATCAAGTCCATTATGTTGAAGTTCATGGTACTGGGACAAAACTGGGAGACCCAATCGAGGCTAAAGCTTTGGGGGCAGTGCTAAGTTGCGATCGCACCGCAGAGCGTCCATTGATTTTAGGCTCTGTTAAAACCAACATTGGACACTTAGAAGCAGCTGCTGGCATTGCTGGGCTTATCAAAGTTGTCCTAGCTATTAAACACCGCCAAATTCCTCCAAGCCTTCATTTTAACCAACCTAATCCGGCAATTCCCTTTGAGGAATTACATCTGCAAGTACAAAAATTTTTAACTACTTGGCCATATTCAAAAGAGCCTGCTTTAGCAGGAGTAAGCGCTTTTAGTTTTGGGGGAACAAATTGCCATGTTGTAGTTCAAGAATTAATGGATGATTTAAGGCAACAAAGTCGCTTTCCTTTACTAGTTCCTTTATCAACAGATACTGAAGAAGCTCTCGATTCTCTCTACCAAGAAGTCAAAGCAAAATTACAAACTCCTGAATTCGAGTTAAAGAAATTAATAGATTTCAATCAGTTGCGCGGTACTCATAAACTGGCAATAGTTGTTGATTCCCACAGCAACCCAAATTGCGTAGAGTTGTATAAAAACTCTCAAATTAAAAATCCCCCCGTAGTCTTTGTGTTTTCGGGACAGGGGTCTCAATGGTTTGGCATGGGCAAAAAATTGCTAAAGACTGAACCCGTATTTCGAGCGACTCTAGAAAAGTGTGACCATCTTATGCAACAGTACGTAGATTGGTCTTTACTTGAAGAAGTCGCTCTCTGGTCTGAAGCAAAATCTCGGCTACACGAAATCGATGTGATGTGGATGACTATTTTTGCCATTGAAGTTGCTTTAGCGTCTTTGTGGAAACACTGGGGTATTGAACCAGATGTTGTTGTCGGTCATAGCATTGGAGAAGTAGCCGCCGCTCATGTAGCTGGTATCCTTAATCTGTCTGATGCAGTGCGGGTTATCTATCATCAAAGCCATAATGCCGCGATGAAGAGTGGTTCTGGAGCAATGGCGCTTGTGTCGCTTCCATGGAACAAAGCAAAAGCAGCGACACTTTTCTATGAAGATAGTGTTTACCCAGCTATCTATAATAGTCCTATTTCGACAGTGTTGTCAGGAAATCAAACGGCACTCGAAGCAGTATTAGACGATCTACGGCGTCATAATATTTTTGGTCGTTTAGTTAAAACAAATATTGCCGTTCATACTCCAGAAATGGAAGTTTTAGAAGGGCCGCTATTGGAAGTCTTTAGGGACATCAAAACTAACCCGGAAGTGGTTCCTATGATTTCAGCCTTGACTGGTACGCAGTTAAATTATCATCAATTTAATGGGTCTTACTGGGCGCGTTCTTTAAAAGAACCAGTACTATTTTCTCAAGCTATAGAATATTTAGTAGCAAAAGGTTTTAATACCTTTTTAGAGGTCAGCCCACATCCGATTCTGGTACCAGCTATTCGACAAACCTTACAACATTATGAAAAAGAAGGCACAGTGCTAGAATCCTTGAGAAGGAATAAAGATGACCGACACGTAATGTTACAATCTCTCGGTCAGCTATATACTCTGGGAAAATCTATTCATTGGCACAATGTTTACAATCAATTTTCCACATTTCACGTTCAAGACACAACAAAAACAGAAGCACTATTTCCACTCTCAGCTCATACGCCAGAGGCTCTACAAGATTTAAGTAAAAGACTATATTTACAAATCAACAAACAGCCAGAAATTTCACTTAATGACCTTTGTTATAGTGTCAGCCGACACAGAAGTCATTTTGACTATAGGTTAGCGGTTATCGCCCAGTCAACCAAAGAGTTACAACAATACTTAAAAGCTGTTGCCGAAGGAAATTCGGATATAACTATCGATGTACGGCAACAGAATGTGTGTGTCACTTTTGTATTTTCCGGTCAAGGTTCACAATGGTGTGCTATGGGAAGGAAATTGCTACTTACAGAACCCGTATTTCAAACTGTATGTGAGCAATGCGATCGCGAATTTGGTCAATATGTAAGCTGGTCGGTGTTGAAGGAGCTACAAAAACCAGAGAATGAGTCTCGCTTAGATGAAACCGCATACGCACAACCAGTAATTTTCACCATTCAAATTGCCTTAGCCGCTTTGTGGCGTTCTTGGGGAATCGTTCCCGAAGCGGTGGTAGGTCACAGCCTAGGAGAAGTGGCAGCAGCATACGTAGCTGATATTCTTTCTCTTTCAGATGCTGTACGGATTGTCTTTCACCGCAGCCGATTGATGCAACAAGCGACTGGCAAGGGGAAAATGGCAGCCATTGGGCTATCGTGTGAAGAAGCATTGGATTTACTGGCAGGATATGAAGAGCGCCTGTCCGTAGCAGCAATTAACAGTCCAAATTCAGTTGTAGTGTCTGGGGATGATGTTGCTATTACCAATCTCGTGCAAGATATAGAACTGCAAGGTCATGTTTTTTGTCGTCTGCTAAATGTCAACTGTGCTTTTCACAGTTTTCAAATGGTTCCTTTTGAAAATGAATTGGTGTCTGTTCTCCAAGGCATTGAACCAAAGGAACCATCAATTCCCATTTTCTCAACTGTGACGGGAAGTTTATATAAAACTGGTGATTTTGATGCTCGCTACTGGGGTCGAAACCTCATAGAGCCAGTACAATTCGCTGCAAGCATCTCAGCGATCGCAAAAGAGGGTTATGACATTTTTCTTGAGATTAGTCCTCATCCAGTTCTTTCCCAATCAATCATTCAGTGCTTACCAAATAAAAAAGTAACTACACTGTCTTCCTTACGCCGGGGTCAAGATGACCGAAGTGTAATGCTGACCTCTCTTAGTAAACTTTATACAATAGGAATAGCAGTAAACTGGTCTCAACTCTATTCAACAGTTGGAGAGTACATTCGTTTAACTTCTTACCCTTGGCAAGAACAACGATATTGGGTTGAGGAAAAAGACCCCTTACACCCTATTGCCAGTTCACACAGCACTGATGGCGTGGATGTCTCGTCTAACACGAATAAAAATACGATATTTGATTTGAGTGACACGCATAATTCCAACTTAGTATTACAATCTGAACCACGACTTCAACAACGCTTAGAACAAATTCCTCAAGGAGATCGCTTAGCCTTCTTAATTGCACATCTTCAAACAGAGGTTGCAAAAATTTTAGGGCTTGACTCCGAACAGCTACCATCTCCAAAAATAGGCTTTTTTGAAATGGGTATGGATTCCTTAATGGTTTCTCAGTTAAGAGAGCAATTAATTACCAATTTAGAATATACTTTGTCCCCAAGTGTGACCTTTAATTATCCAACCATTGAAGCTCTAGCTCAGTATTTGGCCGCAGAAGTGCTTCCTTTAGAATTTGTGGAAAAATCTTCTGAATCATGCAAAAACAATGCTGACGAGTTGGAGATGACGATCGCTAAACTCGAACAGATATCGGAAGAAGAAATAGAAGCATTACTCATCCAGAAATTACAAACTCTTTAAAAGTCAAGATTTATGGGTAACACTTCAGATCGCTTAGCCCAGTTATCGCCGTTAAAACAAGCTTTTCTCAAACTCGAAGAAATGCAATCCAAGCTTGACGCTATGGAGCGCAAGCAAACTGAACCAATTGCCATCATTGGTATGGGTTGTCGCTTTCCTGGAGGTGCTAATAATCCTGAGTCATTTTGGCAGTTATTATATGACGGTGTAGATGCCACTAGAGAAGTGCCATCAGATCGGTGGGATGTAAGTGCTTATGACAAAGCTAATTTAAAAGATTTCAATACAATATCCACACATCGAGGTGGGTTTTTGGATACAGAAGTAGATCGATTTGATGCCGAATTCTTTGCCATTCCACCGCGTGAGGCTGTGAACGTCGATCCGCAGCAACGGCTATTATTAGAAGTGAGTTGGGAGGCTCTAGAAAATGCAGGAATTGCACCAGACAAATTAAATGGTAGCCGTAGTGGAGTGTTTGTAGGGATTAATAATGATGACTACAAACAGCTGATGATGTCTGGGAGCGGGAATGCTAATGCTTACTCCTTCACAGGCAATACGGCAAGTGTTGCGGCTGGTCGGTTGTCTTATTTTTTGGGTTTGCAAGGACCTAGTTTGGCTGTCGATACTGCTTGTTCATCTTCCCTTGTTGGTGTCCATCTAGCTTGTCAAAGCTTACGTTTAAGAGAGTGCAATTTAGCTCTTGCTGGCGGAGTCAACCTCATACTGTCACAACACTTGAGCATTGTGTTATCCAAAATGCGTGCTTTATCTCCCGATGGTCGCTGCAAGACTTTTGATGCGGCTGCTGACGGTTACGGGCGTGGAGAGGGTTGTGGAGTGATAGTACTTAAACGTCTTTCTGATGCCTTAGTAGATGGAAACAATATCCTTGCCCTGATTCGAGGAACAGCAATCAACCATGATGGTCGCAGTAGTGGATTGACGGTTCCTAATGGCTTAGCCCAACAAGCAGTTGTTAAAGCGGCACTAGAAAATGCTGATGTAAAACCAGCAAATATCAGTTATGTCGAAGTTCACGGCACAGGAACTGCTTTGGGAGACCCCATTGAGGTTGAGGCTTTAAGGGCAGTACTTGCTGAGGGGCGTTCAAAGACTCAGCCGATACTACTTGGTTCAGTTAAGACAAACATTGGTCATTTGGAAGCCGCCGCTGGAGTAGCTGGTGTCATCAAAGTGGTACTTGCAATGCAGCATAAGAAACTCCCACCTCATCTGCATCTCAAGAAACTTAATTCTGCTATCTCCCAGGAAAGCTTTCCCATAGTCATTCCAAAAGAACAAACTCCTTGGTCTTTAGTCAACGGGCAACAGCGCCTTGCTGGGGTAAGCTCTTTTGGCATGAGTGGCACTAACGCTCATGCAATCCTGGAGGAAGCACCTACAAAAAATCAAAAGAAAGAAGGCAACAAACGTCCATTGCACATTTTGACTCTCTCAGCTAAAACGGAAACAGCATTAAAGGAGTTAGCTTCTCGTTATGAGCAGTACTTAGCAACCTGTTGTAGTGAGTCTTTGGGAGACATCTGTTTCACAGCAAATACCGGTCGATCGCATTTTAACTACCGTTTGGCAATCGTCGCCGATACCTTACAACAACTGCGCCAGCAACTAACTGCTTTTATTCACGAAAAACAACCGCAGGAATTACGCAGTACTCTAAGAACCCCCAGCAAAAAAGCAAAAATTGCATTTTTATTTAGCGGTCAAGGCAGTCAGTACATCGGTATGGGACGCCAACTCTATGACACTCAACCGATATTCCGCCAAGCTTTAGAACACTGTGACGAACTATTACGCCCTTACTTGGACCAATCTTTATTGTCAGTACTTTTTCCTCCATCAAACGCAACCTCGTCATTAAATGAAACAGCTTATACCCAACCAGCTTTATTTGCTTTAGAATATGCATTGGCGCAATTATGGCTGTCTTGGGGGATACAACCAGATGCGGTGATGGGTCATAGTTTGGGTGAGTATGTTGCAGCTTGTGTAGCAGGAGTTTTTAGTCTAGAAGATGGGCTAAAACTGATTGCTTATCGGGGAAAGATGATGCAATCGTTACCAAAAGGTGGTGAAATGATTGCGATTTTTACTGAAGAGTCAAGGGTGAGAGAAGCATTGGCAACGCCCACTGTAGGTATCGACATTTACGAAGAAAAGGTTGCGATCGCAGCGCTTAACAGCCCAAGGGAGATTGTGATTTCCGGAGACAGCAAAGTGCTTGAGGCTGTGGTGGCAAAACTGGAAGCTCAAGGTATCCACACTCAACGCTTAAATGTCTCTCACGCCTTTCACTCCCCCTTAATGGAACCGATTCTCGATTCCTTTGAGCAAATAGCTGCAAATGTAAAGTATTCATCACCAAAAATTGATTTAATTTCCAACTTAACTGGAAAGCCCATTGCAGGAGTTGAGGTTGCTAACGCCCGGTATTGGCGTCGGCATATCCGAGAGGCAGTAAAATTTTCTGAGAGTATGAAAACTTTGCATGCCCAAGGGTATGAAATTTTTCTAGAGATTGGTCCAAATCCAATTTTACTGGGTATGGGTCGTAGGTGTTTACCAAATGGCACGGGAGCTTGGTTACCTTCATTGCGGAAAGGGCATTCAGATTGGCAGCAGTTACTTCAAAGTTTGGGAGCGTTATATACTAGTGGTATTGAGGTAGACTGGTCTGGATTTGATCGAGATTATCCTCGTTGCCAATACCCACTGCCAAATTATCCTTTTCAGCGATCGCGTTATTGGATCGAGCAACAGAAAACGGACGACCAACACAACAATTGGCTTTACGAAATCGAGTGGCAGCCTCAATCTCTTACATCCTCTGCATCAGAATCACTAACGAAAGGATCGGTTGAGCATAGCGGTTGGTTAATTTTTGCCGATCGGTGCCATGGTGTAGGGTCCGCACTAGCAACATTGTTAGAAAAGCATGGAGAAAGCTGTACCCTAGTGTTTACAGGAGACACTTACGAGCGTTCCATGCAAGGGTGTTTGCAAATAAACCCAGCACAACCTGAAGACTTTCAGCGGTTGTTGAGGGAATTATTAGAAAACAATAAACTGTCGTATCGTGGAATAGTGCATCTGTGGAGTTTAGATAGTACACCAACAGATACTACCACCATAGATTCCTTATACACGGATCAATTACGGAATTGCGGCAGCGTACTTCATTTGGTACAAGCCCTTGCCTCAGTCAAGGGTTCCTATTTACCTCGTCTGTGGTTAATCACTCACGGCTCTCAACCTATAGAGACAGAGAATTTAGCAATCGCTCAAGCACCACTTTGGGGACTAGGAAGAACAATTGCCCTAGAACATCCGGAAATGTCGGCAGCATTGGTAGACATAGTTTCGAGTTCTCCGGAAGAGACAGCAGTCACTTTGTTAGAGGAACTTTGCCAACCAAAAGGTGAGTCTCAAGTCTGTTGGCGTTATGGAAAGCGGTTTGTTGCTCGCCTAGTACCGAGTGCAAGTCAAAAAAGAAAGCTCAAACCTCTCAAATTTCGCACCGATAGTACCTACCTAATTACTGGTGGTCTTGGTGGTTTGGGACTCAAAGTGGCGCAATGGCTATTAGAGCAAGGTGTGCGGCATTTAGTATTAGTAGGTCGCAGCGTTGCTACAGAACAAGTTAGTCAGGAACTGAGCAAATTGCAGCAGTTGGGAGCAAAAATTGTAGTTGCTCAAGCTGACATATCTCAGGAAACTGAGGTGCAAAGAGTTTTAACTGATATTAAAGTTAACTTGCCACCTTTATGTGGTATTATTCACGCAGCAGGCGTTTTAGATGACGGTGTGCTGACTAAGCAAAACTGGAAGCGTTTTGCTCAGGTCATGGCTCCAAAAGTGGCAGGTGCTTGGAACTTACACATCCAAACGCAAGATATTGCTTTAGACTTTTTTGTTAACTTTTCCTCGGCAGCGTCTGTACACGGTTCACTCGGTCAAGGTTCCTACGCTGTGGGCAATGCCTTTTTAGATGCCTTGGCTCATTACCGCCAGTTACGAGAACTACCAGCTTTAACTATTAACTGGAGTTCTTGGGATGAAGTTGGTATGGCAGCGTCTATGAATGGTCGCGACCAGCAGCGATGGAAAGAGGCTGGTGTAAGTTTCATTCCACCCCAGCAAGGAGTGCAAGTTTTAGGACACCTGCTTAAGCAAGCTTGTACTCAAATTAGCGTATTATCGGTAGATTGGTCTAAGTTTCTTCAGCTATTCCCAGATAACTTTAAATCATCATTTTTGATGAAAATAGCTGAAGCAATACAATCGAAGACAGTAGAAAAATCGCAAGCGGAATTTCAGAAGCCTAAACTTTTGCAAATTTTAAATGATACTCCTCCCAACAAACGGAAAAATATTTTGATTGCTCACATTCAAAAAGAAGTTGCGATCGTTTCTGGCTTTGAACCTTCCTATTTACCAGAGGTGCAAGTTGGTTTTTTTGAACTGGGACTCGATTCTTTAATGATTCTAGAGTTAAAAAACCTTCTCCAATCTAGCTTGGGAATTTTTCTAAGTCCAACATTAACCTTTGAATATTCAACCATAGAAGCTCTTGCTGAGTATTTAATGAGTGAAATTTTCTCCTCGGATTCGCTGTTGCATTCTACCACCCAAGAACAGAAAAATACTTACGATCAAAATGAATTATTAACAGAAATCAAACAGCTATCCGAAGACGAATTGACTGCATTGATTGATTTAGAAATAAAAACGTTGGCAAGAAACACAACTAAGGATTACCACAATCCAAAATTTAAAATCTAAAATGCTATGAACAACCCTTCAGAAGATAGTAACCATCTCTCGCCATTACAACGTGCAGTTTTTGCTATTAAGGAGATGCGTTCTCAACTAGATACGCTAGAGAGATCGCGGACCGAACCAATTGCCATCATTGGTATAGGTTGCCAATTTCCTGGTAATGCCAATGAACCAGAACCTTTCTGGCAACTGTTACGTAATGGAGTGGATGCTACTAGGGAGATACCAACAAACCGTTGGAATATAGACGCTTACTACGATCCAAATCCCAAAACTCCTGGTAAGTCATACACTCGCAGGGGTGGATTTTTAGATAAGGTAGATGAATTTGACGCTGAATTCTTTGCTATTTCACCGCGTGAAGCGGTGAGCATGGACCCCCAACAACGGTTATTACTAGAGGTCAGTTATTCAGCTTTAGAGAATGCTGGGATTGCATCGGACAAACTAATTGGCAGTCAAAGCGGTGTATTTATAGGAATTAGTGCTCGTGACTATGAACAACTTAGTAGTTTTACTGATATTGATGTTTATAGCGCTACAGGTAATGCTTTGAGCATAGCGGCTGGTCGCTTATCCTATTTTTTAGGGCTCTCTGGTCCTGCCCTATCCGTGGATACAGCTTGCTCGTCTTCCTTGGTTGCAGTCCATCTTGCATGCCAAAGTTTGCGTAATGGAGAGTGCCACCTCGCTCTAGCTGGTGGGGTGCAACTGATATTGTCACCACAGACAAATATCTCCATGTCTATGATGCAAGCGCTATCTCCTGATGGTCGCTGCAAAACTTTTGATGCCAGTGCTGATGGCTACGGACGGGGTGAAGGTTGCGGGATAGTCGTACTCAAACGTCTCAGTGATGCTATTGCTGACCGCGATAATATATTAGCTCTCATTCGGGGTTCAGCAGTTAATCAAGATGGTCGAAGTAGTGGGCTTACAGTTCCTAATGGACTAGCTCAAAATTCTCTGATTCGCTCCGCATTGGACAATGCAAAAGTTGAACCCAGTCAAGTGAGTTATGTAGAAACTCACGGTACAGGAACTTCTTTAGGTGATCCTATTGAGGTAAAGGCGCTAGGGGCGGTACTCGGTCAAAGACAGCCAGAAGAACAACCCCTGATGATTGGTTCGGTAAAAACGAACATTGGCCATTTGGAAGCGGCAGCGGGAGTAGCTGGTTTAATTAAAGTAGTGCTGGCTATGCAACATCAAGAAATTCCACCTCACTTACACTTAAACCAACTTAACCCTCTGATTTCTTTAGAAAAGACTTCTCTAAAAATTCCTACAAAACTGACTCCTTGGACTTCACAAGAACAGCAAAGACGTATAGCTGGAGTGAGTTCTTTTGGATTTAGTGGCACTAATGCTCATGTCATACTGGAAGAAGCACCTCAAGCAAGCCAAAAAAAAGAAGGGATTGAACGTCCGGTACATATTCTGACGCTATCTGCTAAAACGGAAGCAGCATTAAAGAAATTGGCTTCTCGGTATGAGTTGTACTTTGCAGGAGAGCGCGACTTTTGTTTGGGGGATATTTGTTTCACTGCTAATACTGGAAGAGCGCATTTCGCCTACAGAATGGCAATTGTCACCACTTCCTTAGAACAGATACGCCAACAACTTGCTGCTTTTGCCTGCGGTCAACATTTACAGGGGTTAAGCACTTCTCAAACAGCACTTACCAAAAAAGCAAAAGTGGCATTCTTGTTCGCAGGTCAAGGGAGCCACTACATTGATATGGGCCGTCAACTTTACGAGACCCAGCCTGTATTCCGTCATGCCTTAAAATACTGTGACCAATTGCTACGCCCATATCTCGAGCAACCACTACTCTCTGTGCTCTATCCCCCACCAGGTGTGACCTCGCTTTTGGATCGAACAACGTACACTCAAGCAGCTTTATTTGCTTTAGAATACTCTCTAGCACAATTATGGTTATCTTGGGGGATACAACCAGATGCGGTGATGGGTCACGGTGTAGGCAAGTATGTAGCAGGTTGTGTCGCAGGAGTTTTCAGCGTAGAAGATGGTTTAAAACTGATTACCCATGCCTTTCACACCCCTTTGAAAGAACCAATTCTCGATTCCTTCGCTCAAATAGCCGCAGAGGTTGTATACTCGTCTCCAAAAATAGATTTAGCGTCAAACGTAACTGGACAATTTCTTAAAGCGGAAGACGTGACCAGATCTCAATACTGGTGTCGCCCTATTGATGAACCTGCCAATTTAAAAGCTAGCTTGCAAATGTTACACGAGCAAGGTTATAACGTGTTCGTGGAGATTGGACCGCATTCCACTTTCATAGAAATAGGCACCCCATGCTTGCCTGAAAAGGCTGCTCTCTGGTTACCTTCTTTAATGAAAGGACAAGAAGACTGGCAGGTGTTGTTACAGAGCCTGGGAAGTCTGTATACAGAAGGTATAGATGTAAATTGGGTTAATTTTGATAAAGATTATAATTGGCGTCGGCTGTCATTACCTACTTATCCCTTCGAGCGACAAAGATTTTGGAAGAATGCTTCCGAGCAGAAGTATCAAGAGGTAATAATTGGTTCATCAAAAATTGCTCATCCTTTGTTAGGAAGACAATTGCGATCGCCTCTTAAGCAAGTTCAATTTGAGTCCCAGTTTAGCATTGATTTACTACCACTTGTAAAAGATCATGGGCTTCAAGGTGTGCCAGTGGTAAATCTTGTCATTTATCTGGAGATGGTTTTAGCAGCAGCAGCAGAGGCGTTTGGACAAAGAACTTACATTTTAGAAGATGTGTTTATACCCCAAGCGCTTGTCTTTTCCAAGAAAGATATTTGTACTGTGCAGTTAATACTTTGTCCTGATGAGGTTTCTGGAAAAATTTCTTTCCAAATTTTCAGTTTGATATCAGATGAGGCAAATAAACGGACAGATTGGACAATGCACAGTACGGGAGTGTTACGCTTTGAGCAACAAGATAGCACAGTACTGACTCAAAAACCATTTTCTTTTACAGACATTGAGGCACAATCTCAAAAACCATTTTCTGGTTCTCAGTTCTACGAAATGATGGCAGAGCGAGGAATGAACTTAGGTCTTAGCTGTCAGTCACTTGAGCAAATTTGGTTGCAAGAGGGAGAGGTTATTGGTAAAGTAGTGACTGGATTGTCAGAAGAAGCAAATAGTCAATATTATCTTCCTCTAGACGCGATAGATGCATGTTTTCAGCTTTTATCGGCTAGCTTTGCCCCAGAAACTTCTGATACTTACGTTATTGTAGGCTTTGAAAGCTTCCAATTTTATGGTTATGCTAGCACTCGAACATTCTGGGCTAAAGCAAGATTACATTCTGGTAAAAAGAATTGTGCTCGCAATGAAATTATCGCTGGTGATGTTAGCCTGTTTGACTTAGCAGGACAACTCGTAGCGGAAGTTATCAACGTACAACTTAAGTGCTTGGATCGTGTAGCACTACAACCCAGTTTTCAAGCAGGAAGAAATGAATTGGGGATTCAGTTCATAGAAACAAACCATAAGGAAAAAGACAATTTCTCCACAGACAAACTCTTAGCGATGGAACCAGCAGAGCGTCAACGCGTGTTAGAGACTTATGTCATAGGAGAATTAGCAAGTTCGCTACAGATTCCAGTTACTAAACTGAATTCGGATATGTATCTTGCTTCAATGCTGGATTCGTTGATGGCTTTTGAAGTGAGGAGTCGAATTGAGTCTAGGTTAGGGGTACGAGTGCCAATGGAGAAATTTTTTGGTGACAACACTGTCACTCAATTAGTGCAACTATTGCTCAACCAATTAACTCTAACAAACTTAGTTTTATCAGATGCCACATTCGACATGAATACAGAAAGGGAAAAATTGAGTTTTTAGCTTTGTTTGTGAATAAACTATTAAGGCGAAAATTCAATAAAAAGGACAAATAATTTTAAAAATTATGGAATTTATCCGTCTCTATTCGTCGTTTTGAGTTAACAATGCATAAATTATATGGAACTAAACTTACTTTTAACAACCCTCTCCAATAAAGGTGTAAAACTTTTTGCAGATGGAGATTTACTAAATATTGATGCACCAAAGGGGGTAATAACCTCAGAACTCCGTAACGCTTTGACTGAACATAAAGCAGAGCTTTTGGTATTGTTACGCCAAAATAGTATCAGTACCAGTTCTGCTTCTCTCCCAACAATTGTGCCAGCGCCAGATCGGCGTTATGAACCTTTCCCACTCACTGATATGCAGCACGCCTTTTGGGTGGGGCGTAGTGGAGTTCTAGAGCTAGGTAGTGTTGCCAATCATGGTTATTACGAGATTGAATGCAAAGGTTTAGACTTAGAACGATTAAACTGGGCACTGCAAAAATTAATTGAGCGTCATGATATGCTTAGGGCTGTGGTGTTACCAGATGGTCAACAGCAAGTTCTCAAACAGGTGCCTTTCTATCAAATTCAGGTCTTGGATCTTAAGGGTCAGGATGAAGAATTTATCACCTCTGAGATTGAGATGATTCGCGAGCGAATGGCTTACCAAGTACTACCAGCTGACAAGTGGCCTTTATTTGAGTTTAGAGCAACGTGTTTAGATGAAGAGCGTATCCGATTACACGTCAGTTACGATTTACAAATTTTTGATGCTTGGAGTCTGTTTCGTCTATTTGATGAGTGGTTTCAACTTTACCAAAATCCCAATTTTACATTCCTACCTTTAGAACTTTCATTCCGGGATTATGTTCTTGCTCTGCAAGAATTGGAAACTACAGAATTGTACAGGCGATCGCAAGAGTACTGGTTGAATCGCTTAGATAACTTACCCCCTGCTCCAGACTTACCTCTTGCCAAAAATCCCAAAGAACTCAAACACCATAGAAATAGGCGTTACGAAGGGCGATTGGAGCGAGATGAATGGCAACAGTTGCAACAACGTACTGCTCGAGCTGGTTTAACAGCCTCTGGAGTTTTACTAGCCGCCTTTGCTGAAGTTTTAACACTTTGGTGCAAAAGCTCTCGGTTTACTATCAATCTAGCCTTATTTAATCGTCTACCTTTGCATCCTCAAGTCCATGACATTTTGGGAGATTTCACTTCTGTCACCTTACTCGCTGTCGAGAATTCTATTCCGGAACCGTTTATTGACCGCTCAAAGCGCCTACAGCAACAGCTGTGGCACGATTTAGAACACCGTTACATCAGTGGTGTACGCGTGACGCGGGAATTAGCACGCAGGCGAGGTACGGCACCTAGCGCGATGCCAATCGTATTTACTAGCACTCTTGGTTTTGGTTTGCTTGGTCAGGAAACCTTGACATTTAGTCATTTTGGAGAGTTAGTCTATGGCATTAGCCAAGCTTCCCAGGCTTGGATGGATATTCAAGTTTGGGAGGATAAGGGAGTATTGACTTTCAACTGGGATGTAGTTGAAGAACTTTTTCCAGAAGGTTTGATCTGTGATATGTTTGAGGCTTATTGTCGTTTCCTCAAACAACTGGCAACTTCTGAATTAGCTTGGACTGAGACAACTCGACAACTCATTCCTCCTGCCCAATTAGCGCAACGGGAAGCCGTTAATGCAACGACCACACCAACTCCCGATGAACTGCTGCATACTTTATTTGCAGCACAAGTCCAAAAGCGAAGAGTGGAACCTGCCGTTATTTCATCCGAGCGAACTCTGACTTACAAAGAGCTATACACACTTGCCAATCAAGTTGGTCATCGATTGCGGAAACTTGGGGCTGCACCCAACCAGTTGGTAGGTGTAGTTATGGAGAAAGGATGGGAGCAAATTGTCGCTGTAATGGGAATTTTGGCTGCTGGTGCAGCTTATGTTCCCATCGAGCCGGGATTGCCACAGCAACGCAGAAAATATCTTTTAGAAAATAGTCAAGTCAAGATTGTTCTGACTCAATCTTGTTTGAACGAAAAGCTGGAATGGCCATTGGATATACAACGTTTGTGCATAGATACAGAAGCATTTGCCAACGAAAACAGCCAGCCACTCCAACCAGCGCAAACGCCTGATGATTTAGCTTATGTAATTTACACCTCTGGTTCTACTGGTTTACCGAAAGGAGTAATGATTACTCACCGCAACGTGGTTAACGTAGTTATCCATACCAACAAGCGGTTTAATATTACTTCTCAAGACCGCATCCTGGCTGTAACCGCTTTGAGTCACGATCTGTCTGTTTATGACATATTCGGTCTACTTTGTGCTGGTGGTGTGATTGTGATGCCTGATGCTTCTGCTGTCAAAGATCCGGCTCACTGGGTTAAGTTGATGGTGCAGGAAAAAGTGACGCTATGGAACTCAGTACCCCCAGTGATGAAGATGTTGGTGGAATACGCAGAGAACCACTCTGTGACATTACCAGTAAGTTTGCGTTTGGCAATTCTAGGTGGAGATTGGCTCCCAATTTCCTTGCCTAACCGTCTTCAAGCTTTAATACCAGAAGTACAAGTACTCAGTATTGGTGGTCCAACAGAAACAACTATTTGGAATATCGGTTATTTAATTGCGGAGGTCAATCCAAACTGGAAGAGTATTCCTTATGGCAAACCGATGGCGAATACAAAATACTATGTTTTGAATGAAGCTTTAGAAGATTGCCCTGTTTGGGTTCCCGGTCAAATGTACTGTACTGGTATGCAGGTTGCCAAGGGCTATTGGCAGGATGAAGAAAAAACTGCTGTCAATTTTATCACTCATCCCCGCACAAAGGAACGCATTTACCGTACTGGTGACCTCGGTCGTTATTTACCTGATGGCAACATTGAATTTTTGGGACGTGTAGATTTCCAAATCAAACTAAGGGGATACCGCATCGAAACAGGAGAAATTGAAGCAGCTTTAAAACAGCACCCAGATCTGAAAGATGCAATAGTTGCTGCGGCGGGAGAGTCACAGCAAAATCAGTATCTAGTAGCTTATGTGGTTCCCAAGCAAGACAAAGCATTAAGCTTCTTAGAAACGGAAAGTGCTGATACTTTCAAATCTCAGATCCTCTGGCCATCTCTGGTAAAAGCAGGACTTCAACAAGCAAAAAATAGTTTTTGGGATGTAGATATCCAAACTTTTGCGGCAATATGGGAACACCAAAATTATCTATACACTATTTCAGTGTGTCGGGCGCTCAGAAAGCTTGGTGTTTATCACTCACCTGGAGAGAAGTATGACGTAGATGATTTAATGTCTCGATGTCATATTGCTCCACGCTACAAAAAATGGTTAAATCGAGCTTTGCAGGTGCTGGTTCAAGAAGGATGGTTGAAGCAGGAGGGAAAAGTCTTTACCAGTGTTGTTGAATTACCAATTTCTGCATTTCAAAAGCTTTCAAAAGAAATTCAGATAAATCATGGTTTCACTAAAACTTGGATGGATTTGATACCTGATGCTCCTTTTGATAACTTAGCAAACATTATTACTGAAAAAATCCACTCGGCAGAAATTTATGTTTCCGAAAAAACTCGGGATATATACAAAATAATGTTTGCTGATTGCAATGCGATCGCTAGTGAAATCATGGCGGCAATAGTACAAAATATAGAGTCAGGAAAACAACTGCGAATCCTGGAAGTTGGAGGCGGTTATGGTTCTACTACAGAACATTTACTGCCATTGTTACCGCCAAGCCAAACAACTTATGTGTTTACTGATATTTCTCAATTCTTTCTCCAACAAGGTCAAGAAAATTTTACCAACTATCCTTTTGTTAGCTATGACATTTTAGATCTTGAGAAAAACCCTATTGAGCAAGGTTTTGAGCCACATTCCTTTGATATTGTTATTGCTGCAACTGTTATTCATAACACTCAGTTTATAGAGCAAACCCTGAAGAATATTCGCTCCTTGTTAGCTCCAAATGGTTTACTCCTTGCAATTGAAAAAACAAAATTTCATCGCTCCTTTGATTTGAACATGGGTCTACAGCAAGGGTTTGAACGGTTTGAGGATCGAGAGCTAAGACCGGAACATCCAGTGCTGTCAAAAGCACAATGGCAGAGAATATTAGCTTCTTTGGAATTTTCAAACAGCGTTTTTATGAACGAGCCCGATTCTGTTGCTGATTTAATTGGGTTTGATGTATTCATTGCTCAAGCACCATCAACGGTGCAACGTTTTCAACCTAGACAGTTGCGTAATTTCCTACAGGAAAAACTACCTGAATATATGTTGCCTGCTGAATTTGTACTGTTAGATGCTTTACCACTGACAGCTAATGGCAAAGTAGATCGTCTTGCTTTACCTGGGTTAAAAGGATTGCGATCGCAAGTGAAAGCTGCTTATGTAATGCCTCAAACAGAAACAGAAAAACTCATTGCCAGTATTTGGCAAGAAGTCTTGCGAATAGAGAAAGTGAGTATTAACGATAATTTTTTTGAACTAGGGGGAGATTCTCTGCAAGTTACCCAAGTTGTCTCACGGGTAAATGAAAGATTACACCTAAATATACCCATGCAAAATTTCCTGCAAACACCAATTCTATCTAGCTTAGCAAAGTCCATTGAGGAGATAACCATAACATCTCAAAAACTACAAGCTCCTATCGACAAGGCATTAACTAACCGAGTGGAAATTGAGTTATGAAATCTATTCAAGAGTTTTTGTCCTATTTAACTAACTTAGACATTAGGCTTTGGTCAAATGGTGAGCGTTTACGCTGTAATGCCCCTCAAGAAGTACTCACGCCAGAGCTACAAGCTCAAATAACTGAACGCAAAGCAGAAATACTTAAATTTCTCAATCAAGGTCATTATGTTGCCAGTCCAACTTCAGTAGAAATTCAACCAGTTCCGCGAGATAAAGATCTGCTCTTGTCTTTTGGTCAACAGGGAATATGGTTTATAGACCAATTAGAGGGTGCTAGCGCTGCTTACAACCAATTATTTGGTATTCATTTGAAAGGATCGCTGAATACAGCTGTTTTAGAACAAGCGCTTATAGAAATAGTACGGCGTCACGAAGTTTTACGGACTTCATTTAAAAATGAAGATGGTCAAGCTGTTTTGGAGATCGCTTCTAACCCCAATTTCACGCTGTCAGTCGTAGATTTGATGGATTTGGCGGAAACCAAGCAGTGGGAAACAATTCACCAGTCATCTATTGCTGAATCTCAGCATTCCTTCAACTTATCAGAAGGTTCATTACTTCGAGTTACGCTATTTAAAATAGCCGAAACAAAGCACGTGTTGTTATTCGCTATACATCACACCATCTCAGACGCTTGGTCGAGTAAAATTATTATCCAGGAACTAGGCACACTCTACGAGGCTTTCTCCAAAAATCAGCCTTCACCCCTAAAGGATCTGTCCATTCAGTATGCTGATTTTGCCAACTGGCAGCAACAATGGGTGCGTGGATCGGTGTTTGAGGAACAACTGACTTACTGGAAGCAAAAGCTTGGCGGTCATCTTCCTGTTTTACAATTACCGAGCGATCGCCCACGACCACCTGTTCAAACTTTTCGAGGAGCCACCACTACCCTAAAAATAGGGACAGATGTGACTGAGAAGCTTAAAAAGCTCAGTCAGCAAGAGGGGACGACTCTGTTTATGACTTTGCTAGCGGCGTTTAAAACACTTCTTTATCGTTACACTTATCAGGAAGATATATGTGTCGGTACTACCATCGCTAACCGTCACAGCCGCGATTTAGAAAAACTTATTGGTTATTTTGTTAACTCTTTAGTTCTGCGTACTGATTTATCAGGTAATCCTTCATTTCGAGAGTTGTTGAGGCGAGTGCGCCAAGTAGCTTGGGAAGCATACAATTATCAAGATATACCCTTTGAATTGCTGGTAGCACAATTACAACCAAAACGAGATTTATCTCATACACCATTATTTCAAGTTTTGTTTGTTTTGGAAAATGCACCGAGAGAAGAACTCAAACTTCCTGGGCTGACTCTCAGTTTCTTAGAAATGCCAACTGCAACAGCAAAGTTTGATTTAACCTTGTCGATCAAAGAAACTGAAGAAGGACTGCGTGCAAACTTTGAGTACAGCACTGATTTGTTTGATGCTGCCACTATTGAACGAATGGCAGGGCATTTGCAGACATTACTCTCAGCGATTGCGGTCAATCAAGACCATCGCCTTTGGGAATTGCCTTTATTAACTGAAACTGAACGCTCTCAGTTGTTGGTAGAGTGGAATGACACTTTAAATGAATATCCTCAAAATGTATGTATTCATCAAATATTTGAAGCTCAGGTTGAGCAAACACCCGATTCTGTGGCGGTCGTGTTTGAAGACCAAAAACTCTCTTACAGGGAGTTGAACACCCGTGCTAATCAATTAGCACATCATTTGCAAAAGTTGGGAGTTAGCCCAGAGACCTTGATAGGAATTTGTGTGGAACGCTCTCCGGATATGTTAGTAGGACTGTTAGGAATCCTAAAAGCAGGTGGGGCTTATGTCCCTCTAGATCCGGCGTATCCACAACAACGGTTGGCATTCATGTTGGCAGATTCACAAATATCAGTGCTGCTGACTCAGAAAAAGTTGGTGACAGTTTTGCCAGAACATCAAGCCCAGGTGGTCTGTCTAGATGCTGACTGGGAAGAGATTGCCAAACAAAGCGATCGCAATCCTATTAACCGAGCTAACGGCGAAAACCTCGCCTACATAATTTACACCTCCGGTTCTACCGGTCAACCAAAAGGAGTACAAATTCCCCATAATGCCTTAACTAACTTCTTAAGTGCAATGCGCCGCAATCCAGGGCTGACAAAAGAAGATACTTTCTTATCAGTCACCACCTTATCATTTGATATTGCAGCCCTAGAACTATACTTACCAGCGATCGTAGGTGCTCGTCTTGTTATAGTTAGCCGCGAAGTTGCTACTGATGGATCGCAATTGTTAGAACAGCTTATTTCTTCTAACGCCACGGTAATGCAAGCTACACCAACCACTTGGCGGATGCTGATTGCTGCAGGCTGGACTGGGAGCCAGCAGTTAAAAATCCTTTGTGGTGGTGAAGCTCTTGACCAAATTCTTGCCAATCAATTACTCGAACGAAGCACTGAACTGTGGAACTTATACGGTCCTACAGAAACTACTATTTGGTCAGCTGTCAAAAAAGTAGAGAATAACACGAGGATAGAGCACACAAATAACATTGTCTCTATTGGTCGCCCGATTGCCAATACAGAATTTTATATTTTAGATACTTATTTACAACCAGTGCCTGTGGGTGTTCCTGGTGAATTGCATATTGGCGGTGTTGGTCTAGCTCGTGGTTATTTTAACCAACCAAAACTCACATTTGAGAAGTTTATCCCAAACCCTTTTAACAACAATCCAAAATCCCGTTTGTATAAGACTGGTGATTTAGTTTGTTATCAATCAGATGGTACGATTAAGTACATTAGTCGAATTGACCATCAGGTAAAACTTAGGGGTTTTCGCATCGAACTCGGAGAGATTGAAGCGCTGATCAATCAATACCCAGCCGCGCAAGAAAGTGTGGTTGTGGTTCGCTCAGATGAACCAGAAAGAGAGCGTTTGGTCGCTTACGTAGTTTCGCAGCCCAAGCAGACAGTGACAATAACCGAGCTGCGGCGTTTCTTGGAGTCGAACTTGCCAAATTACATGGTGCCAACAGCTTTTATGATGTTAGAGGCACTCCCTTTGACACCTAATGGCAAAATAGATCGCCGCTCGCTACCAGCACCCGATACAAGCAGACCTGAATTAGATAAAGCCTTTGTACTGCCTCGTACTCCTGTTGAAGCCAAGCTGGCTCAACTTTGGGCTGAATTTCTCGGTATAGAGCAAGTGGGTATTTATGATAACTTCTTTAAGTTGGGTGGGGATTCCATTGTCGCTATTCAGATTATTGCCAAAGCTAACCAGGCCAGTTTAAAGCTAACGACTAAACAGCTATTTCAGCATCAAACAATTGCTCAGTTAGCAAGTGTAGCAGTTCTCAAGCAGGAAATTCCGGCAGCACAAGAAACCATAACGAGTGTTCAAGCGTTGCTATCAAGCAAGGATCATTGCCAATCTTCTGAAGCCAAAGGGTTTACAACTTCTGATTTTCCAGAAGCACACTTAAGCCAAAAAGAACTCGATCGGTTTTTAGCAAAACTTAATCAGAAAAAACAGTAGAAAATAATATGACAACAGAAAATATTCAAGATATCTACGAATTATCGCCAATACAGCATGGGATTCTAGTCCACAGTTTGTCTTCTTCTGACTTAGTGCTCTATTTTGTCCAACTAGGCTTTACTTGGCACGGAAATATAGACATTGTCTCTTTTGAACGTGCTTGGCAGCATGTTATGGACCGACACACAATTTTGCGTACTAGTTTCTATTGGCAAGATATAGACAAACCTCTACAAGTTGTATACCAATATGCAAAAGTACCTCTAGAGCAGCAAGACTGGAGAGGAATAGATTCATTTGAACAGCACAAGCGCTTAAACTCTTTTTTAAAACACGATCGCGAACGAGGTTTTGATTTTTCTCAAGCACCTCTTATGCGCGTGACTTTAATTCGTCTCAACGACCGCTCTTACAAATTCATTTGGAGTTTACACATGATTATTTTGGATGGGTGGTCCTATCCGTTAGTGCTGAAAGAAGTTATGGAGCTGTACACAGCATTTTGTCGAGGGCAAGATGTACCTTTAGTACCTGGTAGCCGTTTTCGAGACTACATTACTTGGTTGGGGAAGCAGGATTCATCACAAGCAGAGGAATTCTGGCGGCAAATGCTGAAAGGAGTAAAAGCACCTACTCCCCTTACCAATCTAGATGACAGCAACTTACTCAGCCTAGAAGAAAGATACGATGAGCTACTGGTTAAACTATCCGAAACGACCACTGCAAAACTACAATCTTTAGCAAAACAGCATCACCTCACTATTAACGTACTCGTTCAGGGAGCCTGGGTTTTACTTCTCAGTCGCTACACTTGTCAAAATGAGGTTGTCTATGGGTGTACTGTTTCTGGTCGTCCAGTAGATTTAGAAGGCTCAGAGTCAATGCTTGGTATGTTAGTCAACACACTACCAGTAAGGGTCAAAGTAGATGCAGAACAATATTTATTACCTTGGCTTAAACAGTTTCAGGAACAACTGGTAGAGATTCGTCAGTATGAATACACTTCTCTAGTTGATATTCAACGATGGAGTGAAGTGCAACGAGGTTTCTCTTTGTTTGACAGTATATTTGTGTTTGAGAATCAACCAATTGATAAGATATTAAGAGATTCAGGAGAGCAAAATCAAATTATTGATTTTTCTCATCCACTCAACCTTTACAAGACTAATTACCCTCTGAATTTAATTGGATATCCAGGTTCAGAGTTACGCATTGGGATCAATTATGATTTCCACCGTTTTGATACTGCAACTATTACTGGCATATTAAAGCATTTCGAGATATTACTGCAAAATATAGCGGCTCATCCTAACGTTATCCTCAAAGATTTGTCTTGGCTAACAGAACGAGAGCAATACATGAATTCTATGTTAGAAGAACAAGTGACATTTAATTTTTCTCCACATGACTCTCTTTTTGCCAGAAAATTACCGATTGCAAATCGTTAAGACGAGGCAGTGATTTGCGAGAGTTCTCCCTTGGGAGCATGGGTGTAATTTCAAGTAAATTAAGAAAAAGGTCAAAAAACATGAATATTTTTGAAAAACAAGAATCAAATGTTAGAAGTTATTGCCGAAACTTTCCAGATTTATTCCATCGAGCTAAAGGTTCTTTAATTTATTCAGAATCAGGCAAAGCTTACATTGATTTTCTAGCAGGAGCAGGTGCTTTAAATTATGGGCATAACAATGATTATATAAAACAAAAAGTGATATCTTATCTAGACGCTGACGGAGTTGCACATGGTTTAGATTTATATACATCTGCAAAAGAAAAGTTTTTAATTAAATTTAAGGAAACAGTTCTCCAACCTAAAAATTTGGATTATCGACTTCAGTTTTGCGGACCTACTGGAACCAATGCCGTTGAAGCTGCCTTAAAATTGGCAAGAAAAATAAAAAAGAGAACAGGCATATTCTCATTTATGGGAGCCTATCATGGGATGACATTAGGTAGCTTATCCATAAGCGGAAATCTTGAAATTCGAGCGGGTTCATTTGGCACATCAAATAATATAACGTTTATGCCTTACCCTTATGGTTTCATGTCAAATTTTGATACTATAGAGTATATGGAATCAGTCCTTACCGATCCTAATTCCGGGATTGAAAAACCAGCAGCAATTATATTTGAAACAGTACAAGCTGAAGGTGGAGTTATTGTAGCACCAATAGCATGGATGCAAAATCTCAGACAATTGTGCGATAAACATGAGATTTTATTAATCTGTGATGATATTCAAGTAGGCTGTAGTCGAACAGGACCATTTTTTTCATTTGAAAGAGCTAACATTGTTCCCGATATGGTAGTGCTTTCAAAATCTATCAGTGGTTACGGTTTTCCCATGTCACTTCTGTTAATTAAACCAGAATTCGATATTTGGCAACCAGGAGAGCATACTGGCACTTTCAGAGGCAATCAACTAGCTTTTGTCGGTGGAACTGCTGCTCTAGAGTATAAAGAAATTACTAATCTTGAGCAGGAAATTAAAGTTAAAGAAGCTTTTTTGAAGAATTTTCTCCTTGAGAAAATAGCATCCATAAATGAAAAAATAGAGATACGTGGACTTGGCTTAATTTGGGGTATTGATATCGCTCGTTTTGGTAAAATAGATTTGGCAAAAAAGATAGCTTCACGTTGTTTTGAACTAGGTTTAATAATTGAAAAAGTTGGTAGAGATAACACTGTACTAAAAATTTTGCCACCTTTGAATATTGAAATGTCTATTTTAGAAAAAGGATGCTCTATCTTAGAGCAAGCTTTTCACGATTTTTTAGAAAAATAAATTGAGTAATCTGTACTAAAGGGTGATAGATGATGTTGGCTAATCAAAGTAAAAATACATTAGCTCCTGAAGAAATCTTTTCTGACAAAATTTATTGGTTAAATCAATTATTTGGAGAATTACCAGAGACAAATTTGATTCTAGATTATGTTAGACCAATAACCTATGAAGGTAAGCATAATTCGATAAGTTTTGAATTATCTACTGATTTATCTGAAGCTCTTATTCAGTTTACAAATCGCTCTGACTTATCTATATACATAGTTCTTGTATCCGTACTGAGTATATTGATGCAAAAATACACTAATAACCGTGATGTGATTATTGGTTCTCCTATTTATCAATTTAAGGGAAGTGATACCTGTTCAAATACCATTGTTCCCCTACGTTTTAACATAATAAATCAACTGACATTTCAAGAATTTCTCTTACAAGCCAAAGAGACAATATTAAGTGCTTATACTCATCAAAATTATCCTTTTAATGAATTAGTAAAGTTATTAAAATTACCACAAAATCAAAATCGTTGTCCGATTTTTGATATAGTAGTTTTATTAGAAAATATACACCTCAAAAACCATATAATAAATCTAAATAATGATTTGACAATTTCGTTTAGATTAACTGGGAACCAGATAAATGGTAAAATATATTACAATTGTAATATTTTTCACGAAGAGATTCTTAAGTCTTTTATAAACACTTATAACAATGTTCTTGAAAGTGTTATAAACACTTCTTTTAAAATACCATTATCTGATATTGCATTTTTAAGACAAGTTGATAGACAACAGTTATTGGAAAAATTTAATAAAAAGGTCAAAAAATATCCCTTGGAGCAGACGATTGACAAATTATTTGAAAATCAAGTAGAACAAAATCCTAGTAGGATTGCAGTTGTTTATAAAGAACTTCATTTAACATATCAAGAGCTAAATGAAAACGTTAATCAATTAGCCACATTTTTGCAAAATTTAGGAATTGAGGAAGGAGAGTTTGTAGGGATTTTCAAAGAGCGAGACATCAATTTTTTGCTCGGTATACTTGCGATTCATAAGGCTGGTGGAGCTTATGTACCTATTGATAGTAACTATCCGGCGGATAGAATCAAATACATGGTATCCAACAGCGAAGTGCAAATTATTTTAACAGACTCTTCCTGTTTAAAGATTTTGCAAAGCTTACTAGAGAATTGTTCGCACCTAAAATGCTTAATTTGTTTGGACGCTCCACCTACGCACAAAGAATTCTTCAGCCTGAGTGATGTTAAAATCTACAATTCTCTCGATTTCAAGAATTGTTCTAAAAAGAATCCAGAAAGGAGCCATGTAGGAACTGCTCCAGCTTATATGCTATATACATCTGGTTCAACTGGATTGCCCAAAGGTACTATCGTTCGGCATGATGGGGCTATTAACCATATATATGCACAATTTGATGAACTAGAATTAACAGAAGATTTTTGTTTCTTACAAAGCGCTCCTTCTTCTACTGATATTTCTGTCTGGCAATTTTTAGCTCCACTCCTTATTGGTGGTAAAACAGTTATCGTTGACACAGAAACAAGTTTTGTTCCTGAAAAATTATTTGAAGTTCTTAAAGAGCAAAGTATAACAGTTGTTGAACTAGTACCAGCAGTATTTGGAGGATTGCTAAGCTATATTTCCCAATTACCTGAAGAGCGACGATTGTTACCAGAGTTGAAGTGGATGATGGTATCCGGAGAATCAATATCGGTACAGCGAGTTAATCAGTGGTTGAGTATATATCCTTCAATCAAGATAGCTAATGCTTACGGTCCCACCGAGGCTGCTGATGATATTACACAGTTTATAGCCGATAAAGCTTTACCAGAAAACCTACGGACTGTTCCTATTGGTAAGCCGTTAACTAACTTAAATCTCTATATTCTCGATTGCCAAATGCAATTAGTACCGATAGGATTTCCTGGAGAAATTTGTGTATCCGGTATCGGCGTAGGGAATGGGTATTGGAAAAATGAAGCAAAAACTAAATTAAGTTTTGTTCCTAATCCCTTTCCAAATACCAAACAAAAATTGCCAGAAAATAATCAAGATTTACTTTATAAAACTGGAGATTTAGGAAGGTGGCTCCCTGACGGGAATATCGAATTTCTAGAGCGTATAGACAACCAGGTAAAAATTCGAGGCTTCCGCGTCGAACTTGGAGAAATTGAAGCACTTTTGCATCAGCATTCGGCGGTGAGGGAAAGTGTAGTTATTGTTAGAGAAGATCGGCCTAGCGAAAAGCGTTTGGTGGCATATATAGTTCCAGAATTTGAGGTTCAGCAGCCACATGACAATGTGGATGAAGCACTATCAAATCAAAAATCGCCAATCAGTAGCGAACTAGTGTCACAACTCCGGAACCTCTTAAAAGAAAGGTTACCACAACATATGGTGCCGTCAGCTTTTGTAATGCTAAGAACTCTACCATTAGCTCCTAGCGGTAAGGTAGATCGCCGAGCGCTACCCGCACCCGATCTGATACAGCTTCAGTGCGATCGCAATTTTGTCTCTCCTTCTACTCCCATTCAAGAGATGTTAGCTGGTATTTGGATAGAAGTTCTTGGTGTTACGAAAGTCAGCATCTACGATAACTTCTTTGAATTGGGAGGCCATTCTCTACTGGCGACCCGTGTTATTTCTAAGGTACGACAAATCTTTGAGATAGAGTTTCCTCTGCGTCGCTTGTTTGAGCAGCCAACAATAGCTGAGTTAGCACCAGACATTGAGAAGAGCACTAAGGCGGGGTTAGGATTGGGAAGTTCTCCTATTGAAAACATTCCAAGGAACGGAGAGTTAGTTCTGTCCTTTTCCCAACAACGTTTGTGGTTCCTGGCTCAGCTACAACCTAATAGCTCTTTCTACAATATGTCAGCCGCTATCTGCTTGCAAGGAGAGCTAAATCAAAATGCCCTTGAGCAGAGCCTTAACGAAATTTTACGTCGCCACGAAGTCTTGCGAACTACCTTTAAAACAGTTGAAGGACGACCCATACAAGTCATTTTATCAGCAACAAGATTGTCATTGCCAGTGATTGATTTGAGTGAATTAACTTCAGATCAACAAAAAGCTAAAGTCAAACAATTGGCACTTGCTGAGGCACAACAGCCCTTTGACCTAACAACTGACTTAATGATTCGCGTGAAATTGCTGCGCCTTGGAGCACAAGAGCACGTAGCGGTATTTACCATGCACCATATTGCCTCTGATGGTTGGTCAATAAGTGTACTGTTACACGAACTTTCTGTACTTTATCAAACCTTTTGTACGGGGCAAGCGTCACCTCTTGTTGACCTACCGATTCAGTATGCAGACTTTGCCGCTTGGCAAAGGCGATGGCTTGTAGGAAAGACACGAGAGTCCCAGCTTACTTACTGGCGGCAACAATTAGATGGAATGCCAACAGTGCTGGAATTACCTACCGATCGCAAACGACCTGCTATTCAAACTTTCCGGGGTGCTACTTGTTCTTTTCAAATTTCTCAAGAGCAATCTACTGCACTCAAGACTTTGAGTCAGCAAGAAGGATGCACTTTATTTATGACTTTGCTAGCAGCTTTTAAAATATTGCTGCATCGTTATACAGGAAGTGAAGATATTGTAGTTGGTTCTCCTATTGCCAACCGCAACCGCTCTGAGATAGAACGGCTCATTGGTTGTTTTGTTAATACCTTAGTGTTTCGGACTCGTTTTGACAGCCATTTTACCTTCAAAGAGTTGTTAAGCCAGGTGCGAGAGGTAGCATTACAAGCTTACTCCCATCAAGATTTACCGTTTGATGTGCTGATAGAAGAGTTGCAACCGCAGCGATCGCTAAGCCACGCACCTCTATTTCAGGTGATGTTCATCCTTCAAAATGCACCAGTGTCAGAGATAGAGTTATTGGGTTTAAACTTGAGTCTTCTTGAAAATAACAGTGGTACAGCAAAGTTTGATTTGACCTTGTCCATGGAAGAGACTGCTTCAGGACTAGTTGGGACTTTCGAATATAATACCGATCTGTTTGAAGCGGAAACTATACACAGGATGGCTGGGCATTTACAGACGTTTCTTTTTGGAATTGTTAATAATCCAGAGCAGCACCTTTGGGAGCTACCTCTATTGACTGAAGCCGAAAAGACACAGTTTTTGAAGTGGAATGAAACACAAACTGAGTATCCACTGCAGCAATGCATTCATCAGTTATTTGAGGCTCAAGTAGAGCGTACACCCAATGCGGTTGCTGTAGCCTTTGCAGATCAACAACTGACATATACGGAGCTCGATCGGCGTGCAAATCAACTAGCACACTATTTGCACAAGTTGGGTGTAGGACCAGAGATATTGGTAGGCATAAGCGTAGAGCGATCGCTCGACATGGTTGTTGGGCTGTTAGGAATTCTCAAGGCTGGAGGTGCTTATTTACCTTTAGATCCGACATATCCACAACAGCGCTTAGCCTTCATGCTATCAGATGCACAAGTGCCAGTGTTACTCACTCAACAACGAAACAAAACAAAACTTCCCCAGCATAACGCACAAGTGGTTTGTTTAGATACAGACTGGCACACTATTGCTCAAGAAAGTCAACAGAACCCAATATGTAACACGACATCTGACAATTTGGCTTATGTCATTTACACCTCTGGTTCTACTGGAACACCCAAAGGAGTCCTCGGTCTCCATCGAGGTGCTGTAAATCGGTTTTACTGGATGTGGCAAACTTATCCGTTTGCAGAAACAGAAGTTTGTTGCCAGAAGACATCCTTAAACTTTGTGGATTCAGTTTGGGAAATTTTTGGACCTTTATTGCAAGGGGTGCGGACAGTTATTATTTCCGATGCTTTAGTTAAGAATCCGCAAAAATTTATAGAAGCCCTGGCAAGTAACCACGTGACGCGGTTAGTTCTTGTCCCTTCGCTACTGCGTTTGCTATTGAATACTGAAAACGATTTGCAAAAAAAATTACCCAAGTTAAAGTTTTGGGTGGTTAGTGGAGAAGCGCTCTCAATTGACTTATTGCAAAAATTTCGGCAGAGTATGCCAGAAAGCATCCTTTTGAATCTTTATGGTTCCTCAGAAGTTTCTGCTGATGTCACTTGCTACAATATCACCCCTCAAGATAACGCTCCTTCGCGAGTTGCAATAGGTCGTCCCATAGCTAATACGCAAATTTATGTGTTAGATAAGCATTTACAGCGTGTTCCCATTGGAGTGCCAGGTGAGTTGTATATTGGTGGTGCAGGACTGGCGAGAGGTTATTTAAATCGACCTGAGATGACCTCAGAAAAATTTATCTCAAACGATTTTGGATTGCCGATTTTAGATCTTAGATTGGGGGATTTGAGTCAGATGAGTCATCCAAAATCCCAAATTCAAAATTCAAAATCAAGTGCAGGTCTATACAAAACTGGGGACTTGGTTCGCT
This sequence comes from Tolypothrix campylonemoides VB511288_2, assembly GCF_045999855.1. Taxonomy (NCBI): domain Bacteria; kingdom Bacillati; phylum Cyanobacteriota; class Cyanophyceae; order Nostocales; family Tolypothrichaceae; genus Tolypothrix; species Tolypothrix campylonemoides. The sequence continues at coordinate 214,173 of NZ_JBFPMW010000011.1, forward strand.
ACCTCCCTGATGGCCATCTTGAATTTCTGGGGCGCATTGACCATCAAGTCAAGCTTCGTGGCTTCCGTATTGAACTTGGAGAGATTGAAGCAATTTTGAGTCAACATTCAGCAGTACAGCAAAGCGTGGTTGTTTGCAAGGACGATGAATCTAATGAACAGCAGTTATTAGCCTATGTCATTCCTTATCCACAACAGACAACCACTGTCACTGAACTTCATTGCTGGCTAAAAGAGAAACTACCCGATTATATGGTGCCAGCGGCCTTTGTAATGCTGGAGGCTTTACCACTCTTGCCCAATGGCAAAATTAATTACCAAGCGCTACCAATTCCCGCTCGTACACGTCCTGAATTGGAATCAGTTTATCAGTTACCACAAACAGAGCTAGAACAAACCATTGCCAGGATTTGGCAAGAAATACTTCTCATTGAGGAAGTTGGTATCCATGATAATTTCTTTGAGCTTGGGGGTCACTCATTGCTCTTAGTTCAGGTTCATAGCAAGCTACAACAAATATTTCAACAAGATTTTTCCTTAGTTGAAATGTTCCAATATCCAACTATAAGTCACCTAGCCAACTATTTAACTCATAATTCACGCAAACAAACATCTTTTCTACAACCTTCTCAAAAAGCTGAAATTATAACAGATTCGATACAGCGCCGAAAACAAATCGGACAAAAGCATCGAGCAGCCAGAAAGCAAAAAGGATAGGGATTGCAAAATGACATTAAGTAAAAAAGAAACCACACCAAATTACTGTCTTGAGGTTGAGTCAGCATTAAAGTATGGAATTGAAGAAAAAGTCATGCAAATGTTTACTCCATTGAGTCATGCAACATCTATAGGAAAAAAGATGGATGTGCGGGTTGCAACTTTAGCTGAAAATTTTTTAGAGGTCAATAATACTAGTACTGACATTGACATCGATTCTTTAGTGGAAAAGTTTGCTGACAGTAATGTCCCTATCGAACCCTCTAATTTTGATAGTTATTTTGAATACTTAGCTAATAATGTTGTTTCTCATTCAGTACAAACATCTTCACCAAAGTTTATTGGTCACATGACCTCTGCACTTCCCTATTTTGTGCAACCTCTGGCTAAACTCATGACGGCAATGAACCAAAATTCCGTCAAAATAGAAACAGCTAAAGCTCTAAGCTTCTATGAACGTCAGGCTTTAGCAATGATGCACCGACTGATTTACCAATTTGGCGATCGCTTTTATGCTCAGCACGCTCAAAACAGCGAGAGTACACTGGGAATTTTAGTTTCTGGCGGTACAACGGCTAATATTACAGCGCTTTGGTGTGCTCGCAATGCTTTTTTGGGGCCGAAGGATGGCTTTCTTGGCGTAGAAACAGAAGGTTTAACTGCCGCCCTAGATTTTTATGGCTACAAAGGAGCCGTCATCATTGGTTCTGAGTTGATGCATTACTCTTTTGATAAAGCCGCTGATTTATTGGGTATCGGTACCCGTGGTTTGGTTAAAATTCCCGCTAACCGTGAAGGGAGAGTAGATATATCTGCGTTACGCCAAGCTGTTGCACAGTGTCGTCTGCAAAACCAGTATATTATTGCTATCGTCGGTATTGCAGGAACGACGGATTCTGGTGGAGTGGACGCACTTTCTGATATCGCAGAGATTGCACAACAAAACAATATTCATTTTCACGTAGATGCTGCCTGGGGCGGACCGCTCATTTTTTCCAAACAACACGGACATAAACTTGCTGGTATCGAACGAGCTGATTCAGTGACCATTGATGGACACAAACAGCTCTATCTACCAATGGGTATTGGTATGCTTTTTCTGCGTGACCCACACTTGGCGAAAGCGATCGAAAAACAAGCAAGTTATACAATGCGTAAAGGCTCCTTCGATTTAGGTAAACGCGCTTTAGAAGGTTCTCGACCAGGTATGGCTTTATTCTTACATGCTGGACTAAACTTGATTGGAAGCCAAGGTTATGAATTTTTAATTGATGAAGGTATTAGAAAAACACAATATATGGCAGACCGTATCCGGTCAATGCCTGAATTTGAATTGCTAGCAGAACCTGATACTAACTTGCTCATTTATCGCTATATTCCAGAGCCATTGAGAGGGCTAGTTGCAAAAAAACAATTAACAGAAATTGATAACTTACTGATTAATGAATTCAATGAGAATCTTCAAAAAAATCAACGTCAAACAGGTCATACTTTTATCTCTCGAACCACAAAAATAATTTCGGAATTTGACAAAAAAATTCCTGTAATTGCTTTACGTGCGGTCATTGCAAATCCATTAACTACTGAAGATGATATCGATATCGTTTTGAACGAGCAGATTGAAATTGCTTTGAAGTTGCAATTTCAATTTCTTTAAAAAAGAGCAAAAAAATGACGTGATAATTGTTGAGAAATGGAGGAATCTTTATGTCTTCAGCAAATGCATCTCTTGAACAGAATATTCGCTCGTTTTATAATGACGTAAATGTAGCGTATTCAGGAGAACAAGTCAGTGATATCTGGCTAAATTTTGTGGGAAAACATTTCCTAGAATATTTGCCCTTAGGAAGCTATATTTTGGACATTGGCTGCGGGAAAGGAGAGCTAGTAAGAAAGCTGATAAACAAAGGTTATCAAGTCACTGGTCTCGATATATCTGACGGGATGTTGGAATTTGCTCGTAAAAAGATACCAAATGGTCGATTTATGCGAGATGATATACTCTCCTTAGAATTACCACCTACTTTCAATGCGGTTGTTGCATCAAATAATGTCTTCAATCATATTTTAAATCTTGATGATTTAACAAAGGCTTTCCAAAATATTTACTCAGCACTTTTAGAAAATGGTTGGTTTGTATTTGACTCAACTGAAGGCTCGAGAGTACTAGACGGTGATAGTCCAATTGAAAATCCTCTAGCCGATGGTGATTTTGGAGAAGATTATGCTTGGCTGGAGCGTTATACGAACAATACCCCTGATGGGAAATCATATCAATACCAGCGAGTTACATTTCAACTGTTGAATGGACAATGGCAACGTTCAGAAAGCGTTTGTACAATACAAGGTTATTCTAAAGCAGAAGTTCAATTTGCTCTAGAAAAAGCAGGCTTCACAAAAGTAACGATCTATGATTTAACAAAAGATAAAGATTTTCCAACACATTTCTTGGAAGACTTAAGGATGGCATATGTTGCTCGTAAGCTCTAGAAACTCAGTACATTAATCCTATGGAACCCAGTTTTTTTATAAAGACTAACAATATTTAGTCTGTAGGTCAACAAGACAAGCTAACAATTATTTAACTTGCACAACCTTAATAAACCTAACTCTTGTGAGGAGAGCGTTCCCGTCTGCCTCTACCAATACAGCAAGGGCTGAGAAAATTGTCGAGTGAGACAAGCACTTTTGTGCAGGGGAGGAAAAAAATGCTTAACCGAGAAGTATTGCCAGCCCTACTGTGTAAATTAAAAGCGTAAAAGCTTATTCAGCTTTGCACCTTTGGAAAAACTGGGTCGTTTGTCTCCATTTTGATTAATGTAACGGTGCTTTAAACTCAAAATGTGCTTAGAAATTCTCTGGTTAAATCAAATAAAAATTTATGCTGATGAATGAGTCAAATGAATTTAATAGCTTTGAGAATAAAGATGAAATAGCTATCATCGGTATGTCAGGTCGTTTTCCAGGAGCAAAAAATGTTGATATTTTTTGGCAAAATCTGCGAGACGGTGTGGAATCAATTTCTTTTTTCACTCATGATGAACTAGCATCTACAGGAGTCGATCCAGTTGTTCTAACCGATCCTAGTTATGTGAAAGCAGGCAGTGTCTTGGAAGATATAGAGTTATTTGATGCGTCATTTTTCGGATTTACTCCTAAAGAAGCCGAAATAATGGACCCACAACATCGCCTCTTGATGGAATGCGTTTGGGAAGCTCTAGAAAGCGCTGGCTATAATTCTCAAACTTACACTGGTAAAATTGGTCTTTTCGCTGGTGCAAATTTAAGTTCTTACTTATTTTCAAACATATTTTCCAACCTATATCCTAATTGGTTATCGCTCAAACCAGTAGAAGCATTTCAAATTTTTCTTGGAAATGAGAAAGACCACTTAACAACACAAATTTCTTATAAGTTAAATTTAACAGGACCAAGTGTTAATGTTCAAACAACTTGTTCTACATCGTTGGTCGCTGTTCATTTTGCATGCCAAAGTTTATTAAATGGAGAAAGTGATATTGCGATCGCAGGTGGTGTTTCAATAATAGTGCCACAAAGCACGGGCTACTATTACGAGCAAGGGGGAATTCTGTCGTCTGATGGTCACTGTCGAGCCTTTGACGCAAAAGCCGGAGGAACTATATTTGGTAACGGGTTGGGTGTAGTGGTCTTGAAACGGTTAGAGGAAGCGATCGCGGATGGTGATTTTATTCATGCGGTTATCAAAAGTTCCGCTATCAATAATGATGGTTCTTTAAAGGTTGGTTACACAGCTCCTAGTGTAGATGGTCAAAGAGAAGTGATTTTAGAGGCGCTTGTTTTGGCTGGAGTTGAACCCGAATCCATTTCCTATATTGAAACTCATGGTACGGGAACAACTTTGGGAGATCCGATTGAAATTACCGCTCTGACACAAGCTTTTCGTTCTAACAGCAGTAAAAAAGGATTTTGTGCAATTGGTTCTGTAAAGACCAATATTGGGCACCTAAACACAGCTGCTGGTATTACTGGTTTAATCAAGACTGTCCAAGCCCTAAAACACAAACAAATACCTCCTAGTTTAAATTTTGATCAACCCAATCCTCAAATTGACTTTGCTAACAGCCCCTTCTACGTTAATACTGCGTTGTCGGAATGGAAGAGCAAAAGCACCCCTCGCCGCGCTGGTGTCAGTTCTTTTGGTATTGGAGGAACTAATGCTCACGTTATTCTCGAAGAAGCACCAGTGGCATCGCGATCTATCACTTCTCCATCACGTCCTTGGCAGTTGTTGTTACTTTCAGCTAAAACTTCTTCCGCTTTGGAGTACGCCACAGTCAACTTAGCTTATTATCTTCAACAAAATTCAGATATTAACCTTGCTGATGTTGCTCACACCCTCCAAGTTGGTCGTCGGACTTTCGAGCATCAACGGATGGTGGTTTGTTCTGATTTACAAGATGCAATTAACACACTCACCTCTTTAGATCCGCAACGAGTATTCACCTACTACCAAAAGCCCAGCCACCACCCAATCGTCTTTATGTTTCCTGGGCAGGGATCGCAGTATGCGAACATGGCGCAGGAACTTTATGAAGTTGAGCCAACATTCTACAAACAAATTGATATATGTGCAGATATTCTTAAACCTCTCCTTGGTCTTGATATACGTCAGATACTTTATCCAAATGAACAACAGACCAATGTAGAAACGCAATGTATCGCCTCTCTACAACAGACAGCAATAACTCAACCTGCTCTGTTTGTTATTGAATACGCCCTTGCCAAGTTATGGATGGAGTGGGGTGTGTCTCCTACAGCAATGATTGGTCATAGCATTGGTGAATATGTAGCCGCTACTTTAGCTGGAGTGTTTTCTTTAGAAGATGCGTTAACTCTGGTGACAGCGAGAGGTCAAATGATGCAGGAACTGCCTTCAGGAAGTATGCTTGCTGTTGCACTGTCTGAAAAAGATGTGCAATCTTTGTTAGGTGTAGAGATGTTACATACAACATCTCTACAACTAGCAGCAATTAACAGTCCTTCCTCATGTGTAGTTTCAGGAAGAACAGAAGCTATAGAGGTGTTACAGAACTATTTAACTTCCAAAGGCGTAGATTGTCGTCGTTTACACACCTCTCATGCCTTCCATTCTCACATGATGTCAGACGTGTTGGAATCCTTCACTCTTGCAGTTAAACAAGTTAGCTTAAAACCACCTCAAATTCCCTTCATTTCTAACGTGACTGGTACTTGGATTAAGAAAGATGAAGCAACCAACCCAAGTTATTGGAGCCAACATCTACATCAGACGGTAAGATTTTCTTCTGGAATTCTTGAGTTGTTAAAACAACCAGAAGGAATTTTACTAGAAGTTGGTCCAGGGCGAACATTAAGCACATTTGCTAAACAGCACTTAGAAATAGATGCTAAACAATTAGTACTTAATTCTTTACGCCATCCTAAAGAACAACAATCAGATGTTGCTTTTATGCTGAATACATTAGGTCGTCTTAGCATGGCAGGTATACAGATAGATTGGTCAGGATTTTACAATTATGAAAGACGCCATCGTCTTCCCTTACCTACTTACCCCTTTGAACGCCAGCGTTATTGGATTGACGGGAAGTTGCCATCATATAATAAGGAAAAATTGGTTGTTGATTCTAAAATAAATTTAAATGCGAAGAGCAACCATAGCTTTCAAATAGAACCTTTATCAGATGATATAAAAGATTCCCATCAAAAAAAAATATCCTCACATTATTTAAGTCCAAACTATAGTAATTCTTATGCTCCTCCAACAAGCAACTTAGAAAAACAAATTACCCATATGTGGCAACAGGTTTTAGGAATTGAGCAAGTTAGTCTTTATGACAACTTCTTTGAATTAGGAGGAAATTCTCTCATTGCCACTCAATTAGCTTCACGGTTACAAGCAATATTTCCTGTGGAATTACCACTCCGTGACCTTTTACTGGAAGGATTGACTGTAGCTAAGCAAGCAGAAATGATTGAACAACTTCTTTTGAAAAAGATTGATGAATTATCTGAAGAGGAAGTTGCTGTTATTTTAGCTAGTATAAATTAACAATTAGCCATTAGCCATTAGCCATTCGCTATTAGTCATTAGAAATGGATAAGCAATACTCTAATTTATCACCTACTAAAAAAGCTCTTTTAGACAAGTGGAAAGCAGGGAATTTCAAAACAGACGCTATTCCTAAGTGTCTGCATTCCAACCCTGTTCCCTTATCTTTTTCTCAGCAACGGTTGTGGTTTATTGACCAACTTTATCAGGGAAGCCCCTTCTATAATATTCCGAGCGTCCTTCATTTAGAAGGCTCGCTTAATGTGGAGGCACTTCAGCAAAGTCTCAACGAAATTCTCAGGCGACATGAAGCTTGGCGCACAATTTTTATCATAGTGGATGAACAACCAATGCAAGTGGTTACATCCAAATTAACCTGGGAGCTACCGCTCATCAACCTTGAGCATTTATCGAACAAAGATTGGGAACCCATAATTCAGCAACTTGCAACTGAGGAAGCAAAAAAGCCCTTTAATTTAGCCACTGAAGTTTTAGTCAGAGCAACTTTGGTTCGTTTAAGGGAGACAGAGCACGTTTTGCTTTTAACCATGCATCATATTATTACAGATGGATGGTCTATGGGTGTATTTGCACGTGAGTTAGCAACGTTGTATGCTGCTTTCTCGACAGGTCAGTCTTCTCCTCTGTCTGAACTTCCTATCCAGTACCGAGATTTTACCGTTTGGCAGCGCCATCGCCTACAAGGTAAATTGCTCCAAACCCAACTTAATTACTGGAAACAACAACTCAGCGGTGAATTGCCTGTATTACAGTTACCTGTAGATCGTCCGCGGCCCACTGTAGCGACTTTTATAGGTGCAAAGCAATATTTTACGTTCTCCCAAACCTTAACTGCGGCACTGAATAAGTTAAGCCAGCGGGAAGAAGCGACTTTATTTATGACTTTGCTAGCGGCTTTTAATATATTGCTTTACCGCTACACCGATCGAGAAGATATTTTGGTAGGTTCTTCAATTGCCAACCGTAACCGAGCTGAATTAGAAGGACTAGTTGGCTTATTTGTCAATACTTTAGTACTGCGTAATGACCTGAGCGGTAATCCCAGCTTTCGAGAGCTTCTGAGCCGAGTGCGAGAGGTGACTCTTAATGCTTATGCACATCAGGATTTGCCTTTCGAGAAATTGGTAGAACAATTGCAACCCGAGCGTGACTTAAGCCGGAACCCTCTGTTTCAAGTTATGTTTGTCCTGCATAATACACCAATGCCCGTTCATGAAGTTCCTGGTTTAACCTTACGTGCTTTGGAAGTTGATAGCGGTACATCTCAATTTGATATTTTTGTATCAATGTCTGAATCCCAAAAAGGATTAACAGGGTTTTTAGAATACAGCACTCACTTGTTTGATGCCACAACAATTAACCTCTTTATCAGCCATTTCCAAACTTTACTAGAAAGCATTGTTGCTAACCCCAATCAGCAAATTTCCGAGTTACCACTACTCACTGTTCAAGAGCAGGAACAATTATTAGTAGAGTGGAACAATACTCGCGCAGACTATCCTCGCCATGTTTCTTTACATCAATTATTTGAGGAGCAAGTCAGCTGCTCTCCTGATGCTTTGGCTTTCATGAGTCTGTCAGAAACAATTACTTACGATCGGCTTAATTATAAAGCTAATCAACTGGCTCATTATTTAAAAAATTTGGGAGTTACGACAGGAACCCTTGTTGCCATTTGTCTGGAACGCTCAATAGAAATGGTTGTGGCGCTTTTAGCCATTCTTAAAGCTGGCGGTGCTTACCTACCGCTTGATATCAATTATCCGCTTGAGCGTCTTAGCTTTATGCTGAGTGATTCTCAAGTCTCATTGGTCATTAGTCAGAAATCATTCGTTAATCGCTTTGAACAAATGACCAATGACAAAGAACAAATATCTATTATTTGTTTAGACACTGATTGGGAAACAATCAAACAAGAAAGCCAGGAAAATCCCAAACATACATCGACTGGGGAGAACCTCGCCTATGTGATTTACACTTCTGGCTCTACCGGAACTCCTAAAGGTGTTCTCGGTACTCATAAAGGTACAGTGAATGGGTTACACTGGCTGTGGAAAACCTATCCTTTTATGGACGCGGAAGTTTGCTGTCAAAAAACAGCCATTAGTTTTGTAGACTCGGTATGGGAGATTTTTGCTCCTTTACTACGGGGAATTCCGACTGTGATTATTCCTGATGGGGTTGTCAAAGATCCTCAACTTTTCCTAGAAACTCTTGCTAATCATAATATTACACGAGTCATACTTGTTCCTTCTTTGCTGCAAATCTTTTTAGATACTTACGGTCATCTTACGAAGAATTTATCACATTTAAGACTTTGGATAACAAGTGGTGAGGCGCTTTCTCTTAGTTTGGCGCAAACTTTTCGTAAGTTAATGCCACACGCAAAACTGATTAACCTTTATGGTTCATCTGAGGTTTCTGCTAATGTCACTTACTACGATACAACATTGTTGCCAGAGCGCTCGACAAGCGTTCCCATTGGTCATCCTATTGATAATACACAAGCTTATGTACTAAATCGCTATTTACAGCTTGTACCAAAAGGTGCTGTTGGAGAATTGTACATTGGCGGAGATGGTTTAGCAAAGAGTTATTTGAACCGTGCTAAACTAACCCAAGAAAAGTTTATTGATAACCCCTTCGTACTAGGAACTAAGCTTTATAAAACTGGTGATTTAGTACGCTACCTTAACAATGGCGAGCTTGAGTATTTAGGTCGCTATGACGACCAAGTCAAAATTCGTGGTTTCCGGGTAGAATTGGGAGAAATTGCAATAGCGATCGCGCAGCATCCTGACGTTCGAGAAGCTGTTGTTATTGTCCGCAATGATGCTCAAGGCGATCGACATCTCATTGCTTATTTGGTGCAAAAGAAAGAAAACTTAGCGTCAGATCTCTTGCCATATTTACAACAGAGACTGCCAAAGCATATGATACCATCTAGCTTTGTGGTATTAGATGCGATACCGCTAACGCCAAATGGGAAAGTAGACAAGCAAGCTCTACCAACAGATAATGCCATTTCATTGACCTCTACTCAATCTTTTGTAGCTCCTCGAAATTTTACCGAATTAGCTCTTGCAAAAATTTGGGAAAATCTTCTGAGCATTAGCCCAATTGGAGTTACGAATAACTTTTTTGATTTAGGAGGGCACTCTTTTTTAGCTATACGCTTAATCGCTCAAATTAATGAGCGTTTTGGGAAAAACCTAGCACTGTCTGCTCTTTTTGAAAATACGACAATTGAGAAGCTAGCGAAAATTATTAACCAAGAAACCCATGTAATTTCAAGTTCTCCAATGGTAGCCATTCAACCTTGCGGCTCCAATCTTCCTTTATTTTGCGTACATGCTGCAGGGGGAGAAATCAATAACTACCTAAATTTAGCAAAAAAACTCGGTATAGAGCAGCCATTCTATGCTTTAGAACAAAGACCAAGCCAACAAGATCCTGAAATTATTTCCGTAGAGGAAATAGCAGCTTACTATCTCAATGAAATTCGTGCTGTACAACCGCATTCTCCCTATCTTTTAGGAGGTTGGTGTTACGGAGGTATGATAGCTTTTGAAATGGCACAACAACTACAAAAGCAAGGAGAAACGGTCAATTTACTTGTTGTGATTGATACTATTCTGCCAGAAAGCGCCATTCAGCCAACAACAGATGATGATGCTAAATTGTTACTCCGGCTTGCTGAATCTGTAAAAAACTGGTTTGGTATAGATTTTTCAATTTCCTATGATGAACTTGTTCAATGGCCGTTGGAGAAGCAATTCCATCTCTTAATGAGAAAGACTAATCTTGATATAAGCAATACAGAAATTGAACAACATTTTCGTAGTTATAAACTTTTCAAAGCTCATATCCAAGCAATGAGGAATTATGTTCCTCAGGTTTACCCTCAAGAGATTACTTTATTAAAAGCTCGGGAGGAAATTGTTCACGATTTTCAAAGTCTAGAGTTTCATACTAACGATCCTTTGTTAGGTTGGGGCAGATACTCTACTCAACCTATCAACATGATAGAAGTTCCAGGCAATCATTTTTCAATGTTTAATGAACCGCACGTTCAAGAATTAGCTAATCAATTAAAAATTTGTCTTGATAAGGCAAAACAAAAAGCATAAAAAAATTATTCCTTGTCCTCTCTTTGTATTCTCTCCGCTTTATCGTTAAAAAAGACTGATGCAAATACCAGAAGTAGAAAAACATCCCCTCTCGTTTCACCTTATTAGAATGGCGCTCGATCCCCTTAACCATCTCGATGCTCTTAGTAAGCGCTATGGGGACATTTTCACGATAATGTTTGGTTCTACACCCGCAGTATTCGTGAGTCATCCAGAAGGAATTAAGCAAATTTTTACTAATACAAAAGATATTAAAGCCCCTGGTGAGTTAAATCGAGATATGGTTTTGATGACAGGGCAACAAGGAATACTTCAGCTTGATGGCTCCCGCCACAAACATCGACGTAAGCTGTTGATGCCAGCTTTCCATGGTGCTCGCATGCAAGCCTACGCACAGCAAATTTGTGACCTTACAGAAAAAGCGATCGCTCAGTATCCTATAGGTAAATCTTTCTTAGCCTACCCAACTATCGAATCTATTACCCTACAAATAAGTATGCAGGTGGTACTGGGTTTACATAAGGGTGAACGCTTTACCAAACTTCAGCACTTTCTTCCTGCTGTACTCCACCACATGCGTTCGCCTTTGATGCAAATCTGCTTTGGGTTGCCCTTCTTGCAAAAAGATTTAGGTCATTGGAGCCCGTGGGGATACCTTCTTTACCTACGGCAAGAAATTTACCAACATCTCGACGCTGAAGTTAAAGAACGCCGCTGTGACGCATCTCTACAACAAGAGGAGACTGACATATTATCTGAATTAATCTCCGCCCATAATGAAGCGGGTGAGCCAATCGCAAATGAAGAGGTGCGAGATTTATTGCTCTCGCCGCTATTTGCTGCTCAAGATGCATCAGGAGTAGCGATCGCTTGGTTACTGTACTGGATTCATCGTTTACCTAAAGTCCGCGACCAATTGCTTAAAGAACTTGATAGCCTTGGTGAATGCCCAGATCCAATGAGCATAATTGAACTGCCTTACCTGAGTGCTGTCTGTCAAGAAGCTCTACGAATTTACCCAACTCAGTTGTTTACATTTCCACGAAGAGTAGAATCACCAGTTGAGTTGATGGGCTATGAGTTAAGTCCAGGAACTCTACTCTTTGGCTGTATTTATCTGACGCATCAGCGTGAGGAGTTATACCCGCAGCCAAAACAATTTCAGCCAGAACGCTTTCTTGAAAGACAATTTTCGACATATGAGTTTTTGCCGTTTGGTGGAGGTGTTCGTAGTTGTATTGGTGCAACTTTTGCTCTATTTGAAATGAAGCTAGTCTTGGCAACAATTCTTTCACGATACCATTTAGCACTCGTTAATAAACGACCAGAACAACCAAGATTTGAAGGTTTGATGTGTTATCCCGCTAGTGGAGTAAAGATGAAGGTGCTAAGTCAACTTCAATATCAAGAAAAAAGAATAGGTACAACGACCATTCCACAAGAAGGTCAAAAATGTAATGCATTAAATTAAAAATACTAACAAATTAACTACTCAAGAATCATCCACTCAAAATATGATGAAACTACCTCAAGGACCAAAAACTCCCGCTTGGTTGCTAAGAATGCAATTTGCAGCTAACCCCCTTGCCTGGATGGATACTCTTAGTAAACGCTACGGTGACATTTTCACCATCGTGTCTGGTTCTACACCTATAGTGTTTGTTGGCAATTCGCAAGGAATGAAGCAGATTTTTACAAGTACAGAGATCGTAGCAGCTGGAGAGTTAAACCAGGGAGCCGCTCCACTGGTAGGGAATAACGGGTTACTTTTACTTGATGGCTTGCGCCACAGACATCGGCGCAAACTCTTAATGCCTCCCCTTCATGGTAACCGGATACAAGTCTACGGTCAGCGAATCTGTGCCATTACAGACACAGTTATGAGCCAGTATCAAGCTGGTAAAGCCTTTTTAAGCTACCCTACTATGCAAACAATTACCGTACAGGTCATATTAGACACTTTACTTGGTTTGCAAACGGGAGAGCGTTACGAACAATTCAGGCAACTGCTTCCAACTTTAATGAATTATGCTAGGTCTGCTTTAGTTGAAACATCTCTATCTTTCCGCTTCCTACAACAGGATTTAGGTCGCTGGAGTCCGTGGGGATACTTTCTTTACTTATGGCGGCAATTTGACCAACTGCTTTATGCTGAAATCAACGAACGCCGCCATCTACAGGCAAGCAATAGTACATCTTTATATACTGAAAGCACTGATGTTCTTTCCGAATTAATCTTTGCCTGCGATGAAACAGGTCAACGAATGACGAATGAAGATGTGCGTGACCTTTTACCCTCATTGCTATTTGGAGGTCGAGATGCGTCAGCAACTGCAATCACTTGGGCATTGTATTGGATTCACAGTCTACCTACAGTTCGCGATCGCTTGCTTAAAGAACTTGATAGCCTTGGTGAATCCTCAGATCCGCTAAGGATTGTCGAGCTTCCTTATCTCAGTGCTGTTTGTCATGAAGCCCTGCGAATTTACCCGACGCAAATAGTCACATTTCCACGAAGGGTAGAATCTCCAGTGGAACTGATGGGCTATGAATTGAGTCCAGGAACACTGCTTTTTGGCTGTATTTATCTAACACATCAAAATTCCGACTTATACCCACAACCAAAGCTATTTCAACCAGAGCGCTTTCTTGAAAGACAATTCTCCCCCTATGAGTTTTTGCCCTTTGGTGGTGGTGCTCGTCGCTGTCCTGGGGAAGCTTTAGCTTTATTTGAAATGAAGCTAGTTTTGGCAACTATTCTTTCCCACTATCAATTAGCACTAGCTAAGAAACAACCAGAACAACCCAAAGCACAGGGTGCCAATTATCCCCCTGCTAGTGGCTTAAAAATGGTCATGCTTGGTCAGCGTAAGAGTCTAGAAAAATCGCAGCAGTTTATTTCTAGTTCGGTTTAGTTTGATTCTATAGTAATTTACAATATTTGAGACTTAAAATTTGGAACACAGCACCTTGTATGGCTCTCCATCAGCAATCAAAAGTGACAGATCAAATCCTTAATAGCAATCTAATTCAACTCATGTTGAAATTAACCATTCCTGGTATTCTGGGAATGCTATTGATAGGCTTAAACACGTTTCTTGATGCTTTATTTGCAGGTCAATTTATTGGTGAAACGGCCTTAGCAGCTATATCTCTTGCACTACCACTGACTTCTATTATTGTCGGTTGTGCTCACTTAATAGGAGTTGGTTGTGCCTCGGTACTGAGTCGAGCTATTGGTTCAGGAGATAACAAAACTCAATCAAAAATATTTGGCAATTTAATAATGATGAGTTTGATTATATCTTTTTTTATCACAATTTTAGGCTATAAATTTAGTGAAGAGTTAATTTCCTTCATGGGAGCTTCTGGTGAAGTTGCCTCCTATGGAGGCAAATATTTTAAAATTTATTCACTAGGCTCGGTATTTTATATACTAGCAGTATCTTCCAGCCAGCTGATTAAAGCAGAAGGTAAAATTAGATTAGCCATGATTTTTGCTAGTATTTTTGTCATGATTAATGCTATCTTAAATCCTATATTTATCATTGTCTTTCATTGGGGAATTGAGGGAGTGGCATTCGCCACTGTTATCGCTATGTTAATTTATAGTGTTGTGAATATTACCTATTTTATTTTTGGAAAAAGTTCTCTTCCTATTCATCCCAAAAAGCTTGTTTTATCAATAAATTTACTTCCTGTAGTTTTATCAGTTGGATCGTCAGCATTGCTGATGGAAACCATCACTTTAATTGAACAAGTTGTAATTTTTAAATCAATAGCTCATTATGGTACAGATAATGATATCGCCTTTGCTGGAGCAAGCTTTAGAGTATATGCATTAGCACTTATTCCTATTATGGGATTTGTGCAAGCTTTACAGCCAGTGCTTGGAATGAATTATGGAGCACAAAATTATGACAGGCTCAAGAAAGCTTATTTTACTTTTGGAATTGGTAGTACTATCTTCTTAACCCTAATTTGGCTATATCTTCAATTATCACCAACAACATTTGTTGGCTTATTACTACCATCTGTTACGTTTTCTGCTAATGATTTACTCAATTTCCGACTTCTCAATCTTTTACTACCAATACTGCCATTTGGAATTTGTAGTATCACTTTGTTTCAATCACTAGGAAATGGAAAAATAGCAGTTTTGTTAATTCTTCTCAAGAGTTTATTTTTTTTAATACCTTTTGTACTAACTTTCAGTTCATTTTTAGGTACAAGAGGTGTGTACTATGGAATAGTGGTGGCAGATACTTTAGTCATGCTTATTGCATATTTACTAACATGGGTAGAATTTAAAAAAATCAGAATTCAAACCAATTAAATTAAGTCAATATAAAAATCTGATCTTTTATTAAAAAAGGAAAGAGAAATGCTTCAAAGAACAAAAGGTGCGGTAGTCATTACAGGAGCATCTACGGGTGTTGGTCGAGCAACAGCACTGTTATTAGATAAAGAAGGGTACCGCGTCTTTGCTGGCGTTCGTAAAGAAAAAGATGCTGAATCACTAAAGCTAGTTGCATCTGGTAATTTAACACCGATTATTATCGATGTTACACAATCAGAACAGATTAGAAATGCTGCAAAACTTGTTTCTCAAACCATCGGTAATGAAGGACTGATTGGATTAGTTAATAATGCAGGTATATTAATAGACGGACCGGTGGAGTATATTGAGCTTGATGAATTGAGATGGCAATTTGAAGTCAATGTTATCGGGCAAATTGCAGTTACACAAGCATTCTTACCCGCGATCCGAAAAGCCAAAGGTCGAATCATAAATATTGGTTCCGTATCTGGCAAAGTTTCTTCGCCATTTTTCTCGGCTTTGTGTGCTTCAAAGTTTGCAATGGAGGCTTTTACTGATGCGTTGAGAATGGAATTAAATCCTTGGGGAATTGAAGTAATTTTAGTTGAACCAGGAGCGATCGCCTCAGCAGCACCAGATAAAGTGGAAGAAAGCCTTAGTAAAAAATTAACTACTATGCCGCCTGAAGCCAAGACTATGTATGGTGATATTTACAAATTTTGTATAGAGCAGTTAATAGAATCTAATCGTAAAGGAATGCTATGTGAACAAGTTGCAAGTATTATCCAGAAAGCTTTGGAAGCAAGGAAACCTAAAACTCGCTACTTTGTGTCAAAAGAACAAGCTTTTTTGCATTTTGTTTTGACTGCGTCAAAGTTCCTTCCAGACAGAGTTTGTGATGCTATCAAGCTGAAAGAACTAGAGTTAAAACATGAGAATTAAGACTGGTTATAGGGTGTATTAAGAAAGCCAAAACACCCCGTAAGAAGTGTTGCTTTTTCTTTTCATTGTGTAAGTCCTACTAAATAAGTACCAAGACATGACTCTCTCAGAATCTACATTAACACCTCGCAATACACAATTCCAATTATCTGCAATTGAATGGGTATACGCATACTGGGTTTCACGTTGTATCTATGTAGTCGCTAAACTGGGGATTGCAGATTTGCTCAAAGATGGCTCTCAGCACTGCGATACCTTGGCGGTTGCAACAGAAACCCACAGCAATTCACTTTACCGAGTATTGCGAGCTTTAGCAAGTGTTGGAATTTTTGCTGAAACTGAACCTTACTGTTTTCAACTGACTTCACAAGCAACTTGTTTACAAAGCGATGTTCCCGGTTCGATACGTGCTGAGGCTATCTTACGAGGTGAAGAGCATTACTATAAAGCATGGGGAAATTTGATGTATAGTGTGCAAACAGGGGAAAATGCTTTTGAGCATTTGTACGGCATGAATTTGTTTCAGTACAATGACGAAAATCCAACCCAAGGTCACATCTTCGATCGAGGTATGGCAGAGTCGAAAGACGCAAATGCTGATATCATGGCAGCTTATGATTTTTCATTCATTAACAAATTGGTTGATGTTGGTGGTGGTAAAGGAAGTTTACTGACTGATATTTTGCAAGCCTACCCCACTATGGTAGGAGTGTTATTTGATCGACCAGATGTGATTAACAGATCTCAAACTTTCCTCTCAACAGCAGCGATGAACGCTCGCTATCAATTTGTAGGGGGAGATTTTTTTGAGACTGTTCCTGTAGGAGGAGATGCTTACCTACTCAAGCATATTATTCAAGATTGGGACGATCGGCAAGCGCTCGCTATTCTTAAACGCTGTCATCAAGCTATGAATACC
The DNA here is from genome assembly GCF_045999855.1 of Tolypothrix campylonemoides VB511288_2. Lineage (NCBI taxonomy): Bacteria > Bacillati > Cyanobacteriota > Cyanophyceae > Nostocales > Tolypothrichaceae > Tolypothrix > Tolypothrix campylonemoides. The sequence goes on from NZ_JBFPMW010000011.1 coordinate 231,292, forward strand.
CAAGGGCGGCTATTGGTGATAGATTTTTTAATTCCTCCTGGAAACGAGTTTTTTGCAAGTAAGTTTATAGACATAAATATGCTAGTGATAAGCCCTAATGGACGCATCCGCAGCGAAGCCGAGTTTTATCAGCTATTTAAAGCTGCAGGGTTCAAACTCACTCAAATTATTCCAACAAAATCAGAGGTAAGTATCATTGAGGGAATTAAAATCGTAGAATAGTGAAGTAACGCTCCAATATTAGATTGTAGTTGCACTGTCTGTGCCTGCGTCACGCCTGGTAGCGAACGCGCTCAGTGCAACTGTATTCCCAAATGCTTGTTTCGTACTTCAACGATTAAATCTGATGTCTGAAAAACGCAATCGCTTCTTTGATTCTAAAACTAGACTGTCTTTTAGAATCCATGTCCCCACTTATATTTTCAATTCTGGCGATCGCTATCCTGGTAATTTTGGCATTCCTATCTTTAGTTAGCTACTTTGCTTGGTTTTGGCCACTCGAATTGATTGCTCACGGCATCTTCCACACAATAATATAGCTTTGGTACAATACATATTCTAACCTTAATATGAGGAACGAGCGTGGAAATTCACGAATTAAAAGCGTTGATTAAAGAAACTATGCGTGAAGTTTACAAGAAGAAAGACTTCGACTCTGCCAAATTCTTATTCCTTACGTCAGTGACCAAGAACAAAGCGAACTGGAAGCCGAGTTTGGTTCACCTTCAGAAGATAGTGATGATGAAGTCCTGGATATGACTGACTGGATTAAACATGGCAATCAGATTTCGCAAAAAAGCAATTAAATTTTTAGAAAAAGCGAATCCCGAAGATGTCGAAATTCTTCGGAGGCAAATATACCAACTTGTTGTTTTTGTTAAATAGCAAGGAGTTATCCCATTTACAGAACTAGATATCAAAAAGATGAAAGGTAATTGGGACGGATTTTACAGATTGCGTATAGGTAAAACAGAATTATTTTTACAGTCAATAATAAAAAATAAAGAAATGCTAGATAATCGAAATTAGTGCGTAGTTGCGATGTACGCGCTAAAGGGCAACTACGAACTAATAGTGATTTATTTAGCGTCGCCAGCACCAGTTTAACAAGGTGCAACCTGCCACGAGTTTGATTGCTTCTAATGCCCAATAACCAGCGTGCAATAAATTCATATTGGCTGGAGTTTCAACAACAGTCTCAAAGAAATTTAGTTGAATACCAATAGCAGACATTTGCGGAGTCAAGCAATAGGTATCCACCAAAGCTATACCTAGCAGTAACACCGATAAGATAATTGAACTCAGACGCCACTTCGCTTGAGTATTGCACAAAGCCAATACACTGACTAATACCAAGCTCGCGCACAGTAACTCAATGCGATTAAAATTCCAGAAAATTGCGTAACCAGCTGATGCAAAACTAGGTTGAGTCATCATGCCCGTTACATACAAACTAGGCATAATTACCCAAGTCAAAACCAGGCTGGCACTAAGCCAGAAGCCTAATGTCAGCATGGCAACAGCCTGCCAAAGAGGCCGTTTTAGTTCGACGTTAGAAATAGCGTTCATAGGAAAATTGCATATGTTTATATCTCTAGTGTCTAACCTAACAAAGGATTTTGACAACAAGTATCAATTATCCTTTACAATCATTTGCACTCTTACAAAAAATTGAGCCTTATTCTGAATTACACCGTAATTTCTCTGATAAAATTCTTAATAAAATTTACATCTTGTTAAGAAGAGTCAAGAAGTTGCTAAGTGCTAGCATATTAAGTGTAAGTAAAATTTTTTATAAAACAGGGTGTGCAGCCTGTCCTATCTTTGTAAGTTTAAAAAGCAATGCGCGTCGCATATTTACTTAGTACAGCAATGGCTTGTACTTTAGCAGTTGGTAATTATTCTAGTAACTTGAGTCAAGCAGTCCAATTGCGAGATGGCAAAGTCTACTTTACTCAACCACCCCGCTTAGAAGATGTAGTAACAACTTATAAGGATGTTTATGTGTGGGGTGCAACATACTACTTCACTGTCAGCGTACCGGAAACTGCTGGAGAACCACTGCAAAAGATAACAATTAATCAACGAGAGGGAGCCGATTACATACGCTTTGACCTCAAAGACAGTCGTGCTTTTGAAGGAACTCGTTCTGAACGAGGACAACGGGTAGAACTTAAAGATGCTTCTAGCGATCGCAAAACAAAAACAATATCTCTTACCTTCGATCCACCTTTGTCCCCTGGTAAAATTGTGACCGTAGGTTTAAAGCCGATAAGAAATCCAGCCGTTGCAGGAGTCTATCTATTTGGAGTGACAGCGTTTCCACCAGGAGACAACGCCCACGGTCAATTTCTTGGTTATGGAAGGTTACAGTTCTATAACTTTTTTAATTCAATATTTCCTTGAACTCTCGCCGCTTCACCTCGTTCCCACGCTTCGCCTGGGAACGAGAGATGATTTTATGTCACTTCAATCGTTGTAACAAGAGATCGCCCACTCGCAATGCATTGGCAATAATCGTTAGTGTGGGATTGACAGCAGAACTCGATGGAAAGAAACTGCCATCAACAACATAGAGGTTATCAACATCATGGGTACGGCAATTAACATCCAGTACGGAAGTGGTCGGATCTTGACCAAATCGACAAGTACCGCATTGATGACCGACTGACTGCAATGGCATCATGTTGCGGGGATAAAGACTAAATGGAACCAAGTGTTCTGCCTTATCGACTTTTTTGAGAATTCCTACCCAACGTTTGGCAAGCCGATCGCTTGCTTCAAGGTTGTTGGGTTTATAGTTTAAGTAGAGGCGATCGCCTTCCATCCGCACGCGATTCTCAGGATCGGGTAAGTCTTCAGTTTGCAGCCACCATCCGACAGTGCGATCGGCAACAGTTTTCAGTTCTGCTCCGGGTCGCATTCTTAAGAGTGGAGCTAGCAGTGCAGGAACTTCAGCGGGTAACATATCTGCTAAGACGTTGCCAGTATTTTGTATCATGCCCATGGGGTAGGGAAAATCAGGTTCGCCCCAGTAAAAATCGCTAATGGCAATCGTCTTTTGATAAACAGATGGATTCACTTTTGTGTTGAGTTGCACCATTGCCATGCAAATATGCTTCATCAGGTTGCGACCCACTTGGTTGGAACTGTTTGCCAATCCATCAGGATGTTTGTCATTGTGCGATCGCAATAACAATGCTGCTGAGTTAATTGCACCGCAAGACACCACAACAATATCCCCTGTAAACAATTGATGTTCCCCATGAATTTCGGCTTCTACTTGCGTCACTTCCCGACCAGAAGGACTCGTATGCAAGCGAGTCACTTTGGCATCAGTTAGTAAAGTGATATTTGCATAATGGCGAATGGGCTGAACGCAATTTACTTCAGCATCCGCTTTGCCACGAGTGAGACAGGGAAAGCCATCGCAGGTATTGCAGCGAATACAGTTCCCCAGACTTTTATCTACTTCGTTAAGTTTCAACCCTAGTGGCAGATTAAAGGGATGCAACCCAGCTAGCTTCAAACAATCGACCAGTTCCTGCATTCGAGGTTCGTGGTGGACTGGAGGATGAGAATACGGTAGACTCCTAGGAGGCTCTGTCGGATCTACATTTGCCTGACCGCCAACATCGTAAAGCTGCTCGGCTTGAGTATAATACGGTTCAAAATCATGGTATTTTAACGGCCATTCTGGTGAGATGCCGTCCTTATGTTCTACCTGCTCAAAATCGCGTTCCCGCAATCGCAATAAAGCAGCACCATAAACTTTTGTGTTACCACCAACCCAGTAATTCATTGCCGGACGGAAGGGTTTGTGATTTACGTCATACCACTGCTCTTGAGTATGGTATCGCTCTCGTTGATATACTTCCAACGCACTCCAGTTTTCCTTTTCTCGAGGCAAAAATGTACCTCTCTCCAAGATTAAAATCATCTTGCCGCTTGCAGCAAGATGATATGCTAGAGTGCCACCACCAGCCCCGGTACCGATAATAATGACATCATAATGGGTGCTTGTTGTCATGAGTGTTTTCCTTAAATGGGAAGGCGATCGCTCAAATCAATGTTGCCATTACGGTTGTAATCACAGCGGAAAATACAGCGTTTGTGATTGTCGTGATGCAATTTGGCACACTTAACTGCTCGCGATCCAAATAGAGATTGATACAACGTTGATGCCAGCAACATACCAACAGGTGGCACAATGACATACAACCAAAATGCCGTCCAAATTTGAGATGGAAAGGCAGAGGCAAAGGTGCGGGCGGGATTCATGCCAAAGCCGGATAAGGGAGCTTCAAAAAAGACGTAAAGTATTACCAAAAATCCAGCAAATAACCCTGTAAACCGATTGAGTTTTGGATTGTTACTAGTCAGCAAAATAGTCATCATCATCAGAAATGCAATGACTAATTCACCCAATAAAGCCGCAATCCATCCCAGTTTTCCCGGCACTGTAACAATATAGTTCACGGGTGCTTGTGTGAAAACTTTTCCCAGCAATAATGCCACCAAGTATATACCAACCAATCCACCCAAACATTGAAACAGAATATAGAAGATAGCGTCCTGTCGTTTAACTTTTCCCAAACGGTAAAAGGTAACCGTGACAGCAGGATTCATGTGTGCGCCGGATTGTTTCCCCCAAGGAGAATAAATGAGGGAAATGGATGTCAACGCCATAGCTATACCAATGAAAAATCGACGGAGATCTCCATTAGGAATTGCTTGATGAATGGGAGAACTGGGATACTCAAACACGCAGGTTAACACTCCTGCAGCAATCATAAATATTCCCAGTTCTGCCGCTTCCATTAAATATTCCGGTAAATGCTTCCTAAAGCTTTCCATTATCCTCTTGCGCCCGGTATTCAGAAATTTGGAGAATCATACTAGCGACTAACCCCGTCCAGCCTGTTTGATGGCTCGCTCCAATACCTGCGCCGTTATCTCCATGGAAATATTCATGAAACAAGATGTAATTGCGCCAATGGGGGTCGGATTGAAATTTTTCAAGACCGCCATACACCGGACGGCGACCTGTAGCATCCTGTTGAAAGATAGCAATTAAACGATTGGATAATGCGATCGCCACTTCCCGCAAAGTCATATATTGTCCGGAACCTGTGGGACATTCTACTTGAAAAGTATCTCCAAAATATTCATGAAACTTCCAAAGTGCTTCAAGAATCAAGTAGTTGACTGGAAACCAAATGGGACCGCGCCAGTTAGAATTACCGCCAAACAGACTCGTGGTAGATTCCGCAGGTTCATAGCGGACGCAGTAATCATGCTCGCCTTGACGCAATACATATGGATGTTCTAAGTGATACTTGGAAACTGCGCGAATTCCGTAAGGGCTAAAAAATTCATTCTCGTCCAGCATCCGTTGCAATATGCGTTGCAGTTTGCTGCGATAGGCAATTGCCAAAAGCCTTCTTGCGCCGACTCCTGGTGTTTCCATGCAAGCGACATTCTGTTTAAGATCGGGACGGTTGCGAATAAACCATTCCATGCGTCGTTTAAACCCAGGAAACTGCTGTAACGTTTCCAATTGTAAAACTGCAACGGCATATAGAGGAATTAATCCCACCATAGATCGTACTCTTAATGGAAACTGCCTGCTGTCGGGTAACCGCAGCACATCGTAGTAGAAGCCATCCTCCTCATCCCACAAAGAAATATCGGCATTGCCAATGCCATCAATTGCATCTGCAATATAAAGAAAATGCTCAAAGAATTTGCTAGCAATATCTTCGTAAACGAGATCGTCTTTAGCTAGCTCTAGAGCGATCGCTAGCATATTTAAACAGTACATACCCATCCAGCTTGTGCCATCTGCCTGGTTGAGATATCCCCCGGTGGGGAGTTCCTTACTGCGATCGAATACGCCTATATTGTCCAGCCCTAAAAACCCACCTTGAAAGACGTTGTTACCTTCCACATCTTTGCGATTGACCCACCAGTTAAAATTGAGCAACAGCTTGTGAAAAACACGTTGTAAAAAAGAGCGATCGGTTTTTCCATACAACTTCTGCTCGATTTGATAAACGCGTAAAGCTGCCCATGCTTGTACGGGTGGATTGACATCACTAAATGCCCATTCATAAGCAGGCAATTGTCCGTTAGGTTGCATATACCATTCCCGTGTCAAGCGGTCCAGTTGCAACTTTGCAAAATCTGGATCTATGACAGCTAAAGGAATCAAGTGAAATGCCAAATCCCAAGCGGCAAACCAGGGGTATTCCCATTTATCTGGCATTGAGAGAATATCTTCACTAAATAGGGCAATCCACTCGTGATTGCGCCCGCCTTTTCGTTCTGATGGAGGTGGCGGTTGTTTGGGGTCGCCATTCAGCCAGTCATGGACGACGTAGTGATAGTACTGTTTGCTCCACAACAATCCAGCAAATGCCTGTCGCTGAATGTTGCGCTCATCCTCTGATATGGTCCAAGGATTAACGCGCTGGTAAAACTCATCAGCTTCTGCTATACGAGTCTTGAAAATTGTGTCAAACTCAACGCCAAATGGATCTGTAAGGGTTTGTACGTCGCTCAATCGCAAACGTACTCTTTTAGTTTCACCTGGAGCGATGGATAACGTGTAATGGGAGGCAAACTTTGTGCCTATACGATTTGGATTGACAGCTGCTGTCTGTCCGTTAACTACATACTCGTTGATGCCATCTTTAACGTAAGGCGAGCTATTGCTAACACCAAACAATCGTTCGTAATTTGTTTCGTTATTAGTAAAGAGGAGTTCTGCTCCTGCTTCGCAATACAGCCAGCGAGTTCCTAAGGTTGAATGCTCCGCTTCAATTAAACTAAAGTTGGTATCTGACTGAACCACTTTGATGAAGGGCTGGTCAAAATTCGGATTCCAAGCCCAGATGTTGCGAAACCAAAGTGTTGGCAGTAAATGAAGAGTGCTCTTTTGTGAGCCTCGATTGGCGATCTCAATCTGAATCAAAATATCTTCTGGTGCTGCTTTAGCGTACTCTACAAAGACGTCAAAGTAGCGATTTTCGGCAAATACACCCGTATCGAGTAGCTCAAATTCCTGTTCAAATTTGTTTCTGCGCTGATTTTCTTGCACTAGTTGCGTATAGGGAAATGCCTGTTGGGGATATTTGTACAAGCACTTCATGTAGGAATGAGTTGGAGTATTGTCCAGATAAAAATAATACTCTTTCACATCCTCGCCGTGGTTGCCTTCCGTTCCCGTCAGTCCAAACAGACGCTCTTTTAAAATTGGATCGTTACCATTCCAAAGAGCGATCGCAAAACACAAACGCTGTCGGCTGTCAGAAATTCCAGCAATGCCATCTTCACCCCAACGGTAAATGCGCGAGCGAGCTTGCTCGTGGGGAAAATAATCCCAAGCAGTTCCATCGCGGCTGTAATCTTCCCGCACCGTACCCCACTGTCGCTCGCTCACATAAGGTCCCCAACGTTTCCAATAAGCTGTACGTTCTCGATCCTGCTGCAATCTTATTTCTTCTGGAGTCATGAGTTGAACTGTCCTTCAATAAAAAATCTGAAAGGCTCTCGCCTCTATTGCTCTTGATAATTCCAGAGCAATCCACCATCAACAAAGAATGTGGTTCCTGTTACATAATCTGACTCAGAAGAAGCCAAAAACGCCACAACAGAGGCAACATCTTTTGGTTGTCCCAATCGTCCTAGAGGAATATTTTCGAGGAGCGCTCCTAGCTTTTCTGGATTGTTTAAGAGTTTGGTATTGATGGGAGTTTCTATTGCTCCAGGAGCAACGTTATTGATAGTAATACCATAAGGCCCCAGTTCAACTGCCAAATTACGAGTCAGCATCTTCAAGCCACCTTTGCTTGCACAGTAAGCAGTAAAGTGAGGAAAGGGCAACTCTTCGTGTACGGAACTAATGTTGATAATCTTGCCTGGTTGCTTGATTTCAAGTTGGTGTTTTACAAATGCTTGGGTAGCAAAGAAAACTCCTTTGAGATTCACATTCATAACAGCATCATAATCAGCTTCCGTCACATTCCAAAAATCAGCGTTCTTTTCAATGCCTGCATTGTTTACTAGAATATCTAGCTTGCCAAAGTGAGAAACGCTGTCTGCAATCATGCGTTGCACATCGGAGATAATTCCGGTATCTGCCTGGACTGTAAATCCGTCTACTATCTGGCACTGACCGCCAGCAGCCTTGACCTTTGACAGGGTTTCTTCTGCTCCTTCGGGATGCGATCGGTAGTTGATGACAATACTTGCTCCTTCCTGTGCCAGACAAATAGCAATCGCCTGTCCAATGCCCTGACTGCTACCTGTGACTAACGCAACCTTTCCTTCCAGTTTCATAATTTGTTCCTGTGATTCTAACGTTGACGCGAATCAGTGTAGAATTTATTTAAATTCCATAAAATCTTTGTAAAGACGTGCTGCTGAAAACGCCTCTACAGTGTTTTGCGATGATGGGTAATGCAGGGTTGAGACAAGTTTACCAGATTTTACTGTTAAGTGTGAGATTTTAGTGGGTCGCTCACCAGTGGTACGCAAAAAAACTATCAGATGTTAGTCCACCTATTGAAGTTTAAAAGTTGGGAACAGAACAAGCCCAAAGGTTCATACGTGTTGTGGCCAAACTTTTTGCGATCGTTCCTCGATGATACGAACGATCGCAAAATTAACTTAGTAGATTGCACCATAAATAAAAGAAATTTTATTTTTCCTTAAAAGTCCATACACCGTCATCCCAATTAAGATCGGATGGGGGATTTTGCAGCCAGTGCTGACACCGCTTTAAATGTAAAATCGCTGCTTGGTCTTTGCCGTCAATCTCTAAAACTTTAGCAAATTCTTGTTTGGCACGTTCAAAGTCACGATTGATATAGTACTGGCGACCTTGGTGATAATATTCAATAATTTGTAGTTTGTTACTACAAATGAGATCGGAACGCAAACCAATCAGCTCGTAGATAGAAACTGGCTCATTTCTACCTTTGACACGAATGTAATCTAGTTCTCGCGCCCAAATTTGCTCTTTGCAAGGTTCGTAGGTATTATCACTGATAATGATATCGCAGCCGTACTGCTTGCTGACACTTTCCAAACGAGATCCGAGGTTAACCCCGTCACCGATCGCAGTAAATTCCATCCGTTTGCTCGAACCAATGTTACCGCTAATCACGATATCGGAGTTGATCCCAATTCCAATATTGATTGTTGGTTTGTTGATGGAACGACGGCGAGCATTAAATTCTTCCAATCGATGGCGCATTTCTATTGAAGACTGTACCGCCATCCAAGCGTGTTCTTGTAAAGGCAAAGGAGAACCATATACAGCCATTATGGCATCACCAATATATTTATCCAGCGTGCCTTTGTACTGAAAAACTGCCTCTACCATTGATTCAAAATATTCGTTCAGCATACTGACCACTTCCTCCGCTTCTAGATTTTCTGTCAAAGTGGTATAGCCTCGAATATCAGAAAATAAGATGGAAACTTCTTTGCGATCGCCTCCCAATTTTGCATCATCTAATTTCAGTAATTCTTCCGCTAATTCCTGAGTCATGTAGCGGTACATGGTACTTTTGAGCCGCTTTTCATCACTTATATCATCCATGACGACTAACGCCCCCCTGACTTGTTGGGTGTCACTGGCATCAGCAATTGTATTGATTGACAAATTGATACTATTTTGATCTTCACTCGGGGTTAGCAGCGTTCGATCTGGATAGTACTGTTCGCGGTATTTTAAATCGGCTGTATTTAAAGCTGCTTGGCACCATCGGCGAAAATCACCTTCTTTAATATTGATCACTTCGCTAACGGATTTACCTTCCAAACGTTCTTCTGGATTCAAACCGAGCAAACGCTTGGCACTTTCATTAGCAATAATAATTTGACCCGTTTTATCAGTAGAAATGACTCCATTGGAAAGACTGCGGAGGATATCTCGCTGTAGTTGTTCTTGCTGTTTAACCGTGGCAAATAATTGGGCATTTTGCAGCGCTACTCCTGCTTGAATGTTAAAAGCTTCCATAAATTCTTCGTCATTGCGATCGAAGCTTGCTTGGAAGCACTCAGGTGCATTCGGCCAATTAGCATGGTCGTAGGGCAGAAAATCTCCCGGTTTCTTTTTATTAACTAGCTGGGTAACGCCTATCAAATCTCCATCTGCATTAAAGACTGGCATACAAAGCAGGCTACAGGTACGATAACCATTTTGTTGGTCTAGCTGTTTGGCTGTTTCGGAATCTGGATTGTTATATAAGTCAAAAGGAATGTTCAGCGTTTTACCAGTTGCGGCGACTATGCCTGCAAAACCTTTGCCAATAGGGACTCGTAATTCTTTAACAGAACCGTCATCTTGAGTAATTTTTGTCCACAATTGCCCTGCTTCGCGGTCTATTAACCATAGCGTACTGCGATCGGCATTCATCAGTTCTTTTGCCTCAGCCATAACCCGCTTGAGAGTATCTTCTAAATCAAGGCTGCTTTGACTGAGGGATTTCACGGCCTTCATGAGAGCGGCTGCAGCTCTTTGTTTTTGAGTGGCTACGTAAAAGGAACGAGAGGATTCTAAAATCAGTCTAATAGAGGGGGCAAACTCTTGAAACAGCTGTTGATCGGCTTCTGTAAAGCCTTTTATGTCAATACGTTCTGACAAAGCCGCGTCTGGATCGTTGGGAAATCTTAGTTTATTTAACAATTGTACAACTGCGACAAGTTGTCCTTCCTCATTCACTAGTGGCAAAGCTAGCATTGTGTAGGTGCGGTAGCCTGTTCTTGTTTCTTGTTGTTGAGCAAACAACGAGCGGGGATCGTCGTAAAAATCAAAAGGAATATTAACAACTTTTTTATAGGTGGCCACTTCACCAGCAATACCTTTATCCGCAGGGATGCGAATTTCTAAGGAGCGATTGCCCTCAGTCTCTGCCACAATAGACCACAGTTCTTGCTTTTCTTCATCAAGTAAAAAAATTGTCGTCCGATCTGCACCCAGTAACTCCCCGGTTTTTAAGGTGATGGAATGTAGCATTTCTTGCAAAATTGTTTCAAATCCCTGAGAATCAAGCATGGACAGGGTTTGATTGACAATCCGTAGTTTTTGTTCAACTTCGGCTACAACCTGCTTAAAAGTATCCTGAGTTAGGGGCGCAAGGAAGGTAGATATTGTTCCTTTGCGTTTGGCAAGAGCACCCACTGCTGTAGCATTATGCTGCATGGCGTGGCTTTCGTGATTTGCAACACCAATAATTAAATCAGCGGTAGCACCGCGACCACGTTGATGAACTGACATAACTGACTTTTGATATAGAATTTGACTTTAGCAGATGTTTATCAATGGAATTAAATGTATGTAAGTGTTGCTACAAGCAAACAAACAGAACATAACATATTCCACAGTGTAATCTTTTATCAAGCCAGCGTCATCTTCTATAGTCAGGAGTTCAGCATTGAAGGAGAAAAATTTAAAACTTAAAACTTAGATTTCACCCATAAGGGGGTTGCACTCAAAAAAATAGCGTCTGGCGCTTATACAATTCTCGTTCACGTACTTAGGAGGATCGCAATGTTGGGACTAGCTTTCCTTGGGTGGCGTTGGTGCAACCCTTACATGACATTCATCAATGGGGTAGTCGCGGGAGCCACTTTCGTGCTTGCAGAAAGTACCGCACTGGCTCAAAGTAATATAGTTCTAGATAACTCTTTGGGTGTCTCAAACTCTGTAGTGACTCCCAATGTGACGATTAAAGGAGTTCCAAGCGAAGCAATCTCAGGTGGCGTTGTCAAAGGAGCCAACCTTCTCCACAGCTTTCAGGAATTTAATATTAACGCAGGAAGAGGTGCTTACTTTACGCTTCCTTCTGGTGTTGAGAATATTTTAACTCGCGTTACTGGTACAAACCCTTCTCAAATTCTGGGAACCCTTGGTGTGACAGGGGGTAATGCCAATCTGTTTTTCATGAATCCTAATGGTATTGTTTTTGGTCCTACAGCCCGTTTGGACGTAATGGGTTCGTTTGTCGGAACGACTGCAAATGCTATCCGTTTGGGTAATGGGGACATTTTCAGTACTAAACTCACCAACCCACTGCCATCTCAATTGTTAAGTGTCAATCCTAATGCCTTTTTATTCAATCAAATTTCCAACCAAGCAACTTCCCCCATTGAAGTGAATGGAGCATCTCTGTCAGTTAGAGAAGGTATGAGTTTGGTACTTTTAGGCGGAAATGTTAGCTTAAATGCTGCTAATATCCAGGCGTTAGATGGTCAAGTAGAGATTGGTGGATTAGCAGGCACGGGAACAGTAGAGCTTGTAGATAATACCAAGAATTTGAATTTGCGTTTTTCAGAGAATATACAGAAATCAGATGTATCACTTATCGAGCAAGCAAAAGTTGAAGTTATTGGTAAGGGTCAGGGAGGTGTGATAATTAATGCTAGGGATATAAATATTTTCGGGGAGAGCTTCATCTCTGCAGGCATTGGATCGAGAGCGCGTGCAGTGGGTTCAACTTCACAAGATGTCATCTTAAATTCCACAGGTACTGTCAAGGTAAGCCAGAACAGCCAAGTTAGAAACATTGTGGAAACTGATGCGATTGGTAATGCTGGTAATATTAATATTAATGCGGGTAAAGTAGAGGTCACGGGCGGACAAATCCGCACCCGTACTTTAGGTCAGGGTAATGCAGGTAATATCAATATTAAAGCTGGTGAGATTTTTATAGATAATCCACTTTATATTAGCGAAGCTGGAAAACGGACATCAGATGATAAACCAGCAATTGATGCTAGCAACTTTAGTAATAACTTCACGATAGGAAGAGGAAGTAGTGGGAACGTATCCTTACAAGCAGATGGCTCAATTGTTTTAATTGGGCGATCTGAAGGTTCAGCTTATGATAATAAGGTGATTTCCACCTACAGTGCTAGAGGTGGTCAAGGTCGTGGCAACGTATTACTAAAAGCCAACAGATCTATTTCTTTCAATAATGCCTATATAGTCACTAGTACCTTTACTACAGGTACTAATGCAGGAGAAATATCACTGCAAGGTCAAGAATCTGTGTCTTTAACAAATAATAGTTCCCTTGTTGCCACAAACTTTGTTAGAGGTAATTCTGGAAATATTACATTAAAATCCTCGGGTTCTGTACTTGTGGAAAATAGCTTGATTTCTACTAATATTGGAGCTGCACAAGGATCTTTTGCTGCCCAAGGTAATGCAGGAAAAATTTACTTATCCGGAAAATCTGTTTTTGTAACTGCCGGAGCGGAAGTGACAGCAAGAAATGCGTTGGGAGGAACTGCTGGTAACATTCAAATTGATGCTACAGATATAGTAGAAATATCTGGTAGAGTACCAGAGTTATTTTCCCCAAAAAATCGTTCATCAACAGCATTATACAGCACTTTACTGACAAGCTCTGAGGAAAAAGCAAGCGATCGGGGAGGCGATATTAATATTAACGTCCCAAATGGAACTTTACGTGTATCAGATGGCGCGAGTTTAAGGGCAGAGAGTCAAGGAAATTTTCCTGGTGGTACGATCGCCGTGAATGCAAAGAGAGTTGAACTCACTGGGGGTGGAAAACTTCTCACAAGTGCTTCTAGTAGTGGTGATGCAGGTAATATTACTATTAATGCCAGCGATCGTATTGACATCTCAGGTAGCAATCCCAATTTTGATGACATCTTTAATCAAACAGTGATTAAATATAGGAGTAAGACACAAGCAGAGATTCGACTTGGTACTGTTGGCGGTGCTAGCGGAATATATGCGAGTACTTCTGAAGCATCTACTGGTAAAAGTGGAAATATCAACTTAATAACTGGACAGTTGATTGTTCGAGATGGTTCACAAGTCAGCGTTAGTAGCGGTCAAAAAGATGCAGGTGATTTAAATATCCAAGCTCGCTCGCTTTTTTTAGATAATCGGGGAAAGTTACGAGCAACAACAGCATCTAGCGAAGGTGGAGATCTTAATTTGCAACTGCAAGACTTGCTTTTGATGAGACGCCAAAGTCAAATAACTGCTGATGCTGGAAATAATGGAAATGGGGGTAATATTACTATCAATATTCCTAATGGTTTTATTATTGGTTTCTCTAATGAAGACAGTGACATCATTGCCAATGCCAGACAAGGGAAAGGTGGTAGAATTACAATTGTGAGTTCTGGAATTTATGGATTTGAAAATAGCTCCAATCTCACATCTTTTAATGACATCAACGCTAGTTCAGATTTTGGATTGGATGGCACAGTTCAAATCGATTTGCTTGGTATCGAGCCTAATTTACAACAAACTAATTTACCAACTGAAATTGTTCAAGCAAGGCTAAGTCAAAGCTGTCAAGATAGGACAGACCGAGAAGAAAGCAGATTTGTCATGACTGGACGTGGTGGTTTACCGTCGAATCCTTACGAAACACTGAACAATGAAACGGCGATCGCAGATTGGATTGCACTTGCTCCCAACACTCAAGTCTCTCCAACTTCAACTACGGTTAGCCACAAGCGTGACGATTTGTTGTCAAAATCTATTGTTGAAGCTACAGGATGGACAATCAGTCCTCAAGGAGAAGTTTTTTTGACTGCATCTACACCTACTATTTCGCCTTCGAGATCTCGATTGGGGTCTTCTGCTTGTGGCACTTCATCGTTAGCTTTTTAATAAGTGACGGTATTTACATGAGCTTGGTATTATTAGCGATCGAGCTACAATAGATGAGATTGGAGTATGATATTTAGTAATATTAATTCTCTAAATTAATACTATATAATTCACCTTTTTAAATTTTTATTCTAGTTTTAGAGAAATGGGATAAGGTACGTTTGTATGTAAAATTACTACTTTACTTGGTCTGCATATATATTTTAAGTTAGATATTAAAAAACTTTAAAAACAATAATAAAATTTATTTTTATTTAACAAATCAATTCGATACAATAGTGTGTTTATACTTTGTAATGTTTTTTGTTTATCTACTTACCATATTTTTTGTTGAAAAAGTAATTTTTTTGACTAAATATCTTAATGTTTGTTAGTAATAATACTAAAATTTTTAAATATAAATTTGTGGAACCGTCAACAGCATTGGAGTATAGTAGTCTGGAAATAATTAATACAGTAAGATGTATTGTTATTCAGACTTGGTGGAGAACCAAGATATTTGAGATCGAGTTGCCAAGTTCATGAAAGCTTTACTACCTAAAAGTGAAATTGAGAGGCTCACAGCGCTGTCTCAGTATAAAATCCTCGATACTGACCCTGAACCTATATTCGATGACCTAACTCGCCTAGCATCTCAAATTTGTAACACCCCAATTGCACTGATTACTTTAGTTGACGAGCACCGACAATGGTTCAAGTCAAAGGTAGGGCTGTTAGTGGAACAAATGCCTCGTGAAATCTCTTTTTGTACTCATACTATTTTGCAATCGGATTTGTTGATTGTTCAAAATGCTTTAGGAGATCCTCGTTTTGCCAAAAATCCATTAGTGACTAATTTCCCACACATTCGTTTTTATATGGGTGTGCCTTTGATTGCAAAAGAGGAGTTCCCTTTGGGAACTTTGTGTGTATTTGACTATATCCCTCGAGAATTGAATTGGCAACAAATAGAAGCGTTGAAACTTCTCAGCCACCAAGTTGTATCCCAATTAGAATTTCGACGACACTTGATAGAACATACTAGTGGAGAGATAGCCTTACAAACATCTTTAAAAGATTTAGCAGATATCAAGTTCGCGTTAGATCAATCATCTATCGTTGCCATTACAGACTATAAAGGAACAATTATTTACGTTAATGATAAGTTCTGCTCTATTTCAAAGTATTCTAGAGAGGAACTGTTAGGACAAAACCATCGCATTATCAATTCTGGTCATCATCCAGGGGAGTTCTTTAAGGATATGTGGACCGCGATTTCTCGCGGTCAAGTTTGGAAAGGTGAAATCAAAAATCGAGCTAAAGACGGAACATATTACTGGGTGGATACGACTATTGTGCCGTTGTTAAATAATGACGGGAAACCATATCAATATGTATCGATAAGAAGTGATATTACACAGAAGAAACAACTTGAAGAACAATTTCTCCGTACCCAGCGACTTGAAAGCATTGGGACACTTGCTGGTGGAATTGCTCATGACTTGAACAATGTGCTTTCCCCAATTGTGATGGCGGTTCAGTTACTGCAAACCAAACTTGATGACCAGCAAAGTCAGGAATGGCTGGATATACTAGAAACTAATGCCAGACGAGGAGCTGATTTAGTTAGACAAGTTTTACAGTTTGCACGAGGAATTGAAGGGGAACATACACTTCTGCAAGTGAAACACTTGATTGATGAAATCAAGCATATTGTTCTAGAGACATTTCCAAAATCAATTAGACTCTACACAAATGTACCACAGGAGCTTTGGACTGTTACTGGGGATGCTACCCAACTGCACCAAGTTTTAATGAATTTGGTAGTGAATGCTCGTGATGCAATGCTTACTGGCGGTACGCTCTCGATTACTTGTAAAAATATCATTATTGACGAAATTTATGCCAAAACGCATCCTGAAGCCCGTGTTGGCTCCTATATTGGAATTACTGTTTCGGATACTGGTACGGGAATTCCTGCTGAAATAGCGGAGAGAATTTTTGAGCCATTTTTCACGACTAAAGAGGTTGGCAAAGGAACTGGGCTGGGTTTATCAACTGTAATAGGTATTGTGAAAAGTCACAATGGCTTTGTGAGCTTAACAAGTGAAGTCGGTAGTGGCACGCATTTTAGGGTATACTTGCCTGCTGTGGAAACAAATGAAACATATCTGCCAAAAGATATGGAACTGCCTAAAGGACAAGGAGAGTTGATTTTAGTTGTAGATGACGAAGCTGCTATCCGGCAAATTACTAAAACAACTTTAGAAACTTATGACTATAAAGTCATAACTGGAAGTGATGGTATGGAGGCAATCGCTCTCTACGCCACACATAGAGATAGTGTTAGTGTAGCGATCGTAGATATGATGATGCCGCACATGGATGGAGCAAAAACTATCCGCACCTTACAAAAAATTAACCCCACGCTAAAAATCATCGCTGTCAGCGGATATGCAGACAGCGGAATTCTTGCAGAAGTAGAAAAAAGTGGTGGAGTTGCAGCATTCCTATTAAAACCTTTTACAGCCAAGGAACTTGTGACAATTCTTTTTAAGGTAAGGACTAGCCCAATCTAATTGTGTTTCCTTGTAATGGCTGCTTGACTCTAAAAGAAAAATTGGAGTTATCCTGGAAGAAGTATCAGCCCAACTAAATCAAAGCTGAGATGCCGAACCAAGAGGAGTAAGTGAACTGGAGTGTCGGGTAAGGTTTGAGCGTTACCGCTCTCCCCTCCCCTAAGAACCGTACATGAGACTTTCGCACTCATACGGCTCAAGCCTTACTTCAAACGAGTTTTCACTGGGGTTTTGTGTACCTGTTTATGGCACGCTTTGTGCAGGTGCTGGAGGTTTCCCACGTCGTCTGTTCCACCTTCTGCAACAGGTACTATGTGATGGGTTTCGATTTCCTCTCCATTGAATAATGGTTCGCCACATTCTGGACAAATCCAGTTTTGGTTTTCTGCTATCTTATATAATTTGGAACCCTTCTCAAAGCGAGATTTCCCAAATTTTTGGTGGCGTTTTCTCCAGTACTCTTTTAAGGAGGGGTCATCGGGACTAGCGTCGCCTTTGACTTTTATGTGGCGTTCGATAGGCGTATACGCGATTTGATATAGGACAAGTTCTTTATCCTTACCTTGTCGGTCACTTGTTGTACAAGCAAATACCCACTTGTTACCTTTAATGGTCTTAAAGTAACGCCAGCGTACCCATTTTGAGTTTTTATTGGGGTGTCTACGCTTTGCCCAACGCCAAAGGTATTGCCATACTCGGTGTGAGATATAGCCAAAAGTTTCCTTGCTGACTACCGCTTTGTAATAGTTAGCAAAACCTCTGAGAATTGGATTAAGCTTGTAAATAAGAACTTCCTGTTCTACACCATTCAGGTTTTTGATTTCCTTACCAATCCGCTTGCAGAAGGTTAACACCTTCTTTTTTGACGGCTTAATCAGGAGTTTTCCATCGTAGTGCCGGGAGTTGAACCCCAGGAAATCGAAGCCCTCTTCCATTGACGTGATTACCGTCTTCTCAGCGCTCAATTCAAGACCTCTCTTCGACATCCATGCTTGAATCAGGTTTTGGGCAGTTTCGAGACTTTCCTTGTCTTTTGCCGTGACGATGAAATCGTCGGCATATCGCACCACGCCAAATTTTGGGTTGGTGGCTTTTATATAGGTTTCTAAGCCATGCAGCCCAATATTGGCAAGTAAGGGTGAGATGACTCCTCCCTGTGGTGTGCCTTGTTCTGTGAGGTGAAGATGTCCTTGGAACACAAAACCCGCTTTTAACCATCCTTTGATGAGTTCCCGTTTTGGGAAGTTGCTCACCATGTTCAGAATGGACTCATGGGCAATGTTGTCGAAGAATCCCTTGATGTCAGCTTCTAGAACCCAATTGTGCCATCTTGAAAGCAAGTTGAAGCTTTGTTCTATTGCGTCTTGACAGCTTCTTCCCGGTCGGAAGCCATAACTGTTTTGTTCAAATACGGCTTCCCATTCGGGTTCGAGTGCGTTCAAAACCATTGCCTGTTCGATTCTGTCGCGCACGGTCGGGATGCCGAGCGGTCGAAACTTGCCGTTAGGCTTAGGTATTTCTACCCTTCGTGTTGGTTTAAGGTTTCCCCCTTGCCAATTGTTTACCAGAATCACCCGTTGCTCTGGGGTGTTGACGATTTCCTTGTCAATTCCTGCCGTTGCTTTTCCAAGATTTGTCTGGGTGATGCGTCGAACAGATAATAGTAAGTTGGCGTAGCTTCTTTGCATCAACTTCTGTAAGTTTCTCAGCTTACGGAAGTCCCCAAGCTGACTCGCACGAAAGATTCTTTGCCGTAGGTTTCTGACAGCTTTATTAACTTTTTTCCAATTAATATGGTTCCAGTTTACTAGCTGTTTCTTCAGTCCGTTTGAAGTCAGTTCTGACATCATCTAACTTGTCCTTAGATTAGATTCCTTTGTTTAGTTTCCTTCGTATAAGACCCAGAAGAAGTCTGCTTTTCCTTTCGGTCAGGAGTGATGTTTCAGCCCCTATCTGGTTTGCTACAAACCAGCATTCGCTTTTTCTTCCATCCTTTACCCTCCAGAGAGTTCCGTCTTTGTTACCTCAGACCTACTAAGAGTAATCGACCTCTCTTAGACTCTGTAGGGCTTACCCTGTTGTACCGTTTAGTTTTCTATCCTCTTTTAGGTGCTATCTATTC
Source organism: Tolypothrix campylonemoides VB511288_2 (assembly GCF_045999855.1). Lineage (NCBI taxonomy): Bacteria > Bacillati > Cyanobacteriota > Cyanophyceae > Nostocales > Tolypothrichaceae > Tolypothrix > Tolypothrix campylonemoides. The sequence goes on from NZ_JBFPMW010000011.1 coordinate 250,643, forward strand.
TGCGATGGAAGTTATGTTCATACGATTTATAGATGGACAAGCTATAAATCCGATCCATTTACCTTTTGGTCAGAGCTTATCAGCCCGATTTAGCTCCTTTTCGTATAACGCAGTTTATCTAATAGTTCACTCGCGTTCACCTTTAAAGGATTCCCCTTTGCCCCTGACCGCCTTAGGGCTGGCAGCTTCGGTTACTTTCGTGGTCTGCATTCCACCTCGTTCATTACTTACTTGAGGCGTGACCGGACTCTTATGAGCCTTTTACGCCGGGGTAGCGGGTATGAATCCGCTAGGGAAGTAGGCTTCCCGTACTAAACGACCTTTTCAGGTCGCGCAATCCAGAGTAAATCGGAGCAATTCGACTTACTGACTCCAGCATGACTCAACTTTGAACTAGTTTCAAGGTTACCCCTTCGGGTGTCTCCTGACAGAGACGCTATGTGCAAGGCACAGGCTTCGCGATGCCGCAGGCTATGCCCGCAAGGGCTATACGCCAGTCCCTAGGGCTTGGGAAACTCTCCTATGGCGTATTTGCGCTACGCTGCGCTATCAGGGCTGGATTCACAGTTTCTGGGTTTCAGTCCGCTTAAAGGTCAGGACTTAATGAGATTAGCCAGTCTCAAGCGTCGGACAAGGAACATGGCTGCGTCACACAGTGCAACACCGAAATCCATTAACAAGCCTTTAAGCTGTGTCGAGGCAAACAATACCCCACTTTGGGAGTGCTCAAATGAGCAAGGTAATCTGGGGTCGGTTAAGTCCGATTCACCCCAGATTACTCCAATTTTTGGCTACTTAGTTACAAGACAATATAAATAAGTTGGAAAGCCCAGTGATGGTGAAAGCATTGAAACTGTTACTGGGTAAGGGTTAGAAACACATTTATCTGGTGATTCAAAAAAACTTTTGAAAAACCCTTGACAAAGCAAAATCGGGTTGTTACCTTAGATAAAGTGTGAAGCGAGAGAGAAACGCCCGCACAACCGAACCAAGATAAAGCAATAGTTTGAAAGCCAAGCAATTAAAGACCTCGTCAAAAAATTAAGTGGCGGTTTGTTACCCGCTCACAAAAGAAAAATAATAAGCCAAGAGGCTCGGACGCACTAGGGTGTGTCGGAGCAAGAACACTTCAAAACGGAGAGTTTGATCCTGGCTCAGGATGAACGCTGGCGGTATGCTTAACACATGCAAGTCGAACGGTCTCTTCGGAGATAGTGGCGGACGGGTGAGTAACGCGTGAGAATCTGGCTTCAGGTCCGGGACAACAGTTGGAAACGGCTGCTAATACCGGATGTGCCCATGGGTGAAAGGCTAGCTGCCTGGAGATGAGCTCGCGTCCGATTAGTTAGTTGGTGTGGTAAGAGCGCACCAAGACGGCGATCGGTAGCTGGTCTGAGAGGACGATCAGCCACACTGGAACTGAGACACGGTCCAGACTCCTACGGGAGGCAGCAGTGGGGAATTTTCCGCAATGGGCGAAAGCCTGACGGAGCAATACCGCGTGAGGGAGGAAGGCTCTTGGGTTGTAAACCTCTTTTCTCAGGGAATAATAAGTTGAAGGTACCTGAGGAATAAGCATCGGCTAACTCCGTGCCAGCAGCCGCGGTAATACGGAGGATGCAAGCGTTATCCGGAATGATTGGGCGTAAAGCGTCCGCAGGTGGTTTATCAAGTCTGCTGTCAAAGCGTCTGGCTTAACTAGATAAAGGCAGTGGAAACTGAGAGACTGGAGTATGGTAGGGGTAGAGGGAATTCCCGGTGTAGCGGTGAAATGCGTAGAGATCGGGAAGAACACCGGTGGCGAAAGCGCTCTGCTGGACCATAACTGACACTGAGGGACGAAAGCTAGGGGAGCGAA
>NZ_JBFPMW010000011.1:257500-334606 GCF_045999855.1 Tolypothrix campylonemoides VB511288_2
AAATAGTCGTATTGTTCGGGAACAGCAATTGCTGTGGCTAGAGGAAATTAGTCGTGACCCTGAGAATCAATTGCTTTGGTCACAGGAAATTACGTTAGTTCAACCGAATATTTTTGAGCAGTTGGTAAAAGATTTTAAAGAGCGAAAGAAAGAACAAGGCAAAGCAGTTCTCCCTACCTCTCAATCTTCTCGTCTTGTCGTAGTTAATAAAAAGAACAAATTCAGAAACGCTTCTGCCAAAAGATTGTTAGGAGGCGCTAGCTGTGTCGTGTTTTTACTGTCTCTCGGTTGGGTCGGTTATACTTCGTTAGGCAATAAATCGAAAAATGCCGATCGCGCCGAAACACTGAATTCAATAGTTTCAGGAATAACAAATCAAAGTAATTTTCCCAATCAACCGACTACTAGCAGTCGAGCTGCTTCTACGTCATCTGAAGATCCCTTTTCAGCAGCAGTGCGGATTGCCAATCAAGCTTCTGCAACTGGTAAGACAGCTCAAACCTCAGTACAATGGTTAGACTTGGCGGCTCGATGGCAACGAGCATCAGAATTAATGAAATCTGTACCACCCAACCACAGCCGTTATGAGGAAGCTCAAATCCGTACAAAACTATACAAAAAATATAGTGAAGCTGCTGAAAAAGAATCTAAGAAAAAACCTTCTTAGCTTTAAGCGCTCATCTCTAGCATCCTCTGAATGGGTTTTAATGCAGCTACACGAGTATGCTCTGGTAAAGTAATTTCCGGAGTTCGATTTTTCATTACCCAGTATAGCTTCTCTAAGGTATTTAACCGCATAAAGGGACACTCATTACAAGCACAGTTGTTTATCGGAGGTGCGGGTATAAAACGTTTGTAAGGCGTTTGTTTTTGCATTTGATGAATGATACCCGGTTCCGTAGCAACAATAAATTCTTGAGATGGGCTTTCCGCACAATATTTGAGTAATGCTGCTGTCGAACCAATAAAGGTGGCATGGCGCAATACACTGGTTTCACATTCAGGGTGAGCGATCGCTTCTGCTTCTGGGTGAGCAATTTTTAGCTGCACTATTTTCTTTTCAGAAAAAGTTTCATGAACAACACAACTTCCATCCCACAATACCAAATCTCGTCCCGTTTGTTCCATCACATACCGCCCTAAATTTTTATCTGGCGCAAATATAATGGGCTGTTCTTTTGGTATTTGTTGAACAATTTTAACAGCGTTGGAACTGGTGCAGATAATATCGCTCAGTGCTTTAATGTCAGCAGAGCAATTGATGTAAGAAACTACTATATGGTCTGGGTGTAAGGCTTTAAAAGCGGCAAATGCTTCTCTTGGACAACTATCAGCCAAAGAACAGCCTGCATTGAGATCCGGTAAAAGTACCAATTTATCTGGATTGAGAATCTTTGCCGTTTCTGCCATAAAGTGGACACCAGCAAAGACGATCGCATCCGCCTGGGTGTTGGCTGCGGCTTTGGCAAGTTGGAGCGAATCTCCTATATAGTCTGCAATATCTTGAATATCGGGTTCTTGATAGTAATGTGCCAGGACAATCGCGTTGAGTTCTTTTTTAAGACTCTCGATGGCTGCAAATAAATCTAGAGGTAGATCGCCCTGTTCCGTTTTTCCACGTTGAGCTAATGCGGTAGTAAACACAGTTAGGTTGTATTAGATTTGCAAATTTTTGTATCGTGGATTCAATTATAGTAGTTTTTACCAAAAATAGCTGGAGGGTAACCCTCCTTCCTTGGAGTTGTGTCAAAACCCCATAAGTTTCCTATGCTAAAAACAGATATGCTTGGAAAGTGGCATGACCAGTCAGACAACAAACTCAAAAACGATAAAAATTGCTGTAGTAGGAGACGTTCACGACCAATGGGAAGAAGAAGATGGCATTGCACTCAAGCATTTGGGCGTTGACCTAGTGCTATTTGTTGGTGATTTTGGCAATGAATCGGTAGACGTAGTGAAAGCGATCGCATCCCTCGACATACCCAAAGCAGCAGTCATGGGAAACCACGATGCATGGTACACAGCCACCGAATGGGGACGAAAGAAGTGTCCTTACGATCGCACGAAGGAAAACTGGGTACAGCAACAACTCGATTTGTTAGGTGAAACCCAAGTTGGGTACGGGAAGTTAGATTTTCCCAACTGGAATTTAACCGTTGTTGGTGGTCGTCCCTTTAGCTGGGGTGGACCTGAGTGGAAATATGCCGATTTCTACCAACAATGGTTTGGAGTAACCAGTTTTGAAGATTCCACAGCCCGCATTGTCGCTGCGGCAAAAAGTGCGGCTTATGAGAATATCATTTTTATCGGTCATAACGGACCGATAGGACTGGGCGAACGTCCGGAAGACCCCTGTGGTAAAGATTGGCATCCCATAGGAGGTGACTTTGGTGACCCCGATTTGGCAGAAGCGATCGCGCAGTCAATGATTGCTGGTAAAACCATTCCCCTGGTCACATTTGGTCACATGCACCACACCCTGCGGCACACCAAAAAAGAACCGAGAAAACGTGTTTTCACCAGTCCAGAGGGCGTTGTTTACTTAAATGCCGCCAGTGTACCCAGAATTGTGGAAACTAACGAGGGCAAGCAACGTAACTTCTCAATTGTTCTGTTAGAAAGCGGTTCCGTCTCCCAAGCCTCCCTTGTTTGGGTTGGCAAAGATTTCTCTGTTGCCTCAGAAGAAATTCTTTATAAAAAACCCAGCCCAGTGGTGCAAACTGCGTGAGAATGAGATATACTTATTAACTGGTCAGCAAATATCGCTGACAGCTGACAGCGAATAGCTGCAGCTTTACTGGAGAGGTGGCAGAGTGGTCGATTGCGTCCGACTTGAAATCGGATGATGCGAAAGCATCCGGGAGTTCGAATCTCCCCCTCTCCGTTTTTGGAGATCGAGCAAAAAACAACGTAATTAGAACTTACGCGTAGCTACCCTTTTTAAGGAGTGGGTTGGATCTGCAATATGTAAAATACCCAAAATCCCATTGAGGTTGCGTAAAGTAATAAACGGAATGCTAGATTTATGAAGCGGGTGCTTGCATTACAAATATCCATTAAAAGCTAAAATATAAACCATTTTGGAGGTAGCATTTAATAAAATGCTTCATAAAGTGCTTTATTTGATGCTATGGCAATCAAGATTAATCTCGAAAATATTCAAACTCTTACCGACTTCAAGCGAAACGCCAAGGACTATGTAGAGCGGATAAAAGCAACAAAGTCGCCACTGGTGTTAACGGTCAATGGCAAAGCTGAGGTTGTGGTGCATGAGGCACAAGCTTTCCAGGAAATGATGGATCGGCTTGAGCACGTTGAGGAAGAACTTCGAGCATTAAAGCTCGAGGCATTACGGCATGAGGTTGAAATTGGAATTGAACAACTTGAGAACGGTCAGTATACCGAATACGACGAAGACTCACTTTCAACTTTGTTTGAGGATATTAAAGCACGAGGACGAAAAAGGTTGGCAAAGTAGAGACGCTTCATGAGTCGGTATAGGATTTCTACTCAAGCAATGCAGGACCTTGAAAACATCTGGAATTATGTTGCTAAATACAGCCCACAGGTTGCCGATAATCTTTTTGACAAGCTGCGAGAAAAGTTTCCAAAACTCGCTAAATTTCCCCAATTGGGACAACAACGCTTTAACCTAGCTCCTTCCCTACGGAGTTTTCCAGTAGAAGTTACCTCATTTTTTACCGTCCCACAGACAAAGGGATTGAGATTGTGCGTATTCTTCGTGGATCGCAGAACATAGAACGAATTTTTGGAGAAGTAGAGGATACAGAACAGGAAACCGGACAATAAATTAACAGACGAAATATCTCAACAATACGTATCGGCTCAGTGGCAATACGAACGGATTGAGGGGATTGGGCATTGGTTTATGCTCGAGCGATCGCAGCAAATCAATCAACTCTTATTGAATTGGCTGACAAAACATACCTAACAGTAAAGGGTTAGAAGCTGTAACTTAATTCCTCCCCACCTCTATTCACCGATAGTCATTCTTAGATAGATCTGATATAAGTTGGTCAACAAAACCCCTACGTGTTGTTTCAACAGCTGATTTGATGGAAGATGCAGCAAATATTGCAATATCTTATGGAATTTCTGCCTGTGATGCTTCTTACGTCGCCCTTTCACAGCAGGTTAATGCTACGTTAGTAACTTTAGACTAGTGCTTGGTAAGAGCTTTAGCTGCGACATCTTACAATGTTTGTTCGTTCAATGACTTTGAGATTGCGCCACTGCCGTAAACGGAATACTTGACAGATGTAACAGATGGCTATTCCGATCGACCTTACAAATCCATCCGTTATATCTGCTACCTAATTCGTTACTATATTTGCGTTTTTACATGGGTTTTACAAAAACGAACTTTTGACAAAATGAAGTGTGTTTAACAAGCTTGAGTCGAAAATCATAGCTAAGAGCGAAAAATATGTGGAACTTTGATACCTGAAAAACATCTAGATAATACAGAGCGATCGCTGGAAGTGTAAAGTTCACCAACTTGAAAACAGAAGGAAACTCATAGTTCGGTGAGATTAAATCCAAGCAAGCTTTTTTCCATCCAAAATCTAAAATATTCCCATCAATTGCAATCCATCAAACCAATGACTGATTGAAATTCGGCATCAACTTTCTCAGCTTCCCGAACTTCCATCAGTTGACTTTCCAAGAATTCATTAATTTCTGCAACCACTATACAATGTTGCAACTTCACTCCTAGAGCATCTGCAACCTCAATTATGGTATCAAAACTAGCGTTTTGATAATCTTGTTTTTCATATTCTTTGATGTGCTCTTCCGTTAAATGAGTCAGTGCTGCTAGTTCTTTCTCTGTAATTTTTTTGGCAATTCTCACCTTAATTAAAATTTCTCCAATTTCATCGATGTTAAGGTTAACATTTTGTAGAACCAGAGACTTTTCGGGATTGTGATTTTTCAGATTTTTATATTCTGCTATTTCTGTATGAAGATTTTTAATATGAGCATAGTAAGAATCTATTAACAGTTGCCAACCCTCTGGATCTTTACGCCTTTTTTCTTCATTCTGATACAAATTCATAATAGCTTGATGGAATTTTTCAATCCAAGATTTTGTGACCATCAATTGATAATCGTTCTTAATCATTTCCCCTCTCCAAAAAATTTGTCATTGTGATGCGTGCTCTATTTTGTTCTCTGTTCATTAATTCAGCAGACAAGATAAAGTGTTTAGATATGCAGAATCCTACGTCTCTACTTGGTAAAAGTTGTGACGCAAAAGCATTTATTTTGATGCAAATCAACTAGATGAACCGCAGTTTTTTAGTTGAGTTGCACCTCAATTTTCTCTATAAAGAAGTATGTTTCAGGATATTTTCGCCCTTCGTGAAAACGGCTTTGAGATTCTGTCCTCACCCGTGTCGAAGAGCGGAAGCCCGCTACGTAGAACATGGAGATGACTGTGAAGGTTTTTCACTGAGTAAATCATAATAACATGCAAAGACTCCAAAACCAACTTTTTCGGGGCAGTTGCTACAACTGGTTCAGTAAGAGTATCACTTCTTTAGACGCAATCTTAAGAGGAGATCGATTGGGGATTGTGCAACATTAGCGATTGGCACAAACTCCACTGCTTGTAAAATAAATTTATACAAATTTCTTATTTAATTTAGTACATACACTGGATTGTTTAATAAAAGACGATCCGTAACCTTCCTGTATTAAAAAATAAGTTACCTGTGATAGCTTGCTAAATATTCAGGGTGCCGCCATGTCCAAAAAATAACGATACAGGCAGGTACTCAATGGCAGTTGCTAACGAAGAACAAATTAGCAAATTTATTACTACCGAACCGCTAAAAGCCAGTCATGAAGCAGGTGAACAAAAAGTTTGGGACTCTATCAAAAATGCTTTTTCCGACAGACAATGCATAGCTTACTGGCGTTATCCCATTTTCTCCAAGGTGGGCAAGATTCGTAAAGAACCCGATATTCTGATTGCCGATCGCGAGTTTGGTTTATGGATCGTTGAAATACTGTCCGTCACAATCGACCAAATTGCTGGTATTAATGACGGGATCTGGCAATTGCAGAACTTTCACATTACAGAAGCCAACCCCTATCAACAAGCAGAACATCAATTACGGACTTTGATTGCGTACTGCGATCGCGATGCTCGTCTTATGTCTGATTCGGCTTTGCCAGAGCCCTCTTACTCCGTTGGAGACAATCCAAATCGGGAGGAGGCATACACAGATAATAATAAAGCAGCTATTGGGCATAAGGTTAAAGGACGAGTTCTTGTTGCACTTCCCCTGATTACCCAAGAACAATGGCAACAAAGAGGCTTTGACCAAATACCCAACTGTCCTCCTTTGATTTTTCAAGACCAATTAAGCAAAGTCAGTTGTGTGGAACGAATTCAACACATCTGTGCTGTCGTTCCTGGAGAAAACTTAGAGGATCGAGACTGGGAATTACTACTGTCAGTGGTTAGCGGTACGCCAATCCTTCGCAAAGAAGCGGATCGCACGACATCTGCAATCGCCCTTGGCGCAAGCCGTACCCGGCTTATCGCAGACAACAGCCGCGCCAGGGTTATGGAAAATTTGGGGCAAAAGCTATACGAAATTGATTTGCAACAAGAGCATATTGGCAAAGAAATACCTCCCGGTCCTCAAAGAATTAGAGGTATTGCAGGCTCAGGCAAAACAGTACTGTTGTGTCAGAAAGCAGCTCACATGCACCTCAAGCATCCAGACTGGGACATTGCCATTGTGTTTTTCACTCGCTCTTTGTATGACTTAATCGCCGAGCTATTGGATCGATGGATTCGCCGCTTCAGTGGTGGTGAGTTAACTTACGATCCAAAAACCAATCACAAACTGCGTGTCCTTCATGCTTGGGGCGCAAAAGATCATCCCGGCTTGTATGGGACAATTTGCGAGTCCCACGGTAAAAAACGCAAGAAAGTTGCAGATACAAAAGAAAGACAACCCAATCGAGGTTTAGCAGACCTGTGCAAACGGCTGCAAGAAGAAATCATCATTCAACCAATGTTTGATGCTATCTTAATTGATGAGGGCCAAGATTTAGTATCAGAAGCAGATCTCAAATTTGATGACAAACAAGCAATTTACTGGTTGGCTTATCAGGCATTGCGACCCGTAAATGAAGAAAACCCAGAAGAACGCCGCCTCATTTGGGCTTATGATGAAGCACAAAGCTTAGATAATATCGCAGTTCCAAAGGCAAAAGAAGTTTTTGGGGAGAAATTGAGCAATATTTTGAGCAAACAACCGCAATACTCTGGCGGTATAAAACGTTCTGAAGTTATGCGTCGCTGTTACCGCACTCCGGGACCCATTCTTACTGCGGCTCATGCTATCGGTATGGGTTTGCTACGCCCCCAAGGAATGCTTGCAGGTATTACCAACAGGGACGATTGGAACAAAATTGGTTATGAAGTCAAAGGAGACTTTCGCCGGATTGGCAAGCCAATCACCGTGCATCGACCAATAGAATATTCACCCAATCCTATTCCCGAACTTTGGGGCAAACCTGTTTTAGAATTTCAAACTTACAGTTCTCGTCGAGAAGAATTGCAAGCGCTAGCGGATAACATCATGCACAACATCATGTTTGATGGTCTCAATCCCAGCCGTGATATTTTAGTCGTGGTTTTAGGCTCTACTTCTGAGGCGGTGGAATTGGAAGTTGATGTCGCTGGTTTTTTATTAGACCACAGTATTGATGTTTATATCCCTACAGCTTTAAACTTAAATGATTTGACTCCCCAATGGCCCAATTGTGACCCAGATAAATTCTGGCATGAGGGAGGGGTAACGGTGTCTCGCACCAACCGTGCTAAGGGACACGAAGCGGATATGGTCTACGTAGTTGGCTTCGATAATGTGGCTCGCAATGAAAGTAATGTCAATTACCGCAACCAGTTATTTGTAGGTTTAACCAGAGCAAGAGGTTGGGCTAGTCTGAGTGGTGTAGGCAATTACCCAATGTATGATGAGATGCGGCAAGTGATTTCCAGTGGCGACACTTTCACATTCACTTACAAGCGTCCGCCAAAGCGCGATATCGGGGATTAAGGATAGTTGTTTGTTAGTGGTTAGTGGTTAATTGGTGTACTAACAACTACCCACTAACAACTAATCACTAACTCTCACTTGAAAGCTTGTTTCTCGCTCGTTCAGCACGGGCTTCAGCCGATGCCATGACATCTTCCATATTTTCCAAAACTTCGCCTGGGAAATTTTCCAAAACTCTAGTAGAGAGAGCTACTCGACCTTTCCCTTCATCTAAATCTAAGATCGCAGCTTTTATGGGTTGACCAATTTGAAATACATTTTCCAGATTCTCAATAAATTTCTGGCTGACTTGCTTGATGTGGAGCAAAGCACTTGTTCCATCTAAATCTACAAACACCCCAAAAGGTTTGATCCCCGTTACTTTTCCTTCTACCAATTGACCAACTTCTAACGTACTGAAGTTAGCAGAACGTGCTGCTACGCGTTGTGAAAGTATTAGTTTATTGGTGCTGCGGTTCACTTCCAAAAAGCCAGCACTTAAGGTTTGTCCTTTGAGTGCTTCTAAATTATCCCGCTCGGTAAGGTGCGATCGCGGAATAAATCCTCGCAAACCTTGAACATCAACGGTAACGCCACCTTTATTGACATTATTTACCCGTACCTGGACTGTTTGGGAATTTTCCTGCATCTGCGCCAATCGGTCCCAAATATGCCTAATTTCCAGTTGCTTTCGCGATAAGGTGACTTGACCTTCTGCGTCCTGGTCGCGAATAATTAAGAATTCTTGCTCTTCATTTAATAGCAGTACCTCCGATAAATCAGTAACTGCTCTCAAAGAAGCCTCATCGCGGGGAATATAAGCTGACGATTTGCCACCAATATCGACGTAGGCTCCATCTGGATCGATTTGGAAAACTTTGCCGTGTACCACCTGTCCTTTTTGAAACTGGTAGTCGTGTTTTTCCAGTGCCTTGGCAAAATCGTCCATTGTAAAAGACGAATCGGCTTTTTGAGAAATTTTCGCGTCGGAGTTCATGACTTATAAAGACTCATTGTTAATTGCTAACAGCTAATGGCTAATTGCTAACTGTTTTTTCTATTAGCCATTAGCTATTAGCCGTTGTTCAAACGGCTGTTTTTCCTGCCTAGGGGCTTAGTTGCTCCTGAAACAGTTGTTTCACTTGCTCCCAAGCATTGGCTGCAGCTATTGAATTATAGCTGGCACGTTGGTCGCAGAAAAATCCGTGGTCAGCTCCATCGTAGCGAAACACGCGATGGGGAATTTTGTATTTTTCTAACTCTGCTTCAATTTTGTTTACGTGTTCTACTGGTATGCTGGCGTCTTCCATGCCAAAGAAGGCGTAAAGAGTGCCTTTGATTTCTGGGGTAAGAGTTATGGTAGGGTTCCCTCCCCCTGGTGTACGGGTGGGGATACCAGCACCGTAGAAAGAAGCTGTAGCCTTAATATCAGGTAAGGTTGCTGCTAAGTAGGCGACATGACCCCCATAACAAAAACCCATACAGCCAAAACTATCCTTGTTCGCTTCATCGACGGTTTTTAGATAGTCAACGGTTGCTTGAATATCAGCCAACAGTTGTGGTGCGGTTGTTTGCTCCCAAGCGTACTTTTTACCTACCTCTATATCTTGTGGGGTGTAGCCCGTCTCAAATCCAGGGGCAATTCTTTGAAATAAAGCTGGTGCAATTGCTATATAACCTTCTTTAGCTATTCGTTCTGTAACGTCCCGAATGTGGGAATTGATTCCGAATATTTCTTGTAATACTACCACTCCTGGGTAAGAACCTGGCTCCAAAGGCTTTGCTAGGTACGCATCGATTTGTACGTTATCTTGCTGAATTTTAATTGTTGTGGTAATAAGCGATCGCTCTGCCATAATAGTTTTTACCAGTACTGTGTGAGTATAGAGATATCGCTCTGGGCTGGAGCGTAGGGTTATCCCCGATCAATTATCAACCACCAGTCGCAACTGCACCAGAAATTTCTAATAGAGAAATTGAATCTATAAGTAATATATTTAACGATTGGCAGAACGCAGCTGGTCTTATGCAGCCACCACCACATAGGAGACTTTGTTGATGCTTCAATTCCGAATCCAACCAGACAGTGAAATACCCGCCTCCAACCAGCTGTTTAACCAAATTCGGTTTGCGATCGCATCTCGCCAATATCCACCCGGATACAAATTACCGAGTACGCGGGCGTTGGCAATGCAGACGGGGTTACATCGCAATACAATTAGCAAGGTTTACCGCCAGTTAGAAGACGATGGGTTGGTAGAAAGCCTTGCTGGTTCGGGTATATATGTCCGCGCCCAAGGACATGAGGGGGGTAGCAGGCTGCAATCGCCGATTCTCAAACAGTATCCTCAAGCCAGCAAAGTTGTACAGCAAGCGCTTGATGAACTCCTCTCGCAAGGTTGTACGCTGAGTCAAGCACGCGAGTTATTTTTAGCAGAAATTGATTGGCGCTTGCGTTGTAGTGCGCGAGTGTTGGTTGCAGTACCATCTCGAGATATTGGTGCGGGAGAACTTATGGTCTATGAATTAGAACAAGCCCTTAAAATACCAGTGCAGTTAGTACCGATGGAAGAATTAGCTGCTGTTTTGGATCAAACTTCCTCTGCTACAGTTGTGACAAGTCGGTATTTTATTGGTGATGTAGAAATTATTGCAGCGCCTAAAGCCGTGCGCGTAATTCCCTTAGATATACACGACTACGCCAAGGAATACGCTTTGTTTAAAAGCCTTCCAAAAGATAGCTGTCTTGGCATAGTTAGCATGAGTTCTGGAATTTTGACTGCAATGGAAGTGATTCTTCACGGTTTGAGGGGGGATGAAATACTGATTATGACAGCGCAGCCAAAAGATACGTACAGATTGCAAGCAATGGTCAAAAGAGCACAAGTGGTTTTTAGTACGGATCAAGTGAGTTATTCAGCCGCCCAAGCAGCCTTGCAAGCTACTATGGATGATATTATTCGTCCGCCCAGGTTGATTTGTGGTGACAATTATATCGGCTCTAATTCCATTAACTTGCTGAAACGAGAGTTAGGTTTGGGTTAGGAAATTCCAAATCAAAAAATAGGGCTTACCATAGCCCCCCTTTTTAAGGCTATGCATGAGTCACATCTTTCTTTACAATCTTGTAACCCTTGCCTACACTCCATTCTGAACGCTGATATTTTCACCATGCTTGACAAAATGGTACTTATTCTTATCGTGAAAATTACATTTTTATTGAGAATGAATAACAAACGGATCGGGTTTAGAAAAAACGTGAGTGATTCCTCTGGTAAATGTTGAGAAAGATCCGGGTAATGGATAGCTTTTTAAGGGGGCGATGGCAGGATCTACAACGTGTGATACCAAATCCGTTTTTATAACCCCTCTTAGCCCCAGGGGGGCTCGCACATCCGATATAACAAAACTCTCTGCTCTTGGCTGGCTGTATACTGGAGCCTCTGGGTAAGCATTCTCAGGCTGAGCCACCGGATCGAGGTGAACGAGAGTTAGGTTTGGATTATTCTCAAATCCCCGACTTTACAGAAGTTGTCGGGGATCTAAAGCCTTATCCCCTACGATTCACTTCAAAAATCTCTGTATATTCAAACTCATTGGGGCTTTGTCTTACTAAAGGATATAGTTCCCCATCCAATTCAATATAATCCTGTTCGCAGTCAGGTTTAGAAGAGTAGTAAGTCAGTACATATTCTCTACCGATTCTGTCTGCCATTTCTTCTTCTACTTCACCTCGCCACTGTGTCTTGGTAGCTAATACAATCAACTGATTTGCCAATTTGGGAATTATCTTGGCAGTTTGTCTGCGAGAGATAACATCTAAACTCCCAAAAGGTGAGTCCATCACAATTGGAAAAGCGCTGCTATCAGGAAGCATCAGCATTTTCCTTTTTTCACTCCATTCCCTTACCCTATCGATAATGCTAGCAATAAACGATAAGCTTAAAATTTGATTTTCTCCTGTAGAAGCAGCAACCAGCATTTCTATACCAGCCGTCTTCTCTACTAACGTCAGTTCGTATTTCTCACTGATTTTGGGCATATAAGGTGTAAAGGAAATTTCGCTAAAAATTTCTTGTACCCGCTTTTCCAGTTGAAATCGGAATTGCTTCTCTTGACGTTCTCTAACTAAAGTTAACCTGTCTATAGCATCTTGAGTAGCCGTAATGCGTCGTTGTGTCAGAACTTGCTTGTCTTCGTTTAATTTCTGCTTGGCTACTTGCTTGACTGCGACTTCTAACTCTGTTTTAAAATTCGCAATTTTCTGCTGATTTGCTCCTTGCTCTAATATTAAATGTCTGATTTTTTCTTCAATTTCATCCAATCTCTTTTGTAAACTGCTAATTTCTTCATTGGCATCTTTTCTCAATCTTTCTTGAAGATTGTCTAATTCATTTTCAATTTGAGAGATTGTTTGTCTGAGTTGATTTATTCTTGCTTGCTCTCTATCGACTTCTTCCCAAAAGCGAGTTGCTTGTTTGTCAATTTCATCGACTTGTGCCAGCATACGAATTGCTGTCTCTTCTACCGCAGAGGAGCCAACTCTAGCCAATAATTTTTCTATATTCTCGTACCCTTGGCTACCCTTTCGGAATTTGGTCCCACAAATACATTGTTGAGAAAGCAATAAATCGCTGACAAATTCTTTGGAAATCCCAGAGGTTAATTCCCCTTTCTGTTTGAAAGCATGAACAATTTCTTGAAACTGTAATGCAATTCCAGGAAGTAAAACTGTGTAACCTCGTGCGGAGATAATTTTTTTAAGCGTGTCTCTAGAGTCTCTAAGAGTTTGTTGATTGAATGATTTCTGCTTTTCTAATTCTTGACGCCTGTCTTCTAATTCTTTAGCTGCACTCAGTTCTCTAAATCGGACACTGGTCTCTTTTCTAAAGGTTTCTTGATATTCTAGCTCTTGTTGAATTTCTAACTGTCTTTGATGAATGGTATCTAGTTCATTTTCTATTTTTTCTTGCTGTTTTAATAACTGTTTGATTTCTAAATCACCAATAGATTTTAACTCGCTTTCTAAACTTTTTTTGGCTTCGAGCAGATGTTTGATAGAGCGATTGATGACTTCAACGCCTAAAAAAATCTTTGTTGCTTCGGCAATTTCTGCTTTTTTGTCAGACCGAACTATCTTTTCAATCCGTTCGCCATCGAAGAAGAAATATTGATGTAAACTGGCGGGTAAAATTTGATTGATGATATCTTCTGGATTTTGGGTGGGAAAATTCCAGATACCATCAGCACTGGCAAATTGCAAATATAATTCGGTTTTTCCTGTATCAAAATCAGTTTCATTTTTATAGGCACGAAACTCTCTTTTGACTCGATAGCGTATGCCTTCATGTTCCCATGCTATCTCGACCCAGCACTCTATGGGTTGACCCGATTTTGCTTCGGCGATCGCACGCTTATTGACTAATTGTTCTGATGATGCAAAAGCGGCGCTAAATTTCTCATACAGTACCCAAGTAAATGCATTGAGCAAGCTTGTTTTTCCAGAACCATTATTCCCGTGAATGACGGTTGTGTTACGAGGATCTCCAACCGCGAGAACAATTTCTGGAGTCTTACCATAAAAAGAGCGAAAGTTACACAGTTTAATGGAAAGCAACTTCATCTGACAACTTCCTTCACAATTGCCAAAATGTCATCATTAATATGACTGTTAATTTTCTTATCCAATCGGCTTTTTTCCAGTTGCCATACACGCTCAATAATTTGCCGCACTTCTGGTGTTGCGCTGGTAATTGGTTCTTGAACGTAATCAATATTGAGTTCTTTCGCCATGTTGCTTTCAAAACAAAGTCGTCTGTATATTTTAACTGTTTGGTAGCTCTCTATCATCAGTGAAAGCCCGAGCAATAATTCTTTATCAAAATTTTAAAGATGCGTGGCTGTTGCACGAAAGTAGAAGTCGGGAGGTGGAGGACAGAAAGCCAAAGCTAAATTGAGTTCCTTGACAATGTTGCTTTTATAACAAAGCTGTCTGTATATTTTAACCATTTGTTAGCTAGTTACCGTCGGTGAAAGCGAGAGTAACAACTCAAACAGGTTTTCAGGGACTTTATCCCACCAAAAAAGAAACTTTTTTCTCCCCAAAAGCAGACAATCCCAGTACGGATTGGTTGCTATGCCACGGGTATAAAATGATAAGACCCAAGAACTACCAAAATTTAACCTGTACTTCACAGCACAAAATTACCGAAGAGTGTTACATCTAATATCGTTGAGCGGTGAAAAATTAAGGTGAAAGCACAGGTTTTTAGAGGAGTCAATCAGCTATCTTACGAAGAGATTCCTGTCCCTACACTGGAATCTGATGAAGTTCTGGTTCAAGTGCGAGTCGTGGGATTGTGTCAATCTGATATAAAAAAAATTCGTTATCCCCTGTACGAACCACCACGTATTTTTGGACACGAAACTGCAGGAACTATAGCATTAGTTGGTTCTGAAGTCACGGGCTGGCACATCGGGCAAAGGGTAGCAGTCATGCACCACATACCCTGTATGCGTTGCGCTTATTGCTTAAATGATAACTTTTCCATGTGCGATACTTACAAAAATATCTGTACTACGGCGGGGTTTGCACCTAGTGGGGGTGGTTTTGCTGAATATGTTAAAGTTCCCGGTCACATTGTCCGCAATGGTGGGTTAATTCCTATTCCCGATAATATCAGTTTTGAAGAAGCTAGTTTTGTAGAACCGACTAACTGCTGTCTCAAAGCAGTGAAGAAAGCCCAAATTGCTCCAGGACAAACAGTTTTAATCACTGGTGCTGGACCAATTGGGTTGATGTTTATCATGTTGGTGAAGTATTTTGGAGCAAAAGCGATCGCTACCGACTTGTTACCTTCGAGAATGGAAAAAGCGTTAAATGTGGGAGCCGAAGCAGCATTTGATGCTCGCGATCCTAATTTATCCGCAAAAATTCATGCCTTAACCAATGGTTTGGGCGTTGATGTCACCCTGCTAGCTGTCCCTAGTGAAAAAGCGTTTTTCCAATCCCTCGACTGTACCCGAAAAGGTGGCAAAATTCTCTTTTTCGCTGAATTCCCCGATGAGATAGAAATTCCCATCAATCCCAACCTTCTTTATAGAAGAGAGATAGATTTGATAGGTAGCTACAGCTCGTCATACCGGCTGCAAACTTTAGCAGCTGATATTGTCTTCAACAGACGCATTGACGTACAAGCTTTGATTAGCGATCGCATTCCCCTACAAGATTTATCAGCAGCTGTAGAAAGGGCGATCGCACCTACTCCGGAAACATACAAAATATTGATTTATCCCATAACAGGAGAAAAGGAGACAAAGTAGACAAGGAGGACAAGGAAGAATATGCTACCTTGTCTTCCCCCTCTCCCCGATCTCCCTTGTCTCCCCTCTCTCTCTTATCAACCAATTGGTAAATTGAATGCTGATAATCCTAGTCACAATTCTCGCCTTCTACCTAGCATGGAATTTAGGAGCAAATGATGTTGCTAACTCAATGGGAACATCGGTAGGTTCCAAAGCTGTAACTTTGAAACAAGCGCTTATAATTGCTGGGATCTTAGAATTTACAGGTGCAGTCATTTTTGGACGGGAAGTATCGCAAACTTTGGCAACAAAAATTGCCAATCCTGCTTTATTTGTCAATGCACCTCAAACATTAGTCATTGGAATGCTCGCAGTTCTTATATCTTGTGGTTTGTGGTTGCAAATAGCTACCTCACGGGGTTTACCTGTCTCTTCTTCTCATGCAACTGTAGGGGCGATCGCGGGATTTAGTTGGGTTGCTTTAGGAGCTAATTCGATTGATTGGTCAACAATTGGCAGAATTACTATCGGCTGGATTGTCACCCCAATTATTAGCGGTGCGATCGCAGCTTTATTCTACAGTCAAATTAAGCGTTGGATTTTAGAACAACCAAACCCATTAATACCCTTAAAGGAATGGATTCCTTGGTTGAGTGCAATTTTGTTAGGAGTCTTTGGCATTATTGTTCTACCATCAGTTACTCAACCGATAGCAAATTTTTTGATAATACAAGCTGGGTTTCAAATACCCGCACACGATATTTCTTTAGCCAGTGGTGCTTTAGCAGCTGTTGGTCTTACGTTTTACAGTTGGCGACAGTTGGAAGATACGACAAAGGGAGACAGTCAAAATTTCCGGTTTCAAAATCCTGTTGAACAATTATTCGCTAGATTTCAACTATTAAGTGCTTGTTTTGTAGCGTTTGCTCATGGCTCTAATGACGTCGGTAACGCAATAGCACCTTTAGCTGCAATTGTCTATATCAATCGTACTGGTACAGTACCCCTAAACGGTATTGATATTCCTTTATGGATTTTAATCATTGGTGGTTTTGGTATTGTTGCTGGCTTAGCTGTTTGGGGTAAAAAAGTAATTGCTACCATAGGTGAAAGCATTATTTCCCTACAACCGAGTAGTGGATTTTGTGCTGAACTAGCAACGGCTACAACCATTTTACTTGCGTCACGAATTGGGTTACCCGTGTCCACTTCTCATGCTCTTGTCGGTGGTGTTGTTGGTATTGGATTGGTAAAAGATGCAAAGTCAGTGCAATTTCAAACACTCCAAGGAATTGCAGCAGCGTGGCTGGTCACAGTTCCCCTCAGTGCAGGTATTTGTGCTCTTTTATTCGGCGCGATCGATTGGGTGAGCGGGCGCTAAACTAGGGACTGGAAATGAGAAAAGACGTACCCAATCACTCCACGCCAGTCTTTCGTTTCCAAGCAGAGCCTGAGAACAAGGATGAAAGTTGTAATATTAAGTTACCAAAGGTTAACAAAGTGAGAGAAGATTGGGTCGATCTCCGTTGACAGAACACGGCAAATAGTAGGAGTATAGCCCCGAAGTTGCTTGATACATAGATTATAAGGATAAAAGATAATGGGGCGATTTGAAAGAAGACCAGATAACTTGCGAGGAAAAGGAGACCCGTATGGCTCGGCGGAATCTGCTATACGAGCAATTACTGAGGAGTTGCAAATCATTCAACGTGGTGTTCTTAAGTCGCTGCAGGAGGACGTGAAGCGGTTGCAAGCAGATAAAGAGCGATTGACGAAAGATATTCAAGATCTGCAAGAAGAAAAAGGACAGCTCCTACAGGAGCAGGAAATCAGCCAGCAGCAAGCATTGATTCGTCAATTATCGCAGGTTTTAGCCAGCCACATATCGTTGCAACTCCAATCTTCTTTGGAAACGCTGGTAAATCAAGCAGTTCAGAATGCTTCGCAAACAGTTACCAGCCAAGAAACGACTGCAACACCAACTTCCAACACAACCGAGCAAAGCAATCCAAATACTTTCAAACTTCTTAACTCTTTGGATAATGCACTCATTAGCACATTTAATTCACTCCAACAAGATCTGAAAAACTATCAAAGCAGTCTTTCACAGCAGTTATCCCGGATGCACGATCAACAGAAGCAGGGAGAAACGATTTTAACAGAGTTGGTGGATCGCTTGCGCCAAGAATTACAAACAACATCTGGCGATACTGCACCTGTACTTCAAGAAACTGCTGCTTCTGACGATGAGCCAAGTCTTCCACAACCGCAAGTTTATGTTGAAGCTCCTACAAAGTTGCAGTTGGATGTAAATCCACCGCAAGAAACCGTATTCCCAACGTCTGCAATCTCGAATGAAAACTCTACAACTGAAGCAGTAACATCTTCAGAACCAGAGCCAGTGGAGCCTGCATCTCCTCCAAGCGTGACAAAAGCTTCTCCAGAAGAACCGACAGCACCAAAAGAATCTTTATTTCGGCAAATTGGCATTTCATCTTTGCCTGCAATTGGTATAGTCCTAATTGTATTGTCAACGGTGACGTCGTCGCTATACAACGTCGCCATCAAGGTCATTTTTAACCCTGGTTCCCAAATTTTTGGTGTTTTTGACGTGCAAAGTCTCTTATATCCAAATTTGGGAAATTCTCTCTTGCTTTTAATGTTGCGGATGCTTGTGGTTGTACCACTTATGATGCTTTTGGCACCTATTTTGCATCCACGAGTTTGGCATGATATACAATTCTTGCTTGACTCATTGGGCAAAAATTCAAATCATCCTACTGCAAAGCGGGCTTTCATTTTGGCGCTTGTAAGTGGGTGCTTTTTGTTTTTATCACAGTTATTTATTTACCTTGCAATAGGTCAAGTCCCTACTGGAATGGCGATCGCACTTTTCTTTGTGTATCCCGTTTTAAGTGGGTTATTTACCTGGGTACTTTTCCGGGATCGCTTGAGTTTGTTCAGTATCGGTGCTTTCGCGTCTATTGGTTTGGGGGAATTGTTGGTTTTGGTAGGCGCTGTCAGTATTGGTACGGGAAATCCATCCTTGGGAAGCATTGCGGCGATCGCTTCCGGAATTACTTTTGCTTTCTACATCGTCCTTTCACGTATATGTGCTACTAAAGTACATCCAGTAACGTTCACGCTTATCAACTTCGCCACAATGATGGTGCTGTCAGTTGTTGGTCTATTGTTACCTTTACCGACCGACTGGAGCCTTCAAATCAACCCTACTATCCTTCTCGAACTGGTCTTAAGTGCTTTTCTCTTGGGCGTTCTAACCCTCTGCATCTTCTTGTTAAATAATTTTGGCGTTCGTAAAATTGGCGCGTCACGCTCCGCTATTATTAGTGCTATTGTACCAGTTTTAACTGCCATTTTGGCTGGATTTATCATTCAAGAGACTTTGGGAATTGAGCAAGTTTTGGGAGTGTTACTCGTAACTTGCGGAACTGGCGCTCTCTGCCTTGAAAAAGTCAGAAATTTTATCAAACCTTCTAAGTCAACCAATTAATTTTCAAACTTAAAAGGCACAATTAAGCCTTACTTAAAATTACAAGAGTTCCTCATGCTGAGGAATATTGTTAGCAAATGAACGCAGGGTCAAACCCCACACCCCTCCTATTTTTTATCTATTTTTGCCAAGGCAATAAGACTTAGAAAGCTTACTGTGACTTAGCTTCAAGCAATTTACAATTTTTATAAGCGTTCATTTATGCATGAAGTAACATGGGACTGTAAGTAACATTTATGCAATAGTAAATATTATATTTCTTGACAAGAGTATAAAGATAATTGTAATCTATTAGACTTATTTTAATGATATTTATAAATTGTCATTTTGTATCTTCTCTAACATATCTGACAAGTAGCTATTGGTAAAATTATCAAAAATTGTAGATCTTAAGGAAGGAACTTTGAACTTTGAAATATAGCCTTGATTGGAGTTCTGCGCTCTTTTTGAAAGAAAGTTTCCCGCATTGCCAAGACATCAACGGAAGTTTTGAGCAAGAAGGTGGTTTCGGGAGCGTCGCGCCGTCTGTAAATCTGCCAGTTTTTCCAAAACGAACAGCTTTACTGCTTGCGCTTCCCAATACAGGAACATCTGATGATGGCAGCTAAAAATATGTAGAGAAAATCCTTAACAATTCCTTAATGCGAAAGGGCAGTGGCTCACTCTGAATCACCTCAAGTAACCCCAGCACTACCCGATCTTCGCGATTTCCCGTCATAATTTTCCTTCAGAAAAAGTAATACCCATTAGCCCGACAACTAGTTTTGGCCGATGCAACTAACCGCGCTCAAGGGAGGAAACTTCCTTGAAATCTTAGCTTTTGTGCTGAATTAGTGTGAAAAGGCTTTTATGCAGGGGACAGACGGCTGCGATCGCTAACAAGCTACAGCTTTACCGATTTTTCACTCTTGAGAGTGATTTCTGTCCGGTTGTAAGGGAATACACCAAACCAATTGGTACAAGTTTCCTGATGAACACTGCAATCTGTGGAAATGTAGGTAGTGGCTCCTCGTATAAGCTGATGCTTGCAATACTGTGGAGTGAGATGATAGGAATCAGAGCCCTTGCTCTGGTTGAATACTTGGAAGTACGGAATAAAATCCCAAACCAAGACTACCAACAATACACACACTTAACGCATAATAGATGAACTGAGGTAACGCCAACGCCTTCAGTCGGGTGTATGCTACTAGTACTTTTTTTGTTGACCGAAAACTCGTAAACGTGCTGTTCAACTGTTTGTAATATGAGTAACGACGTAGATCTGATCAAACGTCTTGGCCCCAGTGCAATGGATCAGATCATGCTATATCTAGCCTTTAGTGCCATGAGGACAAGCGGGCACAGGCATGGGGCATTTTTAGACGCAGCCGCTACGGCAGCTAAGTGTGCGATTTACATGACCTATCTCGAGCAGGGACAAAATCTGCGAATGACAGGGCATTTACACCACTTAGAGCCCAAGCGAGTAAAAATCATTGTAGAGGAAGTCAGACAAGCTCTGACTGAGGGTAAACTCCTAAAGATGCTGGGTTCTCAGGAACCGCGCTATCTAATTCAGTTACCCTACGTGTGGATGGAAAAGTACCCCTGGCGTCCCGGCAGATCTCGCATTCCAGGAACTAGCTTGACATCAGAAGAGAAGAAGCAAATCGAGCAAAAACTGCCGTCCAACCTTCCTGATGCTCAGTTAATCACCTCATTCGAGTTTCTGGAATTAATCGAATTTCTGCACAAGCGATCGCAGGAAGATTTGCCAGAAGAGCATCGCATGGAATTGAGCGAAGCGCTAGCAGAGCATATTAAACGCCGTTTGCTCTATTCCGGTACCGTCACGCGGATTGATTCTCCATGGGGAATGCCCTTCTATGCGCTCACCCGCCCATTTTACGCTCCCGCAGACGAGCAAGAGCGCACTTACATCATGGTGGAAGATACAGCTCGATTCTTCCGAATGATGAGAGATTGGGCAGAGCGACGACCTAATACAATGCGGGTTTTGGAAGAACTGGATATTCCTCCAGAGAAATACAATCAAGCAATGGACGAGTTGGATGAAGTTATTCGCGCATGGGCTGACAAATATCACCAAGACGGTGGTGTTCCCATGATTTTACAGATGGTGTTTGGAAAAAAAGAGGACTAATCAGTTATCTGCGAACAGTAAGGCACTCCAGTCTTGGCGTTTTTCCCAAGAAAGAATTGCCAAACCGAATGGTAAGACAGTTATCAGTCGGCAGTGAAAACTGAATAACTGATAACTGATAATATCTTACTGACCCGGAGTTAAAGGACCGGGAGCCGTTGCAGGTGGAACGGTGGGCGGCTGAGATGGAGTTGGGGTAGCCTCAGGCGGAAGTGGAGTAGACTCATAATTCGGACTGAATTCCGCAGGTTGTGAGGTTGATGGGATAAACGTGGGTAAATAGCCAGTTGTGCGATCGCTGGCATCAATACAACGGTCATAAGCTTGAGCCGCAGAAAAATCAATTTCTGCACGCAAACCTGTGACACACTGTGCAAAACGCACTGGTAACAAACTGCGACCGCAGTAACTTAAAACTGTTGGATCGACTACCTCACGAGAGTATTGACTGATACCGACTACACAGTTAGCTAAATCTTCAGGACGCCTTGCCTGCCTGCATGTTGGCAGTGCAGTGGCTGCTTCTATTTGCGTTCTTTGCTGAATTTTATACACGCAATTCCCCAAATCTCTGGGACTTAGCGCTTCTGCACAGGCTTGTGATACTGTTTCTGCCGCTATACCAGCGCTCAGGAGTCGCGCTGCACAACCCCGAAAATCTCGCGCATTGGTTAGGGTAGAGTTAGAACCCAAGGATAAAGCCATACCTTGTGATGTCATTGCCAGCCATCCAACTATGGCTAGCGTTGGTACTGATATTCTTATTGCTTGTTTTTTTCTTCTTTGCATTTCCGTTCTCCAAACACCCATCGCTATGCTATCTCAAGAATTATGAATTATGAATTATGAATTATGAAAAACGGGATTGGGGATTGAAGGTTGGGCATCTCACTCGTGTTGGCTCTGAAATCTTAAGAAAATATTATCATTCATTCCTTTAGAAAATCTTAAGATTTTTTTCTGTTTATTCTTTAGCATTTATCCTTTTTGAGGCTATAATCATATCTTTGGGTAATATTAAGCAGGATTGAAACAAGGATACTCATGTCCCGATATAGAGGACCTCGTCTTAGAGTTGTTCGCCGTTTGGGCGATTTGCCAGGATTAACTCGTAAAAATGCCAGACGTGCTTATCCACCGGGACAGCACGGTCAAAACCGCAAAAAGCGTTCTGAGTATGCTGTGCGGTTAGAAGAAAAGCAAAAGCTACGCATGAACTATGGTTTGACGGAAAAGCAATTGCTGCGTTACGTGCGTAAAGCAAGACGCGTTACCGGCTCTACCGGACAAGTGTTGCTGCAATTGCTCGAGATGCGGTTGGATAACACCGTTTTCCGTTTGGGAATGGCTCCAACCATTCCCGCAGCGCGTCAGTTGGTTAGCCACGGTCACGTTACAATCAACGGTCGTGTGGTTAATATTGCCAGTTACCAGTGTCGTCCGGGAGAAGTGATTGCGGTCAGAGACAGGGACAGATCTCGTGAGTTGGTGACTACTAACTTACAATACCCTGGTTTAGCAAACCTTCCCAGCCATTTGGAATTTGACAAAAATAAGTTGGTTGGTAAAGTCAACGGTCTTATTGAGCGTGAATGGGTGGCGCTGCAAGTTAACGAACTCCTTGTGGTGGAATACTACTCACGTCAAGCCTAAAGAATTATGAATTATGAATGCTGAATGATGAAGGTGTAATTCATAATTCATAATTCATAATTCATAATTTTTTATCCCCCTATTTGCGACATAGTACGGGTGTAGTTGCCAGTGTCAGTGCCAGAATAACGCTGTTTGAAGTTAATTTCTGGCTTGAAAGCGAGCAAGTGTCTGACTCGATCTTGCAACTCGTCTGTACTGACTCCTTCGCGAAGCGCCGTTTTTAAGTCAAGTTGACCGACTTCATTTAACAAGCAAGGACGCAACCAGCCATCGGCAGAAAGGCGCATTCGATTGCAGCGATCGCAAAAGCATTCTGACATCTGACTGATAAATCCTAGGGTCCCTTTTGCACCAGGAATTTTAAAGACATCAGCAGGTCCATTACCACGAATTTGAGAATTTATCAAGCCCCATCGTTCGCGGATGCGTTGCCGTATCTCTTCAGAAGGTATCCAGCCGCGATCCCGAAATAATTCTGAATTCCCAACAGGCATAAATTCAATGAAGCGGATATGCCAGTGCTTGTCAATACTCAGTGCGGCAAGATCTAAAAGTTCGCCATCGTTAACCCCAGGGATCGCAACAACATTTAATTTTAGGGGATCGAAGCCCACACGATAAGCCGCTTGAATGCCATCCCAAACCTGCTGCCATTTCCCCCGTCCGCGATTCCCGATGATAGAGTCAAATGTAGTTGGGTCGAGGGAATCCAAGCTGATATTAATTCGCCGCAACCCAGCATTGTAGAGACTTTGTGCCATTGGAGCGAGCAAAAAGCCATTTGTAGTCATCGAAATGTCTTGGGTTTGGGGGAGGGAGGCGATCGCACCAACCAATTCCACAACACCGGGACGGAGTAATGGTTCCCCTCCAGTTAAGCGAAACCGACTAAATCCTACAGGGATAAAGACTTCTTCGATCAGCGTCAGTAGTTCCTCATCTGTCAGCAACTGCTGTTTGAGGATATAGTCAAGTTCTGACCCCTCTGGCATGCAGTACTGGCAGCGAAAATTGCATCTGTCTATTAAACTAATCCGGAGGTAGTCTACCTGGTTCATCTTTTTATTGGGTTTATCGAGTAAATACAGAAATTTCTATTTTTGTCAAGCTATAAATACTGACTTGTGTATAAATTTATTGCGTTTCTTTTAGGCTAGCGCGTGTTGAAAATATTTGCGAATTCCGATTTCAACCTCGATTTGGTGGCTCAGATATCGGTACGGGCGAATGGAATTCGCAGCTATACAGGCGAAACCCGCCTGCGCGGGTTCTTCATCTCGCTTTGGTGGCTCAGTCTTGATATCGGTACGGGCGAATGGAATTCGCAGCTATACAGGCGAAACCCGCCTGCGCGGGTTCCTCATCTCGCTTTGGTGGCTCAGTAGAGAGAAGAGAGAATTTTACAAATAAGTCCGTGTAGGCGGTGAGTCCAGCGCTGCAGGCGGGTTTCCCGCCGTAGGCGACTGGCGAACCCGAAGGGACTTTGTATGTATAGCCGCGATTACGAACATCGCCTGGGGTTAGTATGAAATACTCGGTATAAAAAATAATGTGTGAATACAGTAGACAACCTGCCTCTGCAGAATGTGTATAATAAACCGCGCATAGAGTAATGACTTATGTATCGTGCAATATAACGAATCCATGAATGACTTGGCTGCGCTTCTGCAGCAGCCAGCTGATTTTGACTTTCAACTGCCAAATCCAGACGATGAGGATATTCCAGAAATGGAATTTCTTCAGCAGGTGGAAGTGGCTTGGCAAGTGTGTAACCGTTTTGACCTGCAGACAGACATTTGGCGGGGGCGAATTTTACGGGCTGTTCGCGATCGGGAGAAGAAAGACGGGGAAGGAAGGGGTTCGGGTTTTTTAAAATGGTTAAAAGAACGAGATATTAGCAAAAGCCAAGCTTATGCTTTAATCCAACTTGCTAATAGTGCTGATACCCTTCTAGAAGAAGGGAAACTAGACCCAGGGGCTATCAATAACTTTAGCAAACGGGCATTTGTAGAAACTGCCAAAGCCGCCCCAGAAGTTCAGCAGATGGTAACGGAAGCAGCACAAAATGGCGACAAAATCACAAGACGGGAGGTTCGTCAGCTGACTGATGAATGGACAGCCATGTCTTCTGATTTGCTACCGGAACCAGTGAAGACCAAAGCAGCAGAAAATGCCCTTCCACCTCGTTATATAGCGCCTCTGGTTAAGGAAATGGAGAAACTACCAGAGTCTCACCAAACTGCCATACAGAGGGAAATAGCCCAAAATCCCGATTTAGACACTATCAAGCAAGCTACGACAGAAGCCCGTAACCTGGCAAAATATTTAAAAGCTGCGGCTCAAGTCCAAGCACTCACTTCTGAGGAAATTGACATTGAAACAGCACTTATAGAAGCTCAACGAGTTGGTTGTTTGAGTGTTGCTGCGGATTTAGTAAATCAAGCTTCTCAGCTAGAACAAACGATCGGTAAGTTATACATGAGTTGGAAGCGAATTAGTAACTTAGCCGATCGGCTTTATGTAGATACAGGTGCTAGTACGCCTCACTTGCGATCGCTCCTTGAATGTTTGGAACCTCTTGGTAGTGAAGTGATGGAATTAAACCTTGGCGGACCGGGCGAACGGACTATCCGTTTGCAAATTCAAGAAACAAATTAGGAATCGGTGCAGAATGGAAGAGGGAAGACGAGGAGATTGCTGTTAAAAGAAATGACGTAGAGACGCGATTAATCGCGTCTCTACGGGTTTCAGGTAACGCATAATTAATTTTCGGAGATGTTTAATGGTTTGTCCTGACGAACTTACGGACTTTCTTGCTCTTTATAAGGAAAATGTCTGACAACCCAAAATTTGGAGATTAAAGAATGATTAACCTTTCTACAGAAACAAAACTCCCCAAAAAACAAGAAAAACTAAGAGCGATCGCCTACAGTATGGATTTGTTGCTACCAGGATTTTATTTTTGGTGTCCATACTTCAGCATAAGAATTGGTGGTGCAATACCTGATGATAACCCATACAAATACCCTGGTAAAATTCATGATTCTACAGGCATTGCACTAGTGCTACCTGGATATCGAATATTTACGACGTATCAAGGTAGCTATGACGCTTGATAAGCACGGGATACAAGGATTATCAGCGTTCACTACTAAAATATTACCATCTGGTGAATTTGAAAAAAGGATGATTAATGCTGGATATTACGAAGTAGGAAGCGTACCCGCCCAAGCTAGCAGGGTAAAAGTATGGTGGTCACACGACACTTATCCACAGGTTGAATCTATCTACAGTTCTGATAGAAGTATTGTTATTACTGCCTATCACGTGTAAACTCAGCTACATTAGAAACAGGAATATTTAAGTTTTTTTACCAGACATATGGCACAGTCAGCCAGTGCTGATGTCACAATTTAAAAGGCTGCCATATCACGCCACTGCGTTAGAATTGACCAATGCCAGTAAAAATATACCTCGTCGCCTAGTTTCTTAGTGATTTGCCAAGAACATATTTCTGTTTGCCAAAAACTGAAGCCCAGAACCAGAAGGCGCAAAGGACGTGAGAAAAACCACTTTCCCTCTGAATTCCTGACTTCTCCTATGGACGAGCTTGAGATAATGCTGCCAGCAAAGGTTAATCTATTAACATATAGACTTGTTAAGTTAAATTAAACCACAGTTACCAAAAAGCGATCGCTATCGGTCATGAATTTTCAGGCAATGCCAACTGAAAATTATCCACTTACCGATCCTTTGGCAAAACTTGGTATCAAATGATTCACAGCACAGGAGTGAACAGTACCATGCAGCAGCTTGCAGCGCAATCGGAAATTGATTTTCACAGCGAAGTGTACAAGGACGCATATAGTCGGATTAATGCGATCGTAATTGAAGGGGAACAGGAAGCCCACGAAAATTACTTGGCACTTGCTGAACTGCTGCCAGATTGTAAGGATGAACTTACGCGCCTATCCAAAATGGAAAGCCGTCACAAGAAAGGTTTTGAATCTTGCGGACGCAATCTTCAGGTAACACCCGATTTGCAATTTGCTAAGGAGTTTTTTGCAGGATTGCATTCTAATTTTCAAACAGCAGCAGCTGAGGGTAAAGTCGTAACTTGCTTGCTCATTCAGTCTTTGATTATTGAATGTTTTGCGATCGCAGCTTACAACATTTACATTCCAGTTGCGGATGATTTTGCCCGCAAAATCACGGAAGGCGTTGTTAAAGATGAATACAGCCATCTTAACTTTGGAGAAGTTTGGTTAAAAGAACATTTTGAACAATCAAAAGCAGAATTAGAAGAAGCCAATCGCCAAAACCTACCTATTGTTTGGAAAATGCTCAACCAAGTAGAGAATGATGCTCGTGTCTTAGCAATGGAAAAGGAAGCTTTGGTAGAAGACTTCATGATCCAGTACGGAGAAGCACTTAGTAATATTGGTTTTACAACCCGCGATATTATGCGTCTCTCAGCTTACGGGCTTACTGGAGCATAGAGCTTGGGGCAATGGTAACAGGTAATGGGCAATTGTATATTGAATAACCTTAGACTATACCCAATTGCCCAATCCTCAAGTCCCAATTTTGTCAATGCTCCATGCGCCATACCCCAGTCCTTACTCCTCTACTCCCCATACGAAGGATACGCTTAATAAAATAGTTCATGTTTGGTCTAATCGGACACCTTACCAGTTTGGAACACGCGCAAGCGGTAGCTAGAAACTTAGGCTACCCTGAATACGCCGAGCAAGATTTAGATTTTTGGTGCAGTGCTCCGCCCCAAATTGTTGATAACATCACTGTGACTAGTGTTACCGGTCAAAAAATTGAAGGGCGGTATGTAGAATCCTGTTTTTTGCCGGAGATGCTCGCGTCGCGGCGGATCAAGGCAGCGACACGCAAAATCCTCAATGCTATGGCTCACGCGCAAAAGCACGGCATAAACATCACGGCTTTAGGCGGGTTTTCCTCAATTATTTTTGAAAACTTTAACTTAGAGCAATTTGGACAAGTCCGCAATATTAAATTGGAGTTTGAACGTTTCACTACGGGCAATACTCACACAGCTTACATTATTTGCCGACAGGTAGAACAAGCATCGCAACGCTTGGGAATTGAACTGTCAAAGGCGACTGTTGCTGTTTGTGGGGCGACAGGAGATATTGGCAGTGCTGTCTGCCGGTGGTTAAATAAAAAAACAGATGTCCGAGAACTTCTGCTAATTGCTCGCGATCGCGAAAGATTGCAACACTTGCAAGAAGAACTCGGTCGTGGAAAAATCATGTCGCTCGAAGAAGCATTACCCCAAGCTGATATTGTCGTTTGGGTTGCCAGTATGCCTAAAGGCGTGGAAATTGACTCCACTGTTCTGAAGTCACCTTGTCTGCTCGTTGATGGCGGTTATCCAAAAAATCTAGCAAGTAAGATTCAGCATCCTGATGTGTATGTCCTGAATGGGGGCATTGTCGAGCACTCTCTTGATATTGATTGGAAAATCATGCAAATTGTCAATATGGAGGTGCCCGCACGTCAATTGTTTGCTTGTTTTGCTGAATCCATGTTGTTGGAATTTGAGAAGTTATACACTAACTTCTCTTGGGGTCGAAATCGGATTACCGTAGAGAAAATGGAGCAGATCGGTCAGGTGTCGGTGAAACACGGCTTTAGACCATTGCTTGTTTAGTTAATTGTTAGTGGTTAGTTGCTAAAAATTCCTACTAACCACTAACTACTAACCACTAACCACTAACCAATATCTGAAAATGGCAACTACTGAGCGTAAACAGCTACTGTTAGATTTTGAAAAGCCGTTAGCCGAACTTGCTACTAGAATTGACCAAATTCGGCAACTAGCGGAAGAAAATGGCGTCGATGTGACCAGTCAAATTCGTCAACTAGAAGCACGCGCCATGCAATTGCGAGAAGAAATATTCAGTAGTCTGTCGCCGTCGCAGCGGCTGCAAGTCGCTCGTCACCCACGCCGCCCCAGTACTCTTGATTATATCCAGTCCATTAGTGATGAATGGATGGAGTTGCATGGCGATCGCTGTGGTTCTGATGACCCTGCTTTAGTCGGCGGTGTGGGTCGTTTGGGTGGAAAACCTGTGGTTCTGTTGGGTCATCAGAAAGGTCGCGATACTAAGGACAATGTTGCCCGGAATTTTGGTATGGCATCTCCAGGCGGTTATCGCAAAGCACTGCGGTTAATGGAACACGCCAATAAGTTTGGTATGCCGATTTTAACTTTTATCGACACACCAGGGGCTTGGGCAGGAATTGAAGCCGAACATCAAGGTCAAGGAGAAGCGATCGCTTATAATTTACGGGAGATGTTTTGCTTTGATGTGCCCATTGTTTGCACTGTCATTGGTGAAGGCGGTTCTGGTGGTGCGCTCGGTATTGGTGTAGGCGATCGCCTCTTAATGTTTGAACATTCCGTTTATACTGTTGCTACCCCTGAAGCTTGCGCTGCCATTTTATGGAAAGATGCCAGTAAAGCACCTCAAGCAGCGGTTGCCTTAAAAATTATTTCTCACGACCTCAAGAACTTGGGAATTATCGACCAGATATTGCCCGAACCCGTTGGTGGCGCTCATTCGGACCCTTTACAAGCTGCCCATACACTCAAGCAAGCTTTGTTAGACAACTTGGAGGATCTCAACCGCTTTACCCCCCAAGAACGACGCCAATTGCGTTACGAAAAGTTCCGCAAAATGGGTGTTTTCACGGAAGTTGCTCACTGACAGGGCTGAGATTATTTACTAACTTAGCAGCAATGCTATAATTGCCTGTGGTACTTAAAGATTTTTAACAATCTTTTAAGCCACAGGCATTTACATTTTTAGTCTATAGTCGAGAGTCAACGGCAACAGCAAACCAACTTTTGGCGTTAGGCTTTTGACCGTGGGCTAGTCGTTAATTATCGGGGTGAGATAGCGTTTTCTATGCGAAAGTTTGCTGTCGTTACTCAGAAAACGCGTAACACAGACAGGATTGAGATATATGGAGTCTAGCAGCTACCATAAAAAATTCAGCAGATTTTTAGCTTTGTTTAATTTATTTGAGCCAAAAATTTTTCACAATCCAGATGGCAATGTGGTTTAAGAACCTCAACAAAGTGGGGAGACAGAATGAGTGTTGAGCAGAAACGACGTGCTTTAATTACTGGGGCAAGTAGTGGCATTGGCAGAGAAACTGCTTTAGCGTTTGCACGAGCAGGTATGGATCTAGCCCTAGTGAGCCGTTCTATGGAGAAGTTAGCAACGGTTTGTCAAGCTGCAAAGCACGCAGGAGTAGAAGCAAAAGCATATCCATTGGATTTGTCTTGTGTCTCTCTAGTGCAAGAAAAAATGCAGGAAATAGCTAGCGATTTTGGAGAGATCGATATTTTGGTAAATTGCGCTGGTATAGGTTACACTGGCTCTCTGAGTGAAACTTCTCTATCCGACTGGAATCTGGTTTTAGATTTAAATTTAACCAGCATATTTCAGTGTATCATGGGAATTTTGCCGGGAATGCGAGCCCGTGGTACAGGCACAATTATCAACGTTTCTTCCATAGCTGGCAAGCAAGCATTTGCCAATTGGGGTGCTTACAGTGTCAGCAAAGCAGGTTTGATAGCCCTTTCCCAAACTCTGGCACAAGAAGAACGCGCCCGTGGTATTCGAGTGACTGTTATCCATCCCGGTGCAGTCAACACGGAGCTATGGGATACAGAAACCGTCAATGCTAACTTTGACCGCTCAAAAATGTTAACCCCAGAAATTGTGGCTCAATCAATTCTTCATACTGCCTTGCTACCACAGCAAGCAGTCATTGACGAATTAATTCTTATGCCGAGTGCTGGTGTTTTGTAATTTGTCCTTAACTTTCAAACCTTTACACAGACTGTGACATCATGACTATTGCTAGTTCCAACGGTGCCAATCGCTCCCAATCTCCTCTTATTCCTGATTTAACGGAATCCATTACTCCAAGACCAGATCGCAACACTCACGACGGGCGAGAACCCATTTTGCATCCCCAAACAGAGGAGCAGATGGAGCAGATGATGGAAGCCGTGCGAACTTTACTGGTGGGTGTTGGGGAAGATCCAGAACGTGAGGGATTGCTGAAAACACCCAAGCGAGTTGCAGAAGCAATGCGGTTTCTGACCAGCGGTTACAACCAATCTTTAGAAGACCTCGTAAACGGCGCTATCTTTGACGAAGGTCACAATGAAATGGTACTTGTACGCGATATCAATTTATTTAGTCTCTGCGAACATCACATGCTGCCGTTTATGGGAAGAGCGCACGTTGCTTACATTCCCAACCAGAAAGTTGTGGGACTGAGTAAACTCGCCCGTATTGTTGAGATGTATTCCCGCCGTCTCCAGGT
Source organism: Tolypothrix campylonemoides VB511288_2 (assembly GCF_045999855.1). Classification (NCBI taxonomy): domain Bacteria; kingdom Bacillati; phylum Cyanobacteriota; class Cyanophyceae; order Nostocales; family Tolypothrichaceae; genus Tolypothrix; species Tolypothrix campylonemoides. The sequence continues at coordinate 288,585 of NZ_JBFPMW010000011.1, forward strand.
TCAAGAAAGGCTCACTCGCCAAATTGCCGAAGCAGTTCACCAGATTTTAGAACCCCAAGGCGTGGCTGTTGTGATTGAAGCTTCTCATATGTGCATGGTTATGCGGGGGGTACAAAAACCAGGCTCTTGGACTGTCACAAGTGCATTGCTAGGTGTGTTCCAAGAAGAACAGAAAACTCGTGAAGAGTATTTCAATCTGATTCGCCATCAAGCATCGTTTTTTTAGTTAGTGGTTAATGGATAGCAGTTAGTGGTTAGTTGTGAGAAATTACCATCAACCACTAACTACTAACTACTCACTACTTTCAATTTCTCAAATAACTTCGCCACTTTATCTAAATCTTTATCTCCAGGGGCGCGTTCTACTCCACTCGAGAGATCGATGCCATTGGGGTGAACTTGATTGAGAGCGTCAAGAATGTTGTCTGGAGTTAATCCCCCTGCTAAAAACCAAGGACAGCCAGGACTAAATTGCTCCAACATAGCCCAGTCTAAAGTTATACCCGTACCACCTAGTTGTTGTGGATGGTACGCGTCTAATAGTACAGTATCTACGTAATTTGTATAAGAACTTACTTTTTCCAGGTCTTCAGTACCGCGAATTCTTAGAGCTTTTAAAATCTCTACATCGGGCAAATATTCGCGTAACTGTAAAACAAATTCTGGAGATTCATCTCCATGCAGTTGAGCGCCAGTTAACCCAGAATCAAGGACTGTTTGCTTAATTTCTTCCAGGGAAGCATTAGCAAAAACCCCGATTTTATCTACGTTTTCCGGCAATTGTTCTACAACAGCCCGAATTTGCTCTACATTGACATAGCGCGGTGAAGATGGGACACACATGAATCCTAAAGCGGTAGCACCCAAAGAGGCAATTGTTTTGCCTTGTTCTGGTTGAGTAATTCCGCAAATCTTAATTCGCATATAATTTTTTTCTCCAAATCAACCAATACGATAACAGGTTGGGGTTAAGGAATTCCGCAAATCTTAATTCACATGGAAATTTTTAGGGTATGTATTAATGAATACGATAAGCAAATTGTATAAAAAAATTTCAGTTTTCCCTTTATTGATTTTATAATTCTTGTGGTTTACACAAACAGCGATCGGCATCCAACCATGAGCGATAAACTACGGTCGATCGCTTATGGGTGTTGACCGCTCGGCTTATTCATTGTCTGAAGGAGAAAGCTCTTGACTCTATTAACTTTACTAGCAGCCGCCGCAACAGTTCCCGCAACACCGGCAATCAATACGACTGTGGCAGCAATCATCAGCGTCAGCTGTTTAGTATCCGTTTTACTAGCAACGAGGATTGAAAAGCCTCAAGTTGGTTTTAAGTTGCCTGTACTGCCCCTCAGTATTCCAGCTTTCATCGGTGCTATGTGTTTTGGCCATATTATCGGGGTTGGAATCGTATTGGGTTTGACCAACATTGGTGCTATTTAACAATGACCTTGCAGGTTCGCTAGTTGCTTAGTAGTCTGTCGCAAAAGTTTTGATAGGCTGTCAAAACTTCGCACACCTCGTTCCCAGGCTCCGCCTGGGATGCCTTACAGGAGGCTCCGCCTCCAGTGGAGCACTCTGCAGAGCCTCGCAGTTTTCATTCTCAGCCAGAGACACCGGAACCAGAGAGAAACGAAGTCGGGGATTTTGTTCAGTTAAAGAGTTGTAGCAATTTTGCTCTAACTAAAGGGAGAGATTAATTCCTCTCCTCCGATGGAAGATTGATTACCGTCGTCAGAAGGAGCATAAGCAAAGGTTGTAGAGACGCATTTATACGGCGTACTCGGGTTTTGTTGCAGAGCAAAGTTGTATTGCGCCTCTACGCCAGGAACTTTACATTTTGCCGGAGGACGAGTCGTGATTTCATCTTTGTTATTAGCTGTTCAATCTACAACTCCCAACACTGGTGTTGGTTTAAACTTTAGTGGCACGGTAATTATTGTTATCAGCAGTCTGTTAGCTCTGTTTATTATTCCCAGAGTGGTCCGCTTTCCCCATGTAGGTCCCAAAATGCCTCTGCCCTTCCCTTCTTTGTTTAACAATCCTAGTGTTGGTACATTCCTCGCAGCCATGAGTACAGGTCACTTGATTGGTGTTGGTGCAGTTTTGGGCTTAACCAATCTAGGTCGTATTTAGATTTTTACAATTTTAATAATCCCGAAAAGGTGGGTAGGTCTTTTTACTTGCAGATTGGCGTGCAAAGTAAAAAGACCTACCACCTTTTGTTTTTAATTCTTAAAATGGCTCAGTCTTATTTGAGATTTGTTCTCTAGCAGTAATTGTTTATTCTAGAAGTAGAGCATCACAAAAGTGCAATTGCCAATTTTTCCAATCTCAGTCGGGAATGATTGGTGCGACACAACTATATAAGTAAAAAAAAACACAAGTAATATATGTTTTTGGTTAGTTGTAAACGTGTAGATTTTGGGAAAATATAATGCAAACAAATTGGAAAATTGGGTCTTTATTTGGAATTCCACTGTTTTTAGACCCTCTATGGTTTGTCATATTAGGGCTGGCAACCCTTAACTTTGGGGTCGCTTACCAAAGATGGGGTCCCGTGCTGGCTTGGAGTGCTGGAATTGTCATGGCACTACTGTTATTTGGTTCGGTTCTGCTACATGAATTGGGTCACAGTTTGGTAGCGCGATCGCAAGGTATAAAAGTCAATTCCATCACCTTGTTTTTATTTGGTGGAATTGCTGCTATCGAAGAAGAATCCAAAACTCCAGGAAAAGCATTTCAAGTGGCAATTGCCGGTCCGGCTGTAAGTGTTGGCTTGTTTTTTCTTTTAAGATTGTTGGTAACTGTTTTACCAGAAAATAGCCCCGCGAGTGTGATGATAGGGGATTTATCAAGAATCAATCTAGTTTTGGCACTTTTCAACCTGATTCCGGGTTTGCCTTTAGATGGGGGACAAGTGTTGAAAGCCGCACTGTGGAAAGCAACAGGCAATCGCTTTCAAGCTGTGAAGTTAGCAGCAAGAGCAGGGCAAATTTTAGGCTATGGTGCGATCGCTCTTGGCTTGGCTGTTGATTACTTTACCGGAGAGTTAGTCACTGGGTTGTGGATAGCTCTACTTGGTTGGTTTGGCATCCGCAATGCCAGCAGTTACGATCGCGTCACTGTTTTACAAGAAACCTTACTGAGTTTGGTGGCTTCCAATGCCATGACAAGGGACTTTCGCGTTGTAGACGCCAACCAAACTTTACGTTCCTTTGCCGATGCCTACTTGTTAGATGGCAATCCTTTAGAAGTTTATTATGCTGAATTGGATGGACGTTACCGTGGGATGGTTAACCTAGAGGATTTGCGTTTGATAGAAAGAAGTCAATGGGAAACTCTAACGGTGCAAAGCATTGTACATCCTCTGACAGAAATTCCCACCGTCACCGAGTTAACTTCTGTTGTTGATGTTATTAACAAGCTAGAAAATGAACAGTTACAGCGCATTACCGTACTTTCTCCTGCAGGTGCTGTTTCTGGTGTCATCGATCGAGGAGATCTTGTCCGGGCTTTAGCTCAAAAGTTAAATTTGCGGGTAACGGAAGCCGAAATTAAGCGCATCAAAGAGGAAGGGAGTTTTCCTCCCGGTTTTCAATTGGGTACTATCGCCAAATCTACACAATGAGCTTTTGGGCTTGGTTAGTTGTTGGTAGTTAGCAGGGGTGGTAGCAGTGTCCACCCCTACACCACAGGAAGTTTTAAAGATTTTTTGATTTAACAATACCTCATCCTTAAAGAGCCCCCCATCTCCCCCAACCCCAGCTAGGTTGGTGTAAAGATCTCTAGAAAAGAAATGAAACATCGTGAAAAGGGAGAATTGGAATTAAGTTCCCCCCTTTGCTAAGGGGGGTTAGGGGGGATCGAAACCGCAAGAATCACTATATAAGACTTGTATATACCACCGTAGCCTCAAGTCCTTAAAAACTACTTATCCTGTAACCTAGAGTTTGATGAAGCAAGTAATGAATCAATAACTTCTTTATGTTTTTGATGAAACTTTAAAACTTCCAGATACGCAAAAGGCACTACAATAGGCCAGAAAACGGTAGCCATGACTAAAATAATCGTAGAGAAAACCCTTTCCTCAGACGTCATTTCTGCATCTGCTATAAAAAAATCCAGCCATTTTTGGAAGAAAGAAAAAGCCATGAAAACGTAAAATAGAAGAGCTATATAAAGAGGAATAGTTGACATCATGATAATTTTTATATAAAGAAAATTGAGTGTAGCAGACTGTAGTTTTACAATTACGCAATGATAGATATTATCTTGCGGAGCAATTCATTAAGAAACCTGAAAAATACTGAGCTATCCTTTTGTTCTTGCTTACCAGCTCAATTATGTCGTAGCATGAGTCATCATGACTACTCCCACAGCAACGTTACTTATATCTTGCCCCGACAGACGGGGACTCGTGGCGAAAATCGCCAACTTCATCCACACCTATGGTGGAAATATAATCCACGCGGATCAACATACAGATTTCGCAGCTCAGTTGTTTCTCACTCGCATTGAATGGCAGTTAGAGGGATTTCATTTACCCCGTGACCTCATTGCGCCAGCGTTTAACGCCATAGCCCAACCCTTAGAAGCCAAATGGGAACTCCACTTTTCTGATACAGTTAAGCGCATTGCCATTTGGGTGAGCAAACAAGACCATTGCCTGTTTGATTTGATTTGGCGACAACGAGCAAAAGAGTTTACTGCTGAAATTCCCCTTATTCTTAGCAATCATCCCAATTTAAAAGGTGTCGCCGAGCAATTTGGCATTGACTATCACTACATCCCAATTAATAAGGATAACAAACAAGAACAGGAAGCCAAACAGCTAGAACTGCTGCATCAGTATCAAATTGACCTGGTTGTCTTGGCAAAATATATGCAAATTTTGAGCCAAGAATTTATTGTTCGTTTTCCCCACATAATTAATATTCACCACTCATTTTTGCCAGCTTTTGTTGGTGCTAATCCCTATCATAAAGCTTTTGAAAGAGGTGTTAAAATTATTGGAGCAACAGCACACTATGTCACTGCGGATCTAGATGCAGGACCCATTATCGAGCAAGATGTAGTCCGCGTCAGCCATCGAGATGAAGTAGAAGATTTGATTAGAAAAGGCAAAGATCTAGAGCGAATTGTGCTGGCTAGAGCAGTGCGATCGCATTTAGGAAATCGCGTTTTAGTTTATGGAAATCGGACAGTTGTATTTGAGTGATTTCTTATATCTACTGTCTTTCCAAAATACAGAACAATGCTTTTGGGAGCGGGTCTAAAGTACCTTGATAGACAGTTTCTTGGACAGACACAATCTTGAAACCATGAGTAAAAATCTCTCTAATTTCTTCAGGGGTAAATCGATAGGGACCGGGTTCTCTTTTCTCTAAATGACTAAAGCATTTTAAAAACAAAAAACCTTTGTGTTTAATTAAACTGCGTACAGCCCTAACATAGTCTTGTCTGAGATCTGGAGGAAGCACGTGAAAACAGCCCCGGTCAAAGACAAAATCAAATTCCTGGGAAAGATTGCTGTGAAGAATATCGTCTTCTCTAAAAGTAATATCTAAGCCCTCTTTTTTAGCTACAATTTGAGCTTGATTGATGGCTGTCGCTGAAATATCCGTAGCAGTCACTTTGTAGCCACGTTCCGCTAATATTATTGCTTGAGTCCCCGGACCCGTACCGAGATCCAAAGCCATTCCTGTAGAAATATTGAGCTTTGTTAACGCTTCGTCAAGATCGCTATCTAAATCGGGATTGAACCAGGGCATGGATTCTACCTGACCTTCCCGATATAATTTATCCCAATCAGGAAACTCTCGTTGTTGATTCATAATGTCTCATCCTAGATATAACCTCAAGCCTACCTTAAGTCAGAGGTAGGTCAGTCAGTGTATTTATTAGATTAAACAGAACTGTTTAGTTGAGGCACCATTGGTTTATGGACTTTAAATACAGATGGAAAAATGGTCATCAACCAACCCGAGATAGAGCAGCAACTAGCGACTCACTCCTAGATAAAGGACAATTTACTAGCAAAAAAGATTGGCAAATAGCAGAGCAAGATGCTCGCAAGCGTCTCGGCGTCCCAGCAAAAACGATGGATGCGGATCGTTCTGTACTTCCTCATGCTCCTTCTACTGATATCGATGACGATAATTTCTTGTAAATTGACAATCGCATTACCCAAAAGGTTTGATATTAAGGGCGCAAGGCATTGCGCCCTTACGTTTTTTTCAGCACCCAAAATCCTTACTAAGGACGAATGACCAATGACTAATGACAATCTTTAAGTAAATTTCTGCATAAGTTAAACTTTTTTTCACCTATTATGAAGTAAGTATCGCGACCTACAGGCACCAGGAGTCAATAGAAAAAAAGTACACCCAGTCCCCAGCATGAGAGACAGTCCGTTTGTTAAAACCATATTGATTCTGGCTGCAAACCCTAAAAATACCTCTCGATTGCGCTTGGATAAAGAGGTACAGGAGATTGATGAAGGTTTGCGACGAGCGAACAAACGCGAACAATTTAAATTAGAGCAAAGATGGGCAGTCAGATCTCGTGACTTTTACCGGGCAATTCTTGACACTCAACCCCAAATCGTTCACTTTTGCGGGCATGGTGCAGGGGAGGATGGTATTGTTTTGGAGGATGAGGCAGGGGAAGCCGCACTGGTGCAAGGCAATGAATTGGCAAGTATGTTTAAGCTGTTTGCTTCAGAAAGTGTTGAGTGTGTGGTACTCAATGCCTGCTATTCTGAAGGACAAGCAGAAGCGATCGCGCAACACGTCAGTTATACGATCGGAACAAATCAGACAATCGGGGATAATGCAGCTATTGCTTTTTCTAGAGCATTTTACGATGCCCTAGCAGCTGGGAAAACCATTGAATATGCTTTTGAACTGGGGAGTGCTTGTTTGGTTGGTTTATCAGAACATCAAACTCCCGTACTTAAGAAAAAATCACAAGATGAATTGTCTTCCTTGAAAAAGGAAATTGAGAAACTACCCGATACCAAACCAACAGAACGCAAGCACATTTTTATCAGTTACAAGCGCAACGCCGAGCCTGATGAAGCAGTCGCTTTAGAACTATATCACTCCCTGTCGCAACACCATGAAGTTTTTATCGACCAAAGAATGGTAGTGGGGACTCGTTGGGCTGAATGTATAGAAAAGCAATTGCGTAAATCTGATTTTCTGATTGTTTTTCTTTCCTCTCATTCCGTTCACAGCGAGATGGTAGGGTTGGAAATTCAAAAGGCGCACGAGTTAGCACAACTACAGGGAGGACGCCCTGCTATTCTTCCCGTGCGTTTGGCATATCGAGAACAGTTTCAATATCCCTTAAGTGCTTACCTAGATTCCATCAACTGGGCTTTTTGGCAAGATGACAGCGATACGCCACGCTTGATAGCAGAGTTAACTCAAGTGATTTCAGGCGGTGAATTGAGTATTGGCGAAGCACAAAAGCCTAGTTTGTTGAGGGTTAGTGAGGCATCGCCCTTTCCCCGTCCCTTCCCTTCTGCACAATTGGAAATGCCAGAAGGGACGATGGACAGTGAATCTCAATTTTATGTAGAAAGGTCTTGCGATGCGATCGCATTACGAACCATCGAACAAAAAGGAGTCACCATCGCAATCAAAGGATCGAGACAAGTTGGCAAAAGTTCGCTGTTGATTCGCATCAAAGAAACAGCCGAGCAAGCAGGTAAGCGAGTAGCGTTTTTAGATTTCCAACTGTTTGACAAAGCAGCCCTGCAAGATGGCGAACTTTTCTTCCGCCAGTTTTGCTCTTGGGTTACCGATGAACTCGATATGGAAGATCGAGTGGATGAATATTGGAGTACTCCGTTGGGGAATACTCAACGCTGTACTCGTTATATCAGTCGCCACATACTAAAAGGATTGGGGAAACAACCATTGGTTTTAGCAATGGATGAAGTCGATAAAGTGTTTGACGCTGTGTTTCGCAATGATTTCTTTGGGATGTTGCGGAGTTGGCATAACTGTCGCGCCACAACCCCCATTTGGAAAAACTTTGACCTCACTCTAGTTACTTCTACAGAACCCTATCAACTTATAGACGATCTCAACCAGTCCCCCTTTAACGTCGGACAAGTGATAGAAATGGAAGATTTTAGCCCCCAACAGGTAGCAGATCTTAACCAGAGTCACGGTTTGCCTTTTAACGCAAGTGAGGAAAGACGATTGATTGGGTTACTCGGAGGGCATCCTTATTTGATCCGGCGATCGCTCTACTTAGTAGCAATTCAGCAAACTTCCCCAAGTGAGTTATTTGCCAATGCGACTCATGATAGCGGACCTTTCGGAGATCACTTACGCCATCACCTCTCACTGTTACATAATAAAACAGAATTAATCCAAGGTTTGTTAGAAATTATTCGTCAAAACCACTGTGCTGATAAACGGATCTTTTGGCGATTGCGGGGAGCAGGATTAGTGAGAGAAGAAGGAAAAGCGATCGTTCCGCGCTGTCAGTTATATGCCGAGTACTTCCGGGAGAATTTGCGTGAGTAAAGCAAGTATTTACACAGTTGGCGGAACCGTACAGGCTAATCAAAACGGTGTTTACATTTCCCGTCAAGCCGATGAGGAATTGCTCGCACTATGTCGGGAAAGTAAGTTTTCTTACATTCTCACCTCAAGGCAAATGGGTAAATCTAGTTTGATGGTGAGAACTGTAGAACGACTTGCCGAAGAAGAAATTCAATCCGTTGTCATCGACGTAACACAGATTGGTACACAAGTCACCGCTGAACAGTGGTATTTAGGGTTACTCACTATCATTGAAGGAACTTTATTATTAGACACAGATGTGGTGCAGTGGTGGCAAGGACGTGCTCATTTAGGCTTTACCCAAAGGTTAACCCTATTTTTTCGAGAGGTGCTTTTACCAGAAGTAGCGACACCTATAGTGATTTTTGTAGACGAAATTGATACGACTTTAAGCCTTAATTTTACGGATGACTTTTTTGCCGCCGTTCGTTCTTTATACGTTGCCCGTGCTTCAGAACCGGAATTTCATCGTCTTTCCTTTGTATTGATTGGTGTGGCAACTCCCGGCGATTTAATACGCGATCCCAAGAGGACACCCTTTAATATCGGTCAGCTTGTTGACCTGACAGATTTTACTTTTGAAGAAGCAAAACCCCTAGCTGAAGGATTAGATTTACCAAAAGATGAAGCATTGCAAGTTTTGGGATGGGTACTGAGATGGACGGGAGGGCATCCTTATTTAACACAACGGCTATGTAGCATAATTAGACAAAAAGAGCAGAAAAGTTGGTCGCAAGCAGATGTTGATGGTGTAGTCAGCAGCAACTTTTTTGGGAAAATGAGCGAGCAAGATAATAACTTGCAGTTTGTGCGGGATATGTTGACCAAACGCGCACCAGATGAAGAAGGTGTGCTGACGACTTATCGCAGCATTCGTCGGGGTAGGCTACCCGTTTTAGATGAAGAAAGGTCGCTCGTGAAATCGCATCTCAAGCTTTCAGGTGTGGTCAAGCGAGAGGGTGCGATATTGAAGGTGAGAAATCAAATTTATCACAGGGTGTTTGATTTAAAGTGGGTCAATCAACACTTACCGTTGAAGTTGCGGGATTTGTGGGAACGCCTCAAGCCGTCACAACCCTTGCTTGTAACAGGGTTATTAATTTTTTCTGTTTCTATGGGGGTACTAGCTTGGTATGCAGAAATGAAACGTCGAGAAGTAAAAAAGCAAAGCGATAATGCTACACAAAACGCACAGTTAGCACAACAAAACGAGCAAGAAGCACAGAAAGCTCTAAGACGTGCTAAAACATTACAAAAAGAAGAAGAAAAGCAACGTCAACTAGCAGAACAACGAGGAAAACAGTTAGCTGATTCTCTCCAAAAAACTAAACTAGCTCAACAAGCAGAAACAAAGCAGCGCCAACTAGCAGAACAACGAGGAAAACAGTTAGCTGATTCTCTTCAAGAAACCCAACTTACCCAACAAGCTGAAGCAAAGCAACGCCAACTAGCAGAACAACGAGGAAAACAGTTAGCTAATTCTCTTCAAAAAACCCAAGCTGCAGAAAAATTAGCAGTACAACGACAGCAAGAAGCTCAAAAGCAACGAGATATTGCCAAGCAAAGAGAAACAGAAGCAAACAATGCTAAAGTACAAGCCGAAAAACTACAAGTCAATTCAGAAATTGAGGCACAAAGTTTAACAACAGAAAACATTTTGAATTCCTACCCTGAACTTGAGGCTTTAGCCGCAGGTTTAAAATTGGGAAAAAAGGTGAAAAGCAAGAAATTAGAAGGTGAGACTCGATCCAAGGCAATCTCTGTTTTATATAGGATTGTTTACGAGATCAAAGAACGAAATCGTTTTGAAGTGCATGGTAATTTTGTCAATAGTGTAGCTGTAGCCTTCAGCCCAGATGGCAAGACCATTGCCACTGCTAGTGATGACAGTACGGTACGCTTGTGGAATCTTAAAGGTGAATCCCTTCAAACCCTCATCGGGCATAGCAAAGTTGTCAATAGTGTAGCCTTCAGCCCAGATGGCAAGACCATTGCCACTGCTAGTGATGACAGTACGGTACGCTTGTGGAATCTTAAAGGTGAATCCCTTCAAACCCTCATCGGGCATAGCGGAGTTGTCACTAGTGTAGCTTTCAACCCAGATGGCAAGACCATTGCCACTGCTAGTGATGACAAAACGGTACGCTTGTGGAATCTTAAAGGTGAATCCCTTCAAACTCTCACCGGGCATAGCGGTACTGTCTTAAGTGTAGCCTTTAGCCCAGATAGTAAGACTATTGCTACTGCTAGTTCTGACAGTACGGTACGCTTGTGGAATCTTAAAGGTGAATCCCTTCAAACCCTCATCGGGCAGAGCGGAGTTGTCACTAGTGTAGCTTTCAGCCCAGATGGCAAGACTATTGCTACTGCAAGTTCTGACAATACGGTACGCTTGTGGAATCTTAAAGGTGAATCCCTTCAAACTCTCACCGGACATAGCAAAGTTGTCAATAGTGTAGCCTTTAGCCCAGATGGCAAGACTATTGCTACTGCAAGTTCTGACAGAACGGTACGCTTGTGGAATCTTAAAGGTGAATCCCTTCAAACTCTCACCGGGCATAGCGGTACTGTCTTAAGTGTAGCCTTTAGCCCAGATAGTAAGACTATTGCTACTGCTAGTTCTGACAGTACGGTACGCTTGTGGAATCTTAAAGGTGAATCCCTTCAAACCCTCATCGGGCAGAGCGGAGTTGTCACTAGTGTAGCTTTCAGCCCAGATGGCAAGACTATTGCTACTGCAAGTTCTGACAATACGGTACGCTTGTGGAATCTTAAAGGTGAATCCCTTCAAACTCTCACCGGACATAGCAAAGTTGTCAATAGTGTAGCCTTTAGCCCAGATGGCAAGACTATTGCTACTGCAAGTTCTGACAGAACGGTACGCTTGTGGAATCTTAAAGGTGAATCCCTTCAAACTCTCACCGGGCATAGCGGTAGTGTCTATAGTGTAGCCTTCAGCCCAGATGGCAAGACCATTGCCACTGCAAGTTCTGACAGAACGGTACGCTTGTGGAATCTTAAAGGTGAATCCCTTCAAACTCTCACCGGGCATAGCGGTAGTGTCTATAGTGTAGCCTTCAGCCCAGATGGCAAGACCATTGCCACTGCAAGTTCTGACAGAACGGTACGCTTGTGGAATCTCAAAGGTGAATCCCTTCAAACTCTCACCGGGCATGGCGGGGTTGTCGCTAGTGTAGCCTTCAGCCCAGATGGCAAGACCATTGCTACTGCAAGTTCTGACAGTACGGTACGCTTGTGGAATTTTAAAGGTAAATCCCTTCAAACCCTCATCGGGCAGAGCGGAGTTGTCGCTAGTGTAGCCTTCAACCCAGATGGCAAGACCATTGCCACTGCAAGTTCTGACAGTACGGTACGCTTGTGGAATCTTAAAGGTAAATCCCTTCAAACCCTCACCGGGCATAGCGGAGATGTCTTAAGTGTAGCCTTTAGCCCAGATGGCAAGACCATTGCCACTGCAAGTGATGACAAAACGGTACGCTTGTGGAATTTCGATTTGGACGATTTACTCGCAAAGGGCTGTGCTTGGATTCATGACTATTGGACGTACAATTATCTGAAAAATAATCCCAACGCTAAGGAAGAAGATCGCAAATTGTGTGATGGAATTGGTATTTGGAAATAATCGCATCCAACGTTTGCATTTTTTTCTACAGCCCAGGCGAATGGAATTCGCGGCTATACAAGCAAAACCCCTCCGGGTTCACCAGTCCCCTACGGCGGGAGACCCGCCTGCAGGGCTGGATTCACCACCTGCGTGGGTTTTAATTAATTTTCACTAGTCCGCGTAGGCGGACTTCGTTTGTATAGTAGCGAATTCTATTCGCCCAATCCTTTTCTAAAAAAAATAATACAATGACGAATTGTGCGATCGCCTTTTTTAGAAATCTATCGGTTATCAAGTAGCTGCAAAGCTCCGAATTCTTAAAGAAGTCAGATTTGGAGCGCAACTGGCTATCTCTTTTATTTGAATTTCGAGCTAGTGCAGTCAACTGATTTATTCAATACTATTTATAGTAGAAAGTTAAGAGAAAATATTTATGCATAGCGTAACAAGACGTTATCATGTTAGTGAAGATGGTATTTTGCATTTAGATGTTCCAATCGGGCTAACTAATGCAGAGTTAGAAGTCACTGTCACATTTCAAGCGATCGCATTAAGCAATTTAGAAAATAACACGCAAGGTAAAGGATGGCCTCCTAATTTTTTTGAAGAGACTTTTGGAGCCTGTAAAGACGAGCCCATAGTTATTGATGGGGACGGAATTTTTGATGATAACGAAGAATTAACATGAAGTATTTATTGGATACAAATTTTTGTGTAAGATATTTAAACGGTGAATCAAAAATACTTCAACTATGTAATATAACGGGAATTTTTTATTTTCTGAATATCCCTAATCCTTTCTCTTGCAACAAAGTATTAGCCCAAGTTGCATCTGCTTCTTTAAGTGGTAACGTGCAAAGTTGAGAATAATCTATTCTCATGTCAAATCCTGCTTGGTCATAAACTTCGTTCAGTAAAGTTTGTAAATCTACGACTGGCTCAATGTCAAGAGGAACTAGCGGTAAGGGAAATGAAGGAATTGATTGTCGCAAACTAAAAGCATACAAATCGGATTCGGGACGGCGATCGCCACGACTAATAAGGATGCGATAATCGCTATTGGGCAAGCTTTCCATAATTGGCATAGATTTTCCACCCCGAAGCAAGTCAATTTCCACCAAATTGGTAATACTTGCTAGCACCTGACGGCGCTTGCGTTCGTATGCGTCTCTTCCTTCTCCCGCACGTTTGTTTTTTGGAGAAAGAAGCTCGACAACTGTAACTGCATAGTTCTTTCCCATCTCTCTAATTTCTAGATATTTTTCTTCGACAGTTTCAACCAATGGTACAGAGACCTTCACTGGTTCTTGTGTACTAACAGTTGTATTGGACGAAAAATCATTTGGAAAAGAACGCCCGAAAGTTGATTTCTGAGAAAACACTGTTACATCTGGAATGCCAACCAATAGATCGACTTCACTAAGGTAGGTCCGCTTTTCTACTGCTACGTGATACTTCGGACGGAGACTGGGCGCTAGAGCAATCGCGATCGCCATAATCAAGCGACTGTGTACTTCAAACCATAAATCGGGATGTTCGAGATAAGGATCGACTCCTGGAAATGGTGAAGACATGGCGCAACCTCAGAACTTAATACCCATCTTGACATTTCTGCTCTCCTGTGGGGAGAAATTTTTGGCTGAGTCTATCTTCTCGGTCAAGATTGACGCATAATATTAGAAACACATTAAGAAATATTACATTACATAACTCAATTTTTAATATGAGCAAAACTGCCCTAAATCTCATAGCAATCTCTGTCTTTGCCATGACTGTGTCCAGTTTGCTGGGACCGCTCGTTCACCTATCGCCTACAATCCCTGCAGTGGCGACCTTTACAGTTTTAGGAATCGCTACTCTCGATTCTTTCAGTTTGCAAGGACAGGGCGGTAATCTTCTTTTAGATTGGATGGCAAGTTTTTCACCCGAACACAGAGAACGTATCCTACATCATGAAGCCGGACACTTTCTTGTCGCTTACCTGTTGGGAATTCCAGTGGTTGGCTACACTCTCAGCGCTTGGGAAGCAATCAAACAAAAACAACCGGGACAAGGCGGTGTCAGTTTTGATGATGGGGAATTAGCATCTCAACTCGAACAAGGTAAGATAACTGCTCAAATGCTGGATCGTTATTGCACAACTTGGATGGCGGGTATTGCTGCAGAAACACTAGTTTATAACAATACTGAGGGGGGTGCTGACGATAAAAGCAAGCTCGCAGGAGTGTTGAAAAGTTTGGGATTTTCTGGAAGCAATACCAATCTCAAACAACGCTTTTGTCTCCTCCAAGCAAAAACTTTGTTGGAAGAACATTGGGCGGCGTACCAAGCCCTTGTCGATGTTATGCGACAAAGGGCTTCGGTTGCAGAGTGTACTCGCGTTCTGGAAACACGGGGAATAGGAACTCGGGAGTCAGACGTTCCTAACTGAAAAAAGAAGCAGTTTGGCGGTGTGGAGTATGGTGGAATGTGTGGCTGGTGCAACCGACAACGCGATCGCGCCCTGTTGCTTTCGCTACCAATAAGTTTTGATCCGCACGCTGAAGCAGGCTGACTCCCTTTGCATCGTCTTCTGCTTGCAAACTAGATATTCCCAAACTAATTGTGACGTTGAGAGAGAGTTTATTGTTGATGGCAAATGGTTCCTTGCTAACTATGGAATTGAGACGGTTTGCGACACCACACGCTTCGTCACAATTTGTATTGGGGAGAACTATCACAAATTCTTCTCCACCATAGCGAAATGGAGTATCTTGAACCCGCAAGTTGTGGCGCAACCGGCTGCAGAGCAATTGTAAAAGGCGATCGCCTACCAGATGACCGTAAGTATCATTAACTTTTTTAAAATAGTCTACGTCTAAAATAATTAAAGAGAGTTGAGTCCCATGACTGCGGGCTTTTTGAATTTGACTGGGTAAATCCCACTCCAACGCACGGCGATTTTTCAGTTCTGTCAGTGAGTCAGCTAGGGCTATAACCGAGAGAAAGTCGTTTTTTCTAATCAGTTCTCGATATTTTTCTGCTTTCCGCAATCCTACAGTTAAATGAGCTCGTAGCAAGCGATGGCGAGCCATTTCTTCTTGTAAAGACTCCTCACCTCCTGTTTCGAGACCCCAAATATACGCATCTGCTCCTTGGTGTAGAGCTAAGGATGTCATCTCCAATTCCCAATCCTCACTGCTTGTATTTCTCTGAGCAAGGACTTGGGGACGATCTTCAATCAGGATACAGTAAATCCAGGATAGCTTTGTTTGTTCTTTTAACCAATGACATAATTCCATACTGCCATCCCAACTAGCCCGTACCAGTAAAATATCTGGTGGGTTTAATGGAATGCGCGAAATCGCCTGCTTTAAATCGCTGATGAGTTCTACGCCAATAGAAGATGCATCTCGAATATCCTTTGGAAGGATAGCGAGAAAACTATCATCTCCAAAGATCAGAATGGAAATGTTCATTGTTTTACTTTTTGCCCTGTTTCTACCTAAAGGGTTTAGACTTGGTGAACTTAATTCATTCTCCCTGGTATCTGTAATACATGGCTGTATATCTGATAGGGGAGTTTTAACGTTTGTGTGAATGTCTTATACTTAGCCACAATATGAATTTTTAATTTTTTGCCCCTCATCATACTCTACTTTAATAAATACATTTGCTGAGGTTGCCATTTCTGAGACCTAATGTTTCTTTTCTCCTAGTTGATGAAGAATATTGCAGTTTAAATCATTACGTAAAAAATTTTAACTACTGTTGGGTAGATATTGTCCACAAAAAGTTTATATCGCGGGTATCATTTCTATACATATTTCATAAATTACAAAATTTGTTATAGTAGAATTACCGAAGGATATCCGATCGCGATACAGATAAACTTTATTGAATGTTTAAAATTTAGGTATAGCGAGCATTATCTGATAGAGATTTACAATGCTTAAAATTTTTTATAAAATTATTTAAAATTTTCTTAATATAGATGACTGTAATTTTTGGGATAGAGTTAACAAATTCCTTTCAAATATAATATTTTACTTATTTTTTATCTTGAAAAAAGTCTTATTTCCTCAGTAAAGTCTCTATTGTTTGGAGCACTACTATGAAACAACTCAATAATTTTCTGTATATTCTCGGAAAAACTTTGAGAGGATTTTTGATAAGTCTTATCTAATACCTGTCTTGGAGACCTTCGCGATCGCATTTGTAGTTGCGCTGTCTTCACATACTTCGCAACTACAAAGGAAAATTAGATAGTTTACACTTTGTTACACGGATTGCTTTTTTCTTGCCGACTTACATCCGTTATTGATATCTATTGATAACCTTCAATAGTGTGACCAGCCGCAACAATTGCTTGTTTGATTGTCTCTTCCGAGGCTTGGGCTTCTACAGTTACAGTTTTGCCTTGGACATCCACATCTACCTTAGCGTCTGGTTCCATAACATGGATTGTTTCGGTAATAGTTTCCGCACAACCCTGACAGGCTATTGAGGGGACTTTCAGTTTTAATGCCATAATTTACCTCTATTGGGAAATTTTGTATTTTTCTTCTGCTTTAATTCTAAAAATCACGACCGCACTCACTCATCCTACCAAAGTTATGATTGCAGGGAACACCGCTTGCAATTTGCAACCGATCGCCAGTGACCCATAACGGTAGTCGCGAACTGAAACAAAATGCAAAAATATACCTAATAAAGGGTCAAGGATAAAGGATAAAGTCTGAAATTAATAATACAATGTAGTATGTATTATGCTTTTACTTTGACTTCACATTTCATACTTTCATATTTGTAAGAGCTTATGTCAGTAAATCCCCAGTACCTCAGCGGTAACGAAATTCGCAAAACATTCCTCGACTTCTACGCCCAACGGGGACACCAAGTTCTTCCTAGCGCCTCTTTGGTACCGGAAGACCCAACCGTGCTGCTGACGATCGCGGGGATGTTACCATTTAAACCTATATTTTTAGGTCAGCGCACGCCCGAGTTCAAGCGTGCTACAACATCTCAAAAATGCATTCGCACCAACGATATCGAAAATGTGGGACGCACCAAACGACACCACACGTTTTTTGAAATGTTGGGGAACTTTAGCTTTGGGGATTATTTTAAGGAACAAGCGATCGCTTGGGGTTGGGAGTTATCAACAAAGGTATTTAATTTAGCGCCCGAACATTTGGTGGTGAGCGTGTTTCGGGAAGATGACGAAGCGTTTGCTATCTGGCGCGATAAAATTGGAGTCCCCGAAGCACGGATTAAGCGTCTGGGAGAAGATGATAACTTCTGGGCTTCCGGTCCGACAGGTCCGTGCGGTCCGTGTTCGGAAATTTACTACGACTTCCACCCAGAGCGAGGCGATGAGAATATCGATTTAGAAGACGATACCCGGTTTATCGAGTTTTACAATCTCGTGTTCATGCAATACAACCGGGATGCAAACGGTGATTTAACTCCCCTGGCTAACAAGAACATTGATACGGGGATGGGTTTGGAGAGGATGGCTCAAATTCTCCAAGGAGTTCCCAACAACTACGAAACCGATTTGCTTTTCCCCATCATCAAACAAGCAGCAGAAATTGCTGGGATCGATTACACCAAGGTTGATGAAGAAACCAAAGTTTCCCTGAAAGTGATCGGGGATCACATTCGCTCCATCGTCCACATGATAGCTGATGAAATCCGCGCTTCCAACGTGGGACGGGGTTATGTGTTGCGCCGCCTTATTCGTCGCGCCGTGCGTCACGGGCGATTGGTGGGAATTCAAGGTGAATTTACAACCCAGGTGGCTGAAGTTGCGATCGCTCTTTCTGAAGAAGCTTACCCCAATTTGCGTCAGCGAGAGTCAGCAATAATAGCAGAATTGCAAAGAGAGGAATCTCGCTTCCTAAAAACTTTGGAACGTGGGGAAGAACTGCTTGAGGAAATTATGGCTGAAGTTAAAAGCCAAGGCAAAACTCAAATTAGTGGCGAAAGCGCCTTTACTTTGTACGATACCTATGGTTTCCCTGTAGAACTGACATCTGAAATTGCTGCTGAGAACAACCTCACAATTGATGAGGCTGGGTTTGAGGTGGAAATGGAAAAGCAAAAACAACGTGGAAGAGACGCCCACGAAACCATCGACCTCACCGTACAGGGTTCTCTCGATGAACTCGCCGAACACATCCAAGTTACAGAATTTTTGGGTTACACCCAAACCGCAGCAACATCAATTGTGGAAGTGTTGTTAGTGGGTGGTGTCTCGCAAGAGGAAGCAGAAGCCGGAACAGAGGTACAAGTTGTTCTCGACCAAACCCCATTTTATGCTGAATCGGGCGGACAAATTGGCGATCGCGGATATATATCTGGTGATGGTGTTCTCGTGACAATTTACGATGTGAAGAAAGAATCAGATTTCTTTGTTCACTTCGGACGCATTGAACGGGGAACTCTCCGAGTTGGCGATAAGGTGATGGCTCAAATCGATCCAGCTTGTCGCCGTCGCGTCCAAGCTAACCATACTGCAACTCATCTCTTACAAGCAGCGTTGAAGAAAATTGTTGATGAAGGAATCTCTCAAGCAGGTTCGCTCGTATCCTTCGATCGATTGCGCTTTGACTTTAACTGTCCGCGTCCAGTCACCCCAGAAGAGTTGCAGCAAATTGAGGAAACGATCAATCTTTGGATTGGTGAAGCTCACTCTGCTCGTGTGGAAATTCTACCCCTAGCTGAAGCAAAAGCAAGAGGTGCTGTTGCTATGTTTGGTGAAAAGTACGGCGAACAAGTCAGGGTGATTGATTTTCCTGGTGTGTCCATGGAACTGTGTGGCGGAACTCATGTTAGCAATACTTCAGAAATTGGAGTTTTCAAAATTATCTCTGAATCTGGAGTTGCTTCCGGAGTTCGACGGATTGAAGCTGTCTCCGGTGCTTCAATTTTGGAGTACCTAAATGTTCGGGATAAAGTGGTAAAGGATTTGAGCGATCGCTTCAAGGTAAAACCTGAAGAACTCCCAGATAGAATCACCATCCTGCAAAACGAACTGAAAACCGCTCAGAAGGAATTAGAAACCCTCAAGTCACAATTAGCAATTGCCAAATCAGATAGCTTGCTAGAAAAAGTTGAAGCTGTTGGCGAGTTTCAAATTCTTGTTGCCAAAATGGAAGATGTCGATCCCGAATCTTTGAAAACAGCAGCCGAACGGTTGCTGCAAAAACTTGGTAACGGTGCGGTTGTCTTAGGTTCGGTTCCAGAAGCCGGTAAAGTGAGCTTAGTAGCAGCTTTTAGTTCGGAAGTGAATAAGAAAGGTTTGCAAGCTGGTAAATTTGTGGGTGCGATCGCTAAAATTTGTGGTGGAGGTGGTGGCGGTCGCCCGAACCTTGCACAAGCTGGTGGACGTGATGCTAGTAAATTGCCAGAAGCTTTGGAGACAGCAAAAGCGGAATTGGTGAAAGGGCTAATGGCTAATGGCTAATTGCTAATTGCTAATTGCTAATTGCTAATGGCTAATTGCTAATTGCTGATGGTATTGTTGCACGCCAGAAATATCATATGGGGGGCAATAATTTACCATCTAGCATCTACAATCTAAAATCTAAAATGTATCTAGGGGGTAAAAAATGGGTCGCTTAAATCCCTTCTCATTACAAATGCAAATTACCCGCATGTTTGAACAGGGACAATCATTGTTTGCTATCACAAAAGTTCAGGAATGGTTGAAAGAACGCAATCAAAATCCTGCTGATTTTGACATTCTTTTTCATCAAAAACCTGCTCCTCCTGGTTCACAAGAGGTTATAGTTGTTGAAATTGAATTGCGTCGTAAAGATGGTACACCTGTAGATCCTTGGTTGCAAGAACAAGCAAATCTTCATGCTTAAAAAGTTCATGAAAATTATGCTTTTGCTAGCTATTTTATGAATTTAATATGAAGTTTCCCGACAAAGAGCATTCCATTGCGGAATGCTCTTTCTTTATCTTGAATTATTGATTAGTAAATCATATCACGTTCGCTTAATGACTTCTCATAAAATATGGGTTCGTGGTAGGTTGGGTTGAGGAACGAAACCCAACAATCGGGGTTCCATATTGGATTCAGCAATCCCAACCAAAAGTTTGATTTTGTGGGTAATACCCACCCTACACAATACATTTGGTGATTTAAGATTTACTTGATAAACAACCTCTAACCCTTATTTCTTCAAAAGTGTTTGAGTTATTTTTGCGCCTTTCCTAAGAGCAATGAAATGTAACTATATGATGAATTCTGGGTAGTCAAACAAATTTAATATCACAAATGCAAGTAGAAAAACCGATATTTTTTTTATAGAGTCTGCATGAAATTTAACCGTTCTTGGATTGTTGTACTGTGTTTATATCTGATACTTTTGAGTCTATTATCTCTTGCTGTCTATATTAAAATTATTCCATCTAGCGTTACAAAAATTACGCCTGTAGATTTAATTGGACACTTCATTTTAATAGGATTAGTTTCTTACATAGCTCACTTATCTACAAGAAAATCTAAACTTAGATTTTTGCAAATGTCTTTACCGATCGCACCAATTATAATTCTCTTTTTTTGTAGCACAGACGAAATTATAGAGAAATTTATATGGCATAGCGGGATAGATAAGAAGGATATTATAGCCGATTTCTGTGGCATTCTCTTTTTTACTTGGTTGGCAGAACGTACACACTTGAAAATGAAAAAATAATGTCAAACCGTTTTTGGATTTTTGCTTTTTGGTTTTACTTTGGCATCTTGCTATCAATTTGTATTTCAGCTTACATGAAAATTATTCCAACTGAAATAGCACAGTTTCCTTACTATGACACAATATTACATTTTCTTTTAATAGGTATAGCAGCATATTTAGGACATTTGGCTTTAGAAAAACGTAAGGTCCAAATTTTGAACTTTCTCGTGCCAATAGCTCCGCTTTTAGTTAGTATTTTTACCGTCGGTGAAGAGTTTCTCCAAAAATTATCGCCACATCGTAGTTTTGATTTAGTAGACTTAACTGCTGATTTTTGCGGTATCGTCTTATTCACCTTGTTGGCAGAAATGACACAAGTTAAAAAATCTTCTAGAGGATAAGTTATAGGATCTCAGAGGGCCAAAAATTTGCTAGATAAAGATTTTTAGTGATGAGCTACACTATCCCCGACTTATTTAAGAAGTTGGGGATATAAAATTATTCAGATACTAATACTTTATGTCATCAGGTATATGTGAGCAAGCCCGATTGGGGATTAATTTAGATACTAGGAAAAAAAATTGCGTGAATCGGCTAGATGTACGTCACAAAAAGCCGGTAATGACCCTTAAGCTGACTTTTTGATGGCGTTCGTATACAGCCTCAGTGCTTGAGTTCTTCGGTCTTGGAAGGTCTGGGTAGACTTACCAAGCTGTTGTGCTGCTGCGTTCAGGCAGAAATCTAAGCAGGAAATCAACTTGTATTAGGAAGCGAGCAATGCATATTGGATTTCTCAACCCTCAGGGCAACTTTGATTCAGGCAACAGTCACATAGCAGAACATGCAGATTTTGGCGGTCAGCTAGTCTACGTTAGGCAAGTTGCGATCGCAATGGCTGGAGAAGGTCATAAAGTTGATATTATCACCCGTCAAATCATCGATCCGAATTGGCCGGAGTTTGGCGAAACGTTTGATTATTATCCAGATATTGATAACGTCCGCATCATTCGGTTACCAGCAGGACCAAAAGAATTTTTACCTAAAGAGTTTTTGTGGCCCCATCTAGTTAAAGATTGGGTACCCAACATCCTAAAATTTTATCAGCAGGAAGGTAGTTTCCCCGATGCAATGACTGCCCACTATGGTGATGGAGGACTCAGCGCTGTTCTTATTGAAGAGAAGACAGGAATACCTTTCACCTTTACCGCTCATTCTCTCGGTGCTCAAAAGATAGATAAATTGGAGGCTACACCAGAGAATTTGGCTCAAATAAACGAGCAATTCAATTTCAAATACCGCATTTTTGCCGAACGTCTGAGCATGAACCGTTCGGCTATGAATATTACCAGTACGCGACAAGAACGCTTTGAACAGTACTCTCATTGCGTGTATAAGGATGCGGTGGATGTAAACGACGACAATCGGTTTGCGGTTATTCCTCCGGGTACTGATTTCTCGATTTTTGGTAAAGATGCACGTTCCGAAAACGAGGAAATGATTTGCGAGTTCATTCAAGATCGTTTGGCAAGGGATATTGCAGAGTCACGTCGGGAATTGCCTGCTATATTGGCATCAAGTCGATTGGAACTGAAAAAAAATTTATTAGGGTTGGTTCAAGCTTTTGCAATGAGTGAAACCCTTCAAGAAAGAGCAAACTTGTTGCTGCTGACAGGAGGGCTAGACGATCCTTTGCGAGAAGAAGCTAGCGAAGAAATGACCGAAACTGAGGTATTAGCTCCTATTCGGAAGGTGGTTGAGGAAAACAACTTGTGGGGAAAAATTGGTGCTTTTGGCTTGCCAATTTCTTCACAGGAATCCCTCGCTGCAGCTTATCGGTTTATGGCTAAAAGGCGGTCGGTGTTTGCCCTGACTGCACTTTATGAACCCTTTGGTTTGGCTCCTTTAGAAGCAGCAGCAGCAGGGTTACCAGTGGTAGCAACTCAGAACGGCGGTCCCAGCGAGAGCTTGCAACAGGGCGATCGCGAATTTGGCGTACTTGTCGATCCAGAAGACCCTGCTGATATTGCCCGTGGTTTGGAGCGGTTGTTATGCGATCCTCAGGAGTGGGAGCATTTTGCCGTTGTCGGTCAGCGACGAGTCAAGAGGAATTACACTTGGGATACAACGGCTCAAAACTATCTGACTTTAATAGAGCAGATTGTGTCCTCACCTAAAGCAAAGTCTCAGGTTGAATTGCTGCCGATCCATCCTTACTTCCTGAATCCTGAATCGCAAACGGATGTTTCTGTAGAGGAATTAAGTAACCTCTACTTTGGTTGTTATCAACCAGCACTGACTCCATTGGGTGTATGAGTTCTATCCGAGCAAAATTCTTACAGCGTTTTTCATCTATTTAAATAGCAGTATGACTTTAGAGGCGCAAAGTATTGCGCTTTTTTTTTGCATTAACGTGAGTTCGACGAACAAACAAGCTTAGAAAGCCTGCTGTATGGGAATTGGAAAAATAGGATGGGGAAACATTTGTCAGAAGTTAAGGCTGTAAGGCAGTTGTCAAGAGGATTGTAGAAAATGTACCGCATTTAATTGCTTGTGGCTCACTTAGGGTGGCGGTCCTCAATCACAGAAAAATTAAATCGCGTTTTAACTCGAAGAACTTGAGTGGTTTGTATTGGGCGATCGCGGAAGAATGAAAAGTAAGCAAATTGGTAACAGAACCACGGCGAGCAGCCAATGTCTTAACGACCTGTACTTAACTTAACTGACAACTGCGTATATATCCTTAACATAGCAATGGAACTGACTGACTTAACTAACGAAAACCAATCTCATGACGGACGCAAACCACTTGTGCTGGACAAGGAAGGCTCTTCTGGTATTGCAACGGCTGAATCATTGCCGAGTTCCCCGAATCCACCCCATCAACATCCCCGCCGCAAGCTGATATTGTTTGGCTTACTGGGCATAGGGTTAACTGCTGGCGCTATTTTTGGCTACCACTGGTGGCGCTATGCCTCGGCTCACGAGTCAACAGATGATGCTTATGTTACATCATATATCCATCCGATCGACGCTCGCATCAATGGAACCGTAGTGGATGTTGAAGTAGACGATAATCAACAGGTATCACAGGGGACACTGCTCGTGAAGTTAGACCCACGGGACTATGATGTAGCGCGACAGCGGTCAGCGGCAGATCTAGCATCAGCAGAGCAACAAGCGGCAGTTGCCCAAGCCAATATTAGTGTGACGGCAACAAATGCGGTGGGGCAGACCACAGAAGCACAGGGAAATATTAATGCGGCGGCAGCAACTGTTTCTAGTGCGGAAGCCGCTTTAGCAGAAGCACAAGCAGGAGTACCCGCCGCCCAAGCTCAACTTGCTCAAGTCAAGGCAAATTTGATCAAAGCCGAGCTGGATTACAAGCGTTACACTGCCCTTTCTACCCAAGGCGCTGTTCCCCAACAACAGGCTGATACAGCCAGAGCAGTATACGAATCAACATTGGGGCAATACAACGCTATTAGCGAGCAAATTAAGCAGGCTCAAGCGAGAGTGGTGCAGGCTCAAAAAAATCTTTCCAATGCTGAAGCAAAACTGAATTCCACCAAAGGCAATCTGCAACAAGCCAACGCAACTGCTAAACAAACAGAGGTGAATCGACTGCAGTATAAAGCTGCACTAACGGCGATCGCTCAGTCAAAAGCCGAATTAAAGAATGCGGACTTGCAACTCTCTTATACCTCGATCGTAGCTCCCATAGCTGGACGAATCGGCAACAAAACTGTCCAGGTCGGGCAACGGGTTCAGCCCGGACAAACCTTAATGTCTGTAGTGCAGCTAACGCCTTGGATTGTTGCCAACTTTAAAGAAACCCAGTTGGAAAATATGCAGCCCGGACAAGCTGTTGAAATCAAGGTAGATGCCTTTCCCCATCATTCGTTTAGGGGCAAAGTCGATAGTCTATCTCCCGCTTCTGGAGCCAAATTTGCGCTTTTGCCACCGGACAATGCAACTGGTAATTTCACAAAGATTGTGCAGCGCATTCCAGTGAAAGTTGTATTCGACCCAAACAGCATTCGAGGCTACGAATCTCGAATTACGCCAGGAATGTCGGTTGTTGTAACCGTTGATACGCAGTGAATGAGGACTTGCCTCCGCTTTAACAGCCGTTAATAACTACTTACTAATACCAGAAGCTACACTTATGATTAACAAGAGCATCAATCGTTCCCAAGCATTGTCCTCGCGCCCTGCCCGAGGGGCTTCAAACCAATCTGTTTCCTTGAAAGATTGGGTTGGGGTAATGGCAACCTTGTTGGGGGCATTCATGGCAGTGCTGGATATTCAGGTGACGAATGCCTCTCTTAAAGATATTACAGGCGCTTTAAGCGCCACCATTGATGAAGGATCGTGGATTTCTACAGGTTATCTGGTGGCTGAAATTATCGTGATTCCCATGACTGGGTGGCTAGCGCAAGTGTTTTCGGTGCGGCGATATTTGCTTGTGAATGCCACGTTGTTCCTAATTTTTTCGATCGCTTGTGCCTTCGCTGTCAACCTGCCGATGATGGTTTTGTTTCGGGTAGGACAGGGATTTACCGGGGGAGTGTTGATCCCAATGGCGTTTACCGTGATTCTAATAACCTTGCCACCTTCTAAGCAACCGATTGGTTTATCGTTATTTTCCATCTCGGCAACCTTTGCGCCCTCAATTGGTCCCACGATTGGTGGTTGGCTCACGGAAAATTACGGTTGGGAGTATATTTTCTATATCAATCTCATCCCAGGTCTATTGCTCATTGCTGGAGTTTGGTACGGGCTAACTCCCAAGCCGATGCAGCTCGGTCTGTTGAGAAACGGCGATTGGTGGGGCATCATCACGATGGCGATCGGGTTTGCGTCCTTCGAGTTTTTTGCTGATGAAGGAAATCGCAAGGACTGGTTTGGCTCTGAAGAAATTCAGCAAGCAGCAATCATTGCAGCGATCGCGCTGCCGTTGTTTGTGATTCTCCAGTTTAGGCGCAAGCAACCGCTGCTCAATTTGCGACTACTCGGGCGATGGAACTTCGGCTTGTCGATTGTGATTACCCTAGCGCTGGGATTTGGCTTGTATGGGTCAACCTTCATTCTGCCACTTTACCTATCGCAGGTACAGGGGTACAACGCCGTGCAAATTGGTGAAACCATTGCGTGGGCAGGCATCCCACAGCTTTTCATTACGCCGTTTGTGCCCAAGCTAATGAAGCGGTTTGACCTACGGTTGCTAGTCGCAGTTGGACTATCGCTATTTGGAATTAGTTGTTTTATGAACTCTTATATGACTCACGACACGGGAATAGATCAACTGATCCCAGCGCAGATTGTGCGAGCCTTGGGGCAACCCCTGCTTCTCACGCCACTTTCCAGTATTTCATCGGCTGGCATTGAAGCCAAACAGATTGGCTCTGCCTCAGCCATTTACAACATGGCACGTAACTTAGGCGGCTCGGTCGGCATTGCCATTTTGGGAACGCTGCAATCACAGAGGGAACGATTTCACTCCAATCGTTTAGTGGATAATGTATCCCTCTCAAATCCGATTACGCTCGAGCGGATTGACCAACTGACACAGTTTTTTACCGATCGAGGTGCCGATCCGGTGACAGCCCACAACCAAGCAATTGCACAAATCGCTAACATTGTTCGCCAAGAAGCAAACGTCTTGTCCTTCAATGACTGCTTCCTGTTCATGGGCTTTACTCTGTTTGCAGGTGCGCTGCTGGTGCTGCTACTTAAAAAAGTAAAGCCTACAAGCGGGGCAGTGGGTCACTAAGGTTAGACAAACGGGTGCATTCTGGGCAATCGTGGAATGCAGGAGAACGCTCCATCGGTGGAATCTGATAACCGCAAGTTTGACAAGTTTGGTTGAAACGAACCAGCGATGACCGTGAGGTTGCCAAAACCACCGCTTGTGTCAAAACTCCGATCGCAATTAGAGCAATTGCAATAGTCATGGATGTGATTGGGTTAAATGCAATATACCTTTATTAAATAACAGATATCGTGGATAGATGCATGAAGAAATACAAAACTCTTTGTATTCAATCCCTATAAGGGAGTCAATTTAATTTCAATGCAATTTTCTTTCCTTTTCCGCCTGTTTTATCTAAGTTTCAATCCCTATAAGGGAGTCAATAGAATTTCAATAAATCGTTTTTCCCGTACCTTTAATGCATTTTGAGTTTCAATCCCTATAAGGGAGTCAATAGAATTTCAATATATTAAAGTCGGTGACTTGATTAAGTGGAGAGGAGGTTTCAATCCCTGTAAGGGAGTCAATAGAATTTCAATGGGAATGGGTTTTTCGTAAACTTGAGTCATGATGGTTTCAATCCCTGTAAGGGAGTCAATAGAATTTCAATGTTTTGCGACTCCCAATGGAGCCAGGATGAGGTTTC
This sequence comes from Tolypothrix campylonemoides VB511288_2, assembly GCF_045999855.1. NCBI lineage: Bacteria > Bacillati > Cyanobacteriota > Cyanophyceae > Nostocales > Tolypothrichaceae > Tolypothrix > Tolypothrix campylonemoides. Next base: position 315,874 of record NZ_JBFPMW010000011.1, read on the forward strand.
AATCCCTGTAAGGGAGTCAATAGAATTTCAATGGAGCCATGCGGAAAAACAGCACTGCTGTCAAAAATTTGTTTCAATCCCTGTAAGGGAGTCAATAGAATTTCAATTTGAGAAGTTGCTGAGGCAGCAGCCCCAGAATGCGGGGCAAATTAAGGTTTCAATCCCTGTAAGGGAGTCAATAGAATTTCAATCGTCCCCCTTACAGCCGTCCGGTTCCTCAGATGTTTCAATCCCTGTAAGGGAGTCAATAGAATTTCAATACGACCATCTGAATAAGAAGAACAGCGATCGCATGTTTCAATCCCTGTAAGGGAGTCAATAGAATTTCAATCAGTGTTGATGATTCTGGCTTGTGGCTGAGCCAAGTTTCAATCCCTGTAAGGGAGTCAATAGAATTTCAATGCGATCGCTCCACACTGGTGTTCTGTATTTCACCCAATCGTTTCAATCCCTGTAAGGGAGTCAATAGAATTTCAATCGGTCAATTGTAAGGAGCGATCGCATGGCATCCGATGTTTCAATCCCTGTAAGGGAGTCAATAGAATTTCAATCCTATACTCACGAAGCGATCGATCCTCCTTCAGGTTTCAATCCCTGTAAGGGAGTCAATAGAATTTCAATCGGATAGTCTGTAAGCGCTAAACTGTTGCTCATTTAGTTTCAATCCCTGTAAGGGAGTCAATAGAATTTCAATAATCAATCCAGTACCTATAAAAAATTGCTTTTCTAGTTTCAATCCCTGTAAGGGAGTCAATAGAATTTCAATGGCAGGAGCTTGAAAGTTAATCAGTATTCGGTTTTCATGGTTCAAAATCGCGGATGAGCTAATCATAGCATGAGAAATTGAAATTGAGTAGAGGTGAAATAGCTGAAATCCAGTCTGGGTAAGGTGCGCGGATGGATCGGGTTGACAGAGTGCCTCTAAGCTTTGCACCATAAACGTTTCAGTCATTTTTGAGTTAAGTGGTTTGCCCACACCTACCCATCCGCGAATTAAGCACGGAAATTGTGTTGCTGTAAGGCAGTTCACCACCGCTCCCTTTAACTTTACCAAATTAGTAAGAATGCAGAATTTTTGCCTTTGAGTTTAGCTTGAGCTTCGGGCGACACTACCATTTTTAGTGGAAGCAATCTAATTTGAGTCAGTGAATTATTGCCTTTGGCACAATACATTCGTTTTGCCAAGCATATGTCTGTGCCGAGCAACCGCTTAGAGATTAGTAAGCAACAGTCATGCGACAACGAACAAATTGTGGTTGCTCAATCTCGTTTAGCAGTGCGATCGCGTAGTCTTCAGCTGAGATTCGGCTTTCACCTTTATCGTTAACTAGGAGCTGGTCAGTACCAATCCGATACTTACCAGTTCGTTCACCAGGTTCAAAAAACGCTGCAGGACTGATAAACGTCCAGTCGAGATTAGACGCTTTGTAAATGGAAAGTGCTTCGCGGTGAGCGAGAGATGCAGGGCGATAGATTTCTGGAAACTCAGGAGTATCTACAAGGTGTAGACCGGGTGCTACTTCAAGACTTCCAGCACCCCCAACGACTACAAGACGCCGAACTCCTGCACGAGTCAAGCCTTCGATGAGCGAGTGGGAAGCCTTGATGATGTCTTGTGCCAAGACCGGATCGCTTGCTTTGTCAGCGCCCGGTCCTACGGTACTGATTACCGCATCGTGTCCCTTTACAATTTCTGCCACATTCGCTGGATCGAGCACGTTACCTACGATAACATTGCCAACAAACTTGGTGGAGCGATCGAACGATAGCGAGAAGCGAGATAAATCACGAACGATTGCAGTTAACTCATGACCCCGCATCAATGCTTCCCGCGCAATTCGACTTCCAGCCATACCGTTGGCTCCAAACAATGCCAGCTTCATTAAGTTCTCCTTTGAACGCACCACCAACTAAACTTGCATTATAGTTGGGGATTCTTTCGCTACATAGTCTTAGGACTAGATAACATTCCCAGGTACACTGGCGTCCGAGCGCGAAGCGTAGAAACTTTTGCCTACGACAGCCCTAGAAAAACTAGCAATTCTTAACAAAGATAATTGCTACTAACGGTCATGCTTTTACAAAATTTTGTTTCGCTGTACCAACATTATTCTACCATAATGTTGCTGCGCTTTTTTATATTGGTTTCGCGCAGTCCCTAATAGGGAGTAAGTGAAATTGCAATAATCTGAGATTGCAAATCTTTCATTTTGTCTTCAGTTTCAATCCCTAATAGGGAGTAAGTGAAATTGCAATCTTTCCTCGCATCTTGGAATACCTGTAGGTTGTTTGCGTTTCAATCCCTAATAGGGAGTAAGTGAAATTGCAATCCTACTCAATCTTTAGAGATTTTAAATAGAATAGAGTTTCAATCCCTAATAGGGAGTAAGTGAAATTGCAATGGGCAGTCTCTGTCTTACCTGTACCACCTGCCCCGTATAGTTTCAATCCCTAATAGGGAGTAAGTGAAATTGCAATCTTGTTGAATCCCAAATGAGTCTGCTTGACAAACCGGGTTTCAATCCCTAATAGGGAGTAAGTGAAATTGCAATTTTGATACCACCATCTAGTGTAGGCAACGGAGTTGTGCGTTTCAATCCCTAATAGGGAGTAAGTGAAATTGCAATTACGAGCTTGTTGAGGACTTGTGGGTTATTGAGATTGTTTCAATCCCTAATAGGGAGTAAGTGAAATTGCAATCTGGACAGCCGCAAACTGAGGAGCAAGAACCGCAAGTTTCAATCCCTAATAGGGAGTAAGTGAAATTGCAATAGCGGAGCTCGTGAGGTCTCAATTTCACCAGGTTTCAATCCCTAATAGGGAGTAAGTGAAATTGCAATCACGTGGAAAGATCCGGCTTGTGACAGCGAGTTCTTGTTTCAATCCCTAATAGGGAGTAAGTGAAATTGCAATGCGCTGCAATGCAATTTAGTAATTCATTTTCGTTTCAATCCCTAATAGGGAGTAAGTGAAATTGCAATTACCTCGGATTCAAGCACGCTGGATTGTTCGTGCCGGTTTCAATCCCTAATAGGGAGTAAGTGAAATTGCAATGTGCTTTTCTGACTCTTACGGAAGCCCAGCTAATGTTTCAATCCCTAATAGGGAGTAAGTGAAATTGCAATGCTGCTTTTTCGTTGGTGCTGTGGTTATTGGTGGCGTGTTTCAATCCCTAATAGGGAGTAAGTGAAATTGCAATCCTCTACAGCCGCCATTCTGATGAAGTTAGCTGCTATGTTTCAATCCCTAATAGGGAGTAAGTGAAATTGCAATCGTGAAAGATGGGTCACACCTGTATGTGGTACGCGTTTCAATCCCTAATAGGGAGTAAGTGAAATTGCAATGTTTGTTTGTTGGTGCGCTGCGGGATACTGCAGTTTCAATCCCTAATAGGGAGTAAGTGAAATTGCAATTCCAACGCGCTATCTTGATTTGTATTTCTTTCAAGTTTCAATCCCTAATAGGGAGTAAGTGAAATTGCAATCGCTGCCGTCGCTGCCTCACGCTGGGAAACTAGCGTTTCAATCCCTAATAGGGAGTAAGTGAAATTGCAATTCACTTCCTCACTACATTAAACCAAAAGATTTTAGTTTCAATCCCTAATAGGGAGTAAGTGAAATTGCAATGTCAAGGAATTTGGTTTATTCCTTTTTCCTTTACGGTTTCAATCCCTAATAGGGAGTAAGTGAAATTGCAATTTTGAGGTTAAATAACTAAAGCTACTTAAAAAGTTTCAATCCCTAATAGGGAGTAAGTGAAATTGCAATGCAATCTGTACATTTTCGATGCTTTGCACATGGGTTTCAATCCCTAATAGGGAGTAAGTGAAATTGCAATCGCTCGTTTTACAGGGCAGTCTCAAAACTCAAAGGTTTCAATCCCTAATAGGGAGTAAGTGAAATTGCAATGGTACAGCCAATCTCGGAGTAAATGGATTTTGTTTCAATCCCTAATAGGGAGTAAGTGAAATTGCAATGCCATAGCCATATAAGTACGGGCTTTGTTTGTTGTTTCAATCCCTAATAGGGAGTAAGTGAAATTGCAATCGCTTAACGCAACCATGAATAAGGTAGAGTTTCTGTTTCAATCCCTAATAGGGAGTAAGTGAAATTGCAATTTTCCCTAAATCTGGCACGTTGGCACGTGTAGCAATGCAGGTTTCAATCCCTAATAGGGAGTAAGTGAAATTGCAATGGGTTTTTGGGTAAAGAAGGATTGTCATAGCAAGTTTCAATCCCTAATAGGGAGTAAGTGAAATTGCAATATGAAGAAGCCTTGTTGGCTATGGTAATAGCTTTATCAGGTTTCAATCCCTAATAGGGAGTAAGTGAAATTGCAATAAAACTTTTCTTTTTCAATACTTGAAACTTTTGATGGTTTCAATCCCTAATAGGGAGTAAGTGAAATTGCAATGCTATTACTAGATTCAATGGTGAAGTGTTGAAGAGTTTCAATCCCTAATAGGGAGTAAGTGAAATTGCAATAATCTAACTTTAAATATTATTAGAGATGCAACGTAAGTTTCAATCCCTAATAGGGAGTAAGTGAAATTGCAATGGGCGGTGGTTTTTATCTATATAGTTATTTTGTTGTTGGTTTCAATCCCTAATAGGGAGTAAGTGAAATTGCAATCTTAGTCAACGAACTTGCGATCGCGCTTAAAGTTTCAATCCCTAATAGGGAGTAAGTGAAATTGCAATGGCAGGAATCCAAAAGTCAATCAGTATTTGGTTTTCATGGTTCAAAATCGCGGATGGGTTAATCATAGCACGATAAATTGAAATTGAGTAGAGGGAAAATGGCTGAAATTCAGTCTGGGTAAGGTGCGCGGATGGGTGAGGTAATAAAATCGCTCTCAAGCTTTATGCTAAAAGGAATTCAGCCATTTTTCTGCTGAGTTCTTTTCCAACACCTACCCATCCGCGAATTAAGCGAAAAAAATTGTGTCGTCGCGTACTGGCTCACCACCGATACGTTCTACTTTACCGAAACAGCAGGCGCATAGAAAGTAGAAGCGGATGCTATCGGTATCGGGCTTTATCAGTTTATTCAAGCGCGATCGCAACTTTGCATACTGGGTATCAGTGAGTTGGCACTCAAAAATGCTAAATTGCACCCACTGACCGTAGGACTTAAGCACGCTATGGATTTTGGTACGACGTTTATCTTCGGAAATGTCATAAGACACGACAACGTTCATTGAGAAAATTCTACCTCCAGTTTCTAAGCTAATAATTGTTTAACTTGCACAACTTCAGTCAACCTAACTCTTGTGAGACGGGCGTTCTCGCCCGTCCTACTGAGTCAACAAACAGCGTAATAGCTTACTTCATCACAAGTGGTGGATATTTCTCGATTTCTCCCATCAAGTATTTAGCTAAGAAGCGGGCTTGGATTTCAAAGGCTTCTTGATAAGTACATTTGCGTCCAAGTACCGGATGCTTGAACTCAGATTGCTTTTTCTGTGCGTACAGTTGCAAAAATGTTTTTCGTCCTTCCTTGGTGAGGGAAACAGCGTTACTGATAGGTTCTTGTACAAAATCCTCAGCCTTGAGGAATTGCTTATTTAAAGCGGATAGCACAACAGCATCGACAATGACAGGTCTAAACTCCTCCATCAAGTCTAATGCTAGGGATGGTCTGCCATAACGCTGACAGTGTAAATATCCTAGATAGGGATCGAATCCTACAATATTCACTGCGCCTTGAATATCGTGACACAGTAATGAATAACCAAAGCTGAGTAAAGAATTGACGGGATCGGTAGGGGGGCGGCGGACGCGGTTGGTGAAGGAGAATGCCATGTTACGAATCATGCGATCGAAGCATCCAAAATAAGCTGCACTACCCGCACCTTCCAAGCCTCTTAATGAATCAATGTTGTGAGTTGTGTCAATGGGTGCAATTGCTTGCTCTAGGCGGTGGATAAAAGTCGATAAATCTATATCGGCGCATTCTCTTTGACGGCGCACAAGGATAGTACGGTAGTTTTTAAGCTTTCCCCGTACAAACCCCTGGACGACATGAATAGCTCGGGGTGTATCACCAGCAGCATCCCATTGGGCTTTACGTACAAATATGTTTTTTGTCATTTCTGGTTCCAAACGTCCTAAATAACTACCTGTATCTGTAAGAAATGTGAGCGGAATTTGACGCTGCAATAATTCATTGACAGCAGCAGGTGAAACTGTGGCGCGTCCTAGCACCACAACACCATCAACTTTGAGGAGTGGCACATCTAAAATGGTTGTTTTCTCAAATTTGACGTGCAACCGTTCATCGACCTTGCCAATAAATGCGTCTTCTTGCGTGATATATACTGTTCCCATCGTTTCTCAATCCAAATTGAATAATGATATTAGGCTTCTTGATACCGCCCTACTTTGTCTGCAGTTCCTGGCAAACATCTCGTGTAGAGACTGCATCCCGTACAGCGCTTTGTCTTCACGGCTTTTGGCATATGACCCGTACAAACTAGCTTTTGCACGGATTCAATAGTTGCGATCGCACTTTGCCGCAATTCTTCAGAGATCTCTACGAGTTGGCGTTGGTGTGAATGTGCGTAGTAGATGTAACCTGTCTTGATGGTTTGTCCGGTCATTTCTTCCAAACATAAAGCTTGGGCGCAGACTTGCAACTCGTCATTATCCCACTCGCCTTTGTGACCGCGTTTGTATTCGACGGGATACCATTGACCATTTTCTGATTCGATAAGATCGGCTTTTCCAATCAGTTTGTATTTTTCCGATTTCAGCCAAATGGCTCGAACTTGCCAAGTTTCTTCTCGATTTCCTTCTCCAACTGTGTGAACGCGATCGTGTAGGCTTGTTCCTTCAATGGTATATTGATTATCAATAAACTCGCTTGCACAGAACATTCGCCAACATCGATGCGAACAGTAAGCATATTGGTTTAGTGCTGCGATCGGAACGTATTCTTCTGTTTCATTCATGGTTTTTGCTTATTGCTAATGGTTAATGGCTAATAGCTAATAACTATTAGCCATTAGCTATTAGCTGTTAGCAGTTTTTAATCGACGCGTCATTCCCATTCCCATCGTTGTTTTTCGTCCAAGCCCTGCATAGAGAGCAAAGTCTCCAAGGACGTTCATTTGCTTAATAACTATGGGTTCAACTTCTCCTAGAATTCGATAGTTAATTTCGCCAACGCAACCAATAAATTTGTTGTCATAGTTGCTAACAACTTCCGTGTTGATGTTGACAAAGCTGGGATAAATGGATTCGATGGAGAAATCAGTCAACTCAATTCCACTATATTTGTTCCAACGACTGAGAAGACTGTTGAAAACACATTCTCGAACGGGTAAAACGCTATCATATGCTCCCTGGCGAAAGGCTACAGGTGTGGCAAAGCTGAAGGAGATAGTGCGATCGCGATGGCTGGCTTGCTCGTACAATTGAGCATATGTACAAGCATTTGCCCAAGGCTGTATTGGTTGGGGAGTTCCCAAGATACTGGTAATGTACAAATTAGCAGAGCCTAAATGCCAGGGATGTTCTGGGTTGAGATTGAGCCAAAGTGGAGTCAGTTTCCCAAAAAGCGTATCGTCTAGAAGAGAAATCCGCCACCAGCACGGCGTACCTGGGGGGATGGGTTGTTCGTGAGTGTATTGTAAGGTATGGTGTTTGTGGAATTTGCTGTTGCGATCCGGTTTCTTGGGAATGGGGTATCCTTCCCGTTGGCGTTGCACTTGTAAAGGAGACAGAGTAAAGGCTTTGTCTGTATTGGATGAGTGTAGGTAATCTCCTAAATCGCGATCGACAGAACTGATAAGAGTGAGGAACAAAGCGTGGTAGTGTCTACCTGATAGGAATTCTGGGTAGATGGGGGACTGAGGGACTAGGTTAAGAACAAGACTGTGGGGCATAATTGAGAGTTATTAAGCAATAAAGGGTTCATCATCTGGAAGACGCAATTGTTTACCTCTCATTGCCATTGTTAAGATTCCTGCAATCCCTGGCAAAAATTTGTATTCTTTTTGGGCATTGCTACATTGGATGACAATTGGATATGAAACAATTCCTTCTCTTTGCATTTGAATAATAATATACTGATTCTCCTTCTCAGAGACAATCACTCCTGGTATCAAATATTTTTCCAGTGCTTTAATCAAAGGTGTAGGTCGTATTGCTCCTCCCACTCCTATGCGTCGTTCAATACAACAATTTTTGAAAGCAGTCAGTTTATTGAGTTCCGTATTGACAAATTCTTGCCAAGTATCAGGATAATTCAAACGAAAAACTAACTCATAATTATCCTTTGCACGACCAGTCACTTCTAAAAGTTCTCCATTCGGAACAAATTCGTAGTGACGTAAAAGATGGATAGGGTCAAGGGATGTTTCTTCTGATTCATCTAAAAGATAACCGTGTGGATCGCGAATTGAAAGACTTTCAAACAAACTATTTCTGAAAGAAAATAATGGTGCATAACTGGTACTGAAGATTTCAGCAAACTCTTTTAAATCTTTTGCAGCTTCCTCATCTTGTTTGAATAACGATTCATAGTCATCTAAAGACACGCGCCCTGCTTGTAGGTCATCCCAATCTTCAGGATACTTAGCTTTAATGTAATTTCTTACAAAAGCTTGACCGCCAGGAGTATACCGCCATTTGTGTTGAACATCTTTAAGCGAAGCTTTACTAATATTCTCCGCACCTCGTAAAACTTTCATTCTAAAACGACAGTCATCCCAAGTGCGATTTCCTCCTAAAGTTGATTTTATTGTTTCAAAAAGTTGTGGAATTAGTTCTGCACCTACTATCCCTTGCAATGCTTCTTCAAGTTCTAACAGTGGACGAGCAATTTCTAAAAAGGCTTCAGAACGCCAGTATGCTAGTAGAAAAGGCTTTTCCAGACAAGGAAGATTCTTAAGTGTTTGTTCGAGTGCATTCCGTCCTCCAGATATATCAAGCGAGGCTAAACCCTGTTCCCAAGCTATAGCAGGTAAATAAGCTATGGCTTCAGAATCAATATCAGTCTCAGACTTACCTAAAACACGTCCAACTCTACCAATTCTTTGCCAAAATGCAGCACAGTTCTTTGCTGAAAAAATTAGCCAATCTAGATTTTGACGTGTTGGTGCAGGATTTCTTTCAAAGTTAAACCCTACATCTACAGTGCTAGTGGCTAAAATAATTTGACATTGCATTGCTCGTTGTCTATCTTTTAAGGGTGCAGGACCAGTGATACGTCCAATGGAATTACTCAGTCCTTGTTTATCTAATAACTCTTTGAGACGGTTAATGCTTTCTAAGGAGTCAAGAATAACTGCACCGTTTTCTTTTGGTCTTTCTCGAAAACGTTGAACGACTTCAGATGCTAACTCAGCTAACCACTCGTCCCTAGTATCGGGTTGCGGTCTTAATTCCAAATTCACAGATGTTTGTGATGCTAAAAGACTACCATTACCTTTTTCTCCATCTACTCTTGCTATCCTCACACCCTGCTTTTCCAAACTTTGTAGAGCTAATTCACAAGCTGGTTCTGGTGTAGCAGTTAGCAAGACAATCCGTCTTCCATGTTTGAAAAAATTAAAGATATGGGAATAGGCAAGATAAAACAGTAATCCTACAAGTTGTTTAGCATCATAAAGATGAAATTCATCAAAGATAACTGTGCTAAACTTAGTGTAAAAACTGCTAGCAATATTACCTCTGTCATGTGAATTGTAAGCGAAAAAGGTGGCATAGTAAAAAATATCGGGATTGGTCACCAGTATAATTGCTCTATTTGCACCTACCTCTGGAAATATAGTTGCTGGATTTCGCAAAACGTTATACAGCTTTTCTCCAGGTCGCTTACCAACTTTATCATCTGACCATGCTCTAATTTCTTTTGCCGAAGCTGATTTGACTACATGCGGTAAATTAGCATCTTTGACAAAATTTTCAGCAGCTTCACGTTGCTGCTCTATCAAAGCATTAGTTGGGGCAATATAGACAGCACTTTTTGTAGGTTTGTGTAATAAAACTGTGAATCCTGCTTTTGTTTTACCTGTACCTGTGGGTGCTAAATCAAGAATTATATCGGCATCACGAGATTTTTCAAACACATCAACTTGATGTTGAAGGAGTTGATTTTGAGATGTGCTACCAAGACGTGAAATATCTTCAGGTGGTGATGGACAAGCGAAAATACTACGAGATTCAAGTTGAATCACCAATCTTTGATTAGTCATTACTTCTAGCTCCACAACAAAATTGTAAACCAGATGGAACAATGATTTCTCCTACCTGCCAAGCAGTACCTTGAAAATGAAGATTTTTCAGTATTGGCGCTGGAGGCATAGAAATTAAATCAAAAGACAAAATTTCTATTTGTGGTGGTAAATCTGCAACGTTCAAGTAAGCTCTAGTTTGATACTGTCCATTTGGTAATGAAATGACATCAAATTGCTCTAAAACATTGACTTTAACTTTGCTAGCAAACTTACCAACACGGATATAGTCGGGTAATTCGCGATCGCCAAAGACTACAGTTTGAAATTTATTACCACGTTCAATCATCCGCAATCTTCCAGTTTGAGGAAAATTACTTGGTCTAAAGGAATTAGGCTTTTTCCCTTGGCGTTGCAATGGCAAATCTTCTCTTGCAGTAGCGACTCGATTATTAGTCATTGCATACCAATAAGCATCAGAAAGAGCATTGAAACGTTCAAACCGGAAAGTCACTCGACCATTTGCAGGTGAAGCAGGTAATATGTAAAATGCTTGTGCGATCGCTTCAAAATCTTCTTTGTAAGTAGGTCGTCCTGTAGCCTGTCCTTGGAGACGATAGGGAGAATACACTAAACCCAAAGCATAGGTTAGAGCATAATTCCCAATCGTCCCTTCAGTATAGTAGGTATCAGACAACTCCCTAGAGGCAAAAAAGACTGGTTCTAAACAAATTAATTCCACAAGCTTTGCCTGCTGAAAAGGAATTGTTGTCATAGCTTAACTCTCTACTTCGGCTGTAGCTTTTTTACCTTTGCTCTTGCCTTTTTTAGATTCAGCAGGAACTTGACGGAAAGGTTCATAAGATTGGCTTAACTGCTTCAAGAAATTATCCCGTTTTTCTTCAGACCAATGATGCTCGACATCAGAAATTACGCTTGCGACTTCTTCGTCAGACAAATACACAGAAACACCTCGCTTATTCTTCCAGCTAGAAAGTACTTCTTTCGCTTTTTCCGCTAAACGCTTGCTATTCATTGGATGTTCTAAAGGTTTTTCTAAGGCATCATAAATAGCTTGTACGAGTTCCAAAGAACTGGGGAGTTCAGCAATACTGCCAAAGATACCTAATATCGAATTTTCTATCCGTCCAACACGACTGGAAACAGCACCATAGCGACTGGTGTAAAGAATGTTGCCAATGATATATCTTAATTCATCAGCAGTAACATCTTTGAGAGTAACAACATCCAGAAAGTGGACACCTGGTTTGATATACTCGCTGGTATTTAAAGCTGTTGAGGCGTTACCATTTTGGTCTCGCATTGTGCCATTCTCGTAAGTGGCGTTAATAGTTCTTTCTCCTAAAACTTCAGTAGCGGGTAAAACACTAAAAGCATCCTCCGTCCAAATTCGGCTTTTCTGTGCGCCGCCACCTCCTGCGGCAAAACCATAGAGAAAACAGTCCACGCACATTTCACAAGGAGCATTTGTGTTTAATGAACACAGAGCACCATCTTTACTGGTATATAACAGTTCGTGCGCTCTTAAATGCTCTCGTCCGTAACGTCTTTCTGGTGCAACTTGTTTGCGCTTAGTCATCACAAGGCGTTGAATAATGTTCTCATCATTAATGCCTGCTTGAACAAATTCGCTACACATGGGTTCACCAGAACCTTCTGTACGAAGGATGGTTTCAGATTGAGTTGTCCTGAGAACAGCTAAAGTAATAAACCGTCCTTTAGGAAAGTTTTCGTAGGTTTGAGCAAGAACAGAAGAAAGTTTTTGAATTGACATGGTAGCCTCCTAATTAAATAGATGTACTGACTTCAACAGAACCATTTTCAGATTTCTCTTTAAGCTGCTGACGGGCTTCTTCAAGGAAAAATAGATAAGCAGCTTCCAGAGTCTTTTGATCGGTCAAAAGCTTGTCGGGACGACCTTTATAAACTTCCTCATAAAGCTTTCGCAAAACTTCGTAATAACGTTTGATTTGCGAAAGTTTTGTTTGACCAACGCCATGTTCGCGAATGCGGTCTAAGCGGATATGATATTGCTGAATTAAAGCAGCAAAAATAACATCTAAACCCAAGTGAGGCTTTTGAGCGCGAATAGCTGAGATAAAGGCTGTAAAAGGTTCAGCTTGTGCAGTTCGTTTAAACGAGCTTCCCCAAATCTTGCCTTCAGCAGCAACTTGAGCCGCCTCTTTAAGATATTGGGTTAAGAGTGAGTTTTCATCTGGCATAAGGTTCTCCAATAGATTATTTAATGGTTCCCGAATTCGGCTCCAAATGACACTTAAGTTGGGTTCATCTTGCTCTCGCAAAGTCCAACGTAAAAGAACGTAATAAAGCTCAATCGGTCTTACACAACTACGGGCTAGATCGTACAGGCAGTCATCTACTTTCTGAATACTGGCGACAGACGTTGCAAGTTTTCCCATACATTGCAGGCTTTCAAGAATTCTTTCAGTGCTGATAATATCTGTGGTTTTTTGAGATTCTTCATCCTTACACCGACAATAATGTCCATTCCTTAAAAGAGGTTTAAGCGCTGCTGGAATTCCTTCTACTCGTCCAAAAATTCTACTTTCAGGATTATCATTGGATATTTCTACTTCTAAGTTTCCACTAATAGAGAAAGGAAATCCAAACTCCAAGGATAAAGACATTTCTAAAGCTAGACGTAGGGATTTGAGTAAGGCTAAAGAAGCATTTACATCACCCCAAACGAGAGGAAGAATAACTGTTGTATGAACAAAATCTCGACGTTTAGGAAAAGCAAATCCGACAACTTTATTAGGTTTAAAGTCTAGAGAGTTGTCTCGATACAGTTGCAATTCATCAACTGTGACAGTTCCACCTTCGGCATTAGTTGCAGCAAGCCTTTCTAAGTATTCCCGCCAAAGCCTCAATAGTTCTGGGCTTGAACCTTTAGGTAATGCAAAGTGTAAATACAGTGGATCTTGCTTTTTCACAGCAGGAAAATTTGCTCCTACTGCCATCAGTTGATATGCTAACGCTGCGATTGAATCTGCTTGTCTTTTTGGTTCTGCACTGATTCCACCGGGTAAGCGGTTAGAAAAAGCCTGTACTTTTGTACCGGGAGGCATAGCATCAGAAATAAGTTCGTCAATGTCATTGGAAGTAGAACCTAGAGAACACCTTTGTTTGGGATTAGCTTCTACATAAGCATCTAATTCCTTTAATCCATCTAACTTAGAAGCAATAGGTAAATTTAGCATTCGATTGACAACAGCGACCATTTCTTCTGATACTTCTGTTGCTTGCGATACTTGTGTACTGTCTTTTCTCAGTTGAAAAGATTCTTTCAACGCTTCCTTAATACCTTCAATCCCTTTGACTGCTGCTTTTGCTGCAAATAAAGGTCGTCCGTATTGCCCGTTAAATGCTTCTAATAATGGACGTTGTTGTTCGGTAATTCCCGCATGATGAGCAATCTTATCCCAAACATCTTTTGGATTTAATCCGGCTTCTCGGTAACTGAGGTATGCAGCTTTCAATCCTTCAGATACTGCAAACTCTTCTGCATTACTGACAGGAAGTAAACCCAGTTCAGATGCCTTCTGGATAGCTTCATTACCAGAATTCTCACCCCACTTTGCTATATCTTTTGCAACTTTGTCTGCTTTATAACCTGCTTTTTTCTTTTCTAAAAGTGCTTCTACATTGACCAGTACCTCTTCAATATTTTGTTGAATGGCTTGTTGAGCAATTTTGATTCCATCTTTAGTCGGTCTAACCAGTCGTTCAATATTATTTCCAAAAACTTCATCGATCTTTCTTTGCCAAACACCAGCAATCTCGGCTACTAAATCGACTTGTGGTATTGCTTCGCCTTCAAAAAGTTCGCCGTCAGGGAAAATAGCAAGAGGAGTTAAGCGGTATGTTTTTAAAACTTCTTCACACGCGCCTAGTAAAAGTGCAGTAATATAACCTCTGTCCTCAGACAAGCGGACTCTGAAAAGATTGCTAGGGCGGTCAAATGCAACTGTCAATTCATTTTGAACTTTGCGAAAACGTTCTGCATCAGGAATTCCCAGATCGAATAGATCGGCGGCTGTTATCATCGCCGCCCAACGTTCAATGTTGGGGTCTTCTGGTAAAAATCTCGCGCCATCACTGACATTATGCCCGGAATGGCGTTCAATAAGTCGTCTCGCTAACTCAAAGTCTTTTTCATTTGAGACGAAACTCAGTACACCTGCAAGTTCAAACTGTTGTTGTAAAAAATCCCTGTCTCTCGCTAAGGTTTTTACCTTACGTTCTTGTGGGTCTAATTTATTTAAGTCGTGAACTGCAGTTGCAGCTAACAGCACGGGTCGTTTGTCTTCTGGAACTTCAGCTATCCGGCTAACGGTCAACATGAACTGACACGCTGAATCTAAGTGTTCTGCAAGAGTCGTTCCCTTTCGCACACCATATTGATGATGCGTTCCCAATCGTTTGTATAACAAGGGCCGAATTTCACTAAAATAACGTTCCTCCAAGCTTTTTGGAGGCCCATTCAAAAGCCGAGTGCGCTTAGGCATATTAAAGATAATGGAATTCAAAATTGAGTCTATGTTACAAAGCTAGTTCTTGAAACTGTGGATTACACTGATATTTTGCTCTTATATGAGCTTTATTCAGTGTTTGCTGATTGTGTAAACAGAGTGCAAAGTTTTCAGCCACCTACATCCGCAATGAGAAATGGTTTCCTCAGCAATAATGTCGCTGCACTTGCTTGTCACTAGATTTATAATTACATTTACGACTATCGCACAAGATTCCTGTAAGTGCAAGTACATTTTTAAGAATGGTTAGAAAAAAAGACACGATTACACTGTCAATTCCGCCCGGAACCAAAGAAAAATTGGAGGAAATTGCTCGCAGCCTCGATATCAAATGGGGTAAAGAACCAAGTATTTCTGGCTTAATAGTAGCGATCGCCGAACAATCCCTTGAAGTAGGAAAGCCTTTTAGCCTCAGTTCAAACCAGGTTAACGCTTTGCAACAGGCTATAAAAGCCCTAAACGATGCGGGTCGTATTGGGGAAGCACAAACTGTACTTGCACTTTTACTAGAGCGAGGTAATCTTGAACCTCCCCTGCGTCAATCTCTAATGAAACAAATCAGCCAATCTACTCAAGGATGGCGAATTCAGATTGAGGAATGGATGAAAAAGCAACAGCCTTTCTACATTCTCTACCGTAATTCTCAAGGGGTAGAACTGGAATACACTATCCGTCATGCAGAACCTCGCTTTTTTGATAATCGCTTTTATCTTCTTGTCTGGTGTGAAGAAACACAAGATGTAGAAAAAGATATTCCCGAGCTACCAGAACTATGGCACAACCGTTGTTTAACCTACGATGGCATTAAGTCAGCTGTACCTCTCAACGGAAATTGGCGAGGACAGCTAGATTATCTAAAAGTGTACTTACACTTTCGAGGTTGGATGAAAAAAAGCTATAAACCTAAAGATGATGACGTTAGTGATGAGATGGTCGGAGATGTGCGGCAAGTTGTGCGACGAGTTGCAAACGAGTTTTGGCTGGTTAGGGAAGTTGCCCGTTACTGGGATGAGTGCGAGATTGTAGCACCTAATAGTATGCGCGATCGTCTTAAGCGTAAGCTCCGCACCCTCTGGAAGTTATATGAGATTGAGACCGATGCTTGACAGTATTACCAATCTCAAAATAAGTGTCCGGGCTTAGCATAATAACTAAAAACACCTTAATCTGGTGGACAAAAAAAATCTTTTTCATTTACACTCATGTTCATGCTGAACTTTTGAACTCAAAGGAATTTCCACAAACACATCCCTTGACATTTCTGCACCATAAGCAAGACACGCAAGCACATCTTCTCGTTCAATACTGGGGTACTCCTGAAGAATTTCTTCAATAGTCTCGCCACCAGCCAAAAGATCGAGAATCAGATAAACTGGGATGCGATGTCCGCGAATACGGGGTTTGCCAAAACAAATATTCGGGTCAATGGAAATTCTTGACAGCAAATTATCTCTGGTCATAGTGTTCCCCATCCTTATGTCTCTAATGAATCACAATACGCTATAACTTGCTGTACGTATAATCGATACTGCTCCAAAGCCTTTGGAATAGCCGAAAACACTATTGTGCTGTTTATGTCTTTATACTGATGAACTAAAATATTCCGCATTCCAACTGATTTTGCCAGTTCATCTGCTAAATTCTGAGTAATGATGCCTTTTTGTCCAGCCTGACTAAAAGAATCAAAATTTGTGGTTGGATTAATTTCGTATAACTGTAGCAACAGATATTTATTAATATCTGTTGCTGCTTCGACCATGAGTTGTAAGAGCCTTTCAACAATTAATTGCTGGGAAAAATCACCCAAATACTCATCAAGACTAATCGATTTAAACTTTTCTAAAGTATCGCAATATTTTACAACCAACCGAATTCTAACTAAAACGACTTCCCAGTCAATGTTTATCATAATCCCCACTTTTTCAATGCCATTTCGATAAGCTGGCGTTGCTCTTGGCGAAATTTTTTCATTTCTGACTCTGGTCTTAATGAAGTGCTCCGGAAATATTCATATCCTCCTGGATCTTTCTCATAAAGCAGAATACCATCACGAGCTATAAAATGTGCTACTAACCAGGAAGAATTATTAAGTTCTACTACATCAATTTTTTCGGGAGCTATTCCAAAAGTTTTCCCAAGAATGAGAGGAACTTCAAACCAGCCCCAATTATTATCCTTAATATGTATTTTTCGCTCTTCTTCATTAAAAAGTACGGCAAAATCCCAGTCACTTTGAGCATGGGTTTTGCCAGTAGCTCTAGAGCCAAATAAAATTAACA
Source organism: Tolypothrix campylonemoides VB511288_2 (assembly GCF_045999855.1). NCBI lineage: Bacteria > Bacillati > Cyanobacteriota > Cyanophyceae > Nostocales > Tolypothrichaceae > Tolypothrix > Tolypothrix campylonemoides. The sequence continues at coordinate 332,907 of NZ_JBFPMW010000011.1, forward strand.
ATTTGAGATAAGGAATTTTTTCAGGAAGTTGTCGAGCAAGTTTCTCGAGTTCTTCAAGTGTTGGTGTACTCATTGTCGTTTAAGAAAGTATTAAGGAACACAAGTTAGAGTAGGGTGTGTAACTTTTTTTCCTCTAGTTTCATTCCTAACCTATATTTCCTTTTATGCCTTAGGAATGTCCATTGTAAGAGTCCTTAGCAGGAATGTACACCTCAAGCAACCCATATCTCATCTCCTTTCATCTTAAGTCATTAAAGATGCCCAAAGTAGTGCTGCTTGGTTAATTCCATCAATTTTCATTCAATTCCCTCCAATAACTTGGCAACTTGCTCTGGAGCAGGAAGCTGGTGTTGAAGTTCTTGAGGTACAGTAGAAACTATCTGATAAGTTGCCACACCAATTGGTTTATTTGATTCTTTAAGTGCATACTCAACTATCGTTTTATTTTTAGATTTACAAAGAATAATGCCAATTGACGGATTCTCATCAGGTAGCTTTACCTTGTCATCCAAAGCAGCTAAGTAAAACTGCATCTTACCAACATACTCAGGCAAAAACTTACCAATCTTTAGTTCTACTGCTACCAAACATTTCAAACTACGGTGATAGAGCACAATATCTATAAAGTATTCTTCATCATCAATTTCCAAACGATATTGACTGCCAATAAAGGCAAACATACCTCCCATTTCTTGTAAGAATGGTTGCACCCTTTTCAGAATTTCCTTTTCTAGCTCACGCTCGCTGTATTCATCACCTAATTCTAGAAAGTCAAATGTGTATTCATCCTTAACTGCTAATTTTGCGCGATCGCGTATTTCTTCTGGTATGGCTTTATCAAAATTAGTTTGATTGAGGAGAGTTTTTTCGTAAGCTTTATTTTCAAGTTGATGAATTAAAACGTTCTTTGTCCAACCAAACTTGCGAGTCATTCTGATATAAAACTCTCGTTCCAAATCATCCTTACACTTTTCAAGAATCACTAGATTGTGAGTCCAACCAATTTGTGCAACCAATGGTTGCAGTTTTTCATTTTGGCTATAGGTAACATAAAAACTCCGCATATTCCAAATATTACGGGCAGAAAAGCCACTAATTCCAGGAAACTCTGCCTGCAAATCCCTTGCTAACTGTTCTACCACTGATTTTCCCCAACTAGCCCCCTGTTGACGGGTTATTATCATCTTGCCAATGTCCCAGTACAGAGCAATAAGTTCTTTGTTGACAGCTTTCAGTGCTTCATATTGAGCAGAACGAATGCGTTGTTTTACTTCAATTAGTAGGTTTTTGTAATCATCCGAAATCTGCTTACTCATGTTTGCTAATAATTTGATTTTTCAGTCTAATTAAAATTACCTCTCAATTAATGTCACTCACAACCCAATAGTGTAAAGTCTACCACTGTATGAAGATCCCCCCTAACCCCCCTTAAAAAGGGGGGAAAATATTCTTAAAGTTTGCTTTAAAGACGATTTAGGAGGAGCATCCCAATTTAGAAAAACACGCTTGCGATTGAAATCACGCCTACACAAACGAAGTCCCTCCGGGTATCTCCTGACGGAGATGCTTCGCGATGCCGCAGGCTATGCCCGCAAGGGCTATACGCTAGTTCCCAGGGCGCGGGAAACCCGCCTGCAGGACTCGACTCACCGCCTGCGCGGACTGTATACAAAGTCCACGTAGGTGGACTTTGTTTGTAT
>NZ_JBFPMW010000012.1:0-326265 GCF_045999855.1 Tolypothrix campylonemoides VB511288_2
GTTGTGCGATCGCTGTTTGTACAATTGGAGTATCGACAGTTCTATCGATTCTATCCACGTCAACTGTGGGATTGACTGAGTTGTTAGGAGTACTTTGAGAAGGTTGAATGCCCTGGTTATTGAAACTGGTATCTTGTGGAAATGAAGTTTGAGGAGAATCGAGAGTTGGTTGCCGAACAGATGTTACTGCCACAGGTGATGCTTGTTCGTTCTCAACGACTGTGTCAGCTGTGGAAACTGGATTTGGTGTCGTAAGTTGTGCGATCGCTGTTTGTACAATTGGAGTATCGACAGTTCTATCGATTCTATCCACGTCAACTTTGGGATTGACTGTGTGTACTGAAGTATCGACAGTTCTATCCGTTGGATTTGGTGTTGTTGATTTTGTTAGTGCTGCTTGCACAATTGGAGTATCATAAGTTCTCTCAACTTTTTGTTTAACAGTAGTCTTTTGGCCAGATTTTTTAGATATAAATTCTTTTTCACTAGTTTTAGACTTTACTTTTTTTTGATTATCTTGAGATACTTTTGTTGCCTTTGGCGATATTTTTTTAACAGATCGATTAATTTTTTTTGTATCAATTTTGTCTGCGGAATCAGTTTGTCGAACATCCGGGTTGTTTTTTATTTCATTTACTATATGCTCTGTTTCAGAGTTATTAAATGGAATTGCACTAGCCTCTTCCATCATTAAATTATTTACATCCAAATTAGGGAAATCTTCCCAAGACGTATTCAATTGCTTGGAGTCATATAAACTGATTTGTTGAATAAAAGACGGTGATTGCAATGTGCTGGATATTAAAGGTGGAAAATTAAATTTTCTCTGCAATAAAAAGTTAGGGGGAGATAAAGATTCTCCTATTGTAAGAAAAGGATTTGTCATTCCAAGTGAATGTTGAATAATTTTCATAGCAGCATTTGAGGATAATATTACTTATAGCGTTTTCTAGTCTGTTGAGGTACAAATTTATCTGCGTACACTGGCGTTCATGGGCAGTTAATTATTTCTTTCCGTACCTCACGCAAGTAGGAATTGCTATAGATAAGTCATGAACTAGAAAAATAACCTGTTGCCATACGTTGTGTTTTATTGCCTCCACCTCCTTGTTTACTAACTTTCAAGCCCTCAAATGCTAGAGTTAATTCCTCAATCACAACACCACTGCCATCGGCTTGCAAATCTGATGACTTCCAAGCTATGGGAATAGCACCAATCAGCGTCCAGCTTTTCATTATCTCACCCGCTTGATTGAACGTAATAATGTTAGCATTACGCCGACTAACTGGCTTATTTTCAAATAATTCATACAGCCATTTCCAAAAATTTAGATCATCTGTAGTCCCACGTTTGAGAGTTATGTCTGAAAAGGTTGAATGACCTAAAAAAACTCTTTGTTGTTCGTTCACTCCTCCCTCAAAATAAACTTCTTTCTCAATTTGAACGCTTAACCCAGAACATTCTGTAAATGATGCTGCTATGGAACCTCCTATTTCTACATAAAAACGATGAGTTGTAACATAATTCAGTTCATTTTTAATATTGCCGTTGACATCATTAGAAGAGTTAGCAACCATTACAACCACCTTTCCTTACCATAGTTTCTCATTCGATCTCGCTGACAGCGCATATCTTCTAGAAAAATTGCATACACGCGATCGCCCATCTGATTTAAAAGCAACGGATTGTCAAGACACTTTTTTGCTAGTGCAAGCATTGCAATGTATTCTGCTTCGTTAGCTAAATTACTCATACTCATACAGTGAACAGTAACCAGTAAATAGTGACCAATTATTAATTATTAGTTAATAAAACTGTGAAACAGACCAGTTTTTCTTGACCAAGTTGTAACACATCTTTGTCTTTCAGGGGATAGTGAATGCCGGGAGAAAGAAATTTTTCATTTAAATAAGTTCCATTTCGACTATTGTTGTCAACTAACATATATACATTTTGAGATTTATCCCAGTACACTCGTGCATGAGAACGAGAAACTATACCTTCATTAGAAATGCCAGATAAGTCTATTTCTGGTAAAACTGGATTGACTGGGCTTTGCCGACCAATGTAACCCTCTTCTCCGCGCAGGCGAAATTCTTTTCCAGAGGTATGAATTAGCTTTAGGGTGGGTTGAGCATTTGAATGCGGGGATGGAGTATGAATATGTGAGGAGCCTGTTGGTACTGGCTCGGCTGGTAAACTGACAACAGGCTGTGGTGGTGCTGGTGCTCGCTCGACTGGTGGGTTAAGGACAGGCTGTGGTGGTGCTGGTGCTCGCTCGACTGGTGGGTTGAGGACAGGCTGTGGTGGTGCTGGTGCTCGCTCGACTGGTGGATTGAGGACAGGCTGTGGTGCTGGTGCTGGTATTCGCTCGGCTGGTGAAGTAGCAGAAGATTTTGCATCAGGAGTTGCCTTAGCTAATTGCTTCTCTGATGCAAGAACCCGGTCGTCAGAAGGAGTTACTACATTGCCCAAAGGTGTACCGCACATGGGGCAGATTTTTGCATTATTCGGCAAAACACGGTTAAATAATTCGCAACTGGGGTTTGGACATCTATTTGCAGTCATATGAGTTTAGATATTTATCGGGTATGGGTTGTAAAGGAACAAGTCCTACTTTGGTGATGAGACATTGACCCTGACGAGTGGTTAACATCTCAGCAAATTTTTCTCCTGCTGGTGGAAGGCTGTTGTTATGGGGATATACAATTGCAAGGGGATAGCTTAATGGATAACTCCCACTCGTAAAAGTTTTAACGTCTAGGCGATTATCTTTATCACATATATTATCTGATGGAGTAATTGGCTGGTTGTTAAGTCGGAAAAGGGCTTGACTGGGAGACTTGTCGCCATCAACTATAGCTAAAGGATAACCCGCACACTGATTCCAAGTTTTACTCAGAATGCCATAACTAATAATGCCTGCTTTCCCTGTATCGAAGGCCGTAATAATTTGTTGCTGTGTCACTTCGGTTGGTTGTATTGTAACTATTGCTTTGTATTGAGCAATCTTTTGTGGGTCGTCTTGCAGCACAATTCTTTCAAATTCTCGCAATGCTTCAGGCTCAGTTGGAGCAAATGGTTTTATAGGAAGATTCGGTCCACCAAGTTGTTGCCAATTGGTAATTTGACCTGTATAAATTTGACGCAAGCGATCGAGAGTAATTTGTCCGTTAAGAACTCTAGGAAGATTTGCATCTTTCTTACTAAAAGCAACAAATACAAGTAATCCATCATATGCAATTTGTTTGTCAGCTAAATCATTTGGTAAATTATAAATTAAACTGGTCATTGCAAACTGTACCTGACCCTTTTGTACTTCTTCTATCGGTGTGCTACTAGTTTGTATATCAGCAGAAGATACGGGTTGATAGTTAAACTGTGCGTTTGCATCTGGTTTGGGTGTATTTAAGATTTGGGCGAAGGTTACTTCACTAGTCGGACGTACTTTTAAAACTGTACTCCATGTCCCGTCTGTTTCTCCGGTGTAAGTAAATACTCCTGAAGGCACTCCATTGACATCAGTAAAAGTCGGTACAAGTTGATTAAAGTCTGCAAAATAATCTTCTTTAACTCCTCCACGTCCTAAGAAATACCAAATGCTCCCGACAAATGATAATAGAGTGATGATACCTAGCAAGATAAGTAGGATGAGTGGTGTCCGAAAAGGTTTTTCTTTCTCTTCTTCAGGTACAACTTGAGTGAAACTGGTGATTTGATTTTCTAAAGGAAATTGGAGTAAAGCGAGACGAGCAGCTTCAGCACTCTCAAATGGGGTTTCTATACCCATTAAGCGATAGATAAACTGCTTTAAATTGGAACTAGATTTGAGCCATAACAGGTCATCTCTAGGATTGAGAGGTTGATTAGAGGTAGGATCGACTGATTTTCCTGCCAATAAATAAAAAGCAACTCTTCCCAATTCTTCTAAATCTTGTTGATAGTCAGGAGTTGAAGGTTGAGAGAAATTTGGTGGTTCAAATAAACGTTCCCAAATAGCTAAGTCACAAAAATATATAACAAAATATTGTTGATTATCTTGTACGATTAACAAACTATTTAAATTAATATTACCATGAACAATACCTTGTTGCACTTGACCTGAAGGAAAACGAAGTTTTTGCGTATGTAAGAATTGCAGAGTTTGTAAAGCTTGATTGAGGACTTCACGCACTTGAGAAGCACTCATTGCTCCTTTTTCTATCAGATATTGGCTTAAAGTTGGTGAAGTTTCTATGTTCCCCTGACTGATTGTGTAACAGCGTTTTTGTTGGGGATCGACAATGGCTTCCCAAAGACTAATGGAACGGAAATCTTGATTTCTGCCATCTGCTGGACTTACCCCCGCTACACGTAAAAATGTATCTTGACGTTGACGAGCTTCATCTGCATTAAAAGAACGAGAGGGTAATAAATATTCTTTGAGTACAATAGGTTGACTGTCAGTTATCTGTTTTCCTAAATACAAGCGCCCCATACCCCGAGAACCTAAGAAACGAGTGACTTGATAAATACCTCGACTCCCTTTAATTTCAGTTTTTTCTGGTAATAAGGCAGGAAAACCACATTCTAAACAAAACTTAGCCTGTGGGAATTCTTGCATTGTCATTTGAAGGCGATCGCAATTTAAGGGTGAATTGCGCGAACAAAAATATTCTTTATAATCAGGTTTGATTGATACCATTGTCTGTTTTGGATTTTCATGAGAAATTAGTACAGTAATTGTTTAAAATTATTTTTTGATTAAAAATATAATATCTATTACCTCCCTATATATAACCTTAATATCAAGCTTGAATTATGCCTAATTTTAAAGCAGCAAGAACGGCCTGAGTACGACTGGTAACTTGCATTTTTTCAAAAATATTTGTCAAATGAGCTTTTACAGTAGCTACTGTCACGTATAAACGTTTAGCCATTTCTTCATTAGAATATCCTTTTACTAAAAATTGTAAAACTTCTTGCTCTCGCTCTGATAAATTTAGGTTTTGACAAGTTAGCAAAAAAGCTTCTGAATAAGTATGAAATCGACGAAAAAAACCACTAGCAACTTCTGCTGGTAAGTAAATTTCAGAATTAAGTACAGTTGTTATTGCTTCATATAATTGAGTTGTAACATGGTTTTTAAAGACATAGCCTACAGCACCTGCTTGCATAGCACGAAAGATAAAATCATCTTCTTGATGGGCTGATAAAACTAAAACTTTCCCAACAAAAGATTTTTCTCGTAAGCGAATAAGAGTTGTAATTCCATCGCCTGTAGCTAATTCCAAATCAAGAAGGATAAGATCTGGTTGTTTTTGAACAGCAAGGCTTATAGCTTGCTCTGTAGATTCAGCTTCAGCGACGACTTCTAATGGCAATTGTCCGCTACTGCTATGAAAATCAAGGAAAGTATGCAAACCCTGACGAAACCGTGGATCGTCATCTACAAGAAGAACTGAAAGTTTGCGATCGCGAACCATATTAAAACCCTCCTAAAAAGAAGTAGATCGAGGTAAGCTTATAAAAAACTGTGCGCCACCTTCAGACGAATTTTGCGCCCAAAGACTTCCATAATGGTCAAGAACAATTTTTTTAGCAATAGTTAAACCAAGTCCAGTCCCTCCAGGACGACGAGAATAAAAAGGAGTAAATATTTTTTTGATATCTTCTGGAGATAAACCCTTTCCTCGATCGGAAATCCAAATCAGTACTTCATTTTGAAAAATTTGCCAATGACAGTTAATAACTCCAGACACGGGACTAAAGTACACGGCATTACTCAGCAGGTTGTCAAATACCTGCTTCATTTGCAAGCGATCGATTGCCAGAACAGCAGACGTTTCAGAATACTGAACTTTCAAGTTTTTCTGTTCGAGTAAAGGTTGTAAACCTTGAATACTTTCAGATATCAAACTTTTTAAGTCCTGAAGAGTTACTTTGATTTTTTCCTTTTGACCGCAATAAATCAATTCTGTGAGATTGGCATCTAAATCCTTTATACTTTCTCGAATAATTGCTGCTTGTTCTTGAGTAGAACCTTCAGGCAATTTTAGGTAAAGATTTTCTGCATAAAGACCAATCATTGCTAAGGGATGGCGTAATTGATGGCCAGCACGCTGAAGTATTTGTTCCAAAAGTTTGATTTCAGTTTTTTGTTGATAGCACTCAGAACAAATATCTAAATGCTTGCTCAGTATCGTGGCCGTTTGCTTAACATCTTGTTGCAAACTTAAAGAAAGTGGTTCGCGAGTAAATATCAAAATGTATTCAGGTTTTTGGTTTCTATATCCTATAGGGCAGATGTAACACTTTGATGATGTGTAATGAGAGAAATCTATCTCATGTAGAGTAAAACTATGATAAAAGTCTACTAACCATTCCTCTGAATTAATATAAGATAGAAAATTCCGTGTAAACTCTTGTTCTTGAGAACACTGAGTAATTGTTTGATGGATTAACGAAAATGGATCGTAATAAACAATTCTAGCCCAATCAATAGAAGCTCTTGATAACAAAAGTTCTATTTGGAGCTGACAAAAAATTTGTAGACTGGAAATTTGTGAAGATTGGAAATCAGTCCTGGAGTTTGAAAGAGAATGACCTAGAAATTGGGTTAAAGCTTCTGTTGTAACTTGCATAATGACGCCAACCAAAAAAATGCATAAACAGTTTGATTTTAAGCAATCTTTGCTTAACTTCTGTAAACTTATTCATATTGCAGTCAATATATTTATTTTGTATGTAATTGTCGGTTATAACCAGGCAAGATAAACCTTTTAAGTGCAAAATTATAAGAAATTAGGGAAGTGCGCTCGCTATGTTTAAAAAATTTTAAGGGTACAATCATTTGTACCCCCAGAATCTATACTAAATTGTTGTAAGGGCGCAATTCCTTGCACTCCTACCTATGTACAGCCTATTTATAAGGCTCTCTTAATAGATATAGATGGCTCCTGCTTTGTTAACATTAAAACTGCGCTCTCCAACTCCAACACGCTTTTGCCCAATTTGCACTGTTGCAATATTGTCCTTCACAAAGACCTTGTACTTTAATTGTGCCTCAGAAGGGTTAGCGGGATAGACTGTAAAGTTTGCAGGAAAAGAGAAATTGCTGATTTCAGTAATACCTGCAGGTGGCAATACTCTATCTTCAGATTGACCTAACACTCCGTAGTCCAAAGGTAATCCAGTCTCATTTTCAAGCTTTATTGCTATGGGAAGTTGAGGGTTAACCCTTGCTACAGGTTGGAAAAACCCAGAGTGATAAGTACGTGCAGATGTAATTTGTGCTGCAAAAGCTTGGCTGGGAATTAGAGTCATAACCCCAAGGATAGCAGTAGTTGCAAAGGCTTTAAGATTCATAATCGTTACCTATTTTGTAAGTTAAAAGTTGTAACCAACACCTACTTGAAAGCCCACGGCCTCCGCAGAACTATTGCGGTAAGCATCAAAAGCTAGATCCGTAGCAGCATAAGCATTCACACTTTTGCTGATTTTCGTTTCCACACCACCAGTAATAATAGGAGCATTTTTATTTCCGAGTGGAGTATCTTTACCTCTATCAGTTACAAAAGAATAGCCACCACCACCAAATAGGTTAGTATTTTTAGCGATAGGCAGATCGTAAGTAACCGTTGGCACAAGATCGGCACTGTGACGGCTGATGATTGCAGAAGGACGTACTGATAGTTGTGTCTTGGGAATGGCGATACGTGCAGTCACGTCGCCTCCTAAATCGGCTTTTTCATCACTGCGTCCACCACTAGTCACGCCAGGGTTAATACCAACCCCAATGTAATCACCTGTTAACCCCAGCTTTTTAGCAGTAGGAGTTTGTTGCACTGGTTGATATTGAGCAACTGTAAGCGCAGGTGCAGAAGCCACTGGCATTTGTGTACGTACTTCAGCTGCTGTTACTGTTGTTTGTGCAGGTACATAAGAAAAATACATAATTCTGACTCCTTCGGTATGAATGTAAATCTCATTAATTTTTCATTAAAGAACTCAATTAGCTCTTTAACATCGATGAGCAAGGTAATATATAAGAGCATTTAACCTTGCAAATCTTTGCTGTTGATTTCACTGTAAATAGGAAATGTCAAGAACTCGGGAAGAAATCCTCATTTATATTTACAGCCATTGTTAGATGCCCAAACACATAGATGTAGGGGTGCGGCGACCTTACACCCTGACTAACAGTGTGATTCTTTATCATCCTAAGCCCATATCTTAGATACATAATATCTTATTATGTTGTCAATTTAACATCCTTATAGGAAATGTTTATAACTCATATCTTAACTGGATTATCTTGACTGTTCAAAATTCTCATATAGTGAAAAACTAGTTATAAATTAGATGAACAAACAAGAATATCTCATAAAAATATTAACTTAATATCTGTATGACTCTCGGACGGCGATATGAAAATTTTGATAGTAGAAAGTGATAAATATACAGCCAAATTCCTAGCAGAAAATTTCAAACACGAACATTACATCGTAGACATAGCCTATGATGCTCTTAAGGGTTGGGAATATACACAAACAAGCCAATACGATCTCATTTTATTAGATAATATTCTTCCACAAGTAGATGGTATTAGCTTCTGTAAACGTTTGCGAAATGCTAAATATAATGCTCTTATATTAATGCTATCAGCAAGAAATAAAACTGTGGATAAAGTCATGGGATTAGATGCAGGGGCTGATGATTATTTAGTGAAACCGTTTGAATTAGAAGAATTAACAGCAAGAATTAGAGCTTTATCTCGTAGAAGCTCTGAAATTCGCCAACCAATCTTAGTTTACGGTGACTTACGGCTCGATCCTAGTAGCTATTGTGCTATGTATAGAGAGCGATCGCTTTCCCTAACACCTAAAGAATATATGTTATTAGAATGCTTATTAAGAAATCAAAACCAAGTTTTAACTCGCTCAACCTTAGCAGACAAATTGTGGAATTATGACAAATTAGCTGGTAAAGAAACAATCAAAACACATATTACCAATTTACGAAAAAAATTGAAAGCAGCAGGAACCTCTGACAGATTAATTGAAACAGTGTATGGAATTGGTTATCGCTTGAGTAGTTCAATGTAGAACATTTGTTGGGTTTCCCCACGGTCAGCCCAACCTACTACCGCATCCACCTAAAAATGTTGGGTTGAGGCTGCAGGGGCAGGGGGGAAAGAATCACAGACTCATTAACCGATTAATTTCTACCCAACAAATTAACCTAGACGCTCTACTACAAAAATTCTTATCCAAGCATTGAGAAAAATTTAAGCATTAGCACCCCGGTATTATCCAAATATCGGGTTTATTTTTATGATTCATATTTAATAATTATTGAAATACTAATGAATTTCTGAGAACCTCTATTTTGTCTTAAAAAAGATTTCCTCTTAAATCATAGCTTAACTGGATTATATTGGCTGGTACAAATCATAAAACTATTACACAATTAATTTATTCCTGAGTTAAGCAATTGCTGAGCGATTATTCCTCAACATAAGTTCTCAGGTAATTGTCTTTCTTTCAAATAAACTCAACATTTTTAGGAGAAAACTATGTCCGTTAATGTTCAAATATCCCAATCACTACCTACTTTAGAAAATGGCAGTCAAGGTGAAGACGTTAGATATTTGCAACGAATTTTAAACTGTCTGGAATACGGTTCTGTTGCTACTGATGGCAAATTCGGTCCACAAACCGAAAATGCAGTGAAACAGTTTCAAGGCAATTATCCACCATTAGCCGTAGATGGAATCGTAGGACAACAAACCTGGTGGCAAATTATACGAGCTTTCGCAGATTCTTCTTTATGTAACAAATAAAAATAGCTAAAAAAGGCTCATTCCCAGACTGCCTCTAGATCCCTTGGCTCCGCTTAGAAATACATACCTTGAAGCGGAGCCTTAATTTTAACTATACTTTTGAGTGTGTCACACCATTCTAAGTAAGCTAGAGATGCACTATCAAATTCAAGCAGCATTATGAACGAACTTAAAAAGGTTCATAACAGTCATATGTTCTTTGGTGAACTATTTTGTTACCTTCAAATTCAAGAAATTGAGCAATGTAAGCTTTCATCTGTCCCCCCAGTGGAGTTTGTCCAATAGAAACTGCTATTTTAGCTGTCCATATTATTTCTAAAATGACTGTGTTTCCCACAACATAAGAGTTTTTAATATCATAATTCTGGCTAATTATCACCTGCTTGCCTCTTAATGAAGCTTCTTTTAAGTCATCTAAGTTTCTTGTAGAGCCATTAGGTATGAGTCGATTGGGATATTCCACTTGTTCTACAGATTCAGAATAATAAATAGCAAGCTCTTCTGCTGTTTTACCTTCTTCTATAGCCTTCAAATATTTTTTTGCGATTGCTAAAATATCTTGTTGCTCTTTTGTCATAATATCAATATTAATTGTTACAAATTGATTTTGCGATTGTCACTACACCCAAAAGATTTTAGGATCTGGAAACATAACCGAGTCTTTCAATGTCTGAACCCCTTATTGTTGCGTTTTTGAATGATCGGTAAGTCCTAACATTGGAAGTATAACTTGTCCTTTGACTCAAAATGGAAGCATAAAGCTATGGGCGAGTTCCAAAATTTTGCATCCTTTAAACCCAATAAAAACCTTGGACAAACATTGAGTATAGTTTATACATCTTTAATCGGCTAAAGTGTGGGGCTTATAACCAATGTAAAAAAATCAACTAGCTACCCAAAATCCTTGAATATCTGCCTTATGTTTGCGGAGATTCCTGATAGCTATTTCTTCCAAGCGAGATACGCGATCGCGGCTGATATGCAAGCGTTCGCTCACTGCTTTTGGACTGAGCGATTGTCCATCCTGTAACCCATAGCGCAAAGTCAAAACCATTTGTTGTTCTTGAGTTAAGTTAGCAATTAACTGTCTTAGAGTATCATGTACAGAAGACTGGACAAGTTGTTCTTCTGGCAAATCGCTAGGATCTGGTAAAATATCAGATAGTTCTGTGTCTCGATCCTCGCCGATTTGCTGATTGAGAGAGAGGATCTGGCGTTCCCAGAGCAAATACTCTCTTAACTGTTGAGGGGTTAACTTTAAGGCGTATGCCAGTTCTTTTGCAGTTGCAGAGCGTCCTAACTTCTGAGACAATTCGCGCTGAAGAGCTTTAAATTTATTGAGCTTCTTGTTAATTTGGAGGGGTAAGCGAATACTGCGACTTTGCTCTGTAATAGCACGGGTAATTGCTTGACGAATCCACAGGTAAGCGTAAGTTGAGAACCGATAGCCCTTCGTCGGATCGAATTTTTCGATAGCTCTTTGCAGCCCAATAGTCCCTTCTTGAATGAGATCTAACAGTTCAACATTACGTTTTACATACTTCTTGGCAATAGAAACAACTAACCGCAAGTTAGCCTCCATCATTTTACGCTTGGCAGTTTCACCTGCGGCGATCGCCTGTTGTAGTTTTGCTACAGTTTTGGGATAGTCCTTCCCAAGAGAAGCAACTTGCTCAGCCCACTCTTGATAAGTTGGAGAACGACCCAAGCGATCGCATAAGCTAGATCCGACTTCATATAATGCGATCGCTAACTGCACTTGTTTGCCATATTCAATTTCAGATTCGCGAGTCAGCAAAGGAATCCGGCTAATTTGTTGCAAATATGCAGTTATGGTATTTGTGGAAGTCTGAGTCATAGTACTATAGTTCAATGAATGATTGTTTTTAGGTCTTGATGTTCTTAGTTTCCATCTACAGCACTACTTCTATGGGCGAAGAAGGATAAGTTAGAGTAAAGTTAAGAGGATTTTTTAAAAGTAATAGCTGAGGTATCTACTGATACTTTTAACCCATCATTTCCAATTTGTTCGCCAGATACTATCACAAAATGCCACTCATGTCAGCATTGAGTCAGAAATGTCGCCTGATGAGGTTTTATGAGCTTAGGCAGAGCAATTCTCTTAATTACTCTGGTGATTCCAGGTGTGTTGGTATCAGGTTCATCGCTTTACTCCTTCAACCTTGATTATCTAGCCATGCAAAGAACTGAAAGGTATGTAGAAAGGTTGGTTAGGGAAGGCAGAAACAATGAAAGACAATTGGATCTTGCCTATCATCGCAATCTCGTTCACCGCATAAATGCACTCTCCAATGGAACTTGGGGATTTATTGGCGCAGCGATCGCAGCGATAGGCATTCATGGAATTGCCACCACTAAAGACGAGACAATCCAAGACCAAAAGAAAGCATCAAAGTAGTTTGCAATTCGTAATTCCTAATTATTGAGTTACTAGTTATGAATTGCGAAGTTTTGGATGTCAGCAAGAGAGCGATCGCGATAACGCCCGTAACGCTCCTGTTTATTTTTTATTTTCTCTCCCAGGTCTGGCAGTATACCAAAGTTAGGTGGCATTGGCTGGAAATGCTTGGGTGAAGCCGAACTAATAAATTCAAACAGCGACCCCATCATTGTTGTATTGGGTAAAGTCAAAGGTTCTTTACCCAAAGCAACACGAGCTGCATTGGTTCCCGCCAACCAGCCGCCTGCTGCTGCTGCTGTGTAGCCTTCAGTTCCAATCAACTGTCCTGCAGCAAACAACGTCGGGCGCTGTTTAAACTGCAAATTGGGGAGCATCAACTCGGGAGCATTAATAAAAGTATTGCGGTGCATCACTCCCAATCTTACAAACTCTGCATTTTCCAAACTGGGAATTAATCGAAAAATGCGCTTTTGCTCGCCCCACCGCAAATTAGTTTGGAAACCCACCATATTCCAAAGCTGTCCGGCTTTGTCTTCTTGCCGCAACTGTACCACAGCATAAGGACGTTCTCCAGTACGACTATCTGACAATCCCACGGGTTTTAAGGGACCGTAGCGCATGGTATCTTCTCCCCGCCTTGCGAGTTCTTCGATTGGCAAACAACCTTCAAAAAATTTTGCTGTTTCCCTCTCAAAATCTTTTAATTCCACTTGTTCGGCTGCACAAAGTTCTTGCCAAAAGCGCAGGTACTGCTCTTTATTCATCGGACAGTTGAGATATGCTGCTTCACCTTTATCGTAACGAGAGGCAAGAAATGCAATATCGCGGTTAATCGATTCTCCCACAATAATCGGGCTAGCAGCATCAAAAAAGCTGAGGTATTCCATCCCAGTGAAGCGGCGCAAATCTTCTGCTAAGTCCGGGCTGGTTAAAGGACCCGTTGCTAAAACAACAATCCCTTCAGGAATAGCACGCAACTCTTCCCGACGCAGTTCAATTAAGGGATGGCGAGCAAGGGTTTCTGTTAAATCGGAGCTAAATTGTCCCCTATCGACAGCAAGTGCTCCACCTGCTGGGACTGAGTGTTCGTCCGCTTTTGAGATCACGATAGAACCAAGCCGACGCAACTCTTCATGCAACAAACCTGCAGCGCGATCGCTTGCCATTGCCCCAAATGAATTGCTACATACTAATTCTGCCAAATGTTCCGTGTGATGAGCACCACTCAATTGTTTTGGACGCATTTCCCACAGAATGACAGGTATCCCAGCTTGGGCTATTTGCCATGCTGCTTCTGTCCCGGCTAGTCCACCTCCAATAACTTGAATCGGTTGTTTTTCCATACTCATCTGAACGACAACAATTGGCGGAAGTTTATCACACATATACCCAGTATACTTGGCAAATTAGGTAACAGCTGTCGCAGGTTGAGAGCGAGTTTGGCTCAACTTACGTTTGCGTATTATGTTGAGAACCCGCTTAAATTGTTCAAACTCTTCCTGACTCAATTCTGTTTTGCTCCACGCTTCTCGTTGCATCAAGCGTTCATACCAATCATTTAATTTGGGGTAATTGTTAAGACTTATACCTACCTTTACCAGTAAAGATATGGTTCCTCCGACAACAATATCTCCAAAGGTTAAGCGATCGCTTCCAAAATAAGAATTTTCTCCTAAAATATCTGTTAAAAAGCTAAAAACTTTATTTACGTGTTCTGTAGCTTGCACAAATTGGGGAGAACTTGCATCTTTGTACATGAGTGTAATTATTTGGGGCAAAAGCTCGTTATTCGTTACCATTTGTACTGTTCTTACTGTCGCCAATGCTTGGGCTTCTTTAGGCAACATTTCTGGTGTGGGATACTTAGCTTCTAAATAATCCATAATGGCTAAAGATTCTATAACCCTAAACCCATTATCAATGATGACAGGAATGTGGTGAAAAGGGTTAATTCCTAAAAATTCTGGTTCCATTTGGTCACCATTTAAATTTAGCAAAATCGGCTCAAAAGAAATTTCTTTTTCTAATAAGGTTACCCATACACGACGTGCCATTGGTGACCGAGGATTGTAGTAAAACTTGAGCATGGAACATTCTTCCTATTAAGATTGTGTTGGTAAAAAGACCGATTGGTCTGTTTGTTGATATGCCAATACGTTTCGTTGTATCAATCACTTATAGAGATTGTAGGTGTGAAATTAGCGGAGATGTTTTAACTCTTCCTCTGCCATGTGCCAAACATTTTCTTCTGTAGGAAATAGATTTTGTTCAACATCTTCCTTATACTTTTGTATTGCTTGGGCAGTCAAAGTTTGATAGTCTTGATATGTTTTTGCAAGTTTTAGCTTGCGGGGTGTTATTCCTAATATGTCGTTTACGATAAGAACCTGTCCATCAGTAAACCGCCCCGAACCAATTCCAATGGTAGGAATGCTGAGTTTTTCAGTCACGATTTGACCGAGTTCTTCAGGAATCAGTTCCAAAACGAGCATTGATATACCAAGTTTTTCCAATGCGATCGCATCTTCAATAATTGTCTTCGCTTGTTCAAAAGTTTTTCCTTGTACCCTCTTCTGCTGCTGCGTTTGTGGTAGCAAACCAAGATGACCGCATACTTTTATATCATGGTCGATCAGATGCTTGATGACTTTTTCTCGTACACCTTCTAATTTAACAATATCTGCTCCATGTGCTAAAAGTTTTTTGGCATTATCGAGTGCTTGTTCGGGAGTTTCATAGGAATTATAAGGCAAATCGCCAAGAATATACGCTTGGGATACTCCTCGTCGAACAGCTTTCAGATGATGGGCAATATCATCTACCGTAACTTCTTGTTCGCTATCATATCCAAGTATATTTGTTCCTACACTGTCACCAACGAAAATGATATCAACTCCAGTCTTATCTTCCAACAGCGCTGTAGGATAATCATATGCTGTCAGGGCTACAATTTTTTGATGATTCTGCTTTTTTGCTAGCAAGTACGATAAGTCTTTTTTCATGGGGAACCTTGAGCATTTTCCGACCAATTGGTCTGATTTGAGATAAGAGTAATCTTAATACAGTTTAATTGCTCTAGATTTGCAAGTGGCTCCTTATATACTCGTTTAAATGCTGAGTGACTATATCTATGTGAATCAGATCTCCGTAGAGCTTGCTTAGCATAACAGCACCCTCAAGTGAAGAAATCATGATGGTAGCTGTTTCATCAATGTTAACCGTCGGGCGAATTTCGCCCCTTTCGATCCCCTTTTGGATAATTTGAGATACTATTTCCCGCCAAGAGTCCATTGCTTGTTTGGCTCGTTCTCGCAAAGCAGGGTGCGTGTCGTCACTCTCAATAGCTGTGTTCAGTATGGGACAACCTCCCTTGATAATTGGGTTATCTATGTTGCTGCGAAAGATATCTACAATCGCTTGCAACCTATCCACCGCACAATGCTTGCTACGCAATATAGTTCTGTAACGCTCTTTCATTTGAGCGATCGCAAAATCAAATGCTTGTAATGCGAGATCGTCTTTACTTTGAAAATGATTATATATGCCTCCTTTCTGCAATCCCGTGACACGCATAATATCTGCAATTGATGCACCAGCATAACCCTGTTGATTAAACAGTTCGGCTGCTTGTTGGAGAATTTTCTCTTTGGTTTCTTCGCCTTTAGACATTTTGATATTTCCGACCAATTGGTCTTATCCTATTTAAACCGATGAGTTATCCTCAGTCAAGTAGTCAATCGAGGAATATAGTTGCAGGAATGGAAGAAAACATGACTGGTTTGCCAGAGATGGTAATCGCGAAAGAGCTAAAATAAAAGTAAATTTTTATGCGTCTTTACTTACATCCCAACCTTTAGTCTATTGCTAACCCTAAAACAGATTTCTTGAAAAATTCTATGAATACATGAACTTTTAGTGGAATATAAGTACGAGTTGGATAGACAAACCAAGCGGCGGTGTTGAAATTCGTTGCTGTTACATCGTAATCTGGAAACAAGTTGACGAGGGAACCAACCCGTAAATCTTCGTCAATCAACCAGTTTGGGAGCAATGCTAAACCCATACCTGCGATTGCACACTGCTGAAGGGCAATCGCATTTGAAATTACAATGTGTCCACAGACAGAAACATCACTCAGTTCACCCTGGCGATCTTTGAAAATCCATCGTGAGCGAAACCCTGATAGCGGAAAAAGTAGACACTTATGTTGCTCCACATCGCTCGGTTTTTCCAACGGTGGCGAACACTTGAGATAACCTGGACTAGCACAAACCGAATAGTGAGTTCGCATTAATTGTTGGGCAATCAGAGTGGAGTCAGCCAGGAGTCCGAGACGCACTGCTAGGTCAATTTGTTCAGCCAACAAATCAACAACGGCATCAGTTAGTAACAGATCGACTGTAAGCGCGGGATATAACGAATTAAATTTAGGCAATAACGGCACAATGCACTTGAGCCCGAAAGAGACAGAAGCTGTGACGCGGAGAGTTCCCTTGGGCTGACCGGAAATGTCTGTGGCTATATCAATTGCTTGCTGTATCTCCTCAACCAATGGTTCAATGCGCTCAAAGTAGATCATCCCAGCCTCAGTTGCTGACAATTTGCGAGTCGTCCTCTGGAATAATCTGATTCCCAACTCTTCTTCTAATGAAGCGATCGCCCGTGAGACTGAAGAAGGATCTAGATTGCGCTCACGGGCAACAGATGCAAAACTACCCCGCCTCATGACTTCCACAAAAAGTTTTAGTACTGATAAGTCCATTACCGAATTACAAGAATTAATCTGCAGCAAACATGATTTTTATAGATATTATTTTGCACTAATAGACAGCAATTAATGTAAAAAATGCACGAGAGCCATTCATAAATTGATATTTATCACTGTTTGGACAGCAAATATAGTTTTGTCAATCAACAAATTATTGGAGGGGCGGGAATGAAACGGATTGCAGTTTTGGGAGCCGGAGCAATGGGATCTCGCATCGTGCAGAACTTGCTTAATGCAAAATATCAAGTTGTTGTATATAATCGTACAGCTTCTAAGGTAAAGCCCTTACTGGATCGTGGGGCTGTTTATGCCACAACACCCAAAGAAGCTGCCGAGCAAGCTGATATTGTGATTAGTATGGTCACTGATAATGACGTGTCACGAAGCATCTGGCTTGACCCGAAAATAGGTGCGGCACTGGGACTGAGCAAAGATGCAATCACGATTGAATCCAGCACTTTAACCGTAGATTGGACACGAGAATTGGCAGATGAAATCTTAAATCGTGGAGCTGCCTTTCTCGATGCTCCAGTGGTCGGGTCGCGGCAGCAGGCAGAAGCAAAGAAACTCATTTATCTGGTTGGGGGAAAAGCACAAACCTTGGCACAAGTTCAACCTGTTCTGTTGTCCGCAGGTGCTTCAAGCATCCATCATATCGGTTCAGTAGGTCAGGGAATGACGATGAAACTGGCTGTTAATGCACTATTTGGCATTCAGGTTGCGGCATTAGCAGAAATTATCGGAATGCTGGACAAGAACGGAATAACCAGTGTAAAAGCAATGCAGTATCTGGGTGATTTACCTGTAATCAGTCCAGCTGCATTGGGCGCAGGAAGTCTAATGGCCATAAATAATCATGCACCGATGTTTCCAATTGAATTAGTAGAGAAAGATTTCCGTTATTTCATCCAAACCGCACAAGCCTTTGGTGCTTTAATTCCCGCATCTACTGCCATTCATAACATTTATCAAGAAGCTATGGCATTTGGTTATGGCAATGACAACATTACAGGTGTTGTTCAAATTTTTATCTAATTGAATGAGCTTGACATCTCTCCTCTCTAGAAGCAAGGGGATTCTAAACTGATGTTGCTATGGCGGCTTCTAGCCGCACTTCGCAACGTTTACAATATGATTTATTAACCCTTGTTTCATGTCCCCCTCAAGGTTGCGCCATTTCAACAACGTTCCCATTATGTAGTTCGTAACGTCCGTTTTTTGGACGCCAAGCAGCAAATTCTTCAAAGGTGACTCGTTTACTTTGAGTCTGGGTCATAAGTTCTCATGTTTTCGATCGCAACTCTTAGGGCTCGTAAATCTTTCAGAAAAAATTTTAACCACAAAGTTGAAGAATCTCTTCAACGACTTGAGGATTGACATCCTGTTGTTCGCCCAATGCAACCTGTCTCCGTTTCTCCAAACGCTCAACAATGATTGGAATGGTTTCGCGCCCAATACCATAGTCTGAGAGACGAGTACGTACACCAACAGATTCAAAAAAGTTGCGAGTTGAAGCGATCGCCTCATTAACCCGTTCTTCCTCAGTACCATCCACAATACCCCAAACTCGTTCGGCATATTGTAAAAGTTTCTGCCATTTGCTACTGCGCCTAACTGACATAGTGCTAGGGAGTACAATAGCCAAAGTTTGAGCGTGATCCAATCCGTGTAACGCAGTCAGTTCGTGACCTATATCATGAGTAGACCAATCCTGAGGGACTCCTACACCAATCAGCCCATTGAGAGCCATAGTAGCGCACCACATGAAAATAGCACGTGCATCATAGTCCTTGGGATCGGCCAGAGTTTTTGGTCCTATTTCAATCAGCGTTTTTAAGATAGACTCTGCCATTCGATCTTGTAAAGGTGCATGAGCAGGATAAGTCAAATACTGTTCCATCACATGAGTAAAAGCATCAACGATCCCATTAGCAATTTGCTTTTGAGGTAGAGAGAAAGTTGTTTCTGGATCGAGAACCGAGAAACGGGGATATACCAAAGGGCTGCTGAAAGCTAATTTATCCTTAGTTTCCCACTTGGTTACCACTGAAAATGTATTCATTTCCGAACCAGTGGCAGGTATTGTCAGTACAACACCCAAGGGTAAAGCATCTTTCACAGGTGCTGTTTTTGCCAGAATGTCCCAAGGGTCGCCCGTAAAGGGAACAGCAGCTGCGATAAATTTTGTACCATCAATCACAGAGCCGCCACCAACAGCCAGTAAAAAGTCAATCCCTTCATTTCGCACTAGTTCCACCGCTTTCATCAGTGTTTCCAAACGGGGATTGGGTTCAATACCTCCAAACTCCATCACC
The DNA here is from genome assembly GCF_045999855.1 of Tolypothrix campylonemoides VB511288_2. Lineage (NCBI taxonomy): Bacteria > Bacillati > Cyanobacteriota > Cyanophyceae > Nostocales > Tolypothrichaceae > Tolypothrix > Tolypothrix campylonemoides. The sequence continues at coordinate 19,330 of NZ_JBFPMW010000012.1, forward strand.
TGACGTCCAGCCACCGCAGACATAACTTGGTCATAAACACCATTCGTCTTGATACTACCTCCACCATATGTGACAAGAATTTTGGCGCTTGCAGGAATTTCAGCTGTAATACTGGCGATTTGACCTTTGCCAAATAGGATTTTTACGGGATTTTGACACTCGCCCTGCTAAAGCAAGGGCGATTCTTAAGACATTGCTGCCTTAATATCCTGTTTGCACAGGTTCCCAGGCTCAACACGTTTGCCCATAGGGCGTGCTGATACGCCAGGTGCTTCAACCGGGGGAAAGAGAGGCAACGCACTGGCTCGTCTCCTTGCGTTGTTTCGGGCGTTTAGACGAACATTCACCAGACTTGCTGATATCGGCGTCAGGTTTCGCGGAGTCCCCACGTACCATACTTTGAATTACTTGTTTTGCTCTATCTCGAACTGTTTTTGCGGCTCCTAGATCGGCGTGTTCCATGTGTCCGCAACTCGTACAAATGAATCTTTCTTTATCACGATTCAATTTGTCTATATGTCCGCAATTCCTGCATTCACATGAAGAATTTCGAGGATTAACTTTAATCACAACCTTTCCTTGCTTCTCAGCGAGATACTCAATTTTTGAAGTTAACTCCGACCAACTAGCATCCGAGATAGACCTGTTTAAACCTTTTTTACGGCTTTGTCCGTTCTTTAAAAACCGTCCTGTTTTCTCATCCACTTTTACCTTACAACGACGTAACATACCAGATACATTTAAGTCTTCCAAACCAATACCGTCTACATTACGAGAGACGATTTTGTTAGCCACATACCATTGGTACGCTAAACGCTTGTCACTGACACGTTTGTGTAATCTTCCAACTTTTTTAGCTGCTTTTTTCCTGTTTTTACTGCCTTTAACTTTGCGGCTAACCCGTCTCTGTCTGACTTTTAGTAGGTGTTTAGTCTTTCGGTTAGTACTAAACTTAGGATTATCAATTTGATAACCGTCTGATAAATGCACGAGTTTAGTAATCCCTAAATCGCAACCAAGCACTTTTTCAACTTCTGTTAAAGGTTTTGAAATGTATTCAGGTACACTTTTGTCTTCCATTCGGACAGAAATATACCAACCATCTTGACGCTTACGGACAGTTACAGCTTTGATGGTAAAACCATCAGGTATTAAGCGAGAGTTGTGGAATCTCATCCAACCTACTTTAGGTAGGTAGATTTTATTCCCTTGTACTTTTATTCCTACTGTATAGGTAAAAGAAGTGAAGTTACTACGGTTTTTAAATTGTGGAAACCCTCTACCTTCAAAGAAGTTTTTGTATGCTACATCAAGACGTTTAACGTTTTGTTGCAATACTGTAGAATCAATCTCAGCGTACCAGGGTCTAGCTTTTTTAAGTATTGGCAAACTGGTTATCTGAATATCTCCGGCACTTCTTCTAGGATTTTTTAAGTTCCCGGAAAGCTCGCCGGACAGAAACTTCTGTCCGGCAGACTTTCCCTCTTTATCTAATTTATTGTCTTTCCAAGGTTCTCCTGTAGCTCCATTCTTGCTAACAAAACAAGTTATTGGGCAAGCCTCTGCCCTTGTTCTAATGTCGCAATAGTCGCCTTGAATGAATTGTTGATTGTATTGGGCAATTCTATCATTTAAACACCAGTTGTAATGACTCCTAAGCATATCAACCCAGGTGTCCATCTTTTCTGATTGAGAAACGTTAGGGCGTAGCTTGTATACATAGTTTGTTAGCAAGTTGTATCACCTCCTTAATTGTTGATATATTATCTATGTCTACAATAATATATCGTGAGCCAGCCCTGCTTTGAAGGTTTCCTTCTGTAGGGGACTGGCGAACCCTTTAGGGTAAGTTCCCGGAATTATGCAACAGTATCGAAGAAAAAATCATTCCGTTTTCTTGGTTAACTATCATCTAGTCTGGATACCAAAAAGACGGAAGAAGATTTTGATTGGAGATGTCGAAAACCGACTAAGAACAATTGTTTGGGAAGTTTGTCAAGAGAAAGAGTGGAAGATTATAGCACTAGAAATTATGCCAGACCACGTTCACCTATTTGTTAACGTTCCACCTGAAATAGCTCCACATCAAGTGGCTAACGCTATTAAAGGAAGAAGTTCTAGATTACTCAGACAAGAATTTCCACGTTTGCTAAAACTGCCTAGTTTGTGGACAAGTTCGTATTTTGTCTCTACTGCTGGCAATGTAAGTAGCGACACAGTTCGTAGGTATATTGAAGAGCAAAGACATCACGATACAACATGATGTCACTGTCCCTAAAGGGACTTGCCGCTCGCCTACATCCACCGCCTGAAGTATATATGAGACACGAAGTGTGACGTAGTGTCTCATATTCGGTGGTTTTGGCTCGCTTAATTTTTTATAAAAGCTAAAGTTGTCCATAAAGCACCTCTAGTAGAAAGTCATGAGACTGGGAAATTGACTATTGATACCAATATAGTAATGAAATTCAATGTCTGTTTCTCCTTCCCTGCTACAGAGGCAAGATTTTAATCAATCGTTAAATTTGCCATAATTCTGGAAATAAGCTCTCTAAAATCGTAGCTAGTTTAGCTGTATCCTCGTGCTTGGGATAGTCATGAAAGTCTTTTTAGAAACAGAACGATTGATTTTGCGCTTCTTCACAGCAGAAGATGCTGAAAACCTTTTTAAACTCGATAGCGACCCCAAAGTTATGCGTTTTATTAACGGGGGTCAGCCAACAGAATACAACACTATTAAAGAACAAGTACTGCCTAAATGGTTGGGATACTATCAGAAATACGATCGCTTTGGCTTTTGGGCAGCTGTAGAAAAATCAAGCAATGAATTTATCGGGTGGTGTCACTTCTACCCTGCTGTTGAACATCAATTTGCCGTTGAATTACAAATAGCTAGCAGCAATGAAATTGCTCTAGGTTACCGATTGTGCCAATCCACTTGGGGAAAAGGATATGCAACTGAAGCTTCCATGGCATTGATATGCAAGGGGTTTATGGAATGGAACGTTCAACGAGTTGTGGCATGGGCATTGACAGTCAACAAAGCATCGACTCGGGTTATGGAAAAAGTAGGATTGCAGTTGGAAAAAGAGTTTGTTTTCACGGAAAGTCAGCTACCAAACCTACAACCATCAGAGCGAAAAATAGCTTTTTATGCTTTAAATAAATTAAGAGTAGAGCAGGGCAAACAAACTATTTGTTAAAGTATAAGCCAAAATCGTGAGTGCAGCGCAACTAAAGACAATCGCTGAAGAGGTTTGTGTTGATGGGGGCGAGATGGTATCGTTAATGCGATCGCACGCTCGATCCCAAACACCCCTTGGTTCTATGGAGCATTGGTCAGTTGACCCTGCTTTATAATGGTGCATGGCGATCTATTCTGGACAACAAGCACTCACAAGCGTTTAAATGATGTACTCGCCTTCACCCGCTTTATTTCTAGAAGCCAAAACCGTGGAAGCATCAGAAAACAGTGCTTGCTACTTTCCCCTAGAAAACGGACGCTATGAGGTTAAACCTGGCTTTATTCCTCTGGGCAAATCTTTAGGTAACGGTGAGGCTGACAAATGCGTCTTTCAATTTGATAGCAACTTTCCTCATTACCGACAGGTTAAGCTTTTATCTCGTGCCGAACAATTGAGAAAATATTATCAAACCTACCATTATTCTGATGCGGTAGCAGGTGCGATCGCTTGTCTGATTATTGACCGTCTCTCTCAAGAATATCCCCAATACTTTTGCTGTCAACCAACAAGTCATGGTTTATCTTTTCACAACCGACTGACTGGAGAAACTCTTTATGTAGATGAAAACTGGCGGTTGCGACAAGTTGAAACTCAAAGTCAACCAGTTTTTCCTCCCTATGCTTCCACCCTGGATGCTTTAGCAAGCCAAATGCAGGAAGACATAACTGTGATGAGCTACAGTCCTGATGGTTGTAACTGGTTGAGCGCAGTTCATTTGTGCTATCCCAACCATTGGTCGGGTAAGGAAAAGATTGGTCAGGATTTCGCTACAATTCATGCACCCGTAGCAGGAATCGAGAAAATTAACCGACGGGCTAGTGCGATCGTTAACACAATGGTTCTTCGCGAACCAATGGTACGCTTTGCTTGGGGTTTGAGTACCGACACTCGCCTCAATCACCATCCCGAACCACCTCCAAGTGTGTCCCTTGATGAATGGCATGGTAGAAGTTTTAACCGGGACAACCCCAAATTATTCTTAAGAATAGAACGACAAGTCATTTGGGGTTTACCAGAACATAACGCAGTGCTGTTTACTATCCGCACTTATTTTAGAGATTGTATTGCTATCAAAAAAGATACAAATTTGCGATTAAAATTATTGGCTGCTCTTCAATCGATGACACCAGAGTCATTAATTTATAAAGGTTTAGCAGAAAGCCGGGACAGCATTTTAGCTTGGTTGGAAGATGTATAGCGATCCGGGAAAAGGCAGAGCGCAGAAGGCGGCTAAATAATATTAAGATATAAGAAAATACTCTACAAATCTTAATAATGACAGTTACTTCGCAGCAGGTAGTACAAAGTACCTTTGAAAAACACTTTTGGACATGGCAGGGTCATAAAATCCAGTATACTGTCATGGGAACGGGAAAACCCCTCGTACTCGTTCATGGCTTTGGCGCATCTATTGGACATTGGCGAAAAAATATTCCAGTTTTAGCAGCCGCAGGTTACCGAGTCTTTGCCCTCGACTTGTTAGGGTTTGGCGGTTCCGATAAACCACCGTTAAAATACACTGTAGAAATTTGGGTGGAACTCTTAAAAGATTTTTGGACAGTACACATACAACAACCAGCAGTCTTTATCGGCAATTCCATTGGCGCACTCATCGGTTTGATAACTGTAACAAAACATCCAGAAATATCCGCAGGTGGCATTTTGATTAACAGTGCGGGTGGTTTAAGTCACCGTCCCCACGAACTCAATCCACCATTACGCATTGTCATGGCAGCTTTCAACAAATTTGTGAGTTCCCCAATGACAGGAGCGTTCGTTTTCAATCGCATTCGCCAGAAAGCCCAAATTCGCCGCACGCTCTATCAGGTTTACCGCAATCGAGAAGCCGTCACTGATGAATTGGTAGACTTACTTTATACACCTTCATGCGCTCCCGGAGCACAACAAGTTTTTGCAGCCATCCTCACAGCACCTCCCGGTCCCTCGCCAGCGGAATTATTACCCAATGTTGAATGCCCGTTATTAGTTATTTGGGGAGCTGAAGACCCTTGGACCCCAATTACAGGAGCAAAACTTTACGAACAAGCACGGGATAATGGTAAAGATATCAAAATTGTTCCTATCCCTGGTGCCGGTCATTGTCCTCATGATGAAGTTCCAGATGTGGTCAATCAACAAATTATAAATTGGCTATCATCAGCGATCGCTGAACGGTGAGCGATCTTCTCGTTTCCCAGCTGAGCCTGAGATGTGTGTTCTGAGGCTCCGCCTCCTGAGTCAGACATTCCACAGCCAGAGGCGGGAAACGAGATCAATTGCCAATTGCTCTGTTGTTTACGCTTCCGGTTCTATCCCCAACGCACGCAATTGCGCTGCCAAGCGTTCTGCACGTTGTCGTTCTTGTTCTGCACGTTGTCGTTCTTGTTCTGCAAACTCAAAACCCCACAGCAACAGTTCTCTTTGTTCGTTCCACCAACGCAACCAGTAACTAGAACGGTTTTCTCTAGTCCCCAGCCACGTCCCTAAAAACAGGTTCATTTCTTTAATCCAGTAAAGGTTATTTTCATCTGGCGATTGCAACTGATAACGACCCGAATCATCTAATTGATAAACTTCCAGCAATCCTGTATCTGGTTCAAAAATGGCATAATTAGGAACTTTTAAAACTCGCTCGTAATAGTACCATTTACCAGGGGGATACGTAGGTTTGCTGGAGTACTCACTCCCTTCAGTATCTGAAAGGAATTCCATAACGATAACTGGAAAATCACCTTGAAGTTTTGGCGTATAACTGCGCTTAACTTCTTCTCGTGACACCTTAATAGAAGGAACAAATCCCCAATCGGGTGCTTTAACCACAATGCGATTGTTCAAAGTGGCACAAATAGCATAATTTGTTATGGTCAAAGAGTTGGCTGGCAATCTTCCAGCAACTTCTAAACTTTCTGTTAAAGCAGCTGCTAACAGTGGCTGATTAATGTTATCCACAGGCTCGTCATCTAAAACAAAATCATCCGGTAATTTTTCCCAAGTGATTTCATAAGTGGTTGCACTAGTTAGCATGGTAAGAGTGCCTCCTTAACGCTATCGATACACCTAGCTTAACTTCAGCAACCAGTAACCATGCTTATGAGCGGTCATTGGTCATTGGTCACTGTCAATGCAGTACTATTGTTCTATCATGATAGCGGAGACAGTCACTGACCTCCGGCTAAAGCGCGGAGGCTTGGAAGAGGAAGACTCACCACCTTCTGAATTCAGGACGAAACCAGTGTCTAGCCAATTGCTGAACTATCTGGGAGTGGTATCCCAAAAGACGTTAAGAATGCCTCCCTAGTTTTTCACCTCTGTGGTAGTCAGTGGCGAAGGGAAATATATACCTAGCAATAGGACTTATCGTAAATGTTTGTACCGGTTGTCAACAGTGAAAATAGACCTCGAATGCCGACGACTCCAAGCCGAGCCAAGCGTTGGATTAAGTCAGGTAAGGCAACACCATTTTGGAAAAAAGGAGTGTTTTGTGTCCGACTGAACGTAGAACCCTCAAACACAAATAGCCAACCGATAGCAGTAGGGATCGATCCTGGTTCCAAAAGGGAGGCGTTTACACTCAAGTCGCAAGCTCACACTTACCTAAATGTGCAAACCCATGCTGTTGATTGGGTGAAAGACCATATTGAGGTAAGACGCAATATGCGACGCTCGAGGCGCTTTCGCAACACTCCGTGTCGTCAAAATCGAACTAACAGGTTGGTCAACAAAAACCGTATTCCTCCATCGACTAAAGCGCGGTGGCAGTGGAAGTTGAGGATAGCTAACTGGCTAACCAAAATGTTTCCGGTATCAACTTTTGTGGTGGAGGATATCAAAGCCCGCACCTGGAAAAACGGATGTCAGTGGAATGCTTCGTTTAGTCCCCTAGAGGTAGGAAAACAATGGTTTTATTCCGAACTCAGAAAAATTGCTCATGTTGAGACTAAATCAGGCAACGAGACTTACCAACTGCGACAAAGTTTAGGGCTTCATAAGTCTCAACAAAAATTGTCAAACAAGTTTGAAGCTCATTGTGTTGATTCATGGGTGTTAGCTAATTGGTCTGTCCAAGGACACTCCCGCCCAGATAACACACAGTTGATTGAGGCTGTCCCACTTGAGTTTCACCGCAGACAGCTTCATCGATTGCAATATGCACGCCAACACATACGTTCTCGATATGGTGGCACCATGAGTGCTGGTTTTAAGCGTGGTTCAATCGTTAAACATCCGAAATACGGATTCTGTTTTGTTGGCGGTTGGCAAGAGTCACCAACAAAGAAAAACCCCGATAGAAAAACAATTAGCCTGCACAGTTTGAATACTGGTCAGCGATTGTGTCAAAACGCTGTGCCTACAGATTGTAAGTTTTTGTCTTACAACTCGTGGCGCGTAGTTAATTAATTTGTCAAGCCGTCCTAGAAGGACCGGGTTTCTAACCCATTTTTTTGATGATAATATTAAGAACTGTTTCGCACCTGCCTGTTTCTCTCACCCCGTTCATATGTTAAACACTCAGCGATCGCAATCCTTAAATGGGCACCTTCCTCAGACAAACCCAAACAGCCAAAACACTATCCGCATTCGGGGTGCCAGACAGCACAACCTGAAAAATATCGATCTGGAATTGCCTCGCGATCGCTTGATTGTCTTTACTGGCGTTTCTGGTTCTGGCAAATCTTCCTTGGCATTCGACACCATCTTTGCAGAAGGACAGCGCCGCTATGTGGAATCCCTTAGCGCTTATGCACGGCAATTCTTGGGACAAGTCGATAAACCTGATGTTGAGGCGATTGAGGGATTAAGCCCAGCGATTTCCATTGACCAAAAGTCAACATCTCATAACCCCCGTTCTACTGTAGGGACGGTGACAGAAATTTACGACTATCTGCGACTCCTGTTTGGACGCGCTGGCGAACCTCACTGTCCCATATGCGATCGCTGTATCGCCCCCCAAACCATAGATGAGATGTGCGATCGCATCATGGAACTACCAGATCGCACGCGCTTTCAAATTCTTGCGCCTGTTGTTCGGGGCAAAAAGGGGACGCATAGCAAACTGCTATCAAGTTTGGCATCCCAAGGTTTTGTCCGCGTTCGTGTAGATGGGGAAGTACGCGAACTTTCCGATGCCATTGAATTAGATAAAAATGTTATTCACACCATAGAAGTTGTTATTGACCGATTGGTAAAAAAACCGGATTTGCAAGAGCGATTGTTTGATTCCCTTTCTACCTGTTTGCGTCAATCTAATGGAATTGCAGTTATTCTCATTAGTTCTTCGTCATCGGGCGATAGTGATAAGAAACAACCAAAAGAGCAAGAACAAGAATTAGTCTTTTCAGAAAACTTTGCCTGTCCGGAACACGGGGCGGTGATGGAAGAATTATCCCCGCGCTTGTTTTCTTTTAACTCTCCTTATGGTGCGTGTCCGCACTGTCACGGAATTGGTAGTTTGAGAAGATTTTCGGCTGAGTTGGTTGTTCCCGATCCTGAAGCACCAGTATATTCTGCTATTGCGCCTTGGTCGGAAAAGGAAAATACGTATTATTTGGAGTTGTTGTATAAGTTAGGTCAAGAACATAGTTTTGAGTTGCAAACCTGTTGGAATGTGTTAACTGAGGAACAAAGGGAAATAATTCTCCATGGAGAGGAAAAAAACACGGACTCGCAGAGAAAACAGAAAGAGGGATTCAAAGGAGTTTTGCCAATTTTACAAAGGCAATATGACGGTGGTTCGGAGTTAATTAAGCAAAAATTAGAACAGTATTTAGTCGATCAACCGTGTCCCGTCTGTGAGGGAAAACGGTTGAAACCGGAGGCGTTAGCAGTACGGTTGGGACAGTACCGAATTATAGATTTAACGGGGGTTTCCATTCGGGAGTCTCGGAACAAAATTGACCAATTACAATTGAGTCAGCGTCAGTTACAAATTGCCGATCTGGTATTGAGAGAAATCAAAGCGAGATTGCAATTTTTGCTGGATGTAGGTTTAGATTACCTCACTCTCGACCGTCCGGCAATGACACTTTCCGGTGGAGAAGCACAACGAATTCGTCTGGCGACTCAAATTGGTTCTGGGTTGACTGGGGTTTTGTATGTTTTGGATGAACCCAGTATTGGTTTGCATCAACGAGATAATGGAAGATTGTTGCGAACTTTAATTAGGTTACGGGATTTAGGCAATACCCTAATTGTTGTGGAGCACGATGAAGAAACTATTCGTGCGGCTGACCATGTTGTTGATATTGGTCCTGCTGCTGGGGTTAATGGGGGTAGAATCGTTGCTCAAGGCGATTTACAAGCATTGCTCAATTCAGAAGAATCGCTGACAGGAGCTTATTTATCAGGACGTAGAGCGATCGCAACTCCCGCAACACGTAGGGAAGGAAACGGGCGAAGTTTGGTTATTCAAAATGCCCATCGCAATAATTTGAGAAACATTAATGTAGAAATACCATTAGGAAAACTTGTTTCTGTCACTGGTGTTTCAGGTTCTGGAAAATCTACCCTAATTAACGAATTACTCTACCCAGCGCTGCAACATCAACTGACGCGGAAAGTTCCTTTTCCTAAAGAGATAGATGGTATTCAAGGCTTAGATACCATTGATAAAGCCATAGTTATTGACCAATCTCCTATTGGAAGAACACCTCGTTCTAACCCTGCAACATATACGGGCGTTTTTGATATTATTCGAGAAGTTTTTTCAGAAACAATTGAAGCAAAAACTAGGGGATATAAACCAGGGCAATTTTCTTTCAACGTTAAAGGGGGACGTTGTGAAGCTTGTAGCGGACAAGGTGTAAATGTCATTGAAATGAACTTTTTACCTGATGTTTACGTCCAGTGTGAAGTTTGTAAAGGGGCAAGATATAACCGTGAAACTTTGCAAGTGAAGTACAAAGAGAAATCTATTTCTGATGTTCTTAGTATGACAGTAGAGGAAGCTTTAGAATTTTTCAAAAACATTCCCAAAGCTGTAAATAAGTTGCAAACTTTAGTGGATGTTGGATTGGGATATATTCAACTGGGACAACCTGCGACAACCTTATCTGGCGGTGAAGCACAGAGGGTGAAATTAGCAACAGAACTATCACGTCGCGCTACTGGTAAAACACTTTATTTGATAGATGAACCAACGACAGGCTTATCTTTTTATGATGTTCATAAATTATTAGATGTCCTGCAACGTTTAGTTGATAAAGGCAATTCCGTTTTGGTCATCGAACACAATTTAGATGTAATACGTTGTGCGGATTGGCTGATAGATCTAGGACCGGAAGGCGGTGACAAAGGAGGAGAAGTTATTGCAGTGGGAACACCAGAAGAAATCGCAGAAAATCCAAAATCATATACCGGACAGTATTTGAAGCAAGTATTAATATCTAACCAGTAACCAGTAAATCCGTGACCAGTAAACTGGTCAAGACCTCCCACCTCGATCCGGTGGCTCCGCTTGGGAATGCCTTACCGTGAGGCTCTGCCTCCTGTAAGCTTTACCTTAAATGTACTATGCTAGGTTTACTTCATAGGATTAAGGATGAGGAGTAATTGCCAATATTGTTATCACTCCCTGACCTAGACCGTAGTACCAAAACACTCGAAACGCGGCTGATGTTTTATTTTCCACATATGCTTCAAATACTTCTTCACCGTTAGGTCCAGATAAACCATCAAATTTGTGAGTTTGCAAACCAGGATGACGGAGATTAGTTTCCAGGAGCGCCAGTGTTTTTAAGACTTTTCGATATTTTTTGGAGTCGGTTTTCTCCAAATTAGCTAAAGTATCCCTGGCTTCAGTTGAGTATTGCAGCCTGAATTGCATTTAATCATCAATCTCCAAGTCTGCATACTGGGCAAAAGAACCTAAGTCATGAACTTCTCCAGAAGCTACTTGTTGCAAACCCCGTTGTACCATAGCCATCGCTTCTGAATTTTGCCACAGCCATCGTTGATTATCGGGAATACTTTCTAAATCTATGGGATCTAGCAAAATTTGTCCTGCATCATTAATTAAAACTCGATATACTTTTCCTTTAATAACTTCTCCTATCACTAATTCTCCTACTTCATTCGATGAAACTGCATTTTTAATCACTTGAAAATTTTGACCAGTAATCATAGATACAAATATAGTATGTTTTTATCGTTTAATACTGAGTGATGCTGGGGACAAGCATCGCCACGAATCCAGATCCTAACGTGCATTACACCATTATTGCAGGCGATCCCTCAATTCGTCCTGAAGCATTACAAATGGATTCCGAAGAAAAATCGAGTCCATTGGTAAAAGCACTCTGTGAAGAGGTTTAAGCTGTTGTGCTCTTATTTACATAGTCGTGCATCAATCTGATTCTTGTAGAATGGGCGTCCTCGCCCGTCCAAATTATGCAACCTATCAGCAGAACAGCTTAATATAAAGTACACGATCGGTTTGGAACTTACTGACTGTACTCGCTACTTAAGTGGGCGATCGCTTGTTTGATCCAATCTTCCACAAAAGCGTCTTTTGGCAACCCAATATTTTCGCTTACCACGTGTAAGGCATGGCTGACTTCACTAGCAGTGTAACCCAAAGCCAATAGAGTCATTTGCACTTCGTCCAAAATTCCAGGCGCAGGACCGCCTGTGGCGACAAAAAAGCCGGCGGACTTGCGCCACTCTATCAACTTGTTTTTGAGTTCCAAACACAATCGTTCGGCAGTTTTCTTACCAACTCCAGGAGCTTGGATCAAAATTTGAACATTCGCTGTGATAATTGCTTGAACGAGATCGGGTAATTCCAGGGTGTCGAGAAGTGCGATCGCTAAAGCCGCCCCCACACCACTTACACCCAATAAATGCCGAAACACGTCTCGTTCTCCTGGCGAACCAAAGCCATAGAGCATAGGAACTTCTTCCCGAATTTGGTAGTGGGTAAAAATTTGCACTTCACCACCAATTTCTGGCAATTGCTTTGCCAGTCTCGATGGAACTTGCAAATCATACCCCATACCATTGACTTCAAGAGTCAGGATATGACGATGAGCTCCTGTGTTTTGGATAGCAGCAACAATTCCTTTGAGGTAACTAATCATAAGAATCCAAAGTATTTCAATCCTTCTAGAATGCCACCCGCACAAAAGCTTTGTGCTAGGTAATGATAGTCAACGGGATTCTCATTGTGCCATTGAAGTAGCTCTCGACGAGCATTGCCAACAATAATTCCCCGTTCTTTGCCAGCCGCGAATAAAGCAATATCATTTCCCGAATCACCACAAACAACAGAGCGCTCCGGTACAAAGTTCCACTTTTGGCGGAGAAATTGTACTGCCTGACCTTTATCGCTGTGAGGAGGGACAATGTCCAAGTCTATACCACTGCTGTAAATTAATTTGATTATTAAACCACATTTTTTAAACTCTGACTCAAGTTGTGGTATAATTTTTCTTGCTTCTTCATCTTGAAGGAAAAAACTGACCTTAAAAGGGCGTTGTTCTGAGTCTGGTTGGGGAACTAAAGCCGGAAAATTGTCAGTCACAGATACTATAAGGTCGCGGTTCCATCCGGAAGATAAATGCTTCGACCACTCCGGATCGGGTGTATCATCACCATTAAGGTAGATTTCTGTTCCGACAGCTAACACTAAACCATCTGGTTCCAAAAGATTCTTTTCTTCTTTGAGTTCCTTATACAGAACTGGCGATCGCCCTGTGGCATAGACTATCTTTGTACCGTATTGCTTGCGGTGGTTTTGTAAAAGCTCCTTCAACTCAGCCAAAGCATTATCATCCCCTACAAAGGTATTGTCTAGATCGGTTACGAATAGAAATTTAGCCACAGCAACCTCTTTTGTCAGCTTTACCACAAAAAAGTTTATGCCTTTTTGGCATCAGTTTTATCTTTTTCACTCTAGACAAATTAGGCACTTGTACTTAAAAAAAGAGTAGATAAACTAAGAAGATACATGACTTGCTGAAATTTTGAATTGGTCTGTGGAGGTAGAAGCGTTGTATAGTGGTGAGTATTATTAGTTTGTCCCATCGCTTAAGTGCTAAGTTAAATCCCCACTGCAGCCTGAAAACCCGCTTGGGATTGACAATTAGCAGCATTGCTTTTGTACTGACAATTTTAGCCAGTCTCATTGTCGGACATTACGCTAGCGAACAGGTAAGATTCGACGTTGGTAGATCGCTAGCAGAATTAGCCTACCAAATGACAGACAAGTTAGACCGAGGAATGTTTGAGCGATACAAAGACATTCAGGTAATGAGTACTCTGGACACTATCCGCAGTCCACACTCTCCCGCGCTACAGCAACGTATCCTGTTAGAAAAACTTCAAAGTACTTACACTGATTATGCTTGGATAGGTTTGACTGACAACAAGGGTATAGTTCAAGCGAGTACGGGAAAATTATTGGAAGGTCAAGATGTCTCTCAAAGACCTTGGTACGTGTACGGGCAAAAAGTTCCTTACGTAGGTGATGTACATGAAGCAGTGAAATTAGCAAAATTACTTCCCAAACCAACAAGTGAACCATTGCGCTTTGTAGATATTGCAGTCCCTGTTATGGATGAACAAGGAAAAGTAAGGGGTGTATTGGGTGCTCATCTTAGCTGGACATGGTCTAAAGAGTTAGAAAAATCTCTGTTGGACTCTTTAGAAAATCGTCAAATACAAATGTTGGTTCTTCGTAGCAATGGAGATTTATTATTAACACCAACTGAGGTAAAAAATGCTAATTTACTAGCTCTTAAAAGTGTGAAAGCAGCGCAAAGCGGTAAAAATGGTTATTTGATTGAAACTTGGTCTGATGGTCATACTTACCTCACTGGCTTTGCTCGCAGTCTTGGTTATCGAAATTATTCGGGGTTGGGATGGCTGGTGTTGGTACGACAAAAAACTGATGAAGCTTTTATCCCAGTTTGGCATTTACAGCAGCAAATATTTATTTTGAACATGATATTGGGTACTGTTTTTACAGTTTTGGGTTGGTTGATAGCAACGGCAATTACCCACCCGATGTTAGCGATCGCAAAAGCTGCTAACTACATCCGCCGAGGTAACAGACAAATCAAAATTCCTGCTATTGAAGGCAAAGATGAAATTGCAAATTTATCACAATCTCTCAGTCAACTTGTGACTGCTTTAACTCAGCAAGAACAAAACTTAAAAGCCAGCAATACTCAGTTGCAGCTAGAACTGACATCCAAGCTTATGGCGCAGGAAATGTTGCGGCAAAGTGAGGAAAAATTCCGTCAATTAGCAGAAAACATTCAAGAAGTTTTTTGGATTAGAGATTTTCGCAGTTATGAAATTCTTTATATTAGCCCTGCTTACGAACAGGTATGGAAAAGGAGTTGCGAAAGTTTGTACGGCAATCCCGATTCTTGGTTAGATGCTATTCATCCAGAAGATAGAGAACACGTGACTGCCCTCATGAAGGAAAATACTCATAGTGCTTATCAAAATGAATATCGAATTGTACGACCAGATGGAACAATTCGTTGGATTTGGGATAGCAGTTTCCCGGTAAAAAACAATCACGGACAAGTCTATCGAAGAGTCGGGATAGCCCAGGATATCACCGAACGCAAGCAAGCAGAAGAAACTCGATTAGCTTTAGCAAAAGAAAGAGAAATCAGTCAACTCAAATCACACTTTATTGCGATCGCATCCCATGAATTTCGCACTCCATTAACCACTATTTTACTATCTTGCGAATTTCTGCAAAAGTACGGCGAACAATTAACTGAAGAAAAGAAACAGCGACACTTTGATAAAATTAAATCTAGTGTCAAACATCTCAATCAAATATTAGAAGATATTTTAGTATTTGGAAAAACAGAAGCAGGTAAACTAAAATTCGAGCCAGCGCCTATAGATTTAATTAGTTTTTGTCTGGATTTAGTAGAACAGTTACAACTGAGCGCTGGTGAACAATATCAGATTAATTTTGTAGAACAATGCGCTTATGGTTGTACAAGGGAAGAACTTCCCATTATGGATGAAAAACTCTTACGGCATATCTTTACAAATTTACTATCAAATGCTATCAAATACTCCCCACAAGGCGGTCATATAAATTTTGAATTAATATGCGATTGTACAAGTGCCATTTTCCGAGTTCAAGATGAAGGAATTGGCATTCCAGAAGAAGATATAGACAAACTCTTTACATCTTTTTTTAGGTGCAGCAACACGGGTCATCTTCCAGGAACAGGTCTGGGGTTAGCAATCGTTAAAAATGCAGTTGAATTACACAAAGGTCAAATTACTGTAGAAAGTCAACTGGGTGTGGGAACCACTTTTACCGTAATATTGCCAAGGGTTTAAGGAGAAGGAGCAGACAAGGGAGAAAGCTCTACTGTATCTTCCTTGTCCCCCTTTTCCGCTAATCGTGCAAAGTCTCAATCAACAACTCAACCTGCTGCTGTCGTTCTTGTAAAAACCCCTCACACTGACGCAAATACTCAACAGCAGACGTAAATTGCTCGAAAACCTCCTGCAACTCCAAATCACCCGACTCAATGCGAGCAATAATTCTTTCTACCTCAGCAACCTTAGCTTCGTAATTCCAACCTTCTTTATCAGTCACGTTAACCATTTCTATTTAACCTTCGTGTTCTTTGCGTCTTAGCGGTTCAAAAATCATTGACATCAACAACCTTTACTTTAACTTCACCCTGACCCAACTGAACCGACAAATCTTGTCCTACAGTTAGCTCAATCGCAGAACGAGCGATCGCACCATTTTCCAATCGCACCACTGCATAACCGCGCTGAAGGACCGCTTTTGGATCGAGAGTTGTCAACTTTTGCCGCAACATTTCTATATGCTGTACCGATCGCTGCAACCGCACGGTTGTCGCTCTTATTAACTGCTGGCGCTTCCAACTTAAAGCTTGAAAGTCCTGCTGAACTTGTCGATCTAACCGCAAGCGCCACAAACGGTTTTGCATTTGTTGTAATTTATTTTCCGCCCTTTGAAAAGAATAACGCACGCTTTCTTGTAAAGCGATAGCTCGTTGCTGATGTTCGGCGTACAATTGGGCTAGCGATGGTACAACCAATTCCGCCGCTGCAGTAGGAGTATGCACCGCAGCATCTGCAACCAAATCTACCAATGATTCATCTCTTTGATGCCCGATCCCCGTAATAACTGGTATCGAACAATTTGCCACTGCTCGTACTACCCGTTCGTCATTAAAGCATGCTAATTCCTCCACAGCACCCCCACCCCGTGATACAATCAGCACTTCTGCACGTCCATCTTTTTCCACCCTTCTAATGGCGTTGATAATAGATTGAGGTGCTTGGTCACCCTGTACGATTGCAGGAGAAAACAAAACTTGCAATCCCGGATATCGTTGTTTTAGGGTCTTTTGAATATCACCCCAAGCGGCAGCTGTCCCAGATGTGACCACACCAATAGTTTGGGGATGCGTAGGAAGCGATCGCTTTCTTTGTGGGTCAAATAATCCTTCTGCCTCCAAGCGTTGTCGTATTTGTTGGTAACGCAAGGCTTGCAAACCAACACCAGCAGGAAAAGCCTGCCAAACACTCAGTTGGTACTCTCCCCGTTCTCGGTAAAGTTTAAGACTTCCCAAAACAATTAACTGCTCCCCTGAGACAGGAAGTTGTGCCAATTTTGGCAATTGACCGTTCCAGACCACACACTTAATAGCTGCCGTAGCCTCTGGGTCTTGTAGCGTAAAAAATAAGCCACTGCGGTGCTTGTTAGTGCTAGAAACTTCTCCAGTCACCCAAACCCGGCGCAATTCCTCATCTTGCTCCAACAGGAAGCGAATGTAATCTGTTAATCCTGCTACTGTCAGTGCTGTTTCAGGAATGAGAGAGTCAGGGAGGTTAAAAGTCATTTTTAATTTTCGATTTTTGGATTCGTAACTGGTTGCTAGTTAGTGGTTAGTGGTCACTGCTTACTGATACTGATATTATACAATTTATTACTGAGTCATTTGTCTGTGTCAAACAAGGCAACGAGTGCGCTAGAATCTTGTCACCTGTTTCCACAAGGAGGCTCTTGCTGTAGTTTACGCTTCTTTACAGAGAAGTACTAAATTAGCAATTTGTGTTTAAAATAGTATATCTGTTCTATTTCGACTCCAAATCTACACTCCCTAGATCCATAATATAGAGGCTCCGAATGGCTGTTAACACGACTGATGCTGCTGGCAAGCAAAAAGCGCTCAACATGGTACTCAATCAGATTGAGCGTACCTTTGGCAAAGGAACTATCATGCGCCTGGGTGATGCTACCCGTATGCGGGTAGAAACTATTTCTAGTGGGGCGCTTACCCTGGATCTGGCATTAGGTGGCGGTATTCCCAAGGGAAGGGTCATTGAGATTTACGGTCCTGAAAGTTCTGGTAAAACGACGTTAGCACTACACGCAGTTGCTGAAGTACAAAGAAATGGCGGTATCGCTGCTTACGTTGATGCAGAACATGCCCTCGATCCTACCTACGCCGCTGCATTGGGTGTTGATATTGAAAATTTGTTAGTATCTCAACCCGATACAGGGGAAGCGGCTTTGGAGATTGTTGACCAATTGGTTCGTTCTGCTGCAGTTGATATTGTAGTCATCGACTCAGTAGCAGCATTGGTTCCTCGTGCTGAAATTGAAGGCGAAATGGGTGATGCACACGTCGGTCTTCAAGCGAGATTGATGAGCCAAGCGTTACGCAAAATCACTGGTAATATTGGAAAATCTGGTTGTACAGTTATTTTCCTCAACCAGTTGCGGCAAAAAATCGGTGTTACCTATGGAAACCCAGAAACAACAACTGGTGGTAATGCTCTCAAATACTACGCTTCAGTACGCCTAGATATTCGCCGGATTCAAACCTTGAAAAAAGGGACTGAAGAATTTGGTAACCGTGTCAAAGTCAAAGTTGCTAAAAATAAGGTCGCACCACCTTTTAGAGTGGCAGAATTTGACATTATCTTTGGCAAAGGTATTTCTACTATAGGTTGTCTGGTAGACTTGGCTGAAGAAACAGGAGTTCTTATCCGTAAGGGTGCTTGGTACAGTTATAGTGGTGAAAATATCTCCCAAGGTCGGGATAACGCTATTAAATACATGGAAGAGAAGCCTGAATTTACCGACAAGATTAAACAGTTAGTACGAGAAAAATTAGAAATGGGTGCTGTTGTTTCTGCTAATTCAGTCGGTAAGCCAAGTGACGATGATGAAGAAGATGCAGACGAGGACTTTGAAGAGGAGTAAGTGATTGTGGGACGGGCGAAATGCCCATCCTACAAGCTGCTCGAGCGATTTACAGACGCAGGCGTAGGGTGGTTATTGTCACCCTAGTTTGCCTTTTTCATGCTTGGCTGCGAGATTTTTTCATCGGTGCTGCTTCGATTTATTGTTGATTTTGTGTCAGTTTGTGTTTAACGTGTTCAATAAATTCGTCAACTGTTCCAGTCTTACCGTTTCTACGAATACGGAGTACCATCTCATGAACTGCATCGTCATCATTCCGATGCTCTAAAATATACTCTCGCAGTTCTTGAAGTGACATTGCTTCAAAATTAGGTTTTGTCATATTATTAAATCGCGCTAAAACGAAGTAAATCAGGGTCAATCGGAGTAAAACTGTATTCATAACCATCAGAGCGATGAATAAGCTTTAAGTGTTTTTGATTGACTCCGATGCGATGACCGTTAATGAGCACTTCTACTCCTTTGGGAGTTGGAGTTTTAACTCTAGCACGATAAATTCCCGCTAAAGTATGTTTACGGTTTTCTGATAAATGGCAAATCACGTAGTCACCTGCTGTGGCATGAGTATATTTCTGATTTTTACTCACTAACTTGACTTCTTTTTTACCTGTAATCGGATTCTTGTTTATGCTGGCTATGGCGGGAAAGCCTTTAGCATTAACTCTTTGTACCTGTTTGGTCCCGTGTCCCTTACAGCTAACACGTAATGGTTGACAGATACGCAATTTAACTATTTCTGATGTTCCTACACAAGCACTATCAATCCAATGAAGTTTTGGTAATCCACTTTTAATTGGCAAATTCTGTACATTTGTTTTAATTGTGCTGGTGTCGGCTCCATTTTGCGTTTTTATATCTAACCTTTTGACAGTGCAAAACCCAGTTTTTGAAAAACTGGGTGTTTGCCTGTGAAATATCGATCGAGAAATATAAAATTTAAAATCACAACAAGCCTCGCCGACCATTGGGACGCACTGTCATCCAGTTTGTTTTCGCTAATGCCAATTGCTCGTCAGAAATTTTAGCACCAGTTAAATTAGCTCCACACAAATTTGCTCCTCGAAGATTTGCACCGTTGAGGTATGCGAAGCTGAGATCTGCTCCTCGAAGATCGGCTCCTTCTAAATCAGCATTATTCAGATACGCTTTGGTTAAGTTGGAATCTTTAAGATTTGCGCGATTGAGGCTAGCGCGTCCAAAATCACTACTGTTAAGATTAGCTCCTTGAAAATTAACATTTTGTAATTGAGAGCTATGGAAATTAGTCCCAGATAAGTCAGCACCTTGCAAATTCAGCAGATTTAAATTGTATAGGGCAAAATCTCTTCTCCCTTTCATATACGCTGTGAGCAAACCCTGAGTATCCAATTTACGCTGTACTTGAGACTTATTATCCCCAGAAGAACCGCTATGACTGCCAGCGAGTGTGGTAGATTTCATTGTCATTACTCTTTGTGTTGCTACTCCACTCAGACCTGTACCTTCGGGCATTTTGGCTCTTCTAGCTCGAATAGCAGCTGCCATCTGTGCCACTCCTTGTCCGCTCGAAGTATGAGCAGAACGAACGTTAGAAAAAACTTTTTCGTCCTCTAAATGGTTTGAGGACCGCTCTTTTACACCACTTTGCCGCACCATCATACTTTGCGCCAAACTATCTAAGTAAGGTTCGAGTGCTAAGGCTCTCAGTACTTCCTCTGCTGTTTGGTATCTATTGCGAACTGATACTTCCAGCATCTTCCGTAGCACTTCCGTTAAGTGGTCGCTAATGCAGACAAGCCGTTCCCACTGCATTTCGCCTGTTGTGGGATTGTAATCTATATCTTTAGGAGATTTGCCAGTCAGCAAGTAAATACAGGTTACGCCTAGGGCGTAAATATCGCTAGCAAAGACGGGACGCATTGCCATTTGTTCTGGAGGAGCAAAACCAGGGGTGCCAATTGCATATGCCGTTAACGCAGTTTGCTCGGATTGGTTTGCCAATGTTTGTACTTGGTTTTTAACCGCACCAAAGTCGATCAGCACTAACCTGCAATCTTGAGAACGACGAATGATATTTGCCGGTTTAATATCGCGGTGAATCACTTTTCGTTCGTGGATGTATTGCAGTAACGGCAAAAGCTCGCTTAAAAACTGCTTAACTCCTGCTTCGCTATAAACTCCATTGCGTTTGATCTCCTGCTGTAAAGTCGGACCGTTGATATATTCTTGAACTAGATAGAATTGTTCGCGGTCTTCAAAATAGTCCAGCAAGCGGGGTACTTGGGGATGGTTACCAATCCGACCCAAAGTAACAGCTTCTCGCTCGAAAAGTTCCCGTGCCATTTGCAAGATATGGGGCGCTGTCCCTGAAGGACGCAGTTGCTTGATAACGCAACTTGGTTCTCCCGGTAAGGCTTCATCTTCAGCTAAAAAGGTTGCACCGAAACCACCCTGACCTAAGGCTTTAATGATGCGATAGCGATCGCGCATTAGCAGTCGCGAGCCGCAAGACTGACACCTGTCGCTATATGCTAAATTTTCAGGGTTGGGACACGTAGGATTTATGCAGTAGCTCATGTACAGTCAACTCGCTACACGAATAATAATGATGAGTGTTGAACTCTTATCTCATTATTAGGTTTAAAATTCATTTTTGCCAGGTCATTTTCTCTGGATTTCTATTGAAGAGTTGCTAAAGTTCGGCTTGTGTTGCATGAAGCAATCGTAAACTCACGAATATCTACTAGTTCTGACTAACAAGCTATATACAATCTGTCGTTAAAGAATATTTCTTCTAACTCTAAATGTCAAAATTCAGGACTGTTAAAACTGAATTATTCTTCTTCAAGAAAAGTTTTTGTTGCGATTGTAAAATCTCTTTTTGCTGTCTTTAAGACAGACCAGCTATTTCCTGATGTCTGGAAATTTTTCTACGAATTTGACTTCTTGTGGCAGTCCAACTTGTGAATTTGTTTTTTGAAACCACAGAAGGCGCAGAGGAAATAAAAGGAAGTTTTTTTACTCCATGCATTATGAGTATAATCTTTTACTATTTTTTTGGCAAGTCAACCGGATACGGATATCTGTTTTTATTAAAAAAACTATTCCTTTAGATAGTTGAAAATTAGCCATTTTGCGGTTGATTCTCTACGATGGTTAGATATTGGTAGGCATTGCCCACCAATATCTAAATGTAAAAAATTATGAATTACGAACGATAAAAAAGTTTACAATTCATAATTCAGAATTTACAGACCAGACATGACTTCACGGGCTGCTTGCAGTGTTCTCTCAATATCCTCTTCTGTGTGAGCGATGGAGGTAAACCCAGCCTCAAACTGAGATGGTGCTAAATAAACACCGCGCTCTAACATACCGCGATGGAAGCGTCCGAACTTGGCTGTGTCGGACTTTTTCGCGTCTTCGTAGCTGTGAACTGGTCCTGAAGTAAAGAACAAACCAAACATACCGCTGATTTGACCGCCGCAAGCTGCATGACCTGTTTCTCGGGCAACCTGAAGCAAACCATTTGCTAATTTTTGAGTAATTTGGTCAAGATACTCGTAAGTTCCTGGTTTTTGCAACAATTCCAGTGTTTTAATTCCTGCTGTCATTGCCAAAGGATTACCAGAGAGAGTTCCTGCTTGGTACATTGGACCAGCTGGAGCAACCATTGACATGATATCTCGACGACCGCCATAAGCTCCCACAGGCAATCCACCGCCGATAATTTTACCGAGTGTTGTCAAATCGGGGGTAATGCCAAACTTCTCTTGAGCACCGCCGTAAGCGATGCGGAAGCCTGTCATCACTTCGTCAAATACTAACAATGCCCCATGGTCGTGGGTAAGTTCCCGCAATCCTTCTAGAAAGCCAGCATCAGGGGTAATGAAACCAGCATTTCCAACAACTGGCTCCAATATCACACCAGCAATTTCGTCACGATTTTCCTCAAAGAGGGCTTTGACTGCTTCTAAATCGTTAAAAGGTGCTGTGAGGGTGTTACTTGTGACTGATTTGGGAACGCCTGGGGAGTCAGGTAAACCCAATGTTGCTACACCAGAGCCCGCTTTTACCAAAAACATATCGGCATGACCGTGGTAGCAACCTTCAAACTTGATAATTTTGTCACGTTTGGTAAAAGCTCGCATCAACCGCAGAACAGCCATACAAGCTTCTGTACCGGAGTTAACAAATCTTACCATTTCAATGCTCGGAACAGCGTCGATAACCATTTCAGCCAAGACGTTTTCCAATACGCTTGGCGCACCGAAGCTTGTACCCTTGTCTAATGCTTCATGAAGTGCTGCAATCACCTCAGGGTGAGCGTGTCCGCAAATGGCAGGTCCCCAGGTTCCTACGTAATCAATGTACTGATTGCCATCTACGTCCCAAATGTATGCGCCTTTAACACGGTCAAAAACGATAGGCTGTCCGCCCACGGATTTAAAAGCTCGGACGGGCGAACTTACCCCTCCTGGCATTAAATTTTGGGCAGATGCAAAGATTTCTTGTGATTTTGTAGTTTTAATTGTTGTATTTACCAAGGTTCTCACCTACATTAGGAAACAGACTCTATCTTACGATAGGGGTAAACACTGTCTAAAACTACTATTCTAGTAAATTAGCAGAACCAGGAAAATAACAATATGTTATACAAGTCCAATCAAGACTTGCCTTTAGAAATTCGCACTCGCTTTTCTGAGGCATACCAGGATCTGTACCGAGCTGCTTTTAACTCGGCAATCCATTGGTACGGTGAAGCACCAAAAGCTCACCAGGTCGCTTTAAGTGCAGTGAAAATGCAATCCGCAATGTACAGGAGCATCGTTTAAGATCGGGAAAAAAAGTAGTTGAGAAAAAACATACCAACTGCGCTGTTGAATGGTATGGTGAAGCCAGGAACTCTATTTACCGAAGAAAAAAGCAGTTGGTATGTTGTCTTCTGATGTCAAGTCATTACACAATGCCATTCCTTTAGAAAATATTCGCTACGATGAAAAAGGGCTAGTACCCGCTATTGTTCAGGACTATTTGGACGGGACTGTTCTGATGATGGCATGGATGAATCAGGGATCGCTACAGAAGACTTTGGAAAGTGGAGAAACTTGGTTTTGGAGCCGTTCCCGACAGGAGTTTTGGCATAAAGGGGAAACTTCTGGGTACATACAGAAGGTGAAAAGTATTCGATACGATTGTGATAGTGATGCATTACTAGTTGGTGTAGAGCAAATAGGAGATATTGCCTGTCACACTGGGGAACGCAGTTGCTTTCATCAAGTTCATGGGGAAATTGTCCAACCTCCAGGCAGTACACTGTCACAAATTTTTTCCGTAATTTGCGATCGCCGCGACAATCCACAGGAGGATTCTTATACCTGTAAGTTGCTGGCTGGTGGTGATAACAAGATTTTGAAAAAGATAGGTGAAGAAAGCGCTGAGGTGGTGATGGCTTTTAAGGATGACGAACCAGATGCGATCGCAGGTGAGGTTGCAGATCTGTTGTACCACACTCTTGTCGCGTTGGCTCATCATAATGTTGATATCAAAGCCGTTTATCGCAAGTTGCAAGAACGGCGGAAGTAAAGGATTTTAGATTTTGGATTTTGGGAAAATAGGTCTTTCTCCCTTATCCTCAGTCTCTATTTGGTTCCGAATTAGTTTATTGAGGCGCAGCAAAATCGCGATCGCAATACCAGTCGTTAGTGCTAATCCCAGCCAATAATACGTCACGATTATTTCAGCTTGGTCTAATACCCAACCTCCAAAAGAGGGACCAATAGCATATCCAATAGCCCAACACAGAGCCCCGATGGCAAAGTAAACACCGCGCTGGGATTCAGGAGCTAACTCCGTGATTAGAGAGGAAGAGGAAGGGGTATAAGAAACAATCGCAAGAGCAAAGATTCCTAACGCCAAAGCTGCCCAAACTAAATGATAAGACGTGACCGTGCAGGTCATCCAAATGAGAAGAAAACCAGTAGCCCACAATACCGCAGAAACAACAAGTGCTAGAGGATCGCTAAATCGTTTTAAGACACGGGCGATGGGTAACTGTCCCAAAATAACAATGCTTAAATGCCAAGCGAAAAGTGTACTGATAGTTGTTTCAGAAAATCCTTTTCCCGATGCTCCAGTGGATACAAAATTTTTAAAGTAAATGGGAAGGGTGCTATGTAATTGTGAAAAATATATTGTAAAAATTATGTTAACAATTATAAACACGCGGAAGTGGTTATCTTGTAATGAGGTTAACCAAGATACTAGCTGTTGATTCCTTGTGATATGTGACTTGGGTACTCGATTGTTTTCTTGAATGGCAAAATAAACAACTACAAAAAAGACTGCAAACGAAATGGCATCAATAATGAAAAGTAAGCGGTAGTTTCCTGTTGTTGCGACTAAAAATCCTCCCAATACAATTCCCATACCCAAACCCAGATTGTCTGAAAGTCGAGTTATGGCATAAGCTTCATGACGAGTTTCCGGTAGTGTAACATCAGCAACAATAGCCTCGTTAGCAGGCCAGTATAAACCCAAGCCCATCCCCGCGATCGTATTCCCGATTAACAGGGTAACAAGATCGTCAGTTGCAGCCAAGACCATAGAGCCAATTGCTGAAACGGCTGCAGCCAGCAACAAAGTGCGGCGTCGTCCAATATCGGGGGAGTCTGAAAAAGAACCGCTTAAAATTCGTCCGAGAATCCCAGATAATGAAGCGCTACCCAAAGCTATACCGACAGACGTTGCTGACAAACCAACTTTGTTCACGAAAAAGATTGGGGCGTAAAACAAAGTGAAGCCAGTGCCAAATTCTAAGAGAAATCTCCCAATAGCTAGAATCCAGATTTGGTAATTTAGCTTTGGTAGAAGCCGTAGTTTTTGTTTCTTCACGGGGAGCGGGATTCGAGTAAGAAATATCATTAGTTATACCGCCTCGATTGCTGTAGCAACTTCTACCTTACGGTCAAAGTGGGTTCGATGAAGTTAAAACAGAGCTTACCTTTGTTTAGATATCGGGTAGGAAACCTCTCCCAAATGCAACGATATTGGGAGCAACGAAATTGGGAAGGGTCCAATCCCCTTCCAATTAGTCCCTTCTGCCCTTCCGCAATTGCTCTACTTGGGCAAAGCCCAAGACCGCATTGCTCTCTGCCCTCAGCAAAGCTGCCTTCTTAAAAATTTGACAACCAACTATCAAATGTCACCGATGACTGGTCATCGGTCAATGTTTGTAATTCTTATCATTCGTCCAAATTTTCCTCAATCATTCCACAAGGTTTCCACAGGTATTGTGTTGTTTTCCACAGAGGCTTGATGATGTTACAAGCTTTAGCTACTCTATTGGGGATTTTTTACTGCTACCGTTATCTAGCTCGAAAGACTGAGTTAATATTACGAAGTATTACAAAAACATACCGAAAACCTTTGTACTTGCGTAAACGTTAATTTTTTATAAACGAATTCTTAACATTTCGCAGCATTGACAACCCTACCCCCTTTTAGAGCAAAATAGTGCGGCTTGCTCTTTTAGTCCTTTGAGTTGCTGTGTAAATTTACCTAAGCATCCATTGTTTGCTTTCAGAAGGCTCTTAAGTTTGTTTTCCCTCTGGTGGCTCTACTACAAGCAAGGTTATCCCATCGATGAACTTCAAAGGAGAAACATCTCATGAATACGACAGTTGGTATCTTTAGCGAAATTCCCGAAGCACTTCACGAATCCCTCAAAATTTATCTAGACACACATCCAGATTGGGATCAAAACCGCGTCCTGACAGCAGCTCTGTCCCTGTTTTTACTTCAAAATGGAGAAAGCGATCGCCGTGCGGCTCGTGTTTACTTAGAAACTTTATTTCACCATTGTTAAATAAAAATACCTTGCTCGGTTGGTTAGAAAGAGTGTAGAGATATCTTGGAGATAGTCTTACACGGAGTCCGTACTTGTCCAAAATGCGAACCCACAGACGACAAATGAGGTGGTAATAAAAGGTTGTTATGCCCGAACTGTAAATATACAGCACCAAGGGATTGGAACAACGCTCTCAATCTCATGGTTAGGTCGATACCGTGCAACCGCCTTCGTCTTTTGGGACGATGCTGTCGTTATCGAATCGGGCAGAAATAGTTGATTTGATTGGCTTAAACGTTGAAGGAATTCTCGCTCGTGCTTTAAATTTAGGGACATCGAAGAAATATAAAAACTTCGAGCGGTATAGTGTACCACTCGAAGTTTTTTCAAGCTATGTATTTTGGAGAAGTCAAAGAATGAATATCAAAAGCTCAGACACTTAGTCACAAGAAACACAGCTTTTTGTAAAAGATTGGCGAGTGGGGATTGGGAAACTTCCCCACTCGCCAGTCCCAAGTTTTTCTAGAGAGTGATAATTGTAGTTAGGAGAGATGAGCCCGTAGAGCTTTGTTATGTTTCCCAAGAAAGTAGTTTTCATTCACTTTGTTTTGCTGCAGCTAATAATGGACATGAATGAATGCTATTGTTTTTTTCACCCTACTGGGGTTGAGTGGGGCATTCAAACTTATACCCAACACCTCGTACCGTTTGAATTAAAGCGGGTTGACTGGCATCAGCTTCAATTTTTTTGCGAATTTGACCTATATGCACGTCTACAACCCGTTGGTCGCCGACGTATTCATAATCCCAAACCTCCTGAATAAGTTCCGCCCGCCGCCAAACTCGACCTGGATGGCTAGCTAAGAAATGTAATAAATCAAACTCTAGAGCAGTTAAGGGGACTGGTAGGCTGTTAAGTGTAACTTCTCGCCGCACGGGGTCGATCATTAACTTTTCAAACACCAGGCGTTTTTGTTCTGCAGTAGTTACGACACGCTGTCGCCTTAAAATGGCTGCAACCCTGACTTCTAGCTCTCCCAAGCCAAATGGTTTGGTAAGGTAGTCATCTGCGCCTTTTGAGAAACCACGAATTTTATCAGCTTCATCGGCGCGACTAGTGAGCATTAGCACAAAAACGCCATTTCGGCTTTGCATCTCTTGGCAGAGGTTAAACCCAATTACGTCTGGTAAATTGACATCCAATATTACCAAATCGGGGTTAAACTGCTCAAAGAGGGCCAGGGCGGTTTTACCATCTTCGGCAGCTTCTACCTGATAGCTCTGTTTGATCAGGAAGCGTTGGATTAAATTCCGAACCGCAGGATCGTCGTCAACAACAAGAATCTTGGCAGGAGCCATGACCATCACTTTGCACAAAAAAAAATTTATAGGATTAACAGACGGATTCCGTAGATGTTACGGTTTCCATTTTGAGAGTCATATGAATTTACAAGGCTAAGGCACTTATGCCCTGATTATTCAAATACTAGTGTAGTAATCAGGATTTTCAACAAAATAAAGCGCGAAGACTTTGGTAATGCCACCCTTGAACTGAAATTTAGGTTTTTGCGATCAACCTTGTGTCCTGCAAGCAGATGCTTTTCACCTTAGCCATGACAAGTGGGTAGTCCCGGACACTGTGCTACCCTGATGCAAGAAATTTAAAACAGTCTTAATTTTAAATCGATATGCGGCTTTATGGCACAAGGAATTAGGAGGTTAATTATTTAAAACAGTATTATGGTACAGCTAAGTTGCCAAATCTAAAAAAGAAAAGATAGTTTTTCATCAAAAATGCCTTGAATGTACTTTTTGCTCAAATTCTAGAGTAAAGCCACAGTGAAGGAACGGCATGAGGGGATACACGGAGTTCTTTTCATGTGTTAAAGTGTCTATAGTTAAAACTACTAGGTCAATGGAAGTTGCCCATGCTAATATCCAGGTAGGTTATACGAATTAATCAAAGCATTCGTTTCAACCAACTTCAACTTAAAGTAGTTTTTCTTTAACAAAAGATTGCCGCCGATTGAGGCTAAAGTTACAAACTTCCATGAGCGAGCAAAATCCTTACGAAAAACTTGGGGTATCTGAGGATGCTAGCTTCGATGAAATTCAGGATGTCCGCAGTCGTCTGCTGGAACAGTACAGTGGCGATGCTAAGCGTCTAGAAGTCATAGAGGCGGCATATGATGCAATTTTAATGGAACGCTTGAAAATGCGCCAGGAAGGCAAAATCAAAGTTCCAGAACGCATCAGGTTTCCAGAAAGGCTTGTACAAGCACCTCCCAAAGAAACTCAGAGCCCACGCGAGCAGTCGCCTTTGTGGCTGCAAACAGTATTAGATAAGCCAGCGCCTCAGGATATTTTACTACCAGGGGTTTGGTATCTCGGTTTAAGTACGATCGGCGTGTTTTATCAAGCTGGAGGCGATCCAGTGTTGCAAATGACACTGCTGTTAGGTATTGGTGTCTGTATTTATTTTCTCAGTCGCAAGGAAGGTAAATTTGGTCGTTCTGTTCTATTGACACTTCTCGGTTTAATTCTGGGTCTAATAGCAGGAGGACTTCTTGCAGCCTGGATAGTACCGCAAATACAGCAATTTATTAATCTAAATCAGAATCAGTTCTCTACAGTTGTAGCTTTCTTGTTGCTATGGCTTATTAGTAGTTTTTTAAAGTAGCTCATGGCTAATAGCTAATGGCTGACTACCATTAGCCATTAGCTATTAGCCGTTAGCAATCTCGCAATTAACCAACTGGCTGTAATGCTTGTTCTAGGACTAAATTCACGGCAGAACTGAAATCCTTAACAATTAAATCTGGTTGGTAAAGTTCTTGTTGGGAGCGATCGCGAATACCGCATTCCACTGCGATCGCCTTAATACCTTGCTTTTTGGCAGAAATGATATCGGCTTCTGTATCTCCCACCATCCAAGTGTCAAATGCAGGGGGAAGTTCTCTTATAGCCCTTGCCATTAACAAGGGTTTGTCGTCAGTATCGCGAGTTTTGATGTAGTCGTTGCTCAGACAGTAACAACGGTTTTCTGGAAAAAATCTCCCTAAATCGTATTTTTTGAAAGCATAATCTAGTTCCCGTTCCCGACGCATTGTCATGACAACCAAATCAATGCCAGCCTTTTGGACTTTTAACAGAGCCTCAACAGCACCAGGGGCTAAGGTATCGTACTCGAAATAAGGTTGGGTATGAACGGTTTGCTTTCGCAATTGCGAAAATTCCTGCGCTTGCGCTTCTTCCAAACCGGATATAACAGCAATTTGCTTTTCCGGAACACGCGATCGCTTCATTTGCCAAAATTCTGCTTTAGATAGTTCTCGTACCTCTTGTCCGGGGCGTTGGATTTTCTGCAAACAATATTGATAAACTTTGTAGTAACGTTCGGAAACATCAATGATGGGACCGTCAAAATCAGTAATAAGTCTTAACATTTCTTTTTAAAACTGAAAATTTACTTACAGACTATCCCAATTGATGCATAAGTGTGGTTTTAAATATCTAATGAATGTGTTTTGAATTACTTATCACTCTAGCCGGAGAGTCATCTTTTAAAAAAATAAATGACTATCGGGTTGGATATTAATTTCTAAAGGAACTGCTTGAGGTTCAGCGCATAGAGCAAAGAAAATGGCATTGGCTGCAGTTTCTGGGCTGAGCATTTTTTTCCGGTCTACCTTTAAGCTCACATTGTCCCAGAAAGGAGAATCCACTCCACCAAAATAGAATAACGTAAACTTGATGCCAAAGCGTTTCAGTTCCTCTGCCATACACTTGCTAAAGCCAACAACACCAAATTTAGAAGCAGAGTAAGCTGCAGCCATTGCCATTGAATGTTTGCCCAAAATGCCCACAACATTACAAATATGACCGGATTTGCGCTTTTGCATTTCTTGGGCTGCTTTTTGACAGGTGTAAAAACTGCCTTTAAGGTTGACTTCCAGCATCTTGTCCAAATCGTCAGGCTCCAAAGTGTTGTACGACTTGAGTATCCCAACACCAGCTGCATTGACCAAAACGTCAATTTGACCAAAACTGGCAAGCGTCTTGGACATCAGTGTATCTACTTGTTGAAGGTTAGTAATATCTGTAGGAACACTCAAAACTTGTCCTGGTAATTCAGCCGCCAGTGCCGTCAGGCGATCGGCATTCCTTGCTGCCAGTACCAATTTTGCGCCTGTAGGGGCTAGTTGTCGAGTCAGGGCTGAACCAATACCACCAGTGGCACCAACAATAACGATGACTTTATCCTGCATAGATTTTTTTACAATTATTTATAATTATTAACATAATACTTGATAAACTGCTTTGTTACAAAAGTCTTCGCTTTATTGAAAATAATTCTTTTTCTTGTGTTTTTTTTGCTTCTTGTGGTAAGGGCGTCGCGCTCGCCAGTTTGTTCACCCTAGGATACTCTTGAGTCCCCCTTTTTAAGAGGGATTCAGGGGGAGCTAAAAAATTAGGAGGCTCAACAAGTCAATTGAAAACGCTCCCTAGCCGTTTTGATGTTGGGTGGCAATGCCCACCTAGCCCATCTAGGCTAATTTGTTAAGTGAAATGCCCACTAACATCAAACGTGGGCTTTAGCCCTACCTACACATTTTCCAGGTTTCACGCCTTATCACTCTTTTATGACTCTAGATAGAGAATCATCGAGACGACTCGAAGTCGCAACTACAAAAACAAAGTCCGCCTAAGCAGACTTATACCAAGTTTTATTAGATTGTATTATTTGCTTGAAAGCCAGTTTAGTAGGAAGCTTAATTCCAAACAATCCTATCTTTAACAACTTTATATTGCGTCAAACTAGGGGATCAAAATTAATTTGGTAAGAGTCATAAAAGAGGCTTATTCTAGACAAGAGTAATTCGATAAAATTTTCAGTTTTATCTAATAGTAATAATTGTTTGACAAAGACACGCACTAATTTCTTGTAATAAACTAAAATCACAGCTAGTTGCTAAAAATGTCTCTGGCATATTTTCCTCTATAGAATAGAGTAAGCTATCTTGAAAGACCTATGCTACATCAGTTATACTGACTGCGAAAAAAATTGTACGAGATCGGTAAAATCGCATGAATATGTTAGTTAAGCTCGAGCAATTGCCTCACAACCACTGTGGAGGGGTTTGAAGTAGCCGCATTGCAGATTCAGCATTTAAAGGAGGAGAAAAGAAATACCCCTGTCCAAACGCACAACCCAATGTTCTCAAATGTTGTAACTGAGAAGACGTTTCTACACCTTCTGCGATCGCTTGTATTCCCAGGCTATCTGACAGAGCAATAATTGCTCGAATAATTTCAGTATTTTGCCCGTCATTTTGAATGCGACTGATAAAAGATCGATCTATCTTGAGCGTATTTACGGGTAAGCGCTGTAGGTAGCTCAAAGAAGAGTAGCCCGTACCAAAATCATCAATGCTTAAATGGATTTCTCGGTATTTTAATTGCTCTAAAATACTAGCAGCAATTTCAGCGTTTCCCATAATACCGCTTTCAGTAATCTCTAGCCTGAGATCCCGGCGATCTAACCGACTTTCTTGTAAAAGACTATCGATTTCTTGAATCAGATTGGTACGGGTAAGATGTTTGACTGAAAGATTAACACTCATTTTTATGGAATCTGCAATCAATCCTTCATTTTGCCAAAGACGAAGCTGACGGCATGCTTCCCGCATCACCCACAAATCGATTTTTATAATTAACTCTGACTGTTCTGCAATAAAGATAAACTGATTGGGAGAAAGCAGCCCTTGTTTTGGGTGTTGCCAGCGAACTAAAGCTTCAAAGCCTACTATCCTACCACTCGTTAAGGATACAATTGGCTGATAGTAAACAATAAGTTCATTCTGTTCTGTAGCTTGCCGCAAATCGGTTTCAATTTCCAAACAATTTAAGGCATGATGATGCATTGCCGGGTCAAAAACTTGATAGCAACCCTTGCCTATTCCTTTAGCTTGATACATGGCTGTATCAGCATCACGAAGTAAATGTTCTGGCTGTTCGTAGCTCTTATTGCCCAGTACGATTCCAATACTGACATTGCTAAAGATATCACTTTGACTGACTTTAAATGAAATTGTAAATTCTTGGAGGATGCGCTCTGCGACTGTCGTTACAGCCTGAACATTTTGAATATTTTCCAAAAGAATTGTGAACTCATCGCCTCCCAAACGAGCTAGAGTACTACCTGGAGGAAGGCACGATTCCAAGCGACGGGCGATCGCAATCAACAGTCGATCTCCTACGAGATGCCCAAGAGAATCATTGACTATTTTAAAGCGATCGCAATCCAAAAACAGAATAGCAAATAAAAAATTTGGATACTGCTGTGCATGTTCGAGTAACTGTTGCAACCGCTCCATAAGCCAAGCACGATTTAATAGTCCAGTCAAGCTATCGTGGAGTGCTATATGCAGTAATTTTTCCTGTAGTTTTTGGCGTTCCACAATCTCCCGTTCTAGTTGAATGGTACGCAAGCGAACTCTCTCCTCAAGTTCTACATTTAACTTCCGAATTTCTTGTCGCGCTGCTTGAAGACTGAGATGTGTATCAATGCGAGCAAGCAACTCTTCTAAATGGAATGGCTTAGTAACGTAATCTACACCTCCAACCTCAAATGCCCTCACCTTATCTATGACTTCATTGGCAGCACTTAAAAAAATCACGGGAATTTCACGCGTCTGTGTATCCATTTTTAGACGCTGGCAAACCTCATAACCATCTTCTTCTGGCATCCTAATATCCAACAAGATTAAATTGGGGAGCGCAGTTTGTGCCACAACAAGTGCCATGGCACCACTCGTAACGCTCCGTACTTTGTATCCCCTTTCTATCAACGTTGTTGACAAAAATCTTAAATTCTCTAGTGTATCGTCAACAATCAAAATGTCACCCTTACATACAGCCATAATGATTTGCAGTTCTAGATAAAAAGAAGTTTATGGTTCTGAGTTCTCCAAAAAGTAAACGCAATTGCTATTCGCGTTTTATAAGTTGTTGAGTTATATACATTATGCAGTCATACTGAAAGTCATTCACTAAAGTTTGGAGTGCATTTGATATCATACAATCTGATTCAGAAATTTCTTGAATCAAAGGAATCATCAGGTCTAAATCTGCAAGGGTGGCAGCTTGATGAAGTCGAACAATCCAAGATCTGGGCATTTTGGAAAGATGTGATTGAATCTCAGCAAAAGAAATATCTTTATTTGACTTTTTGTCATCTATCTGTTGATAGATGTATGAAATATGTAAATATTCTGCCAGTTTTTCAAAAATGACAGATTGCAGAAATGGTTTGCGAACAAAATCATCACACCCAGCCGAAAGCATAAGAGCTTTGTTTTCTTCGAGCGCACTTGATGTTAACGCAACAATAATTGTTGCCCGTCCTTTAAGATGTGCAGTGTATCCGCAAAACCGGGCAAAGCTATGATTGAGATCCAACTGCTTGAGTTCAATAGCAGTCGAGTTAATGTGATTGATAATGCGGGGAGCTTCTAGATAATTCTCTAATTTTTCATGGAGGCGATTGCTAATTTCTGTTTGCAATTGACTAACTGTACCATAAATAACTTCTTGCTCGCTTCGCCAAGATAACCATCTAGTAATGCTGACAGTTCCTATTAACAAAATTACAAACGGACTGATAACAATCGACCATAATGGCAGTTGCCATTTCTGAGTTTTAGAACGAATTTGCAGCATCTTCAATCAAATAATCGTGCCTACTTTATCTATAGCAATCCTATCTGTTTTATAGGAATTGAAAGGCTCAAAGTCTCAACTAATTTAAGAAGTTAGGTACCTTGTCTGTAACCATTTTGACGGAATTAAAATAACTCATTGGCATACTACAGAAGCTCCGCCTCCCTAACTATCGGTTAAGAGAAATACTTCGTTGGTTTGAATAAAAAAATATTACTCAAACTTATAATAACTCTGATGAAGAAAAGTAAATATACATAGGTTATGACTTAAAAGACTGATGAGTGATAAATATTTGCTCAAACTTTATATTACCGGGTATACACAGAGGTCTCGGCAAGCCATCTCCAATCTAATTCAGTTGTGTGAATTTTATCTGAAAAATAAACACGAGATAATTATTATTGATGTGCTGGAGCAGCCACTAGTTGCTGAAGGTGAAAAGATTTTATTAACCCCTACTTTAATCAAAGAATTTCCTTTGCCAAAAGTACGCATAGTCGGGGATTTATCAGACACTCAAACAGTTATCTTAGACCTAAATATTCCGCGAGAGCGATCGCCCTGAAATTTAGTAGGAGTTCTTCTCTTCCTATAGGAAGAGTTACAAACATAAGTCTTTGGGTAAGATGCTCTCGACTCAAAAAGTGATTATGATTTACTTATAATAAACAACTTACCAAAGTTAACCTAAAAAAGTGGATGCTAAATGTAATATATTGCTTCTATTGGTCTCGCCTGAAAAAACAAAGAATATCCCAGCTTTGTTAAGTCAGGGTAACTTGGCCAAGAATTATAAGTATACTTGTATCTCAACAAAAGCAGATTATATTTCTCATTTACATTTAGAATGGGACGTTATTGTGGTTGAAGATTGCCTAAAAGACATGGAGGCTTTAGAGGCATTGCGTTTGGCACAAGCACAAAAACAGAATGTTCCTTTTATCATTGTTAACAGTACAAATAGCGTCTCTATGGCTGTAAAATGCATGAAAAGAGGAGCTACAGACTACCTGTTACAAGAGGAATTGGCGCAACTTCCCCAAATTATAGAACAAATAATTGCTAAAAAAATACAATCGATAAAGAGTAAATCGCCAAAAATTGATTTAGAGCAAGAACTGCAAAAACAAACAACAGAACTCAGACAGCAAAAAGAGCACATTCAGCAAATAGAAGCAGCAGCGCAAAGAATTGAAGCACAGCTGCAAACACTGATAGCAAAGAACGCTGATGGGATTATAGTTGTTGACAAGCAAGGTATTGTACGGTTTATTAACCCTGCGGCTTTGGATCTCTTTGGTTGCAAACAGGAGGAACTATTAGGTGAATTGTTTGGTTTTCCTGTTGTATGTGGTGACAATACAGAAGTTGATATTTGTGGTTGCAATAAAGAAAATAGTGTAGCAAACTCTTGCTCGGACAAAATTGCTCAAATGCGTGTGGTAGAAATTGAGTGGTATGGAAAGATAGCATATCTTGTGTCTTTAAGAGATATTACCGAACGCAAACGGGCGGAGGAAGAGCGGACTAAACTTTTGGAACAAGCTCAAGCAGCCAACCGTATCAAAGATGAGTTTCTCTCCGTGCTTTCTCACGAACTGCGAACACCACTGAACCCTATATTAGGCTGGGTAAAACTTTTACAAAGTGGTAAGCTAGATCCTCTTAAAACCACTGAGGCTTTAGCAACGATTGAACGTAACGCTCGCTTGCAGATACAACTTGTGAATGACTTGCTGAGTGTTTCTAAAATTTTGAGCGGTAAATTAACCTTAAATCCGGTTGCTGTCGATTTGACAACCACTATTGCATCTGCCATTGAAAGCGTCCGTCTAGCCGCTCGAGCTAAATCAATTGAACTAGTCACTATACTCGATCGCAATGTAGGTTTGGTATTTGGCGATCCCAAGCGTTTGCGACAAGTGATTTGGAACTTACTTTCTAATGCTGTTAAATTTACACCATCTACAGGACGCGTCACAATTCGTTTAGAAAAGATTGATGTATATGCTCAAATTCAAGTAAGCGATACGGGCAAAGGTATTAAACAAGATTTTTTACCTTATATATTTGATTATTTTCGCCAGCAAGATAGCAGTTACTCAAGGAAGTTTGGCGGCTTGGGTTTGGGTCTCCCTATCGTTCGTCACTTAGTTGAACTACATGGTGGAACCGTTCAAGCAGAAAGCCTTGGTGATGGTAAGGGAGCTACTTTTACCGTGAGGCTGCCATTAATACATTCTTCCTCTTTAACGCAGTCAGAAAGTACTCAAAATAATGATGTCTTGGATTTAAGCGGAGTTCGCGTGCTGGTTGTGGATGATGAACAAGAAAATAGAGATTTTTTAGTAGTTCTGTTAGAAAGTTATGGTGCTTCTGTCCGTGCTGTTGCTTCTGCACATGAGGCACTGGTATCGTTGATCGAACAACCGCCACATTTGCTAGTTAGCGATATCGGATTGCCCGGTATGGATGGCTATACTCTCATCAAGGAAATCAGATCTTTACCACCCGAACGAGGTGGTAAAATACCCGCGATCGCTCTTACTGGATTTTCCGGTGAGGCGGCTCGAAAACAATTACTTGGAACTGGCTTTACGCTTCATTTATCTAAGCCGATTGAACCTAATATCTTGGCTACTGCTATTGCTCATCTAGTTAATATCTAACAATTGACCGTGATTCCTAGCTTCGAGCCGATGGCTGCGTCGGGGAATAATACATCTAATACCAATTCTATGTGAAGTTGCACATTATTGCCCTCACTCTAGAAGAGTGGGGCTATACAAACAAAGCCTGCCTTCGCAGGCTAATTGTATGCAGCTTTATATTAAATTGGTATAAGAGTAGGATAGCGAAACAGAAAAGATTCATATATGGGAACTACTGTCTCTACATCGTTTTTTTGTAATAAAAATTCTGCCACGAGAATAGCATAGGGATCTGATGTTTTTCGCCAGGGAAAGTCTCGCCTGTTTTGGTTTCCCCAGCTAAACATTTGTTGGCGAAACCAATGAATTTTTTCTGGAGTGAATCTTTCTGCCATCTTCTCTTCTGTCTGGATAATTTGACTTTTCATGTTGTTGCTAATTGGCTCTCAAGATAAATCTATAAGACTTTTTCCGTCGTTGTTAGAAGAAATTCGCAGCCATTGCAGAAATTCTTCGGTCAAGATAGGCGTTTCTTTGAGGCGCTGCAAGTCCTCATTTTCTTTTGTCATTTCTCTTACCGTAAAAGGGTGGTTAATGATAATTTTTTCTTGCTCTTCCAAAGATTTTTCTTCCCACTTTCCTTGTTTTTTTTGTTCTTGAGAAGCTTCATTTTCCCAATTATCATCTAAATATTCTCCTTGCCAATTCAAATATATCCAAAGAGTCTCATAAGCACAGTCAGCTACCATTCTGACAAGCTTTGAATTCCCTTCTAAACAAAGTTCTAAAGCATAGCAGACCGATGCTGCTGCATACCGAGCTTCAGAAACATATTCAGAAAAATTATTATCGTGGTCG
The DNA here is from genome assembly GCF_045999855.1 of Tolypothrix campylonemoides VB511288_2. Lineage (NCBI taxonomy): Bacteria > Bacillati > Cyanobacteriota > Cyanophyceae > Nostocales > Tolypothrichaceae > Tolypothrix > Tolypothrix campylonemoides. The sequence continues at coordinate 56,866 of NZ_JBFPMW010000012.1, forward strand.
TGGGGAATCGCCTGTTCGCAATCAATTATCAACTGACGCAACTTAACTTCATAAATGTATTTGCTTTCAAGAAGAAGCCATACTTCATCTAAAGCATTTCTCAGCAATGATGAAGTATTCCAGTCAGATTCTCTAGCAAAGATATAATAATTGGGCAACAATCTTTCACAAATCGAAGCAGCAAATGCAATTTTATGATAAGGAGAAAGCGTTTTTGCTTCTTCTTCCAAAATATCCAATTGAAGATATTCAAGTTTCATATTCAAGAATACTTTAGTTGCTAATATTTTTTTTATGGTTTTGGCAGGACAAACGCACCTTGTCAATAAAAATAGCACATTCTCAATAAACACCTAATTTTTCGCACTAAAACCTATTTATTGAGAATTAAAGCCATGATAATTTTTACCTTACGTCTAAGGAAAAAAAATAAAATTAACGAAAAACCTTATGCGTCAAGTACACAAACTAAGTTTTTTGTCCATTTAGTTTTGTTAATTTTAGATGTGTTTGCCCTGGTGGTTTTGGTCGATGTCATTGGAGGAGGACAAATCCCCGTACTGCGATAGTCGGGGAGGGTTACCTTATCCATCTTTTAGGAGAGAGTCAAACTCGGCTTGTAAAGCCTTAATGTCTGCAATTCTTGCAACCAGTAAATTATCACTTCCAGCATCTATTAAACGCGAGTTCCAATACCAAATACTCTCGGACCGATCCAGCCAAAAATTAATCACACTGTTTATAACCTCATCTTTCTCCCAACCCCATTTGGGAGGTACGGGTTCTACGGATTGAATAAGCGCATCAAGTGTGCATTTGTGGCTGCTAACATATTCCAAAGCTAATTCCTGAGATTTTTGCCAGATCTGTTGTTGGTGCGTGAAAAAATCCACAACTGAAGACACGCCTACAATATCAAATGCGTATTTCATTCTCATCCTCCCAATTTGTGAATGTTTTTATGCAGTCTTAAGTTTTAAAAATGTTGTACTCAAAAACAATTGTTTGTCTTCTGAAAGAAGTTAGTAAATTACTAAGAAGATTGGCACTAAAGCCTTGTGAGTGCTAATTTCCAGACCCTTGAAAATTAGCATTAAAGCTCTTAGAGTGCTAAAGTTTGTCTGGAAAAAATTTAGCAGTTTCGTACATTGAGTGCTAATGTTTATAAGGGTGTTTATCTTAAATTATTAAAGATTTATCTGGCTTGAAAAGTGATAGATAATAATTTTAATATTTTTTTAATATTTTCAGGGACAGATTTTAAGGGCGAAATAGCGGCTTTGTCTGCTGCGTGTCTGTGGGCTGTAGCATCAACGATTTACGGTCGATTGGGAGAGCGCATCCCGCCGTTACAACTGAATCTGCTTAAAGGGATTATCGCGATCGCATTTCTCTTACTAAGCATCCCAATAACTGGAGAATGGTTGCCTAATATAACTGTTTTGCCGTTGTGTTTGCTCTTAACAAGCGGCATTGTGGGTATTAGCTTGGGAGATACAGCCTTTTTAGCAGCCATAAATTACTTAGGAGCGCGTCGCGTTCTAGTTATAGGAACCCTTGCTCCACCAATTGCAGCCATACTCGCTCTAATTTTTTTACAAGAAAAAATAAATTTGAGCGCTTGGTGCGGAATTCTGCTAACTGTTCTGGGAGTTGCTTGGGTGATAACAGAACGCACTCCCGATGAAGGGACACGGACACGCGAAACTAAAGAGACAGGGAATGTAGCAGCACCTTTGTTTGCATCTCCTTTTTGGAAAGGAATCGGCTTTAGTTTGCTAGCAGTCATAACAAACGCTACAGGAATGGTGCTTTCACGAGCAGCATTTATCGATCGCAGTATAAACCCATTATGGGCAGCTTTACTGCGTTTAAGTGCTGCCGAGTTAGTTCTCCTGATCTGGTTTACCTTACGAAATAGGCAAGGTAACTATAAGGGAAAAACATTACACTCAAGACAATTTGTAATGACAGCGATCTTTGCTTCCTTCTGCGGTACTTTTTTAGGAATTTGGTTGCAACAGACTGCTGTCAAATTTACAGCAGCCGGAATTGCGACCACTCTAATGCAGACTAGCCCGCTATTTGTGATTCCTCTTGCCAAATTTATGGGAGAGCGAGTCAGCTTGAGAGCTATTGCAGGTGCTGTAGTTGCGATCGTTGGTGTTGGATGGCTGTTTTACCTCAAGTAAACTTTACACGCTACCCCGCCAAAAAACGCACTGCTGCTGTTGTTCGGAAAACTTTTTAGAAAGAAGAAGCAAATCTTCGTCTGGTAAAGAAGACTTGCAATAAAATGGGAACCTTGGCTGCCTGGAAGTATAGTCGTAAAATATGGCAAATCTATCTGAAGCTACAGGTACCTTCCCGCGATGGAAAACGCTTGCAGTGCCGGCAAAAACGACTGTTCCTGCTAACCCAGTGCAAGATTTGTGATTTAAGGGGGAGATGGCTCGACTCATGGTTGTGTGTCTGATATAGCCATGCTTGTACTTAAGAGCGCGGGTGGCTTCTGGAGTTAAAGACTGGGGAATATATTGAAAAGGACCGTTATCCTCATTAATATCATTCAGATAAACAATGATTTTGAGCAGTTTTCGATCTTCTGTGTCCATGTGCCACAACCTTGATTTCTTCTCAACGATGTTGGCTATATCTCTACGAAAATATGCACCGTGATAGGCTACTGGCAAACCAAGATAATTCTCAACAATATTTAGTAAACGCTGTTCTAGCCCCCAAAGAAAGATTTCTGGAGATGCCATTATTTGTTTGGAAGTGGCATGAACAACGTACTCATTTTTTTCTCCAGAGGTTATTGTTGGTATCTTTGGCATCAAGTTTTTTGCCGCCTCAAACATTTGTGGGCTTGAAGGAAGTGAGAGTGCCTCTAATGATGTAATGACAACTCCCTCTGTATTCAGAGTCTCTACTATTTCTCGGTCGGTATCAGATAAAGCAGGTAAACATTTGGTATGATTTTTTACAAAAATCTGATATTCTAAATCAGCACTATTTTTTACAAACGATATTTCATAGAGGTTTCTGAACAGTCGATTACGTACTTGCGTAGCAATAGTCATTGTTTTATTGGTAAATTATGAAACAATATTATTTCAGCCCTTACTAGGGATTTTACGCATTTTTTTGTCTGAAATGTTATATTTTTATCAAATTTTATAGTGATTTTATAAAACGGGTGATTCAGGGTTAATGTCCTACAGTATTCAAATATTCAGCTTTAAGGCTTGTTCTCCGGATATTTTTTTCTTGAAGATTTGTTACTTGAGTCAATAAGATTACTGAGAGGCAATACGGAGTTCTCTGTCTGTGCCCGTCAAATAAATAGCCTCAAGGATTTTGTATAAATCAGTTTTTGTAAAGCTTGAAAAACACCTTGTTTTACGTATTTTTTGTTAATTGACGGGGAATACACAATTTTTCAGTATTTGCGTACCCTCATAGTTTATCTTTACTACAGGTAATAAATCTTTAGATTTATCAAAAATTTATTTATTTAGATACATGAAAGTTTAAATACTTTATTATGAGAGCGTCAAAATTTTTACACTTCAACAAGAGAGCAGTTTTGTCCTATGCTGTTTATTAACGTGAGTTCGATAAAGTTTTTTATTAATTCAGTCAAAGCGGAACAATCAAACTTGACAGACAAACAAGAACACACAGGAGTCTGAGTAAAAATGAGGTTTATTGTCAGCCTAATCCTGTTGGGATTTCTGAGTGCGTGTACGACGAGTGTACTTGCACCAACCTCCCAATTGGTTCAAAAAGCACTTACGCTTGAGGTAGAGCAAACTCAGCAAAGACTCAACCAACAACTTGATTTAAATTTTCAAGGATTTGAAATTAACCGACTGTCAATTACTCAAGAACAACCCCTAACGATTCAAAACTTACTGACTTACCGCGTTCGAGGAACCTACGAACTTACGTTCAAGTTACAAAAACGGCAAATAAAGCAATCTCAAAAACCCTTTGAACTTTACCTACAACTTCAGAAAGAAGGTAAAACTTGGCGTTTACTGCTTCCTGAAAGTGGGGTTAAAGGTTCTTGGCGGAGTTATTTGGTTCGTTAGTTGTTAGTGGGAAACGGAGTCACCAAGAACACAACGTTCTGGATCGTTTTCATAGTGAGGATCTACCGATCGCAGGATTCAGTTGAAAAACCATCACAAGCATTTCTGCTTTACGTCCAATTCACGTCAAAGATAGAGGTGATACCGCGCTCGGAGATATAGCAAAATGTATTTCACCTTTTTTATCAGTTCCAGTATTGGTGTTTTGGTTTTCGTATTGCTGGTTTTTAGCTTGCTGCAATGGTTTCACGTACCGACTGGAAATTTCCTGGATTGGGTTATTGGTGGTGCAAGTTTTTGGTGGTTGCTCGCGATCGTCACTGTACCTTGGAACGTGCATTTTCAAGCAAAAGAAGTTTTGGCGGAAGCTGCACAATCTACTGAAAAAGGTATTCCAGTGGATGAAAAACAGTTAGATTATGTCAGGGTTTTGGCTAAGCGATCGCTTTTGGTTGCCATTGCGTTACACTTAATTTCAGCGATCGCTCTTTATGTTCTTGCTGCAGCTGGTATTAGTGCAGTCGGTTACATCGGTTCTGGTGCTGCTTTGTTATTGACTGGGTTGCGTCCGGCTGTCAGCGCTTACGAGTATCTCTATGCAAGGTTGACAATGATTCGCCAAGAATGGACGTATCCGCGTGAAGATATAGTGGAACTCCGTTCTCGTTTCCGTACTCTTGAAGATACTGTCAAGCGCCTAGAAGAACAACTGAATCCAGAACAACCCTACTCCCTAGCTGCGAATCAGCAAGTTTACACAGACGAAACTCGCAAAGACTTAGCCCGTCTTGCTGCTAATATTGAAGAGTTACGTGCTACCAATCAGACAGAACACGAACGTTTGGCAAGAGAAGCACGACAAGCAATAGCACAGCTTTCGACTGATGGGCAATTTTTAGACCACGTGCGCGAGATTATTCGTTTCTTCAAATCAGCCTGATAAGCAGTGAGGCATTTAAGTTTCTCATGCTGGCTGAGGGGAAGAAGGGGGGAGTGGGAGAGAGGGGGAGGGTTTTACTCAGTTTTGCCAAAATCTTAGAATATACAAGTTATATGCAAGGGCAGCTTAACTGTTTTTTACAGATAATGATAATCTAAGCAGTATTCTTTTGAAGAGCCAACTTTACATAATAAAATGACCCAAGCGCAAGGAAAACTCCCCAAAGGATCTCAAGCCCCTCAGTGGCTGCAGAAAATTCAGTGGATTACCAACCCCCTGGGTTACATGGATGCTGCGAAACAGCACTATGGTGATATTTTCAATGCACCAGTGATTGGGAACGACTCGTGTTTGTTATTCGTGAGCGACCCCCAAGCACTTCAGCAGATTTTTTCGGGTCATAACAATCAATTTATCGCTCCTCCTAACAGGCTTTTGCAACCCGTAGTAGGAGATCGCTCCATATTTGTGCTCGAAGGCGATCGCCATCGGAAAGAACGCAAACTTTTGATGCCACCTTTTCATGGCGATCGGATGTTCTCTTATGGAAAACGCATTTGCGAACTCACTGAGAAAGCAATGTGCAAATTGCTTCCCGGTCAGGTTTTCGTTGCACGGGCTCTTATGCAAGAAATCTCCCTAGAAGTTATTCTCAATGTTGTCTTCGGGATTTATGAAGGGGAGCGTTGTTTTCAAATCAAACAGTCCATCGTTGACTTACTAAATGAATTTCGATCGCCTTTTACATCGGGTTCGCTCTTCTTTCCATCTCTTCAAAAAGATTTCGGGACGTGGAGTCCTTGGGGTTCCTTCCTCAAAAAACAACAGCAAATCAATAAGCTCTTGTTTGCTGAAATTCAAGAGCGCCGTCAACAGCACGATCCTTCACGTACAGACGTTCTCACATTGCTTTTACAAGCACAAGATGAGGATGGCGAGGCAATGACAGATGAACAATTGCGGGACGAGTTGATGACGCTGTTAATAGCAGGTCATGAAACCACAGCTACGGCAGTTGCTTGGGCACTGTATTGGGTACATCGAACGCCAAGCGTCCAAAACCAACTGCTCCATGAGTTAGAAGCTCTAGGTACAAATCCAGATCCAATGGCAATTGTTCGTTTACCTTATCTGACAGCAATTTGTAACGAAGCTTTGCGGATTTACCCAATTGCAATGCTAACAGTACCTAGAGCCGTGAAAGAACCTGTCGAATTAATGGGCTACCAGTTACAACCAGGTACAAAGCTCTACGGATGTATTTACTTAACTCATCGTCGTGAAGATTTATATCCAGAACCAGAACAATTCAAGCCAGAGAGGTTTTTAGAAAGGCAGTTTACTCCCTATGAGTTTTACCCCTTTGGAGGTGGAATACGTCGTTGCATTGGCGAAGCTTTAGCATTGTTTGAGATGAAGCTAGTTCTCGCCACAATGATATCCCGCTATCAAATGACTTTAGCAAGCAACAAACCAGAGATTCCCCAACGGCGGGGAGTAACTTTAGCTCCCGGTACGGGTGTAAAGCTAGTTTTAAATGGTAAACGGTAACGATGTAAGCATTATTGGGAGAGAAAATTTATTTTGGTAAGTGTTTTTGATGTGATATATGTCATTTTTTAATCAACTAAGCCGCTTTGTTAACCTTTGGTTCTGGCAGTGGTTCACCTGTTGCTTCATAAGCCATAATTAGGGATTCTAGGGCTTCAATACCATTTGCAACTGCTTCCTCATAGCTATCCCCATGAGTCCGCCAACATTGTCCAGGGAAATCAGAAAATCCTACCAAGAAGCATCTGTCTTCTTCTGACCATTGAATCAACATTTAATACTTAAATTTACTCATCTCCTTGCTTCTCCTGCTGTTGCTTCTCCTCTACTTCTTTTTATTTAACTAGTCCTGACGCACCAGAACCCAGAGATTGCCATCGCTCCTAACTTTTGCTACTATCTAGACAGTCTAGCCAGTTAAAAATTATGAAGCAATGGCAACTTCAAGAAGCTAAAAACAAATTGAGCGAAGTGATTGAGGAAGCAATCCATCAAGGTCCCCAAGTAATAACCAAGCGAGGAGTGGAAGTAGCGATCGTTCTTTCTTATCGAGAGTATCAAAAAATGTTGTCTGCCCAGCAAAAGCTTTCTACGTTTTTTCAGACATCACCGCTAGCAGAAGTTGAGTTGGATTTGAGTCGGGACAAGAGCGATGCTAGAGAGGATGTGGCGTTGTGAGTTATTTGCTCGATACTTGCGTTATCTCCGAACTGATTGCGAAGCAACCAAATCAACAAGTGGTTGAATGGATTGATGAGCTTAATCCCGATCTCATCTACTTGAGTGTAATTACAATAGGTGAAATCTGTAAAGGTATTGAAAAATTGCCTCTCTCTAAACGCAAAACAGAATTACATACATGGTTAAACGATGAGTTACTGATTCGCTTTAGCAATAAAATTTTAACAATTGACATTGATGTCATGCGAACTTGGGGGACGTTGAATGGTAGATTAGAGCTGAATGGTCAGCGTATGGCAGCGATAGATTCATTGATTGCCGCTGTTGCATTAAATAAAGATTTTACTTTGGTAACACGCAATGAAGCAGATTTTCAACAGGCTGGGGTTAGGTTGATTAACCCTTGGAACGCTGTTTGACACTCTCCGCCCTATAAGGGCGAAGATTCTTCAATCACAGACCCAACTTGCTGATACAGGATTTCTCCAGTATGAGTAGAGGTCGAATCTCCTGAAGCGTTCGGATAGTAGATCCAAGTTCCCGTATGCCCTACGGTACTCAAGGCTAATTTCAGAATATTGATAGCGGCATTCGAGTCTCTATCTATTACAAAGCCGCATTCGCAAACATGGGTTCTTGTAGATAGAGATTTTTTGACTATTGCGCCACAACTGAAGCATTCTTGAGAAGTGTAGGCGGGGTTAACCGCAACAGTTATCCTGCCAAACTTCACCCCAAAATACTCCAACCATTTTCTGAATTTATACCAACCAGCATCATTAATAGATTTAGCGAGACAGTGATTTTTCACTAAATTTTTAATCCTCAAATCTTCATAGGATACCAAGTCGTGAGATTGGATTACGCAACGCGCCAGTCTCTTGGCGTGTTCTTCACGTTGCCTACTTATTTTGAGGTGTACTCGCCCTAATTTATTAATAGCTTTCTTACGGTTGGCAGAGCCTTTCTTTTTACGAGAAACGCGCTTTTGTCTAAATTTTAGACGTTTCTCTCCTGTGCGATAAAACCTTGGGTTAGGTTCACTATGTCCATTGCTGTCGGTATAGAATTCTTTAAGTCCTACATCCAAACCAATGGTTTTCCCTGTGGGTTGTGTTTCTAATTTGTTGTCTACACTAATCAGAAATTGAACATAATACCCATCAGCACGACGAACTAATCTAACTCGTTTTACCTGTTCTAATTGGTAGAAGTTTAAATCCCATGTTCCTTTCAGCTTGAGCGTACCAATACCTTTTTTGTCGGTGAAGGTTATTTGTTTCCTAGTCTCGGAAAGTGACCACCCAGAGGTTTTATACTCCACTGAGCGAGAATTTTTCTTGAACTTTGGATATCCCTTTTTACCCGGAACAGACTTTTTGCAGTTGTCGTAAAAACGAGCAATAGAACTATAAGCCCGTTCAATAGAAGCTTGGCAAGCACTAGAATTCAAAGCTTTTACAAACGGGAATTCGCTTCTCAATGACTTACTAAGGCGATACATTTGTTTTTGTCCCACGCCTCGATTATCCATCCAAAAACGGATACTCTTATTGCGAACAAATTGAGCCGTCCTAATCGCCTCATCAATGGCAGTATATTGAGTCGTTTTCCCTTTGGCTTTGAATTCTAAAACAATCATTTTCCGTGGAAAACTTCTACGCAAAATATTATAACACAAATAAAGTCGCCCTAGAAGGGCGAGGCTTTAGACCCATTCTCTTGGTAATAATTTCCCAGAGCCGTGTCTAGCACTTAATCAACCATGCAGCTGCTTATGAAATTTTGCGATCGCATCTGAATATTAAGTCCTGTTAATTAGTTACGATTAAATGGTCTATGCAAACCCCGGAAAACATGTCCCTATTCCCCCATCGCTCCCTGTAAGTAATTGCATTATCGTGCTATAAACTCTATTCTGTCAAAGCATCGAGTTTAACCTACTTTCTATTTCTAATGCGCTGAAGGTCTTACCAAAACTCTTCTATTGTTACTTTATCTAGCAATTCTTATCTTTCTTGTGTATAGTCACGGCTTCTCCATCCTACTTGTTGTAAAAACCGGATAGCATCAACTTGACCCAAATGTTCCACTAAAATTTGATAACCTTTTTTTCTCAGTTCTATTGGTGCCATCATTTGTTTCTCTCCTTGTTTTAAATATTATCCTCTTTTTGAATTTTTCAACCTAGTTATTATTAGAATATTTTAGGGATAGCCATAAAATCTATCTCATTTTCCTGAGGACAGTGAATAGCTCTACCAAAAGAATCGCCAGTTTCTGCATCGATGACTTCCACAATTTTAGCACGATCGGTGCAGATACTTCTACCTTTAGACATTCTCAACTCACCTTGGACAAAATAAGTCACTATCCACACCATTCGGTTGGTAGAAATCGATGATTTGTAAAGCCCCATTTTTGCTGCAAACTCCTGATATGTTGTAAGTTTTGCTTCGGTTATCTGTATATTCCTAAACTTTTTAGTAACACGGTCAAGCGGAATCAAGCGACTTTCTGGTAGGTTATTATTTGCAGGGTATATTCGCAATTCTGAATTTCTTGGTATTGCTTGATTCATTTGCTTTTTTGTTTGTAATTGTTTAGCTGTGACCGTCTGCAATACTAATAAAGTGGTGATGTTAGCAAATACAAAAGTAGATAATGAAATTTTTGTAAAAATGTTAATCATGTTCTTACTTTAATGAACCCTACTTGATTAAGAGTTTATCGAGTTATGGATACTGAGAAAACAAGCCGTCAATACTGGCTAGCTTCGCTTTATAATTTAGTGCTATAGCGATAATCAAGCGATCGCACATTGTCTTTGTGAACAGGAGATAAGCTGACTGCTAAGTAAGCAATTTCAGCAGTCAGTGGCAACAATGTAATGCCAGTTGGTTCCAAAGCCATCTGAAACCAGAGATCGGCTGTGCAAGGTAATTCCAGTCGTCCTCGTTGTTGCGCGAGAGCAACTTCGTAGCAGGATACTGGGGAAATACCCACTAAGTCAGCAGTTTCGATAATTTCTCGCCAGTGCGCTGGAAATCGCTCGAACTCTTGGTTGATAAACCAAATCCAGATATGGGTATCGAGAATAATTACTTGAGACATTCCCAATCCTGTTCTTCAATGATAGGGCTAACCAGATCGCCTAAGGTTCTACCTTTACCTGCGATGGAAGCAGGGGGAGTCCGACGCTTTATTGGTGTGGTATCCTCCAGAATTGTCACAATCACACGGGCAGATGATACTTTCGGCTCTGAAGTTAGCCATTTAATCTGACCGTTTTCAAAAATAGCTTCATAACTTTTAAGCATTTTTCCCTCCCGATTTCATAGTTTTAAGAATACTGACCTGCTGAAATCAGCCTTTCCTTTTCTTGTAACCGCTTTAATTCATTAAATCGTAGAATTTCAACAGTGCTGAGCTAGTACATAACTCATGGATTTTGACGTAATTGCGCGGCAGTAAATGTTTTCATAGTGTTTCTACCAACTTTATTAACTCACAAAGATTCATATTTATATTCTTATATCAATTCTTTATAAAGATGTGTATACCATTTTTGTATAAAGATGCATCGAATTAGCCCGCGTAGGCGGGCTTTGTTTGTATAGCCGCACATTTCTAATGTAAGGGTGTCGTAAGCGCAACTTCCGCAGCAACGCCCAACACTTACAGTAACCCTGCTGATTCATAAAGTCGTTTGAGCATAGCCACGATCTTATTCCCGTAGTCCAAATCGGCTGACCACCTTCCCGATAACTGGTCAACCGTTGAAGCAATACCCCTTGTCACAAATCGAAATCGCGGATCTACAACTTCTTGCACTAAGGGTTCCAAACTTGCGTAGGCTTTCAAATGTTGGATATGTGCCCGAACCCCAATTCTAGCACTCCCAAACGAAGCAGCTTCTGTACCTCCACCAATAGTACCCAACCCAGCAAAATTATTTTGTTCGGATCTTATATCCCCGCCAAATTGTAAAAACTCAGTTTCCAAACACATTTGGCAAAAAGCAATATCATAATTTACCCCTTCGATCGCAGCTTCTTCCCTGTAGAGTTTTGGTAAGTCGGGAAACTGCACTATGGCATTTTCATTGTTATTTCTTAAAAAGATTTGCAACTGCACTTCCGACGCATTACCATGTGACATAATTCTGTCAATTTGACCGGGGCAAATTTGTAAAATTGAGCGTAAGGATAAAGTGCGACTGGTGGCTTCCCAAGAAATTGCAATACTAAACTCGCGCAGTTCAACAGCTTTTACGTAAACAACCCGGCGATAAGTCACACGACGGACATTGGGTGCTTTAGACAAATCAATTCGCAAGCGATCTACTAAATCGACGGGAATGTAAGCATTCCCGTTGATGAGTATTCCTTGCTCTGAGTAATTTTGTCCATTGATATTGATATGGATTGCTTGATAAGTCGCTTGTTCAGGTTCCGTAGCTGTAGCGGAGTTGACTTCGCGACTCCAAGAAACTAGACCCTCAGCAATTCCTACAGCAAAATCACGACGGCGAGTTTGCAGCAAAGTGCGATCTTCAGGACTCGAGAGAAAACCAACTTGCATTAATAAGGAAGGAACGGATGTTTGCCGACAAAATGTTAAATTTCCCATTCCCGACGTTGCATCTGACTTCACTCCTCTATTAGGCAATTGAGGAACGCGACGCAGTAGCCCTACAAGCAGTAACTCAGCATGGCTCTTGCGATCTTCATTATTTGTAATGTAAAATACACTGGCACCACGTACAGAGGGATTGCTAGCTGCATCACAATGAATTTCCAAAGCAACATCTTTTTGACGAGCACGGGAGTTGATCCACGTTATGGTCTGCTGAGCACTCAAATCATCGGGAACTACCAAAATTTCAATATTACGCGCTCTCAGTTCTGAAACAATCAGATCTCGCAGGAGAATCATTTCTTTTGCTTCATTGGTACCTCCAGCGATTGAACCCGGATCGATACCAGATGCTTCTTTACCTCCATGAGCTGCTGACAGAAAAATACGTCCCATAATTAGTCCTGCTTCCTGTATAACGAGATTTTCTTCTTCGTACCAAGCGTACTTCCGCACCAATGAATATAATATTGCTAATGGCTAATGGCTAATAGCTAATTGTGAATTGCCGTTAGCCATGAGCCATTAGCCCTTTGGGTATCTCCTTACGGAGACGCTTCGCGTTGCGAAGCTATGCCCGCAGGGCTATACGCTAGTCCCCTACGGCGGGAGACCCGCCTCCAGGGCTAGTCTCACCATTAGCTATTAGCCGCTTCCAAATGCACATCCCCCGCTTGCACCCAGATACAATTGATGAAGTTAAGCACAGAGCTGATATATATGATGTCGTATCGGAACACGTTGTCCTACGCAAGCGCGGGAAAGACTATCTAGGTTTGTGTCCCTTCCACTCAGAAAAAAGCCCGAGCTTCACTGTCAGCCAAACCAAACAAATGTACTTTTGTTTTGGCTGTCAAGCGGGAGGAAATGCTATTAAGTTTCTGATGGACTTGGAAAAGCGCTCTTTTAGTGAAGTGGTTTTGGATTTAGCACGGCGTTACCAAGTTCCTGTCAAAACTCAAGAACCCGAACAATGGAAAGAATTGCAACGTCAGGTTTCTCTACGGGAGCAACTGTATGAAGTTCTTGCTGTAGCAGCACAATTCTATCAACACGCTCTCAAGCGCAGTGGCGAGAATGCAATGCAGTATTTGCAATCCAAACGCCACTTGAAAGAAGAAACAATTCAACATTTCGGTTTTGGATATGCTCCCCCCGGTTGGGAAACGCTTCACCGTTATTTGGTCAGCGATAAAAATTACCCCGTACAACTGGTAGAGAAAGCAGGTTTGATTAAACCTCGCAAGGAAGGAAATGGTTATTATGACGTGTTTCGCGATCGCATCATGATTCCGATTTGCGACGTACTCGGGCGCGTTATTGGTTTTGGTGGTAGAACGTTAGGAGATGACCAGCCAAAATATTTAAATTCCCCAGAAACAGAAGTCTTTCTCAAAGGGAAAACTTTATTTGCTCTGGACAAAGCTAAAGCAGCTATTTCCCAACAAGATCGTGTTGTAGTTGTGGAGGGATATTTTGATGCGATCGCTCTCCATGCTGCGGGTATTACCAATGCTGTTGCTTCCCTCGGGACAGCCCTAAGTTTAGAACAAGTCCGCGCCTGCTTGCGTTATACAGAATCCAAACAGTTAATACTGAATTTTGACGCTGATGCTGCGGGGACAAATGCTGCAGAAAAAGCCATAGGAGAAATTGCAGCACTTGCGTACAGTGGCGAAGTTCAGTTAAAAATTCTCAACATACCTGATGGCAAAGACGCCGATGAGTACTTGCTGAAAAACAGCCCGGAAAACTACAAACATCTCTTAGCCACGGCTCCTCTTTGGCTTGATTGGCAAATTCAGCAAATGACAAAAAACCGCGACTTAAAGAAAGCTACCGACTTTCAGCAAGTGTCGCAACAAATGGTGAAATTACTGAAAAACATTGGTAATTCTGATACACGCAATCATTATGTTTCTTCTTGTGCAGAAATTTTAGCTCAAGGGGATGCCAGATTAGTACCGCTAAGAGTAGAAAATTTGCTGTCTCAAATTCCTGCTTCATCCAGACAAGGAGTCTTACCGCCTAAGTTATACAAACCGCAAGAGAGAGAGATACGGCGATCGCATCAACAAGAAAGCACAAACACACCGGACAACACCTCCATTGCTCTCAGTCCCGAACAGATTCTTTTAGAACAAGCAGAAGCTTTATTACTGCGAATTTACTTGCATTATAAAGAATATCGTCAAGCTATAGTTGCAGCACTAGAAGAAAGGGATTTGCAATTTAGCCTTTCTCATCACCGATTTTTGTGGCAACAAATTTTGGAAATTCCAAATGAAATGGAAACCAATTTACTATCAACTGTACAAGATAGATGTCTGGAGTTTCCTGAAGAAACAGAATTAGTCGCTCACTTATTTCATTTAAATGAGAAAACTCAAAAAGAAATATTACTCCGCCATGAAAAACTGGTTCAAGCAGCAACTGCTTCAATGGAAGCTGTCATAAGAGAGAAGCGTTACCGCTATTTTCGCGAACTTTTCGATGGAACAGATCCTCAGGTAGAACCGGAAAAATGGCACTCATATTACCAAGCTTTCTATGCTGAAAAAATGCGGCTTCAAGAATTAGATCGCCAGCGCCAATTTTCCATATCAGATTTATTATGATTTGAAACTGGTTCAATCGCTTCCTGAAAATTATCATGCAACGCGTGGGCGGATTGCACGGTTATTGCTCATTGATGACTGCTAAATTGTTCAATGTTAAAGTAAATTTTGTCCATCCACCAACACTTTCAACTTCAATAGTCCCTAGCAATTGTTCGATCAGTTTTTGCGCCAAAGCTAGCCCCAAACCAGTACCTGGTTGTCTCTTAAATTGAGGGCTGCGAACCCGGTAGAATTTATCAAAGATTTTTGGTAAGGCTGTGGAGGGAATTTCTGTGGAATTACTAATAGTAATAATAGTACTGGACGTAGAAACATCGTTCCGAATGCTAACTGCAATCTCACCACCTATAGCAGTATATTTACAAGCATTATTTAACAATTCTCCTACAATTCGTGTTAAACACGCGTTATCAGAAATTAAGGGTGGTACTTCAGGGGGAATACTCAACAGTAACTTTTGCTGATGTTCCTGAATGCGGGCGGAGAAACCATCAACAATGTTTGTTACCCAAGTTTGTAATTCTAATGGCTCGGGATTTAAATGATGAGTTGTTCCTGATTCTGCTTTCTGCAAATCTAGCAAATCGTTGATCAAAGTCATCTCGCGATCGCACTCTGCTCTAAGAATGTTGATATACTGCTGACCGTGCTCGCCAATTCCCGTATTTTGTAGGAGTTGAATTGCCATTCTAATATTAGATAGAGGAGCGCGTAATTCGTGAGACACAATAGATAAAAATTCGTCTTTAAATTGATTGATTTCTGATAATTTTGCTAAGACTTGCTCTTGTTCTAGTTGCTTTTGGCTTGCTTCACTAGCTAAATTTCGCTCTGTCATATCTCGAAAAATGACAAGTGAGCCAATAATATTACCTAGATCGTTTTTTATTGATGCCGTACAATATTCAATTTGTACTTCTTGACTATCCTGAGAAATGAGAGTTGTTTCTTCCGATAAAAGAACTTTTTCTTCTTGAAGCGACTCTATTATATTATGGTTTTGGTCGCGATTTTTTGTAGGAACAATTTTAAATATTTCTGATAAATTTCTTCCAAATGCTTCTTCTTGTCGGTATCCCGTAATTTTCTCAGCCATAGGATTTATAAAAGTGACAGACTGTTGGCGATTGCAAACAATCACACCATCACTTATCCTAGTGACAGCAGTTACGAGTCCTTTTTGATTTTCCTTGAGTTGCCTTTCTTTCCGATGCTTGCTTAAAGCTATTTCAATTGTCGTATGTAATTCTTTTTCTTTAAAAGGTTTGAGGACATAACCAAATGGTTCTGTTAAACGCGCTCTTTCCAATGTATTATCATCTGCATACGCGGTTAAATAAATAATTGGAATATCAAGATGATTTTGAATTTCTTTAGCTGCCTCGATACCATCTATATTTCCTTTTAATCTAATATCCATTAATATAAGATCTGGATTGATTTTTTCAGCTATTTGGATGGCTTCTTCTCCTGAAGAGGCAATAGCAGGTACGTGATAGCTCAGTTTGAGCAGACGTTTTTGTAAATCTTTAGCAACTATTCCCTCATCTTCCACAACTAAAATTGTTTTCAGTGTCATTTTTTTCTCCAAGTTAAATTTTTCTCCAATACGGGAAATACAATTTCAACCTCAACTCCATCAGCAGACTTTATTTTTATATTGCCAGACAACTGATTTGTTAAAGCATCTACTAACTGCAATCCTAATGATGTTGTATTTTTTAAATCAAATTTTTTGGGTAAACCAATACCATTGTCACGAACTTTCAGGTTCAACACATTATTATTTTCTACCTGAAGCTCTATCGAAATTTCTCCTGTTTTACTTTTAGGGAAGGCGTATTTTAGGGAATTGGAAACAAGTTCCGTGATAATCAAGCCGCAAGGGATAGCTGCATCTAAGCTTAATAATACGCGCTCGACATTGACTGTAAGCGAAATCACGTTTGTGTTGACTTCGTAAGAACTAAATAAACTTGCTACTAAATCTCGAATATACTCACCAAAATCAATTCTTGCAAGATCTTGCGATTGGTACAATTTTTGATGGATCAAAGCCATAGATTCAATTCGCATTTGGCTTTGTTGGAATATTTCTAGGTCATCTTTGTCCTTAATATATTCTGACTGGAGATTCAGCAAACTAGAAATGACTTGTAAATTATTTTTAACTCTATGATAAATTTCCTTTAAAAGAACTTCTTTTTCGAGTAAAGATGCTTGGATCTGTTCTTCTGCTTGCTTGTGTTCGGTAATATCAACGCAAGAGCCAATATAGCCAGCAAAGGTATTATTCTCCGTATAGTGTGGCATACCTGTATCTAAGATCCAACGGTACTCACCATCCTTTCGTCTCAGTCGGTACTCCATTTTAAAGCTTTGCCGAGCATCAAAAGCTGTAGTACGGGTAAGAAAACAACGCTCTTTATCCTCAGGATGAATTGATTCCAACCAGCCATAACCGATTTCTTGTTGAATTGTTCTTCCAGTAAACTCCAGCCAAACTTTATTGAAGTAATTGCAAAGCCTTTCGATATCAGACACCCAAATCATCACGGGGGCTGTGTAAGCTATGAGGCGAAACCGCGCTTCACTCTCTTGCAAAAATGCTTCTCGCTGCTTGTATTCGGTAATTTCGGCTTGCAGCGATTTATTAAATTCTATTAAATCCCCTATCTGTTGTTGAAATCGTGCTTCTAGTTCCTCACGTGCTTTTTCTAGTTGAGATGGAACGGATGAAGTCTGGGGTTTAGGTAATAAAGCGACGAACTGTACAGCAATAACAACTGACACCATCGCCATCAAGATTTTGATAAAACTTGAGAGCCAGAAGTCAGAATGCCATAGTGTCCATACTTCTATCAAATAGAATCCACTAAAAGCGATCGCGAACATACACAATTCCACAGCCGAAAAAACTCTAACTAAATGTAAAAACAGCATTAAGCTTAGAAACTAAGTGCTATAAATAAATGTTCGGAATGGTAATCTATGAATTTTCATCTTTTCTTGGTCTGATGCAAAGCGTAAGAATACTGATGCCAACGCCTCGCCTTAAATCATAGCTGGGTCATAGCCTACGGATCTCTGATTTTTGGAGTGGGAAAAGGACGATAAAGCGACAAAGGAGACAAGAGGACAAGGGAGAATAATTCTTATCCACTAACAAAAGATAAAAGACAAATTTTTTATGAAATATTACTTAACGAGAGTTGTTGCGATCGCGGTTTTGTTCTTAACTTCTGCATGCGGTTCTTTTACCAAATCTGGAGCATCATCTCAGAACGGATATTCAACAGAACAAACGCACCGTGGAGACAGCTCCACAACTCAGGCAAAATTAACAGCTCCTAAAAATCTTGCTCGGAATCAGCCTACCTCATTAGTTATTGAGGTTCAAGACTCTCAAGGAAAATTCGTCACAAATTTTGACACTTTTCCAGAAAAGACCATGCACTTGATTGTCGTTAGGGATGACTTGCAATCATTCGATTTCATTCACCCTACATATAAAGGAAATGGACGCTTTGAGGTTAATACAACTTTTCCCACACCGGGTGAGTATAAAATTTTTAGCGATTACAAACCATCCGGACAAAAAGAACAAGTTTCCCTCATGTCACTGAAAATTCCAGGTTCAGTTCCGCTTCCCAAGGATTTAGAAAAGTTTAACACAACCAAGATATTAAATGATACTAAAGTCAATTTAAAAATATCTGAACCAGCTCTCAAGGCTGGTAAAGAAGTAACCTTAACGTTTGATGTTCGGGAAACTGCAAACAATCAACCAGCTAAGGGTTTGGAACCGTATTTGGGAGAAAAAGGGCATTTAGTCATTTTAAAAAGCTCATATCCACTTTCAACACCAGATTATATCCGTGCTCGTGCTCTCAAAGAGACTGGTAATGGACAAATAGCTTTTCAAACGAGTTTTCCGCAGCCAGGAACATATAAACTTTGGGTTCAGTTTAATCGCAATGGCAAAATTAATACTGCTGATTTTTGGGTAAACGTTTCATGAAGTGTCAAGGATAAAGAATGAAAGATTCATATTTCATCCTTTATCCTTGATACTTCATCCTTAATTAGAGCGGCTGTGCTGGCGCTGACCTTGGATTTATCCCACTTTGTCCTATTTCAAATTGGCTCATCATGTCGTGGTCTTCGTGAACCATGTTGTGGCAATGGTACATATATTTACCTAGTTGAGGTCTAAATCTGCCAATGATTCGTACTGTTTCGTTTTCACCAACATAGAACACATCCTTCAAACCACGTTCGTAAGGAAAAGGCGGTACTCCATTGCGATCGAGAATTTGAGCATCGATGAGGTGAAGGTGAACTGGATGAAACCAAAGACCAGAAGGATTGTGCAGGCTCCAAATTTCTACTTCTTCTAATTGTGGATTGGCATCTACTCGATTTGGATTCCAACCGTTACCGTTGATGACCCACACACCATTTATATGGTCAAATGTGAAGTTACGAGTTCGCACTGCTGAGGATTCCGTCAGAAATTGAATATTGCGTAGTGTATTGGGAATTGAACTGTTATCAACTTCAGAACGCACCACATCAAAGCGCATGATGACATTTGTGTTGCCAAAATTATCGTTGTTGGGAAGCCCAAGATTTTGCAGTACAACCTGAGACCCTACGGGATATTTAGAAAAATCGATGATTATGTCATATCTTTCTGCCATTCCAAGACGCATATTCTGAGTATTGGCTGGCGCACTCATCAATCCAGCATCTGTACCAATGACAATCAAGTCATCACCCGTACTCAAAGCAAGCCTGTAAGAGCGAGAAATAGATGCATTTAAAACTCGAAAACGATATTTACAGTTTGCAACCTCCATACGAGGCCAAGGAACACCGTTAACTGTAATGACTTCCCCCATTAAACTGTGCTGTCCTTGGTCGTCAAAAATTAATGACCCATCAGAACCGAATTGTTTATCATGAATAATCAGAGGAATATCGCGATCGCCTTTAGGGAGTGGCAAACTCAGCTCTTCATTATCTTGAACAAGATACATTCCAGCCAAACCCATATAGACATTTCGAGAAGTTTGACCGAGAGCGTGGTCGTGGTACCACAAAATAGCAGAAGTAGGATTGGGATAGACATAATCCTTGTAGTACCCCGGAGGAATCAAATCCTCAGCATAACCGTCATACTGGGGTAACGATGGCATACCGTGTAAATGAACTGAGGTATCTACGTCAAGATTGTTGATATACCTAACAATAGATTGTCGATTTCTACTTTGTCTGATTGTAGGACCGGGAAACGTACCGTTGTAACCCCAAATCTCAGTTGTTCTCCCAGGTAGGACTCCTACTTGAGCCTTTTGCATGACAATTTGGTAATAATCGGTGGTAGAATCACTGAGTACAGGATTTAATACGGGTGGTGTATGAAAGGGAAGCACGAACGGTTCAACTCTTTCATCAGTTCTTTGAGCATATCCCCGATACTGAAGCCCTACGGGAAGTAAAATAGAACCTCCTGCAAGCGCTGCAATCTTCAGCGCTTCACGCCTGCTTATTTTGTTCATTGCTAGATATTCCCTGGTTAATTAAGGTTGCACAGTTACGAGCGCTCGCTAGGAGGTGGTAACAATTTGCTCAACTAACAAGCGGTCAGAACTTTTATGTAGTGCAATTATTTCAGAAAAAATATAACGATACGCTTAAGTAAGTTTAAGTAATAGTACTAAATATTACGCCATACTGTAAGAAATAACAGATGGTAAATTTGAATAAAAGTTACATTTTTATGATTTTTATACTCTCAAGATTTTATACAAAAGATGAAATATGTAGTTTTGCAATCTCTCAGTCATGTTAAAAGCTGTTTATTGACAACATTTTTAATAGTTTTCATTAAAATTTATTGAAATAAAAAAGGGCTTTGAAGATTTATAAATAATTGTTCTAAATTTAACAAATATCAATTTTTACGTTTTATAAATTTTTGATTTTCTATAAAATATACGTAAAAATACTTATGAGTTATTTACGGCTCGCGATTTTACTCCTTTCCTACCAGAAGATTACCGACGAGTTATGCAAAAGAAAAAGAGATAGTAACTTCTGGTTGCGCTATTTTATTAACCACTCACCAACTGGCTATAGCGGAAGAACCGAGTATTTTTGGTCAATACAGCAATTTTTCAACCGTATCTACCTCTCAAAAATACGTATTTTGGGAGAACTAAAACCAGTAGCGCAAAACGTGAGATTTTAGAATAAAATAGCTCTGCCTTATAGTGTTTTTTAGATGAATAAACCACAATTCGTAACGTGGGGATTACCTTTCAAAAGGTTATTATAAAGGCATTTAATACTAAATCCGCGTCTTATACCCCCTTTATAATTTAGTCCGCGTAGGCGGTGAGACCAGTGCTGAAGGCGGGTTTCCCGCGCCCTGGCGACTGGCGAACCCGGAGGGACTTCGTTTGTATAGCCGTGATTTCTAATCACTAGGGCTTATTGGGGTTATAAAAAAGGATTTAGTATAAGATCAAGCCGTACCTACCTTACAGAAAATTGCTGTAAATTTAGTGTGATTTATGTTTTTAATGTCCCGATTAACGAAGTCGCCTAGCAGCATCGACATCCAAAAATAATGTTGCTGAATCGCACGTGCGAAGAATAGAAGCAGGACAATCAACTGTCACATCACCATACAACATCTGTTGTACGATTTTCTCTTTACGTTTTCCTTGTGCTAGACAGATAATTTTGCGAGCGGAACAAATCAAAGGGATAGTTACGGTAAAAGCATATTGGGGAACAGCTTCTAATTTTGAGAAGTAACCCGTACTGACTTGTTGTTGGCGGTTAACATCATCTAGCTTCACAAGTTTGACTGCATGGGGATCGTTAAAATCAGCGACAGCAGGATCGTTAAAAGCGAGATGTCCGTTTTCGCCAATACCAAGACAGCACAAATCTATAGGTTGTGCTTGCAGTAATTTAGTGTAGCGATCGCACTCTCTTAAAGGTTGCATTGTATCACCTTCAATGTAGTGAAATATTTTAGGATTCACTCGCTTTTCAACACGTTCTCGTAAATAGTGGCGGAAACTTGCAGAATGGTCAGATTCAATACCCAAGTATTCATCTAAATGAAACAAGATAATTCGCGACCAATCTATACCACCATTTGCGCTCAAAGCATCAAGAAATTTAAGTTGAGAGTTCCCTGTTGCTAATAATAAAACAGCCGTTTCTTTCTCTAGGAGGATGTTTTGTAAATACTGTTGTGTTGTTTCTGCAACATCCTGCGCCAGTTCGAGTTCGGAGTTGTAAACCTGTACCTGTAAAGCATCGACACGAAAAGACTTTTTTGCGGTTGGCATTGGACTATACAGAAAATCTTTGACTTTAACTCAAAAAAAGGAAACGAGTAAGGGTATACTTACCCGACACCCCCTACTCGCATCTTATAGGTTGTCACAATTTGGATAATTAATTATAGTTTTTTCTTCTCAATCAATGTTGTCAAATAACAAATTTGGAAAAAAGAGTGTAAACTATTTAAAGAAACTTTACAAGAGTTTACACGGTAGAAACCATGCTGGCAGCAATTCTTTTTGATCTTGATGGAACTATTGCCAATACTGACCCAATACACTACCAAGCGTGGCGGGAAATGCTAATGAATTATAGTATAGACATTGACGAAACATTTTATAAATCCCGAATAAGCGGGCGGACAAATCCACAAATTATAGAAGACTTGCTACCACAATTATCATCAGAAGCAGGTGCAAAATTTGCAGACGATAAAGAAGAACTTTTCCGGCAAAAAGCTAGAGAAATTCTCAAACCCATGAATGGATTTGCAGAACTCATTGCATGGACAGATACACACAAACTCAAACGTGCTTTAGTCACAAACGCGCCAAAACTAAACGTACAATTTATGTTAGAAGTTTTGGATATTCAGAACGTATTTGATACAGTTGTCTTAGGAGAAGATTGCATAGCAGGCAAACCAGACCCAGCCCCTTACCAAGTATCGCTGGAGCAGTTAAATATAACAGCAGAACAAGCGATCGCACTAGAAGACTCACCATCTGGAATTCGTTCTGCTGTGAGTGCTGGTATTCCCACCATTGGTGTAACCTCCACCCACGACCCAAATGTTCTCTTAGCAATTGGGGCATTTATGACCATTCCAGATTTCACCGATTTGCAATTGTGGACACAGTTGAATTCACTTATTTCGCAGGATTTTGTTAAAACGGCTAATAGCTAATGGCTAATAGCTAATGGCTAATAGCTAATAGTTTAGTATGAGAAAAATTAATCATTAGTACTGGTGGGCAATGCCTACCAGAGATTTTAGTGGGTATTACGCCACTCCTTTGGGCGCGAGGAAACTAATGCACGAGGGTTGCTTCCCTATATGTATTTCACAGATCAAATAGGATTGCCATAGCTAATAGTTTAACACTACAACCATTAGCAATTAGCAATTAGCTATTAGCCATTAGCCATTAGCAATTAGCCATATCAATTTTTTATTAAATTAAAACGCAGTTGAGAATCTTGGTCGCAACCCCTACCTGAAGAACAGGGTTCAACTCTGACAAGAAAAACTCCTCCCTCGCGATCGCGAACACCTGCAGGTGAAAACTTAATTCTTCCTGCTGCACCAAACGCTACAAAGTCTGGTTTAGAAAGTGTCTTTTGTAAACCCTCACGAGTACTGTCTTCTCTCAAGCCTGTAATAATTGCTTGAAGTGCGTCATATACGATCGCAGTACGGGGGCTAACTTCACCACCCCAAAGACGAGAAGCTTCTGTGGAGAAGGGATTGTCTGGATTTGCATCCCAATGCCATGGTACAGCTAAAACCATTTTGTTGAGGTTTTCTTTTCCATACTTCAACATTCTGCTGTTGTACATCATTTGAGAACCAAACAGTGGGAGTTCCCCTTGTATTTTATTTTCTCGTAACAACTCGAAAAACTTTGAGTTTGGATTGTTAATCGAGCGGTAACCGGGGAATAATAGCAAACCTTCAGCGCCATCTGTTCTGGCTCTTTTTAAAATATCACTGACCGGAGTGCTATCGCTAAAATCACAATTTGTATTGGTGACTTTACCGCTATATTTACTACTTTTAATAGAGTCTTGGTGTAGTTTTATGAGGGTCTCTCGGTTGACACTTGGCTCTCTGGATCTGTCTTGTGTTTGTTGTGATGATGAGTCTTTACAAATAGCTATATTTTTTATACCAGTTTTTTCCACGATATATTCAGCTAGCTTATCGCTAAAAATATCAGGGCTGGGAGTCGCGTAAAATACATACTGTTGTCCCTGAAATGATTGTCTGGAACTTAGATTGGCGGTTGAAACCATTACCAACTTGCGATCGTTATAAATAGACGGCTCGCGAGTAAACCCTACTACGGCTAAAATTCTTGGATCGTCAATTAACTGACGATTTAGACTTTCAATAGCCTGAGTGTCTCTAAAATTTGAAATTGCGGCAATTTGAAGTTGCAACCAAGCGCCATTAATTTTGTCACGGCTGTTATTAAGCGCGTCTTGAGCTTGAGCTACCCCGCGTAAAGTCTCTTCTGCTTGGTCTACTGTTCCGAGTGGCAAAATAACACCAACTTTTATAGGTGCTTTTGTCTGACTTTTATTTAATTCTGCATTAGCGTTATTTAAATAAATTAAAGTCTCGGGGTCGTTACGATTCTTGTTCAAAGCTGTGGTAAATTGCCGCACAGCAGTGGAAAAATCACCTTTGGCAAATGCTTTACTCCCTTCAGCTTTTTCAGTAGAATTGTTCTTAGTAATAAAAATTTCCTCACCCAAACTCATGTTATCATTTGAGGATGCATTGAGCGAGCCCGAATTTGGTATTTGATTGTTCGTTTGTTTTGGACTGACAACTCTACCTAGCAACCACAAAATGCCTGCTATGAGCGAACCAGCTATCAAAAAAGAAGCAAGCAACCTGATGTTTTCTTTCTCATTCATATAACGAACCTAAAATAAAATTTATATACTCGCTTGAAAATAGGGGAAGGAATAGGGATTGGGTAAGTTCCCTAACCGGAGTTTAAAAATAATTGGAAATCAATTTGTTTAAAAGTTGTGACAAATTGATAAGAGCAAAAGATAATAATCCAGCAAGAAGAACTAGCAGTACAAAAACGCCCAACCCATTTAGACCGGAGCGGAGCAGATTGGAAAACGACAGGCTTTGGTAAACCAGGAAAATGAATAATGTTGTAATTGCAGAAACAACAAACAAATAGGTTTTTTCGGAAATTGAGAGAGCTTGAAAAAAGATAATAGTTCCTAAAAGCAGTAACCAGATTCCAGAACTCATCCAAACTGTTTCTAAAAAACTCAGAAGGATAAGAGCCAAAAATGAGCTTCCCGATCCTGCAATCACTGCTGAGGGAAGTAGTTTCTTGAGATGCAAAGATGGGTCTGGTGGTTGAGTGTATGAGGGAATTGTTGAAGGTTGGTGCGGTGACAGGACTGTGGAAAACGAGCTGAGTTGTGATGTCCCAGAATATTGTTGCGGTAGTAGGTTAAAATTTAAATCTTGTAAAACAGCCCTTGCTGATTGATAGCGCTCTTCATGATGAACTTGCAACAACTTATCAATAATGTGCGCTAATTCCTGACTGATGGGTTGTTGTACGTATTGTCGCCATCTGGAAACCCAGCCATAGCCCTCTCTCAACCATATATCTATGGGATGAGCATTAGTGAGCAGATGAAAGCAAGTCCCTCCCAAACTATAAAGATCGCTAGATGGATAAGCCTCACCCTTTTGCATTTGCTCAAGCGGTGCATAACCAAAAGAACCAATATATGTTCCCGGTTGATGGTTTGTCACTACCGTGTTTGTCTTGTGCTTTGCTACTCCAAAATCAATAAGCACCAATCTCCCATCACTTTCCCGGCGAAGGATATTTTCTGGTTTGATATCTCGATGAATTACCTGTTGCTGATGGACTGCTGCAATAACGGGTAATAAATCATACAGAAAACCTCGAATTTTTACTTCATCAAATACCCCCTGCTGCTTTAACTCTTCCAACAAATTTTGCCCTTTGATAAATTGCTGCACTAAGTACAGATAGTCATCTTGCTTAAAATAGGCATATAAATGAGGAATTTGAGGATGCTCTCCTAAATGTTGCAGTCGTTTTGCTTCTTGCTGAAATAATTCTGTTGCTTTTTTCAGCGACCAGCTCCCTTGAACTTGTGGTGCTAGTTGTTTGACAACACAATGCTCATCCAACTTATCCATATCCTCTGCAAGATAAGTACGAGCAAATCCTCCCCCTCCCAATGGTTTAATAACGCGGTAACGATTTCTTAGTAAATAGACTAATTCTGCTCCGCAATTTACGCAGAACTTTGTTCCATCTGGATTTATAGGCTGAGAGCACTCAGGGTTTAGGCAGCAAAGCATACTATAATATTAATCTTTATTAAAGAATATACATTAGAGTGTCTTAGGTGTTAGCTAAGTAGATGTAACAAATAATTGAGTTTATAGAACGGTTATTCTATTATAGACTGGCAAAAAAAACAGTTTTTCTTCTTGAAATCAGTGTATAAAATAATATCAATACTTACTGAGATAGCTACATGAAAGTAGAGACCAATAGCAAAAGAAAGTCACTTCCACCAAAGCTTATAATCAAGTTAGGGAAGTTTGTTTGGGTCACTCTTTGGCATACGATGATGTCCAAGCTTGCTCCCCGCAATACCTCAGGAGAATACATTCGTCCGAGCAGTTATTTTCGGAACTTTGTAAGAGCAGAGACAGACAATCAATATTTACCCGCAGCAAATCGCTACAGCTTGATAGTAGGAATGAGCTGTCCCTGGGCGCACCGTACTCTTGTTGTGCGAGCACTCAAAGGTCTTGAACAAGTTCTACAAGTCACTATAGTTTATCCTTCTCCAATAGAAGGGGGTTGGATCTTCGAGCGGGAGTATGAAAACTGTCGCACGCTTGCTGAACTGTACCAGCTTGCTGAAACGGGCTATACCGGACGGTGTACGGTTCCGGTTTTATGGGATAACCAGACTAAAACTATCGTTAACAATGAGAGCGCAGAAATTATCGTAATGCTAAATTCAGAGTTCAACGAGTTGGCTCAAAATCCGACTTTGGATTTGTACCCGAAGGAACTCAAACAGAAAATTGATGACTGGAACGATCTGATATATACAAGTGTCAATAACGGTGTTTATCGTTGTGGATTTGCTCAAACTCAAGAAGCTTACGATCGCGCTTGCAATGAACTCTTTACAACTTTAGATAAGATTGAGGATGCACTGAGTTCAAATCGATACTTGTGTGGAGAAACTGTAACATTAGCGGATGTCCGTCTATTCACTACACTTTTTCGTTTTGATAGTGCATATTACGGGCTTTTTAAGTGCAACCGTAGAAGAATTAAAGACTATCAAAATCTTAGTGCTTACCTGCGTGATTTGTACCAACTTCCTGGTGTTGCTGACACTTGTGATGTGGAAAGTGTAAAGCAGGATTATTATGGCAATCTTTTTCCTCTCAATCCGGGCGGAATTATCCCCTCAGGTCCTGATATGGCTTATCTTTACGAACCACACGATCGCAATCGCTTCACGTAAACAGCGCGATCGTAGCTATTCCATACGTCTAACTTACAATAACGGGGTTAATAACTCATCGAGATAATTGAGCAGCAATTACAAAAAATAGATGAATTTCTAAGGAACCCTAAAAAGGAGTTGGAGCTTGAAAAATTGACAGATAATTTAAAACTAAGTGAGTCTAAAATTAATTCTAATATTGCAAATGCTTGCCCGTACCTAAAAGCTGCGCTACACGGGTAGGGATAGCTGAGTTTGATGCTCGCGCTTAACAGATCTATCGCACTTATGCTAGTGTCTAAGGTTCAAACCCTGAAGGCAGTACATCATACGCTAGAGAAATTTTATCACTTGGTAATTTTCTACAAAAAGTTTGATTGAAAAAATGCGATTTTTTTGAGTAAATCTAATGTTATCAGCTATTAATCCCCTAAGAAAACCAATGACCGCTGCTATTAAGCGTATACTAATTTGCGATGATATTGCCGACAACTGTCTGCTTCTCAAAACGATTTTAGAGGCAGAAAACTGTTATGTTGAGATTGCCGATTCTGGTCTGGCTGTACTTGCTCAAATCGAAACTGATGACGAGCCGCCAGACCTACTGATACTAGATGTGATGATGCCAGACATGGACGGCTATGAAGTTGTTCGACGCATCAGGAAATTGGATAAATTAAATTCTCTTCCTATTTTGCTAGTCACTGGTGTTGACAAAAACGATATTCAGGATAATTCCGATGTCAGAGTTGATGGATTGATACAGAAGCCTATTGATGTTGATGCAATCATCGCACAAGTGCAAGCCATTTTAGACCGCAGACCATAAAATTCTGAAAGAACGGCTTGCCAGCCTTAATTCATTCGGACGATGTCATTTTTTGTAGAATGAGTTATATGTTAATAACACTCATAACACCGTGCTAATCCTCTTCTCGCTTCTATCAGTTTCTTGCGAGATCTCCAGAATCTGGTTTTTTCCTTGAACCACAAGGCAAAGGAAACAGGAAATATTTAATTTTCTCTGAACCAAAGTGCCAAACCACCTCCACGACCACGGGCTGCAATGAAGTTTTCTGTAACTAAGAAGAAAGCAAAAAAGGGCAATTTAGCAATAGATTGGTTGTAAAAATTTTCAGCTTGAACTTTACCACCTCTGACATTTCCACTGTAAATGGTTCGACCAAAAAGTTGCAGTTGTATGCGAGTGAAATCAAATGCCAGCAAGTTCTTTTTTCCTAAGTACTGCACCAGTCCCTCAAATTTTAGGAAGATTGGGCTCAATTGAACGGAATTAGTAATTGCTCCTTTGCCTAAATTGCTATCTTCTGGAGAAGCCGTACAAAAGGAAATATGAGCGGGAGTTAACTTAGGCATATAAAAGCCTTTACCCAACACAATTCCCCCTCGCTTTCTCAATTTCTTAGTTCCAGTGGTAAAACACAGCCGCCATTTGCCTAAAAGCGGTTCAAACGCATAATTCAGTTTTTGTTGTTTGGCAGCTTTTTCTGCTTGCAGCAGTGCATCGACGACGGATGCAGGAGAAGGACGTTGGTTTGTTTGTCCTTGATAGAAAGCAACTGCTTGAGAAAGCACAGTTAGAAAATCAGGAGAGACTTTTGATGTTAAATCGGTAGTCATAAAAGTTTTTACTTCAAATAATTCTTCTCAGACATCTGGGGTATCTACTGAATCTACAACACCACTTTAGCAAGCGCCACCGCCCCCCACAAAGGCGCATCATCACCAAGCACAGCCGGAACAATTTCAAAATGTACCTCTGGTAAAGCAGTCTCCCGCGCTACCTTCTTTAACGCAGCCCAAAAATTTTCCCCTGCTTTCGTCACACCACCACCCAATACAAATCGCTGCGGATTCATCAAATTAGCCACATTCCCGATCCCTACACCCAAAGCCCAACTCGCCCTGTACAAAAGCTCAACAGCCAATTCATCCCCACCCGCTGCTGCTTCACTGACTACCTTCCCCGTAATCAACTCCAAATTATCTCCCACCAACTCCCTCAAAATCTCACCTCTGCGTCCTCCGCGTCTGTGTGGTTCATTCAATAAAGCCTCCCTTGCATCCTTTGCCATATAAGGTCCCGACGCCAACCTTTCCACACACCCCCGCTTCCCACACAAACAAAGCGGTCCCGACGGATCGACAACCACGTGTCCGATTTCACCCGCCATCCCTTCCGCACCCCGCCAGGGTAAACCATGAATTATCCAACCGCCCCCCACACCAGTACTGACAGTCATATAAAACAAACTATCGCACCCCTGACCCGCGCCAAAGCATTGCTCTCCCAAAGCTGCAACATTAGCATCATTATCTACACTGCACCGAACACCAAATTCTTCCTCTAACAACTTCTGCAAAGGTATATTCTCCCACCCAGGGACATGGTGAGACAGCCGCACTGTCCCAGTTGTTGCATCCACAGGTCCGCCAAAGCTAACACCGATCGCATCCGGTTTTTTCCCTTGTAGCACCAAAGCAATGAGCGATCGCATGATCTCCAAATCCGTATCAGCATTTGCATTTGTAGGTGACAGACAGCGTTCGTAACCCAACCATTCTCTCGAACCAGCGTTAACAGTTGCGGCTGCTAGCTTTGTACCACCAAAATCAAGGGCTAAGATTAATGTCATGAATGCTAATTGCTAATTGCTAATTGCTAATTGCTAATTGCTAATCTACCATTAACCATCAGCCACCAGCCATCAGCCACTAGCCATTAACCATTAACTACCAGCCATTAGCCATCAGCCATTAGCTATTAGCCATTAACCATTAGCAAATCAATAAACTGTTGCAACTTTTCATAATGCGACCCTTTCCAGTACACCTGTTTGCAGTTTTGACAGCGATAAAATTCGTTAACGTGCAAACGAACGCTTTCTGGTAATTGCTCTGCGATCGCTTCCTTGGGTACAGATTCAAGCAACCCATTACAGCGCAAACATCTTTGAAAGGGGGATGCTAATTGATACAAGTTAAAGCGTTGCATGACTTCCACAATTTGCAGTTGTGGATCGGTGTTTCTCACGTAATATCCATGTACTACAATGCTTCTCATTAACAAACCACGGTCGCGAGTTAACAAAATTCGTTCTTCGGTGCTAGAGATACGAGCTAATTCTTCATCTGCGTAATCATTGCGGTACAAAGTATCAAAACCCAATAAGCGTAAAGATGTTGCCAATTTGCCTAAATGAATATCTAAAACAAACCGAATCACACTTGGGAGTCGAGGTCTTGTTGAAATGTTTGCGCTTTGTGCAACTTTAGCAGAAATTGGATAAATGTTGATTTTATCTCTATCTCGAACAATGTAGGAAAAATCTACATAGTTACCGTTTACCTCAATACAATCAACTTCTGGATGGGGAACGCCTAAGGCTTCGATCGTATCTTTTATCGAAGCTCGTTCGGTAAAGTAATGTTCTATAATAACTTCTCTTTTCTGGGTAGACAAGAAATCGTTTAACTCTGCATAAAAGCGGAAAGAAGCTACAGCCATAAGCAATTTCAACTCATTATTTTAAAGTTACTGAGTTACCAACTTAAAGCACCAGCCACTCACGGGGAGTATTAACACCTTTTTTCTACGAATCGAGAATAATTCATATATTATATCCGGATGACAAAACTCTCTTTGAGAGGGCTTTTCAGCTAGTTAATGCCGGTTCACATTAGCTTAACTTGTATAATTTCATTTAAAACTTAAGTAAAGATTAGAAAAATTAGCAAATACTTGCTTTTGTTATTGACTTCAGTTAGAGTCGTACCATGAGCACTTATCTGGCTGTTGACGTAGTTTTCAGACAGTTTAGATAGTGTGGAAAAGTGACT
The DNA here is from genome assembly GCF_045999855.1 of Tolypothrix campylonemoides VB511288_2. Taxonomy (NCBI): domain Bacteria; kingdom Bacillati; phylum Cyanobacteriota; class Cyanophyceae; order Nostocales; family Tolypothrichaceae; genus Tolypothrix; species Tolypothrix campylonemoides. The sequence continues at coordinate 87,900 of NZ_JBFPMW010000012.1, forward strand.
GAGAGTGTCTGAGACAAAGTGTGTCTCAGGATATTGCAATGTCTGTCTAAAAGCATTAGAAAGGCAGAAGAGTTCGCGTTAAAATTAAGTCAATTATCCTGAAACCGCTGAGTAGAAGTACCTCTTAAGGTCTGAAATGCTAATGCTGAAGAAAGTGACATTAACGGTCAGTAGTTGCTAATATTTAGTATTAAGCATAGAAAACAGGAGTGTTAGCTGGGCAAGCAGCCAATTAACGCTCAAAGTTTAGGATTGGCATCTTTCTTTTTTTTGAGACACAATTGAGAATTTTTTGCAATATGTACCTATTAACAGACAAACTAAAATCATTTTTTCGCAAACGATTTCTTAAAGGAAATTGTACAAAAAAACTATTTTTGAGAATTGACAACTTGTTTTTTAGGAAGAGTAAGAGTAGTTTTTATAATTTCTCTGTTTAAAATCTTCCAATTGCATCTGAAAAAATCCTAAAAACCCCAAATTTAAAAGCCAGTACTAATCTCACTAAGGTAAGAAAAATTAGCATGGAAAGTGCATTTTTATAGCATGCGTTCGCGCTTAGAGGGGAGACTGTAGCTAAAGATGACCATCTCTGTTTGTAATATCCTTTTGTTCGTCAAAACACATTAACTAGTAAAGGTAGATGAATACTTTCTTTTGTTCTGACAATTCACGAGAAGCGGGAGAAGATATTATTGGTAGTGCTAGCAATTACCAAACTTACATATTGGTTGAATGTCCTCCTCCTTGGTCGCCAGAAGCAATACATTCCCGATGGGTTCCTGAGAATTTACAAATGTTGGTGAAGGAAATAAAACAAGAGAAACTCCCCATCTCGTTTCTTTTAATTAGCAATAACTCATCCCATAAAGTAGAACAAACAACTCTGTTGATTTATCAAAAAAAGGAGGGACTGAGCAATGGATATCACAAGCAAGAATTTTGCTTGAGAAATATCGAACAAGTTGCTACTGTTGTCAAAAAGTGGTTGCGTGGTGGGAGTGACAGTGAAGTAGAAACAAGTACAACCAGAGATATACTCATCTGTACCCATGGGAGTCGCGATCGCTGTTGTGCTCGGTATGGAAATCCCTTTTACTTCCATGCAACAACCTCGGTTTCGAGTTTGGGGTTGGACAACGTTCGGGTTTGGAAATCCAGCCACATAGGAGGACATCGGTTTGCGCCAACAGCTATAGATTTCCCAACAGGTAGATACTATGGTGGTTTAGACCAAGAATCATTTAAGTCAATTTTGACACGTAGTGGTGATATTGATTTCTTGACAAAAGTCTACCGAGGCTGGGGAATTCTACCAAACGCAATTCAGGTTTTAGAGAGAGAGCTGATCTTGCGCCACGGATGGGATTGGTTCGATTACAACGTGACAGGTAAAATTATCCAGCAAAATTTAGAAGAAAAAATGGTGCTGGGTGAAATAACTTTTGAAAAACCAGATAGCTCTGTGTACTGTTACCAAGCTAAGCTTGTAAAAGATGAAGCCAAAGCTTTGAAAATTAAAGCTTCTTGTAGCTCTACACAAGAATCAATGGTTGTCAACTATACAGTTGATAGTCTTTGGCTTGCTTCTACTAAGCTTGCAACTTGTAGTAAGTAGTTAGTGGCTAGTTGTTAGTGGTTGTACGGGAGTGACCATAAACTTGGCGATTGCGCTCGCCAATTCAGCTGGATCTACAGGTTTTGTCAGGTGTTGTTGGAAGCCAGCTGAGATGATCTTTTGATGATTCGCCTCCCCAGCAAAAGCAGTTAGAGCGATCGCAGGTAATTTCTCTTCTTGGAATACCTCCATCTCTCTAACTTTCTGGATGAGTTGATAACCATCCATCTCAGGCATAGCGATATCACTAAATAACAAATTGGGTTTTACCCGAGCAATTGCTTTTAGCGCTTCACTTGCTGAGTTGACGGACGTCACTTCAGCCCCATACTGCTTGAGGATAAAAACGAGCAATTCAAGAGAATCTATATCATCGTCTACAACCACGATCCGCAAGCCGTTAAGATTTGGAGAACAACTAGAGACAAGTTTGCGATCGCTTGTACTTGTTTGGGAGACAGTCGGTATTAAAGGAAGCAAAACTGTAAAGGTAGCTCCCATACCTTCTCCAAGACTCTCTACTCTGACAGTTCCGCCATGCAGTTCAACGAGGTGACGCACAATGGCTAACCCCAACCCCAATCCGCCAAATTTTCTAGTCGTCGCGTTATCTGCTTGTCGAAATCGATCGAAGACGTGAGGTAAAAAGTCCGGGCTAATTCCTTGTCCTGTATCGCTCACTTGAATCTGGGCTTGAGAACCAACTTTCTCTAAGGAAATTTTGATTTGTCCACCTTCAGGAGTGAATTTCACTGCATTTGTCAGTAAGTTCCAAACAACTTGCTGCAAGCGGTTGCAATCTCCTTCGACTTTGAGAGCGTCGGAAGAAAGCTGCAAAAGCAGCTTTATTGATTTAGCTTCTGCTGACAGACGTACCGTTTCTAAGGCTGCGTTGATTGCAGCTACTAAGTCAACCGGGCTGAGACTCAAACTGAGTTTACCGCGCAAAATCCGCGAAACATCCAACAAATCATCTATTAGCCTTGCTTGTAATTTGGCATTGCGTTCGATAATTTCTAAAGCTTGGGTGGTTTTTTTTGAATCCAAATTACCCATCCTCAGTAGTTTTGCCCAACCCAGTATGGGGTTGAGTGGCGAGCGCAACTCGTGAGAGACAATCGCTAAAAAATCATCCTTCATGTGATTGGCTTTTTCGAGTTCTATGCGAGCAGCCCGTTCTCTTTCCAAAGCCTGTGCGCGTTCTTCTATTGCTAATTTGCGATCGTGAATATCAGTACAGGAGCCAAACCATTTCACGATGCTACCGTCTTGCTCGCGCAGTGGAAATGCCCGCCCTAGATGCCATCGGTACTCTCCATCTAAAGCCCGTCGCAAACGATACTCAATATCATAGTGTTTTCCACTACGGAGACTGCTTTGCCAAATGTCCTTGGTACGTTCTACATCGTCTGGGTGTACAATGTGTTGCCATCCATTCCCTTGTGCTTGTTCTAATGTTGTTCCCGAATATTCCACCCAGCGTTGATTGAAGTACTCGTGATAACCATTGGGTTGCGTAATCCAGAACAATTGCGGCATTGTATCTGCTAGGGTGCGGAACATTAATTCGCTGCGTCTCAATGCTTCTTCAGCTTGTATGCGATCGCTAATGTCGATATTAACTCCTACCATCCGCCAGGGTTGACCTGCATCATCGTAGAAAATTCTGGCTCGTACCTGCAGCCAGCTAAGACTTCCATCCCCCTTAACAATGCGGAAGTCAGTAAAAAATTCGCTTGTGCGTGCGCTCCAGCATCGATCTAATTTTGCAACTGCTTTAGCTAAATCATCTGGATGAACCCATTTTGCCCAATCTTCGTAGGTACCACCAAACTCTCCCGGCTGCAAACCGTATATAGCTTCTAATTCCTTTGACCAAATATTGACATTGGTTTGCAAATTCCAGTCAAAACAACCTAATTTAGCGGCTGCATGCGCCAAATCCAGCCATTCTTGTTTCTGATGCAACAAAGACATTAACTGCTGGCGTTCAGCCTCTGCTTGCTTGCGATCTGTTACGTCTAAAAATGCCCCGATCGATCCTCGCACTGCACCAGAATCATTTCGCAATGGTACAGCTTTTCCGTAAATGTAGCGTATATCATTTTCATCAAAGATAAATTCAAATTCTGCCTCAACAGCCTGTCCCCTGCGACAGGCTTGCTGCATGGCTAACTCATTCAGTGGAATGTCTTGACCATTTTTCTGAATTTTACATGGAAAAGTATATTTGCCATCAGGAGGAGTCGCTGTCATCACAGAGCCCGGTGGGACTCTCATTAATTCATACGCGGCTCGGTTAGCTGTCATGTGATGACAGTGAGGATCGCGAGCAATCCAGACTGCAGCCGGAACCGTTTCCATAAATATTTCAAGTTCTTCGGCTCGTGCTTTTGCGATCGCTTCACTCTTGCGTAGGGTTGCTTCTACTTGTTTGCGATCGGTAATGTCTACATTCACTGCTACAGCATTAACAATAGTTCCTGTCTTATCTCGAATTGCTACCGAAGAATTAAGGATAGTTTTTCTCTGCCCGTCAAAGGTTTCAATATCAACCTCTTCAGCAATCACCGCCTCACCCGTAGCTAGGGTACGAGCTAATGCCCAATCTTGAGCAGCAAGGGGTTTTCCCGTATTTGCCCACCAACCCTTGTAATTTTGGTACTGATCGACCTCTTCTACGAGTGGAGCGCTATCACCCCAAATAGCTCTTGCGGCTGAATTATTTTCTAGAAGCTGTCCTTTAGAATCTGAAATAAACACACCAACAGGTAAAATATCGAGTACCGCACGAAGACGTTGGCGTTCGAGTTCGTGATTTGCTTGTTCTTGTGCTAGAACTTTATCTACCTGTTGTCTCTTTGTTAAATCCAGGACCGAAGCGTTCTCTTGTTTGCGTTTTGAAATTAACCAGTTAATCGATAGTGCCACCCCGCAAAATACCAATAGATTTGGTATGTTGGAAATATGACTGGTTCCCAGTAAGTTGATAGGTGATACAAAAAAGTAGATAGCAATTAATGATAGAACGATAGCAAATAGACCGGAAGTTAAACCCGAGTACCAGCTACTGAAGACAACAGCTACACAAAAAAGGAGTGAAATATCTACGTCTACATTTAGCGAGCGTAGCAACAATCCCGGTAGGAGCGCTAGTAGAACTGAGAAAATAGAAACTTTATAGCGCCACATCAGAGATCGTTGAACTTCTAACATATAACTTTTAGTCCTTACACTGGCTGCATTTATAAACAAAAATTATAAGCAATATAAACTTTTATTATATAAAAATAATCTTTGTAACACAATCTATTTAAAAATATACTTAATATATGGCTCTTAGTAGTGCTTTAGGGCATGCATTGCCACTAAAAATCAGCGTCCTTCCGGGTATGTCCTTGGGAACGCGTTGCGTGTTACCGCAGGCTTATTACCATGTTACAAATATTACATTGATTGCTGTAGTAAATTTTTGAAAAGCGGGTGTTCCCGAACCGTATCAAATACTGGATCGGTTTTAGCCTCGTTGAGAATCTCTTCTGGATTAAGACTAATTGCTTTTTGTAAATTTTGAATCGCTAGAGGAATATTACCCTCAAACAAGTAACAACAAGCTTTATTGTACCAAACATAATCGAGATCTGATTTTATTTCAAGAGCTTTATCATAAGCTGTATGAGCTTCCTCGTAGCGTTGTAAATTCATTAAAGCTATACCTTTGCCAGACCAGGCGTAGGGATAGTCTGATTTGAGTTCAATAGATTGGTCATAAGCGAAAAGTGCATCTTCATATTGTTGCAATTTCTCAAGAACAGCTCCGCGCCAAAACCAAAAATTATAAAATTCTCCGTAAATGGCAATTGCCTTGTTGAACGACTCGAAAGCTTCTTCATACTGGTTGTTTAATACTAACGCCCGTCCCTTTTGAAACCAAGAGTTGCAATCATCTGGTCTGATTTCCAAAACCTTCTCATAAGCTGCGATCGCTTCTTCATAACGCTGTAATTTTTCCAAAATTATGCCTTGGTTATACCAAGCTTGATAAAAATCTGGTTGAATTTCTACCACCTTAGCATAAGCAATGAGTGCCTCAGGATCGCGTTGTAATTTTTCTAATAAACACCCTTTTTCATACCAAGTATTAGCGTCTTTTGGCTGGCGTTTTAGCAGTCTTTTATAGCAATTTATCGTTTGCTCAAATGAAGCCAAAGCCTCATCTTGCCGTTGTAATTTTTCTAAAATTAAGCCCCGACGATACCAAATATTAACATCTTCTGGCTGGTATTTAATTTTTTCATTGTAGACAGCTAGAACCTGTTCGTACTGTTGCAATTTATTTTCTAAAACTCTAACTTTACTCATCCAAGTTGAAGAATTTGGTTGTAATTTCATGGCTTGGTCATAAGCACTAACAGCTTGTTCGTAGCGATGCAATTTGACTAATACATCACCTTTACCTACCCAAGCGGGTGCATAATTTTTCTGATATTGGAGCGCTGTATCAAAATCAGCCAGTGCTTCTTCAAAGCTATTTAAACCTGTTAAAATATAACCTCTATTACATAAAACTTCTGCAAAATCTGGTTTGAGTTGCAATGCTTCGGTGTAAACGGCTAAAGATTCTTCTACTTTTCCTAAATCCTGAAAAACAATTCCTTGGTAATACCTAACATTTGCATTGTCAGGTTGAATTGATGCTGCCTTATCATAGGAATCGAGGGCTTCTTCATATTTTTGCATGCAGTACAGTGCATATCCACGCAAAAACCAAGAATCAAAGTCCTTAGGTTGCTTTGCAATAGATTTATCAAATGCAGCCACCGCCTCTTGATAGCGATTGTTAGAAATAAACTGTTTCCCTTTGCGATAAAAATCTTTTTTCTTGTCTCGAAATAGCCACAATATAAAAATTAATCCTAAGACAATATAAACAGAATATTGGCTAAATATTTCTCCTCCTCTCCATGCCAAAGCTGGCGAAACACCAAGCAATTGACTAATTGTATGTGTGATATCCCATAAAAATTTATTAAACGGACGGGCAAACCAAAGCAATCCAATCAAAATCCAGATACCATATTTGCCTACTCTGTTCAGTTCGGCTTGAATGTTACGGGGTAACCAAGGCTCAATAATTCCATAACCATCAAGAGAGGGAATAGGTAATAAATTAATAAAAACCACATAGATATTCAGAACAATAACATAAGCCAAACAGGTCATAAGATAAAACCCAGACCTGTTGCCATTCTGTAGTAATTGAGTCTGCCACCCCAAGAGAAAAGGTAGCGATAGCAACAGCACAACTAACATATTAGCGATGGGACCAGCCGCCGACACGGCGCTCAGCCACCAACGATTGCGTAATCGATGGTGGTTAATGTAAACAGCACCTCCAGGGAGAGCAATTCCACCAAGAAGGAGGAAAAAGAGTGGCATGAGTAAGCTTAAACCCGGATCGGTATATTTAAGGGGATTAAGGGTGAGATATCCCTTTTCCTTAACTGAAGTATCTCCACCCCAATAGGCGACTATTGCATGACCAAACTCATGCAAACACAAAGACACCATCCAACAGAAACAGATGAAGACGGCAAACACCCACATTGATTTTTCTCCAAAAAGGATTGGTAGTTAGTTGTTAGTTGTTAACGATGGACTACTAACCCGTAAGGGCTATACGCCTGTCGCCTGTAGCGCTCGGCTCACCACTAACCACCAACCACTAACTATTAACTAACTCAAGTTCCTAACATTTGCAAATTATGAAGAGTCGCGTACATTCCTCCTTGACGCAATAACTCTTCATGGCTTCCTTGTTCTATGAGTTCTCCTTGCTTAAGTACAAAAATCCGATCGACATTGCGAATGGTAGACAGGCGGTGAGCAATGATAATGGCGGTACGTCCTGACAAAAGCTTGTCTAAAGCTTCCTGAACTAAAGCTTCTGTGACTACATCGAGACTCGCAGTGGCTTCGTCTAAAACCAAAACCTCTGGACTGCGAATAGCAGCACGAGCAAAAGCTAGAAGTTGTTTTTGACCGCTTGAAAGATTGGTTCCTCGTTCTCGCAGTTGGGTGTCATATCCTTGAGGCAATTGCTCGATAAAAGAGGCTACGTTTGTCTTCTCTGCTGCTTGCTGAATTTCCTCAAAACTGTAAATGTCTCCCAAGCTAATGTTGCTCTTGACATCACCGGCAAATAAAAAGCCGTCTTGCAAAATGACTGCCATGTAACGCCGCAAGTCTGCTTGGGGGATTTCTCGAATATCTATACCGTCCACAAATATACGCCCTTGGCTGGGTTCGTACAGACGGCACAAAAGCCGAATTATAGAACTTTTTCCCGCACCTGTCGGACCTACCAATGCAATTTTTTCTCCGGGATTGATGGTGAAGTCTAAATCTTTGATGACATACTCATCATCTTTGTAGGCAAACCAAACGTTTTCAAAGCGGATTTCGCCAAGTTTGGGTTGTAAATTGGAAGATGAAATTTGTTCTGTGATTTCGTCAATGTACCCCAATCTTGAATCTAAAATAGAAAATCTGGGATTTGCGCGATCGCGAATTTCTATCGGTTCATTTAAAACTTCGCTAACACGTTCAACAGCAGTAAAACCCGCTTGAATGACAGTAAATTTTTCCGCAAATTGTTGTAAGGGTTGGAACAACCGTTCGGCATACAAAACAAAAGCAGATAAAATTCCGAAAGTCAAGCTTTGCCGCAAGAGTAAATAACTTCCTACCCACAAAACAACCCCAACGGCAATCAATGCAACCCATTCTAATGTTGCTGAAACAGCAGAATCAAAAAAGATAGTTTTATCAACTTCACGAACGTAACGGTTGTTTGTGGCTCGAAATAATTCCGCGTTGAATTTTTCTCGCCGGAACAGTTGTACGACGTTGATACCAATAATATTTTCTTGTAGTTGAGAATTCAGTGCTGAAATTTCTTCTCTTGCTTTGTAATTTGCTTTTCGATATTGCTGCTGAAAATAAATAATGACTCCCGATACTGGTACGAGTATTAACAATAACAACAAAGCAAGTTGCCAGTTGATAGAAAACATAAAACCAATCACTATCAGCATGGAAAACAAATCTGACACAATACCAATTGCGCCAGTCGCAAATACGTCTCCTAACACTTCCACGTCGCTGGTAAGCCTGGTGATAATTTTACCTACAGGCGTTCTATCAAAAAAACGCACTGCTAACGATGTTACATGATGGAATAAGTCTTTTCGGATATCAGCTGTGATTCTTTGCCCTACGGTCTGTACCAAATAACCCTGAAAACCAGTTAACATCAGTCTGATAGCTACTGTTATCAGTAGTACAACTTCGATCGTTTGTAGCCCTTGTAACATCGGGCGATTTCTGAAAATCTCGTAGGTATTGGGTTCATTGCGAATGAGAGATATAGCCTGTCCGATCAGCAGGGGTTGCAAGGCGTTACTGAGGGCTATGGGTACGAGTAGCAGCATTGACAGCGCTAGCAATTTTCCATGACGGCGGGCATACGGTACTAAACGCAAAAATAACCGCCAGTCATTTTCACGCCGACGGTACTTTGTATCAGATTTTGTTAGAGTTGTAGAATTATTCATAATACAAAGATTATATTAATTTTTACATAACAAAGATAGCGCCTTACCAATGTAGTGTTTCTATTAGTACCTTGACACCATGCCGGAGATTGAGACAGCACGATTGCGACTCAGACACTTTAGTCAAAACGATTTTCAAGATTTGTATCGTCTTTATAGCGATGCTGAGGTCATGAAATATCTCTCTATGAGAACAAGGGAACAAACTCAAGCAAGCTTGTCCAAGCAGATCCAACATTGGCAGCAACATAACTTCGGGATGTGGGCTGTGGTCGAGCGAGAAAGTGGAAAAATTATCGGTCGTTGCGGGCTTGGTTTTTTGGACAATACTTCTGAAGTTGAGCTCGGCTACGTCTTTGATAAATCTTATTGGAATCGGGGAATTGCTACAGAAGCGTCAAAAGCAACTTTGAAATATGGATTTTTGGAAGCAAAGCTAGAGCGAATTGTAGCGATCGCAAAACCTGAAAACACCGCCTCAGTCAGGGTTATCCAAAAAGTCGGCATGACGTATCAAAAATCAACTCGCTACTACGGTCATGATGTGGTATACTACGCTATTACCAGAGATGAGTGGCAAGCAAATAATACTCTGTAGTCTTACAGAAGGCGGAGCCATCGGAGCGAGAGTAGAGTTTCTGACTCAACCAAGCACTGTCTGCAAAGCATACAATAATTCTTTAACAGTATAAGGCTTGGGCAAAAATTTCTGAACACCATTACCAGTAGCAGCTGCTAGCTTGCTGCTAGACATCAGCCCACTTGTAGCAATCACTTTCACGTGTGGGTTGATTTTTTGAATGGTACGGATAGCCGTTAAACCATCCAGTAAAGGTAACATCATATCCATCAACACGACACGGATTGTATCCTTATACTGGGCATAGAGGGCGATCGCTTCCACACCATCATTTGCTGTCAAAATCTTATAGTTGTATGCTTCTAAAGATGCTTTGGTAATTTCTTGAATCGACGGTTCATCGTCTACGACTAAAATGAGTTCTCCATGACCTGTTAATACCTCAACTTCCGGTGCTACCTCTGTTTCTATTTCCTCAACCGCAGGAAAGTATACCTTAAAGCGAGTTCCAGAGCCAACTTCACTATACACATTCACAAATCCACCGTGACTTTTCACAATACCAATGACCGTCGATAGCCCCAAACCAGTGCCTTTGCCTTGTTCCTTAGTCGTGAAAAATGGTTCAAAAATTCTGTCTATAATTTCAGAAGAAATACCAACCCCAGTATCCGAAACAGTAATGACTGTGTAAGGTCCGGTTTTTGCCTCTAGATGCATGCGAGCATAATTTTCATCGACAAACAAATTTTCGGCAGAGATACTTAAAGTACCACCGTTGGGCATGGCATCGCGGGCGTTAACACAAAGGTTCATGAGTACCTGATGCAGTTGCGTACTATCACCAGACACCATCCATAAATCTTGTTGTATATCTGTTCGGACTTCTACAGATTTGGGGAATGTTTCTTTGAGAATAGCGATCACTTCTTTAATTAAGTGTCTCAGCTGTAAAGTAATGCGCTTTCCTTCAACACCCCGTGCAAAAGACAAAACTTGTTTGACTAAATCGGCACCCCGTTTGGCACTATCTTCTAAGATTTCTAACAGGTGCATATCCTGCTCGTAAATATCGGGGTACTTTAGGGGTAATAGTTGCGCGACTGCTAGAATAGGTGTTAATATATTGTTTAAGTCGTGAGCAATACCGCTTGCTAAAGTTCCAATACTTTCCAAGCGTTGAGTACGAAATAATTGAGATTCCAAAAGCTTCTTTTCTGAAATATCCGTATCTACAGTAAGAATTGAATTGGGCTTGCCATAGCGATCGCAGACTAAAGTCCAACGGCTCTCTACAAGGATTTCCTTATTGTTCTTCGTCAATTTAGTCATTTCACCCTGCCACTTGCCTTTACGAGTGACGCTTGCAAAAGCGGCTTCCTCTTCTGGTGGCGTTTCATTGTACAAAAACTTGCTAGCATCTTCTCCACATGCTTCTTTAGAAAGCCAGCCATACAAATTTTCCGCACCTTTGTTCCAGAATAAAACACGATTGTCTAAATCTCTAACAAAAATTGCATCAGTTGTCACATCAAGTAAAGCAGCTTGTTGGCGAATCTTTTCTTCAGCCAATTTATGCTCGTTAATGTCAATGCAGGCACAAGTGATACCTACAATTTCATGGGACTCATTATACAATGGTTCGACAGTCAGATCGTAATACCGAGTTCCTTGGGTTGTTGCAATGGAAACTTCTTCCCTGATTCCCATTCCTGTAGCAATGACACCTAGTTTCATTTCTTTAAGACGTTCGCCATCGTCACCCCAAATAAAATCTGAGTCGCATTTGCCCAAAATTTCTTCAGCCGTCAACCCAAAAATTGGATTGTAAACCCAGGTGTAGCGCAGTTCTTTGTCTTGGTTAAATACAAAGATAGGAGAGTTCTTCAAAGCAACCCGAAATCGTTCTTCACTCTGTCTTAAAGCTTCTTCCGTGCGCTGACGTTCAATTGCATAGCGCATGGAACGGAACAGTAAATCGCCATTCACCTGTCCCTTGACCAAATAATCTTGGGCCCCTTGCTGCATTGCATTAATAGCCAGGTTTTCATCATTAAAACCTGTCAAAACAATCACGGGAATCGCAGGAGTTTGACAGTGGATTTTCACAAATGTTTCTAATCCCTGGCTATCTGGCAGTAATAAGTCTAGCAAAATGACATCAAAACTTTCTTCTTCCAGAGATTTGAGTGCTTCATCTAACTGTTGTACCTGTTTCAGCACAAATTCAACAGATGGAACTTCTAATAAAAATTCCTGCAACAGCCGAACATCTCCAGGGTTATCTTCAACTAATAAAACTTTCATTATGTTGGTTAGTGGTTAGTAGTCATTTTTAACTGCTTATACAAGAAGGAATGGAAAGGTAATTGGGGAAATGGTAATTAATTTCCCAATCCCCAATCGCTAGTCCCTATATCCCTATTTTCCCCCACTTTCCCACTTCCCCACTCCCCCCTTCCTCACTCTTGTGGTAATTTGACGACAGTAAACCAGAAACTTTCGATAGAATGTACGATTTTAACGAATTGGTCAAAGTCAACGGGTTTGGTAATGTAACAGTTTGCACAAAGATTGTAGGCTCTAAGTACATCTTCTTCCGAACCAGATGTGGTTAGAACGACCACTGGAATTCTTCTAAGAATTCTATCTTCTTTTATTTCTGCTAGCACTTCTCGCCCATCTTTTCTAGGCAAATTGAGATCGAGTAAAATAATATCGGGTGTAGGTACTATTTTATACTGACCTTCTTTGCGTAAAAATGCCATAGCTTCAACGCCATCGCGTGCTACATTTAAGTTCACGGAGATTTTGCTATCTTCCAGAGCAATCTGGGTCAATTGCACATCGCCGGGATTGTCTTCTACAAGCAAAACCTCAATAGGCATAACTATTTCTATACTCACAATCGATTTCCTGTTCTATCGGGGATAGTAAAGAAGAAAGTTGTACCCTGTTCTGGTTGTGACTCAACCCAGATGTTTCCACCGTGACGTTCCACAATTTTCTTACATATTGCCAGTCCAATACCAGTGCCGGGATACTTATCTCTAGTGTGCAATCTTTGGAAAATAATAAAAATTCGCTCGGCATACTGGGGTTCAATGCCAATTCCATTGTCTTTGACGGCAAATCGCCATTTTTCTTCTATACGTTCAACTCCAATATGAATTTGAGGTGTTTGCTTGCTGCGAAATTTGATGGCATTTCCAATCAGATTTTGAAACAGCTGTGTCAGTTGTGTGGGATCTGCCATAACTTCAGGTAATGAATCCTGGGTGATAACAGCACCACTTTCTTCTATGGCTATTTTGAGATTGGTAAGAGCGCTCTTGACAAGAGACTGACACTTAACTAATTTAAAAGGCTGGGCGCGAGTGCTGACACGGGAATAACTCAATAAATCCTGAATGAGTTTTTGCATTCGATGCGCCCCATCCACCGCATAAGCTATAAACTCATGAGCTTGACCGTCTAGTTTCTCTTTGTAGCGTCTCTCCAAAAGCTGTAGGTAACTCGTAACCATTCGCAATGGTTCTTGCAAATCGTGAGAAGCAACGTATGCAAATTGTTCTAGTTCGGCATTGGAACGAAGGAGTTCCTGACGTTGGTGGGTTTCTTGTTCCAATAGATGCGCTTGTGATAAAGCAATACCAATTTGATCGGCTAACTGCTTTAATAACTCAATCTCTACATTGCTCCAATTTCGCGGGCGATCGCATTGATGAGCAATTAGCAAACCCCATAAATTTTCCCGTTGCAGTATTGGTACAACAAGATTAGATTTTACACCAAATTGTGCGAGGAATTGTCTGTGGCAATCTTGGATACCTGCTGTTTCAATATCGCTAATTGCACTCACTCTTCCTTGAGAGTATGGTTCTTGATAGTCTTTACCAAAGCAGGGATCGTGAAGATTTTTTCCCAAAACTACAGGAAATCCGGGCAAAACAGCCTCTTGCATGACAGTCCCTGCACCCTCTGCCCAAAGACGGAAGACAAGAACTCGATCTGCTTTTAGCAGTTTTTGAACTTCCGTGACTGCTGTTTGCAGAATTTCCTCAATTTGTAATGATTGGCGAATCTTTAAGGTGATTTCCGCAAAAAGTTGCGATCGCCTGTTTTGGTGCTTTAATTCTTCTTCTGCTAGCTTTCGTTCTGTAATATCTGTGTGAGAACCTACCATTCGCAAGACATTACCAGCCTCATCCCAAAGTGCTTGACCTCTATCTAAAATCCATTTATAAGAACCGTCTTTGCACTGTATTCGATGTTCGCTGATATAGTAGGGCATCTTTTTTGCAAAGTGATTCTTTATCACTTCCATAACCCTGTTTAAATCATCAGGATGAATTCGTTTCTTCCACTCATCCAGATAATTGCCAACTTCACGATCTTCATACCCCAGCATTTCCTTCCAACGCTGAGAGAAAAACACTTCATTCGTTTTGATATTCCAGTCCCAAATCCCATCATTATTGCCCCTTAGAGCCAATTGCCACCGTTCTTCACTTTCTCGCAGCGCTATTTCAGCGTACTTGCGCTGAGTAATGTCTTGAAAATATACGGAAAGCCCTTCGCTAGTAGGATAAGCATGGACTTCAAACCAAGTATTTCGGGGTGGATAGAATGCTTCAAAAGAAACACTGACCTGTTGGGCTACTGCTTTGTGATATTCGTGATAAAAAGTAGAATCAACTGCTTCAGAAAACTTATCCCATACTGAATGACCGAGTAATTCTTCCCGCTTGCTTTGTAACAATCGTTCTGCTTGTCGATTGATATAAATAAAACGCCAATCTTTATCTAGGGCAAAGAAAGCATCAGTAATACTCTCCAATATTTTTATGCTCTGGTTTCGGGCGTCTTCTGCTTCGCGTTGAGCGACTTCACTTTGTTCCCGTGCTATTTGTTCTCGTTCTAGAAGTTTTTGACGTTCTTGTTCTGCTTGTTTGCGAGCGGTCGTATCGCGAGTAACTGCTAACAGCGAAATGATATCTCCCTCAGAATTACGCAAGGGAACGGCGTGAGTTTCCAACCAACAACGCTTTTCCTTCAAGCCAATAAGTTCAAATTCCAGTATCCCCGATTCACCTTGAAACACCTTATTTGTGAGATCGATAAATGCTTGACGGTGGTCGGGGGCAATTAGGGGATAGATACATTTTCCCACAACTTGATTGAGACAATCAGCCTCAATCATTGCCAGCCCTGCTGGGTTCATCTCCAGTAGAGTACCATCCTTGGCAAGTAATTTGACACACTCTGGTTCTGATTGAACAATTGTACGGAGAAGATTTTCACTGTGTGCTAGTTTTTCCTGCGTCAGTTGAAGTTCATCTGCAAAACGGCATACATCAGTTAGATTGCGTCTGAGTTCCAGTTGACTGATAACTTGGCGGCTTAAAGCTTTGAGAGCTTCTATCTGTTGCTGGTGCAGTTCTCTGGGAACGCGATCGATCACACAGAGAGTACCCACCATCTCTCCCTTAGGAGTCATTAAGGGAACTCCTGCATAAAACCTGGCATGAGGGTAGGATACAACAACTGGATTCTTTGCTAGCTCTTCATCCGCATGAGTGTCACAGACAACTACCACATCTTGGTTGTCTTGGCACAGGTAAGACAAACCTACGCTTCGAGGGACTTCTGTAAAGTCAATACCTATTTTTGCCTTAAACCATTGGCGATCCCTATCAATAAAATTGACCAAAACAATAGGAGCGTCACAAATGAAGGCAGCTAGCTTGGCAATATTGTCGTATGCTTCTTCGGGTTCGGTATCGAGAATTTGATATTGGCGCAGGGCTTCTAACCTCGCCGTTTCGTCATAACTTGTCTGGAGTTTCATAAATCTTTAAATAAATTTACAGAAATAACTCTGTAGTTTGCTCTATTTATAGCTTGCGAAAGTGGCCGATCTTTGTATTTTGAAAGTTATTTTAAGTTTTAACACTATTAGCGGATCTTTTTTACTCTTATTGTTAACGCAACATATATATATTGTAATAATTATTTTTATAAAAATACAGATACGTGCCCGACATTGTCTGGCTTAAAAGCGACAATGCCGAGCTAGCTTTACAATTTTCATTTGCCCCGATCTACCCACTGAGTTCAAAGAAAATGAATCATCTATACTGCGATCGTCGAGAGAACTGACAGGCGTAATTTCTCAACTAACTCAAGTAAATGACCTGTATTGAGGCGGTAACTCAAAGGATGGGCAATTAACCTAGCCGTACTTTCATACAGAGTTGCAATCTCAACCAACCCATTCTCGCGCAAAGTTCTTCCTGTAGAGACTAAATCGACGATCGCCTCAGACATTCCCGTAATCGGACCTAGTTCCACAGAACCGGATAACGGTACAATTTCTACAGGAAAATCCAAGCTGTAAAAATATTCACGAGCACAGTTGACATACTTTGAAGCGACTCGACCGTGAGGGGGTAACTCCAATGCCGAACGATAAGGGCTTGATTTTTTCACCGCCACCGACATTCGACAATGTCCGAACTGTAAATCAACTAGATGCGCGACTTGCGGTTTTTTCTCCCGCAATACGTCGTAACCAACAATACCCAACTGTGCCTGACCGTATTCTACATAAACCGGTACATCTTGTGCCCGTACCAGTAGCCCTTTGGCTTGTCCGCTAGAGTCAGTAATCTGAAGTTGGCGGTTACCTGAATCTAAAAAAGCACTAAAGTCCAATCCCACATCTTGCAGTATGTGGATGCTATTTTTAAGAAGTTCGCCTTTTGGCAGTGCAACAGTTAGCATATGGGGATTTTAGTTGAGGAGGTTACTATTTAGCGCTCAAATTTGTAGGATATCAGTTTCCCGAACATATTTTTCAACCCAAAATCCAAAATCGAAAATCCAAATCCAAAATAATACGTGATATGCGAATTTTGGTAGTTGATGATGAAATTGAACTCACAGACCCTTTGACTCGCGTGCTTACTCGTGAGGGATACAGTGTTGATGCTGTTTATGATGGAACAAGCGGTAGCCAATTGGTACAAGATGGTCACTACGATCTGCTGATTTTAGATTGGATGCTTCCGGGGAAGACAGGATTAGAGATTTGTCAGGAATTGCGACGCGAAGGGAAAACCACTCCCGTTCTGTTTCTGACTGCTAAGGATACTCTAGATGACCGAGTTCAAGGTTTAGATGTCGGTGCAGATGATTATTTGGTGAAACCGTTTGAATTGCGCGAATTATTGGCACGAGTTCGGGCTTTGTTGCGTCGTTCTAGTTCGCAGCCTTATAATGCAACCACTCAAAAGTTAACTGTTGCCGATTTGGAATTCGATAGCGATAACCAAGTTGCTTATCGTCAGGGAAGAGCCATCGAACTTTCTGAAAAGGAAAGCCAGCTTTTGCAGTATTTTATGGAAAATTCCGGGCAATTGCTGACTCACGCGCAGATTTTGCAACATTTGTGGGAGGATGGCGAACAACCTAGCAGTAATGTGATCGCTGCACTGATTCGTTTGCTACGGCGGAAGATTGAACAGACAGGTGAAACCCCTTTAATTCACACTGTTTATGGCAAAGGGTACCGCTTTGGAACGTCAATACCTGAAGCGCTCCCATAGTTTCTCATTGTTCTCGTTCCTAGGGGGAGCCTGAGAACGAGAACAATGAGAGCAACTAAACAATACCGCCATTTACACGGATAGTTTGACCGTTAATCCAACTTCCTGCAGGACTCACTAAGAAAGCAACAGCGTTAGCAATATCTTCTGGTTGTCCCAATCGCTCTAGCGGTGCTTGTTGAGCAAATTTCTGGATCAATTCCTCAGACTTACCCTGATAAAACAGATCCGTAGCGGTAGGTCCGGGTGCAACAGCATTGACAGTAATATTTCGTCCCCTGAGTTCCTTAGCCATAATGTTAGTAAAGATTTCAACAGCAGCCTTTGAGGCTGCATACACGCCATAACCGGGCATAGCTAGACCAACCGCACTGGTTGAAAAGTTAACGATATGTCCGCCTTCACGCAATCTCTTGGCAGCTTGTCGCAAAAGAAAGAATGTACCGCGAGTATTTGTATTGAAAATCCGGTCATACAATTCATCGTCAGTATCGGCAATATTAATAGCTGTTGGGGTTTGAATACCCGCGTTATTTACCAAGACATCAATGCCACCGAATTCCCGTTCGGCGGTATCAAATAAATAGGCAATATCTTTGGAGTTAGATACATCCCCTTGAACTGAGATTGCTTCTCCTCCCGTAGCTTTGATGGCATTCACAACTTCATCTGCTTTTTGCTTATTACCAGCGTAGTTAACCACCACAGCGAAACCATTGGAAGCAAGTTTTTTAGCAATCTCGGCTCCAATACCTCTGGAAGCGCCTGTAACAATCGCGACGATTTTGGCTTGAGCGGTCATATGCTTACTCCTTTAAGGTAAAAGCTACCTTAAATTTGGTAAAAATTACTCAAGGTCAGTTTAAGATATCCCAAGTCAAAAATCTTTCACATATTTGTCATGATTTTCAATATCTCATCGCAATATGTTGATAAGTCCAATTTATTTTGTGTTTCACAGGTAGCTCGATCGCTCCCAACACGGGTCAGAAAATCCCACGTCACGGCGAGCGCAGTATCCTGCACCAATATCTTAAGTTAGATAGCGATGGAACAGGGCTTTTCAATACTCATCTACAGACCCTTAATATTTGAATGATTTGAGCTTGTATCTTTTCTTTTAACTGTTGTGCTTTTTGATAAGCAACTGCTCTTTCTATACCATCACTATCGCCTTCTACTGCATACAAAGGCTGAATAAAATAACGCAAGCGACCCCTCATTGCCCAAACTCCCATTGAAGGAAAAAGAATAAATATTGGCATTAAAGGTGAGATAGGCAAAAAAGGCAAATTTAATAGCTTTTGTAGCTTTCTAATATTCCATGTCCAAGGGTGTAAGTTTTCATTACCAATGCATATTACAGGCAATATAGGAATTTCATAGCGCTGGCTGAGCCGAATAAAACTCAAATCAAACGTTTCCAATTGATAGCGTTTTCCCCAACCTTTTCTTGGTCCGCGCAATCCTTCTGGCGCATACAGGAGAATTTTTTGTTCTTGTACTGCAGCTTCAAAATCATCTAACTCTGCTCTGACAGCACCTAAAATCTTTGTCCATCCAGGTGGTAGCCACCAATGTATCCAAGCATGATCGAATAAAGATACCCCAGCTAACGGTTGTACCACCCATCCTCTTGTTTTACTTAAAAGGTAACCTAGCGTGACAATATCCCAAGGAAAACACATTCCTGCGTGATTCATTGCCACAATGACCGATCCCGTTTGCGGCAAATTTTCAATTTGTTGTAACTCACCCCGAAAATAATATTTCACGATGGGAGCAAGAATTTCATCTCGAAATGCTTGTTGATAAATGGGGTCAAATTCAACCGTCTCACTCTTTGGGGAACGACAACCAAGACGCAACCAACGAATAAATAATGCTATGTAGAACCCTCCAGGAATGAGAAACAAAATATATTCCAGCCAATTCCAACCTTCCGGATCTGCGTGATAGTGTTGCCAGTGTCGGTTAAATAGAATGAGCCAACCAGGAGGATACCACAGACAAAACCAATCGAACCAGGTAAATGAATAGCCCCGTTCTGATGTTTGTTCAAATGGCTCGTTAAGAATAGTTTCCGAGTGTTGGTGAATCACAACAACTAAGTAAGTTCCACAAAGACTGGGTTGATTTACTATACTAGCTTTCTACTCTTGTGACTGGCATCCCACGCGAGAATTAAATTTGGCATAAGGAAACTTCACCTTGATGGTTTGTGACTTCTCGTGTTGGCTGAGTATAATGAGCATTTATCAAAATGCAATGTATGAGCGATCGCGCTAATTATGCCTACCTCGACAAAAAGCAAAATCTGCGGACTTATGTAGATAGATGGTGTATTGGAAGAATTGGTACATGGTTGTTTTCCGGTCCTCCAGAAGCAATTTCCGATTTGCGCTCTATGCGTCCAGATCCGGGGTATCTTTTAGATGAGGTTTGGTGTGATAGCGCTGTGTTAGTGGATGAGTATAATAAGGTTTTAAAGTTCTTCATTGGACCAGAAGCAAAAGGATGGTCTTTCAATTATCCACTCATTCAAGCAACGGTCTTAATTGTACGAGAACATTGGGTAGATTGGACTGTAAATTGGGCATATCGTGGCATTGCTGAAATATCTGAATATATTGGACTTAATCCAAAGTTCGTGATTCCAAAACATTATTTAAACTTTGAAGCTATAAACATAAAAGAAGTTTCTTCATATATTGAGATCGATCCGCGAGAATTTGATTTTGATACAGGTGAACTCCTTTATATTGAAAGCAGGTGGATAGAATCTTTTATTACAGTTAAATATCTAGATAGTTCAATTCATGACTATTGCTTTCCTTGGAATATAGAAAATATTCTGCTTTTAGGTTCGCAATTATTGCAAATTCTTCAGGCAAAGCAATCAACTTTCGCTCTACCAAGCGAACCACCTAACTATAGGGGTGATGGTTCGCACGATCGTATTGAAAGCGGTGCCTGCATAGACGAAATTAACAAAAAAATAACTGTTTGGTGGCAAAAACCAAGAGAAAGACGCTACATTTTAGAAAAAATTTCTCGCATTTGGACTGGTTGGTCTGTAGAGCAGGTATTAGGCGGTTTACAACAACAATATGAGTTATCAAATCGAAACTTTCCCGATCTAACAATGAGTCCAGAACAAGCTAGGGAAATAATGAGAAACCACTTCAGATAGGAAATTTTTCCTCTTGACTCTGTATCCTCTGCACCCCCTGGAGTTCTTTAAAAAACTAATTTTGTGAAAGTTTAGATTGAGAGAAGGGCAAGTTAACAATCTTCCCTCACCCTCACCTTAACTTCTTACTTTTGAGAATAGTAAATCCCCGCTTGTTTAAATCTGTGTAAAGCCTCACCCAAGCGATCGCAATCTGCAATTAGACTAATCCTTACATACCCTTCCCCTGCGACCCCAAAAGCGTTACCGGGCGTCACTACAACACCCGTTTGCTGCAAGACACTTAAGGCAAAATCCGTAGAACTGACACCATTAGGACAAGGAACCCAGAGATACATTGTTGCCTTAGTTTTAGGAATATCCCAACCTAACTGCCCCAAACCTTGAATGACAAAATCACGGCGATTGCGATATCGTTCTTGCACCTCATACAAATACTCATCGGGTAGTTGTAAAGCTGCTTCCGCAGCAGTTTGCAATGCTGCAAAAATACCATAATCCAAGTTAGTTTTTAACGTTCGCAAACCCTGAATAATACGACGATTGCCTACAACAAAACCAACGCGCCAACCCGCCATATTATAAGTTTTAGACAGGGTATGAAACTCAACCCCAATTTCCTTTGCCCCTGGAATTTCTAACAAACTTGTTGGTTGATAACCATCAAAAGCTAATTCGGCGTAACACAGATCGTGTACCAATAAAATCTCGTACTTGCGAGCAAAAGCGACAATTTCTGTAAAAAATTCGCGTGGTGCAGTAGCCGCTGTAGGATTGCTGGGATAATTAAAGTAGAGAAGTTTTGCTTGTTCGGCTACAGAGTCGGGAATTGCAGCTAGATCGATCAGCCAATCATTCTCTGGCTTGAGAATTAAACTGTGGATCTTCCCGCCCGCTATGACAGGACCCCGGAAATGAGCGGGATAAGCAGGAGAGGGAACTAAAACCAAATCACCCGGATTGATATAAGCCATAGCAAGATGACCCAATCCTTCTTTAGAGCCAAGTAAGGGTAATGCTTCGCTATCTGGATCTAAATCCACGGCATAACGCCTTTGATACCAATTAGTAATAGCACGGCGAAAGCTGGCAGTTCCCTCAAAAGGAGGATAGCCGTGATTGGCAGGATTTTGCAAAGCTTTCATTGCCGCTTCTACCACTGGTTGAGGCGTTGCACCATCTGGGTTTCCCATGCCCAAATCAATTAAATCCAGCCCTTGTTCCCGTGCTTTTGCCTTGAGTTCATCTAGACGGGCAAATACGTAGGGAGGTAATTTCTGTACGCGTTCAGCTGGGACAATCCAATCTAAAGTCATCGAAACAATTATGAATTATGAATTATGAATTATATGACGAGACAGTGCGGTAAATGTGGGGAGTGCAAAGGAACCTTATCATTACCGACTCCTTTGCACTCGTGACTACTCAACTTTTTCCGCGCTTTGCGTCAAATTTATAGGAGTGCGATTTCCTTCTATCGGTGCGGTGGTAGAAACCATCGCTGCCATCAATTGTTCTAGGGAAACTTTGAACGGCAGTCTGTGGATATCGGAATTTGGAGCTAGTGCAATTTCTGCCGCAGTCTGTAATTGTGTCAGTGTAATATTCCCCAATCCCAAATCATTCAGTTTTTGGGGTAAACCAATCTCTGCATAAAACTTCAATAACTGTTGTCGTGCAGTCGTTGCTAGCTGATTGCCCTGGATCGTTTCTTCCAAACGCAGTTGCACCAAAATACCATAGGCAACCTTGTCACCGTGAATGCTACCGCTACCTTTGGAAATGTGAGTCAAACCGTTATGTACGGCATGAGCGGCTACAGTACGACATTGTGCGCCTCCAAGTCCCCCAATGACACCCGCAAGTAATACTGTAGCATCTACAACCTCCCGCCAAGCTTCGCTACCTGGATGTTTGATGGCAGTGATAGATTTTTGGAAGAGGATATCCCTTAACACTCGCGCTTGTTGCACCGCAGCAATAATCAAGGTTTGTTCTGAGTGTCCGCTACTTACAGAAGCTTCATACCACTTAGCGAGTGCATCTCCAATACCGGCTACAAGTGTACGTTGTGGGGCAGTTTGCACTAAATCGTAATCGAGTACCAGCAAATCGGGACACCGAGAAAGTGCTACATCGTAGAGAAAAGCACCTTCACGAGAATACACGTTGGATAGAGCTGTCCAAGCAGCACAGGTGGCGGCTGAGGTAGGGATGGTCACGACTGGTAAGTGCAATTGGTGGGCTAGTAATTTAGCTGTGTCTAATGCCTTACCACCACCAACACCAACAATGACATCAGCTTTATGTTCTTGTGCTGCTTTGTGCAAAGATTTTAAGCTCGCTTCACTACAATCAGGGGTATAATAAGCGAGTGCAGAATGTAAATGCTGGTGCTGCAAAAGTGGTTGCAAGTGGAGTTGAAGAGCAGCAGTACTTTGACCCGAAGCCGCTTGTCGTAAAGCATTGCCTCCCACAATTAAGGGACGACTTCCCAATGTGGCGATCGCATCCGTAGCTTGAGCCAAAATTTTAGACCCTCTCAGGACTTTTGCTGGGGCTACACAGAGGGTGAATAACGAGTAAGAGTTTGGAGTAGACAACTTTTCCGTCGCTTGATTAGACATATCACTAACTATGAAAGTAACACTTCTGGATACGTGAAGGAACTATACATAATTGAAGGGTAACTGTTTCAGTTCCCAACAGATCTTGAGTTTTAACTTTATGTAGGTTCGACAGACCTCACACTCACTCCCTTTTAAAAGAGGGAAGAACAACGTTACGATTGGGGTTTGAAGCCTTTTTCCTCCTAGGAGAGGGGTTTGGGGTGAGGTCTGTTTTGACTTCATCGAACTCACGTTAAATTTGCTCGTAATACTTTGAGTAATCTTGAGACTTATATCTTAACAAAAAATAATACTAGTATCTCTAAACACAAAAAATTTGCCTTGTGTAAAATCTCTTCTCTCTGGTTACCAAACTCAGGCTGAAAACGCAGTCCGTAAGACTTTACCTTGCGTAGCAGCCTGAATACACGGTTGATGTATCCTTAATTATGCAGTAGGTTGAGGTAACTGAGCCAATTTATCTTGGTAAATCTCGATCGCCATTTGTTGGTCTTCACGTTTAGCAAGAGATCTCCTAACCTGACCCAGATAAAGAGGAATAGAAACACCTTTTTCTGGGTGTATGATAGTTCGTGCTCGAACCGTCAACTGGTTATCGCTTAATGCACCCAAACGACCGTAAGAATATAAATCGCTTGCTGCTTGACGTAAAGTTGCTTCCAATTGCGATGGAGTCACTTCCGCAGGCGGAAGCGCAATGACTGCTTGCGGACCTCCGTTATCATAAACAAGGCTGTAACGTAAAGCATCTGGAATGATAGTACGAGTTAAAGGTGTTAACGAGAGAGCAAAGAGTCCCCCCGTAACCACAAGCATAAAACCGGTTGCACCTACAAGACGAAAGCGAATACCCCATTTAAAAACAAAACCCAAAATCACCAGACCGGCAAACGCTAATGTTGCGATACCCGACCATTGGGTGTATTGAAGAAAATCATCCGTTGTGAACATAGAAATTAGCTGAGTTGAAAAAAGGTAGAGGGCAGAAGGTATACAGGTTTTCTTATGCGTTATAGTGTAGCTCGTTGATGACTACCTAGATATCCTGTTAATTTTCCTCTCACACCTATCTTACAAGCACAACAACCACCAAAGACCAACCACTCACAACTAATACGGAGTTGCATTCAAAGATATTGCTTATTGATGGGACAAGGCAGAGGGGGGAGATGAGGGAGATGTATGAAAGCAACTTGGTATAACCAAATAAATAAAGGCATCTCCAAGAGATGCCTGTTATGCAGGAAAACATCAAAAGAAGTGTTCCTACATCTTCCCAACAATCAGCAACAATGACTAACGTGGAATTAGTCACATAGGCACAGACGTGCTTAAAGTTATATTATTAACTCTTGAATTTAGTAGCCTCAGTATTTGTGCTGAAATCTAAGGGCTGTTAATTCTTCTCAGTTGCAATCTTGTATTGCTGCTTGTAGTGATACACAACTCCAGCAAGAGCAGAAAATAGCAACCAAGAAATGACGTTCAGTCGAAAATCAAATAAACTAACATCTACAGTATTGAATAGTACCCAACCAATAAAAACAACAAGGTAACTGAAGAGAATTGTTTTGTCTTTTGCCTTTAGGTCCTTTGAATTTTGTAAAAGTTGGACACCTCCAACAAATATCCAGCCCAATAAACCACAGAAAACAAGAGTTGCAGGTAGACCGGTTTCGGCAAACAGCATTAAAAATAAGCTGTGAGGGTGCCCCAACCAAATTTGCATTTTTGCCTCGTAAAGTACTGTAAAGTTTCTCAAACCCCAACCAGTCCAGGGGCGCTCTTGAGCCATCGATACAGCAAATTGCCATTGCGTTTTGCGAAGTAAAGCCACGGGTCGATCGGGATAAAGTTCGTCATTCAACCGCGCCCAAAAGAAACGAGGAATAAACTGACGGAACAGCAGAGCAATAGGTGTTGGAGCAAAAGCAGCTAAAAGCACGCTCGCAGCCACACCTGTGACAGTGGCGACAAGAATGCGCCAGCCTTGATATAAGGCGTAGACCAAACAGACAAAAATCGCAATTGCCCAAGCGTTGCGCGAGTTAGTCAAAATAAGTGCGACAAGATTGAGAAGAATTGCCAGAGTGAGGAAGAGGAAGGGGAGAGGGGGTAGAAAAGGGAGAATTTCCTTTCTTGTCTCCCTTGTCTCCCTTATCTCCCCTGTCCCCCTAATCATCGATCGCCATTGTTCCAGCCACAATCCCAAACTCAGAATGAAAACTATTATGAGATAGCCAGCTAAGCTGTTGGCATACATAAATATAGAAGACATCCGACCTGGTGGTTCTCCTCCTGGTGCGATCGCCCAACCCAAAAAACCTATCCATCCTTGGGGGGGAGTCGCCCATCCTAAAAGCAACTGTCCCAAACCAACGACTATGACTGGCACAGAGGTTATTACCAACAGCCAAGACAGTTGCCGCAATTGAGCTATGGTTTGAATCAGAACACTCCAGCTGGCAAAAACGAGAAAGTATGGTATAAAATTAAACAATCCTATGAAAGCTTCCGTCTTATTGTAAGCAAAGCTAGCTGTAAGGATTAGCCAGACACTGAGAAGCATAAACCCCCTGTTGAGGGGGCGACTCACCACCGCACGATATTGTTGCATTAAGGTTCCCAATATAGCCCAACCCATACTTACAGCCCCAAATAGAGGAATGAGTGGGAAGATAGCTAGTCCCAGTAAGGTGTATTTCCAACGAGACTGCACGCTAAAGTTGAGATGGCGAAGGAGAATTTTCACGCAAACTCCCAACATTCAGTACGAGTAAGGCGAATCTGAGCAAGTGTGAAAATAGTGGGTATAATTCGACTGTAGTTGGTAGCAATTGCTCTCCATCCCAAATCTGCAAAAAACCAAGCCCACATCATCGGTCCTAAGAAAGCGAACATAGTGCGAGCTACACTGTAACGAGTGGCACTGACAGCCATACCCTGCTTTGCCATTTGCAAAGTGACATAGTGTTGAAATTGGTTGGCTGCTACCTCGGAACCTTGAACGACAGCTTGTTTGGTCACTTCATAAGTCGCAAAGTGCATTGCAAACTGACGGGCGATTTGTTTCAACATCAACGGTTGAATAATGGAAGTCACAGCCAAAGCACTTCCACCTTTAAAAAGAAGTCCAATGGGATCTCGCTGTAATGAAAGTGGCAGAGTTTGGTTTGGTTGTGATTGAGCGAGTTGATGCTGAACTTGAACTGTAAATTTTTGCTTATCTTTTTCTGGCAATTTTTTCCAAACGTGTCCGAGCAAAAATAGAAAAACTTCGGCTTCTAAATCAACAGTAGTCAGTTCGTGGGAATAAGGTATTTTTAAATACTTACATACTTGAATCAGCACTTGCCTGTAACTTACTTGACTAGTACGTCCTCGCAGTACTGTAACTCCATCGGCAGCTAAATAACGAAAGCGTTGCTCTAATGTATCGAGCCAAGCTTTGCGACCTTTACTTTGTACTTCTATAGGCTCAGGTGTATGAACGTAATCTAGAGGATTAAACTTACGACTAAAAAGGATTGCTGTCAAATCTTTCAATTCTTCTTCAGTTGCCAGTTCTAGAACCGCCCTTAGTTCATCCAATTTACCTTCCTCCCTTCCATGCAGCTTTGGTATGTACTTTATTCTACTATTAGCTTTTAAGACTCATAAATTGTCTTTTTATCCTTTGTCCTTTGATAATGACAAATGACCCGTAACTCATGATGACTAATGACTGATGTTGCAGTGATTGGTGCCGGTATGGCTGGTTTAGTTTGCGCCCAACAGTTGAAGCAAGCTGGATATTCAGTACTTGTTGTAGAAAAGTCTCGTGGTTTGGGGGGACGAGTCGCAACACGCCGTTTATTTAATACTTGTGCGGATCACGGGACTTGTTACCTCAAGCCAAAAGGTGAACTTTTAGAACGTTTTATTGAAGTGTTACTCCAGCACCATATTTTAGAGGTTTGGACACAGACAGTTCACGAACTCAAACCCCATTCCTCAGTCCCTACGCCCGAATCTTCAGTACCCAAGCCCCGATATACCGCGCCTGTAGGAATAAGTGCGATCGCAAAATTTCTTGCCCCTGGTTTGGACATTTTGCTGAACCAACGCGTAACAGCAATTACCCCCACTCCTGAAAAAAAATGGCGGCTGGCAATGGATGCCTCGAATGAAGAGATAACAGCAACATCGGTAGTCATTGCTATTCCTTCACCTCAAGCCTTAATGCTATTGGAACCTTTAGGAGAAAATATCTTGGGGGCAACATTTCTTAATAACCTGCGTTCTGTAGAATTTTCTCCTTGCTTGAGTGCGATCGCCGGATATCCATCCACATTAAAACCCCCAATAGACTGGAAAGCAGTCACTTTTATTGAAGATGAGCATTTGGCATGGATTGGTTTGGATAGTAGCAAACGTTCCAAACCCCAACAACCCGTTTTTGTTCTGCAAAGTAGCGCTGCTTTTGCCCAACACCACGAGCAAACCCAAGATTTAAAACCTGCCGGAGAATTTATGTTAGATCGTGCGGCTGAGTCGTTACAGATGTCGTGGCTAAAAACTCCAGAATGGATACAAGTTCATCGCTGGCGCTACGCCTTTCCCACCCGTCCTTTGCAAGCGACTTATTTAGCTGCTGACACTGCTGTACCTCTTATCTGTTGCGGCGATTGGTGTGGTGGCAATTTTGTAGAGGGTGCAATGCTTTCAGGTATTGCAGCAGCAGAAGCAACAAACAACTCCCTGCGTCATTTGACTCTACCAAAACTTAGTTTTTTAGAGGTTTTTAATAGCTCTATATAAAAGTCACTATAAATTGCACGTAGCAGAGCTAAAGCATTCGTGAAAAATTTTCAGTGCTGTAGGATGGGCAATGCCAACCAAAAGACATACGGAGTGGACAGCGCTCGCCCTACTGCTCTAATATCAGGTTCTTCGCCTAAGTAATGACGATAAGAATGACGCGGAGATTGGGAGAACCAGCGACACGCTTAATTTTTAATCAGAAGCCATTATCCAAACACAATATAAGATCCTCATACAAAAAGAAGAGCCAAATATTAACTAATGTAAAAATTATTAAAAATTAAATTTATAATTTATTTTGAAAAAGCACCTCTACGATTGACAAAATAAGCTTGCTTGGAGTTTGTACTGCGTTTTATGTATTTTTCTGCCCAAAAAGTAGAAATTTTCAAGAACTAGCACTATAAATAAAACAAAGACACATCACCATTTTATGAATTTTTTTAAAGAAACATTTCTTAAAAAGAATTCACTTTTATTCAAGTAGATGCAGGCAAATATTCAGTATTTTTGGGAGTCAAAGTTAGGCTAATGATTTTAGCAATTATTGCTTTAATTTCTTTTTAGCTAGCTGTGGAATAGTAAACCTAAGGGCTAAAGCCGTATTGCAACATGGCTTGCTAAAAATAACTGGTATTTTTCATCAATTTATGAAATACAGAAACAGGAGTTCAACATTTATGAAAACAGTTGTCAACCTAACAGAGCAATCCGTCATCAAAGAAATTGAAAGCATTTTAGACCATTATCCATATTATCCTTATCAACAGGCTTTTGCTATTCCAGATTTACGACAAGAACTCATAGCTTACGTTCTCAGCCGGATTCCTTGCCTTTACGGTGCAGTTGAACCAGAAAAAGCTTATTGGTCAAGCTATAAGTTGCGCCGTCAACCATTAGAGCAGCAACTCCATCTAGAGAATTTAATTCAACAAGGGATTTTTTCTATTTTTCAAGAAAAATCAGATTGGGTTAGCCATCATTTATGTGAAGAGATCAAACCCGATTGCGAACCATCTCACTGGTTTGGCTAAAAAATTATGAATTGTGAATTATGAATAATAAATTCTAATTCTTTTCATAATTCATAATTCATAATTTTCTAATTTAACGGATCGTGTCCCCAATTCATTAAAGAGTAACGCCAACGCGTGTGCTCAACATCTCCCTCAGGTTGTTGTGCTAAATGACGGTGAATATAGCTGATGACTTTTTTCATGTGAGATATATCGTCATCAGTATACTCATCATTTTTCTTTTGCAACATTTCAAGGATATGCTTGCCAGATTTATGTCCAATGGACTCATCGTCTTCTTTCTTCTGTCCAACGGATTGTGATTCCTCAGTTTCCAGCCAAACTGCTAGTTCTTTAGCTGTCATATTCACAGAGGAGTTAAATTCGTCAATTACTAGTTTGAGGCTTTGAGTCATATCGCTGCACTACTCCTCAACTTTTTCAAGAGCATTAGGTTTGTGAGCAGCTTCTTTTCCTGTTTTGTCACTTTTGACTAAATACTCAGGATTATCTTTGGAAGCAGCAACGTGATGTCCTTTTATCTCTGTAGGTGAAGTCAATTTTTTCTCTACCTCACCAGTAGTTTTACCTTGTGAGGTTTTCCATTCAACCTTATCGCCTCTCTTAAATTCCTCTGTCACGGGTTTTATCCTTTTTGCGTTTTATACCCGTTCATTATGTTGTGACTGTCAAAGGAATTCTTCAGTCTCTTGACAGAAAAGATGAAATATATGTACTACTTAACCGCATGAATTGTAAGCGTCTCCATGATTCTTGACATCTCCAACAAGTTGAGGAGCTGAGAAACTACGATAGCCCATTTTACTTCATAAAAATTAACAATAAAATTTTCTGAAATCACAGGCAGGATAGATGAATTTTTGCATATTTGTTTGTTTATTCCAGTGTTTCTCTATCAAAACTCATATTTTTTCTAAATTTTAAGCCTTAGTTCTTAATTACGGCCTTTTATACTTTTCCGTAATTCCACAATTGGATAATAAAATGTAATCCCCTTAATCTTTCTATAGAATAATCCGATATACGTATTTCTATAGAGAGATGTCATTATGGGTCGAGGAGATCATATATACGTTAGTTTTTTCTTTGATGGCTTTCCTGTCACTCATCATGGAATTGACTGCGGCGATGGTTACATCATTCATTACGATATGCAAAGAGTAGCTATCATTCCTAAAAATAGATTTGGAAAGGGCAGAAAAATTCATATAAAAGAGTACGGAAGTTGTAACGCCAATGACATGGTCGTGCAACGAGCAAAGAGTAAGTTATGTGAGAAGGCATACAACGTTTTTTTTAATAACTGCGAGCATTTTGCTTATTACTGTAAAACAGGTCAGCATAAAAGCGAGCAAGTGAAAAAGTTTGGTGCAATTAGTGGTGGTGTTGTAGCTGGAAGTATAGTTGGTTTGGGAACACAACTTGCCACTCAACAAGCAACTAAAGTTGCCATGCAAGCTGTTAATCCAATATCACAAACAATTATCAATACTGCTATTCAACAAACACCTACCGTAGCAGGTAGCACTGCAGGGAGTATTGCTGGCTTGGGAAGTTTTGTGAGTAGTGTCACAACCGATCTAGTCGTTAGAAAAGTACTGGAAGACGATGAAAATTTACCCAAACGCGAACGTGATGCCAGAAAAAATGCCAGACGTGCAGGAAGATTTGCATCAACGACAGCAGGGGTTGCAGGGACTCTTGCTGCTGCAGTAGTCGGTGGTAGTAGTGCTGTTGCTCTTGGCGTTGCTGCTCCAGCTATCCTAGGAATAGGAATCTGTTTCTTGACTTATTTCATAGTAAAAAGTCATCCCAATCGAACTGATGCTATTTCTCCAGAAAATCTTACTTTCTCTAATTGAAAGAGTGTCAATATGGTAGCAATTATAAAATCACAATCTATTAGCTTTTTATCTTTATTCCAAAGTTAGAATTCCTGCTGCAAAATTTACAGTTAATGGCAGAATTTTCAACCACTGTAAGCCTAATAAAGGTTCAAGAATTTCTGACGCTGATAGAACTGGAATAATATATTCTTGCTCATGAAGTACCACTCTTCCTTCATAGATGTCAAAAAACTCTTCCCACGTACCATCTGCATCGCTCGTTCACTTTCTATCTTTGACCAACCCAAGCTATAGATATCTTGGACATCCAGTACCAGCCAGCCTGTCAAGAAGCCAGTATCTAACAATACTTCAATAGGATATCTTTCTTCATCAGCCGCAATCAGTTCAATTTCAAAAATGAGTTCTCCAATTTCACCGAACCTACCTGAAATCACATTCTGCCACAGGTTCCAGTTTCGTTAAGACGCATAATGCCAACCATACCATTAGGATACTTCAGTCGGGCTTTGTGAACAGCTACCTCCTCCCCCGGATCGATAAAATAATCTCCACTCTGTGGATCGATCACAATAAACCAGTTGTAATGATCTTGTATCAGTTGAGAGCTAGCTTGTTCAAAAATCTCTCGATAACGCTTTACACGAGTATGCTTTTCAGCTTCTCTCTTGTCTAACTCTTCTGGTGGTATGGAATATTTCGGGAATATTCTGCCTTGACTGCGAAGGCGAGTTGGTTTTGTTTGAGTCATGATTTTAGAAACTATAAGTGGGTTTGTGCTGACAGTTCTCAACCTATTAAAAAAACTGTCTTTGTTTCGATTTTATCAAATACTCTATTCACTGTAGCAATTGTAATTTTTCCAAAACTACTTGTATGTAAGTAATAAAATTGTTGGTTGACTCCTCTCGGTGCTTCTAAAATCGCTATTAGCATAGGCGTAGGATGGGCATTGCTAACCGTTCGACGTTCAAAGTCCAACAGCTGACAAAAACTGGATTGTATGATATCAGTGTACTGATGTCCTAGATGCATGGCATTTTTCTATGGGACTATGATATGTGAAAGCTGTCTACCACTTCTCAAAGAATATGAAGGCTTCTAAGGTCAGAGGTTCATTGTATAACTTGATTGGATACCCTTTTAGAGGATTGACGAAGTTAGCAAAAAAATCGAAGTGGCTTCAAATAGCTTTTCAACTAGAGGGTTCAGTCATTCAATCAATTTTGAGACGCGTTATTGCCTGCGGATTTTTTAGTTTTATAATTTCTATTCTTTATCATTTTAAATTGCCTGTCTCCCAACCAATATTTGCCAATGTGATTCCCAGCATCGTTTTAGGTTTATTATTAGTTTTTCGTACCAATACAGCTTACGAACGGTTTTGGGAAGGAAGAAAAGTTTGGGGAAATATAGTCAATGACACCCGAAATTTAGCCAGACAAATTTGGGTGTCTGTCAATGAGATTGACACAGAAGATAAAGAGAAAAAAATAGGTATTTTACGACTAATAGTTGCTTTTGCGGTAGCAACAAAATTACATTTGCGCGGACAGGGTGTGAATGAAGAGTTGGAAGAGCTTATGCCAATCTCTAAATATCTCACATTAAAAACGATGAACAATCCACCGTTAGAGATAGCTTTTTGGATTGGGGATTACTTACAACTACAGTACAATCGTAATTGTTTAAATAGCTATCAGCTAACAGCATTACAGGAATTGTTGAATAGCTTGGTAGATAGTTTGGGAGCGAGCGAGCGTATTTTAAAAACTCCTATACCGCTAGCTTATGCGATTCATCTCAAGCAATTGCTGTTACTTTATTGTCTCTTATTACCTTTTCAACTCGTTGAAAGTTTGGGATGGTGGACGGGTATAATCGCTGCTTTAATTAGTTTTACGCTGTTCGGTATTGAAGCAATTGGTATAGAGATTGAAAATCCTTTTGGTCTCGATAAAAATGACTTACCTTTAGATGCTATTTGTACCACTATGAAAAAGAATATTGACGACTTAATTAGTCTAACTCCTAGCGTTCACTTAAGAGTAGAAACGGGTGGAGAAAGAGAGGGATTGCAAATAGGCAATAGCTAGCGTTGCGGCTCGGCGATCTTTGTTACAATCGCCGAATTCCCATTTCCAAACCCCGGCATACACCAGTTAAAAAATCTAAATCTAAAGTCGCAATAGTATCGCTGGGTTTGTGATAGTTAGGATTCCGCATAAATGCCGTGTCTGTTACCATAATTGCCGGGTAACCAGCATCCCAAAAAGGTGCATGATCGCTTTGTCTTGTTTGCGGAACGATTAAACCTTTGTTTGGTACTGGTAGCCACTGGCTGGGGACACCCGCTTTGCGAATACTGCGGCTGAGAGAAATGACATCGCGAATTGTCCGCCAATTGCCGATCAGAGCAATAAAATCACCCCGATTTGGGTAAAATTTTTCCAAAGGAGGTGGGTACGCTTGGGAACCTGGTGTTGGATCGCAGTAACCTAACATTTCTAGAGAAATCATCAGGCGTAGCGATCGCACCTCTTGCTTGAGCTTGGCTGCATAATCAGTGCTACCTAACAAGCCGTACTCTTCCATATCAAATGCAACCAGTTGCAAAGGATACTTCATTGGTTGGGTGGCGAACATTCTCGCCAGTTCTAACAGCACTGCGACACCCGTAGCATTATCATCAGCACCGGGAGTTCCCGGTACTGCGTCGTAATGAGCACCAATTAGAATTGGTGGCAAATCCTTAATGCCTGAATGCGTACCGGGAATATTTAATATGAAGTTTTTGCAGGTTTTTGCCCCGACGTTAAAGGTGTGGATTTCCACACTTCCCCAGAGAGCAAATTGTTGACAAATGTATTCTTGGACGAAGAAATGTCCGGCACTTGCCAGATAGGGATCGCGATCGCAGGCTATATAAGTGAGGTGGGTTTCCAGTTGATTCTTGAGATTCACATTCAAAGGTTCAAGTATCAAGGCTAAGGGATGAAAAACAGACTAAAACACAAAGACAGAGCAATTAAATCTCTGCTTGGAGACCGCAAAGGGTCGGAACTAGAGGTAAAAACCCTAAGTTTTACACCAAAAATTGACTTTATCCTTTATACTTCATCCTTTATCCTTTACATGACCGTGTAATTCAGAGCTTGCAAGATACAATAAATCAAGCATTAGTTACAAACAAATTAATTTATAAGACACTATAGGAGAACAAGAACGCATGGGCAAGGTAGTCGGCATTGACTTGGGTACAACCAACTCAGTAGTTGCCGTCATGGAGGGTGGCAAGCCGGTGGTGATTGCCAATGCAGAAGGAATGCGAACAACCCCCTCCGTCGTTGGCTTCACAAAAGAAGGAGAGAGAGTTGTCGGGCAAATGGCGCGACGGCAAACCCTCCTCAACCCGCAAAATACCTTTTTTGCCGTCAAACGTTACATTGGGCGTAGGTATGGTGAACTCAACCCAGAATCAAAGCGCATTCCCTACACCATCCGTAAGGACGAATTAGGTAACATTAAGATTGCCTGTCCCCGCATGAACAAGGACTATGCCCCAGAAGAAATTTCGGCAATGGTGCTGAAGAAACTGGCAGAAGACGCTAGTAAATACCTGGGCGAACCTGTGACCGGAGCAGTGATTACCGTACCTGCTTATTTTAATGACTCTCAACGCCAAGCAACACGAGATGCAGGAAGGATAGCAGGGTTAGAAGTTCTGCGAATTCTCAATGAACCCACGGCTGCATCCCTAGCTTATGGAATGGACCGCAACGACAACCAAACCATACTCGTTTTTGACCTAGGCGGTGGTACTTTTGACGTCTCAATTCTAGATGTTGGCGATGGAGTGTTTGAAGTCAAAGCTACCAGTGGAGATACACAACTTGGTGGCAATGATTTTGATAAAAGAATTGTCGATTGGTTGGCAGAAAAATTCTTAGAAGCAGAAGGGGTTGATTTAAGACGAGAGCGACAATCTTTGCAACGCCTGCTAGAAGCAGCCGAGAAAGCCAAAATAGAACTTTCAGCAGTGAGCGTTACAGACATCAATCTACCATTTATCGCTTCAACTGAAGATGGTCCCGTCCATTTAGAAACCCGCCTCAGCCGTTCTGAATTTGAAGGTTTGTGCGATGACTTGTTAGGGCGAGTGCGTATCCCCGTGAAACGAGCCATGAAAGATGCTGGTTTAACACCCGCAGACATTGATGAAGTAGTCCTGGTAGGTGGTTCAACCCGAATGCCAATGGTACAGCAACTTGTACGGGCAATTATTGGGAAAGAACCCAACCAAAATGTTAATCCTGATGAAGTTGTCGCAGTCGGTGCAGCAATACAAGCGGGTATTTTGGCAGGTGAATTTAAGGATGTTCTTCTCCTTGATGTGACTCCCCTGTCTCTGGGGTTGGAAACCATCGGTGGCGTGATGAAAAAACTGATTCCCCGCAACACCACTATACCGGTTCGTCGCTCTGATATTTTTTCAACATCTGAAAATAACCAAAACAGTGTAGAGATTCACGTCGTTCAGGGCGAACGAGAAATGGCATCTGATAACAAATCTTTAGGACGTTTCAAGTTGTATGGTATCCCGCCAGCACCGCGTGGAATACCTCAAATTCAAGTCTCTTTTGATATAGACGCTAACGGTATTTTACAGGTCACAGCCCTGGATCGAACCACAGGTCGAGAACAAAGCATCACAATACAAGGTGCTTCCACCCTAACTGAGTCAGAGATTAGGAAGGCAATTCAGGATGCAGAGAGATATGCGGAAGTTGACAGACAGCGTAAAGAACGGGTAGAAAAGCGGACTCGATCCGAAGCCTTAATATTACAGGCAGAACGACAACTCAGAGAAGTGGCTTTGGATTTTGGTATGCAATTTGCCCGCAACCGTCGCCAAAAAATTGATAACATTTGCCGAGAACTACGAGAGAGTTTACAAGCAGATGATGACCGAGGTATTGACCAAGCATACGCTGACTTACAAGACGCTCTGTACGATCTAAATCGCGAAGTTCGTCAGTACTACGCAGAAGATGAAGAGGATGATTTGTTTGGTACTATCCGCGAAATCTTTACTGGCGATAAAGAACGGGAACGCGATCGCGATTACTATGGCAGAGACTCCGGTAGTAGAGACTATGGTGGTCGGGACTACAGCAGTCGGGACTATGGTGGTCGGGACTCCGGTAGTCGGGACTACGGTAGTCGGGACTACGGTAGTAGAGACTACAGTAGTCGGGACTCCGGTGGTCGGGACTACAGCAGTCGGGACTCCGATCGCAGGGACTATGACAGAGGTGGTCGTTCGTCCTATGATGGTGGTTCTTCTCGCAGATCTCGTCCTAGCTACGAAGATAATTGGGATGATGATGACGATTGGTTGTAAAACCGTTGAGTGACTTCAAATAAAGGAGTTATCTTTATGGCGAGGTGTCTCGCCCGCTGACAGTAAGAGACTCCTTTTCATTGAAGGAAAAACCTATAGTTGAGTCAGCATGCGGATTTGACTATTGGGAATTTGTATTAGGTAAGTACAGTTCAATAATGAATAACCGTTAAAAATCTAAATTAAAATATTATTATGCAGAATTTGCAGAACTTTCGAGATTATTACGAAATT
The DNA here is from genome assembly GCF_045999855.1 of Tolypothrix campylonemoides VB511288_2. Taxonomy (NCBI): domain Bacteria; kingdom Bacillati; phylum Cyanobacteriota; class Cyanophyceae; order Nostocales; family Tolypothrichaceae; genus Tolypothrix; species Tolypothrix campylonemoides. Next base: position 124,472 of record NZ_JBFPMW010000012.1, read on the forward strand.
TTGGGAGTCACTAAAGATGCCTCCAATGAAGAAATTAAGAAAAATTACCGACGTCTAGCGCGACAGTACCATCCAGACCTGAATCCGGGAAACAAAGCAGCAGAAGAAAAATTTAAGGTCATCGGAGAGGCATATGAAGTTCTTTCCGATCCTACCAAACGAGCACAATACGATCAGTTTAGTCGCTTTTGGAAACAAAAAGGGTTTGACAAACAAGCACCACAAGATAAGCGTTGGGTGGATAGCCGCTCTAACGGTCGCTCGAGTGAAAAGGTAGACTTTGGTAATTATTCTGAGTTTGATAGTTTTATCAATCAAGTCATTGGTGTTGGCATTCGTAGAGACAGAAACGGTTCTTCAACCAACAATACTGACAGCGATCCATTCCGCAGCCCAAGAACAAAAGAATACGTTACAGTCAACTCCCGCTCCAGCCGTCGGGATATAGAAGCAAGATTGACCTTACCTTTAGAGAAAGCTTATAGGGGTGGAACTGAGAGAATTCGTTTGGAAGATGGGCGATCGCTAGAGGTGAGCATGCCATCAGGCATGGTGACGGGTCAAACAATTCGTCTGAAAAACCAAGGTATCAATGGAGGCGATTTATATTTAAAAATTACGGTTGACCCACATCCCCTGTTTAAGATAGAAGGCTCAAACATTCTCTGCCAAGTACCCGTGACTCCAACCGAAGCAGTTTTGGGAGGACAAGTAGAAGCACCCACTCTCGATGGACCGGTGAAAATGTCCATTCCTTCAGGAGTGCGATCCGGTCAGCGTTTTCGCCTTGCTCAAAAAGGATATCCCAAAGAAAACGGCGAACGTGGCGACCAACTTGTAGAAATTCAAATCGTGGCTCCCAAAAATATCACCCAACAAGAACGCGAACTCTACGAAAAGTTACGGCAACTAGAAAACTTTAAACCCCGTGCCGATTTACTAAAGTAGCCAGGGGAGAAGTTTGTACTGCAAAAATCATGAATATCGAAAATCTGAATGTTGAACGTTAGGGCTAAGTCAGTTTATCGGTTTAGAATAAAAAAAATGCATTGAATGCTAGAGACTCAAGAGCCGTGAATCAAAACGGGGTAATCGAACAAAGCAGCAAACAAACATATTACTCCCTGCTAGGACTGCATCCCTCAGCATCACCGATTGAAATCCGTCGTGCTTACCGGGAACTGAGTAAGCGCTATCACCCAGATACCACAAGTCTACCTGCAGCTTTAGCAACAGCTAAGTTTCAGCAACTGAACGAGGCTTATGCTACCCTCAGCAATCCAGAACGACGGTTTAGTTACGATCTCAAAATTGGGTACTCGCGCTTTGGAGTGATTCAATCGCCTACAGACTTAAACCGTCCTGTTTCCAAGTCTTACGACTGGTCTAAATCAGCTTATCTAGATGCAAGCGATCGCCCTCTTTCTGCAGGAGAAATTTTTGCTTTGTTTATTCTGGGTTTAACATTTATAGGTTGTTTGCTACTAGCAATTGCCGTTGGTTTAACTCGTGGCGAAACAGCTTTTTAAATTATGAATTATGAATTATGAATTATGAAATAAAAACATCATAAAATTATGAATTATGAATTATAAAATAAAAACATCATTCATCATTCATCATAAATTATGAAATAAAAACATCATTCATCGTTCATCATTCATCATTCATCATTCATCATTCATCATTCCTATGTCTTTTCCTACTCCCGATACTCCTTTATACAATCACCCTCTTCCTCAAATTGAGCATTGGTTGAAAGAACAAGGCTGTCAGCAAGATGAAACTCAACTGCATTGCTGGCACGTACAGCGACCTTCTTGGCAAGCTGAACTTTGGTTAGATATAGAACAAATCATAGTACGGTATATTGCTGCAGGAGAAGATGGGCAAGATATCCAACGTGCATTTAAGTATTCTCTCAGCCGACAAGATGTGGAACGGGCAGTTTTTTCAGGACCCTAAAAGGGTTATGAATTATGAATTATGAATTATGAATTATGAATTATGAATTATGAAAGACAATGAGCATTTATAATTCAGCATTCATAATTCATAATTTAGATTTTTCCAAATCTTCGTTCTCTTTGCTGATAGGCACAAAGAGCGCGATGAAATTCATCGCGGTTAAAATCAGGCCAAAGAGTTTCTGTTATATAAATTTCTGCATAAGCAATTTGCCAGAGAAGAAAATTGGAAACTCGCATCTCTCCACTGGTCCGAATCAACAAATCGGGATCGCAAATTCCGGTGGTGTAAAGGTGATGTTCAAATGTAGCTTCATCAATTTCATCTGGTTGCAGCAAACCTTGCTGTACTTTTTTAGCAATTGAACGACACGCCTGTATAATCTCTTGCCTCCCTCCGTAATTTGTCGCTATAGTAAATTTGATGCTGAAATTATCCTTTGTTTGTTCCACAGAACGGGAAATTTCTTCTTGGAGAGCTTTTGGTAAAACACTCAAATTGCCTACAAATCTAATTTGAACATTTTCCTCTAGCATTTCCCTCAGTTCTTGGCGCAAAACCCTTTGAAATAGGGTCATCAAGAAATCGACTTCTTCGGTAGGTCTTCCCCAATTTTCTGTTGAAAAAGCATAAGCTGTTAATGCTTGAATTCCCCAGTCTTTACAGCAACGAAGCAAATCTTTTAAAGCATCAACTCCCCGCTTGTGTCCCATAATACGGGGTAAACCTTGACGCTTTGCCCATCGACCATTGCCATCCATAATCACCGCAACGTGCTTGGGCAAAAATTCTTGTTTTAAATCAGAAGGCAAATTTCGCAGTTCAGTTTGTTGTGCTGTCATTTTTTATCTCGCGAAGCAGTCGATGGTAATCCGAGTAAACGTAAAACGGGTGATAGTGCTTTACTTTGAATCTGACGACTTATTTGACGACCTAAACTTAACAAACCAGGAGCAACAGCTTCCCGATCCACAGTGGGGGAAAATCGATCTTCTAATGACTCTTTCAGCTTTGTAATGGTCAGAGGTCTATTGAGAGTTCCCCGTTCCGCTAGCGAAATGGAACCCGTTTCTTCTGATACAACAACACAGATGCAATTTTCAACCCGTTCAGTAATTCCCATCGCTGCGCGGTGGCGTGTTCCCAGCTGGCGCGAGGCAGTACGTCCTGAAAGAGGTAGAATAATACCTGATGACACAATCCGCGAACCACGAATTAAGGTCGCTCCATCGTGCAGAAGAGTTTTTGGCTGAAAAATAGTCTGTATAAGTTCTTTAGAAACCTCCGCATTCAGCTTGACTCCCGGTACAGAAAAATCCCGTTCGTCAATTGGACCCGTGGTTTCCAAAATGAGCAAAGCTCCAATCCGGTTTTTCGATAGCTCTTTAACAGCATCGACAATTTCATCAATTACACTATCAGACTTCGGAACCGCCAGACGAGACGGTTGAAAAAGTTGCTTGAATTCGCCTCTTCCCAATTGTTCTAAAAAGCGGCGAAACTCTGACTGAAGAGCAACCGCCATTGCGACAGCACAGCCAATCACTAACTTTTCTAATACGAAATTCAACAAATGCAACTCTAATCTGCCACTGATAGCTGATGCCAACATCAAAACGATGAATCCCCGCACCATCCACAGTGTCCGACGCTCGCTAATAATAACTAGTATCATGTACGTCAGCGCCAGTACTAACAGAATATCTAGAGTCTGAACTAGCAAGGACTGTGTCCATAGAGTAGTCAGCCATTGCTTCCACCAATCTCCCATGACATCTGGCGTGAAAGTATCAAGTATGAAGTATAAAAGATAAAGTATGAAGTATTAAGTATCAAGTATGAAGTATGAAAGATAAAGTATGAAATATGAATTTAAGGTATAAAAAGATACACCTATCTCTTCATCTTTTTTTTCATCCTCGCTCCTTTATGCTTCATCCTTTATCTTTTATCCTTTATCCTTTATCTTTCATCCTTGTTTTACTCTTTCAGGTAGGCAATCTTGTCGAATTAAATCTTGATAGGTTTCGCGTCGCAAAATCAAATTTGCTTCGCCATTCGCCACTACAACAGCTGCAGGTCGAGGCAAGCGATTGTAGTTAGATGCCATACTGTAATTGTAAGCACCAGTTGCCATTACTACGAGAATATCCCCCGGTTGATTTTTTGGCAGCTGGGCATCCTTTATTACAATATCCCCAGATTCACAGTGTTTTCCGGCAATTGTCGCAATTTCTGTTAAAGGACTAGACATCCGATTGGCAACTACCGCACGATAGATGGATTGGTATGTAATTGGACGGGGATTATCAGACATACCTCCATCAACAGATACATAATTACGGATGTCGGGAACAATTTTAGATGAACCGATGGTGTAAGCTGTGATACATGACGAACCAATCAGAGAACGCCCTGGTTCGGCAATTAGCTTTGGCAAAGGTAAGTTTTCTGCAGCACAAGCTTCTTGAATAACTTCACAAATTGGTTGAACCCACTCTTCAATGCTGGGTGGATCGTCTGATTCGGTGTACTTAATTCCCAAACCACCGCCTACGTTTAACTCTTTGACAGCTAAACCATACCGGGTGGCTTTACTCATCCACTGCACCATGACAGCAGCCAAATCCTGATGGGGTTGGCGTTCAAAAATTTGAGATCCAATGTGAGCGTGTAAACCCACGCAGTTTAAAACGGGTTGTTGACTGACAAAGGTAAACAACTCTTCAATTTCATTGGGATCGAATCCAAATTTGCTATCCAAATGTCCTGTACGAATGTATTCGTGAGTATGGCATTCTATTCCCGGTGTCAGTCGAAGCATGATGGGAATTGGGGATTGGGGATTCAACCCAATTGCTAATTCAGAATCTCCTTTGCCTAACTCTACTAGGGTTTGCAACTCATACCAGTTATCTACAACAATGGTGCAGCTTGACTGAATGGCAAAAATTAATTCTTCGCGAGATTTATTATTACCATGAAAGTATATTTTGTCAGGGCTTACACCCGCAGTCAACGCGGTATAGAGTTCACCGCCTGAAACTACATCTATTCCCAAACCTTCTGAGGCGACGATCGCACAAACAGATATGCAACTCCACGCTTTTGATGCGTAAATCACTTGCGATTCACCTTTATAGTAACGCTTAAAACTGTCGCGGTATTGGCGACAAGCGGTGCGTAAGGTTTCTTCGTCTAAAATATATAATGGTGAACCAAACTGCTGAATAATAGTTGTAACATCACAACCGCCTATCTCCAGGCAATCGCGACTGTTAATTCTAGCGGTCAGCGGTAAGAGTTCCTGGTTTGGTGAAATTTTTGTGCTTTCACGATTTGCTTGTGGTAAATATTTACTACCAGAATCTTGAACCCCAGTAGACTGTGTCGATACCATAACTGTAAGAGTTGTCCTTATTTAATTTCAGGGCGTGAGTGAATCCTCCGTTTCTCAGTTTACAAGAAAGGTAGGAGGAACGCCCTGTTGCTTTGGCATATGAATAATGCGAGCTTTATTTTACCTGTGAACGAATCAAAATTAGAAATTAGAGCACTCACATCAGCAGACCTCAATGAAATGGTCGATTTAGATAGGCTCTGTTTCGGAGGTTTGTGGACTTTGGATGGCTATCAACGGGAATTAGATAGCCCCAACAGCGAACTCCTCGGTATATTTTCTCCAGTCTCTGTCGTGAAATTACTCGGAATGGGGTGCTTTTGGTCAATTTTAGATGAAGCGCACATTACTATCTTGGCCGTGCATCCCCAGCACCAGCGTCAGGGCTTGGGACAAGCTTTACTTTACTCTCTACTTAAATTGGCTCGCGATCGCGCTTTAGAGCGAGCCACATTAGAAGTTCGTGCTTCTAACTCAGCCGCCATCGCTTTGTACCAAAAATTTGGCTTCCAAACAGCCGGACTCAGACGGCGTTATTACAAGGATAACGATGAGGACGCTCTGATTCTTTGGTTGAAAGATTTACAACATCCTCAATTTGAGCAAATTTTAGAGAATTGGTATCGTGGGATCGGCGATCGTCTGAGAGAACATAACAACTGGCTGTTGGGAACTCGGGACTGAGAAAGAAATATTTTCATTCTAGCGAGTCATCGATCGCATGAGAGACTGGTAAGGTGGGTAGCACCCTACTACCCTCAAGCCTTAACCCTAACTTATTAAAAGCTTTAATAAAAGTTTAATATTCTACTGTAATATTTTGCCTATGAATATTTGTGTGAAAGTTCAACTCGTGCTTGACAGAGTTCTAAAAAAATGATAGATAATTCTATTTGGGATTGACTTAAAAAAACCATCCAAAGTTATTAATTTGTTTGATGTCAGTCCTTAGAACGATAAAAAAGACTAGCTCCTCAGCACGCTGACAACATCAAAGTAAATAAAACTAAATAAAAAGTAATAAATACTTAACAACTGCCCAAAAAATTTGGGTAGAAATATTCGGTTGTCTACACCTTTATACAGGCATCCGATTGTTTTGCCTGTGCTAAAATCAGCGTACCGGCACGACGCAGGTGATGGGATAAAGGCCATATGTTTGAACGCTTCACAGAAAAAGCCATTAAGGTTATCATGCTAGCCCAGGAAGAAGCTCGCCGCCTTGGGCACAATTTCGTGGGTACCGAGCAGATCCTCTTGGGTCTGATTGGAGAAGGTACCGGCGTGGCGGCTAAGGTACTGAAATCAATGGGCGTCAATCTCAAAGACGCTCGGATTGAAGTAGAAAAGATCATAGGCCGGGGTTCGGGTTTTGTGGCGGTGGAAATTCCGTTCACGCCACGAGCAAAACGAGTTCTGGAACTATCCTTGGAAGAAGCGCGCCAATTAGGGCATAACTACATTGGTACCGAGCATCTGCTGTTGGGCTTAATCCGAGAAGGAGAAGGTGTAGCAGCCAGAGTACTAGAAAATCTAGGCGTAGATCTATCTAAGGTTAGAACTCAAGTGATCCGAATGCTGGGAGAAACCGCTGAGGTGACTCCAGGCGGTCCATCTCGCGGGAACAAAACCCCGACTTTGGATGAGTTTGGCTCGAACTTGACCCAAATGGCAGCAGATGGAAAGCTCGATCCAGTTGTAGGAAGAGCTAAAGAAATTGAACGCGTGATCCAAATATTGGGTCGGCGGACAAAAAATAATCCAGTGCTGATTGGGGAACCAGGAGTTGGTAAAACAGCCATTGCTGAAGGTCTAGCTCAACGCATTGCTAATAAGGATGTCCCGGACATTCTAGAAGATAAGCGCGTTGTCACCCTAGATATCGGTCTGCTGGTCGCAGGTACCAAGTATCGAGGTGAGTTTGAAGAACGCTTGAAGAAAATCATGGATGAAATTCGTCAAGCGGGTAACGTCATTCTTGTCATAGACGAGGTACACACCCTAATCGGTGCGGGTGCAGCAGAAGGCGCTATCGATGCAGCAAATATTCTCAAACCAGCCTTGGCGCGAGGTGAATTGCAGTGTATCGGTGCAACAACTCTAGATGAATATCGCAAACACATTGAGCGTGATGCAGCCCTAGAACGTCGCTTCCAGCCAGTGATGGTAGGTGAACCGTCAGTAGAAGAAACTATTGAAATTCTATATGGTCTGCGAGATCGTTACGAACAGCACCACAAACTAAAAATCTCTGATGAAGCATTGGTAGCGGCGGCGAAATTATCCGACCGCTATATTAGTGACCGTTACTTACCAGACAAGGCGATCGACTTGATTGACGAAGCTGGTTCTCGGGTACGCTTGATCAACTCTCAATTGCCACCCGCAGCTAAAGAGTTAGACAGAGAACTGCGTCAGATTTTGAAAGAGAAAGACGATGCAGTCCGCGCTCAAGATTTTGACAGAGCAGGGGAATTGCGCGATCGCGAGATGGAAATCAAAGCGGAAATTCGCGCCATTGCTCAAAGTAAGACGAATTCAACTCGCAATGAAGGTGATGAACCTGTCGTAACAGAAGAGGACATCGCCCACATTGTTGCTTCTTGGACGGGAGTTCCTGTGAACAAACTCACAGAATCGGAATCCGAGAAGTTGTTGCACATGGAAGACACCCTGCACCAGCGCCTGATCGGACAAGAAGATGCTGTGAAAGCGGTTTCACGAGCCATTCGCCGTGCGCGTGTCGGTTTGAAGAACCCCAATCGACCAATAGCCAGCTTTATCTTCTCCGGTCCAACAGGTGTAGGTAAAACTGAGTTGGCAAAAGCCCTAGCTTCCTACTTCTTCGGTTCTGAAGAAGCAATGATCCGCTTGGATATGTCCGAATACATGGAACGCCACACCGTCAGCAAGCTGATTGGTTCGCCTCCAGGGTATGTCGGTTATAACGAAGGCGGTCAATTGACAGAAGCTGTGCGCCGCCGTCCTTACACAGTTGTGCTGTTTGACGAAATTGAAAAAGCGCACCCCGACGTCTTCAATATGCTGCTGCAAATTCTGGAAGATGGTCGCTTGACTGATGCTAAAGGTCGCACTGTAGACTTCAAGAACACCTTGCTGATTTTGACATCCAACATTGGTTCTAAGGTAATTGAGAAGAGCGGTAGCGGATTTGGTTTCGACGTTGCTGAAGATGTATCCGAAGCACAATACAACCGCATCAAGTCTTTGGTGAACGAAGAACTCAAACAGTACTTCCGTCCGGAATTCCTCAACCGTCTAGATGAAATCATTGTCTTCCGCCAGCTTTCCAAAGAAGAAGTGTCGCAAATCGCCGACATTATGCTCAAGGAAGTCTTTGGTCGCCTAGCCGAAAAAGGCATCACCATGGAAGTCACCCAAGGATTCAAAGACCGTCTCATCCAAGAAGGTTACAGCCCCAGTTATGGTGCAAGACCGTTACGTCGGGCTATTATGCGCTTGTTGGAAGACAGCCTTGCTGAAGAAATTCTCTCCGGTCGCATCAAGGAAGGCGATACCGCCATTGTTGATGTCGATGACACTGGCAATGTAACTGTCAGAGGCGAACAGGGACGGGAATTGTTGACCCCAGTCGCTGAATCCTAAGGGAAGAACTTGTGTTAGCACACAATTGAAAATACTCTCACGCGTTTAAGCGTGAGGGTATACAAAAAAAGTCCGCCCTACAGGCGGGCTTTTTTATGTGAGTTCAACAAACCTTACTCTTCTTTGCCCTACATATGCTCCGTCGCCCCGTGCTGTCAGTACTAACGAATCACCTGCACATTTATCCCCAGTTCTAAATCAGCCCAAGCGCGATCGGTAGTGAGTACTGGCAAACCCAAGAATTGACCGAGTGCTAAGCACGCTCGATCGCCCCTGGCGCAAGCTGTACCCAGCTTATCGCGAAGCGCAAGCTGTACCCAGCTTATCGCGAAGCGCAAGCTGTACCCAGCTTATCGCCCCTGGCGCAAGCTGTACCCAGCTTATCGCCAAATGATAATCCAGCCCGTCTTGTTAGCGGACGTAATATTCCCGCACGGTAACCCATTTTAGTATTAAAGTCTATAATCTCTAAACCTAAAGTACTGAGGACTTACCTAATTTCTGTCTCAGACATTCCACTATCAGCAAATCTAGCTATGACTTCGCTCAAATTCACACTACTCATAGCGGCTTCAGTCAGAACACTTATTACCTTTGCGCTACCTGGTTCATTGTTTAAAAGCGCCAAAATTGCAGAAGCATCCAGAATGTAATTACTCACCCCCACTCTCCTGACGGCGTTCTGCTATAAGTTCATCACTGAGCGATCGCCCTTCGGGAACATATCTACGTACTATTTCTTGTGCTCGTTTAATTGCCTGTTCTAGTGTAAAAATTCTCACTTCCCCATTCACTAAAGCGATCGTGACTTCATCGCCTACTTCCAATCCCAATTGTTTGCGATACTCTGATGGAATTACAATTCTACCACCTTCAGAAATTTTTGTCTTAATTGCTTGCATATGACATATTTTTATAACTTTGACATAAGCAAGAAAATTATATCCTATGTTTTTCACACTCAACTAGTACATGAAGGCAGAAGTAAGCTCGTCAGAGGGCAGAAGGCTCAAACACTTATGCATGAGGCTTTTATCTCAATACTAATGGTATGGTTATTTCTGCCACGCTGTACTAGTGTTATTCTCCCTTGTCCCCATGTCTCTGGGTCCCCCTGTCCGTCCCAACTACAGGTCTGTTGAGCAAACTTACCTTATAAATAAGAAGTTTGTATTAATGTTTGCCTGAAAATAATAACTTATGTGAAATAATTTAAATATTCTTATAATTTCTAAATACAGGCAGTGAAAACGGGGTAAAAAATAAAAAAAATCTTAAATTCTTTCAACTCCTAATTTCTTCTATCTTAAGTAAAGAATTTTTACCAATTTGTTTGATGTACAGAGAAACACTCTTGGAGTGGTAATATAATGCAAATGATTCCACGCTCGCAGTACGATCGAGAGCCACGCCTAAAATTGGAACCCAAGCAACGATTAAACCCACCACAACCCGCCTTTTTTGAGGAAACGGGTATCAGAAGTACGCGCCAGTGTAGTTGGGGCGATGTTTCAGGACTGGAGCAGAACCAACGCATTGCCATTTTTATAGATGGTGCAAATTTGTTTTATGCAGCAATGCAACTCAATCTTGAAATTGACTACACCAAACTCCTGCATTTTTTAATCAAGGGTCGTCAATTACTACGTGCTTATTTCTACACGGGTGTTGATTACACTAATGAAAAACAACAGGGGTTTCTGCTGTGGATGAGCCGTAATGGTTACCGCGTGGTGAAAAAAGAACTCACTCAACTTCCAAATGGTGCAAAAAAAGCGAATTTGGATGTGGAGATGGCTGTCGATATGATAACTTTGGCAAAGCATTGCGACACTTTAGTTCTTTTAAGTGGAGATGGAGACCTCGCTTATGCTGTTGATACTGTCGCTTACCGGGGTGTTCAAGTTGAGGTTGTCGGTTTGAGTTCTATGACGAGTGAATCTCTCATTAGAGTTGCAGATTGCTACACGGATTTGGACGATATCAAACAAGAGATACAAAAAACAAGATTTCAAAATACACGTTAAGTCATTTACCTACTCCCCACTCCCTATTTTCCTAGCTTTGGCAACGTGACAGTCACTTGAGTTCCTTGTCCTAACTGACTGTCTAAAACTATTTGACCGCCGTGTAATTCTACACACGCTTTGGCAATTGCCAATCCCAATCCCGTTCCAGGAATAGTCTCAACGTTACTACCACGACAAAAAGGTTGAAATAAGTTTTCTCGCTCTTCTATTGGTACCCCAACTCCCTCATCTTTGACGCAAACAATAACTTGTGAGTCCCTGTCAATGAGGGAAATTTCTATGTGACCTCCATCAGGAGAGTACTTAATTGCATTACATATTAAGCTTGCAAAAATTTGCCGCAAGAGGACTCCATCACCTAAAAATCCTTTAGGTTCACTCGTCTGATGAAAAATCAATTGATGGCGATCGCTTGCTTTATGTCGCTGTTCTGCTATTAAATCCGAAAAAAAGTGAACTAAATCTATTGTTTGCAGCTTAAACTTTGCCTGACTTAACTCAAATTTTTGAAACAGAAACAAGTCATCAACCAATTGTGTCATGTGACGTGCCTTCTGTTCAATAGTTTGGAGAAACTTCTGTTGCTTGAATTCATCAAGCCTATTCTTATACTGCTTTAAGGTTGATGCTGCAGCTAAGATCGCAGCCAAAGGTGTTCGATATTCGTAAGAAACGGTTGTGATAATTTGAGACTTAAATGCGTTGAGTTTCTTTTCTTTAGCAAGATCTGCTTCGGTTTGAGATAGCTTTTCAGCCTGCTGAATCGCAAGCGCTAAATGTACGGTTAATTCTTTCAGGATAGCTATTTCTGAGTTTTGCCACTGTTGTTTTCCCTTACAGTGATGGGTAACTAGCAAACCCCAAAGTTTTGGGCTTGGTTCTTCAGGAAAATTTAAAGTTATGGGAATCACCCAAGTTGAAGCATCATATCTGTTTTGAGAACTAACAGATCCCCCGGTTTCTGTCTCTTGATTTTGGAGCTTCAAGAAATTTTCCGTACAAGTTGATTGACTGTTGGAAGGTGAATCGAGAGTTTGGCAATTGAACAGGTGGCGACAGTTGAGGTTCGATCCTGTTTCACAAACCTTAGCGATCGCTTGTTGATATTCTAAATTCCCATTTTCAAAAAATTCTTGCCACAAGCAAGGTTCCTGCATGCACAACTCAACGAATTGCTCAACTTTAGTGCTATCTGTTTGTGGAAAAAACTGATAAATTGTGACGCGATCGCACTGAAAAAGCTGCTGCACTTCTGCTACGGTCGTTGTCAGAATCTGCTCTAAATTTAAAGATTGACGAATTCTTAAAGCTGTCGTCGCGACAAGACGCTGTCTTTCCCGTGTTTTATTCAGTTGAGATTGGGAATGCGATCGTTTGATTGCGTTGCGGACTGCTGATTGTAGAGCATCTGGTTTTAGACGTTGCTTTACCAAGTAATCTTGAGCACCTTTTTTAATTGCTTGTGCTGCGACTTCTTCACTCCCATGTCCGGAAAGCACGATTACAGATGGAGCAACTTCAAATTTCTCTTGCTTCAACTTATCCAATATTTCCAACCCACTCAGATCGGGCAAGCAAAAATCAAGCAAAATCACATCACAAAACATCGTTTGAGATAATGCCAATCCATCCCTTGCAGAATCCGCCTCTAAAATTTCGTATGATTGGTGGGGATCTTTTAATAGATATCGACGGTATATTCTCCGGTCTTCTGCACAATCATCAATAATCAGTAGCTTGCTTGAGTTTGGCATAAATCAAAAGTAAAGGAGATTTCCGCACTCCTTTATCTATTCTCTCAGAGTATTACACATACATGATAAGATACCCAAAATTTATAAATAAAGTCTTAAATTTTAATAGCGGGTGGGGGACATGAGAAAACACAAGCCTTGCCGATCGAGTCGTTCTTCTTACTCCCCTACCCCCTATTTTTAAGCGTTTTTAAGCGGGAGGCGTGTTTGCTTCAAGCCAATAATCTACAAATGCTTGAATTGTTTTTTGCAAATCGTGGAAATCCATTGGCTTAATCAGATAGCCATTCGCACCCTTTTGGTAGCACAATTCAATATCTGTAGGGTTAGAAGAGGTAGTAAAAACGACAACAGGAATTTCCCGCAAACTTCTATCCTGCTTGAGTCTTTCCAAAAGGTCACGACCGTCAATACCTGGTAAATTAAGATCTAGCAGGATAACAGAGGGTCGTGGTGCTATACCGGGATCTTGATAATCCCCTTCTTGGTAGAGAAAGTCTAAAACCTCGTCTCCATTTGTACAGCGATAAATTGGATTTTGAACAGCAAAGCGCCGCATCAGGCGTTGCAACATCTTAAAGTCCTCGTTGCTGTCCTCAACAACAAGTAGAGGGTCAATAAGTTTTGTCACCGTCATTCTTTTTTTTCAACAGTTGTAATATAATAAAGGATTTTTATAAAATATTAGCTTATCCAAACGTCAAATAGAACGTTGAGCCAACACCTACAGCAGACTCAACCCAGATGTGACCGCCGTGACGCTCAACGATCTTCTTGGCAATAGCTAAACCCGCACCTGTTCCCCCACCATATTTTTCTTGTGAGTGGAGACGTTTGAAGAGGCGGAAGATAGTTTGATAGTGGTGTTCTGGAATCCCTATGCCATTATCTCGGATATAGAACATTGGCGATGGGCGATCGGTAATTGGAGACTCGGAAGAAGATGGGGCGACTGTATCAACCATATTTCTTGTGTTCGGAGTTCCTATTTCCGAGTCTTGATTCTCTTCTTCCAAACAACCAATTTCAATCCATTTGTCGGCTTGATTATTGTATTTAAAAGCATTAATGATTAAGTTATTCAAAACCTCACCGACAAGAACCGGGTCGCATTCAATTGTCGGTAAATCTTTAGCTGTGCGAATTTCAATGTTAGCTTGGGGATAGCTTGCATAGAAGATAGCGATCGCCTCCTCAAGCAATGCGTTGAGATCGATCGCTTGTCGCTGAAGTTCTCCTTGACCCAATAGAGAGAGGCGTAACAAAGCATTAATCAGACTTTCCATTCGTTGGGATAAAAAAACCACTGTTTGCAAGTAGTCAATTCCATCCTTATCAAGTACGTGAGCGTAATCTTCGAGCAAAACATTTGAGTAATTATAAATCCCTCGCAGAGGTTCTTTTAAATCGTGGGATGCAGCGTAGGCGAAAGATGCTAGCTCGCGATTACTTTGCTCCAACTCATGGTTGATCTTGGCTAACTCATCTGCTTTAGAAATAACAATTCCGACAATCGCATTTCTTAAAGCAAGAGCGCTATCAAGTTCGCACGATTGCCAAGGTAAGGAAGTCAATCGAACTGTTTCTTGCCATTTTTCAAAAGATTTTCGCGGCGAAAGAGTCACGCTACCACGCGCATCAACCTTGACCGCTTCATTTGGATTCCCCGCCCAATTCACTGTTTGAATCACCTCAGGACGAAACCAAAGAATGTAATAGCGCCGCACTTTGGAAATTCGTAAGAGCAGCAACCCACTAGCAGTCTCTTTAAAGGTAAGAGCCTCCGGAAAAAGCTGTGGTAGAGAATTGGTGGAAAACAAATTGTCACTAATTTGAGTATCCGCCCATTCAATGAGAGTGCGAACTTCCTCAATACTTGGAGTTGTTCCCACAAGAGTGATGTCATTATCGAGACAAACAGCAGAGCCTTTTGCATTCACTAAATCTAGCAAGCGAGGTTCGGGAGAAATAAGGGCTTCTCTAAAATTATCTGCTTGGGAAATAGATTCTATAAATTCAGTTTGTAATGATTTAAGCTTTACTTCATAATCAAACTCTGACTGGCTGACTTTGTGAACTAACTCTGAAGACACGAGTTGTCCTAAAAACTCACAAATTCTCCGGACTTCCAAAGTCAAATATTTTACATTATAATGATGGCAGGAAATTAACCCCCAAAGAGTTCTTTCCTTAATAATCGGTACAACGAGCAGAGCTGAAACACCCATGTTTTGATGGTATTCAACACAACAAGGATGTACGCTTCTTAATGCAGCGCCGCTTAAATCTAATGGCTGTTGTGTTTGGGGATTGTTGAGCGGGATGAGAGTGACAGGTTGAGCGTGAAAACTGGGAATAAATCGCAGCAAAGAGCGCGTGTATAGTGCTCTTGCTTCAGTGGGAATATCTGTTGCAGGATAACGCAACCCGAGCAATGGTGATAAATCCTCTCGTTTATCTTCAGCGATAACGATCCCCGCTCCCGATGAATCAAACTGGTAGACCATCACTCGATCGAACTCTGTAATTTTTCTGACTTCGGATGCTACTAATTGTACAAAATCTATAAGTTTTGATGTTTTTTGCATCTTGGAAATCGCCCCACTTGTTAAAGCCTGGAAGCTCAAAAAACTCATTTGCGTGAGGGAGTCAATAGGTTCTAGCTCAAGAATCCATATTTGTTCTGTAAAGTTAACGCTACCGTCAAAGTACTTTTCTCCTTCATGAGTGAGAATTGACAGTTTGAAGGTATTAACCATACCTTCCTGTTGTTGCAGGAATTTTTGGATGCTTTCGAGTTGTGAAGCGTTGAGTAAGGTACTGAGAGGTTGACCGAGTAAATCTTCTGGGGTTTTACCCAAATACTCTTGAGTGTTATTGCTAACTTGCAAAATTTCGAGATGAGGACTCAATGCTAGCAAAACACCATGAGGTTGAATTGAACCGGGAATATGAAGTTGTTCGTAGTTCGTCATTCGCGAGTCAAAGGCAAACCCAACCAATTGCTTAATTCATATGCTAACCATTCAATTTCAGGTTCGGAATGAATCAAACCTTTTCTTCCACCAAGCTGATACTCGTGAACTCCTGCCCAAATTGTCAGTTTTGGTGGGATTTCTATTCTATTACCTTGAAAGTCGTTTGTATAGGTTTTTGGAGTGTAAATGATCTTGGTAATATCCCTTGTTGCTGCAGGAGGTATGCGATTGTATTTAACTCCTAACAATTCCCATGTAAAGCAAATTGAAAACCGATTTAACTTCAGTCGGCTGCGTCTTAACAACGGAAATAAAACAGACGACATCATCTGAAAACCAGCGCCCCAGAACGGGAGTGAAAAAATAACAGAAGGAATATTGATGGGAAAAGGAAGAAAGAGGGCGGTCAGTGTCCAAAAAAGAATAAATGAATTCCAGGCGATCGCAAACAAAGCCATAAAAATCATTGATGGCTGAAACCCGGTAGGGGGAACAAGAATTTCCAAAAAATCCTCATCTTTGTGCAGAATAATTTTGCTATTGGCTGGTTGAGAGATTGGGTAAATCAGAGCCCTACTGCGATCGCTCTCATCAGTGTTATGTAACTTTAACCGACTTGTTGTTGTTTGTTGTTGTGTATTGCTGACCCAATTATTGCCATCCCAATACCAATGCTCTTGAATCCACTCTATAAAAGATATTTCTGTTGGCTGTGACTGTTGTAAAAGCTGTGGGTGTTCTAAAGCAGCGCGTGCTGCTGGTGCGGAACTCAAACGTTTGTCTAAACTTGGTTGAATCATCCACGCCAACCACTTTGTCAAATTGGGACTGAGGGTGGCTGCTTGTTCAAATTGAATTCGCAAGTCTTTTTGAGGTAAATCCGCAGGATGAGACCCCGTGACTAAGTAAATTAAGGTAGCACCCAAACTGTAGAGGTCAGAAGCAGGAACCGTGCGTCCGCCAAACTGTTCTGGAGGCATATAGCCGTAAGTACCTACAATAGTTCTTGTTCCCTCTTCTCCTACCGCCGCCGTTTGCACCGAACCGAAATCAACTACGTATAACTGTCCTACATTGTTTCCCGAACGATTTGTCAACAAAATGTTACTGGGCTTAATATCGCGATGAATGGTAGGAGGCTTGCGATCGTGTAGGTAAATCAGAATGTCTAATAAAGCTTTAGCTATTTGTTTAACTTCGTTTTCCGTAAAAGTACGACCCGCTTTTATGTACTTTTCTAAAGATTGTGCTGGGATATAAGTTTGGACGAGAGCAAACCCTTTGATGGTAGGTAAATCTACCTCAAAATAATCTAGATAGCAAGGAATCGAGGGATGTGATAGGGTTTTTAGGGTTTCGGCTTCCCGCTCAAACAGCTTGAGATCGTCCCACTCAAAGTCACTGTTGAAAGACAGCAGTTTCACAACTACCAACTCTCCCGTCAGTAAATCTCGAGCCAACAGCGTTCGCCGTCCTGCTTTTTTACCCATCAGCTGCTGTACTTCATATCGATCGCCCAATACCTGACCGTTCATGGGAATGACTTACTAGTTTAAGAAGGAAATCTTTCGTATTAATTTTATTTACCTAAGTTAGGCAAACTTACTATCCTTACTATAGCTGTACTTTGACTTGAGAGATGCCCTCCCAACTTTGGCCTTACATCACTCCTGGTATTTCAGATGAACTGTTTGAGCGTTTGCCGGGAATTCCTTTAAGCAAGCGAGAAATTCGACTGCTGTTACTTTCCCAATTACGGCTCAAACCCGATACAGTTTTATGGGATATTGGTGCGGGAACAGGTACGATTCCAGTAGAAGCAGGTTTGCTCTGTCCTAGCGGACAAATTATTGCTGTAGAACGTGATGAAGATGTAGCAAATCTGATTCGACACAACTGCGATCGCTTTGAAGTTAAGAATGTCAAAGTTATTGAAGGCAATGCTCCGGAGTGCTTGCAAGATATTAATGTTGCTCCCGATCGCGTATGTATTGAGGGCGGTCGTCCCATCCAAGAAATCATGCAAACAGCATGGGAGTATTTGCTACCATCAGGTCGAGTTGTAGCCACCGCCGCCAATCTCGAAAGCCTGTATTCTATCTCTCAAAGCCTTTCTCAATTGCAAGCGAGAAATGTCGAAGTTGTGCAATCAGCCGTGACTCGATTGGAGACGAGAGGTTCCTCACAGACTTTTACTGCTGTTAACCCCATTTTTATCCTAAGTGGTGAGAAACTAGATTAGAACTGAATGATGAATTATGAATTATAAATTATGAATTCATCATTCAGCATTCATAATTCATAATTCATAATTTTTTATCTATGCCTTGGTCTCGTATTATTAGCGGAATTATTGCAATAGCCTTAGCAATGAGCGCCACTCTTCTGGGTGGATGGTACTTCACTAGCTTGTTTGCAATTATCATTTTTTTGGGTCAACGGGAATATTTTGATTTAGTACTCGCCAAAGGGATGGCTCCTGCTGCCAAAACCACTATCGTTGTCAGTCAAGTTTTGTTGGTCATCTGTACTATAGATGGTAATTTAGCAGATGCGGTCATGCCCGTAGCCGGAACTTTTATTTGCTTTTACTTGCTATTTCAACCCAAAATGGCGACAATTGCGGATATTTCGGCTTCTATTTTGGGGTTATTTTATACTAGTTATTTACCAAGTTACTGGGTACGATTGCGAGCGATTGACAATACAGGCATTACTTATCTACCTACGAGCGATTATTTATCTAAATTATTAGATATCGTACATAGGGGTGATTTAAGTTTACTTCCGCAAGGCTTGACAGCAACATTACTTACTTTTTTGTGTATTTGGGCATCTGACATTGGTGCTTATGTTGTGGGTAAATTTTTTGGCAAAACACCTTTGTCTGACATTAGCCCCAAAAAAACTGTTGAAGGTGCAGTTTTTGGTGTGTTTGCTAGCGTTGTCTTAGCCCTTTTAGGCTCTCACTACCTGAATTGGACGAAGTTTCCTTTCACAGGTATAGCTATAGGTCTGTTAATTGGCATAGCCGGTCTTTTAGGGGATCTCACTGAATCTATGCTGAAACGCGATGCTGGAGTTAAAGATTCCGGGCAGTTAATTCCCGGTCACGGAGGTATTTTAGATCGTACCGATAGTTATATTTTTACGGCTCCTTTAGTGTATTATTTCGTGACACTTCTGTTGCCGTTACTTAATAGAGGAATTGGGGGTTAGGGATTGGGAAGAGATCCCCGACTTTTTTAAAGACCTATCTAACGCATGAGGAGTGAAAAGCACGATTTGTCAACAGTATCCGCACGAGATGTCGGAGATCTTGCATATTTATCCCCAATCTCTTACTCGAGAAGATATAATCAAAATTAATAAACTATATTCTTTGATTTTAAATATCTAATTCTATGGATTGACGTTAATTCGTCCGCGACACACTAGCTTACCTGAGTGTATGGTTAATTCTTGGATGTCAACATCAGATCCTAGATCGAAATCTAGTTCGCGTTCGATCCCCTCAAGTGAGCTTGCTGTATTACTTTGAACTTGAATGTGTTGAAGTCGCAACTCATGGGAACTGAGTAATTCCACACCCATACCGATCTCTAAGTAAGTAGGTTGATTGTCTTGTGCTAAAGTAGCAGAAAGCACCACCTTACTGTTATCTAGGTTAATTTTTTGCCAAATAACTGACTTGGATTTTCGCTTCTGTTCTGGTAATAGTTGAACCAGAGCATCATTCAAACCACTCAATAATAAAGTAGACGAAAGAGAAGCATTCAAGTCTTCCTCTGTCTGGATCAGTTCGCCTACCACTGGTACTGTTTCTAACAGTTTCAGAGGTTGTCCCTTAAGGACTGAGCCGATGTTGACGCGAATATTTTCTGCGACCATGTGAATTCTAGTAAGATGGAGACCTTGATAAACAGCATGACTGCCAAAAATAGATACAAAAGGGATGCATCCGGAAAGGAGTTGGCGATCGCTGGCTTTAATTTCTACTTCAAGTTGCTCGACCTGGCTCACTTGTGCTTTCAACCAAAGCTTGAGTGCAGTTGTTAGTACTTTAGTGACTATGCGGATTTTTGGATTTTGAGTTTGGGAACTATTGTGTTGCATCTAACCGTTTTACCTATGGGTATTTTGTCAAAAAAAACAAGTTATGAAATAAATCTTAACTTTAACACCTATGGCAGGTTACCACAAAATGCAAATATATTATTTATTTATAGGAACAAGATGAAGCATACGTAATTTCTACATGGAGGTACGGTTACAAAAAATAATTTCTCAATGGGGTATAGCCTCCCGCCGTGAAGCTGAAGAAATGATCGAGCAATCACGAGTGCGGATCAATGGTGAAGTGGCACGTTTGGGTCAAAAAGCAGATCCAGAAAAGGATATTATCACTGTTGATGGTGAGCTTGTGTCTGTGATAGAACGTCCATCATTGGTGTATCTGTTATTGCACAAACCACTTGGTGTAGTCTCGACTTGCGACGATCCCCAGAGAAGAAAGACAGTCCTAGATTTGCTACCCAAAGAATTAAGTTCCGGTAAAGGTATTCATCCAGTTGGTCGTCTAGATGCTGACACAACAGGAGCATTAATACTTACAAACGATGGAGATTTAACATTTGGGCTAACTCATCCACGGCACAATGTTCCTAAAACATACCGTGTTTTAGTGGAGGGACATCCACCGCAAGAAGTGTTAAAAATGTGGCGTCAGGGTGTGCTGTTAGAAGGACGCAAAACACGGCCAGCACAAGTCAAAAAGATAGAAAGTCTTGCATACTCTACCTGGTTAGAAGTTGTGTTAAAGGAGGGGAGAAACCGTCAGATACGCCGTGTTGCCCGACAGTTAGGACACCCGGTAATCGGACTGCATCGCACAGCCATAGGTTCGATTCAATTGCAAGCACCCGGACAAGGTTTACTTGCCGTGGGTGAGTATCGTTACCTAGAAGATTTTGAAATCCGCTTTTTGAGAAAAGCAGTGGAAGAAGTCAAAAGTTTGGATAGCGGAAGCCATCGATCGAAGTTTTAGGAAGATACCTATTAATGATTCAGTGGGGTAAGGAGTGTAACAGGATTATGCAGTGGCTAAACAAAAAAAATCATCGAGAATCAACCCCTTCATTAGACCAGCAACGAGCTGAAGTCTTGGCAGAAATGGGTGCTCAGCTTTGGACGCGGCGTTTGGAAAAGGGTTTATCCCTAGAGGAAATGGTTGCGCTCACAAAGATTTCCCGAAGATTACTACAAGCGATCGAAGAAGCTAACCTATCAGAACTGCCAGAACCAGTGTATACTCAAGGTTTAATCCGGCAATATGCCGATGCTCTTGGTTTTCACGGAGTGCAGTTCTCCAGCAGTTACCCAATTGGTACAAATCGGGTAAATTTCAAGCCCATATGGAAAACATCATCAGATCAATTACGTCCCGTTCATCTCTACGTACTGTATATATTTGTCATTTTTGGTTCCATCAGTGGCTTGTCGCAATTTTTAAATACAGCGACTTTGCAAGCAAGTAGCGTTCAAAATAACCAAAGAGTACAAAAAGCACCTGCGATCGGATCGCAGATCGCACAAAATAAAAACGTACAACTTCAAGCTTTTAGCGAGTCTTCTAATAATGGGGAGCAAGTACAAATTGGTGTAACTTTGAAAGAGAAATCTTGGATTAAAGTTGTCGCCGATGGCAAAATTCAGTACGAGGGTGAGCTACCAGAGGGAACTCACCGTATTTGGAAAGCCCAAGCACAACTCACCGTTAAAGCCGGAAATGCTGGTGGCGTACTTGTGAGCGTGAACAAAGAGGAAGCCAAGCAATTGGGAGAACCAGGAACAGCGAAGGAAGTTACCATCGCTGCTGCAAATCGTTCTTGAAAAAGAGAGGGGGAGACAAGGGAGAGGGGGAGAAAATTCTACCTTGTCCTCCTTGTCCTCCTTGTCCCCTCTCAAGATTTACTTTGCGGGCTGCGTCCGGAAAGACGAGTGAGAGTTTGCAAGCGCTGAGTGGCTTCTTTTGTTAAACTATCTGATGTATAACGCCAGTCCCAATTTCCTTCAGCTTTACTTGGGAAATTCATCCGCGCTTCACCACCCAATCCCAAAACATCCTGTAATGGAATAATGGCTTGATTTGCCACAGAATTCATGGCTAATCGAATAAAGTCCCAGTGAATACCTTCAGGGCTGAGACAGCCTAAATAATCCAACACGTATTGCTTTTCGTACTCTGATGCTTGGTTGAACCAGCTAACAGTTGTGTCATTGTCGTGAGTCCCAGTGTAGACAATGCAATTGCGCGAGTAGTTGAATGGTAAAAATGGATTGCCCGCATCAGCACTAAAGGCAAACTGCAAAATCTTCATTCCTGGAAATTCAAACTTGTCTCGCAGCGCTTCCACTTCTGGTGTAATTAACCCCAAATCTTCTGCCATAATGGGGAGTCTACCCAACTTCTGTTTGATAGTTTCAAACAACTCTTCTCCAGGGGCTTTGATCCACTCTCCATTGACAGCGGTTTCTTGCCCTTTTGCCACAGCCCAGTAAGCCTCAAAACCTCGGAAGTGGTCAATACGAATCACATCGACATAGTCAAGCAATGCTTGAAAGCGCCCAACCCACCACTTATAGTCTTGTTTTTTCAATTCCTCCCAGTTATAGACTGGATTACCCCATAACTGTCCGGTTGCACTGAAATAATCGGGTGGAACTCCCGCCATCAGCGCCGCTTCTCCTGTCTCTTCATCCAGGCAAAAAATCTCGGGATGAGACCAGACATCAGCACTATCGTGAGCTACATAAATGGGAATATCGCCAATGATTTGAATTCCGCTCATGTTGGCATAGGTTTTTAATTCAGACCATTGGCGGAAAAATTCATACTGGGTGAATTTGTGGAAGAAAATTTCTCCCGTGAGTTCTCGCCCAACCCGATCTAATGCTTCTGGTTCGCGTTTGGCAAGTTCAGGCTCCCACTTATGCCAGCTGACTCCGCCGTTAGCCCCTTTGAGTGCCATAAATAGGGCATAATCATCAAGCCAATAGGCTTTGCTAT
This sequence comes from Tolypothrix campylonemoides VB511288_2, assembly GCF_045999855.1. Lineage (NCBI taxonomy): Bacteria > Bacillati > Cyanobacteriota > Cyanophyceae > Nostocales > Tolypothrichaceae > Tolypothrix > Tolypothrix campylonemoides. Next base: position 147,298 of record NZ_JBFPMW010000012.1, read on the forward strand.
CGCAAAAACCAGCAAATTCTTTTTGCTGTAAGGGCGTTGCTCTGTTTTTAAAATTCTCACAGGCTTTCCTTAATAGCTCGAGCTTAATTGGTATGACTTTTTCGTAGTCTACCTTAGAGCCCTCAAATCCTGGTAGATGAGCAAAGTCTTCTTCAGACACTAAGCCTTGCTCTACCATTTTTTCTAAGCTAATGAGGAAGGGGTTACCAGCTAATGCTGAGTAACAAGCATAAGGAGAATTCCCGTAACCGGTCGGTCCTAGAGGTAATACTTGCCAGAATTGCTGGCAGCTATCTCTAAGAAAATCGATGAATTGATAGGCTTCTAAGCCTAAATCCCCAATGCCAAATCGACCGGGAAAGGAGGTAGGGTGTAATAAAATACCACTTGATCTGGGAAAAGGCATACTTAACCTGTTGTTAACAAGAAAGCGATCGCATCGAATTTACCATGGAACAGAAGGTATCAGTGTGAGTGGTTAGTTGTTAGTTGTTAGTTGTTAGTTGATACCATTAACCACTAACCCCTAACGATTAACTACTGGCATGAATTACCGAAATCCTGCTCCAACAGTTGATATCATCATTGAATTGGTTGACCGTCCTCATCGACCAATAGTGTTAATTGAGCGACATAATCCACCTTTTGGCTGGGCTATCCCTGGTGGTTTTGTCGATTACGGCGAATCTGTTGAAACTGCGGCGCAACGCGAGGCTTTGGAAGAAACTGGTTTGCAGGTAAAGTTGATCGAACAATTTCACGTGTATTCCGATCCCAGCCGCGATCCCCGCAAGCACACTCTGAGTCTTGTGTTTTTGGCAACAGCGACTGGTGAACCGCAAGCAGGGGACGATGCCAAAGGTATAGACATTTTTGAGTCTTGGCGAATACCTGAAAACTTATGTTTTGACCACAATAAGATTTTGCACGACTATTGGCACTTTCGGCATTATGGAATACGTCCGAGGTTGGGGTAAGATCGATCTAAATTGAGACTGGGCGATGTTCGCCATCTCGTCCATACAAGCAAAATCTACCTTCGTAGGTTTTATAAGGAAAACCGAAAGAAAAGTTATGAGCGTCACTTATACGGGGGGTTGTCAGTGCGGGGAGATTCGTTATGAAATTCGTGCCGAACCTTTAACACTCTACTTGTGCCACTGCACTGAATGTCAAAAACAATCATCTAGCGCTTTTGGTATGTCTCTGACCGTCCCGCGAGATGCTGTTGTTATTGTGCAAGGACACCCGAAAGCTTGGACTCGTGGAGCCGATAGCGGGCGTGAGGTCAAATGCTTGTTTTGTGACAATTGTGGAACGCGATTGTTTCACCAGAGGAGTTACAACCAACAAACAATTAACGTTAAAGCCGGAACATTGGACGATACGAGTTGGTTGCGTCCTGTAGGTAACCTTTGGACTCGCAGTGCCCAACCCTGGGTAACCATTCCTGACTCCATGCTTAATTATGACGGTCAACCCTCAGATATAAGCCCTTTATGGGAAAAATGGTCACAACAGCACTCGCGCATCGTACAGTCGGATACAAGCTTTGAGTAGTTGGATGAAAACATCTGCTGTCGTTATCACTTGTAAATCTCTCGACGATGCCCAATTCGGTCAATAAAAATTATTTTTTCTTCACCATTAAATTCATAAATCACTCGGTAATCGCCAACTCCAACTTAAAGAAACCCGATAGATCGGATGTTAAAGGCTGCGGGTTAACTTGCTCGAAATTCTCTGCCAACCAATGAATCTTGCTAAGAACTCGCTCCCGGACAGCTTGAGTCAACTTTTCCAAATCAGCGAGAGCTTCTGGTTCATACTCAATGATGTAACATACTCAATGATATAACTCATTATCAACCCAAGCCAAGCCTGCTCGCAGCCTCTTGTGCTGAAATACCACGAGTTCCTGACTTTCTAAGTCTTTGAATTTCCACAAGCTCTTGCTTGAATTCCTCCTTAATCGTCATTTTATGGAAACTGGTAAGATGGCAGGCGATCTCGCTGGTGTAACAGGTGGCAATAAAGAGCTTTACTGCATACTCTTAAAAGAATAAAGGTGGTGCCGTGCTAACTGGTGCGATAATGCCAGATGGAAAAATTCCTAAAAAAACCTCAATCCCAAATTATCTATGACTCGTCAAGTAATTCGTACTGATAAAGCACCCGCACCAGTAGGACCATACAATCAAGCAATTATTGCCTCCGGTCAAATGATTTTTGTTGCGGGGCAAATTCCCATAGATCCCCAGTTGGGTGATGTTTTCTACAGAGATGATGTAGCAAAGCAAACCGAGCAGGTTATGGCTAATCTTGAAGCTATCCTTACAGCCGCAGGGGCTAGCTTCCAAAATGTTGTGAAAACAACTGTTTTTCTGTCCGATCTCAATAATTTTGCTGCAATGAATGCAGTTTATGCTAAATATTTCTCTGAAGACTCAGCTCCAGCCCGTGCTTGTGTTGAAGTGTCGCGTTTGCCCAAGGATGTTTTGGTAGAGATTGAGTGTATTGCGATAATTTAGGGCTGGGTTGGCAGATCCCCGACTTTTTTAAAGAAGTCGGGGATAATCACTGAAATCTTTATTAAAAACTATTCTCAATTTGCATAACTTGAGTAAATAGTCAAGTTACTTGTATAACTTATTCTTCAAGGAAGGGTATCAGAATTATTGATTGACTTTTTCCACAAAAAGCTGGAATCTTAATAATAGATTTTCTTAAGAAAACTCTTATTGAGATAGAATTTCAAAATTAATAAAAAATTTGTTGATGGAGAGCAGCAAATGAGTGTGAGGAAAAAGGGTTTGCTAGGAGTTGGTGCAGCATTCCTAGCTACAACTGGTCTAGTGGCAGGTAGCTTTGGCAGTTGGCAAGCAGTTGCTAACTCAAAGCCCGAGCGCAAGCAAGAAACTCTACTTGCTCAAACAGCACAAAAGTCTTTAACAGTTATATTTCCCAGTAGATCTGATTCCACAGACTTGCAAACTAAAGCGAATGCTGTGGCAGCATTTCTATCAAAAGAAGTAGGAATGCCTGTTGAGGCTCTTGTTGGAGATGATACTGCAGCAGTAGAAGCTTTGAGAGGAAACAAGGCAGATATCGCTTTCTTGAGCAGCCGTCCTGCTTTAAAAGCCGAGCAATTAGCAAATGCTCGCTTGTATCTAGCTGAGGTACGCCCGACTTATTCTGGAAAATACACTTATAACTCAGTATTCGTTGTTCCCAAAGATAGCTCTTTGAAAACTTTGACTTCAGGTAAAGCCACCCTAGAACAACTGCGCGGTAAGAAAATGGCTTTTACCTCACCCACTTCCGGTTCGGGTTTTATTTTCCCTGTGGGTGAGATGGTCAAGCAAAAACTAGTCCCGAATCGCGATCGCCTCGACACTTTCTTCAGTCAGGTTAGCTACGGTGGTAATTACAGCAAAGCCCTGCAAGCCGTTTTACGCGGTCAAGCTGATGTAGCCGCAGTATCAGAGTATGCTCTGAATGCTCCGTATATTACAGAGGCTGAAAAAAATCAACTTCGAGTTCTGTACAAAATTTCTGGAGTTCCAGCACACGGCGTAGCTATTGATGATGATGTTCCCGCACCTATAAGAGAAAAAATCATCACTGCTATGCTCAAACTGAACGAGCCACAGAACAACCAGATACTACGCAACCTCTACAACTCCACAGAATTAGTCAAAGTCAATCACGAAGCTCACTTAAAACCAATTCGTGAAGCCCTCAAGAATGCAGGAGTTGAACCATAGTAGCTAATGGCTAATGGCTAATGGCTAATGGTGAGTAAGCGTGCTGCGGGCGGGTTTCCCACGCCCTGGCAACTGGTGTAAGCCGTTGCGGGCATAGCTTCGCGATGCAAAGCTTCTCCGTAAGGAGATACAAGGGAGGGCTAAAAGTAATTAACAATTAGCCATTAGCCATTAGCACTTAGCAATTAGCATATGACTAAATCAATAATTCACTGTCAAAACGTAGAAACAGTCTATTCCACAACTTTGGAACGTCCCATTTTAAATCGGGTTAATTTTGAAATTAATCGCGGTGAATTTGTTGTGTTGTTGGGGCTGAATGGTGCAGGGAAATCGACTTTGTTGCGATCGCTAGTTGGGTTAGTTCCAATTTCACGGGGAACAATTCACGTCAATGGTGTGCCATTAAATTCTCGCACGTTGCCGACTATTCGACGGAACGTGGCGATGTTGTTTCAAGGTGGGGGATTAATTCGCCAGTTATCAGCAATTGAAAATGTACTGTGCGGACGTCTTGGCGTGAGGACAACTTGGCAAACTCTGTTTGGGTTTCCTAAAAGCGATCGCCGTCAAGCATTAGAACTGCTAGAACAGTTAGGGTTGAAGGAACAGGCTTATCAAAAAACTGGTCATTTAAGTGGTGGACAGCAGCAACGAGTCGCAATTGCCAGAGCTTTAATTCAATCGCCAGAGATTCTTTTAGCAGATGAACCAATTACGGGCTTGGATATTATGGCTTCCAAACAAGTTATGGAAACTCTAGCTCAACTCCATTCCAAGCAAGGTATGACAATTGTCACCGTTTTACACGATTTGGGAGTTGCTGCAGAATACGCACAACGAGCTATTATTTTGGATGCTGGACGTGTTATTTATGACGGGAGTTGCGATAACAGTTTGCAGGCTACATTTGCTCGAGGAAATATCGGAAACTAGGAACCGATTGCTGGGGAATGAGTGTTTAATTCTAACCTCCACTCTCCAGCACTGAATCGTTAATGAATATGAAAAATCTTTCTCGTTTTTGGAAACGCTTTTCTTGGGTAAGTCACTTACTCATGGCGTGTATTGTTATTATCGTTTATGGTTGGGCGTTGCAAGGTCTGAAAGTTGATTTCCAACTCCTAAAAGATAGCTGGTTCCACATCATTGATTTTGTTTCGCGGTTATTTCCCCCAAATACCAGTTGGGATATTTTATATAAAACAGCTAAAGCACTGGTAGAAACTGTACAGATGTCTGTTTTGGGAACTACGATTGGAGCATTACTTTCTTTACCCATTGCTGTTGCGAGTGCTCGTAATGTAGCTCCTGTATGGCTGCGATGGTTGGCTAATTTTCTACAAAATGCTGTTCGTTCTGTTCCTTCAATTATTCTTGGTTTGTTATTTGTAGCTGCAACCGGGCTAGGTCCACTTGCAGGAACTCTAGCTTTGGGAATTTATACTATTGGTTATTTGGCAAAATTTTATCAACAAGCAATTGAAGCTGTCGATCCCCGTTCTATAGAATCTTTACAAGTTGCAGGTGCGTCTCGGTTACAAGTTGCTCAATATGGTTTGTTACCTCAAGTGCTGCCTTTAATGTTAGGTTATACCTTATGGATGTTTGAGTATAATATCCGAGCAGCATCAGTTCTGGGTGCAGTTGGTGCAGGTGGTTTTGGTTTTGAATTAAAGAGTTATATTGACGGTTTTGAGTATACCAAGGCAACCACCATGATATTAATATTATGCGTTGTCGTTACTATAATCGACGCTCTTAGTAGCAAATTGCGTCAGCGATTGGATTCAATGTAGTTATCGTGTGCTAACAGTTGCTAGCACACTACTAGATTAGCGGTAGCCGCTCAATTTTTGAATGTCGTATTACAATATGGATGACTCAATTGTGCATTGTCTAAAGTACCTAAGCCACCATCTGCTTTTCTTTTTTTATGGTCTATAGAGATAAAGCGGCTGGGAAGGTAGGCATCACAGATTTTACATCGTGGAAAACCAGGTAAGACATCTCTGATATAAGCTGCTGATTTTGTTTCCCGTGAAAATTCTTTGCTTTGAGTTTCACTTACATCGTTTTTAGTTTTAGTTTTTAAAGAGCCAAAAGACTTTTCCGCAACTATCTCCTTCATGATATTTTTCTTGTCTGTTGCAGTATGACTGGTTTCTGAAACTGATGATGTAGAAGATACTAAAGCTAAGATGCAAGAATACTTGGCGAATGGCTTACAACTGGGTTGGTTAATTAATCCCAAAGATAAACAAGCAGTCTTTTATCATCTTGATAGAACACCTGAAGTTTGACAATCTCCTACAGGTTTATCTGAAGAAGATATTCTTCCTGGTTTTATTTAAAATTTCCGACCAATTTTTATATAAATCAATAATGATACTGATTGTCTTCTGGAAATTATTGACCAAATATTTTTATCCTGATGTCTCGGTAAATACGGTGTAGATCTTAACGGAGCATCAATTATTTTATCTCAGTATATAATTCTTTAATTCTCAAAACTCTCCATCGTCAGCATCTACTATCTACCTAGCCTATGAGATAATGGAACATCATTCATGACTCAAACCCCATCCTCTCAACCTCATACCAGTGAAACTATTGCCAAAAATTCTCGTGGCAACTCTACTCAGAATGGTAAGCCACCAGAGTTTCCTTCAGGAAACAAAAGGCAACAATGGAGTTTGAAGCAGAAAGCGATGGCTTTGGCACTTACTGTTAGTGTATTTCCAGTACTGGCAGTCGGTACAGCTAGTTATTTGGGCGCTCAGGTGGCTCACCAGCAAAGCTCCCAAGCAGGACAATCTCAAAATGCAAAATCCGAACTGGAGCGCCAAAGACAAATCTTGCTGATGAGTACTCTCGTAACAGCATTATCGGCAGGTGCGATCGCAACCTTCTTCATGAATCGTGCCGTGCGTCAGGTTCTCAATGCTGCGGTAACCTCTACGGCTGTGGTGAATCGGCTGTATCGAGAAGGGATGAGTATTCGCGATCGCGTAGGTGGAAAAGACGAACTGGTGGCATTAGAAGCCAATTTAAAATTAATAGAAGACCAACTTCCAGAATTACTGTGGAAACAGGAAGTGGCAACCGAACTCTCACAACTGTTACTTAGTGTCAGTCACCGCATTTGGGGAGCGCGTTCTGAAGAAGATGTTTTGAGAACTGCGGTTGAGGAAGTTCGCGAAGTTTTTAAAACTGACCGTGTCAGCGTCTTTCGCTTTGATACAAATTGGGATGGAACTTTTGTGGCAGAATCAGTCGGATCTGGTTTGCCAAAAGCTTTATGGTCAACAATACACGAACCCTGTTTTGCTGCAGGTTACGTAGAAAAATATCTTCAGGGTCGCGTTCGTGCAATTGACAATATTTACCAAGCAGGTCTAAATGATTGCCATATTGGTCTACTAGAACGATTTGCGGTGAAGGCAAATCTTATTGCTCCAATTATTACAAACAACCAATTATACGGTTTATTTATCGCCCATCAGTGTTCCGGTCCTCGTTCGTGGCAGCAGCCTGAGATTGATTTATTTACTCAGCTAGCGTCCCAGATTGGATTTGCGCTTGACCATGCTAGGTTGTTAGAGCAAGTGGATGAAAAAGCGGATCGGCGTCAAGTCTTTATCGACATTACCCGACGCATTCGTGCATCCTTGCATGAGGAAGATATTCTCAAAACTACCGTAGAAGAAACTCGCAAGGAACTGAGAAGCGATCGAGTGCTCGTGTTTGGTTTTGATGAAAACTGGTACGGAACTGTCCTTGCTGAATCAGTGCTTCCTGGGTTTCCAAAGGCATTGCGAGCGAATATTAAAGACCCTTGTTTTGCAGAGGGATACGTAGACCAATATCAAGCAGGACGGGTTCAAGCAACCAACAATGTTTATGAAGCGGGTTTGAGTCCCTGTCATATCGGTCAACTAGAACCATTTGCGGTGAAGGCAAATTTAGTAGCTCCTATTCTCAAAGACGATAAGTTATTTGGTTTATTGATTGCCCATCAATGCTCTGCACCCCGTAATTGGCGACAGGTAGAAATTGATTTATTTGCTCAAGTCGCTGCACAAGTAGGGTTTGCTCTCGATCATGCTCGATTGGTGAATCAGATAGAGCAAGCATACCAAGCAGTTGAAGCAAGCTCTGTTCAGCAGTATCACCAAAATGAAGTGCTTCAGCATCAGGTATCAGAACTGCTAAGAGAGCGACAAACAGCGATTCAGAGTATAGCAGAAGAAGCCTCAAAACAATTGAAGTGTGTCCAAGCTGCTTGCGATCGCATTCAGGTTGTGGCTAATTTAGTTCCCGCAGTTGATGCAACTATTCAACAACTGAAACTCGAAAGACAGGAAGTTGAACGTGTTGTACAAACGGGTCAAGAAACTATCGATCGCATGACCAGTAGTGTTATTACGATCCAACAAGCCATTGTAAAAGCTGCTGAAAAAATTGAACTTATAGATGAGTTATCGCAAAACCTATCCTCAACCGTGCTGTATGTCAGCAATACCATTTCCGAACTGAATCTTCAAGCTATGAATGTTGCACTTAAAGCAACTCGAAACAGTAGCGACCAAGAGAGTATTGCACTAGCAGATAAAGTTTTAGGTTCGATGCGACAGTTGAAAGGGAATATAGAAGAAACGGAATGCTTTGTGGCAAAAATTCAGGTAGAGATCCAAGAGGCATTTGAAGCTATTGGGATGGGAGCAGAGCAAGTCACAGCAGGAACTCAATGGGTAGAGGTCATTCAAGAAAAATTCGATGGGATTACAAATATCGATACTCAAATGAACTTGCTTGTAGAGGAAATTACTCAAGCTACAAACGAGCAAACACTAGCTATTAATGCTACCGAGCAAATGATTCTGGAAATTGCAAGTATTATTAATGATTTTAAAAATATTTATGGCAATAGTTTAAGTTAGGCGAAAGGCTTTCTGGCTTTTGCCTTCTTAAGAAAATAACTACCATCCCCAAGAACCAGGGCTACCTTTAAAAGGTCCAACAATATCACTTGTAATCCAACCGCCGTAAAAATTCCCTGGTTGAGGCTGTACTTTCTCTCCATTAACGTAACAAGCATCCATAAGATGCGCGTAAAAAGCTACATAGTCTTTGATTGATGCAAAACTAGGTGTAGGGTTGGGATAGAACCATGCAGCACTCTGAGCTTCTTTATCACCAACACGAACTGTATAATAACCTGCATTTCCCTTCCACTCACAAAAGCTGGATTGAGATAACGGCAATAAATATTCCATCTTAATGTCTGTAGGTGGGATGTAATACACAGGAGGGTGACTTGTTTCTAAAACGCGTTTGGCACCGCGAGTATCTACTATAGTGAGATCATTAAAAACAATCTGAATGTGTTTGTCTGTGTCCTCAAGGCGAGGTGGACGTGGATAATCCCATACTGATTCTTGTCCGGGGCTGGGTTCAATACGTTGAGGTCTAGGCATTTTTGATGCTTGGCTTTGGGAGACTAGTGGTTTATCGCATTAATTCTGATGAGTCAACCACTCAGACCTACTCTACAAAATTAATGCAATGCATGACTAGTATCATTCTAACGGTAGAGAAAGCAAAGGAAAATTTTCTCTCTCACAGATACGCCTTCTAGCTCACACGGTTATTAGTTTTAACAAGCAAGATAGATAGTAATCACTATACAAGCTTCATATAGAGGTTAACAAAAAGTATGCCCATAAATGCTGATGAAGTTCTCGAACGTTATGCTTCTGGAGAACGCAATTTTCATGGAGTTGACTTAAGTGGAGTAGATTTGAGTGGAAAAAGTTTACAAGGCATTCAATTGCGAAAAGCTAATTTGAGTGGGGTTGACTTAAGCGAGACAGACTTAAGTCGAGCCGATTTGAGCCAAACTGACTTAAATCATGCCAAAATGCAAGGTATTTATTTGAATGGCGCTATCTTGTGTGAAGCTAACCTGATTGAAGCAGATTTGAGTGCTGCCGTTCTAGATGGAGCAATGCTGGAGGGAGCAATCTTAGACAGGGCAATACTCACTCAAGCAAGCCTCAGTCACGCGGACTTAAGTCGATCTTCTTTGGCAGATGCAGATTTAAGTGGAGCAAATTTGAGTGAAGCAATTTTGGATGGAGCCGTTTTAGATGGGGCGATCTTGAATGACGCAAATCTCAACCAAGCGGACTTAGTCGTAGCAGAGTTACACCAAGCTTCTTTAAATGAAGCAACTCTGAAGGAAGCTAACTTAAGTGGTGCGGAGCTCGATGAGGCAGATTTATCTGGTGCAGAGCTTGTTGTAGCAAATCTGACTCATGCTTCTTTAAGTGAAGCAGACCTTCATGACGCTAACCTCAGTGGCGCTAATCTGGAGAAGGCTAATTTGGATAAAACAGTATTAAACGCAGAGGAAAATGACTAGTGGAGTGCGGCGGAAATAACCATACCACTAGTATTGAGACAAAAGCCTCATTCACAAGCGTTATACTAGTCGCGAAAAAATTCTATCTTGTGATACCGGAAATCACAAGATAGATATTTGTCAAGTTTTTTGTACTTGTTGTGCTAAGGTATAAAATTGACTTCCAGCATAATTTGCTGACGCTTACAGGCATAAAGCGTGAAGGTTATGATGGCTATAAAGCGATCGCTTTGTGAGCCTTTTAGGTTAAAACTGAGCATCACTGCGTGTCATGTAGAACCTATGGAAAAGAAACCGTCTAAATTTACTGAGCTTTCCCTAACAAAACATCAAGACTATACTGAAATCGAAACAATTGTTGCCACTCGCTTCAATCGACAATATCAAAATGAAGCTTCAGAACTCCCAGAAGAAGTCAAATCTATGCCGATTTATCAAGAATGGGTAACGGGAATTTTGAATGCAAAAATTGCTTCTCCTTTTTGGGAAATACAGCTTCCTCGCAAGAATCAGCGCTGTTTGGATATTGGTTGTGGTGTTAGCTTTTTAATTTATCCTTGGCGGGAGTGGGAAGCTCTTTTTTCCGGTCAAGAAATCAGCACGGTAGCACGAGATGTTTTGAATAGTCGCGGTCCTCAACTCAATTCCAAGCTATTTAAAGGTGTTGCTTTAGGAAGTGCTCGTCAATTGCAATACGATAACGCTCAATTTGACCTTGCGATCGCAACAGGTTGGAGTTGCTACTATCCCCTTGATTACTGGTTGGGCGTAATGGAGGAAGTTAAGAGAGTCTTGAAAGGGGGAGGATATTTTGTTTTTGATGTTCTCAATCCGGAAAAACCGTTAGCTTTGGATTGGGCTGTTCTAGAAACATATTTAGGTGCAGAGGTTTTTCTAGAATCAATGGAAGCTTGGAAAGGTGCGATCTCATCTGTCGGTGCTAAGGTCGATAAACAGTTGGAAGGGGAGTTGTTTGACTTATACAAAGTGCATTTTCCATAGCACTTACAAGCAGCAGTCAATCATATTACTTTTTGAAAGTTTTTAGGTTACCGGAAGACTGCTTCCATCCGGTCAGTATTTGTGCTGTGCAAGCGCATAGCACTTTTTTACAATAGCAAATTCAAGTCTGCACTCTTATATCTTCTGGATCGATTCCCCAATTTACCCAGCGAATGGCTTCCCGTGCTGATATTAGATTAGGTGGTACGCGTAATACGTGAATAAAGCTTGTACTCGGACAAGTCATCTTTAGTAAACAGATTGGCTCGATATCTACAGGATGATTTATCTGTAGTAAAGTGTATTGTTGATAGACATCTAACTCTGTCGCTTGCAATTCTAAGAGCAGGCGAGAGTAGCCGATACCTTGAATTAAAGCTCGTCGTAATTCAGCGTTCTTTTCTTCTAAAAGCCATTGAGCTTGCCATTCGTTTGGATGTATTTTGCCATATTTCTCTGGTAATGTTACGCCATGATAGGAATAAAGACTATATCCATCACTAAATTGAATGGCTGGTTCGCCTTCAGCATGAAGCCGTTGTTGTTGGTCGAAGGAGAGTTTGGTAGGGCGATCGCAAATTCCACACAGTCCTTCACTATGAAAAATCCAGCCACAATTTTGAGCTAACCTCTGACATACTGACCATTGATTTTGTGAAGGAGAAATATTTAAGACAGAATAACAAAAGTCAATAACACTTAAGTTATTAGCTAAATCTACAGGTGTAGTCCAGTTAAATTGCACACAAAAGTCGTCTCTTATATCTATATCCCAACACAGCTTGAAATCCATTTCCCTCCATAGATTTTGTAACTGTTGAGCAATCTCAGTGTATAGTTTACTTTCTACTTCATCTTCAAGCTGGTTTGTAACCTCTCTCAATAGAGCATCTGAATCTTCCAAATAGAATTTCTCAGATATGGCATACCAATTCCAAGGTTTTTTCCAAGCTTCGTTAGGACTATTATAAAAAATAATCTCAGGTGCCGATAGACCGATTAAAGCATAAGCTTCTTGTACTGCTGCTGCTGCTTTTTCTCGATCGATCCTTTCAGTTGAAAGTAAAATACTTCTCCACTTTTCCCGATAAACAGGAATCAAAGCTTCTTGCTCCGGAGTCAGTTTTTCAATTTTGTTTGGTGACATAACTCACTGGGCGCAAATAGCGATCGCTGGTTTGCAGTTGCGATGCATCCGTTCGCTGCTATGCGTTTTTTTATTGTTATTATCCGAACAAACGTTCAACAGTACAACTAAATCCTGGCAAAAGAGGACTGGTTAAATTATCGTCTTTATACATGGTTGCAGCAAGTTTCAAAATAGCATTTTCTCTACAGTAAATCTCCACCTTTTGCCTTTCGCGGTCAAATATCCAATATTCATGCACTCCTTGAACTGAGTACAGTTTTAACTTTAACTCACGGTCTCGCTTTTCCTGTTTTTCTCCAGGAGATAATACCTCAATGACCAATTCTGGCGCACCTGTCAAATATCCTGCTTCATCTAATAATTCTGTCAATCGTTCATGACTTACCCAAACCACATCAGGAATTACGTTGTCAGCATCGGTAAAAATGATACCTGGTGCAAAGGCAACTTTTCCCAATCCTGTCTGAGTTGACCAAATTTCTAATTGTGTACCTATTTTTACACATACCTCTTGATGTTTCCAGTGAGGCGCTCTAGTCACAAATAATTCTCCATCAATAATTTCATAACGTTTTCCGTCATCTGGAAATAGCTCTAGATCGGCAATTGTCCACCGTATTTTTTCAGTCGTTGTGCTTCTCATGCGCTCGTACCTCGATCTCTATGCCTTCAAATAGCTGTTTTAGAACTTCGTTGACGATAAGGATATGAAGCTTTCCGTCTTTGTCAACCAAATACTCTAAATCTGCTTGAAACACAGCTATGTGCTCGTGTTTAATTTTTTCCTCAGCATTTATGCAGTGTTCATGCTCATAATTTAAGTATACAGTAATGGTCTCTGATATGATAGAGATTGTTCTTGAATAAATAAGGCTTTAAGCTTCTCGAAGAATTCTCATAGATTCAACTTCTTAAAATTTTTTTAACAAATAATTAAGATTTTGAGAATCCGACTTGCTATCGACTTATTTCTGGTAGCTACTACACTAGAGAGTCGCCCCTATAGGAGGGTGTTGCAACTTAATACGGGAGTATCCCAATTTGGAAAAAACACGTTTGCGATTGAAATCGCACCGCAGGTGCTACAACGGGGGTAACCCAGAGCAGTTTGCGGCTTGGGGGTTTCCCCCAAGCCCTTACGGGTTCGCCAGTCCCCTCGTGCCGTAAACCTGCTTTCAGGGCTGGACTCACCGCAACTTCTCTGGGCACGGCGCTGCTCTGGGCAACGCACTGCCTCGACTATACAGGCTAAGTCCACGCAGGTGGACTTTGTTTACGTAGCCCCAGAATTCTATTCTGAGGGCAATTGGCGCTCTTCGGGATGCTCCCCTCAATACTGCAAAGGCTCTCGAATTTTTGTACGTTGGACAAACCCAACAAATACCTGTAAATGTTGGGTTTCGTTAGTACTTTGTTTGTGGGAAGTATCCTTAACGAACCTGTTTTAAACTTTCCACCTCATTAGTGAACATATCAGTTAACAAACTCATAACTGTGCGTTCTTCACGTACTTTGACATTAGCAGTCACAGACATACCCGATTGCAAGGAAATAGTCCTACCTTTAACATCTAAATTTTGTTTTGCCAAACGAATTTTAATGGGAAAACGATAGTATTGATGTGTTTCATCGGGAGGTAATGCATCTGAACCAACCCAAACCAATTCTCCCTTAATATCGCCAAACTCGTTGTATGGGAAGGAATCAAGCCTAACATCAACTTTCATCCCTTCTTTGACAAAACCAATATCTTTGTTAGTAATAAATGCCTCTGCTACAAAGCTATCATTTGGTACAATTGTCAGTAACTTTTGAGTTGTATTAGCTACAAAACCTGGATTTTTTGCTTGTAAGTCAAAAACAACTCCCGATACGGGCGCACGTAATTCTTGATATTTTATATTGGTTTGCGCTTGGAGAATTTTACTATTAATTTCAGCCAATTGCTTCTCATTGTCGAGCAACACTCTTGATAATTGACTATCAATTTCTGCAATCCGCTTTTTGTTTTCTGCTATCTTTTCTAAAACTGTTTTGCTAGAAACAGCAACTGTATTTCTTGTCTCTTGTTGCCCCTGAGCAATTTCATATTGCAGTCGTTGCTGTTCTTGAACAAGTTGTGCTATTTCTGCTTGTGAGTTTTGGACTTTTCTTTCTTGTTGGAGATATTGTAGCTGTGCGATCGCACCTTCTTCTGCCAAAATCTTGATCCTACTGTAAATTTGCTGTTCGATAGCCAAATTCCCTTTAGCATCTGCCAATTGAACTTGATTTTGAGCCAATTTTCTCCGGCTTTGCTCAACCTTCAATAACGCCGCAGATGCACGAGATTCTAATTCCCTTTTAGCAATATTTAAACGTTGCTGTTCTTCCGTTGTCATCCCCGCAACGCCACCCGTATTTTTAAACTCTTGTCGTAACAGTTCGTTTTCTGCTATTAAATTTGCCCGATTTTTCAATAGAAACGCTGTTTCTTTAGGCAAATTCCCTCGCAAAAATTCCATTTCTGCTGCCACACCAGAACCCATTTCTATTAAGCGGCGGTAAATCTGGTTTTCTTGAGTTAACGCCGCTCGAATTTTCTTTAATGAATTTAACTCACCATTGGAAGTCAAAGCATCAAACTGTAGTAGCAAATCCCCAGGATTAACTTTTTGTCCGTTTTTCACATAAACTGCCTTGACAACACCACTAACGGGGGCTTGAATTTCTTTGACAGTTCCTTCTGGTTTTAATTGACCTGTTGCAGGTACAACTTGCTCAATTTTAGCAACGCAAGCCCAACCAATTCCAAAGGCAGCTAATGTCATCAACGTTACCATAATGGTACGCGACCAAAATGGTGATTGGCGCAAGACAACTGATTGGTCAAATTCTTCAGTAATGTATCTTTTAGCATCTGTCTCAAATGCTTTCGAGCCTTGGCGGTCAGCTGTCTTTACCCGATTTCGAGAGTTAGTTCCATTCTTTGAGTGACCGTTACGGCTATTGCCATTTAAATGATTTTCATTGAGTTGAGTCATAGTGATTTTAAATTTGTTAGTGGTTAGTGGTTAGTGGTTAGTGGTTAGTAGAACAAATCACTACTAACTACTCACTACTAACCAATTAGAGTTTTACGTCTTGCTGATTGTAAAGGTAGAAATAATGACCCCGTGCAGCCATTAACTCTTCATGGGTACCCATTTCGATGACTTTGGCGCTATCCATTACAATAATAATGTCTGCATTCCTGACTGTGTTCAAACGGTGTGTAATAAAGAACACGGTACTTCCTTCAAATTCTTCTGCCAGATTGAGACAGACTTGACGTTCTGTGGGGTAATCTAGCGCACTTGTTGCTTCGTCAAGAACGAGTAATTTTGGTCTTTGTAAAACAGAACGTGCAATAGCAATCCTCTGTCTCTGTCCCCCGGATAGTCCTGCGCCTCTCTCTCCCACTCGCGTGTTGTAGCCGTTCGGTAAGTTCATAATAAAGTCGTGGGCGGCGGCGACTCTTGCTGCTTCAATGATTTCTTCGGTTGTGGCTTCAGGATTGGTTAGGGCAATATTTTCTTGCACCGTACCATCAAATAACAGTGTTTCTTGCGGCACAACACCGACTTGTCTCCGCAGGGAGTACAACTCCACTTTAGAAATATCGTAGCCATCAACTAAGATTCTGCCTGCTTCGGGTTCGTAGAGTCGCAGAAGTAACTTCATCATCGTACTTTTTCCCGAACCGCTCTGTCCTACAATGCCAACAAATTTCCCGGCTGGTATATCGAGATTGACGTTGCTAAGTTGCAATGGACCGTTGCTGGCAAACCGGAAGGACACATTGTCATATTTGACAGACCCTACTATCTGTGGTAAAGGAATGTTGTCGCGGTCTTCTTCTGCTTCTTGTGGTGTATCTACAATATCGCTCAAGCGTTCCAGTGACAAGGCTGTTTCTTGGAAGTTTTGCCACAGTTGTGCCAAACGCAATATAGGGCTGGTTACGTAACCTGAGATAATTCGGAAGGCAATCAATTCCCCTAGGGTTAATTCTCCTTGCAAAACTAAATAAGAGCCCACCCACAACACGAGTAAGCTGCTAAGTTTGTTGAGGAAATTACTTGTAGAACTTGCCAGGGTAGAGGTCACCACGGTTTTAAATCCGGCTGCTACGTATCGCGCATAGCGTTCTTGCCAGGAAAAACGAGCGCGTAACTCAATGTTTTGCGCTTTCACCGTTTGAATTCCTGACATAACCTCCACTAAATAAGATTGCGTATCGGAATTTCGTTCTGCTTTGGTACGGAGTTGTTTGCTGACTGTGGGTGATGCTATGAGTGTAATGATGACAAACACCGGGATTGTTCCCAAGCCAACTAATGTAAGTTGCCAGCTGTAGAACAACATTACGATGACATAAACTACTGAGAACAAAGCATCTAACCCTACTGTTAATGCTGTTCCTGTTAGGAATTGTCGAATATTCTCTAACTCGTTAATCCGGGTGGAAAGTTCCCCAACAGGTCGGCGTTCAAAATACCGTAAGGGCAAACGCAGCATGTGGTCGATAATTTCTGAGCCCAAACCCATGTCAATGCGGTTGGTTGTATCAACAAACAGGTAAGTCCGCAGTGTCCCAAGTACGGCTTCAAACAAACCGACAACTAACAGCAAAGCACCTAAAACGTGTAAGGTACTCATGCTATTTTGAGCGATGACTTTATCGATGATTAACTGAATAACCAATGGGTTTGCTAGCGCTGCTAGTTGTACGAAAAAGGACGCTAGGAACACTTCTATCAGGACTCGGCGGTAGCGTGACAGGTAGGGGGTAAACCAACTAATGCCAAACCGTTGTTGGGGTGTTGCTGTGGTACGCGAGAGTAATAATACTCTCACTTGTGGCGGGTAACTGCTTTCCTCTGTTTCCAATCGCTCGATCAGTTCGGCTGGTGTAAGGCGTACAATTCCTTTGGAGGGGACACCCAGAACTGCTGTGCGATCGCTAATTTCATACAAAATCGCATAGCTATCGTCATAACGAATCATTGTTGGTGTTGGAAGGCGCGTTACGGAAGCTGTGGGGACATCGACAAGTTGCGCCCTCAATCCAATCAGTTCTGAGAGATAAGCACACAGCTGAAATGAAATTGTCCCCCCACGTTTCATTTGGTCGGAAAGAACCCGGCGAACCACTTCTTTACGAAATGGCATTTCCAAATGTTTCGAGACCATTTGGAAACAGGCAATAGTAGAATTTAATTGTCCCTTCCCACCATAAAACTGGTATTTTTTATTACCTTTGGCTGCAGTCTGTGGAGTTGGGGGTTGTGATGGTGGTAAATCTTCGTTAGCTGCGTAGGGAATATCTAGCTCAGTATCGACATTTAGGCTGGAGATTGGTTCCGCTTGTGGTGTTGGTTCTTCATCTAAGAAAAACAAATCTTCCGCTTCCAAACCAATCAACCGCACGGGGTTGTTTCCCTGCACCTCGAGTCTGTCTAACCTATCACTGGGTTCCAATCGATTTGTTGGAAGAAAATCTTGAACAAGCCCACCGCCACTGACAAACCAAATTTTTTCGCTTTCTAACTGATTCAATGAATTTCTTCCTGGTGGAAGATAATGCACTTTTGCACGACTGTAAGCGTTGAGTGCTAGTTCTTTGAGACTTAACCCACCATGGGCTTGGACTTCTGGTTGAGCACCTATAACATCAAATATCTCGATAAGATGAGATTTTTCCTGACGCCTCTGGGCAAAACCTGGGTAATTTGCAAGTAACTTTAAATACTCTGCTACTTCTATTGTTAAGCAAATAACTTCATTGGATGCGATCGCTGTTTCGCAGGCAATATTGCGGAACAAACTGATTTCTCCTAGAATTATTCCCGGTTCTAGCAATTTCAGGGTGTTTGGCATTTGCGTGCGGGGGTCATACGCCAACAGCCTTGCTTTCCCTTCATAAAGAATGGCGATGCGATCCGGTATTTTCTCTTTCCCGACTATTTTCTGACCTATACGATAGCGTAAAGCTTGGACTTTTTGTGCGATCGCGGTTATGACCTCTTGTGGTAATTGGTCAAACCCTTCTATCTTTGTAAGAAATTCTAGAAATGCAGTGTTCTTTATATAAGTCATACTGATAGAGATTGTCAGTTAAGGTTACGTATTTGATTTTCTTTTTGTTGACTGTGACTTTTTTTTCGTTCTGTCGCCATCCCCCATTGACAAACGCCTTTCAATTGAATAGAACGAAAAGACTGTGAAAGGAGTAGAGAAAACACGTACTGTATAAATTAACACATTTTAATGAATTCTTCTTCCATAAACATTGTAGTCAATTACGGGATCTGAAACACAACACTGAGACACTTAATACTTATTTAACAAAAGAAATTTATTTTAACTGTGTATTAGTAATAACATTTTTAACCAGGAAGCCTTCAGAATTTGTGAAGTTTGTATGCAGAATTAAGCAAGAAAAGCAGGCTTTTCGTAAAAAACTTATCATATAGGTGTTGTTAGGAAAGTAGGAAAACGACACTTCATCCTATTTAGGAAATAAAAAAATAGTGTGATTTTTAAATTTTCTTAATAATTAAAGGTAAAATAATATAAAATTGAATCGTTCTGTAAGTTCACTTATAATTTACTCAGCCAGAATCGATTGGAACTTAAGTTTAGCTCTAGAGTCGTTTACACTTAAATAAGTAAAAGCACTGAATTTTTCACATAGGTGAATGAAGATAGCCCTCACCCTGACCCTCTCTCAAAGGCTAACGTGTACGCACAACTTGAATTTACCCCTCTGAATCACCCTGATGGATTGGAAGGGACTCGTGGTCTGGTTGGCTCTCTTGTAGCACTGGCTTCTCTGCATCTGTTACCGTTAATTGACACTCCCCACCCTACTTCGTGTAGACGGATGGGGTATTACGGCGTTTTGATAAAAAAATGAATTTTGTTAATGTTTTTTAAAAATTTAACATTCTATCTTGTTAATAATTCTTAAAAAGATCGGTAGAGATACTGATTTGTTGTCAATTTGAATACAGTTAGACTTGATATTGCCTAATGTATATCAGTTTGTGCTTTTAAAGTACACAAAATCCTCTCTAATCTCTCCCTTATTGTAATTGAGAGTTAGAGAGGAATTTCTTTGAGAAAACTTAGTTTTCACATGACAAGCAATCTTGCATTTTATCCTGTAGAGACGGAGTATGCTGCGTCTCTACATATTGTTGGAGTTTTCAAGAATTAAGCGGTTTTCAAATTCACCTTAACAACGATATCATTAAAGTCATTGTCACCACCACCTGGTAAATCTTCAAAACCAAAGCAGTTGCTGCCCAACAAGCGAATATGGTCTGTTTTATTTGGGTTAGCGCCTAAGAAAGGTAAGTACACAGCAGGATCGTTCTTAATGTCACTATCTAAAAGCATTTCTGCTGTACCATCAGCAATAATCATTGGCGCAAAGACAGAACCTTTTTGGAAAACGCCTGAGAAAGTTGCAGAACTTTGATTTTCTACTGATAGGTTAATTCCAGACACACGAGCATTCATTGCTGCTTTGATATAACCTTCATCACCAGGCATCAGGTCTGCCTTACCATCACCATTGATATCGATACCACCTTTTGCATCAGCCATCTGGTAGAAGCAGACAAAGTTCTTAAATGCTGCTTCTCTATGAATGGTAAACTCTGCTTTAACTTCCGTTTTTGCTTCTCGTAAATCAATGACTTCTCCACCTGATGTACCTTGCAAACCAGTTCCTAAAGGCATTTCTTCATTTGAGGCTTTAATCTTGATTTTCAACTTTTGGAAGTCAGCACCGCCACCCTCAAGTAACTCATCCCAATCTAGAGCAAACTCTCCATTTCCCAAGTCTGTGGTCTTTTGCGTTTTCGTATCAGCAAAGAGGACATTTTTAAAGGAAATCTTACCAGACATGACACCATCAAGGGTACCGTCTTTAATCATGAAGAATTTGAGCTTTGCACCAGCGCTAAATTCTAAAAGACGCGTCAGATCTGAACTAAACCCTTTAGGAGCATTGGCAATAGACGAGAAAATTACTTGTGCTCTTGATAATGCAGCTTGGGCGTAACCTTCTGTATCAGGAGCAATACCGTCAATTGTGCCTTTGTCATCATCAACAACGCATACTCCCAATTCATTTACCAGTTTGGATTTGTGTCCGTCAAGCTTAATATGGAGTTTGAGTTTGCCACCTTCAGAAGCATCACCTAAAAGGAAAAGATTGTTAGGTACTATCTTTAAACTCAGTTTGACGTTAACAGAACCACCAGTACTGCCAGAATCTGTACCATCACTCGCGTCTTTGACGGTAATTCCAGCTGTGTCAGTCGTAGTACTGAAAGCAGTTGCGTTCGTACTGCTTGTTATGTCAATATTGCTACCATTGGTGCCACTAGTTCGATCCCAAGCACGGAAGGTTAAAAGGTCGCTAATTTTTCCGGTAGTCTCGGCGTTGGGTTGAAAATAGATACGGGTATTGGTATCTGCGGCTAAGAGTAGAGCGTTAGAATCCGATACAGAACTCAAAGATGTCCACTTGCTACCGTTGTCGATGCTGTAGAACCAGCTGCCTTTGGTTGTATCAAGTTTAGTAATCGCAATACCTGTGAGTGCATCAGTGTCTGCATCTTTAACATTGCCTTCCAGTTTCACTAAAGAAGAAATTAAGGTACCAACTGCGCCTGTTGGTGCGCTTGCACCTTTGATAACAGCACTGAGAGTGACGTCAGTGTCACTGAGAACAGGTGCATCGTTAACGGGCTTAACATCAATTGTTGCCTTATACGCTACAGCGCTGTATTCCAAACCATCACTAACTTTAAACTTGAAGCTTGCGTAATTAGTACCACTAGCGTCTGCAATGGACTTAAATTTCAGCTTGGAGATATCAGCAAATGCGATCTTTTGGTCAACGGTAATAGCTTCGCCATCATTTTGGATACCATCTTCATTGGTATCTTTGAACAACTGACCGACTAGTGGCAGTTCCGTAATTTGTACTTCTTTTAAACTACTGCCGTCACTACCATCATCGCTATCAGTGAAGCCAAAGTCATCCATAACAAAGGCATAGACGGTGTCTTCATCAACGCTAATAGTTTTGTCAGCAGCAGTAGGAGGAGTATTGTTCAGCACAATTTCCAGCCCTGTAGAACCTCCAGCAATGTAAGCTTGGTTGTTTACGACAAACACACCTTTAGCCATACCAGTGGTTTGGTAAGTCCCAACAGATATGGGAGTCTCAGGAGCTGTCACATCAAGGACTTGCACGCCCATATTACCATCGGCAATGTAAGCTAAATTGCCTACAATGCTGACACCAAAGACATTATAAGAAGTATCAAAACTGCCTTTTAAAGTTGGCTTGGTCGCATCGCTGATATCAACAATTTGCATTCCCGAAAAGCCAGCAGCAATGTAAGCGTAGTTCCCTTCTATCTTGACTTCATAAGCTGTGCTTGAGGTATTGTAACTGCCTTTAAGAACGGGGCTATCGGGGTTGGTGATGTCGATAATTTGTAGGGTTGATGTGAATAAGCCTGACTCAGAAAGAACGTAAGCATAATTACCTTTTACAGTTACGTTTCTAATAGAGCCATTTGTCGGCTTGTATTGACCTTTAACAACGAGCTGGGTTGGGTCACTGATATCAAAAATTTTCAGACCGGAAATACCGCCAGCAACGAAAATATAGTTGTCTTTAATGGCTATATCTTCTGCCGTGTTACAAGAAGTCGAATCATTAAGTTTGGTAACGGGGTTTGCAGGATCGGTGAGATCGACAACTTGAAAACCCGAACTGAAGCTAGCAACATAGGCGTATTTTTCTTTAATAGCTACGCCTTTGACTTCACTATTATCTGAAAATTTGTATTTTCCTTTAAAGGTAGGTTTTTTAGAATCGGTAATGTCAATAATTTGTAAGCCCAATTCACTATCAACTGTATAGGCATAACTTCCTTCTACCGTAACTTTAGAAGTCATGCTAGAAGTAGTTGTGCTACTATAGCTACCTAGAGAAAACAAAGCCAGTACAGCAGGATATGCAGCCATTGCTTCTGCTGTAAATGCTAGTGGTGAATTAACAACACTACCTACATTAACTTTCAAATTCCAATTGCCACCTAAAGCAGCGTTTCCGGTAGGACGGGCTGTTGCTGCAATACTTGCTCCAGTAAGTTTGTGAAGTTTGGTAATAAATTCTTCTCCTACATCACCGGCTGCTACATTACAGCCATAAAGAAGCAGATTTGGGAGATGGGATGATGGCAAAAACCAATTCTGTAGTTCGTTAGAATACTTTGTTAAACTATGAAGGCTCAGTTCGCTATTTCCTAAATATAAGGTTCCAGGAGATCCGTGGGAGACAATATGAACGCTTTCGATTAGACTGTATTGGGATAATATTTGGGAAATTTGCTCGATTCCATCGCGATTCGGGTCAAGAATAACAGCTGTAATACCTGGTACTAGTCCTTCTAATAAAATCTTGTACTTATCTACAGCACTATCAATAAAGAGAATATTTTTCATTGTTATCTTTCCTGGAAACCACAATACAAGGTTATGTATTTAAGTTGCCCAAGAAATTTTAAAAACTATCAGATAAAAAGTTTTTTTTCTAAAATAAAATCGTAAATTTTTAAAACAAAAAATAAAAAATCTCTCATACATATTGAACAAAATTTCAATATGTATGAGAGCCTTCGCATTCATATATATTCTCTTTTAAAAAATAATTTTTAAAGGAAAATAAATTCCTTTAAGTTACATAATTGCTCCTACTAAATCGAAGGAGATCGGTAGGCACGAGGGTTATAAAATAACTAGCAAGCGATCGCTGTAAAACTTACTTTGCACTTGCCTAATTTGCTCAGACGGCAACTCCTTGAGTAAGTTCCCTACCTGTATAAAATAATTCAATTTTTTCAAAGCACATAACGTGTCTCGGAAGGACAGACCAGGAGTCGATCTACTACTAACCCCAGATCTACGGTGGTGTACAGATCTCTAGAAAAGAGATGAAACATCGTGAAAAGGGAGAATTGGAGCTCAGTTCCCCCCTTGTTAAGGGGGGTTAGGGGGGATCGAAACCTCAAGAATGCACTTTAGAAGACTTGTGTACACCACCGCATATCCTGGGGTATGCACTTTGGTGGGGTAAGCGTTCCAACTGACACTACAAGCCGCGTAGCAATAAGAAAGCACTTAGTCTGAGAAACCCATACACTAAGTGCTTAAGAATACTTGAAAACTCATTGATGCGATCGCCCAGAGATCTTTACAGCCTGTAAGGGTCGGTAGGGCGCTGTCTGACTTGATAATCTGTTAACGATCCTGGAAGAACTACAGTTCTCCCACCTCTTCTCAAGGTAGGGATTTGTCCTTTTTGCACAGCCACATACAAAGCGCTCTGACTCATGCCTAAACGTCTTGCTGCTTCTGCCAGTGAAACACCGTGCTTTTGCATATTCTGTTGCTTTCCTTGCAATCCTAATTAGATTGCGATCTAATTAGAGTATAGCAAATAATGAAGAAAAATTAAAAGAATTATCATTTCGTAGAAAAAACGATCGAAACTTTATCAATAATAAAGAAAATATTAAATTTAACAAAAAATAACTAATTCGATGAGAATCTAAATAGAAGCTTAAATTTTTCGTTCAAACGGGGTCAGCTCATATAAAGACCCTGAATATAAAACAAATTCGCACCTCCATGGCTTTTCGCTGTGGAGGTGTAAATTATAAGTTGGGTTGAGGTCAAGAAAACCACCCCTTAAAAAAGAGGTGGGAGTGTCAGGAAATGTTTGACTCGATCGCAGATTGGGTGCTCAATCAAGCAATATCTCCGAGAGGTGTAACCTCAAGTGGACTAGCAATGGTGCTGTTAGAATCGAACAAGTAGTCAGGGCTGGGATTGCGAGGATCGTAGCTAGTTGTATCTACGACTAAAGGAGTTGGGAATGAATAGGCGATATTTTCCCAAGGGACTAACTTAAAATTAGTATTGACATTCTCAAACTCTCCATCATCCTCAACTAATCGTGCAGGTAAATTATTACCATCTTGGGTAATAAACACACCATAGGGAAAGTTAGGTCCTAAAGGTACATTCAGAACATCTGCACCATCCGACTCTTGCACGCTGTCGATGGGTCCATTATTACCAACAGCAAAGCGTCCTAAAAAGTCATTGTTACCCTCACGAGTATAGGCAACAAAAGTGCTATCACCTTGACTCGATGTTAACAAGTAACCAGTACCTTGGTTGCCGTAGTAGATAGTTAATCCTTCAACATCATCTTCTAGATATTTCCCACCCAAATCTTTAACTTTGTCAATTAACACACCTGTTGTACCACCGTTAGGTTCTGCTTGGTACTTCCAGATACCTACATCTTCCTGACCAATATAAAGATAGCCAAGTTCTTGGTCTGCTACCATACCTTCAAGTTGCGGATCGCGTCCTGCCGTTGTGGGTACGGTAAAATTCCGCACTAACTCAGTGCCAATCTTACCATTACCTTTATCGACCAGCTTTAACTGTGTAACATCTCCAGTTTCTCTACGATTGGCGAAGACATAGTAATCGTTTGTTACCGGGCTGCGGTACAAAGCAACTCCGTAAGCACTTCGTTGTGATGGGGAGTAAGGAGGTTCATACGGTAATGATTGAAACAAACTACCAAGACCGTTATCAGTAATGTCTTCTAGGTATTGACCTGAAGCATTGGGATGGGCATTAATTTTGAAAATTGCCAGCTTGTCGTTATTCCTGTCTGTCGCTACGGCAATATCAACAGGCTGACCGCCTAAGTTAAAGCCATATTGCAGGTCAATATTATTGTAGCGAATATTGCCAGGGTTCACTTCCTCCAACAAATTACCTGACAAGTCATAAACTCGCAAACCTGCATTTTTAACCACTGTCAGTACCAGACTTTGTTCTGGATTAGTGGAATTGAGGTAAATTGCCGGGTCATCTGCATCAGCCCGTTGGTCGCGTGGTAATTTGGGGTCATCAAATAGGTCGGGACGGGTTTCAACTGTGGGTGCTGCGGTGGGAACTAAGTCTGCACCTAAAGCAATGATTTGGGTAAATTGCGTTTGGCTGAAGTTGTTGTCACTTACTAACACGATGGACTGACGACCATCCGCTAATTTCGGTCCAAAGGAGATCCCCTCAATATTATCCGTACCTGTGGGTAGCTTTAGTGAGTTGAGATCCAACAAAAGGCGTTTTTCAACGGGTTGAATGACTGTTAACTCTTCGGGACTTAAAGTGTTGAGAGAATCGTAGTACTTGATGTCAGTTGCGCCTTGCAAGCTGACTTCGTAGATTTTGATTGTGTTACCAACACCTTCAGAAAAAGAACGTTCCAAGGAAAGTAAAGTACCTCGGTTATCAATTGCTAACAAATCGACCAAACCATTGTCAGCAAACCCCGTCGCCGGGTTTGGAGGTGTAGCAATTGGATCGGTGATATAGAGGTATTCTTTTTCTGGTTGACCGGAAACCAAGTTGTATTGAAGAATCCGAGAACGGCTTCCTCCATTGAGACTGGCAATGGGACCATCCTGAAACAAGGAGGCTTCAGTTGCTGTATACAGGAATTTTTGGTCGGGTGCGATCGCTAAACTTTCAAATGCCAAATTATTGCGAATACCAGATACCTGAGTATCTCCTGTATCCACAATCCCGTTACCGTTGGTATCTTGCACAACGGGTAGGAACTTTGTTGGAACAGGTAAAGAGCGTATTTGCTGTCCTGTGGTTAGGGAGAATTCATTGATAAAGGGATTGGTGACACGACCTGCATTGATATTTGCCTCTCCTTCTGAGGAAATAAAAACTGTCCCTTTGTTGGTGAGTGCAATTCCTTCTGGATCTAAGCTATTGAGCGCGAACTCTTGACCGTTGGCGTCTTTTAGGGTGATAGCATTGGTGAAGGTTACACTTTCCAGAGACCCTGTTTTTTGAGAAAATTCGGCTTCTAAGGTGTAGAATCGGGCAGGCGCGAATTGAGAGCGATCGTCAGAGACAGCATAAAAGACATCATTTGCAGCATCATAGGTGATACCAGACAGTCCGCCCAGTGCAGTTATTCCAGCCGCACCATCAGGAATAAAGCCAGTAGGAAATACTGTTTGTCCCAAAAAGTCCGCATCGGGAACAGTTCTCCCTGCTTCTGTTGGTGGAACTTGCAAGTCTGCCCAAATCAATTTATGGTCAGAACTGGGATATCCACCAGGTAAAGTTGGATCGAATGTGCCTACCAATCGGAACAGGGGGTCTGTATTGAGAGGCCAAAAAACAGATGAATTGCTAATTTGCAAGTCAGCAGATGGCAGTACGTAGTCTACTCGTAAGTTTCCTGGGGCTGTATCAGCAAAGTCTGCAGTGTCAAAAGCAGGATTCCCTCGATGAGTCAGATTTGCCCCACCTTGTAAAATTGCTTGTTGAGCACCACCAAGGCTTGAAGGAATAAAATTCGTATTGATACCGGGATTGAGTAACAGTTGTCGGATAGCGTTGTTATAGCTGTCACCATCAAAGGGGTCTGCATTTTGGTCACCCATAATCACAAAGCGCGACCCAGCAACAAGACCGCCTTTATTCCCTGCATCATCATATATATAGTCGCCTTTTCCAGGTGTAATATAATCTGCCCAGAAGCGAATTTCGTCATAGTTGCGCTTACCGTTGCGGTCTTCAAGTCCGTCAAATGTAGGCGGTGTGGGATGGCTAACCAAAGCATGGATAGTCTCGCCATTCACTAAGATAGGAACATCCCAATGACTCTTAGAAGAAAGACGCAAGACCTCTTGTTCTTCTGGTGAATACCAAGACGTATTGGAATCGGGAAGCGCAATTGTAGGCAACAAAGATCCTGGCAGATCTTTCCATAAAAAAGTTTGGAAAGTCCGCAGATTTTCGGTATCAATAGGATATTTTGATAGCAGCAACATCCCATACTGACCGGGAAACTCACCAAACCCGAAAGCATCATCACCATATCCCCGCGTACCGGGATCTGTAACGACTGTACCATCGTTGTTTAAGTCAAATCCAGATGAGATACCAGTATTGGAAGGTGCGATGTAAGCGTAACGGTACTCAGTCGGATCTGCACCGTTTTGACTGACGGAAAGGTAATTTTTTTGAAAAAGTTCTACCGCTTTATATGGGTCTGGCTCGTAATAGTCAAACTCGTTAATCAGCAGTACATCTGGGTTAGTACGTTGAATAATTTCTGCAACGGATTTTGCTTGTGTATTTTCAGGGGTAGATAAATCCTGAATTAACTGACCCTCTGCACCACGGTTTAAAGAAGCATTGAATTGAGAAAAGCGAATCGTGTTGGTAGTCACCATGTTTTAGATTTTGGATTTTAGATTTTGGATTTAATCTCGTTCCTGGGCGAACGCCGAGCGCCAGTCACTGGTCATATAAGGTGTCAATTGGCTGCGAAATTATTTGCACGCTCGTTATTTGTGAGTTGCTAGTAGTTAGTTGTTATTGAAGAAACGGCAAATCACTGTACGGGTTGGCGGTCTTGCGCCCCTACTAACCGGCAACTACTAACTACTAACTTTTAAATTAAATTGAGCGACACTGGGGTCGTGGTCGCTATCTTGAGCAACAAACTCAGAATTGATGTGAACGACATCATAACCCTTTAATTTCTTAAAGAGATTTTGGCTAACTAAGATGTGGTCTAAAACTTGAGCATTGCCTTGAAAATTATAAGTGTATCGTTCGTTTGCGCTTATTGTTTCTACTAAATTTCTCAACACCGTCTTACCCGAACCACCTGACTTTCCTTTTAAAATATTGAGCGGTTCAGAAAACTCAAAATCATTCAAATCGCCTGCAACCACTATATTAGCCTTGGGATCTACTGCCAAAATCTTGTCTGCAAAGTCATTAATAACTTGTGCTTGTTGGCGGCGTTGGGTTTCTGTCGTTAAAACAGGAGGCTGATTTGGACCATACAGGGGTTGGTCTCCACCTTTAGAATTCCAGTGATTGGCAATAACAAACAGTTTTTGACCTTGAAAGATAAACTCGCCTACCAAAGATTTGCGGCTGTCATTGAAAGCGGGGTTAGTTGGATCGATTCTTCCGGGACTGACAGAAAGTTCTGGTTGACCGTTAATGTTGTTAACTGTCGTGTTAGTAGTCGATCCACCTCCAGCACGATCTACAAATTGTACTCGATTGGGGTTAAACAAAAAACCAACTCGAATATTACCACCCGGTTGACCTCCATCCTCTCTTTCTACTGGATTGATTTGGCGATAATCGTATACAGGACCACCTGAAACTGCGATCGCATTAATTAATTCTTCATAAGTCCGATCTGCCTCTACCACTCCATCATTGATTTCTGCTCCGGTGTTATCTTGAATTTCCTCTAGAGAAATAATGTCAGGAGAACGCAAGTTGTTAACAATGCGATCGGCAAGTGCGGTAAATTTACCACTCCCTAAATCATCATCAACATTACTTTGTTGCTGTGCGTTAACTTTGTCGAGAGCTTCTATTTTGGTATCAAGGTTCTCAACATTAAAAGTTGCAATAGTTAGATTGTTGCCTTGTGGGGTAAGATTTGTTGTTTCTTTAGTTAAAGAACTCGGAGCGTTAACAGTTATGGAAAATGGCAAAACTTCATAGGTATTGAAATTATAATCAACTATACCTGTTATTGTGCCTAACGTTGCACCGACATTCACCTCGGGAGACTTACCAGATATAGCAGGGGCGTCATCTATTTGAATGCGTTCGGGATTGAAATCTTTAGATGAAATGAGACTTCCACCGCGAATCGTGCGTCCCGTTGCATTAGAACCGTTGTCTGGAAGTACCCAAATTTCTCCAAATTCGTTAGTAGGGCTAATTGCTACGGGATTGTTAATTTGAACTAACATACCCTCGAGACTTTCATAAAAGTCTATTCCTTCTGATGCTGGTTCAAAATCACCCTCTGTTTCTACATTACCGCGATCGCCTGCTGTAAAATCATCGCTAATTGCAGTATTGGGTGGAATGCGACCTTCCACACCAATAATAGTGGGGTTAATCTTTCCTAAAGAATCGATAACTCGAACAGCACCACCCGTTCCGTTGGCAGAAATTTGAGTTGTTGTCAAATTACTAGTATTGTTTCCCGGTCGAAATTCACCTACCCTTCCCGTAACCGCTACCGATTGACCAATATTGGGATTGGGAATACTGGAATTGCCCAAGAAAACAAAAATCCCTTCCGATGTTGCATCGTCGTTATCCTGGTTTGGATCTTGTATATAGAAACCGCGACCGGAACCCGAACCAAGTACTAATGTAACTATTCCAGGGACATCTGTTACTGTTTCATCAACTAATTTAGAAGTATGACTTGCACCTTGAATATCGTGGATGCGTACAGTATCAGAGGCTTGTGCAATCGCATTTTCTAATCCATAGATAATGTTATTTGAATTAACAAGATCGCTAGAAAAAGGAACAATGTTTATCAGAGAAGTAAACATTAGAACCATCAACCAATGTAGCCAGCTTGACAAAGAAGAAATAAGCATAATTGATTTGTATTCCGCACCATTAAGTTATACTAGTTAGTTTAAGAATTCACTAGGAATAGGTTAAGACATAACTTAACTCTAGTAATAACAATTCTTCGCGAAGATAAAAAATGAATAGTACTAAGCTAATAAATATTCGTAATAAAGTTGTGAGAGATATTTTTAAGATCGTGCGTGGTGAAAGTGATGTAAAACCATAGCACGACCTTTTTGACTTCGCGCTCGCGATCGAGTTATTATTGCGCTGTGTTAATTTACCGTTCGGGGTTTAACTGTTTGAAGAAACTACTTCTTCGATGTCTTTTGATTGTTTGACTAGCCGTCTTCCCCAAGGTTTAACTATTGAAATTGCAACGATCGCTAACAAGCAAGCAGTTTGAATAGCACCGCCAATGATGACACCCTGTTGGTGAAATCTGTACAGTGGGTTGTGTAAAGCCTGTAGTCGTTCTGTTTCGGAAATAGCTGTCATGGTATTTAACCAGGGACCCAGCCAGATTGTTCCCGTGGTAATTAAGGTCACAGTCGCTACCCATTTCACAATAACCCAATAGTGTTTCGTAAATCCCCAAATAGTCAGCCAACAAAGCAATCCACCCGTGATGAGTGACAGATTAGCAGTTGGAATAATTACCCAATCATCCATAAACTTTAATACTGAGTTGATACCATAAAGCTCGTCTCCATTTGGTATGTTTTTTTTCGTAATGGCGACTACCACAATACAAAGTGCTGTCCCCAACCAAATCCCTCCAGAGGCTACATGGAAAGATACTAACCAGTTCTTAGGTTTGACACTCAACTTTTTCATCTAGTTCTCCTTTTGCGATCGGGTTATTCTTTAATGACAGTTCGTATTTGATTAGCTACCTGATAATTAGTTGCCTAATTATAAGATAACACAATGGGAAATCACGTCTACTTCGGCTTGTCAATTTAATATTGGGTATTGCGATCGTTTTCGGTGGTTGCTAGCTTAGACTGTGTAATTATCTCTGATTGTTCTGTGTCAGCAAGAATGAAAGTACGGGATATGCCTTTTTTAACATACTGTCTTACTGTTTACTTGAGAAATTGATTCAACGCTTCATTACCACCCAAACTATTACAAAAAATCACTAACCGAGTAGAGTATTGCATCCACATTCGTGCGCTCCCGAAGCACAAGCTGTACCCAGCTTATCACTCCCACTCACTCTCTCAACAGTACGGGCTTACTGCCATTCTTATATAAAAGTAACAGATAATCTTCAAAAATGATTATTGTCTCAGTAATTTTCCGGAATCATCCATTTTGCTGGGGAAGTAATTAATTGATTGATACAACAAAAATTCATTTCGATAACCTAAAAAATAACTTACATCCTGAAAAATCTTGTAGAAAACTACTTTAATCCTTATAACTATATACTCCAGCCATATGAATTTCTACCAACGTAAGTTATATGCACTACTACAATCACCAGAAGTACGTGAATGATGTTTTAGATCTTAATACAAAGATTTATCTTATCCCTTGTCTTCAGCCAGAGATGAAACATCTAGAAAAGATTAGTAACTGGTATCAAAATGACGACAAATTGGAGGTTATTGGCAAAGAGTTACAAAAACTTTACAGTAATGGTAGATACAAGGTTAAACGCAAAGTCAACGGACAAGATAAAGGAAATCCTCATGTATGTGGTGAGTTGGGAAGTCCTTCTTATGTAATTATCAAATCTAATTTCCCTGAATGTAATAATTCCTA
Organism: Tolypothrix campylonemoides VB511288_2; assembly: GCF_045999855.1. NCBI lineage: Bacteria > Bacillati > Cyanobacteriota > Cyanophyceae > Nostocales > Tolypothrichaceae > Tolypothrix > Tolypothrix campylonemoides. The sequence goes on from NZ_JBFPMW010000012.1 coordinate 179,003, forward strand.
TCAAACTGTGATGATATTTGATGCAAATCACTCAGACCGTAATGAATTTGCTAAAGCCTTGGAAAAGGATGGGGCGATTCTAGTATCCCCTGCATCTGCTTATGGAAAATCTAAATGACTGCATCTCGTAATTAAAATTTTTAGCTCTGATAATATTAACCTATGACTAACAGTCCAAAACGTATCTTAATTCTCTCAGCTAACCCTACAAACATCACCCGTCTGCGCTTAGATGAAGAAGTCCGAGAAATCGAAACGGCAATAGAACGGGCTCAACAACGCGACCAATTTGAGTTAAGAGCGTGCGGTGCTATCACTCACAGAGAATTACGGCGGGCAATATTGAGAGAAAATCCCCAAATCGTTCACTTTTGTGGACATGGAATGGGAGAAGAAGGGCTAGTATTGAAAGATGACAATACAGGTGAAGTTAAATTTGTCAGCACCTATGCTTTGGCAGAACTATTTAAATTATTTGCAGACAAGGTAGAATGCGTGCTCCTAAATGCTTGTTATTCAGAAGTCCAAGCAAAAGCGATTGCACAGCACATTGATTATGTCATTGGAATGAAGCAATCCATTAACGATCTCACTGCTATTGAATTTGCTGCTGGCTTTTATGATGCCTTGGGAGCGGGTAGAGGCTATGAATTCGCTTATAATTTGGGTCGCAACAGCATTTCACTAGCAGGAATAGACCAAGCAGATATTCCTATTTTGAAAAAGCAGACTAGAGTCCGCCTTTGGATACATGGTTGGGTCAAGCAAATGTATGACAACTTACCCACTGTTGAACTGGACTGGACAGAATATTTTAGCCTTGAGAGTGCGTCTGGACCCCGTCGTATTGCTAACCAAGAAACTTGGAAAAACATTTTACTCCCTAATTTGGAACAAGTACGAGAACAAGTTTCCCAAGGACATACTGAATTAACTGTTGATATTCGAGGTAAGCTCCCTCTTTCAGCAGCCGTGGTCATTGGTCATGTTTTTCAAGATACTAGAGGATATACCTTGCAAGTAGAACAAAGAACCATAGGACAAAACGAATTGTGGCGATCGGATATTAGTGCGTCAACAGCAAAGTTTAAAATTGTCAAAGAAGATGGCGAAGCTGGAGAAGACATTTTAGTTGCATTGGGAATCACAGGTAATGCATCAAGAGATATAGAACAACTACGTCAAGATTCACCCATTCCACTTAGTGCTGTTGTTTATGCAGAACCAGAAGCTGGTATTGGAGAAAGAGCAATTAGTTCTAATGCAGATGCAACTGCACTCACAATTCATGCTAAAGAAATTATTCGCGAAACTCGCCAAAAATACCGTGCAAGCAGCACACACTTAGTTTTATTTGCTCCGATGAGTTTTTGTTTCTTCTTAGGTCAGCGATTACGATGTATTGGTGATGTCATTTGTTACGAGCGTGTTGCAGAAAAATACCAACCTTCAGTCAAACTTTGTACGGGTTAATAATTCAAAGGCACGTGCTTATACCTGTATCACAATCTATCACTGTATGAAGATTGGTACGGAGTGGTGATTTTCTACTCTTGCAGTCTAGAACCGCAAAAACCAATCTTCATCTCTCGCTCATTATTTGTGCTGGTGTAATTTGATTATGCCTTCACCAACTGATACGTGATTTTTTAATGCAATCGCTAAGAGGATGTTTGAAAAGTCCTCTTAATTGGTAGTAAAACCGACAATTGCGAATTACGGTGTCTCATCAAAGATTTACTCTCGTTAACCCATGAATGTATAATAAATGAAGTCGCTTGTAAAATCTATTATGGATTGGCTAGCCTCAATTGATATGTCTCACCTCTGGAATTTAATTATTGCTCAAACTCCAACACCAACGCCAACAGCTTCACCAATATTAAACCCTGCAAAAACTTCTAGTGAACTTGAATTGCTCAAAAGTCAGTTAGAGTTTTTAAAAGCGACAAATGGTCAACTAGGTGAAAGTTTTAACAGATTTGTCACTGCAATGCAACTTGTCTTAATAGCATTTACATTTTTAGGTGGATTTTTGGCTTATGCTGTAGGTAAGAATTTAGATGAGGCAAAAAAATTAGCTAGTCAATTAATTAATCGAGAAGTAGAGAATAAAATCACAGATTTAGTCCAGTCTGAAGTTGAGAGTGTCAAGCGTTCTTTGCAGCGTGAAAGAGTGATTGGTTCGACGATTGTAGATTATTATTCACCTAGCGATGATGCAATGGAACCGGAAGATTGTAAGCTATTGCGTACAAGAGGTTTTGATAAGGTTGAGTATTGGCATCAAAGGAAAAAACCTAAAAAGCCAGTCGGGGATATTTTTGTTTTAGATTTAATAAATTCTAAGTTATTAGAAGGGCAGGAATTCGTTGGATTATCAAAAGATGATGCCGATAATAAGCTAGAGGCTAAGGTAAAAGAACAAATTGACTTAGTATTGAATTGGTTGGATAAAAATACTGTTTTGGTAATTTATGTTAAGGGAAGATTTAGAGAAATAGATAATTTGTCAACACGGGTTAATTATTATTATATTCCTGTCAATTCACCAATAAGTTTGCTTGGAATTGTTGCAGATTCTGCTTACGTTGCTTATGGAAAAAGAGTATAGTTAACTAATCAATCGAAGAACCTTTCCACACGGAATCTTAAGTATATGCGGGCGTTTGCAGAAGTATACTCAGATGAACAATTCGTGCAACAGGTTGTTGTACAAATTCCTTGGAACTATAATGTCCGTATTTCAGACGCTGTTAAAGATATCAAAGAATGCCAATGGTATGGACAACAATTTACCGACTATCGAGAATTTAGAAGCTGAGTTAGATACAGTAACAGTAAAAACAGAGGATGAAGAGTAGAATATTCATCTTGTGATGAAATGACTTTTGTCTTAGCGATTGCAAGTAACTCAAGTCTATGAACTGGAAAATTGAGCAAGCCCAACAGCAGTTCTCTCAACTAATCGACGATGCTGTGAAGAGCCTCAACTAATTTACGATCGGGAGCGACTGGTTACAGCTGTGGTAGAGCCAGAACTATTCCAAGAATTACTGGAATGGAAAAACCAACATCATAAATACTCCCTAGCTAATGCCTTTGCCGAATTACGTCAGATCTGTGTAGAGGAAGACTACACCTTGGAAATTCCTGCTCGGTAAGATCGGTAAGAGCGGTTCAATCCATTGATCGATTAGCACCATGACCTTTCTATGTGACACCAATATCATCAGCGAACTGGTTCGCCCTCAACCAAATCCAGGAGTAATTGCTTGGAGTCAACAAAAAGGGGAAAACGGGGAACAGGAATGTCTGAATTGTCCTTTGTTTCCATCCCGTTTCGGGGCGGGGGAAGTGTAAAGAAAGTTCAATTAATGGTGGAGAAGCTAAAGTTAAGTTTCCATCCCCTTTTGGGGCGGGGGAAGTGTCAAGCCAACTGAGTAGATGCATTCGCAATGTACACAGTCCTGTTTCCATCCCCTTTCGGGGCGGGGGAAGTGTAAAGCGTCTCTGGTGTTTGAGGCACGCCTAGGGCGGCTCGTTTCCATCCCCTTTCGGGGCGGGGGAAGTGTAAAGATTTCACTCTTGGAAGCCTTACTGGAAGAGGGTTTCAGACCCCTCAATCGACACACCTCTTAAAACTTATCAAAAAATTTCCAAAAGTTGTCATTTTCGTAGCCTGAAAGCCTTGCACCGTATGCAATCGACACACTTTAACGAAGTTATAGGGTTTTCAAGGATCGAGTGAAGTGCGTAGATTTGGATTAGCACACTCACACTAAAGATACGATTTTTTGCTTTAGATTGTCAAGAATGTTACAATATATTATAAATATATGAGTATAAATCAGGAAAAAGGAAGTTGACAGAACAGACGTATAATAAACGAGGTTGCTTGTGAAATCTACTATGGATTGGCTACCCTTAATTAATGTGTCTCACTTCTAGAATTCATTATTGCTCAAACTCCAACACCAAAGCTAACAGCTTCACCAATATTAAACCCTGCAAAAACTTCAATAAGTTTACTTGGAATTGTTGCAGATTCCGCCTACGTTGCTTATGGAAAAGGAGTGTAGTTAACTAGAGATTTTCTTTGGAGGACGCTTGAAAGGATTTGAAGATTCTGATGCTTTTGGCTTTTCTAGTTTTGGACTTTCTACGGGTTTAGCGGGTTTTGGCGATATAGGACGTTTTAGTGGATTGTTTGTTTCTGTTTGTGTTGACTCTACGACTTGAGGAGGTATAGGTTTAGAAACTTGTAGTTTTTGAGGTAATGTTAAGGTTTTTGATGTTTGTGTTACTATCGGTTCTGTAATCTTGTTAATCTCTGATAACTTAGGAGTAAGTCCTAGCATTTCGTCTGTTGTCTCTATTTGTAAATTATTAATGTCTATATTTGATAAATCTAATTGTCTGTAATAATACATTAAGCGTTGCGACCATCCCAGTATTTGCATCATAATCACTGGCTTGTTTGCATAATCTTTAAGATAGTTTTTACAAGTTTCGTTTATGGCTTCATAATAAGCTATGGTTTTGTTACTATGTCCTATTGTCTGACTATGTTCGCTTAAAGAGTCAAGATAAATAAAAAATTTTATTTGTTTTCTTTCTTCTTTCTTTAAACTAATATTTTGTTTGATTTTGTAGTTCAGATAAGTGGTTAATTTTCCTACCTCAGTAATAATACCTTTTTCACCTGCTTCAATATTATCTTGTTCTCTAATTAAAGTGACAGCAATTTTGTGGGCTAACTGAAGATATTTATCAGTCATATTGTAAATAATGCGATCGCTATTACTTTTCATTTTAATTAAGTAGCTATGTACAAATAAATTGAACTATATTACAAAATGTAAACATTCCTAAAAATCTTTACCAACGACAAATGACTATTGATAAATAACGCTCCTCACTAGTTAACTTTAATTGTGCTGACTTACTTAATAGCTTTCATGAGGGGCAAAATGAGTGGAAGGATTGAGGATATTAGATAATTCTTCTAATTTTGATTTATCAATTAAGTTTTCATGAGCTTTTTGAACTGTATTTCCTATAAAGATTTTTAGAGATTCTCCAGTTAAAAATTGATTGGATAGTCTTTCAAAAGAGGAATAACGAGTACGTAAATCCGATTGGTTTTGTAAAAGATCAGCTTCTGTAATTTCTACTATCATGCTTCCCAGCCCGACTGGTTTACCAGCACCCAATTTCAAAATTATAGGATATTTGTTGTCTTGACCTAAAGCAATTAGCAATGCTCCTAATTCTTCTGATTTGAGATTTCTAAAATTTAATTGAGTTATAAATTCATCATTTTTAAACGCTACTTGGGCGGGAACACCATTACCTTCACCTTTATCAAGAGCATATTTCATATTGTAATAAAATTTCCACCCGACCGCTTTTTTCTTTCCAGATTTATCTTTAAAATAGTATATATCATTCTCTTCTGGTCTAGGTCGCCAAAGATTGGACATGAAACCAACTTCAAAACCAGTCATTTCACAATAAGCATCCTGAATTGAAACTAATCCTTGCCATCCCCATCTGTCACCAGACGCACCAAAAACTATACTTGCTGGACAAAGTTGATTTTTCTCTTTGGCTGGTAAACGTTCTTCTGGGTATTCACTCGGCTTTTTAGGCTTGACTCCTACGCGACTGTTAGTAATTGCCTCATAAATTGAACGAATGCAACCTTTTAGAGAACTACCTTGAATGATGAGTTCGTCGTCAATTCCTTGAACCATAGTTTTGATTAAAGGAATCTCTTCCCTGTTAATATCGCTTCCCATTAGCACTGTTCCAGTTGAAATATGCACCATGGTTTGGACTTTTAGGGTCAAAAATAAAGTACCGTGTATGCGCTCGTGTAAATATTTATGATGTCCGGGAGGTTTATTTACACTAGGTGATTTAGTAGAAAAATAGACAAAGTCGTATGGTCTGGGTCCGCGTTGTTGGTTGAAATTACTGGAATTAGTCGAACGATAAGAGTTATTAGCCATCTTAATTTTTCACCGTTAATGCAACAAAATGAACTGTAGCGGTATGACTATCTCGAAAATAGCGTTGAGCAATATTCAGTTGTTCGGTATTCAAGCCTTTAGGAAAACGAGTTTCAGTTGGAGAATGAGTCAGTGCATTTTGCTCTAAAATTTCCCAATTGCGTTGAATCGGCGTAAAATCAGCTTCTGTGTCTTTGGAACTAAGAACCAAGACTTGATATTCTCCTTTCTGTCTTTTCCAACGTATCTCTAGGATTGAGTTAAATAATTGTCCTTCTGGACTGGGAAAGGTTTCCGTGGGTTCTGGTGTGGGATTATTTTGGAGAGAATTTTTTGGGAGGTTATTTTTTAAGCGCTCGCGTATATCATCTTCTATGTTACCAAACTTTTCGTTACGTCGTTCCCAAAATCCCCCTACCCGATGTTTCCAGCGTAGAAAGTAATAGCTAGGTAGTGTTGAATGCTTGTCCAGCAACTCAAGTAATTTTTCTTTAGACAAAGGCTGCTGATTGAACCCTACGAAGCACATACAGCACCTCCCTGTTCTAACAACTTACTCCAAGCAGCAACGGAGTGCATAAATAATTCCTGAATCTCTGTTGGTTCTTCCCAAAGCATTTGCACGCCAAAACCATATTCCATTGATGTTGGTTTCACTATAGTAATTTCGTATTTATCGTCTTGCGGAAAACCATAAGGATTTTTTTTATTGCCTTTTAAAAATTCCCCCGCACCTAAAAGATAAACTTTATCCCAAGGTGTTTGACTACCAAATTTGTAAATCTTACCATCCTTTTTCTCTAAAATGCATCCAGGATATTGAACTACAGCGCTGTCATACTCCACCATCACCATACCCAAACCGCGAGTTTTTCCGTACCCAATTCCAAACCATCCTTCATTTAAATCGCGCAATACTAACGCAATCAAACCTAACTGTGCTAGAGAAAAGTTTTTCAAATGAATTTTGGTTTTAAATGCGCCACTTGTACAAACTTGATAATCAAAGGGACCATGTGCAACCGAACCAAATACCCTATCGATTGCAACACCATTTCGTTGTTCTATTCTCAAAGGTTGTGACTTGTTGGGATACGCATCTTCAATTCGCAAACGACTAGCAATGAATTTGTTCCCAAATATTTGGTCTGTAAATGATGATTCTTTATAAATACTCTGTGCTGGTAATTTCTTTTTTAGGTATTCTTTATCTTGTGGATTTTCATACAAGTAATCGTATTCGTCATCTAAAGGATTATTCGCCCAAATGAGTGAAGAGTTAATAGGTTTATCATAATCTGGATGACCTAAAGTTCTCACAATCCTTTCAGCATGAGCGCGAATCGCCCCCTTCAAGGAACTACCGGGAAGGTAAATAGTGGGGCTTCCTTGATGATACGTTTCTACAAAATTCATGTTTGGTTTTGTTGGATCTGCACTTTCCAAACCAGATTTTATTAAGATAGGGCTAGTAGGAATAATAGTAATATTGAGAATACATTGATTAACTAATTGTTTGTGCATAATTGGGTGTTAATTAGTAGCTACTGTATTTTTTACTTTTTCCATCTCTTCCCGTAATTTATGAATTAGCGCTTCACTCCATACGTATGGTAAAGGGATACTATCATCGCAAGGTAAATCTCCATGAGAATTTATTAATTTCTTGAGATATTCAATAACCTTATTTGGATCGACCTTACTTTTATCGTTAGCATCTCGTACATCAATCCACTTAACATCATTAATTTGGAGTTTAACTACTCCCAATCCTCTCGACTTACCACCACCTAAAGGAATTTGTTCTGTTTTAAATTGTTGTAACCCAATCGTCAATAAACCTAGTTCCCATTCCTCAGCATTTTCAACAATAGCATGGAAATCAAAAGGCGTTCCTGCTGGTACAATTTGGAAATCATAAAGTTTCCCATCTCCAGCAGTTTCAGTATCGCGATCGATAGCCACTCCATCTCGTTCTTGATATTGTCCAAACCAATTATCTTCTGGTTTATGTACAGTTAAATCGCGGATTTGTAATTTGCTGGATAACCAAGGAGAACCGAAAAGAAAGGAAATTAAATCTGTTTTATTTAAAATAAATTGATGTAATTTTTCCTCTTTTTCTTTTGGCTTATCTCTTGTGATGACTAGCTCGTGCTTAAATTTAGACATTGCTTCTTGAGTAATCGACCATTCCGTTTCTAATGCTGGATTGGCTGCAAAACTTTCATCAATTCCCCGCAAAAAACTTTCCAATCTCGATCTTAATGCGCCTTTAAAGCTAGAACCAGGTATTAATGGTCTACCTAAAGCATCTTTAATGACGGGTAAATCTGAACCAATAGCTTCAGTGGAACGTCCCGCACTAATTCGCAAAGCGGTTACTGTTTCTAAAATTCCTGTAATTTCTATGCGATTTTTAAAAATTTCAAACATGGTCATTTGTTATTTGTTATTGGTTGTTAGCAAGTCGCATATCTTTACATACTTTCTTAACTACCTACTTAGTCTTTTAATTAGTTTTACTAGGAGAAGTACTTTTACTAGGGTTAAGATATTTGAGATGACGCGAACCATAACTCAAGTAACGTCGAGTTAATTCCAACCACACTGGTTTGATTTTTTCTATTTTTTCAGTTTCATTACATCCAGATTTTTCGATAATTTCCAAAGCCTTTTGTTTGAGCTTATCATCAATATCATCAATAATTTTTTCAGCTAGTGATTCCTTTCCTTCGCCCCACTTTTTATCGCGTCCTAACTGGTAACGTAGAAAGTTCTTAATCACTGCAATGCTCCCAGTCGTATCAGCCACATGCATTAAATTTCGATATTGTGAGTCTTCCAACTTACCATAGGATTTTTGATTATTTAATCTTTCCTCAATTGCGATGACTAGATCGTCTTCAGCGTCACGAATCCCTTTCTGGATTTTAAACTCTTTCTGCTGTTCTTCCCAGTTTGTCATACTGCATCCTCACGAAATACTAAATGAAATTCATTGCAAATTTCTACTTGACCAAATCCTTCACTGACACGTTCTCCTACTCCAGTTAGCTCTAAATTAAATAAGGCTTTGTACCATGATTCCAAATTTTCTGTACTAAATAGATAAACTGCGCCTTTATTTGTTATCAATTCTACATCTTTCATGAGTCCCCAAGCATTGTTCCATCCAGAGCGATAATCGTAACTACTATAAGCAGTATGAAGCTTTAATGATTCATCTTTCTTAGTTAGAAATTGTTGGAGCGTATATTGGAGCATTTCAGTGGAGATAACTGTTGTTCGCTGCCAATTTTCTAGCAAAATAGCTTCAGAGTGTAAGTTAATAGTGAAATATTTACGATTCTTACTAAATGGATCGTGTTGGGGTTTTCCAAATACCTCAGACCATTCTTCCAAGCGGTTTTTTAATGCTTCATTAAATTTATCTATTCTTTTTTGAATATCATTGATGACTTGAACTTCTTTAGCTTCGATTCTTACTTTACCCAACCCTCGCGATATTGAACCACCAAGTCGGAATTGTTCTTTGTTATTATTAATAAACTTGTGTAATTTCTTAGCGATCGCATCATTTTTTATGAGAATATAACTGCGATAAACATAGTTCTCCCATTGATAATATTGAGAATTATTGGTTTGTGTATTTTTCTTAGTCTTAAATTCTTCATTTAGAACTTCAATACTATATAAAATGTCTTCCTCTGCTGTAGCGCGGCGACGGTTTATTCCTACCCTTGTTAACAGACGGCTAGTCACTGCATGACTGTAGTAGCTATTGCTGTCTTTGCTGTAGAAGCAGCTAAAAGTCTCCACTCGCGGATCTACCCTATCTTCTATAGCTTTCTTACTACTTGGATCGTAAGGATAATTGAATATATCTGCACAAAACAAGTCAATCAATGTGTCGAACACGCCGTGCTTATTGTCAGTTTTAAACCCTGGATTAGCCTTAGAACTGACTGCTGTTGCTGGTAAAACTCTGATAGGAGTATTCTCGACTTTTTTATAAATACTACCACTTTTTGCGATCGCAGGGTAAGCATTTTGAAAAATTGCTGATTTTTCATCTAAAAACAGCTTTTGGAAATGATTGTTCTCTACCGTAACATCGAGATTTTGCATTTCAATGTCTGGATAGCGAGACAAAATTTGTTTTGCAACTGCACCACGTATTACAGAACCCGGAATATATTTTTCCACCTCGCTAACGGAACCTCCGGGTTTTTCTCTACCGATTGCTAGGGGTGATTGGGCTGTAATTGTTAATTCAATACGTTTCATGGTTCCTCTCGATTCAATGTTGGATTTCGTTCCTCAACCCAACCTACCCTATTTTCACGTTTACCTTTAATCGTCTCTAAGAATTGTTTTGCTGCTAAATTCGACCAAGTACTTTCATCTATGGTAAATTTTGGTAAGTTTTGCCAATGCAACCAGCCCAAACCTGTAGATTTACTTCCTCCTAATGCATAAATATGATGCAAGCCAGAAAAGATTAAAAGCTTTGCTAAATCGGGACAAATAGATGAAAACTTAGGTAGTAAGTGGATTTTACCTTCAAATTTTAGTTGAGCATTTGCAGGAGAAGTTTCTAAGAGATAAAGTTTAGTTTCCTCAGCAGTGCGACGACGACGGTTAATTGTGACTCCCGGACGTAAAACTTCTGGTAATTCATCTGCGGGAACCGAACAGATAAAATCCTCAACAATAACGCGAGATGGTAAAATTGGGTTGCCGAAGATTTGCGATACAATACAGTGAAAGCCTTTATAACCAGTTACCGTGTATATTTCTTGAAAGAGATTCCATTCAAGGTTCTCATCTAAAGGTAAGTTTTCCAAACCATATATTTTCTGGAAACGCTTCTTTAGCTGTTCTTGATTGGGACAAAGCTCTGTTGCGACGGGTGCGTAAAAAATTTCCCATCCCAATGCACTCGCTAATTTTTCACATTCATGACGCAATCTACCTTTGATTTGGGAAGCTGGAATAATTAGCTGTCCTTGAGCATTGCGGACAATGGGTTTATCTGCTAGAGAACCAGAGGAACCACCCGCACCTACACACAAAGCTGTATCAATAATCGCGGTTATCTCCCAAGTGTCGGTTTGATTTGGAGGAATTCCATCAAGGCTAATCATTGTTCTACTCCTTGGATTTCCTCTGGTTCTGGATTGAGATTAGGTAATTCACTTTCCTCTTGTATCGCGACAAATGGATGTAAATCCACCAAGTCACGCCAAATTGTTTCATAAATAGTTTTCTCTGGTTCCGTGGTTGATCCATTGGAATTTTTTGACATCCAGGGTGCGAGGTTACCATTATTACTTTTCGCTTGACACCAAGTCTCTTCAAACATAGTTTTTAGATGCACCTGTTCTTTTTGTTGCAGCCGAACTCGAAAATAACGGTAATTCAGAATAGCCGTGCGCCTACCCCGTTCCAACAAACTACGAATTTGATAAAGTTGCGATTTGGGGAATTTAGCCTTTTTAAGTGCTGCAACAGTTTCCAATAAGCCTTCTAACTCGTAAAGAGTATAAGGTGCAGCATAGAATTTTAGATTTTCTTTTGTTAGTCCTTGTTCGCGAAAATCTTTGATAGTAGACGCAATCATTGTTACAGCTTTTAGTGCTAAGAAATCAACTGTTCCACCGTAATATTTATATTCTCGTTTTAGGTCTTTTGCTAATTTTTTTGATGATTTTAAGAGTTGATTTGTGAGAGATTCTCCGTAATAGATAGGAGTACTTTCAGCAGTAATGAGTACTCCGGCGGACATACTTAACTCACACTGACGATCGCATTTTGGCAGCTTGGTTCCTTGATAGCGGTGAACTTTTTTAGAATCGTAGGATACTTCTAATTGAAAGTCAGGTAACTGGTTTTCAAATTCCTCACTAAGAGTTTTAGCAACATCTAAGGCTTTATCTGCTGGTACAATCAACAGCACATCATCCCCACCAATAGTAATAATTTCAAACGGATAAATCCATTGTTTATTGCGATCGCTAATATCTGAATCTGTCAAATTTTGAAGCTGACGGGGTTGGAGATGTTTTTTTAATGCTATGTAAACAGCCTTTTGGGTTGCATTTAAAACTTGTTGACTAAATATACGATAATCTTGGGGCGTGCGAATTCTGTTGCGGATATAGCCACCCATATTATTACCATCGGCGTAAATATAACCAACAAATCCCTTAACTTTACTCACATTACCAATTTCCCGTAATGATAAAGCTTCTGTAACAGGATTACCATCGGCTGGTTGATAATATTTGTTTTGACATTCCTTATCTAATTCTTGCAAAGAATTTTGAAATCTAGTCACCCAACTAGAAAAATAACCAGGATTCCAGAGTTTCTCTTTACCCGATGATAGACGAACTCCAAAATATTCTCGCTTGTACCATGCGCGTCTTTGGACGGTATCATTTTTACTACGCTGACCAACTATGACTTTACGAGCTAAAGCTGCAGAAAAATTTGGTCTTCCCGGTAAATTCGTCTCTGCTACAGCTGCACGTCTCTCAGTTTCATCCCGTTGTAAATAGGGATGGGTTTCAAACATGGGAGGATAGCAGCGGCTCGGACGTGAATTACGATTAGTATCACCATCAGACGCATCAGAGTGAGTCAGCACAACACTTGGTGTCAAATTACCGTTACGACGGTGGGTAAATTGGTTTGCCAGTTTTCCTACCAGTTCGTTAAAATTCTTGCGTTGCCAAAATTTTATATTTAAATCGTGTTCGTCAGATTGGTCAAAATAAGCTTGGATGATGCGATCGTTATGCTTCTGTTTATATTCTCCCAACCAGAGAGTCTTTTCTATAGGATTTTGCAACAGCCCAAACCGGAATTCTAACAAGCGAAAAGTATCGCCAACTGCACAGGAATTAGCCGTTAAGGTTTCATCGGTATAACGTTTTTCAATAGCGTTAGCTAGTTTATCCACTAAAGCAGCAGGGCAAAAAGCAAGAACGCTACCACCTGTAGAATAAATAATAAGTTCGGGAATCAGTGCTGGAACTAAATCGGCAAAGCCGTTGTTCCGCAACCATTCCTGCATACGTATTGAACGTCTACCTTCACCAAAAAAACCTGGAACATCTTCAAGGTTAATGCGATCGAGTAGTGCAGAGGCTCCTCGTATTTCATGAAGTTTTGCTGCTTCAAAAACATATTGTTTAATTTTCGTTGCACCGCCATAAACCAAACCGATAGGCGTATCTTCTTTCCAAAGGTCTTGATACTTTTGTTCTAATTCTGATAATGTCTCAGGTTTATAGTCTTCATCAATATTATAAAGCTGCTCTGCTAGCATTACGAAATGTTGCATTGTATCCGGTATCACTTGCTTGCGAGCGCTCTCATCTTTCCTTTCATCAATTAATGTTTGTCGCATTTTTTTCATTGCACTGAGTTCGTCCTGACTCAACTTATGCTTTTTACCCCAAGCAAGACACCAGGCAAAAGCAGATACTGTGCGCGTGCGAGAGTCGTTTGTCATTAGGTCAAATCAAAGCTTTTAGTGATTAGTACTTACCTATCGGCAAATGGTTTTCTACCAACAGATCTTTAGGAAAGTACTGGCTTGCGCTCGTCAAGCTTACTAAATACTATTTCATACTGAGTTGCTAAAAAAAAGAAAATTTTTCAGTATTTTTGTGTTGGGCTGACTTGTGTACTTGTGTAAATGCGATCGTTGTGTTGTATCAAGGCAGTAAACAATTCAAAAAGAACAAATCGTCAAATCATGAAGATGTCAATGATGTCTGAAATTAAAATATTAGTATAAAAACATACTTAATTTGATGTTTTAAATAAGATAGATTTGACAACAAAATTGGATGATTGCCAATTATAAGAAATCAACACAAGACCTCTAACAACGAAACACCGTACCTATTAGTGGATGTAGCCAAATACTTTTTCTACTGAACTTTGCGGAATTGCATTAAAGAATTTTGTAGTCCTTAACAGTTATCAAACAATCACAGGTACAAACTTATGCAAGTTTTAAGTACTTCTAGTAATTCTTTAACTAACTCACAATTAACAATATTGTCAGATAAATTTATAAAAAAAATAAAATTGCTTAAACCTAAACTCCATATGCTGTAGATAAATAAATTCAATAAAAAGTGTAATCGATCGCTTGCACAATAGATTAAGGACTAGCTGATTTCAGTACTTAAACAAGAGTTAAAACTCATTTTTTTATGAAGTTAATTAGCTAAGTTAATTTTCATAATTTAACAAGAGTATGGAGTCTTAACTCTCGATCGATACTTTCATTACACAAATAACTACATTTTGATTCACGAGGCGAAATATGAAACTTTACTATCGCGGTCTCAGCTACGAATTAAATTCCTCAAAAATTGCCAGCAGAACAACAGAAAAACCTTTTCAACCAGCACCTATGGTTAGCTCAGCTTATAATTTGATTTATCGTGGTGTTACTTATCGTGTTAATCCCAATGCCAAGCCTGTAGAAGTTCCTTTACCACCAGCAACTTATAAATTGAGCTATCGAGGAATTAACTACTTGGTAAATAGAAATGCACGGGGAGAAGTTACCTTAATTAATCAATCGATAAATTCGTTACAAGTTGATACACAGTCGCCGCTGACTGAATTTTAGATTTGAAATTTTGAATCTTCAATCCAAAATTTCAAATCTAAACCAGTCTGTACCGTTAATTAAAATCTAAGCATATCTAGGCATTGCTTGATATTTAGTGGATTCAGGTTACAGTTAACTAAGGCTCAAGCATCGCTGAAGTACCAGCCTGTAATTTCTGTAAAAGCTGAATCAGAGTTTTCTTTTCGTCATTATTTAGATGTGCCATCAATCCAGTTGTGCGACAGAAGTGATCGGGTAGCATTTGAGCCATGAGCGTATGCCCTTTGTCTGTAAGGTGAACGCTTAACATCCTGCGGTCATTGGGACATGGTTGTCGTTCTACTAATCCGTCCCTTTCTAGTCCGTCTAACAGTCCTGTAATAGTAGCACGAGTGACTCCAGAACGTTCTGCACATTCAGAGGGTGTTAGTCCTTGTTCATTTGCCTGCAACAGTTGCATTAACAGCGTAAATTTGCCCATTGATAAACCATAGCGAGCAAAATGCGTCTCTAACGCCACTTGTACATCTACGGTTGCTCGCAAAAATGCCAAACACGCTTCCACAGAAGCAACATCTAGCTCAGAATAACGTTGGGCAAGATTTTGTAAGGTAGAAAGATCGACAACGCGATCGACAAAGGAACGCACAATAGCCACAATCTCAATTATTCCATTAGGCGACTAACTATAGAGTAGCGCATTCAGGGTTCTAAGCGGTCATTAACCAAAAGACTGGGGATATTAATTGTAAAGACGCGTCACGGCACGTCTCTACGCCTACAGTATCTCAAGCGAGTTACACTACTTTGAAAAACTAGATTTCGTACCTCTTCTTGAAGACAGTACCGAAGTTCTAGGACTAAAGCACCAGATAAAATTAGAGATACAGTACCATGTGAATTGAATGGGGATTTCATACGATGAAAATATGGAACACAAAAAGAGGTTCCTTGTAAAAATGTCCCAAAATACCCATGAAATTCAAGTTTCTATCGCTAATAATTCTTTCTACAGCAGTTATTATGACAACTGCGTCTGCAATACAGGCACAATTCCCCCCAAGCCAAGGACAATTTCCCGGAAGACAAGGTTTTCCCGCCAACGAACAAGGACCGCCAGAGTTTCAAGAGCTTAACCTTAGCGACGACCAAAAGGACAAATTGAAAGAAATTCAAGAAGATTCTCGCGCTCAAATCGAGGAAATTCTAACAGATGAACAACGCAATACCGTACAAAAAGCCGTTCAAGCAGGTAAAAAACCACCAGAAGCAATACGGTCAATAAATTTATCTGACGAGCAAAAACAAAAAATGCAGGAAGTCATGGAATCAGAAAAACAAAAAATCTCTGAAGTTCTGACTAGCGAACAACAAGAAAAACTACGCAATCGTATAGAAAAAATGCAAAATAACCGTTCTCCCAGAAGTTAAAAACCAAGAAGCATTCGATAGCTTTCCTCTCATTTATGCTTCAAGAACGTTGGAAAAATGAGTCAAATTCTCCCCCTCCACCCCTCAAGATTAAATGCCTCATCTCTTACATCTGTAAATAGCAAATATTGCTAAAATTATTAGCAAATAGGGCTTCTCAGACTTAAAAAGAGTTTAAAAAACTCAGATCCCCGATTCTTAAAAATTGGGGATCTTGTTCCTTAGAAAATGATTTATGACTGCTTTTTAACGAAGTTTGTTAGGATTCAAGCGAGTTCCATTTTGAGGTTTAGATTGTGAGTTAGGAAGCTTAACACCATTACTGAGTTTAGTTCCGGTACCTCCATCAGCAGGAGAGAGGAAAGGCTTTAGATTGATAGGTGCTTTTGATGAAGATGCAGTAGGTTTTTTAACACCAAAGATTTGACCTATATTGCTGAGATCGCCGCCACGACCTGTGAAGGTATTGACAGCAGTCGTTTGATTGCCGTTATCAGCAGTTAGGAGGTTCTGGAAGATGCCATTGCGGACAACATCGGGATCTTGACCGCGAGGTACTGTCAGTACAATTCGACAACTGGGTCTAGCATCGGTGGTCACACAAACAGTGTTTTCTCCGTTCTCTACTGCTGACTTAAGTTCTACCAAGCCATCAGGACGGTAAGATTCCAAACGTCTGGCAATTTCGTTGCAGCGCTGTTCTGCATTCCAACCGCCGCCTAAAGTTTTGGGAGTTGCCCAAGGAAAGTATTCACCAGGAAAAGCTTCTGGATTGTACATCACAGTATAATTACCGTTATGGTAGCGACAGCTAAAACGTACACCGCGATCGCTAGTTGTTGATGTACTTGTCGTTGAACTACCCGTTCCCGTGCTTGGTGTCACCGAACCATTACCCGGTTCTACTGGTACAACGACATCACCACTGCGGGATTGGGCAAATGCGGTTGAAGGGTTTAAGAGCAAAGATAAACCAAGACCGCTAAAAAATAAAATCTTTAGAGATTGGGATAACATATTACGTTGGTTCAGAGTAGGGACTTGATACTTTCATTGACGATCAAATGTGTCATTTTGATTCATCAATCCTGTCTTTTTTTTTCCGAAGACGTTCTTTTTTTTCTTTTTGCTCTTTGAGTATCTGTTTTGCCTTTTGCTGAATGTCCAGGTGATGCGCTACCCCCTCATAGGTGTAACGGTTATATTGATTTTGTGAAATCAGGTTTTCTAAATAGCGAACTCGCTCGTTACCGCCTGGGTGAGAAGATAACCACTGGGGAGGTTTGTATTTTTGCTCTTTATCCAGTGTCACCATTAAGTTCCTCAAACCATCAGCAGCATATCCTGATGCAACAATGAGACGCGTACCAAGAGTATCTGCTTGGCGTTCCATATCCCGACTGTAACTCATGGTAAATAGTTGCCCGAGAGTACCGCCATAGGGAATATATTGAGTTAAATTGCCAATGAGGTTTCCTTGAGTGGCAAGTTGAAAACCGTGGGAAAGAACAACATGGGAGAGTTCGTGACCGATCAATCCAGCTAATTCTGCTTCTGATTTGGTTTTAGCGATCGCACCTGCATGAATAAACACCTTACCACCAGGGAGTGCAAAAGCGTTCAAACTTTCTTCAGGTAAAACAAAAAACTCGTATTTAAAGTCATTCCGTCCGGAAACCTTGGCAAGCTTTTGACCGATTTCATCCACATATCCTAAAATTGCCGGATCTTTAACCAAATCCATTTGCTTTCGCGCCTGCTTTGCCACTGACTCGCCGACAGATTTTTCGCCGCGCATGAGCATGATGGTAGAATCAAGAGCAGTAAACGGACCGAGAAGACTACCCGTTACGGCATAACCCAAGGCTCCAGTGATGATATTGGCAATTGTGTTTCCTCTCACTTTTGCCCTAATATGTGATTTGTAACGCTTGAGATGTGTCTCCGCTAGTTCTGTAAACTCAGGCGCTTGGGGATTATTTGGATTCAACAGAGCAAATTGACGTGCGGCTAAGGAAGCTTCCATCCATTTTCTAGCTTCTGCAAGTGCAGCAACTCTTGCTCTAATCAAATCCGGTTGATTGGGATAGAGCGTCGCCGCACGTTCCAAGACATCCAATGCTTTTTTCTCTTGGTTGTCCTTTTTAAGGACTTCAGCATATTTGATGTGACCGGGAATAAATTCGGGATACTGCTGAACCAAAAGCTCCAACGGTACCATAGTTCTGGTGTACAACTGACTGGCAATTCCCGCTTCTGCTTCCCGCCAGTAAACTTTACCCCCAGGAGATAATTGTGCGGGGTCAACAATTGCTTCTTTGCGCTGTTGAGCCTCGGAGGATTTGGCAAAAGGTTCTTTTGCTTCACGATAAAGTTTTTCTGCAGCAGCAATTTGTCCCGATTGGTAAAGCTTATCCGCTTCTATCAGTTTTTGCTGACGCGCAACTTCTTCAGGGGTGGGTGCAGGTTCTGCGGCTGACTCAGACTTTTTGTCCTCTGAGGGTGTTGGTTCCTTGGAATCCGTTGGTTTCTTTGGATCGGTTGCTTCTGGCGAGGGCGTTGGTTGTGTTGGCTCAGTTGGCTTCTTCGTCTCCGTTGCTGTTGGGACAACGACAGGCTTATTTGTCTCCGTCCCCTCTGGAATGACGACTGGGGACTGATTTGGAGTAGGGGTCTTAGTCGTTTCAGTAGTAGACGCTGCGGGTTCTTTTGCAGGTGAGATTAGGGGATGGGTGAGGATAATGACAATAGATGTTCCTATGGAAAGTAGTACCCAACTAGCTGATAGTAGCAGTGACTTCCATCTGCGTTTCATGGTCGATCCAACCTATGCAAAAAGCTCTTTATTAACTGTATGAGCAATTGCTTAAATAAGCACAGGGTAATGCCGTTTCTTTTTCAAGGTTTATGGCGATCGCGCCTTTTTTTAACTAATCTTCATAATTGGGCAGTCTAGCTTATGAATTGCGATCGCTTGAGTTTGACAAGCTCCCCAACTTCTTGTGAGATAAATGCTGAAATTAGGACGCTTCGATCGAAAGCACCCTTCCTAAAACCTGACGATCGCTGGAATTTTACTGTTGAACGTGTTTTCTGACAGTTTCTACATCCAACTTTAAACGTTCAGCCGTCTGCTCAATCGTTAACCCCAGATCTAATAAGACTGGTATCATTTCTATCTTATTTTTCTGTATACCTTCTTGTATACCTTCTTGTATACCTTCTTGTATACCTTCTTGTTTTGCTTCTTGGTAAACTCTGGTATTTTTCAATGACTCTAAACCCAGCATAGCTGCTATTTCCTCCAGACTCAAGTTAGTAAACTTGTCAATAACCACTGTTTGAATAAATTCTAAAACTTTTTCCTTCAAGATGGCACTAGTTAACTCTTGTTCGGCTTGACTCATGAGTTGTCTGGCAAGTTCTCCAGTTTTTTCTGGAGTTTTCTTTTCCACTATTAACCGCATGACTCCCACAGCCAATGATTGATTGGGAGTTTTCGCCAACTCATCAAGATAGAAGCAAAGTAAGTGCTGTTTAAAAAAACTTAAATATTCTGGAAAGTTTCCTTCATGACTTTTCTTATTATAAATAATGACAGCGTACCATTGCTTATTAGGTGGTTGATATTGGGTTAAATAAAGAATGACTTTTGCAACAAACTGGTTGTAGAAATTATCATCTTTATAAGACTGTGCCTCAATAAAATAGATGGGTTCATCTGGATAAGTATCGGGAGTTGAAAGCAGCCCATCTAAACGAAATCCTCTTTGTTTAATTTCTTGGGCGCTAAATTTGTAAATACTTGGGTCTTTTTCCGAACTGCCAATTAATTCAAAAAATAACTCCGGAATTTCTTTAAAGATTTCATAGAAGAGTGGATCTGCTGTCATTTCTAAGCCTTCATCACTGCATCCAACAACTTACCAGCACCAAAACGAACGGGATCTGTACAGGGAAGATGAGTTTCTGCTTCCACAGATGCGATCGCGTCTTTAGCTGCGGGCTCATCCAAATGTCTAGTATTTAGGGCAATCCCTGCAACAGGTACGGCTGCAAAAGCGCCTCCTGCACGGGCGACAGTCTCATACAGCCGAACAACTTCTGGTAGGGGTGGAATAAACACGCCACCACTAGATACCTCAGTTTGTCCCGCACGATGGACTAATATCATTTGCGTCGGTTGCGAACCACGTATTAAGGGCAAAGTTGCTGTAGAACCAGGGTGCAGCAGCGAACCTTGTCCTTCAATATGTAAAATGTCGTAATTTTGACCGTAACGCACAACCATTTGTTCC
Source organism: Tolypothrix campylonemoides VB511288_2 (assembly GCF_045999855.1). Classification (NCBI taxonomy): domain Bacteria; kingdom Bacillati; phylum Cyanobacteriota; class Cyanophyceae; order Nostocales; family Tolypothrichaceae; genus Tolypothrix; species Tolypothrix campylonemoides. The sequence goes on from NZ_JBFPMW010000012.1 coordinate 199,393, forward strand.
ACCGCACCAGCAGCATAATCCACCCTCACGGCATCTAGCGGTACCCCATCTCCTTCCAACATTAAACCTGTTTGCCCTGTTGCCAAAAATTTAGAACGCAATCCTCGCAGTCGTGACGCCCAGTTTAACTCCAAACTTGTTGACATCTTACCTACGGCCATATCGGTTCCCACAGTCAAGACCCGACGACAGGGTAAAGTTCGTGCTATTCCAGAAGCTACGCCCAGATTGGGTGGTTCTTTCCGTACATCCCAGATGACTTGTCCCGGTTTTAGCAATGCCTTTAACTCTGTCATTGTTGACAGTGGCGTGTGCAAACCGTTCACTATTGACATTCCAGCGATGACAGCATCTTTGATTTCATGCCAATAATCATCCGGTACAGTCCCTCCTTTAGGGGCGATACCAATAACCAAAACTTGCGGTTTGTACTCCAGCGATTCTGCTACCGATGAGACTATCGGTACATCACGCTTGATACCCGTTAACTCCAACAAAGATTTACCCGCACATTGGCGGTCAATCGCTGCTACTATCGAGGCTTCACTATAGCGTAAAAGTGCGAGCCCGGTTTTGCCTTGCCTTCCTTGGATTCCTTCGTGCAATAAAATTGCAACTCTTTGATTAAGCGCCAGACGCACTGCGTTGTACCCCCAACCCTGGTAAATCGTTTGGTAACACTCTCCCCCCTTGCAAGATTGCGCCTGTAAAGGGGTCATCTATAAGATTGAGATGACTGTCTAAGTCCAGATAGTCAGCCAATGGAGCAAGCTGTAGCGCTGCTGTATTGGCTAGCGTGCTGTCGGAATAGCAACCAAACATCACTTGCAACCCATGCGCCCGTGCTGTATGTACCATCCGCATTGCTTCTGTCAAGCCTCCAGACTTCATCAATTTGATATTAATTCCATCTACGTAGTTTGCTAATTTGGGAATATCCGAACTCGTGAAGCAACTTTCATCAACAAAGATAGGTAGAGAAGTTTGCTTCTTGAGGTTGCCTAACCTTTCTTCCTGACCTTTTTGCAGCGGTTGCTCTACATACTTTATACCCACTTCCGCCAACCAATTGCACATTTGTACTGCATCTTCCAAACTCCAACCCCCATTCGCATCAACGTACAATTCTCGATCTGGTGCTTCCTCTCGCACTGCTAATAACATTTTTCTATCTGCCGCAATACCATCCGGATTTCCCAACTTTACCTTAAAAACACGGACATCAGTAAATTGCAACCAATCTCGCGCCCTAGCCCTTGCGCCTTCAGGAGAGTTAATACCAATAGTGACTGATGTATGTACAATATAACTGCGATCGAGTCCCCATAATTGCCATAGAGGTAGCCCCACTTGTTTTCCCAACCAATCATGCATGGCTATATCTAACCCTGCTTTGGCAGATGAAGGAATGCGCGATTGATTCAACACCGCATCAATTGCTTGCTTTTGCAAGGGGCTAAATTTTTGTAAAACAGGTAAAACTTGCAGTAAAGCGTTCTTGATGATCTCTGTTGATTGTGGAGACGTCCCGACACCAAAAGGCGATGCTTCTCCCCACCCTTCTATACCATCGTGCAAAATCTTTACCCATAAATTTGTTGTCTTTGCCGTTGTACCGCGACTGATAGTTAAAGGAAAGCGCTTGTTTACAGTGAATGTCTCTACTTCTATTTGCATAATTTTATTAAGAAAGGCAGAGGGCAAATGACAGATGGCAGAAGGGAACACTGGCTTCTGAGCGATCGCATGACTGCCGTGTTCAATTGAAAGATAAAGTGTGAAGGATAAGGTATAAAATATTTCATGTTTTCTTCTTCATTCTTTATCCTGAATATCTATGACCAACTTACAAAAATGGAAAATTTTGCACTCAACAATGGTTTTAGACCATTATTGGTGTAAAGTCAGGCAAGATAAGCTACAGTTACCTAATGGTAAAATTATAGACGATTATTTTGTTAATTTGAAACAGGAAGTTGCTCTGATATTACCCATTACTAGCAACAGGGAAATTATTTTTGTCCGTCAATACAGGCATGCAGTGGGTGAGTTTTTCATTGAACTTCCTGCAGGAAGTTTTGACCCAGCACAAGAAAGTGCTGAAACAGCAGCCATCAGAGAACTTCAAGAAGAAACGGGTTATTTTGCCCAACGAGTCACCAAGATATCAACACTTTACGATAAACCTAGCAAAGATACCAATCAAATACATTTATTTTTAGCAGAAAATGTCACAAAAGTGGGAAGCCAAAATTTAGATATTACAGAAGAAATTGAAGTTCTTTTAATTCCTACAGAATCAGTCAGAGAAAAAATTATTCGAGGAGAAATTTGTGTTGCTGGAACTGTTGCGGCTTTGTGCTTGGGGTTAAATTTTTTGAAATACTAAATCCGCTTTTCTAACCCCTTCTTGCCTTAAAGGGTGTTTGAAAAATCCTGGGGTGTAAGCTAGCTGTGCTGACTTGAATTTTCTCATGTTGACCGAGCGGGAGAGAGGGGAACCAGAGAGTAGGTTTTGACTCATTTTTCCCAAGCCTGAGAATCGGCAAATTATATGCACAACAGCTTATAAAACTTGGATTTGGGAATAATTCTCCCGTCCCAAATCCAATCACTCATACATTATTTGCAAAATCAATGCAAAATCCAAAATCTAAAATTCATCTTGCCCACTGTTGCAAAATATAAGAGTAAAAAGCCTCTTTATCTACTTCATCCATTGCGTAAATCTTACGGCCTCCAGAAACTACCTTAGTACGTCCCTGACTCAAACCCACTGTCACAATTTCTGTTTCCCACTCCCGCAGTTCGTAAAATTCTGGGTGAGCCAGGTAAGCTGTGGCTAGCACATCCCAAAAATAATAATCCTGGGGAATGACGAGTGCGTAACATTGTCCCGCCAAATCGGATACGGGGTGTTGTCTTTGTTTCCCCATCTTGTAGACTATGTCCGATGTTACGGGTACGTCGTTGGTTAAATCTAGGGGACATATGATAATTTCAATTTGCGATCGCCACACTCTGGCAACAGAAATCGGGTCCCAGTAGGCATTCCATTCGGCAGAACCATCTTGTCCCGGTTCCCAATTTTTTTCCACATTTCCAGAAACATTCAGCGCACCTCCCATCCAAACAATACGTTGAATTTTTGCCTCCACTTCTGGTGCTGTATCGAGTGCATGAGCTACATTCGTTAAAGGACCAGTGACCATTAACGTGACAGGTTCGGAAGACTCTCGCAGCATCCGTATCATAAAATCTTGACCGGATTCTGCTAGTAAGGGTGTAGAAATAGTTTCGTTTTGATTGAGGATTGGAAAATGGTCAACAATAAATGAATCGCGGCGATAGAGACGGGGAAAAGGATTGATACCACGTACAGTGCTTTCAGCAACGGGAACGTGAGAGCATCCCATGAGATCTAGAATTTTACGCGTAGCACTGACAGCCGGTTCCGCGTAGCAATCGGCTGGAGTAACAACGATGCCAAGAGGCTGCACGTTATCCATCGTCATGAGCAACATAGTTGCTAAATAATCATCTACACCACCATCGTGATCCATTAATACGAGCATAATGTTAATTGCTAATTGCTAATGGCTAATTGCTAATTGCTAATTGTATTAACTATTAGCCATTAGCCATTAGCCCTTCGGGTATTTCCTTACGGAGACGCTGTGTGCAAGGCACACACTCCGCGTTGCCTTCTGCTATGCCCGCAAGAGCTGGACTCACCATCAGCCATCAGCCATCAGCCATCAGCCATTAGCCATTAGCCATCAGCCATTAGCTATTAGCCATTAAAAAAGTATCAAACGTTATTTTATCGGGAAGTGAAGGCTGTGCGCCCGGTTTTGTGGCGGCGATCGCACCTGCGGCTGCACCCCAAATCACTGCTTGATGTAAGGAAAGCCCTTGGTGAAGTGCTGCGGCTAAACCACCATTGAATGCATCCCCTGCAGCAGTTGTGTCAACGGTGCGGACTGGAAATGCAGGTACGAAAAAGGTTGTTTGTGCTGTTGCACAAACGACTCCCTTAGAACCTAGTTTCACAATGGCATTTTTGACTCCCCATTGTCGCAACACTGTAGCTGCTTTTCTTGCTGAGTCTTCCCCATCTACGGGAAAACCTACGAGTTGTCCTGCTTCGACTTCATTGGGTGTAATGATATCTACAAATGGATAAAGTTCTTTTGGTACATCTTTGTTCGCAGGTGCTGGATCGAGTATCACTGTCACTCCCGCCGCTTGTGCTGCTCGGGCGGCTAAAACAACAGTCGGTATGGGAATTTCAAATTGTAATAGCAGTGCTGTTGCTTCCGGTAACAAGTGCGATAACCGTTTTATATCTTCCTCATTTACGTGTCCGTTGGCACCGGGAATCACAATAATTTGATTTTCACCCCTTATATCTACAGCAATAATGGCAACCCCAGAACTGACCGTTTCATCAACGAATATATTCTCTGTTTGCACTCCAGATTCTTGCAAACTACTTACGAGTTCCTCACCAAAACTATCTCCTCCTACACGCCCTACCATATGAGTAGGAATTCCCAATCTTGCTAATGCAACGGCTTGATTTGCGCCTTTACCACCTGGTGCCTTAAAAAAATTCTGTCCCAACAGCGTTTCTCCGGCAACTGGTAAGCGAGGTGCTGTTGCGACTAAGTCTATATTGATGCTGCCAAGTACGATAATGCTCATAATTTCGATTTTTAGTGATTTTTGAGGAGTATCATGAATTTAAATGTTTTGCCTGTATACGGATAATTATTAATTTTTGTTAAATATAAAGTTTTTGGGAGTTTATTCTTCAAGATGAGTCTCTATGTATGCGTTGCGATTGGCACTTGGTCGCGATCGCCCTTTTTGACCGATCGCATTGAATCTACAGTCATGAATGCAACAGACTTTGCTAAGTCTTGGCATAAATAGGTAAGGTAATGACAAATTCAGTTCCCACACCTACTGTAGAATTCACAAAGATCGAACCGTGGTGTTTTTCGACAACAATTTGATGAGCGATCGCCAATCCCAATCCAGTCCCTTTACCAACAGCTTTTGTTGTAAATAAGCTGTCAAAAACTTTGGATTTGACTTGTTCATTCATACCGTTGCCATTATCAGCAATAGCAATATTCACATGGTTATCTTGAACAGAAGTGGTAATTTGAATGCGTTTCGGATGAGCTTTCATCTCCTCAAAAGTGCGTCCATTATTGGACTCTTCTAATGCATCAATAGCATTGGCGAGAATATTCATAAAGACCTGATTTAACTGACCGGGGAAACACTCGACCTGGGGTAATTTATCATACTTGGTTATCACCTCAATAGCTGGACGCGTTTCATTGGCTTTGAGGCGGTGTTTGAGAATAAGTATTGTACTGTCTATGCCTTCGTGGATATTAAAGAGCACTGGATAATCTTTGTCAGCACGGGAGAAAGTACGGAGACTGGTACTGATATTCGTCAGCCGAAGGCACGCCAGACCCATCGAATCAAGTATCTTGGGGAGGTCTTCCAAACTGTAATCCAAGTCGATTTCTGCAGCATGGTCTTTGATTTGCTCGCTCGCATTGGGCAGACTTTGTTGATAGAGTTTTAAATGTGCGACAAGATCGGCAACAGTGAGTTGAGCTTGTTTGAGACTGGCGGCGATAAAACCGAGGGGATTATTCATTTCGTGAGCGACACCAGCGACTAAGTTGCCCAGTGCTGACATTTTTTCACTTTGCACAATTTGTAATTGAGCGTTTTGCAAATCGTTTAATGCTTGTTGTAAATCGAGAGATTTTTGCTGTTCTCGAGCATAGAGTCGGGCGTTTTCTAAAGAGATGGCGACTTGAGCGCAAAGTAAGTTCAGCAGTTCGACGCGAGCGCGTGTAAACGCTCCAATAGCTAACTTGTTTTCCAAGTACAATACGCCCAGCAACTTACCCTGATGCAAAATCGGGCTGCACAAGAGACTTTTGGGCAGCTGTCGCTGAATATAGGGATCGTTGATTAATAGAGGATGCACTGTGGCATCATGAATGACCGCAGGTTGTAAACTGCGTTTGACCTGATGAATTAAGCAAACGGGTACATCTTGAGAGCTTTCTACAGGCTCTGGATTGAGCAACATTGGGGAAAAATTGATGTGAGTACTTCCTTTGTTTTGCAGCGATGTGACTGCAACCGAAAGCTCTGCGAGTGCCTGAATCACCAAACTACCGGACTCCAACAGCATGAACGCACACTTATCGGCTCCGGCATTTTCAATAACGATATGCAGCAATGCAAAGAGAAGTTTTTCGAGTTCGATTTCCCCAGAAAGAGTTTGGGAAGCTTTGAGAATGGTCGCTAAATCTAAAGCACCAGAGACACCACTACTAGTAGAAGTAGCAGAACTGGTTCCGGTGACACTCCCCAATGTGAAAATAGTTTCGTGAGCGGAGAGGGGAGAACGGGTTTGCTGTAATATGGGAGCGAGAAACTGGGGATAGCGTCGTTCCAGGTCGGCGACTTTGGCTTTAGCGCCCCAACGTGCATAGCCATAGTAGGCTTGGGTGATATATGACTGAGCAACGGGCTGTTTGCCCCAATCGAGGTAAAATTGAGCAGCCAGTTCATTGGCCAGCACTTCTTCTTGGATATAGCCGTGTTTTTGAGCCAGCGCAATGGCGAGATCGTAAGATTCTAAAGCTTCTGATTTGTGCCCTAAAACTCGGTGTCGCTCGGCTTCAACTAAATAAAATTTGTGCAGGTAATTTTCCAAAGCACGGTCAGCCGACTTTTTCATCTTTTCCTGATTTTTCGCCACCCGTTGAAGAATGTGTTGCTGTTGTGCTTCGCCAACCTGAGAATAGATTGCCAGGTGGGCTAGAGAATCATAGGTGTAGAACACTGGAACTATGAATAAGCCTGTCACACCACCTATATAATTTTCGGCGGCGAGGGCGGCTTCCACAGCCAAATCGAACTTGCCAAACAGATAACACAGACCCAGTTGGCTGGCGTAGAAATAGTACAGTGCAGTTTGAGCGCCCAAACGCTGGAGGACTGGCACAATTTTCTCTCGATTAAAGACATTTCCAGTAAGGTGCCAAGGTTCGGCACCATTGTCGATTGTATTCAAAATGGCTTGCTGAAAAACGCTCAGAGGACTGATAACACTTTCTTGGTTGAGGTGAGCGAACCGATCTCCGAATGCAGCGCTCTCAAGTGAGAGCACGCTGAGTTCCTTGCCCATAAACCAACAATACATAATGTAAAAGAGTCCGCACGTGGCAGCAGATTCTAAATCTCCTGTTTCCAATCCAACTTGGTAGCCTTCTCGGAGGTACGCTAAAGAGTTCTTAAGCGGCTCTTTCCAATGCCATACACTACAATGAATTGCGACATAGACTCTGGACTTGAGTTCTTTGGCATTAAAATGTTCGAGCAACAAAAGTGCGAGTTGAGCACACTCATAGCCAAAATCAATCTCTCCTAGCATCCCGCAAAGTATCATTCCATAGTAGGCATACCCAATTGCAGAAAATGAGGTATTGCCATATTGAACGGACAAATTGACCTGTTCGAGGACAATAAACGGTAACAGCGTTGGAGTCACAACAAAAGCCGCACCAGAGACAGCCGCAAGAATTCTTACAACTGCTGACTTATTAGGGTCTGTCATCTGAGGCAGAGTTATTAAGTCCAGTGGTTGCCTTCGGGCCAGAAGCGATTGAGTTGCTTCAAACGCCCGTGCAATATCTGATTGACTGGGGTGCTCCGGAAAACTCGTTCCCAAACGCTCTACAATCTTCAGGGCAATGTCCACGGCTTCTGTAAGTTGATGTTGGGCTTGAGCCGCTTGAATTTGAACTTCATAGACTTTAACCGTATCCAACAGATTTCTAGATTTTTCTGCAATGACTGTCGCCAATTGTTTCATCTGTTCAAACTGACCGCTTAGGTAAGCGGTTTCAGTTGCAGTTTCGTAAAGGGCTAAGGTTAACTCATACTGCGTTTGCCACATATCCTCAGCTAACAAGGCAATGCCTGTGGTACAATACTCAAATGCAGCTGTATAAGCTGTTGCGGCTCTGGCTTTTTGTCCGGCTTTAAGATTCAGTTGGGCGAGTTCTATTTGCTCGGATAAATTGACAATGAGGGCTCTGCCGATATTAAGTTGATTGACAATTTCAAACAATTTTTCGTCAAGTTTGGCAGCAGGCGTATAAGCAAGTAAGAGTTGTCCAATTTTTAAGTGAGCGACTTGTTTTTGTGCTTTTGGAATCAGGAAATAAGCTGCTTGCTGGACGCGATCGTGCAAGAATTTGTAACCACACGACTTAGGAGCGAGCAGCCACGACTCCGGAGTATGCCTTATCTGAAGTGAATTCTCAATTGTTAATTCTGATTCCTGATAAAACTTGTAAACCTCATTGATAGGAATGATAAATCCCTCTTGCAATGCTTTCCACAAGTCGGAAGCAGTTTCTATCTGCAATTTTTCCGACACGATCGCCAATGTCTCCAAATCAAACTGATTGCCAATACAGGCTGCCAGTTTTAATATCTCTTGAGTGTTGGGTGGCAATTTCTGAAGCTGTTGTGCCATAAATTCCACCACATCATCGGTGAGCGCAAGCGATCGTACCTGTGCTACATCACATTGCCAGCAACCCACCTCCCAATTAAAGGTTATCAGCCCATCCTCATGCAGCGCTTTGAGAAACTGCGTCGTGAAAAAGGGATTGCCTTTGGCTTTTTGATAAACTAACTCTGTCAAGGGGAGTGCCTGTTGTGTTGCACAACTGAGGGAATCGGCAATCAAATGATTGACATCTGCTTGAGTTAAGGCTGTTAGGGTGAGAGTATTGACGCGGGCAGATGCCTTTTCAATTTCATCAAGAGTTAACATGAGTGGATGCGCCGCAAACACTTCGTTATCGCGGTATGCGCCAATTACGAACAGATAACCCCCTCCCCGATCGCCGTGACCATCACTTGTCGCCATCAACAGCTTAAGCAAATTGAGCGATGCCGAATCCGCCCATTGCAAGTCATCAAGAAAGATCGTCAGCGGATGCTCTGCTGTTGTAAAGACTTGAATGAACTTTTGGAACAGTAGATAGAAACGGTTCTGTGCAGCACTCGCTGATAGTTCGGGGCCTTGGGGCTGTTTGCCGACGATCTGCTCGAGTTCGGGAATCACCTCAAGCAGGAGTTGCCCGTTCTCGCCAACGGCGTCTAATATCTTGTTCTGCCATTGCTGTAGTTGGGTATCGCTTTCACTGAGCAACTGTCGTATCAAATCGCGAAAGGCTTGCACAAAAGCAGATAGAGGAATATTGCGGTTGAACTGGTCGAACTTGCCCTTGATGAAATAGCCGTTCCACCTGACGATTGGTTTATGTACTTCATTGACGACTGCGGTTTTGCCAATGCCAGAGAAACCTGCTACCAGCATCAGTTCGGTGCCACCATTGGCAACATGACCAAATGCCTCTAGTAACGCATTTACTTCCGATTCCCGTCCGTAGAGTTTTTCTCTGATGAGAAAGCGATCGCTCAGATCGCGCTGTCCTAGCTCAAACCAATGATGTTTGCTCGTATTATCTCGCCACTGTTCCAAACACTTGACTAAGTCATGTTTGAGCCCGAGAGCACTCTGATAGCGGTCTTCAGCATTCTTCGCCATCAACTTGCAGACGATCTCTCCCAGCATCAAAGGGATTTGGAGATTGATGTTACAGATAGAGTCAGGATTTTTGGCGATATGGCAATGGACCAACTCCATCGGTTCGCGGGACTCAAAGGGCAGTTGTCCGCTCAGCAATTCAAAGAAAGTCACGCCTAATGAATAGAAGTCGCTGCGGTAGTCAATGCCTCGGTTCATCCGTCCGGTTTGCTCTGGCGAGAGATAAAACAGCGTTCCCTCGAGCCCGTTGATGCAATGAATTTCCTGGGTTTCTCGTGGGAGCAGCGAGGCAATACTGAAGTCAATGAGCTTAACTTCTCCGGTTTGAGGATGAATCAGGATATTGGCTGGCTTAATATCTTTGTGAATGACGCGCTGTTGATGGATCTGGTGTAAAGTGTCTGTGACTTGCAGCGCAATGGGGAAAAACTGCTCCAAACTCAGCGGTCGTCCTTTGCTCAATTCCCGCAAGGAAATGCCACCATAGTCCTCCATCACTAGGGCATAGCCATTTTGATAGGTTTCCAAGCTGTAGGGTTTGATGATGCCTGGAATATCTAGGTTTTTAGCAAGCGTATATTGGTTGCGAAACTGTACGAGTTCGCTGAAGGTAGGGTATTCTCGTTTTAAAAGTTTGATGACAACTGCTTGGCAAAGAGATTCTCTGATAGCCCGATACACTTGAGTCCGCAAACCTGAGTATATTTGCTCTTTGATTTGGTACCCAGTGATTTTTACAGTTCCATCAACTTTTGCGCTCATAACTTTTTACGACAACTACTTAAAGTTAAAATTCCCAGCACATCATCTTGTCTAACAAAAGCCTTGAGCCTATGAAATTGTCAAATTATACAAGTTGTCTGGAAAAGTATATCCTATCTGGCTTTCAGATATTCTTTAAAAATTGTGTACCGAGCATTCATAAATTTCCGCTTGATTACGCTTGATTATTTAATCAAACTTAGGTAGTCGAACTTTGTTAGTCTTTCTCATGCTCAATTTATTAAGCAATTAAAAGGCTGCATTATTCAGTATTATCGTTTTAATTCATGAATCATTTTATATCAGTGTTTCTAGCTCGATCGATTTAGACCTAATCCCTGTTTATAAAAAATCGAGCGAGCCAAATGGATTTCTCTTGAATTTATCGGGAAAGGCAGCCTTGCTGGAGGTAGCTATGAGTCATGGGAATTCTGGCTCCTGTTCTCTGAGAACGATCGTACAGCCCTTTGGGCATAGCAGAAGGCAACGCGAAGCGTGTCCTTTGGACATAGGAGATAGGGAACAAGGGTTTAAGACCCCTACTGAACGAGAGTGAGCGTGGCTACCGTTTAGGAGGGGTCACTTCAAATCATAACTGTCTGATAACCCTACAGGGATTGCCAACAGCGACAACATTGGCAGGTACATCTTTTGTCACGACACTCCCCGCACCAATAGTAGTATTATCACCAATAGTCACGCCGGGACAAATAATGGCATTACCTCCAATCCAAACATTGTTACCAATTCTAATTGGAGATGCCAGTTCTTTACCTGAAAGCCGAATGTCTGGTGCTGTCGGATGATGCGCTGTATAAATCTGAACATAGGGAGCGAATAAAACGTTGTTGCCAATATGAACTGTGTTGCAGTCTAAAATGACACAGCCAAAATTCATATAGACTTCGTTGCCAGCGTAAATATTTTTACCATAATCGCAGTAGAATGGCGGTGTAATTGCTATCCCTTGTCCTATTTCACCAAATAATTCTTGCAGGATTTGCGATCGCTCTTCCTCTTGTTCTTCTGTTGTTGAATTATACATTCTCAAAAGACGAGTTGCTCTTTTTCTCTCATTCAGGAGTTCTTGGTCTGAAGCAAGATATAGCTCGCCTGAAAGCATTTTCTGTTTTTCTGTCTTTGTCATTTGATAATCATTATATTTTAACAACTATAGGAAGCATAAACGATTTATGAATAATTTTAAAGACTTGTGAGAGAATGTCTGAGAAGTTTTTAGTGATGTATCAAATTTTTGCAGATTTCTCTAAATCAGATCGCGTACTATAAGTTAAGAAACTGTTCGCGCAAGCGTAGCGTTAGCCATAGTGCAAATCCCAACCTATTAAAACTAATAACACGTGTCACTAGGAGGGATATAAATAACATCTGATACGGTGAGAGACATCCTTCGAGCAACAAGATCCCCAAGTTCTAAAAAAATCAGAAATCTGAGTCTTTTAAGTCTTCTAATTTATTAGAATAAATTTATCTATAGTTTGTAAAAGGAAAGAGTATGACTTTTCGGATTTTGAGCTTAGATGGAGGGGGAATTCGAGGAATTGTAGCAGCAACAATACTAGCAGCTATTGAGAAACAAATTTCTCAACCTTTGAATACTTACTTTAACTTAATTGCTGGAACTTCCACAGGCTCAATTTTAGCAGCAGCGATTGCCAAAGGAAGGAAAAGTGAAGAAATTATTGATATGTATAAGTATAAAAGCCCAAAAATTTTTCCTTATCGAAGCTTATTTTCAATAAAAAGAATTCCCTTAATACTTAAGTATGGTTTATCTGCACCTAAATTTTCCAATGAAGGATTGATAGCAGTTTTGAAAGAAGTTTTTGGAGAGACAAAACTATTTGAAATTGACTCGCCATTGTTATTGATTGTATCCTACGACACTATTGAAAGAGAACCAATTATTTTCAAAAGTTGGCGGCAAGACAAAGGTTATGGAAACCCTCCCTTATGGGAAGTTTGCACGTGTTCTGCATCAGCACCTACCTATTTTCCAGCATATAAGCTTGACAAAAGTATACATGGCAAAGTTCAACAAGGAGATTTACAAAGTCTTGTTTTAGATGAGAACATATCTTCAACAGAAGGCTTATACAACAAGCAAGTTGTAAGAATTACCCATGGTACAGGAGAAGGTCAATCTCGTATTATAGAAAGATATAGAGGAGTGACAAAGCAAGCCTTTTTAGATGCACCTTGGAGTGTAATACCTGACAATACCTCTACCTATTCAATTAAAACTATATACTCTGCTATTGATGGTGGTGTAGCAGCAAATAATCCATCGAGTTGTGCTGTTGCTGAGGCTCTAAGGTTAGGTTATTCACTAGATGAAATTACTGTTCTTTCTATAGGGACAGGTGACGCTACACGAATCATTCCATATGAATCCGCTCACCAGTGGGGTCTGATACAATGGGCTCAACCGCTTGTTAATGTTTTGTTTGATGCAACCTCAGACGTTTATGAATATATTACCTATCAAGTTATTCAAAATCGTTTTTTACGGTTGCAGTTCAAACTAGATAGACATTTAACAGGTAAGCGGTTGAGCGACGATCTTGATGATGTGAGTGAAGAGAATATCAGTAATTTAATTGAAGCGACAGAGACTTATATGCAACAGAATGACGTACAAGAAGGATTAAAAGCGTTTTTACAGCTTAATCATTAGCGACTAATAACTGCGGGAAATTAAACACAGCATATTGAGCTTTTCCTTGGGCTTTTGCACGGTACATAGCGATATCGGCGTCTCTTAGCAAACTAGAAGGTTCTTTATACGCACAGCAATTTATAGCAATACCTATACTTACTCCTATATAAAGTTGTTGTGCGTTGATAGCAACTGGTAGTTTTAAAGAATTTTGTATGCGATGAGCAACGTTAATGGCATCAGCAATCTCTTTAATATCCTCTACAAGGACAACAAACTCATCTCCACCAAATCGTCCTACAGTGTCGCCACTACGCAAACAGGACTCCAAGCGTCGGGCTGTTTCTATCAATAGGCGATCGCCAGTCAAATGCCCGTAGTTATCATTTACGGCTTTGAAGCCATCTAAATCTAAAAATAACACGGCAAATTGATAACCGTTAATTCTCTGACTGCGTTCAAATGCCTGCCCCAGTCGTTCGAGAAACAAAGCTCGATTTGGCAATCCCGTGAGTGTATCATAAAAAGCATTGCGAATGAGGTCTGCTTCTACCTGTTTGCGTTGAGTAATATCTTGAAAAACTAAAACAGAACCTTTGATATGACCGTTATCATCGCGAATAGGTGTGATACTACCTTCGATATGTATTTCTCTACTGTCTTTAGCGTAGAGGATACAGTTTTTTGGTAAGTTAAGAGATACACCTTCTTGTAAAACTTGTATTGTTAAATTCTCTATTCCTTCCCTTATCTCTTTGTCAGCCGCTCTTAAGATATTTGCTAATTTCTTGTTCATTGCTTCATGTTGAGCGCAAGCAGTCAGCACTTCTGCGAGTGGATTCATCATTTGGATATGACCGTAATTATCTGTGATAATCACAGCACAACCCATGCTTCTTAAAATAGCTGTAAACTTTTGCTGTTCTGCTTTTAGCGTTCTTTCAGCATAATGCTTGCGAAGCGCTATTTCGATCGCAATATGAAGTTCTCTTTCAGCAAGTTTTTTAACAATAGAGTTCCAAGGTTTGTTGCGGCGATTTTTCTGGACTTTGATTCTTTCTGAGTACTTTGTTAAATGCAGTACAGGTACTTGAAAAGTGTTGGTAATAGTATCGGCAAAATGGACTCCATCAGTTGTTTCAGCCCAGCGAGTACCAATTAATACCAAGTTTGGATGAGTCTCTGCTATTGTTTTGATTGCTTCTTCTCCTGAGTTCGTAATTTCTGAAACCGTGTATCCCAATTCTTGTAATTTTTTTCTGAGATCCAATGCAAAAATTTCCTCATCCTCAATAACTAAAATTTTAGGACTGAACATGCTAAGATAATCCGTTGGCTAAGATTCAAATTTTATGGACTGCGGTTCACTCAATGTCCGATTGAGAGATCATACCATCATAAATCGTCGCGATCGCTGTAGACTATACTTTACCGAATACTTAATGTCTGAGTACTTATTTTTGAGAATTTATAAACTTGTCCGGTTTAAATAACTGCCTTGAATGTACTTAAGAGCGCATGTGAATATCATTAATGGCTCGAACATACAATCAGTGAAATAAATGTTATTGGCTAACTATTTACAGGTATAAAAGGCATCTTATTAAGAAATATATTGAAAAGTAGTTAATAGAAATGAAGTCTTCGGATTTTATCCTTCATCTTTTTTTTGTGAGATCGATACTAATTTTGCCACCAAAGTCGGGGATGGGCGCAGCAGGTTTACTTAAAATGACTTGAACTTGCGTCACGCGATCGCTCGATGCCAAAATAGAATCAGCAATAGACGCCGTTAATCGTTCCACCAAAGCAAACTTTGATGTCTTCACTGTATTTTGCACTAAGCTGATAATACTGCGGTAATCTATAGTATCTTCTATAGCATCGGTTTGACCCGCTTTTGCGAGATCTAACCATAACCTCACGTCCACCTCAAACCATTGTCCCAGAACTTGTTCTTCAGCTAAGTAACCCGTGTAGCCGTAACTCCGAATTCCTGTTAGATGAATGCAGTCCATATAGGTAATGTACCCTCAATAGCAAACATGAGATTATCATCTCATACTGACAGTCTTGCACTCGTAACTCCTAACCCCTAATGACAATAGATTTTAGAAACATAAATTCTGTATGGGCATCGATTTTTGCTGAGACATTGAAGCGATTGGGATTAGCCTGTGTTGTCATTTGTCCGGGTTCGCGTTCCACACCCCTAGCAATTGCTTTTGCCCGACAATCACCCAGCCTTGAAGTCATTTCTATTTTAGATGAACGTTCTGCTGCCTTTTTTGCCTTAGGACGCGCCAAAGCCACAGGAAGACCCGCAGCCATTGTTTGTACCTCTGGAACAGCAGGAGCTAATTTTTATCCTGCTGTCATTGAAGCAAAAGAAAGCTGCGTACCACTGTTATTGCTGACTGCTGACCGACCACCAGAGTTAAGAAATTGCCATTCAGGGCAAACTGTAGATCAGTTAAAATTATACGGCACTTACCCCAACTGGCAAGCAGAACTCGCCATTCCTTCTCCAGATATGGCAATGCTAGCCTACTTGCGGCAAACAATTATTCATGCATGGGAAAAAACTCTTCATCCCGTACCCGGAGCAGTTCACCTGAATGTACCCTTGCGCGATCCTCTTGCTCCCCTTCAGGAAGTAGAACCATTACACGCAGCATCACTACAATTTTTACAGTCTCAATTTCAATCAGAACGCTTTTTTACTCACGTACCAATTCAGCGGCTCACTTCAGACACCACTCACCACCCGTACTCCTTTCTTCTTAATGAATGGCTAAACTCCAGTCAAGGAATTATTATTGCTGGTGTTGCTCAACCGCAAAAACCACGAGAGTATTGCCATGCGATCGCCCACCTTTCTCAAACCTTAAAATTTCCCGTTTTAGCAGAAGGGCTATCTCCAGTCAGAAACCACGCCGATTTCAACCCCAACATTATTTCTACCTATGACCTTATTTTGCGCGATCGCTCTTTAGCAAAACAGCTAGCACCTGAGGTTGTCATTCAAATCGGCGAAATGCCCACTAGTAAGGAACTACGCAATTGGTTAACTGACACCCTCGGGCAAAAATGGGTTGTCGATCCAAGCGATCGCAATCTCGACCCCTTGCACGGTAGAACAACTCACCTGCGAGTCAGTATTGAGGAATTAGGGAGATGGAGCGCTCCGAGTGGGAGAGAGTGGAAAAAACTGGAAAATTCCCCGTACCTTGAATTGTGGTTGACAGCAGAAGCAAAAGTTAGGGCAAATGTTAACCAAACTTTAGCCCCAATGGAAGAGTTATTTGAGGGAAAAACAGCCTGGTTGCTTTCTCAAACATTACCATCAAAGACACCCATATTTATTGCTAACAGTATGCCAGTGCGGGATGTTGAATTTTTTTGGCAACCCAATTCTCTGGGCTTGCAACCCTTCTTCAATCGAGGTGCAAATGGTATTGATGGTACATTATCTACTGCTTTAGGAATTGCCCACCGCCATCAAAGTAGTGTCATGTTAACAGGAGATTTAGCCCTACTACACGATACCAATGGATTTTTAATAAGAAATAAGTTTGTCGGACATTTAACAATTGTGTTAATTAACAACAATGGAGGTGGTATTTTTGAAATGTTACCTGTAGCCCAATTTGAACCCCCCTTTGAAGAATTTTTTGCCACGCCTCAAGATATTGATTTTGCTCAATTGTGTGCTACTTACAGTATTGAACACGAATTGATAAGTTCGTGGAAGCAATTACAAGACAAACTAAACCCTTTACCGACTCAGGGAATTCGGGTTTTAGAATTGCGGACAAATCGTAAAGCAGACGCTAAGTGGCGCAAAGAAAATTTGGGTAAATTTATAGTATTTGAAGCTTAGATCGAGCACCAAGAAAATACCCTCATACCATCTTCGGTAAAATAATAAGCAATCGTCCAAAGATGATATGTTAATTTGAGTTTTTCTAACCCCTTTTAGCCCTGTGAGTCGATAGCTGACGTACTTGCAACGGCTCGCTCTGCTCAAGATAATTGAAGTCCTCTCGCCCACCAATAAACGTCCGGGAAAAGGAAGGAATATATACGAACAAAAGCGCCAAGAAGTGTTGGGAAGCCAGACTCATTTTAATCAGTTAAGCGGAGACCATTTAGAAAATTTACTTTGTATTTACAAAGATGTGTTAGCTAATTCTTCAGCCGAAGTAGGTAGAACTTGCATGATTCCAGACACAGACTTTTCTGACAGCAGGACAAAGGGTTGCTCTTCCAAATACAACGAAACCCATAGCAATTCTATTTGATTTGTAAAACACGCCCTAGGGTGGGCATTGCTAGCCAAGACGACTCTAAAATTTTAATTCAGGTGGCAATTCCTCATCTCTTTTCTCTGCGCTCTCAGCGCCTCTGCGGTTCAAAAGTAAATTCTTTAACCGTCAAGACGCAGAGTATGCAGAGGGAAGAGGAGACAGAGCTATGAATTTCCTAAAGTTTTTATTTCTGACGATCCCCCCTAACCCCCATAAAAAACGGGGGAATTGGAATCAACTTCCCCTGTTTTCAGGATGTTTCATATCTTTTCTAGAGATTTGTGTACTGCATTCAGTCAGCGCAAGCGGACTTCATTTGTATAGCCGTGAATTCCATTCGCCAGGTATTTTTAGATTTCATCTACATCTATATTGAGGTTAACTATTTATTGATTCCACATCCTTCTCCTGTGTTCTTTTAGCTACAACATCTTGAAGTACTTTTAAATGTTGTGCGCTAATCAGACATTTCTCTTCAGGAGTAGATAGCTGCTGGTTAGTCAAAGTTTCTATTTCTATCTCTATAATCGATAATGCTTTTCCTTGGCTCATTGCCGTTTTCAACACATCGAACCTTGTAGGTTCATCAAGGCGGAACAATAATTGGGTGAGCAAACGATGAATTATAACTTCATTACTAAAATCAAACATAGTATCCGCTCCATCTTCTGGAGAAAGTAGTTCTTCACCGACATCAAATAAAGCTTCTATAACTAGAGAAATGCAGTGATTGGGGATGACTTTCTCAGCATAATCTTCAAGTTTTTCTAGAAAGGCTCTAACTTGAGTAGTTCCATCCTGACGTTTTTGATGGGAAAGTTCTATTAGTTTTTGCCCAAAGGCTTTTGCATTGCAAGCCGATGAAAGAATAGCTTCGATCTGAGTGTGAGATAACTCGGATGTCGATAAATTTAAACAAAAGTATATAGGAAAATTTTCCGGGCAGCAAATACGCCGTTTTTCCTGCCATTCTAACTTTTGTTGTTCGCTATAAACGCTATAATCTCCCCAAATGACTTCTAACTTGGGGAAAAGAAACATCAGTAAATTTTTAACTGGCTGCTTATCTTCTTCTGGTAATTGGGCAAGCCAAAAATTATAAAAATTTGTTAAGTTTTCTAACGCAAGATCGCTCTTGATAAAAGCATCTCTGTTTTTTAAAATAATTTCGTAAGCTAACGGACAAAAAACTCGCAGTGATTCTAAGGCTATAAAGTCAACTGGGTTAACTTCACCTTCTACTACAGGAAAACTCACTGTTAGGGTATCAGTTAGACGAACAATATCACGAAGATTTGTAATGAAGTAATCTATCCCTTGAAAGTAAATCTGACTCCATCGAGTTGGCTCAAACAGGGGTTTTGCCGTATCACCAATAATATTATTAAGTTTTTCAAAAAGTAATTTGCGGAGTGAAGTTTTATCCGGGCTGGGTATCTCAAAAGCCATTTGAATAATTCTATCGAGATATTCTTCGCCTGATGGTCCTCGCTCATCTGCAAGCGATTTGATAATACTTTTTTTATCGCAAACTAGGAGATAGACAACATTTGTAAAATTGGGAATGGCTTTTAAAAGACGAAATAATTGTTGAATATCTTCTGCACAAAGGCGATCGATATCATCAATTGTGATGACAATTCGCCGATGCTGCTGCGTGAGGGTATCTTCAACGTCTTCTTTTAACTCAGGAGCTTCCTTTTGCTTATCGTCAACTAAGCTTGCAACTGCTTTACCTGCTTGAGCGTAAGGTAGTGGAATTTCCGCAATTGCTTTGGCTACATCAGCAATTCTTTCTCTTAAACCTTTAGGTACAGCGGTCACTGCGCTTAACACGTCTTGTAATTGGTCAAAAAACCGTCTTGTAATATCTTGGTGTCCGGAAAACAACCAGGGATTAAAGGGAACAATAATTGGTTGCTCGTCTTCTGGCTTTTGTTTGAGATAATGAACGACAAAGTTCAACAGTGTGGACTTACCTGAATTCCATGAACCGTAGACTGCGATCGCAAACCCTTCTGGAAAATCCATTTTGCAAATACTATCTGCCAAATGCTTGGCAAAGCTTGCATATCCAAGCCGATCTTCCTCTGGCTTAATCAAAGGAGTATCTTGCGATAAGTCATTAACCTCAGTCTGCGCCATACCAAATCAACTTTTTATACAAATCGTGTCACAGAAAGTGAGTTGGGTAATGCCACCTGCGATAGAATTTCCACACTGCTAAAGTTGTACTCTACCTTATGGCTCTAAACTGGCAAACAGCAAAAACTTACGAAGACGTTCTTTATTACAAAGCTGAGGGCATTGCAAAAATCGCCATTAACCGCCCTCAAAAACGCAATGCCTTTCGTCCAAAAACCATATCTGAACTGTGCGATGCTTTCTGCGATGCACGAGAAGATACTACAATTGGTGTTGTATTGTTTACTGGCGCAGGTCCACATACGGATGGCAGATACGCTTTTTGTTCTGGAGGTGACCAAAGTGTCCGGGGACATGGAGGTTACTTAGATGATGCTGGTATCCCCCGTTTAAACGTGCTGGACTTGCAACGCCTGATTCGTTCCATGCCAAAAGTGGTTATTGCCCTTGTTGCTGGTTATGCAATTGGTGGCGGACACGTCTTACACTTAATTTGCGATCTCACCATTGCTGCTGAAAATGCTATTTTTGGGCAAAGTGGTCCTAAAGTGGGCAGTTTCGACGGTGGTTTTGGTGCTAGCTATCTCGCTCGTGTTGTTGGACAAAAAAAAGCCCGAGAAATTTGGTTTCTCTGTCGGCAGTACAATGCCCAGCAAGCCTTAGATATGGGTTTAGTGAATACTGTTGTTCCAATAGAACAATTGGAAGCTGAAGGTGTTCAATGGGCGCAAGAGATTTTAGAAAAAAGCCCAACAGCAATTCGCTGTCTGAAAGCAGCATTTAACGCTGACTGCGACGGACAAGCTGGTTTGCAAGAACTTGCTGGCAATGCTACCTTACTTTATTACATGACAGAAGAAGGTAAAGAAGGTAAACAAGCTTTTTTAGAAAAACGGCCACCTAATTTTCGAGACTTTCCTTGGCTACCTTAATCTCAATAAACGATAAAGTATAAAGGATAAATTTTTCATCCTTTATACTTTATCGTTTATACTTTTAACGCTTCCCGTGCATATGTTTTCACTGGTTCGGGAGAGCTAGGAATGGTTTCTTCCACAGGAGGGATCGCTCCTTGATTTAAACCTGAAGCTAACACTATTTTTGCATCTGGCAAACTCCAAACATCTTTCAAATTTTCCCAAGAAGGTGCAAATGGTGGGAGTGCTAAAGAACAAGCTTTCCAATCCCCTCGAACTGGTGCCCCCAGCTGTTGGCATACACCGCCGCGACGCCCCTCTGGCTGGTAATGACGACAATATCGACACGCAGAAGTCAAGAATTTAATGTTTTTCATAAAACCTTGTGGGAAATATTGTATTGATAAGTTGGAGAAAATCAGAGGGCTTACTACTTTTCAAGTGAAAATTACTCTCCACCTAAGGAGAGAGTCGGGGAATTTATTTACCCTTTCAGAGCTTTTTTCACCTTTTTATTGTGGTCTATCTGCCTGGGAGGGTAAAAGCTGAAACCAGTGAATATATCTAGGTTTCAGCGATCCCAATGAAAAAGTTAATTTTATGATCTTTTTATCTTTGTGTTATATTTTTCAATTTTCGTGTTAACAAAGTGATACATTAGTTGCATTAAGTAAAGCATAGAGAATTCAGTCAAAAAATCATAGGGATCAAAGCTAATATTTACTTTAACGATTCCATTCGCTTTTTAACTTCAGTCTTAAGAAGCACTTATTACGTACTCTAATGTTTATCTCTTGGCATATTGAGTTGAAATTAACAGTTTCTAACTATATTTACTAAAGTCGTAGCTCGTTAC
The DNA here is from genome assembly GCF_045999855.1 of Tolypothrix campylonemoides VB511288_2. Taxonomy (NCBI): domain Bacteria; kingdom Bacillati; phylum Cyanobacteriota; class Cyanophyceae; order Nostocales; family Tolypothrichaceae; genus Tolypothrix; species Tolypothrix campylonemoides. The sequence continues at coordinate 220,739 of NZ_JBFPMW010000012.1, forward strand.
CCGTCTTTGGGAAGAAGATTTTTTCTCAAAAACATTTAACGGGCAGTCTTTAAATAAATTTTTTCACGGTAATTTTACGGTTGAAAAAAGTAAGATATGTAGTTTTCCCAGGAAATCTAAGTATTTGCGTCAAAGGTTGACACAAATCAAGGGGAGCAGTGCTCCCCCATTTGACTACCGATCGCCAACCCTTATTGTTAGAATTGCTTAGCAGCACAAATAGAACAAACTTGCCAGCGCTGAAGTTCGCCAAGGGGGGTGGGACACTGACACGCAGGACAAAGGGGTAAGCCGTGCGATCGCTCTTGTACCTTCTTAGCCCAGTGCTCGAAGGTAGCATTTGCATCGAAAGGACGAGAAGTTAACTTGGAACAAGAGTCTGCGCCATCCACATAACTCGGGTGTTCCCGTAGTGAAATAATTTGCTCTTTGGCTGACTTATCTTGAGGGCGTTGCCATCCTGCTGTGGAAAAATGAATATCAATCAGAGAAACAGACAGCCGCTCGTTCAACTTTAAAAGCAAGCGCTTGCGCTCAAAAGTTAAGTTTTGCGACCAAGCAGCACTAGAAGTTGCCACTCGCAACACACCACGTTGAACGGACACTGGTTGAGTGTGAGCGGCTACAGTGGCTCCTACGATTTCAGACCAACACTTGAGTAATTGCTGAAATGGTTGTTCTTGCCACTTAGATTGTGTTTCCAGAACACTTAAAATATTATTAATTGATTTCAACGACATCCTGCCAACCTTGGCAAAAATAGGATTCTTATATATATAAGATAATTTTCGCTAAGATTGGCACAATTGTATTTTTCAATTTGTCACCCATTAATACAGTGATCCGCAACCAAAATTTGGATAATCGGTCACTAACTATTGTGATTACGGAAGTCTAGGATTGAGGCAGACAGGCAATGAGTCAAAACTCTTTAGTAGATTCGGGTGCTCAATCTTCCAAACCCTATAGGTTAAAGCCAGGACTAGCAGCAGCCCTTGCTAGTCTAGAAGTGCAACTAGATCAAGAGTTAACCCGATACAGACGCTCAAAAACAGGATACAGAACATTGAGCCAAACCCACGTTGGTAAAGTGATGGTCAGTCAACCTCAACCATTGTCAGCCATTGCTACGACAGTAGGTCAATCTCAATTACCAGCAGAAGATAATCTTGGAGATGAGTTAGAGAAGTTTGGTTTGATAGCAACTCCATCTGCAACCACAGGAATGGAGAAAGAGGACATTGCTGTTCCTGCTACGACCATCAACACGCCACTTACATTTGTGGAAGAACCTCTTCAGAAGGTATCTTCCTCAAGTAAAGCTGAAGATATATTGCAACGAGAAACACTGCAGAGCTTGGCTGCATCAGTTTCTTCAACAATAGAGGAACTTGAAAGCTCGCTCGCTGCTGACCATGCTAAAACAAAAAACCCCAACGTATCTAGTTCCGTTAGCATAGTTCCTACAAATCTCAAAGAACAGGTAAGCCCCACAAATATAGCAGCAGTAGGTAATAACAATGATGATAGCCGAACACATCCAAACGACTACTTAGAATCTTCTGAGGCACTTTTGCGAAGTTTAACAGAAGAACAATCTAAGGAGAAAAAGCAACCAAGTTCTGGTAATGATAGTTTGCTATCACCATTGGGTATAGGCTCAATGTTATTATTATTAGTAGCAAGTATGACACTGGGTTACGTAATTTTTAACCCCAAAAGTTTGCCACAAATAAATTTAGGTGGACTGTTTAAAAACGATACACAACAAACTACAGAAACTTTGGAAGGAAGTGCAAAATCAGCAGCTACAAATATCCCCGAACCAACATTGACACCCCTACGTAAGTATCCCAATCTTGCCAATCAAGAGTTTCCAGAAGTGAGAGATCCAAACGACGTTGTTGGTTTAAAACCCAAACCCAAACCAGTACCTCAAGCGATCGCACCCAACCCAGTTCCTCCACCATTTCCCGTCAATCCCCCAATACAGAGAGTGGAAACCTTACCACCTACCACCGCGACTCTACCATCTCCAATAGTCCCAGCCTCTCCAAAACCAAAACCAGTAACTGTCAAACCAAAGCCGAATTCGGAAATAAAACCGTCAGCAGATGGGCTTTATCACGTTATTACGGATAATAAAGGTAGTAATGCTCTTGCCTCTGCAAGAAAAATTATTCCCGATGCTTACTTGTCAGATGATGGTGCATTTATTTATCTTGGGGCTCTCAAGAACAAAGAAAAAGCACAACTTCTGCTGCAACAACTTCAAAGCAAAGGTATTAAAGCCAGAATCGAGAATCAGTGAGAAGTCCGCAAAACGAAGCAATTCGTAATAAATCGGAGTCATTAATCTGATGGTTATGAATACAGTTTTACTACGATTCACCCTGATGTATTACGTTTTAACGCTATTTGATAACTTGACCACCTGACCAGTAAGGAAAAGTTAGTTGATATGGAACTGATGAACCGGATATTACGGGTGATTCGTGCAAACCTCAACAGTCTGGTTGCGGACGCGGAAGATCCAGAAAAGATTCTGGAGCAAACCGTGATGGAAATGCAGGCAAATTTAGTCCAGTTGCGACAGGCGGTGGCTCAAGCAATTGCTATCCAAAAACGTACCGAACGACAGATAGCAAGCGCTCAATCCACAGCAGAAGAATGGTATCGTCGTGCTCAATTAGCTTTGCAACAAGAGAATGAATCTTTAGCGAGGGAAGCGCTGACAAAACGCCAATTCTATCAGGAAACCGCAACAGCGCTGTTAGCTCAGATGGAACAGCAAAATGCTGTTGTGGTTCAGCTCAAACAGGATATGCGGACGCTAGAGATGAAAATGACTGAAGCAAAGAATAAAAAAGATTTGTATATTGCTCGCGCCCGTTCGGCTGAAGCCTCCTATAAACTTCAAGAAATGTTAAGCATGACTTCCAACGCCAAAAGCATGAAAGCTTTTGAACGGATGGAAGAAAAAGTTTTACAGCTAGAAGCTCAAGCTGAAACTATTTCTGCAACTGCAGCAGACCCTCTAAATTCAGCGTTTGTTACTTTAGAAGAAAGTCATAAGGTAGATGCGGAACTAGAAGCCATGAAAAATCAACTTTCTCATGACTCAGGGAAATGACTCGAAGAAAGAGCCGATGGGGCAGAGGGCAGAGGGCAGCTGTGAAAGATAGTAAGATCTATAGAGTGCGAACTTTATTAAATTCCCTTTTTAAATGCGAGCACAACTCTCTGCCTCCTCCCTGCGTCCTTCTACCTTCTTATATCGGAAATCCCCACACGTAAAAGATTGGGCAAAGACCGAATTTCAAGAATATCCTTATTATTAGGGGCTTGTTGAGCGGTACCAATTTAAACCGGAAAGATTACATTGAAATAGGTAGCTATAAATTAGTTAAAAAAGCATACCAGCCCAACCAAGCGCGTAAATCACTCATAGGAACAAGGAAGTTATGGGATTATTCGATCGCATTAAGCGAGTCGTCAGTGCCAACCTCAACGACATGGTGAGTAAAGCAGAAGACCCTGAAAAGATGCTGGAACAAGCCATCCTAGAAATGCAGGAAGACTTGGTACAGCTGCGCCAGGGCGTTGCTCAAGCTATTGCTGCCCAAAAACGCACTGAAAAGCAGTATAATGATGCTCAAAACGAAGTGAACAAGTGGCAGCGTAATGCCCAACTTGCTTTGCAAAAAGGTGATGAAAACCTTGCAAGGCAAGCACTCGAGCGGAAAAAGACTTTTAACGAATCGTCAGGAGCACTCAAAGCTAGCTTAGAGCAACAAACTGCCCAAGTAGAGTCACTCAAGCGTAACCTAATCCAGCTAGAAAGCAAAATTTCTGAGGCAAAAACCAAGAAAGAAATGCTCAAAGCACGGATTACTGCTGCCAAAGCTCAAGAACAACTCCAAGGCATGGTGCGCGGTATGAATACCAGCAGTGCAATGGCTGCTTTTGAGCGTATGGAAGAAAAAGTTTTGATGCAAGAAGCCCGCGCCCAGTCAGCAGCTGAGTTAGCTGGAGCTGATTTAGAAACTCAGTTTGCCAAATTAGAAGCCAGCAGCGATGTTGATGATGAATTAGCAGCACTGAAGGCACAAATGACCCTTCCTGGTGCTTCACCCGCTCAACCAGCACTCCCACAACAGTCAACAACTCCCAATGCAAATACTGGGAATAATAATGAGGTTGTAGATGCTGAGTTGGATTCGCTACGCAAGCAGTTAGACAATTTGTAAAATTTTGTCAAATTTATTTGAGAGAGTCCCACGCCTGTTGGTTGTGGGATTTTGCGTTGAAGGGGTGATAGGTGAGGAGCTATCCATTATTTCTCAATATGCCTCATACCCCATGCTCTATTCCCTATTTTGGTAAAGTATTTTTTGTGCAAACGTTTAACAATGCCACTGGATGGAGACAGCAATGAATAAGGGTGTTATAACCATCACTGATGCTGAATTTGAAACTGAAGTGTTGCAAGCCGAACAGCCGGTATTGATTTACTTTTGGGCTTCTTGGTGCGGACCTTGTCAATTGATGTCACCACTGATAAATTTAGCAGCTACTACTTATAGCGATCGCTTGAAAGTCGTCAAAATAGAAGTCGATCCAAACCCAAAGAGTGTTAAGCAGTACCAAGTAGAAGGCGTCCCCGCACTTCGGTTAATTCAAGGAGACAAATTGCTAACATCTATTGAAGGAGTTATCGGTAAAGAAAAGCTCCTGCAAATCTTAAATGAGCACTTAGTGAGTAGTTAGTAGTTAGTAGTAGTTAGTAGTTAGTAGCTATTCATAACCACTAACCACTAACTACCAACCACTAATCACTAACCATGAACCACTCATCACTCACCAAATATGGAATTTGCTAAACGGTTACAACCCTTACAATTTAATGTATTTGCTGATATGGACAGAGCAAAAGCAAAAGCTTTCGCTTCTGGACAACACTTAATTGATTTATCACTGGGGTCTTCTGACTTACCAGCAGAACCACATATCATACAAGCAATTACCCAATCCCTACACGATCCAAGCACTCACGGCTACTTGCTTTTTCGCGGAACCCAAGAGTTTCGCCAAGCAGCTGCAAACTGGTACGAACAAAGATTCGGTATCCCCGTCAATCCAGAAACTGAAGTCTTACCCCTCATTGGTTCCCAAGAAGGAACAGCTCATTTTCCTTTAGCAGTTCTCAACCCAGGAGATTTTGCCTTACTGCTCGATCCGGGTTACCCATCACATATGGGAGGCGTTCACCTCGCCAACGGTCAAATCTATACAATGCCATTGCGGGAAGAAAACGGTTTTTTACCCGTATTTGCGGATATTCCCACTCCTGTTTTGGAACAGTCACGACTCATGGTGTTGAGCTATCCTCACAATCCCACAACGGCGATCGCACCTCTGTCTTTCTTTAAAGAAGCTGTTGCATTCTGTCAGCAGCACAACTTGGTTTTGGTTCACGATTTCCCTTACGTAGATTTGGTGTTTGAGGAGAATGAGGACAAGGGAGACAAGGTAGAATCTTCTTCCTTGTCTACCCCCTCTCCCTTATCCACCCAATCCCCAACTCCATCAATTTTCCAAGCCGACACAGACAAAAGCGTTTCGATAGAATTTTTTACCCTTTCCAAGTCATACAATATGGGCGGCTTCCGTATTGGTTTTGCTATTGGTAATACTGAATTAATCGGAGCTTTGCGTCGAATAAAAGCTGCAATTGATTTTAACCAGTATCAAGGCATTTTGAATGGTGCTATAGCAGCTCTGACCGGTCCTCAAACTGGAGTCAAAGCAACTGTTGAAACCTTTCGCAAACGCCGCGATGGCTTTATCAGTGCTTTACACCAAATTGGTTGGGATGTTCCTACTCCCAATGCCACTATGTATATTTGGGCTAAGTTACCAGAAGCTTGGAGAAAAAATTCTGTAGAGTTTTGTACCCAATTAGTGCAAAAAACAGGAGTAGCCGTTGCACCTGGTGCGGGCTTTGGTAAATCTGGAGAAGGGTATGTTCGTTTTGCTTTGGTGCATGATGTACCTGTTTTACAAACTGCTGTTCAAAGAATTTCTCATTTTCTGTAGTAAATTTATTAAGACTTTACTGGGAATTAATGATAAGTTTACGAAATCTCTTCCTTATTTTCCGTGAAGTCAAGTTAAATTACTGAAATACTACTTAAGTAATCTGTTGCTTTCATACCTGAGTCGAATGCTAGTTGTTAAACACCCAATTAGCATTTGATTGCAGCAGCCTGTTTACGAAGAGTAGAAGGAACGACTTACATGAGTATGGCAAACAGCATTAGAAAATTTGCTAGCTACGCGTCAATAACATTATTCTTTTTCGGGCTTGCGACCTCCTCGGTACAAGCTCAAGTCAACGATCCATATACATTTACATACACCACAACTTTAGTACCGTTGATCGATCGAGCCGAGAATCAGAGAAGAAGAGTACCGGAACCTTCCGCACTGCTGGGGCTAGTGACAGTCTTTGGTTTGTTTGCAACTCAACGCAAATTTATAAAAAGAGAGCAAAACAACTCAAACTTCAAATTTGACAAGGAAGAAAATTAGTACTTAGGGACTTCCAAATTAAAAAAATCTCCCAAAATGTTTTGTGGTTTCCGCAATCGCCTTCTGCGGTGAATCCAGAGAAAGTAGTTGGTGAGACTAGTGGTGATAGCGTCTATCCCTTGCGGACAAGCGTAGCGTGTGCTTTGCACGTAGCGTGTCTGTAAGGTCTCATCTCAATCTGGTAGCTGTAGTAAAAGCACTTGAAATACCGTACAGGAGCAGTATTCGTCAAATCAAGAACATTTAAATGTAAATAGCCAAGGAAATATACGTAAATTAACAACCAATAAACACGTTATATTTTTAGCTAGAGTTTATATAGACTCTACAGTAACTTAACCTATTAAGTCTCCCAGTTTCGTAGACTAAATGTGTGCTGTAGGTGATGACCAGGGCAACCTAAACTGTCGTGTTTGGAAAAAAGACGGTAGTAAAGAAAACTTTAACCTGTAGTCAAGCCAGCCAAACTTTAAACCGGGGTAGTGTATAAAAATCAACCCTATAACTGATGGAGACAAACAATGAAAACGCTTATTAACAAATTTTTGATTGGTGCATCAATCGCTGCAGGTGTAAGTGCGATCGTCGCCTCCCCAGCATCAGCCGGAAGCCTAACTAATGCTAGCATTGGTGGAACAGCTGCTAGTGACTACTATGTTTACGGTGTTAAGGACGGTAAAACAACCCAAATTACAAGCAACCTTAGCAATGTTACAAAAGTTTTAGATGGTGATGCTACAAGCCCCACAGGAAACGTGGAGTTAAGAGCTAGCAGTGAAAAAGCAGGTTTTGACTTTACAAAGAATACTGAGTTAAAAGGGATAATTGGTGGTAGAGACATAACTCTGAGCAGCTTAACAAAGTCTGATTGGGAAAGCAAAGATGCTCAAGGTGTAACTTTAGCTAAAAGATGGTTTGATGGCGCGTTAGGAGCAAATGGATTTGGCTCTCTTCTGAATTTGTCAGCACCAGTGGCTCCGACAAAGCCAGCGGGTATGTCACAGTCTCAATATATTAATAGTACTCCTTACAAAGCATACGTTAAGGCAAAATTGGCATACGACACATACAGTGGTGTATATAATGCTGCTTGGGGTATGTTTAATACCGACTCAGGTCTTGCAAGATTTAGTGACCCCAATATCTCTTACGTCAACCAAGATGCTACCGGTTTAATTAAGATTGGTCTAGCAGGTCACTATGATGCTACCTCTTTATTATTTAGTGGTGTCGATCAAACACTTATCAATAGCTTGCGCGATCCAAACAAAGTAGGTACGCCTATCCAAGCCAGTGAAATTGTCAAGTACACCTATGACGGAAAGACGGACTATCTGTACAGCTTCAATGCCACAAACTCTGGTCTAGTTTCCGATGATAGCACTAAATCCCATAACGGCAACTACGAAGTGAGCATCCAAGGTAAGCCCCCTGTAAAATCCACCCCAGAACCTTCTGTCATGTTAGGTATGTTAGTTGTCGGTGGAATGTTTGCCACACAACGTAAGTTGAAAAAAGCGTAATCATCCTCAAGATTGCGATTGCAAACTAAGAATTAAATAGGGGAGCGATTATGCTCCTTTTGATTTTCCGTATTTTTTCCGTCTCCCCTATTTCTCTACACCTCTACTCGATCATCGCACTAGATTAAAGCATTGATTATTTACATTAAGTAGATCGATAAAGTAATTCCAAGAACTTAGAGAACAACCATAAATATACAAACTTTTTTAGAAAAGTTCACCAAAACTTGATGCTTTTGTGAATTTTCCATGATAAGATGATGCTAACAACATCATCTTTATTTTTGATTCAAAATTAGAATTTTTAAGTGAGTAACATAAATAAAAATTTTGTCATCCGTTTGAATACGTAGATTACGATCTTCAATATCTGAAAATTCGGTAATTATTCTTGGCTAATAACCTAAAAGATAGGTAGAAATGGCGGCAAAGTTATTTTATGCAAAGCAGAAACGGCAATCTCAACAAGCTCGACGAATTTTACTTATTGAAGACAATGACGTTAATAGGATGTTGCTGAGTGATTATCTGAGCTACCACAGGTATTACGTCAGAAGCTTGGCTGGAGCCTCTAATTTTTTTTCAACCGTAGCTGAATTTCGACCAGAGTTAATTTTATTAGACTTAAAATTACCAGATATTGATGGTTATGCGCTGCTAGAACAAATCCAGCAGCAACCACAGCTTGTCAATATACCTATTATCGTAGTTTCAGCTTTTGCTTTTCGAGCCGATTGCGAAAAAGCAATGAAACTGGGAGCGCGTCGTTATTTTGTTAAACCTATTAATCTTTCACTTCTCATACAAGAAATTCAAGAAGAATTTGCTTGTCTAAGTCTATAAATTTATATGCTTGTTTCATCTTTACTCTGACTTTTGCTCAGTAATAAACTCTTCAACGCTTTGACTGAGATTTTGTACAGAACTGCCAATCTGAGAAATTTTATTTTGCACTTGTTCTAAGAGCAAAATTGCTGTTTGCAGTTCATTTAATGTTTGCTCCATAGTAACTCGATATTGATATTCAAATTCTTGTATGTTCACTTTTTATTTTTTGCTCCATTTTTTGGATGTTCTAAAATTTATTATACCTGGAATCTTATACATCTAAATCCGTCGATATTCTTAATATTGAATGCTCTATTTTTAATCCGAAGTATTCCTTATTTTGATAATTTTTATATAATAATTTTACATGAAAATAATATTGTAGAATGGGCAATGTCGATGACCTGAGGCTCGTGCTTGACAAGACTCACCCTACTAGCGCTGAGGTTGATGATTCTTAGATGAGAATTTCATATGAAAAAGAATATTATATAGGAACCAAAGCTCAAGGAAAGCTCCTTGTGGCGTGCATTGCCTACCCAAAGTAGATTTCAATTGAAAAAGGATTCCTATGACTTATTAAAACAAACTTCAATAATAGAAAAATTAAAAATTCAGAAATATATTCCAGTAATCTTACTTAAAATAGAGATAAGTAGGTCGGCAAGAAAAAATAGATGTTTGGATTCTGCTCCTAGTTATGCTTTAGCACTCAAGTGCAACTACAAACTAGTAACGCGCCGATTGTACTTAGGTAGATTTGTATAAATACTAGAAACTATTAAGTTGTGACAGCATCCGCTCAAACAGTACCACTTGTTAAAAATCCAGAACGTCTGGAAAACCGTCTACAAGAAATTCCTCCAGAACCGGGAGTCTATTTGATGCGGGACGGTAGCGATCGCATTATATATATAGGAAAATCGCGAAAGTTGCGATCGCGAGTTCGTTCCTACTTTCGAGAATCACAAAGATTGAGCGAACGTATAGCGACGATGGTAAAACAGGTGACAGAGATTGAATTCATTGTCACCGATACAGAAGCTGAAGCCTTAGCTTTAGAAGCTAACCTTATCAAGCAGCACCAGCCGTACTTTAACGTTCTGCTTAAAGATGATAAAAAATATCCCTATGTTTGTATCACCTGGTCAGAAGACTATCCGCGTATCTTCATTACCCGCAAACGCCAACTAGGTAAAGAAAAAGATAAATTTTACGGACCTTATACAGATTCTCGCCTACTGCGGGAAATCCTGCGCTTGTGCAAGCGAATTTTTCCTCTCAGACAACGCCCCCAACCGCTATTTAAAGATCGTCCCTGCTTGAACTACGATTTGGGTCGCTGTCCGGGGGTGTGTCAGCAGATGATTTCACCAGAGGAATACCGCAAAACCGTTCAAAAAGTTGCCATGGTATTTCAGGGTCGGTCGAGCGAACTCATAGATACCCTGACAGAACAAATGCATAAAGCCTCAGAAGCGCTGAATTTTGAGTCAGCAGCACGTATCCGCGATCAAATCTCTGGGTTAAAGTCACTGACTGCAGATCAAAAAGTATCTTTACCAGATGATACTGTGTCACGGGATGCCATTGCGTTGGCTGCAGACGCACAACACGCTTGTATTCAATTATTCCAGATTCGTGCCGGACAGTTGGTGGGACGGTTAGCATTTGTTGCGGAAGTTTCTTCCCTTCCTCTTGGGGACACGGGGGACAAGGTAGAATCTTCTTCCTCTTCTCCCCCCTCCCCCCCCTCTCCCCAATTTGAACCGGGAGCAATATTGCAACGAGTTCTTGAGGAGCACTATCAAACGGCTGACTCAGTAGAAATCCCTATAGAAATTTTGGTACAATACGATTTGCCAGACAGCGAGATACTGGCAGATGTGTTGACTCAAAAAAAAGGACGAAAGGTAACAATTCTGACTCCTCAGCGCCAAGTTAAAGCAGAGTTAATTGAGATGGTAGAGCGAAATGCTCAATATGAATTGCAAAGAATGCAAAAATTGAGCGATCGCAACAATGAAGCAATGCAGGATCTGGCGACTGTTCTCGATCTACCGGAGTTACCCCATCGAATAGAAGGTTACGATATTTCCCACATCCAAGGGTCTAATGCTGTTGCTTCCCAAGTTGTTTTTATCGATGGATTACCAGCAAAGCAGCACTATCGCCATTACAAGATTAAAAATCCGACAGTTACAGTAGGACATTCAGATGATTTTGCCAGTCTCGCTGAAGTTATTCAACGTCGGTTCCGCAAGTACGGCGAAGATCCGCAATTACCTCGCGAGGGAAATCCGGATTGGCCCGATCTTATTATGATAGATGGCGGTAAAGGTCAATTGTCTTCTGTTGTTGCTGTTTTGCAAGAGATGAATTTATTGGAAGACTTGCGAGTGGTTAGTTTGGCAAAACGTCGGGAAGAGATTTTTTTACCGGGTGAGTCGCAACCTTTAGAAACCGATCCGGAGCAATCTGGAGTGCAACTCTTACGACGGTTGCGGGATGAGGCGCACAGGTTTGCTGTGAGCTTTCACCGACAGCAGCGTAGCGATAAGTTGAAGCGATCGCGTTTAGATGAAATTCCCGGTTTGGGTCATCACCGACAAAAGCAACTGTTGGGACATTTTCGCTCGGTGGATTACATTCGCCAAGCGACTCCCGCACAAATTGCTGAAGTTCCAGGTATTGGTCCGCGTTTAGCTCAAGAAATTTATGATTATTTCCATCCTTAACTGCAAGCCGCGATCGATGACTGGCGACCTATAAGCAGTTAACAACCTAAAAAAAAGTGATGGGTAATTGATAATTGAGAAAATCTCACTACCTAATTACCCATTACCCATTACCCATTACCCATTACTTACCATCAGATTAGCAAACATAACTAGTCTGCTTAATACGTCTAATTGGAATTTTTTCTTAAATTTTATCTAAATAAATTTATTCTGGACTCCAATTGTCTGTTATCTCCCTGTTTCATGTTTATGTAACCAAATGTTAATAAAAAGTAAAATTAACCTTTAGTTAGTAAAACTAAAGATAGAGTACGTTATTAACTCATACTTTTTAAATATGTCAACAAGCTGAGTGTCTGTTCAATTTTGTTTTGAATGGCAAGTTTGTTTGTGTGAACCCCTTGAAACTAAGATTTTTCCTCCTGACAGGGCTGCTGTACCTTGTCATCCAACTTCTTGAGGCTTTAGCAGACATATACCCACGGGCGATCGTCCATAATGATGGAATGAAAACTTCTTCCCCCTATTTCCTACTCCAGCTAGCTTTTGTAACGACGAGCTTATATTAACAAATGCAAATAGAACTGACTGCAAATACATGAATCTCAAAGTATAAGCCATTGGGATCGCTGCTTTCTATGAAATACTTTTCTTTACAGATTTAATTTATATATCTTAAGTTGGATAGCAGTTAAATTAAAGATAAGGATAATAAATAAATATGAAAGAGAGTAATTACTCATTTTTGTGTTAAATTTAACAATGAATTACTTCGCTTTTTGAATTTCTGTAAATCTCTTCGATTTCTCAGATTTAGTGGGCATTTTTTATCAAAATTTATGATAATCAGGGGTTATTAAGATGCAACTGATAGAAAGAACGCTACAAAAAACGGTACAAAAAATTCGCTGCCCAAATTGTGGTAGTGAAGGAGAAAGACACTATATCTATCACAGCCAACAAACTCGAACCCAATGCCCAATTTGTGACTATCTGTTAGTAAGTTGCACGCTTACTGGCAAAGTCATTGAGGCTTATGCTCCTGGCATTCTTGCTAGAAGTTAATTGGTGAGTTGTTGGTGGTGAGTTGTTAGTTGTTAGCGATCGCTGTTTACTGTTCTTCGCAACTGTCCGCACGCAGCATCGGCTTCGAGACCACGGGAGTAACGAACACTTACGGCGATTCGTTGCTGCTTAAGGACGTTGACAAAAGCTTGAATTCGCTTTTCACTGGGGCGTTTGTAATCGGCTTCTTGAATGGGATTGTAAGGAATTAAGTTGACATGGCTTTGGAATCCGCGCAGGTGTTGTGCTAGTTCCATTGCGTGTTCTGGCAAATCATTGACTCCAGCCAGGAGAATGTATTCAAAGGTGACGCGCCGTCCGGTAATTTTTACGTATTCCCGACATTCTGCCAGCAAATCATCTATAGAATAAGAATGAGCGCTAGGAATCAGTTGTTCCCTGAGTGCTTGGTTGGAAGCGTGAAGACTCACTGCAAGCGTTACTTGCAATTGGTGTTGGGCAAATTGATGAATGCGCGAGCGAATGCCAACTGTTGAGACAGTGAGGTTCCGCTGTCCGATACCCACATCCTGGTTTAAGGATTTGACGGCTCCGATAACATTATCGGTATTGAGTAAAGGTTCACCCATACCCATGAATACCACATGGCTCACTCGTTGCTGGAAATCTTCCTGAACTGTCAGCACCTGGTCTACGATTTCATGACGTGCTAAATTGCGCTTATATCCACCTTTACCAGTAGCGCAGAAATCACACGCCATTGGGCAACCGACTTGGCTGGAAACACATACGGTCAAGCGTTCTAGGGGTTTGGGATTTTGGCTCTTATCTCCCCATCTCCCCATCTCCCCATCTCCCCCTCGCCGCAAAGTGGGGATACCAACACATTCTATAATTTGACCATCTGTCAGTTTTAAAAGATATTTGACTGTACCGTCAGGAGCAACAGAACGGTAGTGTATTGTTGAGCGTCCGATAGGGGTTTCAGCTACTTCTGCACGCCATTGCTTGGGAAAGACAGAAATATCATTGAGCGATCGCGCTCCCTTGTTATAGATCCAATCGTACAGTTGCTTTCCCCGATAAGTTGGTTGTCCCTGCTGTTGTACCCAAGCAGTCAACTCCTCCAAATTTGCTCCAAGAAGTGGTGGAACGGGGATGGAGGGTTGTTGCTCAATAGAGATTGTGGAGGAAGGAACTACACCAGACGACTTAGCAGACATGATAATTACAAATGTGTCTTGAATCTCTATACTAGGCGATCGCTGTGACTGTTGAGTGGATTTGTTATGGCGGTTTACCTCACATCCTTCGTTAATATGGAAGCAGGGCAAGTTCCAACACTGCTGTATCCAGCCTATGACCCGCTTTTCCTTTCCCATCACGCAATCAGATCCACCCCTGCCACCAGCGCAAGTTCTCCCAACGATGTACGATCTTCCTAGTGAAGATCCACAGGAACCAGGCTTGCCAGATGAATTTCATGACCTTCAACCCCAGCTACTGAGTTTAACTGTCCGTTTGTTGAACCATAATCGGGATGAGTTCTTTACAGGTACGGATTTAAATTTATACTATGATGTGAAGCATCCCCTATGGCACAAACGCCCGGATTGGTTTTTAGCTGTGGGAGTACCACGGTTATACCCAGGAGGGGATTTGAGACGTAGCTATGTAACATGGATTGAGGGCAAAAACCCCTTTATTGTTGTTGAACTCCTGTCGCCGGGTACGGAAAAAGAAGACCTGGGTCCCTATGCTGAAGAAGAAGCAGAGGCGCTAGAATCACCTCAACCACAGGCAAGTGCAGAATTGCCATCCCCAGAAGAAAATCAGACTGAGGTAACGAAAAATACGCCGCCAACCAAATGGTTTGTGTACGAGCAACAGTTGCGAGTGCCATACTACATAATTTTTAGTCGCTACACAAATCGTGTGCGGTTCTTTCAACTAGAGGGAGCGCATTACCAAGAACAACCCCTAGATGTGGAAAATCCCCGCATCTGGATTCCGGAGTTGGAAATAGGGTTGGGGTTGTGGTTTGGAGAGTGCTTTGGAATTCCGCGCATTTGGCTGCGGTGGTATGATGCTCAAGGAAATTGGATACCAACTGATGCGGAACAAGAACGAGTAGAGAAAGAGCTAGCGCAAAAGCAACTTGAACAAGAACGAGTAGAGAAAGAGCTAGTGCAAAAGCAACTTGAACAAGAACAAAAAAGGGCTGAGCAAGGACGAAAGCAAGTGTTACAGATAGCGAGCAATTTACTCTCCTCAGGGATGTCAATTGCACAAGTCAGCCAAGTGACTGGATTATCCGAAACCGAGGTGCAAACGTTGCTTTAACCGCGAACCCGATACTTTAAGCGGTCAACTGAAAACCGCTATATTTCAAGTCTTTCTATTGCTTTTTCTTAGCTGCAGCAGAAATTGGTAACTGCAAATTCCGATCGTAGACGAACTGGTTGCGAATTTGTATTTCCAGTTTGGGTAGAGAATCATTAGGATTGAGTGAATCTTGGGGAGAAACTCGCAATGTATACACACCAACAGGAACTCCATCAAGACGATAAAGACCAAATTCATCCGTCACACCAGTGATGACACGTGCGCCTGCACCGTTGATCAGTTCCAATCTTACTTTTCCTAAGGGCTGACCTGAAATATTGGTGATGCGACCAGCGATACCAAATTCGGGTCTAACGGGAAAATCTACACTCGTGACTGCAGAGGTTGCTACCTCCGCTACAGCAGAAGACTTCATAATCGAAAGTTCTACAGGTAATTCCTCAGGTTCTAGTTGAACAACGTAGGTACCCTCCCGCAGATTGCCCACAAAGAAGTTACCTTTGGAATCAGTTTTTGCCACACCAGCTTCTTGGTTCTGGTTATCGTAGACTCGAACAATCGATCCGCCTAAGTCAAAGTCTTTAGTTTTTCCTTCTATGACAAGTCGCCCAGCAATTCCTCCCCTTTCCTTACTGATACCAAAAGATTCAGCAGGGGCAATTCTTCCACTTAAAAAAGATAAATCTGATACTAGGGACACCGTCAGGCGATCGTCGCCCAATCCCCCGTAACCTTTACTTCTAGAGGGAATACCTTGATAATCAACTCTAGCTAAGAGACCTGGAAGTACGTGCATACTAGCACCAGCAATCGGTCCTACTTGTCCATCGCTATAGGCTAGACCTAGATTCCAACTGAGTTTGCTAAGACTATTAGGTTGATGACCGATACTAACAGAATAGCGAGGAGCCAAGCTATCCCCAAATTCTGTCCCGAAAGACATCCGATAATTACGGCTGAGGTTATAGCTCAAATCAGAAATGTATGCATCGCCATAAGTGCTAAAAGACACTCTTGTTGCACTATTTGGTTGATAGAAAGCATTAAACAAATATCGCCCATCAATATCAGGTCTGCCGTTTAAAGATACGTTAGAGAAAGGTCGTGCATAAAAAGTAGGCAAAATGTAATTAGTAGCATCGTTACTATCATCTTTTTGGCTGCGGGCAACAAATCCCACATTTAAAAAATTACCAACGCGATAGTTCAATTCCAGACTATGGTTATATCGCTCTGTATTATTTTTTCCCGTATATCCTTCCGGAAGAGACCGAGAATTGGCTCTGATATCCAATCGGTTTAGCTGTACATCTAAATCTGCTGAGTAGCCGAGCTTACCATAAGAACTACCAACGCTTCCAGATAAAATAACTGGATTAGCTAAACGCCAAATCAAACCTGCTTGGGTTTGAAGTGTATCAGGTGCAGCTTGAAATGAACCTTCTAAAGTTAAATTATTTGAAAGCCCTTGTCTCACTTGGTAAAATCCAACCAGTTGATTATCGTTAGAGGAATCGGAATTACTAAGTAGATTTTGGGCTAAATTTCCACTTAGTCCTACCCCAGCTAGCTGTACATTACCGCCTGCGGGTAATAACAAATCAGACGTATTAATTCTGGCTGAGCGAATTTCAATAGGTACGCGCAAATTATTGCGATCGAAAATGACAACCTCAACTTCACTGCTTTGAGCTACAGGCAAATTGACATCAATAAATTCGTATCTGCCATTAAATCCAACTTGCTGTTGTGCAACTACAATTCCTCCAACTCTCAGTTGTACAAAGCTTACTGGGGGAGCTTGGCCCCGGAATGTTTGTCTGGGGTTAGAACTTCTAGGTAAGATCTCATTGGCACTGGAATTTGAACCAAACGTTTCAGGAGGTAAATTGGTATAACCTACTTGAAATCCTGTCAGGTCTAATCCACTAAATAGGTTATTTAAACCGAGTTGCTGGCGACCTAATTGATAGCGAAATTGTCCGCTACGTTTGTATATATAATATTCACTAATATCGGGAGTATCTTCAAAATTATTCTCCATCCGAAAGCGATAAGCAAAACCTAAAAGTCTACCCCCTAAAGTGGTAGAAGTTCGGAATTCCGAATCTCCATTACTGTTAGAAAAATTTAACTCTTGTTGGAAATTTGAAATTAAGTTGCTAGGAGGTAAAAAGTCTGGTTTGAGGTCATTTGCTGAAGCGCTGCGCTGTCTGAGATTTCCTTGCCAGGGTAATTCAGTCAATAAAGTTACATCTGCAGTATTTAACTCTATCTTTATTTTTAATTCTTCTTGCAGCTTGGCATTAGTAATATAACTAACACCGTTGATTTGCTTAAGAGAATCAGGTTGTAACTTGACAGACCCTAAAGGAGTACTTAATTGCACAACGCTGTCAGATATTTCAACGCTAAATCCAGCAATATCAGCAAATTTTTCTAGAGGAATGAGAAGAGTTCTTCCTTCAGAAATAATATCTAAAGTACCAACTTCACGACCGTTAATAACTACCCCTACTAAAAAAGGTTCTCCTGCTACTCTTGCTAACTCAATACCACCGTTAATAGAATCTTTTCCTTGAGTAGGACTATCAATAGTAGATATTGGCTGTGTTGATGTGGCGAGTTGCTGAGAATTTTGACTGTCGGCTTGAACAATATCGCTAGTAGGATTTTTGAGGGAGCCAGTGAGAGAAAAATTTATCAAACCTTGTACGGCTGCCAAAATTTGACCAACTGCATTTTTTCGGGTAAATCTATCTAATGCGCCAATCAGTTTCTGGTGATTGAGTTTCTCAGCAGGATTATTAGCAGGCTTTAGCTTGTCTGTTATGCTCAGGGGTGCAGTGGCTACTGTCTCGCGATCGCCAACAGAATCTATAGGAATCGATGTTTGCTCTAGCGTTGAATTAGCGATTTGCTGAGAATTTTGATTGTGGGCTTCGACAGCATCACTAATAGGATTTTTCAGAGAGCCAGTTAAAGAAATATTAATAAGTTCTTGTACGGCTGCCAAAATTTGACCCATCGCATTTTTTTGGGAAAACCGATCCAAAGCGCTAGTAAACTTCTGGTTATTAAGTTGTCCATCAGAATTAGCATCGACAGGATTGATTTTATCGGTTGTAGTCAAAGGCGCAGAGGCAGTTGTTCCTTCTTCAAGTGCTAAATTGTTAGCTGTCGGTGAACTGTTTTGAACTGAAGTTGATGCTGAAGTAACTGGTGAAAAACCTATTGCAGGCTTTTGTTTCCGAAGGTGTGCCTGCGAAATAAAAATGTCAGATTTCTTTTGAGAGATACAATTTACAGTTTTTCCTTCAGACTTAGTCAACACTTGCCTAAGTCTGTCGCCGAGTCGATCTGATGCTTGAGGCTGCTGTGATATACAAACCAACGATTGTGCTGTTGTTACGCTCGTAAGACCACTGTTTTCAATTGAAGGTTTTGTTGGCTTCTTCACAGCCGGAGTTTTTTCTGTAGATTGTTCGCTCCTCACGTCTTGAGGTGGTAAGGTAATAACTATTGGTGGGGGTACAGATGGTAGAGCTAGGTACAGCATAAGCACAAAGGTTCCAATATCCAGCGCATATATAGGAAATGAACTGTAGTAAATAAAAGCTCAGGAGCTATAGAATTTTTTGGTAGCAAATTGACTCAGGATTGCAGTAAAAGCACCCTGATAATGAGAGATATTTGCAAGAGTAAAAGTTATTTTTGAGTAGCAGATGAAGCCGGAATCGTAAAGGGAATACCTTGATCGATGCGGGTTCCACTCAAATCACCGTTAATATCTAAAACATATTTACCTGGAGGTAATTTTTTGCTTATAGGTAATAGAAGCTGACGGCGAGTCCCAGGCAACACAGCAGAAAAATCCAATAATCCGGCATTTAAAACATTCTCTGGAAGTTTTGCTTGGGGATTTTCTACATCAGGCAAGGCTTTTGTTGCTGCAGCCCCAGGGTATTTTGCTGCAGACCAAATGGCATATTGACCTTTTACGCGCACATGAGCATTTCCCGTACTGGAAATATCAAATACTGCTGTTGCGCCATTCGGTTTAGTGTCCACTCTCACAGAGTTTAACGCACCAACTCTTTTGATTTCTCCCGAATAGCCGTAGATCACAACACCTAAACGACCAATGGCAACTACAGCCTGCGAGTCTTCACCTCCTGGCGGAACTTCTTCTAAATAAAGCACAGCACGGTGTTCGCCAGGACTAGGCTTGACTTTAGGACGAATTTCAAAGCGTATAGTCTGAGAACTACGGGGAGGGATTGTAAATCTAGAGGGAGTAAAAACAATCCACCGATCCAGAGATTGCTCTGTAGATTGAGCTTCTTGAAATTTATTATCTTCTGTAGTCGTCCAAGTCCGAACGTAAGCTTTCATTTCCACTGGCTTGGAAGACAAGTTTGTCACATTAAGTGATTGAGTACGTGTTTTGTTATTAAATTCTATTTCAAACCGGGGTGGGCTCACGCCTACTTCCATCGCAGTAGCAATTGGTATCCCTAAGGCTAATGCCCCAATTAAACTTAGCGCTATACATCTAGGTGTTTTAAACATCGCTCTTTTCACTTTCTCACACAGTAAATATAAAAAACTTAATTTACTTCAAACTTAGTAGTCCAGCGCGGCGTAAATAAGGCAACCATTAGTAACAGCTAAAAAGTTTATAAGAAAACCTTTTGCGCCTGCTCTGCCCTCTGATGGGCATACTTTTGCCTTCATGTACTAGTCCCATATCCCTACATACAGCTACTGTTTCTATCTTGCAGGCATACAG
Organism: Tolypothrix campylonemoides VB511288_2; assembly: GCF_045999855.1. NCBI lineage: Bacteria > Bacillati > Cyanobacteriota > Cyanophyceae > Nostocales > Tolypothrichaceae > Tolypothrix > Tolypothrix campylonemoides. The sequence continues at coordinate 240,589 of NZ_JBFPMW010000012.1, forward strand.
ATAGCTGTCCAGAATAGGTATCTGCAATTCCAATATTGTTAAGATTAAGGAATTGCAGGGTCACTCTTCCCTGCACAATCGCTGTATTGGTTTTTGAATCGGTAGAGATTATTTCAACCGAATTATCTAGAAATTGCACGTTATTAAAAGGATTATTCTGTTGCCCCTGCTGAAGTATCAGTTTATAAGTTGCTTTGAGAGGCAACTGCAATTCGTCTAGACGCACCCGCATCTTCCATAGAAATTGGCGGGGAATGCTCTCACTAAAGTTGGGAGGATTTAGTAACTCTGTTTGATTATTTACCGTTGCGCTTGCTTTTCCATTGGGGAAAAATTCGGCAGACTTTAAGAGAGAAAATACTACTGTTTGAGGTGAAATATTGTTGAATTCGATTGGATCTTTTGGTTGAGGCGTCTGTTGTGCCAAGGCTTGAAGTTGTGGTATGGCAAACAGCGCCAAAATTATACTCAAGCATTTTCTCATATTGCGTTGCCAGCTCGTTTTCTTAAAACTGACCCTTGTGCAAATTGTATTTGCAAAAAGTTGACTGTGGCTGATATTGATTTTGGATTTTAGATAGGGATTGAAAATATGTTACTGATTATCCAGTTACTTAAAAATCCAATCCCTCAATTTCTGGCTGTAGGTTAGTTTGCGTTAGCTAATTTCTTTTTTTAGTATCAATTCGTGCCTACTTGATTCTGGAAGCAGGCATAACACCTGCACCAGAATTTGCCGTCTCTATAACGACGGTAATTAGAATTTAGGTAACGCTTCGACGCGGATTTTAGCTCCTACATATTTGCCTGCTGCAGTAGAGGTCAAATCGAATGACAGTTCAGCACCTCCGACTAAAGGTTTTGCTGTCGTAGGTTTTGTTGTATCTGTAATCACAGCTTTAGCATCTGACAAAGTTGCTGTTGCAAATCTACCATTTGGTGAAGCAATTGTATTTGTGAGTGTCGTTGAACCTGTAACAGGTGTAACAGTAACATCAACACCGTTAGAACTGTTAGACCAAACGGCAAATAACTCCTTCACTGGCTTCTTAATAGTTCCAGCTGCTATTTCACCAATACCTACAGGTGTTGTTCTGTCAATTGATGTTGTACCATCTGTAATTCTGTTTATAGTATCGACATCCTTGTCTAGTGAACCCAAATCCTGGTTGGTAATCTGCAAGCTAACAGTCTCGAAAGTACGCAAGAATAGGACTGGGGATACAGTGATTTCAACATTTACATCTTGCTGAACGGCTTGAGCAGGTGCTGCAAACAGAGAGCTACCTAAAGCGGTAGCAGCAGCTAAAATAGCAACAATTTTGTTTTTCACGATCGAATTTGCTCCTCGCTGTAAGTTTTGTCAATTGTGGAAATTTGATGGACTCTCGTTTCCTTACGCATCCAAATAAATTGGATTTTAATAATGACTGTTTGATAGAATTTTCCTGGTAAGCCCGAGAGTAGATTTAAAAATGAAATTCAAAAATTTTTTATAAAAGCTCTACACTTCACCTCCCAATGTAAGAAATAAAATTCTGTCAATTCGTTTCGTACACGCGTTTAAGAACAACTTGCTAAGGTTAGCAATGCCCATCTTATTTTTCGCAGGGGCTGTATCGTTGTTGTTCCAAAAATCCCTAATATTTTTACTTTTTGAAGCGGTACAATACAGGAAATCGCTGTGAACGAAACAATATAAAATACTTTTTGATGTATCTTGAAAGATGCTAGAAAGACAACTAAAAGCAATATTGTATTGTTTGTGTAATTCATTCAAATTACTGTTTTTTGTATGAAAGGATTTTACAAACTTTGCCATATTGGTTGACTCACTTCTAAGAAAATGCACCTTTAAGAAACATCTTTTCTTATTCCTAACTTTGTAGTTTTGCAAAGTTAAGTTATTGTTATATGATACGTTCTGGAATTGAATTAGAAACTTTGTGTTTTTAGTAAGTTTCTGTTGTTTAGATTACCCAGATTTGACAAGAACATATCATAATTGAAAAATTAATTTATCAATTTTTCAGCTTAGTGCTGGAATGCCCTCGTATCAGCTTTACAAAAAGACTTTAACCCTTTCAACTCAAATATAACTTCAGTAATAATATGGAATTCTGCGGGGTGCAGTGCTCAAATAAATCAGTAATGGCACTTAAGTAATATATAATGAAGTTTTACTAGAAAAACTGGGGAACATTAGGATTCTTTCAAAAGTCTGCCAAACCCCTTCAATTTAATGTTTTAGAGGGCGTGGGAAAGAAGATATTTATCAGTCAAGTAATTCCACGCAAGCCTGTTTTTGCGGATGCAATGACTGAATTTCTCTTGAGTCAGCATATTGAGGAGATCTATTAATGCTAAGTAATTGGTAATTAAATAGCTCGGTCAAATTAACAGATCTGGATAATCGTCCTTACTGGTTAGTGGTTAGTAGTACAAAACAAGAACTTCATATTTATTCATAGAGTAGAGTTGATTTTTACCAACATACTTAATTGCTAGCCACTATCCATTAACTACTAATCACTAACTACTAACCACTAACAATCCTCCTACCTCATGTTTCAAATTACCCGTCGCCGTCTTGCCCTTTGGTATACCGCCATCACAGCTGTACTTCTGCTGCTGTTTGCAAGTGGAGTGTATTTGTATGTCCGCAATACCTTAATTGAACGGATGGACGATACCCTAAATCATGTGGTGGAAGTTGTAGAGCGATCGCTTGTCATTGAACCAGTCAACTCAGACTCAGGTCAATTTCGCGTTAATATAGAAGCCAGTTTTCGGAACAACGCTGACACAGTAGAAGACGATCGCATTGACCTAGAGTGGTTTAGTCCTACAGGCGAACTGCTGTGGTCTACTTTATCGCAACCCCTAAATATTCCGCTACATCCAAATATGACAGGTGAAACTGTCAAAGTTATTAGAAATGAAGACAAGGAGAACAAGGTAGCCATTTCTCCCTTGTCTCCCCCCTCCCCCTCTTCCACTTCCCCACCCCTTCTCCTGCGACAAGTCACAGAGCGAGTACAAATAGGTCGGCAAGTTTTGGGATATTTGCGAGTGAGTCACCCCTGGTTTGAAGTCACCAAACCCAGCCGCCAGTTGATTTTTGACCTAGCACTGGGGACTGGATTAATGGTTATTTCTGTTGCAGCCAGTGGTTGGTTTCTTTCAGGTAAAGCTATGGAACCAGTGCGTGAGTCCTATCAACGTCTCAAACAGTTTACGGCTGATGCTTCTCACGAACTTAGAAGCCCAATTACCTTAATTCAAACTAACGTGCAAGTTGCTCTTGCCGATTTAGAGTTAGCAGAAACAGAAGGTGTAACTCCCCTTTACTACAAACAACAATTAAAGGTTGTAGAACGACTCACACAACGTCTGGGTAAGTTAGTGAATGACTTACTGTTCTTAGCAAGGCAAGATAGCGGTATCAGTAAAGAAATTTTTACCTCTTGTCCTCTTGATGCTTTGTTGATGGAAGTCGTTGAGGAACAACAACTGTTAGCTACAGAAAAAAATATCACTTTAACTTTAGAATTAATCGATCCACCCGCTTCACAAACAAATCATGAATTAATAGATAATTGGTTCGTCATGGTTGGAAATTGGGATCAATTAATACGGTTATTTACAAATTTAATTGGTAACGCCTTGCAGTATACTCTACCTAGCGGACAAGTGAATGTTACCCTAGCACGTATAGAAGCAACAAATCGTGTTTCTGGGCTGCGTCACAGTAATGGCTATCTGCAAATTAAAGTAAGCGATACAGGAGTTGGAATTCCTTCAGAAGCAATACCCCGCTTGTTTGACCGATTTTATCGAGTCGATCCGGCGCGTACCCACAAAACAGGAAACACGCGATCGCAAAGTTCAACAGGTTCTGGTTTGGGGCTAGCTATTGCTCAAGCAATTGTCCAAAACCATCAAGGTTACATTCAAGTGGACAGCACACAAGGTGTAGGTACCACGATCGCAGTTACTTTCCCCATAACTCTTGAAAGTTAGTGGTTAGTTGTTTTTCTACTAACTACCAACTAGCATACAATGTTACCTATGACAGAGAAACAGGTGTTTCCTGTGACAGATGTAAAGTGCTCGTATTACCTACTAATTTAATGGCAATGCTTGATGAAGTGAGCCATAAATTTAACATCTAGCAGTTTCGTACAACTACTTTTAGATTCTCTCTATTTTCCAAGTAGTTTTGCAAGCTGCTAGTTTACTTTTGGCAAAATGACTTCAAATTCAATGCATTAAAGACAATGCATGAAGGAGGGTTAGATGACAATACCCATTAGAGAAGATGTTGCTTATATTATACTAAAAAAAATACAAGAAACCGGGCAGGGAATGCACAAAGTTGAATTCACTGAAACGGACTTGGCAGGAAGACAAATGACCCCAACAGATCTTTTAGGTCATTTGGATTACCTGAATCAAATGCAGTATATCAATGCTGAATTTACAGGCAATGCTTACGGTAACCAGGAAGACGTTCCCGAGGTTGCCAACCCCAAAGAAGTTGATTTCAGAATTGCCAATACTTTTGGCGCAGCAGATGGTCCTCTGCCACATTTAATCACCTTTAAAAAGGCAGAACTGACACAGAAAGGTCAGAAAATGCTGGAAAAAATGGAGGCAAATCCTCCTAAAGCATTAAGAGAAGGACCAGCAGTTCCTATTGCCACTAAAGATATGCCTTTTTTGGAAAAGGTTAGGCTTAGAGGCAACCTTGAAGATATCTTTGATGCTAGAGACGTAACAGAAGTTGTTTATCGAGTCATGCGTGACTTGATGACAACAGAAGCTGCTGACCGAGTTGCAGAAGAACTACACAAACCAGCTGAAATCACTGAAGATAAATCTCTGCAAATGGAAATTGCAGATCTGTGGAAAGATACCAATCCCCTTGTAGGGTTCCTCAGTCGGGTTCGTCCACCTTGGCAAGGTCCTGGCATTTTCAAAATTGACTCCGATCGCTTTTTATTCAGAGTGGCAAATGAAGGGGGATTACAAGCTAATGTAGACCGCGAACTAGTTGTCAAAGCTGTCTTTTCTGCCACAAAAGACGAATTATCACAAGAAAGAATTCAGGAAATTGCCAGTTGGTTACCCGAGCATGTTCGCGAGCTTTGGGAAAAGGCTTAATGGGTAATGGCTAATGGCTGATGGCTGATGGCTGATGGCTAATGGTGCGGTTCCTTCGTTTTTAGGTTTACCTGGGAATATATTCTTTTCTATCCCTCGTTCCCAGGTTCTACCTGGGAATGCTTTCTTCGAGGCTCTGCCTCATGTGTCTGCTTTCCTCGTTTCTAGGTTTACCTGGGAATATATTCTTTTCTATCCCTCGTTCCCAGGTTCTACCTGGGAATGTTTTATTTGAGGCTCTGCCTCATGTGTCAGTTTGTATTGAAAATATTCTAACTTTTGATATAAAGACTATTTAAGCTAATAATTCTTTTCATGACTATAGTAAGAGTTCTAAATAATTAGAAATTGTTATTATGGTTGTATCGAATTTAGAAATATTCAAGACCTTATGTAAAGAGGCAATATATATGCTATCTCATCACATAATAAGGTTCTGATAAGGTTGAAGTGCCAAGGTGAAGACAGGGTGAGTCAATGGTCTTTATTAAAATGCTGCTGTAGGGAGGCTTTTTACCATCTCTGTAGACATAAAATTCATTACGTTGAATAAACCATGTTGTCTTATTATTTAAGGCAATTTTTATAAAAATTTTCGTGCAATTTTAGTCAATATTTATTGGGAGGTAAGCATGAATAAGCCATATCAAGTATTTAACAAATCGGTTGTTTTTTTTGGTGCTATTTGCGGAGGATTGCTCTTTGGTTTGTCCTCTATTCCCCAAGGCGCGGTAGCTCAGCAACTCCAGCAACCTCAACCAAGATTAGATTCCAAAGTTAACCCATGTCCCAGAATTTTCTATGAAGAACCTCACAATAATAGAGTTTTGGTTCCTCAGGGATGTCCACCCAATGCTTTAACTCGACAACAGTCGTCTCAAGGTGGTATTCCCACAGGCGCTGTCCCAGCTAACCCAACTGAAGAACAAGTAAGGTTGGGCGTTGGCGGTGAGGCTCCTGATAACGCAAATCAAAATTATTCTGGTAGACAACAGGGACAAGTTTCTGTTATTGCACCGCCATCACCCAACCAGCAACAATCTCCTATCGCTTCAGTCACACCTACAAACGGACAAGTTTCTGTCAAAATCAAGAACGACACAAACGCTGCTATTAACTATGAAGTCATTGGACACACAGAACGGCGCGTTCTTGCTGGAGGACAAGAAGTTGTTCTGCAAAACTTGCCAGTACCCGTAACTATTACTACCGTTCGTCAAGATAACGGTTTTGTCCGAGTGATTCCAGTCTCTACTAAATCTGGAATGATTGAGTTTTCTTTAGATGAACAAGCAAATCCCGGTAACGAACAGGGTGTTATCAGAATTCAACAAAGCGGACAAGTTTACTTGAATTAATGCTAATGGCTAATGGCTAATGGCTAATAGTGCAATTAGCTATTAGCCATTAGCCATTATCTTTTCTTTTTCGATCTAGCGGCGACTTTACCTTGAATCTGTCTCATTTTATCTAGCAGTTGCACTTCTAATTTGTTTTCATCAAGGTTTCTTGCTAAAATAACTGCTCTTTCATAAAAATTGCGAGCAGTTGGAAGGTCTCCCATTTGCTCGTATAACTGAGCGTATACCTCAAAGGATCTTAATTCTTCTCGCCGACTGTTTAATTCTTTTGCTAGTGTCAATCTCTTTTCTAGTAAGTCTAGGGCGCGTTCGTAACGTCCAACACTACCATGGGCAATGACCAAACCGTCGATCGCCCGTAATTGATTGGTGCGATCGCTTGCTATTTTAGCTAACCCGAGTGCTTCGCCGTAAGCGCCAATTGTCCCTCGGTAATCATTGGCTGCTGAGTAAGCATCACCGAGATTATTTAGGGTATTGGCTTGACCGAGGACATCATTGAGCTGACGGCGGTAAGTCAAAGCTTTTTCGTAGAGTTTAATGGCTTTGTTGTACTCTCCCAATCTTGCAGTTGCCAAACCCAAACTGTTTAATGACAGCCCTTGACCTTCAATGTTCTTTAATTTAGTGGCAATTTCTACCGCTTCTATCAAGGTTTGGAAAGCAGCTTTATTTTCTCCTTTCTGTAGAAGTAAACTGCCAATGTTATTTAAGCCAAAAATCTGACCCTGGAAGTCTTTTAGATCGCGGGCGATGGCCAAACGTCGGCGCATGGCATCTTCTGCTTCTTTATAAAGACCCAATTTGACGTAACCCCTGCTAAGAGCATCGTAAGTCAGACCTTGTGCTTTGAGGTCTCTAATTGAGTGATAAAGCTCTAGTGCTTTTAACCACGACTGAACTGCTTTGTCCGAACTTCCTTGCTGGTACTGTTGTTCTCCCTGACGCTGCAACTCATCTGCTCGAGCTGTTGTTTCTCTGACCATTGAGCGATCGACAGGACGGTGCAGTTGTTCGGTAATGTCGCCCGCACTTGCAGCAAATGGATATAGCAAAACAACCAACAGCAAAATATAATTTGCTCCTGGCAATAAATACCCTCTTTTCATAAAAATTTTCCGTGCTATTACGGTTTTAAGTAAACGGTTTAAACAAAAATTAAAAATTTACCAACCCAATAACACGTTATACCGTAAATTTACGCTACTCCAGGTTGAAGAAAATTTTCGCCTAAGTAGATAGCGCGTATATCTGTTGGTAATTTTTCCTCTAACATACGATAACCTTCTTGGAGAAAATTTGCTACCTCAATAGGGGCGATCGCTTCGCCTTCGGCTTGCAGGTAAGCAGCAATTCTTGTTTCGCTCCAGTGGAACGTTTGAGCCATCACCACGATCAATCGCAACATGGGAGGTAACCGATCTAAAGCTTGTTCCACATAACACCAAAGTGGCGGAGAAGTGGTTTTCAGAGAATAATGAATCGCTTCGGTGGGAGGTAATTGAATTTCGTTAATACACAAGGCAGTCATATTAATCAGCCAGTTCTGTAAGGTCAGACCTTCCCTAGCAGACAGACCGCTGTTTAAATCCAAGCCCCGAAGTTCGTGATAAATGTGTCGCCAAGTGAGAGCGAACAAATAATCCGCTTGCACGGGCGATCGGGCGGAGTGCCGAATCAAGGTATAAACTATAGGAGTGTACCGACAAAAAACTGCTGTAAAGAATCTCCCCGCATCCGGGTTTTGTTGAAACTGAGTCAGCAGTTCTTGGTCGCTTTGATGAAAGAGCGACTTGACCAATGGATGATTGGCTTCAGTAAAATGAGGTATTTGTATCATTGAGATAAGAGTATGTTGCTAGAATTAGTGTAAAAGTGGCAATCTTGTTGTTAACCGAAATATTATCCTGCTGTCAGCCCACCAAGGCTGAACAGTTAGAATGTATCTTAATTGATACACTAGAGATACAAATTTAACCAAAATCTTACATCTACAAACCTTAAAAAGCGGATATCCTTATACAGATCAAACGTATTCATGATTATAATTGCCAACGTGTTACAATCCCTGTCTATTCCTCACATCATCGGATCGTTTTTGCCCTCCCTACCCTTAGACAGCATATTTTCTACCCAGGGCATCATGGTGATGCTACTAGCCGCATATGCTGGTGCTATGTGGATGTTTCTGACCAGCGCCCCAAAAGTGCATACTGTGATGGTGTCCGATCTAGAAATAGCAAGGCAGTTGTACGAAGGGCTGCTCGATTTACCAGCAGCAGAAGTTCCCTTGCACTATTACTACAACTACGAGCAAACCATTGGTGCAACAGGAGTCGATCCGTTGTACCTGTCTAGCAGCCCTTCCCTAGCTGGTAGTAGAATGACCAACGCCAGTGACGGGCTTTGGTATCAGCTCAAGAAAAATACTCAGTTACATGTCATTACGGGAGCGAGTATAGGCACTAAAAATCAGCAACGCCATGTTTGCTTCGATCGCGACTGCTTGGAAATGATTTTAATGCGAGTCGAAACCCGTGGTTTGAAATTTAAAATTCGCAACCAAAAACCCCTCAACTTTTTAGTTAAAGATTACGAAGGGCGAATTATCGAGATGGCTGAAGTAGCAAATTGAGGGATAATGGCTAATGGCTAATGGCTGACAGCTAATGGCTAATGGTTCACGTAGCTATAAAAGGCATTGCCTAACAAATATTTCATACGGTGGGCAATATGCCCACCTAACTCTATCAATTATTACCATTAACTGTATGCCTTCGGTACCTACGCAATGCCATGCTACACCCCCAAGGCTATACAGCTATCGCATCCCAAACGCGAAGCGTTTCCCAAGGCGTGGTAAACCCACCTAGAGAGCTAGTCTCACCATTAGCTATTAGCCATTAGCCATTAGCCATTAGCCATTAGCTATTAGCCATTAATTCGACCTATACACCCAACAAAAATTTTCTGCTAATTTTTCCAGCAATTCCTCTGCCAGATCCAGTAACTCGAAATCGTTACATTTAGCACTTGTAAGAGCTTCACTATCTGTAGTTGTGATACCATCAGCTAGAACTTTCTTGACAGCAAAAAGTCTTTCATGAAATTCGAGAATACTTAAACATTTCTCTAGCTCATTCGCAATTTCTTCTAAAGGCTTAGATTCGTTATTGAAGTGCTTGCGTATTCTAATGGCTACCCAATCATTGCTTTCTAGAAATCCAGTTATAGCCGCCACAATTTTCTGGCGCTGTACTTCTTCGTCTTCACCCTCTCCCCAGTTTTCCAACCAATCTCCATCTACATCATCAACATACAAGTCTACAGAGTCAATACCATATGTCATCCAGTCAATCTGTAATTTTCTTGCTTCTTCTAAGTGTTTCAGAAACGTTGTGAAACTCGCGTGACCGTCAGAAGATGTTTCTTTCACCATAATGACAATATTTTAGTTAATAATGCTTTTTTTAAAAAAGAGTAAATGTCACAAACCTGCAACTATAAATTTAATTTTAAATAAACGCTTATTCTCAAATGATCGCTGTTGTACAGCACTACGTTAACTATCTGATTTATGCCATCTATTGTATTGGGGTTGTAACTTAAGAAAATACCTCTATCCATACCCCAATTTTGTAGGGTATTTTTCCACTCATCATATTTTCCTTGCAAGAATTCATCAGAGAGACTGGTGATTTGGCTGCAAAGTGGCTTTTGCTGCTTGTTACTTACAATTATATCAGTTGCCATTGACAAATCTGCAATATAGCACTGCCAAAAAGTTCCTTCACGTCGGACGACTTCAGTAGCTATGGAGCGCAAAAGCATGGTATCTGCTTGACTAAACTCACCGGACATTAATTTTTGTTTCCAAATTAAGAATTTTGAATCATTCTGTTCCAGCCATTTGGGAAATAGATAACCGTACCAATATCTTTCTGTTGCAGTCATTTGCTGATAATACAGTTGTCGTTCTTCTTCTGAGGTTTGCGCTTTGATGTCTAACCAAATTTGAGCATCCCTAATAATTTGTTGAAGAAAGAACATGACAAATTTCTTAGATGTCAGCGACCCCAGCTTTACATCTTTAACCCAACGATTTACCTCGTCTAATCTTTTCGCTAAATTAGAGTCGATGGAAGATGCTTCTTTCAGGAGTGCTTTTAGTCTATCTTTTATCTCTTTTGCTTGCAACAGATGTTCTACCTCAAACCATGTTATATTCTATATCCCGTAATATGACTCGTACTTAATATAAAATATACAGGTTTGTTGGGTACAAATTGTCAATTGTAACAGACCCTTTTACATTGTCTTATGGCGACAGCAGTTTTTAGGTAATTTAATACAGCACTTTCTTATAGAAATGTAACGCACCTCTTTCTAGTGGAACGGGCGTCCCCGCCCGTTCATACCGGGGAAAGCGGGCGTCTCGCCCGCCCCACAAGATTTTTATTGAAAATTTAGGTGTGCAAATTAAAATATTTTTAGCTTACCTGAGTCAGTTCTGTTGTCGTCTTTTACTTGTACCTAATAAAATCCCTACATAATAAAAAATATGTAATGCTAGTACTTCTTTTGGGATTAGCTCCTCTTGATGTAGGATATTTGTAGCCCAAGCCTTTAAGAATTGAGGAAATTTGTTATCAAGTTTGTCATAGTGTTTCTCTCTGCTGCAATTCCCGCAGTCTAATCCGTGCAGGTTCTTTATCATACCATTAGATAGGCTTTAAACGTAGTAAATCAGGGTCAATCGTAGTAAAACTGTATTCATAACCATCGGAGCGATGAATCAGCTTGAAGTATTTTTGATTGACTCCGATCCGATGACCGTTAATTAGCACTTCTACTCCTTTAGGAGTTGGAGTTTTAACTCTAGCACGATAAATTCCCGCTTTAATATGTTTACGGTTTTCTGACAAAGTGCAAATCACATAATCACCTGCTGTCGCATGAGTATATTTCTGATTTTTACTCACTAACTTAACTTCTTTTTTACCAGTCATGGGATTCTTTTTGATACTAGCAATTGCAGGAAAGCCCTTAGCATTTACTCTTTGAACCTGTCTTGTCCCATGACCAGTACAAGTAACAAGCAGTGGTTGGCATACACGCAATTTCACAATTTGGTCAGTTCCCACGCATGCACTATCGAGCCAGTGAGCCTTTGGCAATTGACTTTGAATCCGAATCATCTTGGTAGACGCACCATCACCTGAGATAACTGGTAACTCAAATTGGTGTGCCATTTCAAATATTGCTTTACGAGTTGAGTTAACTGCGGCGGCGTCTGACAATGATTTTTTCTGATGTGCTTTAATTTTTTTCAATATTTCTGGTTGATTTTTCAGAAATTGCTCTACTGGTTTACTACCTTTTTTCTGATTACATTTTTCACACGATAAGGTGAAATTTGAAAAGCGCTCGCTACCACCTTTACTTCGCGGATTGATGTGTTCTATTTGTAAGGGGACATCCGTCAGACCACAATAAACACACTCTCTTCCCCAATGCTCTAGAAGTGCTTCGCGTAGCGTATATCCAAACAGCGTACCCTGCTGATATTCAATCCCCTCAATATTTGGTGCTTCTATTTTTTGCAAGTCAAATTTAACAGATTCAATTGCAATTGATTTAATGGGAGCGACCTTAAGCAACCGTTTAATCCAAGTCTGGGTAGTTAACAAACGATGTTTCAAAGATGGTGGTAACCAACCATAGGGCTTTTTGCGGTCAAATCTCTTTTGACGATAACGAAGTCTTCTTGACCTTCTAGAACGACGAACACTGGCCCTTTTGATTAAATCCATTTTAATGGCTAATCCCCGATGCTCTAATTCCATTGCCCAGACTACTTCATTCTTATTTAAGTCTACTAACGAAAACCCGCTATACTTAGAACCTGGGTCAATTCGTAATTCTAATAATGGTTCTACATTTTCATCAACCTCCTTATCTAGAATTAGAGTAAATGGAAATAACTTCAATTTCTTAGCTTGACCCTGTGCTTGAAGAATTCTAGCTCTAGCTGGCGTTGTTGGTTTTAATATTTTACCGTTCTTGCTTAAAACGAATACAGAGTTGGTAATCATTTGATTAACTCCCTGTGCGGGGTCTAGTTTGCCTCAACACTGCTTTTAAACTTCACGGGGTAAGGTTCGGTGTTGCACTGTCGCAAAGCAGCCATGTTCCTCCCTCGACGCTTGAGACTGGCTAATCTCATTAAGTCATCATTTAAAAGCGGACTAAAACTCTTGCGAGTAATACAGAATAAACAGTTCTGTACTGAGTTATGGTGAAGTCAGTTAACCGAATTACTCCGGTTTACTACGAATTAATCCGTTTTGCGAACTTCTCCTTCTCCCGAATAGCACCGTCATATTTCTTCATAAAAGCGTGGAGAACTACGAAACACTGAGGAGTAGCGGTTGTCAAGATAAATCGAGGGTTATGCTCGCTCTTCGTCATGCGTAACTCATACAAGTCATCCTCACTAATTGAGTCCTCTAAGGTACATGATGGCTTGACCATCATGTACCTTAGACCTGCTTAACTCAACTGTTCGTGCTTAAACTTTCCTTTAATAGACTCGTTAAAGTATTTGCCATCGGAAGGAGCGTTCTCTAAAGCTTCCTTGACTTCAGGAGGCACTTTGTAATATTCATAAACGCTACCACTACTGAATTCAATTGTCAGTGTTTGAGTTGCTGAGTTGTAGTCAAATCCCTTAATAACGCTACTAGAAGGTTTTAGCAATGGAAATGCGATCGCATCCCGAATGCTAGCACAGTCTGTTAACACCATCACCAAGCGGTCAATTCCAATTCCCAAACCACCTGTAGGGGGCATACCGTATTCCAGCGCCGTCAAGAAATCTTCATCAACCCCATGCGCTTCGAGATCGCCAGCCGCTTTGCGTGCTGCTTGAGCTTCCAAACGCTGTCTTTGGTCGATAGGATCGGTCAACTCGGAGAAACTATTGGCAGTTTCCCTTCCGACGATGAATAACTCAAAACGTTCTACAATACCGGGCTTGGAACGATGGGGTTTTGCCAGTGGCGAAATTTCCACAGGATAATCGATAACAAAAGTCGGCTGAATTAAGTTTTCCTCTACCTTTTGCTCAAAGGCTTCATTCAAAAGCTTACCTATTGAGGAGCAATCTTCTATACCTTCAAGACCAGCATTCTTGCTTGCTTCTTTTGCCTCTTCCAAAGTCCCGAACGAGTTAAAATCCAATCCCGTATATTCCTTCACCAAGTCATGCATAGTCGCACGCCGCCAAGGTGGAGTCAGATTCACTGGTGTACCTTGGTAGCTAATTTCGAGCGTGCCGAGCACTTCTTTAGTAACGGTAGTCACAATATCTTCCGTTAATGCCATCATGTCGTTGTAATCGGCATACGCTTGGTAAATTTCAATCGTGGTAAATTCAGGATTGTGACGGGTAGAAACTCCTTCATTGCGAAAAATCCGGCCCAGTTCAAAGACTTTTTCAAAACCGCCAACAATCAAACGCTTGAGATGGAGTTCCGTAGCAATTCGCAGGTACAGTTCTATCTCTAAAGTGTTGTGGTAAGTGATGAACGGACGCGCATCTGCACCCCCTGCTTCCGATTGCAAAACGGGAGTTTCAATTTCAATAAAATCACGCTGTTCTAAGTAGCGACGAATACCAGATGTAATCAGAGCACGGCGGCGAAATGTTTGGCGAACTTCAGGATTAACAATCAAATCGACATAACGCTGACGGTAGCGTTTGGCAACATCCGTCAACCCATGCCATTTATCAGGTAAGGGGAGAAGGGATTTAGTAAGAATAGTGTATTTTTTTACGTATACAGATAACTCGCCCTTTTCAGTTCGTTTGATTGTTCCCTTCGCTCCCAGAATATCACCGACATCTGTGAGTTGCTTCAAATTATCGAAAGCACCAGCAACCTCTGCCATGCCTTCCTCTATGCGCTTTTTCTCCAAGTAAAGCTGAATTGTGCCGGTTTCATCTTGCAAGGTAAAGAAAGCCAGTTTGCCAAAAACACGACGCGCCATAATGCGTCCCGCTACAGCAACTTCAACGTCAATTTCTTCACCGCTAGGCAGATCGGCAAATTTCTCCTGTAGTTCAGCAGCATGATGAGTTAATTCCCCATGATAGGCATAGGGATTCATGCCTAGCTGTCTCAGTTGTTCTACTTTCTCCAGTCGCGTGGCACGAATATCTTCTTCCGACATGATTAACGAACTAATTAGGGCAAGATTTAATTATAATTATGTTCATCTTAAAAAGAACGAACGGGAAACAACTCGCTTCAAACCAAAAAACAGTTGTTGACTAACTGCACCCGTGGAATGTAAAGGTTACTGTTTGTTAAGTGAGAGTAGACAGTTGCATCACTGGCCACTACAGGAAATAAAAGAAAAGCACTCTTGTTGCTTGCCAATCGCTGTCTTCATCTTAAAAATTAACAAAGAGACACTCTATGCAAGGGAAATTACGATTTGAATACGATAGTTCTGGCGACGTCTTGTACATTAGCAAGCGCCCTCCTTACCCAGAACAGGAACCAGCTGAAATTGATTATGGTGTACTTGCTCGTCTTAACCCTACGACTGGTGAGATTGAGAATTTAGAAATTCTCTCTTTCTCGCAAAGACTATCGCAGCATCCTCTTGTTGAACTGCCACTGATAGCAGATTTCCACTTTTCAGCAACTGCATAATCATTTGTGCCATACTCGTTCCTCTACTGGGGAATGTGTAGAGCGAGGCTGTGCTTCGCATTCTCTTGACTGTTGGGTGAGCGATGCCCACCCAACAACAATCCTTGGGAGTTAACCTTAGCGATCGCTAGAATCAGATCTTCTCATTCTGTCTATTTCTCTTTGCAATTCTTCAATTTGCCGACGCAATGTATCTGCCTCTGCTTGTTGGGCGGCTTGTGCTTCTACGTTGACTGCACCCGATGCAGCAGAACGTTGATAGTTTCCCCTCTTAATTTGCCGATATTCTTCCGATTCTAACCACTGTCGCAAATAATGCACGCGTTCGACAGCGAAGGGATGACTTAAAAATGCACCTTGACCCCCATTGTAAATTAAAAATTTATAAATTTGATTTAATCCGTCTGCGTCAAGTGCTTGATAATCCTCTGACTGAAGAATAAACTCTTGTAAGCTGCATTCGTTAGCATATTTAAGACTGCCCCCAGAAACTTTCATCATTGAAGTCATCACTGGGTTCAAGTCATCCATGACTAACAAAGCAGCTCGGTCTGCTGATAACTCGGCTTTACGCCGCCATTCATAAAAGGCGTAAATCAACCCTTGACTCAACAAGTTACCTATGCCTAAAGTTAATTCTCCAATGACAGATGCAGCACCCATCGCCCATATCGCCATTTGAATTAAAATAGTATGACCACATTTAATATGCCCCAGTTCATGGGCTAACACTGCCCTGATTTCGGCTTCGCTTAGCAAGTCTAAGATCCCTGTATTGATGACTATATAAGGATGCTCTTGCCCCAGCGCATAGCTATTCGCGCTTGGATTTTGTTCGACAAACAGTGTAGGTTCTGGATAAATATCCAAATCCCGCACGCATTCTCGAAACATATGGTAAATAGTGGAATATTGACGAGGCCCAACTTGGATGGTGTTACCCATTAGATAAATTAACTGAGGGCGCTCAACAAAAAATTCCATGAATTTCCGGGCGATAAAATCAAACCCCGGTAAACTACGTAGGGCTTCCTCGGCTTCACGGTCCAGGGGGTGTTTAAAGGCTTCACTAGAGATTCCTGTATAAGTTGGCATAACTTAGGGTACCGGCTAATGGTTAATTGCTAATAGCTAATGGTAATGAACAATTAGCTATTAGGCCTTCGTCTTCGCCCTCCCTTGTTCGCCAGTCGCCAGGGCGCGGGAAACCCGCCTGCAGCGCTGGACTCACCAGTCGCCTGCGGCGCGGGAAACCCACCTGCAGCGCTGGACTCACCAGTTGCCTGCGGACGGAAACCCTCCTATGGCAATGAGCATGCCACGCACAAGGGAACGCACTAGTCTCACCATTAGCCATTAGCAACTAACAACATAATGGATTTTTATGGGGCTATTACAAGTAAAAAATGAATTTGTAGGGGATTGAAAGCCAGTGATTGAGGCAGAAGTTCATTTATCACTACATAACTTCCTGCGATCGCAGGCGGGGTTCCCTTCGTGGCCTCATCATTTGACGATGGCACGGTTGGTAGCACGCGCCTTGCGTCTCGGACGGAGTGCTCTTATTCAAGTGGGGGCAGTGAGTGGCTATCAAGGGCGATATCGCACGAGTTTTGTTGCTTCGGCTTTGATGTGGCCCGGTGCGGTAATTATTGTTGCCACCCAATCCGTACAGCAACGCTTGTTGCGGGTGGAAATACCCCGATTGCAGCAGTGGTTGCAAGTCAACAAGCCAATCAGAACGGGGGACTCTTGGCCCGGTCACGACTTCCAAGGGCTACTCCTAATTTCACCCGAGGCTTGGTTAAAAGGGCAACTCATCTCAGATAATAGTTTTCCTGCTGGCATTCCCACAATTATTGATGGGGTAGATGATTTAGAAGATTGGGCGCGTCAACAAATGTCAGTCAGTTTGGAAGCACATGACTGGGATGAACTCATGCTTGCTTACCCAAGCCAAGCAGACACAATTCGTGCTTCTCGGGTACAACTTACCCACGAACTATTTCAACATCCAACCAACCCTTACGAGTGTTATCTCCTAACCTTAGCTGAAGAAGAAGTTTTAAGTCGGTTGTTTGGAGCGTTGGATATAACAAAGACACCAAATGCTTGGCAAAATTTCTGGCATCAATTTAAAGAACGTCACGAAAATCTCCCTCTTCCCCTCTCCCCCTCTCCCCCTCTCCCTCCCTCCCCTCCCCTCCTTTGGGCAACTATTGCTCGCCGTCCGGGTTTGTTTTCTTTACACTGCGCCCCCATTCAATTAGGCAAGAGACTGGAGACCATTTGGCAACGCCAACCTGTTGTACTCGTTGGGACTGCCTTAGAACCAGAAACGGAAGCGCCTTTATTCCGGACTCGGTTGGGTTTGGGCGATCTGACGTGTTTGAAGTTTTCATCGGATAGCCAAACAGAAGCCATTCAATTGTACGTACCTTACCAGTTCCCCTTACCTAACACGCCAGAATTTCAGACAGCATTTATTCATAAAGTACGAACTTTAGTGTGTCTGGGCGCTACAGCTCCCGGTTTGACGGTTGTTATTGTGGGAGATGTACCACTAAAAGCTCAAGTGGGTGCTATTCTCGCAGCTGAGTTCGGTTCGCGAGTGCAGGTAGAAAAAACTTGTTTGGATGAGAAAGGTATTTTGGTGACGGGCTGGGAATTTTGGCGCGAACATCAAAAAGTTTTGCCAGCCCCCCAACTCCTGGTTATTTCCACTTTGCCCCTGCCATCCCTAGAACATCCTTTAGTGGCAGGAAGAGTCTCATACTACAAGCGATCGCATCAGGATTGGTTCCGTCTGTACTTGTTACCAACGGCGTTGAATGAATTGCAACGGGCTATTGCCCCCGTGCGAGAAAGCAAAGGTGTTGTTGCCCTGCTAGATACTCGTGTCATTCTCAGAAGTTACGGCGCTCAAGTTCTGGCAGCCCTTAGCCCTTTGGCACGGATCAATTATCTCGACCCCAGCCTGTTCTCCCCCACCCAAGAAGAAGACTCGGCTTGAGGAGTGTTAGTTGTTAGTGGTACGTAGGGGTGCAAGACCGTTGCGCCCCTACAAGAATTAGTAGGTACAATGCTTGTAAATTCAGTTCACACTAGTAACCAGTGACCATTAACCACTAACTACTAACCACTAATCCCTAACAATCTTCACGCCAAGTCTGTAAATTCAGTGCGTAACAACAGCTTATGAACGGTCAACTTTTGGGTGGTCGCTATCAAATTATTCAAGTTCTTGCACAAGGAGGATTTGGGCAAACTTATCTTGCTAACGACGCCCACCGTCCCGGTCATCCTGTTTGCGTCGTCAAGCAATTACGACCAACAAAACAAAACCCAGAATTAATGCCAAAAATTCAGCTTTGGTTTAAAAACGAAGCGGAAATTTTAGAAAAATTGGGTTTGCATGACCGCATTCCACAATTACTTGCTTATTTTGAAGAAAACAAGGAATTTTATCTCGTTCAGGAGTACATAGCCGGACATACTCTCACTCACGAGCTAATTCTGGGACACCCCTGGGACTCAAAACGGGTTACCGATTTATTAACTGGTATTTTAGAAATCTTACAATTTGTTCACAGTTATGGAGTTATTCACCGCGATGTGAAACCTTCTAACTTAATTAGAAGACAAACAGATAGTAAATTAGTCTTAATTGACTTTGGTACAGTTAAACAAATTCCTCCCCTAGATGGGCAAAGTGTACCTAATTTAACAATGGCAGTGGGGACTCCTGCTTATATGCCCCCAGAACAGGTTTACGGTTACCCTCAACTTAATAGCGATATTTATGCCGTGGGTGTCATTGGCATACAAGCAGCAAGTGGATTATCTGCTCAAGAAGTCAAAACTCTTATCGATCCCAACAGCCCATATGCGGGTATAAAAAATTGGCGCGATAGTAGCGCAATCAGCCAAGAACTGGCTGAGATCCTTGAAAAAATGGTGGAGTCGGATCGCCGCCTGCGCTATCAAACAGCAGAAGAGGTCTTAAAAGGGTTACAAAAAATCGATCCGCCGAGTCAAACTCTTGCTATTGAATCTCGCTCGCCACTATTCAGTAATTCTACAGTTTCAAATGTCACAAAGATAGAATCAACACCACAGGAGCAATTTTTGACGAAATGGCTGCCTGTAGGGCTCGGAGTCATCGCCCTGGCGATCGCAACAGCAGCAGGGCTTTACTTTTTCCTAGTACCCAAATCCCCGTTATCCAAAGAAGACAATCCCGAACCGAGCCAAGAACAACCCACCCCTAGCAGGAAAGAAGGATACACTCTTGCAAGAGTTGTTGCTGCCCATGACAGTTTTGTTTGGTCAGTTGCCTTAAGCGCCGATGGACAAACTCTCGCAAGTGGTAGCGAGGACAAAACCATTAAAATCTGGCAAGCCGGTACGGGAAAACTCTTACACACGCTAAAATCTCACTCCGAGAATGTGAGGGCAGTTACTCTCAGTGCAGATGGACAAACACTCGTGAGTGGAAGTGGGGATAATACTATCAAAATTTGGCAGACTCGAACGGGTCAATTGCTGAATACCCTTAGGGGTCACCTTCAACCCGTTTGGTCGGTGACCTTAAGCCGTGACGGTCAAACCCTTGTTAGTGGAAGTGAAGATAAAACTATTAAAATTTGGAATGTCCGCACCGGAGAACTGTTAAAAACTCTGAACGGACATAAAAGTGCTGTTTTTTCCCTGGCTTTGACACCTGATGGTTTAACTCTTATCAGTAGTAGCCAAGATAAAACTATTAAGATCTGGAATCTACAAACCGGAAAATTAATTCGCACTCTTGAAGATCATACTGATGCTGTCAGATCTGTGGCTATTAGTCCAGATGGGCAAAAGTTTGCTAGTGGCAGTTGGGACAAGACAATCAAGGTTTGGGATATCGCAACTGGCAAATTACTCCGCACAATCCCAGGACATAGCGATCGCGTTGTTGCTGTCGCTTTTGGCTTTGATGGCACAACACTCGCGAGTGCAAGTGTTGATAAAACCGTTAAGATTTGGGACTTACAAACGGGAAATTTGTATCAAACCCTTTCCGGACATTCAGACTGGGTATTGTCTATGACGATGAGTTCTTGGGGACACATTTTAGTAAGTGGTAGTCGCGATCGAACCATGAGGATATGGAAATAACATAAAAAGTTAGAGGTCTCCCATGCTAGATAATAAAACAACTCAAAAGCAAGCTCCTGTTCGCAAATCTCCGAAACTGCTTGTTGGGAGTATTGCGGCTGTGGTAGTGCTTTCTGGTGCAGCCTTCGGGGTCTATCAGTGGCAAATCAATAATTCTTCCATTGAAGTAAAAGCCATAAACTGGCAGAAGATTCAGCTCGCACACACCTTTACAGGTCATCAAGGCAGGGTTTGGTCGGTGGCAGTGAGCCCTCACCCCGTGTCCGAGGGTAGCATACCTTTACTTGCTACGGCTAGTGAGGACAAAACCGTTAAACTTTGGGATTTACAAACCGGGAAAAACCTTAAGACTTTGGAAGGTCATGCTCAAGGAGTTTTGTCAGTTGTCTTCAGTCCCAACGGACAGATGTTAGCAAGTAGTGGGAAGGACGCAACTATCAAACTTTGGGATGTGCCATCGGGAAAACTTATTCGGACTTTGGCAGAGCATCCTAAAAACGTCAGGTCAGTTGTTTTCAGCCCTGATGGACAAACACTAGTTAGCAGCAGTTGGGATAACACGATTAAAGTCTGGAACGTACAAACTGGTAAATCCCTCCATACTCTTAAAGGTCATACAGAAGGAGTCTTTGCTGTTGCTATTAGCCCTGACGGTCAAACCATTGCCAGTGCTAGCAAAGACAAAACCATTAAGCTTTGGAACCTAACAAAAGGTATACTCAATCGTACCATCACCGGGCATCAAGATTCAGTGCGATCGCTAGCGTTTAGCCCTGATGGTCAAACTCTAGCTAGTGGTAGCAACGATAAAACCATCAAATTGTGGAATGTGAGTACCGGAGAACTCAATCGGACGCTTGCAGGTCACACCAGTTTGATTAACTCTGTTGCTTTCAATCGAGACGGACAAACCTTAGTCAGTGGCAGCGAGGATAAAACCATCAAACTCTGGAATGGAAATACGGGAGAACAAATCCGTACATTTACATCATATTCCGATGTGGTCACGTCTGTAGTCTTTTATCCAGATGGTCAAGGCTTTGTCAGTGGGAGTGGAGATAAGATTGCCAAAGCCTTTTCTTTTTAGGCAAGAACTCTAAAACTTATAACTTTTTCTCCTTATTGCTGCAACCAAGCGCTATCATCAGCCATAGAATTGATTCTTTTTTAACATTATGGGTGAAGCAAAGCGTCGTAAAGAATTAATAGGAGAGAAATACGGTCAAGAAACCCGTATCCTACCTTGGGTACCCGTTACCAAATCTCAAGCAGAATTTTTTGTTAAATGGGCAAATCGCCTAACTTGGTTTGGAATTGGCGGTTTGGTTGTTGCTTGGTTGACCATTCGTTTTATCGGTCCGGCTTTTGGTTGGTGGCAAATTGTTGGGTAATGGTTAGTGGTTAGTGGTTAGTCGTTTTTTCTACTAACCACTAACCACTAACTATTCACTCAGTATAAAATTTCTGCCGAAATGGCAACATTGGTTTTCAGATTTTCGGTATCTTCACTGTTAGGTCAAACAATTAGGGTTTTTCACTTGAGATTGTAGAAAGGACAAATTTGTATAAATAATCACCTTCTGGTTTGCAGTTGCCTGCGGAGGGAAAGGACTACTTGCTTCAAATCTAGGTTTTAGAAATGCACGTGCTGCTTTGGAACATCAAGCAACGCAAAGCAGTAGTATATAGCGATCGCTCAGTTGCATCCAATATCGTTCTTGTGTTTGCCTTGCATCTTGCCTCTAAGACGGGTAAGATTCATCTTCTACAAGATATTGCCTATCTACACCCCTGAGCCTCAAGTGTTCGGGGTCATCTACCAATTTTTCTTGATTCTTAAGATATGTGAAGCAGATAGTTGAAATATTGTGTCATACTAATTGCTGTGAGATAACTGCTAACACAGCTTGCCATCTCTTACAATTTAAAGGGTATAAAGATGCACTTGTAGCATCAGGGGTAGCATTTTTAGTGCAATGTAACCGATTTCGAGAAAATATCGGTATTTTCTTCAGTTGACTTGTACCAAATTTGAGTTAATCTAATAGCGAATTACTCCTGCTTTCCGTCTACCCTGATAGAACTGTCTAAAAACAATATAAATTTTTGCCGTTCTATCCGAAATTATGGAATAGCAAACTGAATATTTTGATACGACAGTCCAGAAATATATAGATTAACCTAATCTAGGTAGCAATTAAGGATTCTGTTTACACCTATAAATTGTAATGGATAGTTTACAATACCAGTTGGAGAGAGAATCTAAAGAAAATATAAAAGAGACCCAAATGATAGTGGTGTTAGGAGGAAAGACGTGTTTCTCAGATTAGCACAACAACATCGGCAATTCGTTCAGGACTTAGTGATGAACCTGCAAGCTTTGGCAATCGTGCTAGAGAAGCGGGGATATCCAGCATCCTGCTATACTTGTGGCGACCAAATGAACAGTGCTTCGTTTATGGTCAGCTTGGGAGAAAATCACCTCATTCGATTTTTGGTCTCCGACTACGGGATCACATGGACTGAGATGCGGGACGATCGCGAATTGATGAAATTAGAAGGCGCAGAAGCGGTAAATCAATTACAGGAACTTGCCAATATTGTCAAGCATCCCGTGCAACCACCTGTAGCCACTAAAACTCTAGCTAAGCGTTATTAAATTTAACATTGCTAAAAAGCTCATTGCTGATTGCTAATTGCTGTTCCTGAAAAACGGTCAGCTCTCGATCATTAACTATTAGCCATTAGCGATTAGCTCTTAGCCATTCAGATGAGGCTACCTTTCAAAGGGTTGGCACTCATGTTGTTTTTGACTTGCTATTGTTAAATTTGTTTGGGCAAAAAAATCAGTGCAATAACACGCACTTATTAACAACAAGGTGCCACCATTGTTGGTATCTCGTATTGGATCGCTCGTAGATTTAGCAACTATTTTCACAATTTAGCAACTACAATCGGCAGTTTCCTCTGCATTACCTCTATCACACGCTGACTTGCAGAACTCAGAAGGTGTAAGGTAGTGTAAAAAATTAATATTCCTGTTTATGTTCGCCTGTATTGCTTGCTCCATAAGTGAAAGTTGGCAGTAATCTCTGCAATTCCTTTCCAAACAGGACTTGTTATCAACGTTCGATCCCTTTGCATTTCAAATATTTTACTGCAACTTGGGGAGCGCTCTATATTATGGCTCACAGCGATATTCCAGTCAATAGACCGTACTTCAAAAAATAATAATGCACAATTTGCACAAATTTTGTGTTATGTCAGATGAGGCAGTCTCTTGAGTTTTGAAAATGTCAGAAGAAACGCTAAATCAGCCACAACTTCCTCCCACAAGTGCTCTTGACAAATTATCAAATCAAGAGTTGGAAAATTGGTTTGAATATCCTGTGAGGGTACAACCGCACCATACTGACTATGCGGGTATTGTTTGGCATGGTACTTACATAGCTTGGATGGAAGAAGCACGTGTAGAATGCTTGCGAGCAATTGGGGTTGATTACGCAGAGCTTGTCGTCTTGGGTTGTGATTTACCTGTTGTAGAACTGTCAGTACGCTATCACCGTTCTCTTCAATTAGGTATGGCAGCAGTTGTGAGAACGCGCATGGCTGAGGTTACAGGAATTCGTATTAACTGGGATTATGCAATTGAATCACTAGATAGGCAAGAATTATACGTAACTGCAAAAGTGACTTTAGTAGCGGTGGATCGTGAAAGAGGTAAAGCCTTGCGTCAATTGCCTGCCAAAGTCCAGGACGTTTTGGCACGGCTTTCTGCATCAATCAAGTGAATCACCTAACAGGTAACCCTATCCTAGAGCCTACGGTGGTGTACAGATCTCTAGAAAAGAGATGAAACATCGTCAAAAGGGAGAATTGGAATTAAGTTCCCCCCTTTTTTAAGGGGGGTTAGGGGGATCGAAACTGCTTTTAATGCACTATATAAGACTTGTGTACGCCACCGTAGATCCTAGAGCGAAGATAGGGTTACCTGTCAGGTGGTCATTGATTGCTGGTTTGCGTGGATTTGGGCAAACTCATGACAGAGTTCCAGATATCTGGAGGACTGATACCAAAACCCGCTTCTAATAAAACAATGCTGACAGCAACAATAAATGCAGTATTCGCCGTTGTTTTCATAGCTTTAACGAGGATTGTAAAGACAATCCAAGCTACAAGCAGTGTAGCAATCATAGACACACTACTCCTTTTTTTAGATTAACCCTGATGAACAATTGTGTGAATTGACAAAGAAAATCCGGACTTTCGTAACAATTACAAATGTAATACTCTCATATCCTTTATAAGGATTGTTAGCGGTTAGCAGTTAGTAGCTACAGTAATTAGAGACTTAAAGTGGGACGGTAACTGTTAACCAATAAATACCAACAACCCTCACGCCAAATATGTATATTTAACGCGTTATAGGTTTATTTTGAGTTTTGTAATTGTTCTCCGATTAATATACAACAAAACAATCAGAAATTGGGTAAGTTATAGATACTTTTTTCAAAAAATTATAGTTAATTTTATTGACTTTCTTAAATGGATGCTATAGAAGTTATGATAGTTTGGGGATAGTGTTTTCTATAATTGTCATAGCAAAATTCAGTATTTTTCAGGATGGCACTATTTAAGAAATGGCTGTAAAACGGTATTATTCAGTACCAAATATATAAATTTCTAACAGAATACGTGTTGTTATTGTTGGTTGATTTATAGAGGTATTGCCTTTCTTTTGAATTAAGAAAGCGAAAGACTGTAACAGTCTATATCCATACAAAATCTATGTATCGCATTCCTTTTTCAAATGGGCATGATTGAGAAGCACAACCTTAGGTACTGTATCTCCAGGTAAAAGCTAATTAAAGTCAGCATTCAAAAGTCAAAAGTTAAAGATTTTTAACTTTTGACTTTTAATTTATCTAATTTGGTAAAGTTCTCATGCAGAAATAATCTGAGAACGAGACGTCAACTTTTCTGTTGCTGTTAAAACTTCCTGTCTTGCCCATCGATCGGCTGCCACAATATCATCTAAAGAAGGATTTGAACGGTTATCCTTTGTGTGACGATCGCACACCCATTCAATGCACCAAGGAATATCTAAAAACCGGATTTTTTCTTCTAGAAATAAAGCCACAGCTTGCTCATTGGCTGCATTTAAGACAGCTGGCATGGAACCACCAGCACGACCTGCAGCGTATGCTAATTTCATACAAGGGTACTTCTGGTGATCGGGTTCGCGGAAGGTTAAATTACCAACTTTAACTAAATCCAAGCGTTCCCAATTGGTGTAGATGCGATCGGGCCAAGACAAAGCATAAAGTAGGGGTAAGCGCATATCAGGCCAACCCAATTGCGCTAAGACAGAAGTATCTTGCAGTTCGATCAGTGAATGAATGATACTTTGAGGATGAATTACAATTTCAATGTCCTTGTAATCCAATCCAAAGAGGAAATGCGCTTCAATAACTTCCAACCCTTTATTCATTAAAGTGGCAGAATCTACAGTAATTTTGCGCCCCATTGTCCAATTGGGGTGCTTGAGAGCATCAGCAACCGTCACCGCTGCTAACCTTTCCACTTCCCAATCGCGGAAAGCACCACCAGAAGCAGTCAGTAAAATTTTCTTTAAACCGCCTTTAGGAACGCCTTGCAAACACTGAAAAATAGCTGAATGTTCTGAATCTGCAGGTAGCAGTTTTACACCATGTTTTTCAATTAGGGGTAAAACGACAGGACCACCAGCAATCAGTGTTTCTTTATTTGCCAAGGCAATATCTTTGCCAGCTTCAATGGCAGCAATTGTGGGTAGCAAACCCGCACAACCAACAATACCCGTAACGACTGTTTCAGCTTCACCATATCGGGCAACCTCAATAACTCCAGCCTCCCCCGCAAGTAAAATGGGTTGGGGATCGATATCTTTGATTGCTTCTTTCAGTGCTGGTAATTTCTCTACCGCGCACAGAGCGACTATGCTTGGTCGAAATTGCCGGATTTGAGAAGCTAATAGTTCTACATTATTCCCAGCAGCGAGTCCAACAATCCGAAAGCGATCGCTTGACTGAGCTACTATATCTAGAGTCTGGGTACCGATCGAGCCAGTGGAACCAAGAAGTGTTATTGCTTTCACAATTATTTCGGGATCGACAAACAACAATACTATAGAGTGACCGCCTGACCGGTGACTAGTAACAGGAAGTTTTCTCGTTCCCACGCAGACCACGGGAATGCCTTCTAAGACGCTCCGCCTCTATGTTCTAATTTAAATAATAAGCTCAGCAGAAATACACAGAACTATATTACAAAATGTAAATTTGCTTGAAACTCTAAAATAATGGCTAATTAGATATGGACAAAAATTTTTATCTCCAGTACGCCTCTGTTGAAGAAAAGCATTGGTGGTTTGTTGGTCGCCGTGCGATCGTAGATATGATGATTGGCAAACTCTCTTTGCCAAAAAATCCCAAAATTTTAGAAGCTGGGTGCGGTACGGGTGGCAACTTGAATATGCTGGCTCGACACGGTCAAGTGTCAGCAATGGAGTTAGACGAAGTTGCTTGTGCGATCGCCAACAAGCAAGAAGTCACGCAAGTTCAGTTGGGAAGTTTGCCGAATCATATTCCTTTTACAGAGAAATACGATCTGATTGTGATACTTGATGTCTTAGAACATATAGATGATGATAAAGCAGCTTTATTAGCCTTGCGTTCGAGACTGAAGCCTGGTGGTTGGTTGTTAGTGACAGTTCCCGCTTACCAATTTTTATGGAGCCAGCATGATGAAATTAACCATCACAAACGTCGTTACGTTTTAACAGCTTTGAAGCAACTTGTCAGGAAAGCTGGTTTTACAGTGCGTTACAGCAGCTATTTTAATTCTTTTTTATTTCCTATTGTTGCTCTTGTTCGTGGTCTGCGGAAGTTGTTTCGCTTGGAGAGCAATTCCGTTGCTAGCAGCGATCTAGCTTTGCCATCGAAACCTGTGAATCGGTTTTTGAGTCTTTTGTTTGCAAGCGAACGCTATTTACTCAATCGGTTTAGCATACCCTTTGGTGTATCTATTGTGCTTTTAGCACAGAAAACAGACTAGAGCTTGGGGACAGGGGATGACTTTTCTTTTTACGGTTTACCATCTTATGATTTTGCTTGCAATATACCCTGTATGATGCTTAGTTATTTAATAAGTATTTACTGCTAGCCGATCCCCAATACCCAATCTCATAGGAGAACTGATATGGCTTTGATTAAGCCAACCTACTCTATAGTTATACCGATATATAACGAAGAAGAAAATATTTCGGAAATGTACCGTCGTCTTTGTCAGGTGATGAAGCAGTTGGACGGGGAAACAGAGGCAATCTTAGTAGATGACGGGAGTCGAGACCGATCGCTGTTTCTAATGCGCGATCTCCACATGCACGATAGTCGGATAAGATACTTGAGTTTGGCGCGTAATTTCGGTC
Organism: Tolypothrix campylonemoides VB511288_2; assembly: GCF_045999855.1. Taxonomy (NCBI): domain Bacteria; kingdom Bacillati; phylum Cyanobacteriota; class Cyanophyceae; order Nostocales; family Tolypothrichaceae; genus Tolypothrix; species Tolypothrix campylonemoides. The sequence continues at coordinate 268,467 of NZ_JBFPMW010000012.1, forward strand.
ATCAAATCGCAGTGACTGCAGGTTTGAACTTCGTTCAAGGTAGGGTTGCGATCGTTATGGATGCGGATTTACAAGATCCACCAGAACTGATTTTGTCCCTGATTGAAAAATGGCGACAAGGTTACCAAGTTGTTTACGCTCAACGGGTATCTCGCAAACAAGAAAGCTGGCTAAAGCGCTTTACGGCTTTTGCTTTTTATCGCATTCTCCAAAGGTTATCTGATGTAGACATACCATCGGATACGGGGGATTTTTGCTTGATGGACAGGCAAGTTGTTGATGTCCTCAACTCCATGCCAGAACGCAATCGCTACATTCGCGGTTTAAGGGCTTGGGTAGGGTTTCGCCAAACTGCTGTTTACTTTGAAAGAGAACCTCGTTATGCGGGGAAAGTCAAATATACCTTTGGTAAATCTTGGGCGTTAGCACTGAACGGAATTATTTCTCTGTCACGAGTTCCCCTGCGGTTGGCAACCTATTTGGGGTTAGTGTCAGCTGCCGCCGCTATACTGATGATATTTCTCGTACTTTACTGGCGCTTATTCGATCGAGCGACTCCATTAATGGGCTTTACCCTAATTACCATTGCTCTATTCTTTATCGGTTCTGTTCAATTATTCTGCATTGGTATTCTTGGGGAATACATTGGTCGTATCTATGAAGAAGTGAAAGGGCGTCCTATTTATACGTTGAAAGAAACTGGGGGGGTTTCTCAACCATCGGTACTTCAAGCACAAACAGTGAGTAATACACACTAATCATCAACCACTAACATGAAAACAAAAGTAATAATTCCCAGTACAGTTGTTTGGATGATTGGTGTTAGTGCCGTTATTCTCTTTGTGTCTAGCAGTTTACGACACATCCTCTTTCAATCAACTGCTTTTGATTTAGGAATCTTTGACCAAGCCGTTTACTTGATCGGTCAAGGTCAACCGCCCATTTCTTCTTTCATGGGCTATCACATTCTTGGGGATCATGCTGCTTTTGTTTTCTATCCCTTAGCTTTGCTATACAAAATTTATCCCAGCGTTTACTGGTTATTCGCCATACAGGCAATAGCTTTAGCGATTGGTGCTTTGCCGACTTGGTATTTGGCACAAGAAGCTAAATTGACAGATCGGCAATCGATAGCAATGGTAGCTGTGTATTTACTGTACCCACTCGTTTACAATATCAATTTATTTGATTTCCACCCAGAAGTCATGGCTCTTCCCTTGATATTAGCGGCAGTATGGTGGGCAAAACAGGGTAAGATTGGCTGGTTTTGTTTCGCCATTGTGTTTATTTTGGGATGCAAAGCCGTCTTATCACTTACAGTAGCAGCTATGGGTGTTTGGCTACTGCTAATTGAGAAGCGGCGTTTCTGCGGTGCTTTTGCTATTAGTACTGGTATTGCCTGGTTTTTCATCAGTTCTCAAATTGTGATTCCTTTTTTTAGTGGTAGGGAAGCAGCCGCAGTTGGGCGTTACAGTTATTTAGGAAACTCAGTTGTAGAAATTGCTCAAAATTTGGTATTGAAACCAGGAGTTGTGTTGGGAAAAGTCTTTTCTTTAGAGAACTTAGGATATTTAATTTTGCTTTTAGTACCTGTTGCTTGGGGTCTGTCTTGGCAAAGTCTCAAACCTTTAATAGGAGCCGTTCCGTGTGTAGCCCTCAACCTAATAGCTGATTACCAACCACAAAAAGATTTAGTCCATCAATATTCTCTACCAGCACTTCCATTTTTATTGTTAGCTGTTATTGCCAGCCTCGCTGCAAATCGAGGATGGTTGCGGAACCAAAAAGCAATTATTATATGGTCTGCAATTACATTTTTAAGTTTAGCTAAATTTACCCATTTTGGCGGCAAATATTTAGAATCTGTGGATAATTGGCAAGCTACATGGGAAGCTGTTGCTCGAGTTCCATCAAAAGAAAGTCTTTATACGACAGCTTCAATTTCTCCACATTTGTCACAACGACAGTTTATTCAATTGACCAATGCTGATGTGCCTCCAAAGGATTTAGCTCAGTTTCAACACGTCTTGCTTAACGTTCGCCACCCAGGTTGGGCTAGCAATCAACAGTTTGCTTCTAGTTTGGTTAATCAACTGAAAAGTCATCCAAAATTTCAATTAAATTACGATCGCGATGAGGTTTATTTGTTTTCTCAAAAACAACCATGAAGATCCCAAAAATCTTTATTCAAGGATTCTTTTTTGCAATAACCATGTGGCTGACGAGTCGGTTATTTATTGCAGTGTTCATGCTGTCGATCGCTCCTTTATTACCATCTCCACCTGGGGGTACTGCAGCCACATTTAGCTGGGACGTTTTTTATGCTTGGGATAGCGGAAACTATAAGGCGATCGCAATTGATGGTTACACTGATTCTCAAAATGGAAAGCCATCTGTAATTGTTGCTTTTTTTCCATTATTTCCTTTAATTGTTCGAGCAATAATGAGCGTTGGCTTGCCTTTTCAAATAGCAGCCGTGCTGGTGAACAATCTAGCATTTTTAGGAGCGCTCATAGTGTTATACGCTTGGATAAACGAGCGTTACGGGGTCAATGTAGCAAGGTGGACAACGGCTGTTTTGGCATGGTTTCCCCTGTCTTTGTTTGGTACAGTTATTTACACTGAAGGCTTGTATCTTCTTTTTAGCACGGCTGCTTTACGGGCTTTTGATAATAAAAAATACGGTGAGACTGCCCTTTGGGGTTCTCTAGCCACAGCAACGCGTCCCACCGGCATTGCACTATGGATATCATTTTTGCTGGTTGCAATACTCGAGCGCAGAGGGATCAAAGCTTTTTTTGCCAGTTTAGCCACTGGTGGCGGTCTACTTTTGTTTAGCCTCTACTGCCAAATAAAATACAATGACCCCTTGGCATTTCTCCACGCACAAAAAGCATGGCGTTCTTCATGGGGATTTGAGTGGGTGGGTTGGTTAAAGATGTTTATGCAAATTATTGTTGGTTCAACCAATTGGAAGTACGGCTATATAAAAGACCTCTGGCATCCATTGCTATTTGTAATGGTTATCATTATTGGATACTTGTTATGGCGTTTTCGCAAACAATTAGCTGCTAGCAAGGTCAGATACGGCTTTGTTTTCTTGGGGCTACTCCTTTGGCTGCTAGCTGGAGATCCCCTAACTAACGTTGTCATGATTTTCGGAGGAATCTATCTACTGTGGCTTTTGCGGACTGAACTCAGAACGATCGCACTGGTTTATGGATTGTGTGCGATTGCCATGCTACTGGCTTCTGGAAGTACAATTTCCCTAAACCGTCTGGCTTACGGCGTTGTATCGCTGTCAATAGCACTTGGTATGCTGCTCAGCCGTTATCCTCGTTGGGGATATATTGTTCTATCCTCCCTTTCCATTCCACTGGCTAGCTTTGCTGTACGATTTGCTCAGGAATTATGGGTAGCATAAGACAATAACACATATAATGCAGATTAAAGCACAATTTCTCTTGAATTCATAGAAATTTTAAATACAATAGACTTGCTTTAAATAAGCTTTAATTCTTTGTATAGGATTTCACTCTGTTGTTAGATAGTAAAATCCTGCAAGAATACCACTATAAATATGTAGAGAGTCTAATTTATGAAACTTATAGTTAATTCAGTATTTATACTGAAAACATATATGTCAAGTTTAGAATATTAATGAGGTAATAGTCGTCATAAACTTGTGATTGTAAGTTTTCTATTAAGGCGACTGCTTTACACTTACTTTAGTACAGGCTGAGGAGTACCAGAACTGGAGTCATTGAGAGTACAAAAGTCAAATTAATTCAAGCACACCTTGTAAAGATAGGTTGATGACGTTTGCATTAACCGGAGATTGTAATTCTCAAGAAGAAACATATTAAGTCAGTCCGCGTCTAGCTTCTTATCAAAAAAATGAGAAGATGTTAAATATGTTCAAACTTTAACTTTTTTTTCTAGAAAAGCACAATATTCAGCAGTAGAATATACTGGGTTATACAGTTTTGAATTTTGGCGTTGAGATTTTAGATAGACCGATCTGATGTGACTTGGCTGATAGCCTATAACGTGTCGCAAAGATTTTTCCAATCTGTTTTTATATGCCAACAATCCTTAGTACTTATGAAATACAAAATTTATGTCCGAACATACAATCACTTTTATCTTTGCTGACTGTTCGTAGCAATATAACTGCTAAGTCACATTGTATTTGCTAGCATCGAAACCTTATAATTTATTGGCTTAATATCTATAATTTGTTGTTAAGCCCGTATTTTAGTTTTCCATATTTTCGGAGACCTTCTGGAAATATCTAAGTATTTAAAGAAAGATGTGCTATAACATACCGTCATACCGTAGCTGACGGTTCCACAAGTGAAGGAGCGCTTGAAGTGGAAAGCAATAAATCATATGTTTGGTCTCAAGGAATATTTATAGCATTAGTTGCTTTATGCGGTAGTTTTAGTCTTGGTTTGATGATGCCTATCAACCCAAATGCTTCTAAAGCTCAGATTGAACAACCTGTAAATTTAAAAGAAATAGCAGCCAGCACGGGAAATCAACAGCGAGTTGAGAAATTCAAGACAGCCATGATAACAACTTGGCAGCAAGAAGCAAGCATAAAGGGTCTTTCCTATGCCATCCCATCACGCTTTCAAGGTGTCACTATTAAAAGTGCAAACCAGATAACAGGTGAAAAAGCTATTGCGTTAACTTTTGATGATGGTCCTTGGTCTGGAGGAACCGTACAGATACTAGATATTCTTAAGAAAAATAATATAAAGGCTACCTTCTTTGTCGTGGGACAGATGCTGAAGGAACACCCAGAATTAGCCAGAAGAATAGTAGCAGAAGGTCACATTATAGGTAATCATACGTGGCATCACTGGTATCACCAATTTAGTCCTCAAGCCGCAGCGTATGAAATCGAAACGACATCAGACCTAATTTATAAAACGACAGGTGTAAAAACAACTTTATTCAGACCACCAGGTGGAATGATGCACAACGGCTTGGTGAATTATGCTAAAAATCAAAAATATACAGTCGTTATGTGGTCTGCTGACTCCGTTGATTACAGCCGTCCTGCTGTACCCAGGCTGGTTAGGAATGTTATGAAAGATTCTAAATCAGGTGGAATTGTACTGATGCACGATGGTGGTGGAAATCGCACAAAAACTATCCAAGCATTACCGCAAATTATTAATAACTTTAAAGAGCGGGGCTATCGTTTTGTAACTGTTCCAGAACTTCTAGAAATGGAAGACAATGGCATCAAGTTAGCAGAAGCTAAGAAAGGTACTGTAACAGCAGTTAAAAAGAACAAGCGATCGGCGAACAGTGACCGATAACCGTAACATCTCATTCTTCCTCGATCCGAGGCGGAGCCTGGGAATGCCTTTAAGGAGGCTCCGCCTCCCCCAATAGGAAAAACCCTTGCCCGATGAGAAAAGGGGTGAGGGTTTTTTAAATCGGTGTAATACTAAATCCGGTTTTATAACCCCTTTTAGCCTAACGATTGGAAATCGCGGCTATACAAACGAAGTCCCTTCGGGTTCGCCAGTTCCCTACGGCGGGAAACCCGCCTGCAGGACTGGACTCACCGCCTACGCGGACTAAATTATAAACGGGGTACAAGACGAGGATTCAGTATAACTCCTTCTTTAGAAAAAAGCGGCTGTGACCCTGTGGAAAGTTTGGTAACTCACCAAATACGACATATCCACGTTTCTGATAAAACTTTGGAGCCTGAAAACTGAACGTGTCCAAATAGGCAGTTTGTAACTTCTTGAGTACGGAAGGCGGAGCCTTTGCTAAGGCATTCTCAGACAGAGCCACCGGAATCGAGGGAGGTGTCTAATTCGCAATGACAGAGGTTTAAAAACATATCTTTTCATGTTTTTTAGCCTTTGTTTCAAAGAATCACTTCACGAAGCTGACTCAACTGCTGCTTCGGGATCGTATCTTTGTAACCAGTTAAAAATTCTCTCTAAGGCTTCTGTAAGTACTGACTATCTTCAGCTAATACTAAAGCAATTCCGACTAGGCTGTGAATTTTTCTAGAGATGGCTATACGCGAGCGCTCTCATTTGCTTATTTTCCTGTACTTAGCGTTCTTGTTCAGTAGAACTATAATGAAATGATATTCTCCCCTGTAAACCTTATTATGGCTATCTCAGAACTCGAAAAACAGCTGCTTCAGCTTTCCCCCAAAGATAAACTATACCTTATCCAACTCCTTGCTCAAAGACTGAACTCACACAATTCTTACCCCGATCGATCTACCAAACTTGCTGAATTTTTCCATCAATCTCCCTTAGCTGAACTTACTAAAGAATTCGATCTTAGCCAAGGCTGGACATTGCTCAAAACTCTTATCGAGTCCTTACAACCAGAAATCCAAACTGAAACCTCAGAATATCCGCTTCCTCAATTCTACGGTTGTATCCAAGATGAAACATTCTTTCGCCATCCTCAAGAACAACAACCAGAAAGAGAATCTATCCTGTGAAATTCTTGTTAGATACTAACACTTGCATTATCTATATGCGTGGTAAAAATCTCGCCTTAAAGCAGAAACTAGAATCTACTACTACCAAAGATATTGCTGTTTGCTCAATCGTCAAAGCCGAATTATTTTATGGAGCAATCAAAAGTGTTAACCCAGAACGTAATCTAACCTTACAGCAAGAATTTTTAGCTCAATTTATATCGCTACCCTTTGACGATTTCTCTGCAATGACATTTGGAATGATTCGCTCTGAGTTAGAAGCATTAGGTACTCCAATCGGAGCGTATGATTTACAAATTGCTGCGATCGCACTGACAAATAATTTAACTCTTATTACCCATAATACTAGAGAATTCAAGCGCGTTAATAACTTGCTGATTGAAGATTGGGAGATAGATAATTGACAATGAAACAAGCAGCAAAGTTATGCGATTCGCATGGCTCCTTTCTCGGTGTAAAATCCTTCCCTGTTTCCGGTAAAACTCCGGAGCTTGAAAACTGAATGTATCCAAATACACATATTGGCAACCTCGCTTCACGGCTTCTTGTTCCGCAGTAGCTAGAAGAGCATCCCCGTAACCTTCTCCGCGAAAAGACTCATAGGACAACAACCAGAACGCGAACCCATCTTGTAGAATTCCTACTAGATACTAACACTTGAATTATCTATAAGTTACGCGATCGCATTCGTATTACCTTTTTCTTTATTTGTAGTGCAAAGTTGGGTTTGGTAAGGTTCAACATAGTTTCATGTTACTTTTACAAAATTTTTGGGAATCATATAGCCATCGCCCTAAAAAGCATATTTATAAAGAAACATTTATGAAACCAGAAAGAAATAATAGTTTGGACAGATTAAAAGCATTAAGTATTATTTTTGTTTTGATATGGCATTTACAACCTATTAAATTTATTATAGATAGCAACTCTCATACACTTTTAGTTGTTATTGCAAGAATTTTTCTAGATTTACAACTTCAATTATGTTTAATAGCAGTTCCTTTATTTTATATAATTTCTCTTTATCTATTTTTTCAAAAACCCGAGCTTCAATCTTTAAAGAAAAGACTTATTAGATTGATAAAAATATATTTAGTTTGGTCGATTTTTCAAAATATTTTTTATATGATAATTTCACAAGAACTTCCTACTTGGTCTTGGGATATTATTACAGGTATACAACCAAGCTTACCATTAGTTGGAGATTCTGTGTTCTATTTCCTGTTTAATTTAATCATTTTATTAATCTTTGCTTTTTTATATCAAATACAATCAAAAAAGTTAAAACTGATTGTATCGCTTACACTTGTAGGGTTTTCTTTATTTTATTTTGAAGCACTTTACTTTTTCAATTCCAATCTTCCTTACCATTGGTTATTAAATTTTCTCATTTATATTCCTATTGCTTTTTATTTGGTAAACCATCCAGAGAAAATATTAAAGTTTAAAGGCTGCTATTTAATCGCATACGTACTGTTTTCTCTTCATGATATTTATTTGCGTATATATAACCAGATTCCCAGTATTTATGGTAGAGTTTCTATTGTTTGTGGAGCTTTGAGTATTTTTTGTTATATTTATTCACCTCAAAATAATCAAAAAAATTTGTTAGTAGAAAAAATAGCTAAATACTCTCTTGGTCTATTCGCATTACATAAGTACTGGCAATATTTATTTGTGTTATTACTTCAAAAGTATAAAATAGCTATGATGATTGGTATCTTTGGAATACCTTTAAACATAATTTTCCTGGTAGAAAGTATTTTTGTAATATTCTTTACTACTCTATCAATTTATTTGTTAAAATCGACTCCTTTTAAACAGCTTGTTACTTAGGTTCTCGGTCTATTATTCTAGCGAATTTCAATTGAGTTACCAAGTAGGTAATAAATTCTGGAAAAAAACGCTTGAAACCAGACCGAATAAGTTTTTCCTAAGCCAGAGTACATAATTAAGGCTCGTGAATCAATGCCTAATTAAACTAAAATATAATTACTAAATATCTGAATACATCACAACCTAATTCGCTCACTATGACAAGCATTACCATTTTTAACGTTGACGGCAACATTAAAAATCTTTTGCAACAACGTGCTGCAAAAAATGACCGTTCGATAGAAGAAGAAGTAAAAGAGATTCTCCCTCAGGCTTTAATAGAAAATCAAAAACCTCCTGTAAATCTTGTGAATATGATTGAAAAACGTTTTGCTCACTTGGGAGATTTTGAACTCGGAGAAGTGACTGGGGAACCTATGCGGACTGCACCCACTTTTGAATGATTATTCTTGATACTAATGTATTTTTTTAAAAAAATGACTCAATCTTGTGGGACGGGAGGCGGAGCCTCTGTTAAGGCATTCCCAGGCGGGAGCCTGGGAACGAGGGAGGGGTCTAATTTAAGCAGTAATACTCAACGAACCTACACGGAACTTAACTGCTTCTCGGTTGTGAGTTGAGAATTTGCTTCGGGGCTATCCGCTTCAGAAGGTGGAACTAATTGCCAGAACTTGGGCAAATACTCTTGCCAATTTTCTAGAATCATCTTTGCTTTGCGCGAACCAGTGCGTTCCGCATGGGCTTTAATTAACTCTTGCAATTGCTTCTCACCCGCAGGAGTCATAACTCGCTGAAGTTTAACAATTTCTCGGTTAACTAACTCAGGGAACATTCCGTCTTCATCTAGGAAGTAACCCAAACCTCCTGTCATACCAGCCGCTACGTTACGCCCTACTTTTCCAAGGACGACAACAACACCGCCAGTCATGTACTCGCAGCAGTGATCCCCTGCACCTTCAATCACGGCTGTTCCTTTGGAATTCCTCACTGCAAAACGTTCTCCTGCTAAACCGTTTGCAAATAGGAATCCTCCAGTCGCACCGTAAAGACAGGTATTGCCAACAATGACGTTTTGTGCTGGGTTATAGGTGGCTTCTACGGGCGGTTTAATAATAATCTCACCACCATTCATCCCCTTACCAACGTAGTCGTTAGCCTCTCCCTCTAATGTCAAAATCATACCGGGAAGATTGAAAGCACCAAAACTTTGCCCGACACTTCCTTTGAAGTTGAGGTTGATTTGTCCTTCAAAACCACTGTCACCGTACTGTGATGCGATCGCACCCGCCAACCGCGCACCGACTGTTCTGTCAGTATTCACGATCGCCATAGTTTTGCTGACCGTTGATTGGTTGTGAATAGCCGCCTGAATATCCGGATCGCGCAACAATTGGTCATCCAAAACAACACCATTGCTGTGAACTTCTTCATGCACCAGCCAGCTGCGATTTTCCCGAGAATCGGGTAACTGAAGCAAGCAATTGAGATTCAGCGCTTGCGTCTTTGTCGTGCGTACATCCTCACGCACTCTCAACAGATCGGCGCGTCCAACAATATCTAGCAAGGAACGGTAACCGAGTTTGGCTAACAGACTGCGAACTTCCTCTGCAATAAAGTAGAAGAAATTCACTACGTGTTCTGGCGTACCGGGGAAGCGTTTCCGCAGTTCCTCTTTCTGAGAAGCAACACCTACAGGACAATTGTTGGTGTGGCAGATTCTTGCCATGATACAGCCTTCAGCAATCATGGCGATGGAACCAAAGCCAAATTCTTCTGCTCCCATCAATGCGCCCATCAGCACGTCCCAACCTGTCTTCAGCCCGCCGTCAACACGTAAAACTACGCGATCGCGCAAGCTATTTTGCATCAACACGCGATGCACTTCCGTTAACCCCAATTCCCACGGTGAACCAGCGTGCTTAATAGAACTCAGTGGTGAGGCTCCCGTACCGCCATCGTGACCGGAAATCTGAATAATATCAGCATTTGCCTTCGCTACCCCTGCAGCAATGGTACCAATACCGACTTCTGCAACCAACTTCACCGAAACTTGAGCTTTGGGATTGATTTGGTGCAAGTCGAAAATGAGTTGCGCCAAATCCTCAATAGAATAGATATCGTGGTGCGGTGGGGGTGAAATCAGCGTCACTCCCGGTTTGGAACGCCGCAACATGGCAATATAAGGGCTAACCTTTTTCCCAGGAAGCTGTCCGCCTTCACCCGGTTTTGCACCTTGAGCGATTTTAATCTCAATTTGTTTGGCGCTGACCAAATACTCTGGTGTAACACCAAAGCGTCCCGAAGCAACTTGCTTGATTGCACTAGAAGCTCTGTCTCCATTCCGCAGACCTTTCAAATGAGGTAAGGTAGCTGAGTTACCAGAACCATCCACATCATCCAAGATTTTGTATCTAACGGGATCTTCCCCACCTTCTCCAGAATTGGATTTACCCCCGAGGCGGTTCATGGCAATTGCCAAAGTTTCATGTGCTTCTCGTGACAGTGCGCCTAAAGACATACCACCAGTACAGAAGCGCTTGACAATCTCGCTCACTGGCTCTACTTCTTCAAGAGAAATGGGAGAGCGATCGCTTTGGAAATCAAGCAAGTCGCGCAAAGCTGTAAGCGTTCTTCCTTGCAAGTATTTCTTGTAAACTTCGTAGTGATCGTACTTCTTCCCGTCTACGGCTTTATGCAACGCTTTTGCCAGTTCCGGGCTGTTCATATGGTACTCGCCACCGGGACGGTAGTTGACAAAGCCTAGGTTTTCTAACTTCTTGGCGATCAATTCTGGGAAAGCCTTGCAGTGAAAAGCCAGAACTTCTTGTGCTAATTCACTAACACTCAAACCCCCTACGCGAGAAGCTGTTCCATAAAATCCCAGTTCCAGTAAATCCTGACCGATACCAATTGCTTCAAAGATTTGTGCGGCTTGGTAACTCGAGAGCAAAGAAATCCCCATCTTCGAGAGAATCTTTAACAACCCGCTTTCTACTGCTTTACGGTAGTTAGCAAGGGCTTGCTCCAAACTCATGGCAGTAATTTTGCCCCGTTCCATAAACTGTTGGGTTTTGGGGTCAAACCACCAACTGCGGACGGTGTCCAAAGCCATGTACGGACAAACGGCTGCTGCACCATAACCGATCAAGCAGGCAAAATGATGGGTACTCCAGCATTGTGCGGTATCCACAATCAAAGATGTTTTCATCCGCAGTCCTTCGCGGATCAGGTGATGGTGGACTGCACCTATTGCCAGCAAGGGAGGAATGTAGGTGTACTCTGTCCCAATTCCCAGTTCATTGTCTGCTTGAATGCGATCGCTCAATATCAAAATTTTTGCACCTGCCCGCACCGATTCAGCAGCTTGCGCTTGTAAGGTTTTGACTGCGGCTTTCAACCCTTCTGGACCTTTCTCAATTTCAAACAGGGTTGATAATTCAGCTGTTACAAATCCCGACAGTTTGATAGCCTCCAACTCTGCCTCTTGCACAACTGGTGAATCTAGCATCAATCTGCGGGCATATTCTGGCTTCGGCTCCAGCAAATTGCCCCGTTCTCCCAGTTCTACTTTTAGAGACATCACCAGACTTTCGCGCAAAGGATCGATCGCTGGATTGGTGACCTGAGCAAAGCGCTGTTTGAAATAGTCGTACAGCAAGTGTGGTTTTTCTGACAATACTGCTAGAGGAATATCGTCTCCCATGCAGAAAGTTGCTTCCTTACCATCTATCGCCATTGGCTGAATCACCATTTCCACATCTTCTGTGGTGTAGCCAAAAGCCATCTGTTGCTGGAGGAGAGTTTGTTTATCTGGGGGAGCGGATGAAGATCCATGTCCATTTCCATTGCCGTTCCCCAGTCCCCAGTTCCCAGTTCCCAATTTCTGACGATACTGGCGCAACCATTCTCCATAGGGATGTTGCTTGGCTATGCGCTGCTTAATTTCCCAGTTCTTCAAAACTTCGTGGCTTTCCAAATCCACCGCAATCATTTGTCCCGGTCCGAGTCTGCCTTTCTCAATAATGTCAGATTCGGGAAAGCTCACCACACCTGCTTCTGACGCGACTACGATGTAGTCATCTTTAGTAATGCAGTAACGCGCTGGTCTTAAGCCATTGCGGTCAAGTGTTGCTCCTACTTTCCGCCCATCGCTAAACACCAACAGTGCGGGACCGTCCCAGGCTTCTTGCAAACCACTATAGTATTCGTAAAAGTCAACTATCTCAGGATAGGTTCGCAATTCTGGCTGATTTTGGTAAGCCTCTGGAACCATTATCATGATGGCTTCTAACGGGCTGCGTCCGGAATGCACTAGCAACTCAAACACGTTGTCTAAATTTGCTGAGTCGCTGCTGTCAATATTGACAAATGGCTTAAGTTCGTTAATCAAATCACCCCAAACGGGATGATTTAAACTTGCTTCTCTAGCCATCATCCAGTTGATATTTCCCAACAGGGTGTTAATCTCTCCATTGTGACCCAAAAGCCGCATGGGTTGAGCCAGAGGCCACTTGGGCATGGTATTGGTACTAAAGCGGCGGTGATAGACTGCGAAGGGGCTTGTGTAGGATGAATTTTTTAAATCTTGATAAAAATCTCCCAATACAGCCGAACGCACCATACCTTTATATATAATTGTGCGGCTCGAAAGCGAGCAAACGTAAAAGTCGTCTGACCACCTGTTATCGTTTTGGCGAACGGCTTTATGAATTCGACGACGCGTGATATACAGCGATCGCTCTAATTCATCACCTTTTTTCTCTTCTGATGCTACAAAAAGTTGTTCGATTCTGGGTTGATTTTCTCTTGCTTGTACCCCCAATAATTGAGGTCGTACTGGAACCACTCGCCAGCCCAATACAGTTAAATTCTCCTCAATGGCTATTTGCTCCACAAGCGCCCTTGCTTTTTGGGCTGATTCTTCATCTTGCGGTAAAAATATCATTCCTACAGCCATGTGAGCCGTAGCAAAACCTTGTTTCCCCCATGCTTCGAGATCCTGTTGGAACAACTCCCACGGCAGAGCCGTCAATATTCCCGCACCATCACCCGAATCTTGGTCTGCACTACAACCACCCCTATGTTCCAAACAACTTAAAGCACCTAAAGCTTTTTCTACGACTTCATGGCTAGCTTGATTTTGGCGGTGGGCAATAAAACCCACACCACAAGCATCTCGCTCTTCCACTAACCATCTTTGACCTGGATAGATATACCCGTTAGTAATATCAGAATGTGTCATGTTTTGTTGTTGATTCATCCTTTTGTTATCCCTGACAACGTGAGTTACGAATTTTGCTACTTCTGGTTGGGAAAATTTCTAAATTGCAAGATGGAAAATACAGAGTGACTGATTTTTAGGGAAAAAAAATTTTAACTTCGGGCTTTTATTTTTGTTTGACCCGTGTTAAAATCTTTGGGATATTTTTTTATGTCTTTATCCTGAGTAAATTAAACTACTTCCGAACTTATAAGTTTTTACTTAAGTACGCTCACTAAGTAAATTGCCCAGTCCTTTTCCAATCTTCTACTTAATAAGCGAGGTTTACCCGAAACAGATGTGAAATACGATCTCACGACTCTTAACGGGAATATTATTCGGATTTAGCAACAAAATCAGCGTATTACACTATATACCCATTTGACAATTCCTATCCTACAGATCTCTTGTGTTTTCTGACTTTTTATTTGTTATTCTTTGCTACTTGTATTGCCACTTGCTTGACTTCTGAATAAGAATAAAGGATAAAGGGCAAAAGCTTCATCTGTTGAATGGATACAAATTTCTAAATTTATCTGCGAAAAAAATATTTAACACGCAGTGTCTGCATCCCTAGCCCCTACTTCATCTGTGAGGTACACTTTATCCTTCATACTTTATACTTCATCCTTCTTTTTACAGCAATCCAATACGTCTGCGATTATCAAAAATTGCATAGCACTCTTGTAACAATCGCATTCTTAAAAAAAATCTTGTTTTCAGAGATAAAAAGCCCATATATACAATATCACATTCCAATCACAACAAAACTCTTGTCATCATTTTTTGATGTTTCAAGAAGTGAGTTGCCCAAATTGTTTTCATAAATACATTGGTAACTATGGTAAGAATACTGAGGTGTGTCCTAACACGAGATTGCTGTTTTGCACTCAATAAAAGTAGCGATCGTTTTCTTAAGGTTGTAATACCATCAGTACTTTCAACTCTACTTTGCCTGGTAGATATATATGATAGTGCCAAAGCACAACCTTCAACATCAAGCGCACCAAATCCAAAAACAATACCACAACCTTTGGCACCTGCATTACCGGGAGTAGTTTCCTATGGCGATCGAGTTGCTCTTAACGGGCGCATTTTACCTGGGGCTTGGTTGCAACAAAAGTCTCGGACTGGTAAGCTTAACACCCATCTGAATGATGGGGCTATCAAGCAATTACTAGGAGTCGATTTATTAAACAATAACAACCCTACCCAACAACCAGTACAGTGGTTTTCACCATCCACCAACCCTGTTGTTTTAACCAGTGTAATAACAACAGGATATCGCTATCTAGACATAACAAACTTTGCTAATACTGCCGGATGGAAGATACAAGCGAATGGTAACACTCTGGTAATTTCTACGCCAAATGCCCAGGTATTGAATATTCGTCAGGATAGACAAACTTTAGGTGATACCATCATTATAAATTTAAATCGTCCAACTCCCTGGCAAATTTCACAGGGATTACCCGTACCAAAGTCTCCAACTTCAACACTTGACGCTGACACCGCACCGCCCAAGCCCACCTCGCCACCAAATCGAGAATGGGTAGTGACTGTAGAAGGGATAGCCGATCCTAGTTTATTGGCAGTGAGAGAGGGAGAGAGTGAGAGAGGGAGGGAAGAAAGGACTTCATTATCAGATCGAGTTCCAACACCAGACTCGTTAATTCAAAAAGTAGAAGTTGCGAACAACCAAACAATAGTTAGACTTAGCGTTCCCTTTGGTTTTGCTCCTCGGGTTAATACTTTAGCCAACCCCAATCGCTTAAGCATAGAAATTCGACCCGATGCAATGCCAGAGCGTCGCATTGTATGGGCGACAGGATTGACATGGAGACAGCAGTACTTGAGTTTAGGTCAAGATAGCTTTCCAGTCACGTGGTTGGAAATTAATCCCCGTACAAGCGGGATAAAGTTGAAACCAATTTGGACAAATTCTGACACGATGATTGGAACCGCGCCTCTGGTTCAATTCGCACAACAACAAACAGCAGTTGCAGCTATTAATGGTGGATATTTTAACCGTAATAATCGATTGCCTTTAGGCGCACTTCGCCGGGATAGTTTGTGGTTGTCAGGACCGATTCTCAATCGAGGTGCGATCGCTTGGAATGATTCCGGACAGTTTTACATCGATCGCCTCACCTTACAAGAAAGCATAATTGTACCAAACAAGGTAGAGTTACCGATTCTCTATTTAAATAGTGGCTACGTTCAGAGTGGCATTGCTCGTTACACTCCTGCATGGGGAGCAACCTACACCCCCCTTACCGATAACGAAGTCATCCTGGTTGTACAACAAAATAAAATCCTCAATCAAATAACAGCAGGTAAAGCCGGAGAAACAGCTATTCCCATTCCTCAAGATGGGTACCTACTCACTTTTCGCGGGTTAGCTACAGCTAACGCCTTACAATTAACAGTAAATTCCACAATCCAGATTAAGAGTTCTACCATCTCCACTGAGTTTAACCGCTATTCCCACATAGTAGGGGCAGGTCCATTATTGTTGCGGAACCGTCAGATTGTGCTTGATGCCAAAGGGGAAAAATTTAGTGATGCTTTCATCGCAGAAAAAGCTGTTCGTAGTGGAATTTGTACGACAGCAACAGGAAATTTAGCGATCGCTGCAGTACACAATCGTGCAGGTGGTGCTGGGCCTACCTTAGCAGAACACGCGCAGTTAATGCAGCTTTTGGGGTGTGTAAATGCTCTCAATTTAGATGGTGGTAGTTCTACGAGTCTTTACTTGGGGGGTCAACTCCTCGATCGTTCCCCCAATACAGCAGCTCGCGTTCATAACGGAATTGGGGTATTTTTGGGGAAGTAGGGAGTGGGGAGCACCCCCTATCCCCCCTTGTCCCCAAACACTTTAAAGCTTTTAATAAGTCGCCATGTTCTTTAATGAAGAATTCGTGTAGAGATGTGACTTTGCGGAAATCATTGATTACACTTCCAGAGTTGATTTGCTATGGTTGGCAAAGTGGCATGAATCGGTCACTGCCAGAGATCTGAAACATCGATTGCGTTTTTTTCATCAATATTCTACAGGTACTGACGGTTTGTTCTGTCAAAAAATAATGAGGTAACTATGGTTCAAATTCAAGAGGCAACACAAGCTAATACATTGCCCCTTCCCCCAGCTGTGAGTGCTAGAGGCGTTGCTGCTACAGAACTTCGTCCTTGGGGTTCTTTTACCGTTCTCGAAGAAGGACGTGGATACAAGATTAAACGTATTGAAGTTAAGCCCGGACACCGCCTCAGCTTACAAATGCACCACCATCGCAGCGAACACTGGATTGTTGTCTCCGGTACAGCTAAGGTTGTTTGTGGCGATCGCGAAGTGCTTCTGAGAAATAACGAGTCTACTTACGTACCTCAGTGTACCGCTCATCGCTTGGAAAATCCTGGTGTTATTCCCTTGGTATTAATTGAAGTCCAAAATGGCGAGTATTTAGGTGAAGATGATATTGTTCGATACCAAGACGACTACGCTCGTACTCCAGATTCCAATCAAAAATAGCGCTGGCCGAGCGGCAGCACCGTTTATCTTATCGTAACGGCTGAAAGTTTTTATCCATAAATTCCAAACCAAATACGTTAGTTCACCTTGAGTGGTTAAGGACGGGTTAAAGGCTGTATGCCACAAGCCAATTTTGGTTTTGTGGGTCAGTGCTTTGCCTGTCCTTTTAGTATGTTGAATGCTACGGTTGGTGGGTATTGCTTGCCAAACTAAATATTGTGAAGAAATCAGCGCTAAATTTTTGATATAATATCGTAGCATGAGTTTTAATTGCATTGCGGAGCGCGATGATTCAACTGAGTTCAGCAGCTGCTAATGAAATTGAGCGACTCAAATCAAAGCAGCAGCCGTCATACACATTTTTTCGCCTAGCAGTTAAATCCGGTGGTTGTTCCGGGTTTTACTATGATATGTCTTTTGATGAGGCAGCGAAGCTTGGCGATCGCGTTGTTACCACTAGTGGTCTTCAAGTGGTTATAGATGCTGAGAGCCAAAAATATGTTGACGGTTTAACTGTAGATTACTCAGAAGATTTGATGGGTGGGGGCTTTCGCTTCCAAAACCCTCAAGCAAGCGCTAGCTGCGGTTGTGGTAATTCTTTCTCAATAGTGAAGGAATAGGGCTTGCGATCGAGAGTCCTAAGTGAAACAAAAATTGCCATTCGTCATTTGTCATTTGCTATTGATTGAGGCAAAGGACAAAGGGCGAATGACAAATGACAAAAAAACTTGACACAAAACCCAAAAGAAAAGCTATAATCAGGATTTGTTGTTACTTAGAATAAAAGCAGCTTTTCGCGCTGTAACTCATGCCAACAATACAGCAACTTATACGTACTGAACGCGAAAAAGCGCGTCAGAAAACCAAGTCCCCAGCTCTGAAGGAATGCCCTCAGCGCCGAGGTGTGTGTACTAGAGTATACACTACCACACCCAAAAAGCCTAACTCAGCTTTACGCAAAGTCGCGAGGGTAAGATTAACATCTGGATTTGAGGTCACAGCCTACATTCCAGGAATTGGTCACAACCTGCAAGAACACTCAGTGGTTATGATTCGTGGCGGTAGGGTTAAGGACTTACCAGGCGTGAGATACCACATTATTCGTGGAACCTTAGATACAGCCGGAGTCAAAGACCGCAAACAAGGTCGTTCTAAGTATGGAACGAAACGTCCTAAAAAAGCATAAAGTAGTGCTGAGTATTGAGTGCTGAGCAACACGCGTTTTCCTCAGCACTTGGCACTTTATGTAGAGATTGAATGAAGTAGCGGACTGGGGATTGGGGACAGAGGATTGGGAACTGGGGAGTAGGAATGAAGCGATTTTTAACCCCTGACCCCAACCCCCTAACTCCGACCTCATAAACCCTACTCCCTATTGCAAGATCGAAACTAAAGGTTACTAAGTATGTCTCGTAGAGGTGTAATTCAAAGGCGTCCAGTTCCTTCTGACTCTGTATACAATAGCCGTCTTATCAGTATGATGATTAGACGTATTATGCGTCATGGCAAAAAATCGTTAGCCGCACGCATTGTTTATGATGCTATGAAAACGATTCAAGAACGGACTGGAGGCGATCCATTAGAAGTTTTTGAAAGAGCAGTAAGAAACGCCACTCCATTGGTAGAGGTGAAAGCCCGACGTGTAGGTGGTGCTACCTATCAAGTTCCAATGGAAGTCCGTTCTGAAAGAGGTACAACTCTTGCGTTACGTTGGCTGGTTCAGTTCTCAAGATCTAGACCGGGTCGAACGATGGCAGGTAGACTGGCAAACGAGTTGATGGATGCAGCAAACGAAACCGGGAACGCCATTCGCAAGCGGGAAGAAACGCACCGCATGGCAGAAGCGAATAAAGCATTTGCACATTATCGCTACTAAAGAATTATGAATTATGAATGATGAATGGTGAAAAAGGCTGAATGACTCAAAATTTCATAATTCACAATTCATAATTCATAATTCAAAAGACGGTTTTCCGTAGAAGTATACTATCTTAACAAAGTGTAATATACAAGATATCATGAGGCGAAAACTATAGGAGGCAGCTGTGGCACGTAACCACCCGCTAGAGAAGGTACGCAACATAGGTATTGCGGCGCATATAGATGCGGGCAAAACCACAACAACAGAGAGAATATTATTTTACTCTGGGATAATTCATAAGATTGGTGAAGTTCACGAAGGAACCGCTGTAACCGACTGGATGGAACAGGAGAGAGAGCGGGGAATTACTATTACTGCTGCTGCTATCAGTACCAGTTGGAAAAACCATCAAATTAACATTATTGATACTCCCGGACACGTAGACTTCACTATAGAAGTAGAGCGGTCCATGCGGGTGCTAGATGGTGTTATTACAGTGCTATGTTCTGTAGGTGGCGTACAACCCCAAACAGAAACTGTATGGCGTCAAGCAGACCGCTACAAAGTGCCTCGCATCGTGTTTGTTAACAAGATGGATCGCACGGGCGCAAGCTTCTATAAAGTTTACGATCAAGTACGCGATCGCCTGCGGGCAAATGCTATTGCCATTCAGTTACCCATAGGCAGTGAAAGCGATTTCAAAGGAATCGTTGACTTGGTGAAGATGAGCGCATACATCTACAACAACGACCAAGGAACCGATATTCAGGAAACAGCGATTCCCGAAGATATGGCGGCTCAAGTAGAAGAGTACCGCACCAAGTTGATTGAAGCAGTCGCAGAAACTGACGACGCGCTGATGAACAAGTACTTCGAGGGCGAAGAACTGACCGAAGAAGAAATTCGCATAGCACTGCGGAAAGGAACAAATGCAGGTACGATCGTGCCCATGCTTTGTGGTTCCGCATTCAAAAACAAAGGCGTACAGTTGCTGTTGGATGCAGTGGTAGACTACCTACCCGCGCCAATTGATGTACCGCCAATCCAAGGTACAGTATCTTCTGGTGAAACTGTTGAACGCCGTGCTGACGACAATGAACCTCTATCAGCGCTGGCTTTCAAGATTATGGCAGACCCATACGGTCGTCTAACATTCGTTCGCGTATATTCTGGTGTTCTGAAGAAGGGCAGTTACGTTCTCAATGCTACCAAAGGAAAGAAAGAACGGATTTCCCGGTTGGTGGTATTAAAAGCAGACGACCGATTGGATGTTGACGAACTCAGAGCCGGCGATTTGGGAGCTGCATTGGGATTGAAAGATACCTTGACAGGTGACACGCTATGTGATGAAGGTTCGCCAGTCATTCTCGAATCCCTATACATTCCCGAGCCTGTTATCTCGGTGGCGGTTGAACCCAAAACCAAGAACGACATGGACAAATTGTCCAAGGCTCTACAATCTCTCTCGGAAGAAGACCCCACCTTCCGCGTGAGCGTGAATCCGGAAACCAACCAAACCGTGATTGCAGGGATGGGCGAGCTTCACCTCGAAATTCTGGTAGACAGGATGTTACGCGAATTCAAAGTGGAAGCAAACGTTGGTGCGCCACAGGTTGCTTACCGCGAAACCATTCGCAAACCCGTAACCAGAGTAGAAGGTAAATTCATCCGGCAAAGTGGTGGTAAAGGTCAGTACGGTCACGTTGTGATTGACTTGGAGCCAGGGGAACCCGGAAGCGGTTTTGAATTTGTCTCCAAGATTGTAGGTGGTTCCGTACCTAAAGAGTACGTATCCCCTGTAGAAGCAGGTATCAAAGAAACCTGCGAATCTGGCATATTAGCTGGATACCCACTCATCGATATCAAGGCAACCTTAGTCGATGGGTCTTATCACGAAGTAGACTCTTCAGAAATGGCTTTCAAAATTGCTGGTTCAATGGCAGTGAAAGAAGCAGCCATGAAGGCTACACCCATTCTGTTAGAGCCTATGATGAAAGTTGAGGTAGAAGTTCCCGAAAACTTCCTTGGGGATGTAATGGGCGACCTCAATTCCCGTCGCGGACAAATTGAGGGCATGGGATCTGAAGCAGGGCTTGCTAAAGTCACTGCCAAAGTACCACTGTCAGAGATGTTTGGCTACGCTACTGACATCCGGTCTAAGACTCAAGGTCGGGGCATCTTCTCAATGGAATTTAGCAACTATGAAGAAGTACCTCGCAACGTAGCTGAGGCAATCATCGCTAAAAGCAAAGGGAACGCTTAATTAGTAAAGGAAATTAGCATTCATGGCACGCGCAAAGTTTGAAAGGAATAAACCCCACGTCAACATCGGTACTATCGGTCACGTTGACCACGGTAAAACCACTTTAACAGCAGCTATCACCATGACCTTGTCAGCTCTGGGTCAGGCACAAGCAAGAAAGTACGATGAAATTGATGCTGCTCCAGAAGAAAAGGCACGGGGTATTACCATCAACACCGCTCACGTAGAGTATGAAACCGCAAATCGGCACTATGCTCACGTAGACTGTCCCGGACACGCTGACTATGTGAAAAACATGATCACCGGTGCTGCTCAGATGGATGGTGCCATTCTAGTGGTTTCCGCAGCTGACGGACCCATGCCTCAAACCCGCGAACACATCCTCTTGGCAAGACAGGTGGGTGTACCCAGCTTGGTTGTTTTCTTGAATAAAGAAGACATGGTGGACGACGCAGAACTTTTGGAACTGGTAGAATTGGAAGTCCGCGAACTTCTCTCTAGCTACCAATTCCCTGGCGATGATATTCCCGTTGTCATCGGTTCTGGCTTGCAAGCGCTGGAAAAAATGACTGCTAACCCCAAAACACAACGGGGCGATGACAAGTGGGTAGATAAAATATACTCACTGATGGATGCTGTAGACTCCTACATCCCCACCCCAGAGCGCGATGTTGATAAGCCCTTCCTGATGGCAGTAGAAGACGTGTTCTCCATCACGGGTCGCGGTACAGTAGCTACCGGACGTATTGAACGGGGTAAAGTCAAAATCGGCGATAACGTGGAACTTGTTGGTATCAAACCAACTCGCAGCACCACCGTTACCGGTATCGAGATGTTCAAGAAGAGTCTTGAAGAAGGTATGGCTGGGGATAACGCCGGAATACTACTGCGCGGTATCCAAAAAAATGATATTGAACGGGGAATGGTAATTGCTAAGCCCGGTTCTATCACTCCACACACCCAATTTGAAGGTGAAGTGTACGTATTGACAGAAAAAGAAGGTGGTCGCAAAACACCCTTCTTCGCTGGCTACCGCCCTCAGTTCTACGTGCGGACAACAGACGTAACCGGCACCATCAAAGCTTTCACCAGTGATGATGGCAGTGAAGCAGAAATGGTTATGCCCGGTGACCGTATCAAAGTGAGTGTAGAACTCATCAACGCCATCGCGATCGAGCAAGGAATGCGCTTCGCTATTCGTGAAGGTGGTCGTACCATCGGTGCTGGTGTTGTTTCTAAGATCCTCAAATAGTACCTTTGCACCTTAACTAAAAAAGGAGCAGAGATGGTATAATACATCTCTGCTTTTTTCACGCTTTATTGTTAGTGGTTAGTTGTTAGTTGTGAATTGTTCTACTAACCACTAACCACCAACCACTAACCAACCCAATCAGAACCTGGACAATTAAAAATGGCAACACTACAGCAGCAAAAGATTAGAATTCGTTTACAAGCTTTTGACCGTCGCTTGCTGGACACATCTTGCGAGAAGATTGTAGACACAGCTAACCGCACCAATGCGACAGCTATCGGACCGATTCCTCTTCCTACAAAACGCCGTATCTACTGTGTGTTGCGTTCTCCCCACGTAGATAAAGATTCACGCGAACATTTTGAAACCCGCACCCATCGCCGAATCATTGACATTTATCAGCCTTCTTCCAAGACTATCGATGCTTTGATGAAACTGGATCTTCCTTCTGGTGTGGATATTGAAGTGAAATTATAGTTATTAGTTAGTTGTTAGTTGGTAGGCACAGCTCACCCACTTGTATTTCTAACCACTAACTACCAACTACTAACTCGCAATCATGTATAAAAAATAACAAAGCCCTGAGAAAGATTTTTTCAGGGTTTTTTATTTGCTTTAAGGTCGAAATGATAGAATATGAGAAAGTAGGGGAAAAGTAAAGAAAAATAAATATTTAAGACTGAAAAATTTATACATAGGAAACATGACATCAACTTCTAAAATTGCTGTTTGCGAACTACCTCTGTTCCCGTTGCCAGAAGTAGTTTTGTTCCCTACTAGACCATTACCCCTGCATATCTTTGAATTTCGCTACAGAATTATGATGAACACGATTCTGGAGAGCGATCGCAGGTTTGGTGTTTTGATGGTCGATCCGGTAAGAGGTACGATCGCTAATGTTGGTTGCTGTGCGGAAATCATTCACTATCAGCGCATGCCTGACGATCGGATGAAGATGTTAACGTTAGGGCAACAGAGGTTTCGTCTTCTCAAGTATGTCAGAGAAAAGCCCTACCGGGTAGGTTTGGTCGAGTGGATTGAAGACAAACCCCCTGTAAAAGATTTAAGACCTTTAGCAACTGACGTAGAACAACTGCTGCGAGATGTAGTCAGGTTGTCAGCAAAACTGACAGACCAAAACATCGAGTTACCTGATGATTTGCCAGACTTACCTATAGAGCTATCTTACTGGATTGCAAGCAACCTTTATGGTGTTGCCGCCGAGCAGCAAGCATTGTTAGAGCTTCAAGATACGGCAGAGCGTTTGCAAAGAGAATCAGAAATTTTGACTTCCACTCGCAATCATTTAGCAGCCCGTACTGTTCTCAAAGATACTTTTAATTAATAGTTATTGGTTGGTTGTTAGTGGTTAGTAGCTAGTAGTGATAATAAACAACTAACAGCTAACCACTAACTCTTGAATTGGCAAAACATTATAGCTGCCAAAGATTTTTAAGATCTCTGTATAAGACGCTATCTCTGCCAAGGCAGACTCGACTTGAGGTTCGGATAAATCTGCTTCTAAGTCGATAAAAAATAAATATTCTCCTAACGATCGCTTTGTAGGACGAGATTCAATTTTGCTTAAGTTAATTCCTATACTGGCAAACACTTGTAGTGGTTTTGCTAGTGCGCCGGGTACATTTGCAGGAGTACTAAAAGCAAGCGAGGTGTGACTGGCTCGTTCTAAATGAGAAGGGCGGGCAAATGGGATGTAATTTTTGCCGATCACCCAAAATCGAGTGCAATTTTCCGGGTAATCATTAATCCCAGTTGCTAGCACGGGTAAATTATAGAGTTGTGCTGCACGTTGAGAAGAAATGGCGGCGGCTGTTGTGTCTCGATCGAGTTGCAGTAATGCTTCTGTTGTAGAATTTGTTGGAATTAATTGTACTTTTGGTAGAACTCTATCCAACCATCTCTGACATTGTGCTAGGGCTTGTGGATGAGAGTAAACGGTTTTAAGATCTTCCATACTTTGAGCACAAGAAATTAATGTATGGACTATTGGCATGACTAAAGCTAGCTGAACTTGCAGACCATCAAGTTGCCATAGTGCATCTAACGTCATAGTCACACTACCTTCGATAGAATTTTCCACCGGGACCACAGCCAGTTTTGTCTGTCCTTGTGCAACAGCTCGCAATGTTTGGGCAATACTGGGATACGGACATAGAATGGCTTTCTGGGCTGAGATTTGAGTCAGCCAGTTGTAATAAAGAATTGCTGCTTGTTCCGCATAAGTGCCAGGAGGTCCTAAATGTGCGATCGATAAGGTCATGAAGTTTTTTGTAGCGCAATGAGATACATTTATAGGTTCTTAATAATACATCAGAACCTTTTCCTTATACAGGTCTTTATATCCCATTTCTATCAAAGCTGCCATAAATTTTATATTTGGCTCTCCATTACTACTTTTATCTTGTTTTCTGATGACCGAAAGTCCTACAATTAAGGACATCTCTCAGTTTTTTTGCACAAAAACACAAAGAAAGTTAAAAACTATTACAATTAATTAACAAGTTTTTAAATACTCTCATGCCTACTCGGTTTACTGCATCTCAATTGGTTGCGATCGCAATTCCGGCTCAGCCTATTCCGATTCAACACTATTTGCGCCAGCCCCAACGATTAGTTAGGGCATTGTTTGACCCCAATCGCATTCAGCAGCTGTCTGAGGAAGTCTTTCGTCTGAAATTGCGTCCTCTAAGTTTTATGACACTAAGCATTCAGCCCACTGTGGACTTAAAAGTCACGGCGGAATCAAATGGAACAATTTGCGTGCGATCGGTAGGTTGTGAAATTCTCGGTATTGAATATATCAACCAACGGTTTTCTTTAAACTTAAAAGGATATTTAGCACCAGAACAACTAAATACTGGCACCTACCTCCAAGGAAGAGCCGATTTAGAAGTCCAAGTGGAATTACCACCTCCATTTTCCTTTACACCTAAAGCCATCCTAGAAGCAACGGGCAATGGATTGTTGAAGAGTGTTTTGCTAACTATAAAGCAAAGATTGCAGTATCAGTTACTAGCCGATTACCGCCAATGGGCTTTATCACAAACACGGCAAACACCCCTGACAACCGAAAGCGCAGACTTACCGATGGTGACAGAATAATTACGAATTACGAATTATTCTGGCAGGGACGGAAAGACTTGCGGTGTAAAAGCGAAGGACCATACTGGCGCAATGCCATTAAATGCTTTTGGCTACCGTATCCCTTGTTGCGTTCTAAATCGTACATGGGATATTTAGAAGCAAGTCGTAACACCAAGTCGTCGCGCCAAACTTTGGCAACAATGCTGGCAGAAGCTATAGCTAAAGAGCACTCATCACCTTTAACTATTGTTTGTTGTGGCAGTGGTAAATCATTCACTAACTGATTGCCATCAATCAAGCATAAAGCAGGCTGTATTTTCAATTTCAGCACAGCCCGCTTCATCGCCAACAGTGTTGCCTGCAAAATGTTTATCCGGTCAATTTCTGCGGTGGATGCAAATCCTATTTTCCAGTCTACTGCCAACTCACAGATCTGTTGGGCGAGCAATCGTCTTTGATTACCAGACAGCTTTTTACTGTCCTTAATATTAGCAGCCACAAGATGAGGCAAAGCCAAATTGGGTAATATCACAGCTGCTGCTACCACAGGACCAAATAGAGCACCTCGACCTACTTCATCTACGCCTGCAATAGGTTTTTGAACATTTAACAGCGTGGAAAACTCCAACCACCTTGTTTCTTGTAAAGGCGCTGGCAATTTGGAAGAAGCGGCATTTTGCTCTATGTCTATCATAAGTTGGTCGATCGAGCCAGGTAGATGAATCAATCGGAGTCTACAGAAGAGGAACGGCGACGACGGCGACGCCCGCTTATGCTACCACTTGCTTCAGAGTTATCTACTGCTTCAGAAACGACTGGCTCATCAACCGTTGTTTCTGCTTCTACAGGTTTGCGAATTACCACTGGCTCAACTATGGTTTGAGTGATTGTTGGTGGTTCGCTAATAGGTAACGGGGTTGATTCTTCTTCTTCATCTACAGAACTTGATTCCGTAACTGTTGCTGTTGAATTTTGACCGGGAAGGGTAACGTTAATAATAACTGCCTTGGGATTTTTGACTTCACGATTCAATTTCAGCAGTGGAGACGCACCCGTGTAAGCAAAAACTTCCTGTTCTGGAGAAGACATTTCTACTGTGACAATCTCAGGTGGTTCTACCACTGGTTTGACAGGTTCTATCCTGGTAATTTTAGTCCGTTCGGGTCTGTCGCCCCATGCTCCTTTAGGAACGGGTAAGGGAATTTCTGATACGCTTCCAATTTCCGGTTCGTCATCAAGATCGAAGTCTTGATCGAAAGAAAGTGATGGGCTACCGATTGTCCGGTTTTCTTCTTTGCCATTTCCTCCATTCAGCCCTTGCTGGCGGTTGCGACGGATACGGCGCTTGATTCTATCTTCACCTATTTCCCGGTAGCTGGGATGATGATCTAAATTGAGAGAAGACAACTCGCCACTTGTTTCATAGGATGATGGTTCTCCATACCCGTCGTAATTACTTTCTCGGGGTTCGGGGACTCTGGTTGTTTGCGCCAATCGGGGTTGCTCTCTATTAGACAGAGGAGCAAATCGGTCTGGTAATTCTGCTGGTGATGTTGGTAAACGGCTTTCAGTTTCGCCAGGGAGATGGACAACATGTCCCAAACCGCCACAAGTTGGACAGGTTTTGCCAAACAATTCGTAAATGTTTTGACCTTGGCGCTTGCGAGTCAGTTCCACCAAGCCCAATTCGGTGAGTTGGGCAATTTGGGGACGGGCTTTGTCTGCTTTGAGTGCTTTGTTGAAGTGTTCCAAAACTTGTAGTTGGTCGCGTCGCGATTCCATATCAATAAAATCAACGACTATCACGCCAGCAACGTTTCGCAAGCGGAGTTGGCGAGCAATTTCTGCTGCTGCTTCACAGTTAGTCCACAAAACGGTTTCTCTAGCTGTTGCCGATCGCGTGAACGATCCGGAGTTGACATCTATCACCGTTAATGCTTCTGTTGGTTCAATAATAATATATCCGCCAGAAGGTAGATCTACTCTAGGTTTGAGGGCTTCTTTAATAGCAGCATTAATGCGGAAGTACTCTAATATAGCAGTGCGATCGCGGTGATGGTCGATTAACAACCCTTGTGGAGTTTGTCCGCCACTCCAGTTTTGCAAGTACTGCTTCACTCGCTTTAAACCCGTGCTCGAATCAACCACAATCCGGTTGACATCCGCACCGTACATATCGCGCAGTACGCGTTGGATAAAGTCATCATCTCTATTTAGCAGTGCTGGCGCACGAGTTGATTGCGCTTCTTGCTGAATGGCTTCCCACTGCTTTTGCAGTAATTCTAAATCTTCTATGATTGCTTCTTCCGGCTTACCTTCTGCTTCGGTACGAACGAGCAGACCCATACCTGCGGGCTTAATTAAAATTGCTAAAGCACGCAAGCGGTTGCGTTCGGTTTCGCTCTTTATTCGCCGTGATAAATTTACACCCCGCCCGTAGGGCATCAGCACTACATAACGTCCGGGTAAGGTAATATTTCCCGTCAGTCTCGGTCCTTTGGTTCCTGTTGGTTCTTTCATCACTTGAACCAACACTTTTTGCTGTGGCACTAACAATTCTGTGATTGCTGCGGCTGTACGCTTGAGCCGTAGGGGTCCCAAGTCAGTTACGTGAATAAAACCGTTCCGTTCCGGATCTCCTATATTGACAAACGCAGCATCTATCCCAGGTAATACATTTTCAACTACACCCAAATATATATCACCAATTTGGTGATGACCTGTAGCTACAACAAGTTCTTGTATTTGATCTTCAGAAAATACAGCAGCAATCTGATGCTGTTCTGCTATGATAATTTGTTTTGGCATTCAATTATGTTCCTCAATTCTCGGCGGCACAAACAGACTTTGGGGTTTATTGTTCTTGAAAAGCCCCAGCAAGCCTGAGTCAGTGCAGCTTGTAATAAAAATTGCGATTCTTTGCTCAAACTTCCGCTTCCAATAAGCGCTAGTTGCTTCAAGTTGGGAAACTCAATGGCACTATATTCAAGGGAGCATTGCCGCCCGATGACGCGCCTTCCCAACGCACTTGGCTTTTTTGATTATTCTAGAACGGCTGCATACTATTTAAGCAAATTTAAGCACCCGTCCCCGGTTAATTTTTGATGCAGGTCTCTTACCACTTAAGGCTCGAGCACTCAAAGTAGTTTTAAAAATTATAGAGTTAGAGAAGCCTACGGTGCTTGTTGTTGATTGCTGGATCGAGATTCTAGCTATCAAGGAGAGTGTTTCATGAATCAGATAGCGGTTTTTCACGCCCATAAAATCCTAAATATCGCACTCTAACATCTTTGCTCTTACGCCCTGAACAGTACCAGGGTAGTGAACCAGATCCCTCAATGCAGCGCCAGAAAATTTCTCTTCCTCTAATTCTAACGCAACCTTGTCAAAAATCAATTCCCAAGATATGCATTTAGAGGGCAACCACTAGCAAATTGCCCTCTCCAAGATTATACCGCTAAAACCAGCCGATTGCGGTGAACGTGAAGCAGATGAAATTCTGCACCTGCTACTTGTTCTAGGATAGACAGAATTTGCTCCGGACGCAACACTGTTCCATCTTGGCGACAACTGCCTACATAACGTAGAACGACTGCGGATTGTTCTTGATGTTTAAAACAGCTTTGGACATTAGTTGAGGTCAGACTTGATGGCTCTACTATTTCCAACTCTCTCAAGCGATCGCGCAGATTTACTAACTGTGTCTTACCAGACTTGGTTGTGTGTTCCCACAAAATTTCATCTTTTGCTTTTATTGTATCAATCCAACCTTGCCATTGTACAGGAACCACTTCTCCATTGGAACAAGCTACAGTCATCAAATACTCTGCTGCTTCCAACAGTTGACTGGCTGCTGGTGCTTTTAAATCCAGTTGTTCCACCTTATATAAAGGAGTATCTGGTGGCAAGGCTGCGGCTAGCTTTTGCCGGAAATCCTCCAATTCGATTGGTGTAGTTAGATCGAAATCCACAATTTCACCGCTGCTAGTTGCTCCTAAAGATAAAGCACTGGCAATAGCGATACGAGGATGTGGGTGGAATCCACCTGTAAAAGAAATTGGTAATCCCGCTCTTCGCAAAGCCCGATCGAACAAGCGCAATAGATCCAAATGACTGACTAAAGCCATGTTACCCAGTTTACCAAACCAAACACGCAATCTTTGTGCTTTTGTTTTGTTGGGTACAAACTCCCCAGCAAATTTAGGAATCTCTGGTGGCGAAATCACTATATTGTGACCAAAATCAGTACTGCAAACCCCACAATGAGAACAGCCTTCAAAAGAGCAATCCGGTACTGTAGCTGCTTGTAGAGCGCGTTGTAAATCTTCCTTGAGCCATTTTTTATCGATACCTGTATCGAGATGGTCCCAAGGGAGGGGTCGGTCTAGAGCATGGGACAAGGTAGACAAAGGAGAAAGTTCTACCGGATCTTCCTTGTCCTCCTTGTCTCCTTCTTCCCCTGTGTGTTCAACTCCAAACAAATTCCATTCACCGTTTTCAACCAGGCGGTATTTCCAATCCAAACCTGCTTCTGCGATCGCAGTTCCCCATGCGCTGTATGCTTTTTCTATATTCTCGTACCAAGAGTCCATTCCAGCACCTAGTTCCCAAGCACGACGGACCACACGAGCAAGGGTGCGATCGCCTCGTCCTACAAAATCTTCCATTGCTGAAATCCGGACATCGGTGAAATTCACCTTCACTCCTTTCATACGGCGAAATGCTTGCCGCAATAAGCCTTGCTTGCGTTTAAACTCTGCTGTTGAAACTGAGTGCCACTGAAAAGGAGTATGGGGTTTGGGCGTAAAATTAGAAATTGTTAAGTTTAACGACAGAGGTTTTCTCCGATTTGCCCGACACTCTTGTTGCAACCAGCTTACTGTTTCCGCAATACCCAAAACATCAGCATCAGTTTCTCCGGGTAAGCCAATCATAAAGTACAGCTTAATTTTGTCCCAACCTTTTTCCCAAGCCGTTTTTACACCTCGCAACAGTTCTTCATTTGTCAATCCTTTATTGACAATATCGCGCATCCGTTGCGTACCAGCTTCTGGTGCAAAAGTCAATCCCCCTTGTCTTGTACCACCCAAGATATTGGCAATATTTTCATCAAATCTGTCTACTCGTTGGCTTGGTAAAGAAAGAGTTATGTTCTCATTTTTGAGACGGTTCTTAATTTCCATCCCTACAGCTGGCAGAGACAAATAATCAGAACAACTGAGAGATAGCAAGGAAAATTCATTATAACCCGTCTGCCGCATTCCTTGCTCAATTGCTTCAACCACGCGCTCCGGTTCTACATCTCGCGCCGGTCTAGTCAGCATTCCCGGTTGACAAAAGCGACAGCCACGGGTACAACCGCGACGTATTTCAATTGTCAGGCGATCGTGGACTGGTTGGATGTAGGGAACCAAGCCAATGGAGTAGGCGGGTATGGGAGTTGCGACTCGGCGCAAGATTTTTTTGGGAACATCCGGGCGGTTGGGATGAACCGAACCGTCCTCCGCCATATCGTAAAACTGAGGAACGTACACGCCCGGTATTTGTGCTAACTCCAGCAATAACTCTGTACGATTGAGCCCTGCTTTCTTACCTTCTTCCAAAATCAAACCAATTTCTGGTAGAAGTTCTTCACCATCCCCCAATGCAACAAAATCAAAGAAATCAGCATAGGGTTCGGGATTGGACGTCGCCGTTTGTCCACCCGCGAAGATTAAAGGATAAGACAAGGGAGAGGGGGGAGATAAGGTATAACTGTCTTCCTTGTCCCCCTTGTCTTCCTTGTCCCCTAGTCCCCTATCCCCAGTCCCTTCCATACGTTCCCGCCAAGTTAAAGGAATACCAGCTAAATCCAACATCTCCAAAATGTTGGTTACCCCTAACTCATAACTGAGGCTAAATCCTAAAATGTCAAATTCGCTCAACGCTCGCTTGGATTCCACCGCAAACAACGGTGTGTTTGTTGCTCTTAACTTCGCCGCTAAGTCCGTTCCTGGTAGATACGAACGATCGCATAACTGGCGCGGCTGGGTATTAAGAATGTTATAGAGAATAACATGCCCTAGATTTGCGGCACCAACTTCATAGACTTCTGGGTAGGTAAGTACCCAGCGTACTACTGCGGAGTCCCAAGGCTTATGAACTGCTAAGAGCTCGTTACCTAGGTAACGAGCTGGCTTTAATATATCCGGTGAGATTAACTTTTCAAATGCAACAGCCACTGTGCTATCTTCGAGCTACCTTATAATACAGATACTCCCCTCCAACCTTAGCATTGATTCGGTGTTTGGTGGCGAGCCGCTCGTTTTATTTTCCTAATTTCAGGCACACAACAGTGCTGGTTCCCCTACAGACTCGCAAGTGGCTTCAAATTCTGCCTCGCGTACAGATTCACAAGTGGCTTCAAATTCTGCCTCGCAATCAAACATTTCAAAAACTGTATCGAGTTGTGTCAGTTCAAAAATCATTCTTAATGGAGCAGGGACGCAGCAGAGGCTAAAACGCTTTCTCTTGGTTTGAGCCAATTTCAGTGCAGACACCAATGCCATCAACCCAGAGCAATCTAAAGATTCTACATATTGTAAATCTAACAGTAAGACAGAAATATCTTCTTTTACTAGGGTAGTCCTCAGGTCTTTATCTAACTCTAGAGCTTTTGAGCCGCTTAAACTACCTTGTGGGCGAATAACTGCAATTTTTGGATAATCTATTAACAACATTGTGACATCCTATGTTTGGTTCATGAAATTTTAAAGATAGATGTATTTGACCATAATCTTTTTTTCCTCACATCGACCATTTGTCCTACGCCTCTTTGCTGAATCTTTATTGCCACAGCCGTTCTCTTTAAAGATTGTCTCAAATTCACAAAAAACTGTATTTAAATATACATTCAAGGGAACTCATTCTAAGATTCTGGATATAAGTTTAATAAAGAAAAAATGGTTTTACTTGCTTTGTAGAGAAAGACTCATGTAAGCTATGATTCTAAGACCATTTCGAGATTTAAAATGAGAAAACTTATAAGTTTTGTATACATTTTTTTCACTATGTCTTTTGGCTTTCCAGCAAACTCAATGTTAAAAAAAGCTGTGATCTAGGTCACAAAAAAGCGGGGTTTGCGATCGCTTTTTATACAAAATCTTCTCGTGGAGAATAACAATTTAGGATATTACGCTTATTTTTGTATGAAAACCAGATATTCTATTCGTCTCTTGGTAGAAAAAGCTCTTGATATCAAAAAACTAACTCCTGAAATAGAAAACGAAATTAACTGGGAGTTAACGCAGACGGGATATATTTCCGATATAGACTATGAAGCATTAGAATTACTTATGGCAGAGATGGATGCTGGGCGCATTCAGTTAGTTCCAAGCATTTCTTAACAGCGATTGAGAACCAGTCTTCGATCGATAAAAATTGGGACGGGTAACAATTTATATTTCTTTGCCTGCTGACTTTATATTAGCTTCAACCTACTTATTACCTTTATTAAAAAATATTCCTAAAGTCCCCCTTAAAACGGGGGATTTGGGTGTCTCTGCAAAACTTTGATACAGCACTAAAAATATTTCACATACCCTCTAAGACTATTACTATCGATCGAAAAGAAAATATATTTCTGATTAACTACTGACTGTAATGGCGTAAACTGTGAGAACAATGCTTTTCCAGTTCATAAAGTAGTCCGTAACAGTTGCCATGCAGCTTGCCAAACGCTTAGAAAAAATTCCCCATTACCTATTTGCCCAGATCGATCGCAAGGAAGCGAAACTTGTTTCCCAGGGTATTGACGTCATCAATTTAGCAAAAGGCGATCCAGATAAACCCACACTTGCTCGCGTTGTTAGGGCAATGCATGATGCAATCGATAACCCTTCTAGCCACGCCTATCCACCTTATCAAGGAACCAAAGATTTTCGTGAAGCAGCCGCTCGGTGGATGGAACGTAGATTCAAAGTGGAAGATCTAGATCCCAACTCGGAAATAATATCTTCTGTTGGTTCCAAGGAATCCATCCACAATCTGTTCTTAGCATTCGTAGAAGAAGGAGACCACACCCTGATTCCTGACCCAGGCTATCCAGTATATCGGACATCTACAATTTTCGTGGGTGGCGAACCATATGCCATGCCTCTAAAGGCAGAAAATAATTTTTTACCCGATTTAACTTCTATCCCGGAAGAAATAGCCCATAAGAGTAAGCTGTTATGGGTAAATTACCCTAACAATCCCACAGGTGCGATCGCGACTTTAGAATTTTTCGAGGAACTAGTTACATTTTGTAAACAGTACGATATTTTGTTATGTCACGACCACGCATACTCAGAAATTGCCTACGACAATTACAAACCGCCAAGCGTACTGCAAATTCCTGGAGCAAAAGATATAGCAATTGAGTTTCACAGTTTGTCTAAGTCTTACAACATGGCTGGTTGGCGCATTGGATTTGTAGCAGGAAACGCTAAAGCTGTTGGTGCTTTAAAACAGGTCAAGAGTAATATCGATTCTGGAGTGTTTAGAGCAATTCAAATGAGTGCGATCGCAGCTTTTTGTGCGAGTGAAGAAGAACTCAAGTCTGTTTCAGCAGTTTATCAAAACCGACGCGAAATTCTCGTTCAAGGATTGCGATCGTTAGGTTGGTCTATTGAAGCACCCAAAGCAACCCTGTATTTTTGGGTTCCCGTTCCTCAAGGATATTCCTCTACAGAATTTGTCACACTACTCCTTGACAAATGCGGCATTATTGTTGCGCCTGGTATAGGTTATGGCGAATCGGGAGAAGGTTTTTTCCGCATAGCCCTGACTCTCCCTGAAGAACGCATCGAAGAAGCCCTTCAACGGATGCGTGATGCGGGAATCAGGTATGAATTATAAATTATGAATTATGAATTATGAATAAGAAAATTTCATAATTCATAATTTATAATTCATAATTCCTTTGCGATCGCCAAATTTGGTGAAGAAATTGATTGAGTTGGTGTTTGGCGACGGTTTCATGTCCGGGTTTGGGTTCCTTAGCCAAAACCTGACTTAACAAACCAATAACTTCTACGTCCAAAGCAGGTTGAAATAAACCCACAGACCAGAGTAAGTCAGATGCATCCCGCAAGTCAGCGATCGCAGGGGAGTCTTCTTGGGTAAAGGTAACCAACAGTAAAGGACGCACCCAACATAACTGACGAGAGGTTACCACTTGAATAACTTCTGCGTACAACTTCTTGTTACCGTGCTCTAAAGACACAATTTGACCGGGTTGAAAGTTCGGGCGATCGTCCATGTTTCAGCTTGGGCGGGAAAAACTGACCCCTAGCCCCTATTTTCATACATACCAAAAAATTCAAAATGCAAAAAATTAAACACTTGTTGCATAGCTATGTTATAGAATAGATTAACAAGTGTTAAGTCATCATTTCAATAACTTTCGTTGTACTAATCCTGTAAAAG
This sequence comes from Tolypothrix campylonemoides VB511288_2, assembly GCF_045999855.1. Lineage (NCBI taxonomy): Bacteria > Bacillati > Cyanobacteriota > Cyanophyceae > Nostocales > Tolypothrichaceae > Tolypothrix > Tolypothrix campylonemoides. Next base: position 303,513 of record NZ_JBFPMW010000012.1, read on the forward strand.
AAGAGCAAAGAGCCGTGTCTGTCGAAACCCTAGAAAAGCGTTCAACATCGCGCAAGCTAGCGCCTCGATATAAAGTTTTGCTCCATAACGACGAATACAACCCTATGGAGTATGTAGTCCAAGTTCTACTGACTACTGTGCCGAATCTGACTCAGCCTCAGGCTGTTAGTATCATGATGGAAGCACATACAAATGGTCTTGCTTTGGTCATTACCTGCGCCCAAGAACATGCGGAGTTCTATTGTGAAACGTTGAAAAATCATGGTTTAACCAGCACAATAGAACCTGAAGAGTAGAAGACAACAGTTGTTGAAAACAGAAATTCACCGTTTGTCTCAACGCCCCGCCCCTATTAGGCTGGGTTGTTTTGTGCTGTGTTTGCTAATCCTGTGGTTGCCTCTAGCTGCTCCATTTTATTTGTATGTACGCGACACTAACCTAGTCAGCATTGTGACAATGGTGTTGCTGTATGTCGAATTTATGATTTTAACCAAGCTATGGGGCAAGCACGTTTACAATGAGTCTCAGGTACTGCGGCGCTATGGCTTGGAGTTTACACGCCAGAATGGTGTAGAACTGTTGCGTGGATTGGCTATCGGTTTTATTTGTGTTTTAGTTTTATTTGGAATAGAAGGCATTTTAGGTTGGCTGGTTTGGCAACAACCCGAAGTTTTTTTATTGAAAATTGTTTTAGAAGGTTTAATTGTAGGCTTGGCGGTAGGGTTCGCTGAAGAACTCCTGTTTCGAGGCTGGTTGCTTGATGAGTTGCAACGGAACTACAGCCCAAACGTAAGTCTTTGGGTAAATGCAGTTTTATTTGCTGTATCGCATTTTATTAAACCTTTGGAAGCAATTATTCACTCATTTCCTCAATTTCCTGCTTTAGTTCTCTTAGGGTTAACGCAGGTATGGAGTAAGCGCTGGTGTAGGGGACGCCTTGGTCTAGCAATGGGTTTGCATGGGGGTTTGGCTTGGGGGTACTACATTATTAATGTTGGGAATTTAATGACTTATTCCGGACAAGTACCGGACTGGGTAACTGGTGTGAATAGGAATCCTTTGGCTGGAATCATGGGGTTGTTATTTATGGCTGTTCTGGCATTATTTATACGGGGACGCGCTGGTAAGTTGGGTGAAGCGTCAAAGCTCTCAACCAGGAGCGTTAAAAACCAAAATTAAGACAAGGGAGTAGAACGGGGAAGAAGATCGTTTCCCCTAACCCCTAATCCCTATTTTCAAAGGAATCTCAATAATAAACTCTGTACCCTGACCTACTGTTGAAATACAGCGCAATTCACCTTGGTGTTTCTCAATAATTTGATGACTAATGGCTAAGCCCAACCCCGTACCTTTACCAACAGGTTTAGTGGTGAAGAAGGGATCGAAGATCCGTGGCTTGAATGTTTCCGGAATGCCAACCCCATTGTCAGCAATATAAATTGCGACTTTTTCACCCTCTCGTAATTCAGTACGAATTTGAATCTGAGGTAAGAAATTTTCACTTGCTTGTTTTGCTCTTTCAATTTTTTGTTCTACAGCATCTATAGCATTGACAAGCAAGTTCATAAATACCTGATTTAATTGACTGGCATAACATCTAATAGGAGGTAAGCGATCGTAAATTTTAATCAGTTGAATTTCCTTGCGTTGTGATGTTTGTTGCAGTCGGTGTTGCAATATGAAGAGCGTGCTATCTAAACCTTGATGAATATTGACAGTTTTGATAATAGCTTCATCTAATCGGGAAAAAGTTCTTAGAGAAACAACAATATCATGAATGCGCTCAATTCCAAATTTCATTGAAGACATGACTTTTGGTAAGTCCTGTTTGATAAAATCTAAATCGAATTTTTCTAACAAATCTTCAATTTCTGGGTTTGGTTTGAGATTATAATATTGTTGATACTTCTCAATAAGACTCAGCAAATTTTTACTATACTCATTTACGTAATTAAGATTACCACAAAGAAAATTAACAGGGTTGTTAATTTCATGAGCAATACCTGCCACTAATTGCCCCAAGCTAGACATTTTCTCTGTTTGAACCAATTGGCTTTGGGTACGTTTTAGCTGTTCTATCGCTTCTTGGAGTTCTACCGCTTTTTGACGTTCTCTCGCTTCACTTTCACGCAATGCATTTTCTACTTGTTTGCGTTCAACTACTTCTTGTAATAATTGATCGAGTACCTGTTGAAGTTCGATTGTCCGCCGAAGTAATGCGGATTCTGCTTGCTGTCGGCGTTTGTCATTGCGGTGGGCGGCTATGACGTTGCTACAGGTTAGCAAAAATGGTTCTAAGTAGGTTATCAAAGATTTACCGTAACCACCGGGACGGTTAGCGATTCCCACCATACCCAGTAATTGCTTTTCTTTCATGAAAAAGGGCAAGCCTAAAAACGCCTTTAAAGGTGGATGCTCTTCCAGTGTTCCTCCCCTATTGGGGTCGGTAGTGAGATGGTTGGCAATCACGGGTTGACCCGTAACCAAGATTTCTCCAAAGAAGGTTTTGAGATTGTAAAATTCCATCCCCTTTGGGGTATTTTCTTCATAAAAAGCTCTTGTTTCATCATTCCCAGTATTGTTGGTAATGGTGTAAGTCCTGAGATAGGGCTGACCTCGGACTTTCATGTGTGCTTCCAACTCAGGTTGACCGTTATCTGTATAAACAACTTCTCCAATAAAGCCGTATTCACTTTCTGTGAGTTCTAAAAGATTGTCTAGTAAATTGTCAAACAGAATGCGTGGATTGGCGTCAACTATAAACTGAGACTGAGCGACAGTTAGGGCTTTTAGCAAGTTATGGCTTGCTTCTAGCTGTTCTAGTGTATCTTCTGGCGATCGCAGAGCATATTTTGTGCCCGATTCTGCTTCACACAGTCCGCCAGTTTCACTCTCCAAGCCGCTTTCAGCGTCACTTCGCGAACAAAATCCCCGAATTTGATTTGAATTTTCTGAGGATATCATTTTTTTTGATAGATGCTTAAGTATTATTTGTGTTATGTTGGATTGATAACATTATATTTGAGAATTTAATACAGTATTATCACGTAGAAATCATGAAGTCTTCTTAGAGATTTCAATGTCACTAAGCGTGGAGCACGGGTTGTTGTTAATCGGTAACACGACGGTAAATTGAGTTCCTTGACCGGGTAAGGAATTCACCTCAACTTCCCCGCCGTGTCTTTCTACAACGATTTCACGGACAAGCGCCAACCCCAGCCCAGTTCCCTTACCTACAGCTTTAGTTGTATAAAGGTAGTCGAAGATACGCTGTTTAACTTCCTCAGTCATACCAATACCGTTATCGGTAATACGGATTCTCACGCGATCGCTATCTAACTGCAAGGTTTGAATCGCAATACGATTGGGATTGGCTGAAATATCGGCAAAACTGCGCCCTTGATTTGATTCTTCCAAGGCGTCGATCGCATTTGCTAGAAGATTCATAAAAACCTGATTAAGTTGTCCTGGGAAACAATGAATTACTGGTAATTCGCTATACTCAGTAATAACTTCAATTATCGGGCGATCGTCGTTAGCTTTTAATCGATGTTTGAGAATCAGCAGCGTACTCTCAAGCCCTTCATGGATATTAAAGGGGACTTTGTAATCCTTATCAGCGCGGGAGAAGGTGCGTAAGCTGGTGCTAATACTGTGAAGGCGCTTGATACCAATTTGCATGGAACTTAACAGTTTGGGCAGATCTTCCCGTAAATACTGGAGGTCAACAGCCTTAATTTCAGACTCGATGGAGACGTTGGGATGGGGATATTCTTGCTGATAAAGGTCAAGCAACCTCAACAAATCCTTCACATAGTCTTGTGCTGGCTGTAGATTCCCCAATAAAAAACCAACAGGATTGTTAATTTCGTGAGCAACACCCGTGACAAGGTTACCTAAAGCTGACATTTTTTCCTTTTGCACGAGTTGCATCTGGGTTTGCTGGAGGTTCTTTAAAGCTTGCTCTAATTTTTCTGCTTGGTGTCTGAGAGTAATTTCTACTAAATGCCGTTCAATTGCAATTCGTGCTAAATATGTTGCTTTTTCAAGGAGTGCGCGATCGTGGTTAGTTGGTTTGTAGCGGAAGGGATGGTACATTGCAAAAGTTGCCAGCACGTGTCCGTCTGCTGAGAGAATGGGTGTAGACCAACACGCTTTCAAACCATAGTCCAAAGCAATTTGAAATTTTGCCCACAACGGATCTGTGGCAATGTCTTCTACAATGACCGAAGCTTTATGGTAAGCAGCAGTACCGCAGGAACCTACCATTGGTCCAATTTCGATACCATCAATCTTTGCATTATATTCTGCGGGCAAACTGGGTGCTGCACCGTGGCGCAACCGTTTGCCATCTTCAACAAATAAAAAGGAACAAAAGACTGTCTGTTTTGAGCGCGATTCAATTAACAGGGCTAACTCCTCTAAAACAGTTCCCAATGGCTTTCCCTGAGCAATGGATGCTAGGATTTGATGCTGTCCATCGGATAAGGCTAGTGTCTCTTCTAATTGTTGGGCATATTCTTGTAACTCTTGGTAACGCTCGAGAACAGTTTTAAAATCCAACGTGTCTGAAGCACCACCGTCAAAGCTTGTTGCTTTATAGTCCCCAGAAGAAGTATTGGTAAGACTCTCTGTTTCAGCCAATTTAAAAGGCAATTGTTCTGTGATGGTTACATCTACTGCTACATTCACGTTCATACTGACTTCTTCTCCAAACATTGGCTTATAACAGTCAGTATGCCTTGTACGTGTAAGACATAACACAGTATAATTACTTGATAGTGTTAAGCAACAAATTTTTATTAGGTGGGCAGTGCCCACTGATATCTCACTGCGAACACTGCCTACCTTACTCTTCTGTCACTGTTCCTGCCAAACACGCCCTGTCTAAATTAATACCACTCAAATTAGCACCATCTAATTCAGCACAGAGTAAGTTTGCGCCTGTGAGATTTGCCCCCGCAAGATTTGCCCCTCGCAAATCAGCTTCTTCTAAATTTGCCTCACTTAACAAAGCTCCTTGTAAATCTGCACGGCTTAAATCTGCGCCTTTAAGATTTGCCCCAGTTAAATTCGCACCACGCAAATCGGCACCGCGAAAGTCAACACCTTGTAAGTTAACATTCATTAAATTAGCCCCACTTAAAAAAGCACCAGCACAAGATACCTCACTCAATCTCGCGCCCATTAAGTTAGCACCCCGGAAGTTACCACCTCGCAAGTCAGCTTCTGTTAAATCTGCTTGCATTAAATTTGCTCCCATAAGGTTTGCTCGCAAGTCAGCTTGTACCAGAATTGCGCCCATCAAATTAGCGCCTTCTAAATGTCCGCCCTCAAGTTTGGAACTTGTGAAATTTACGCCAACAAGGTTTGCACCAGCAAGATTAATGCGGTTTAAATCGAGATTTGATAAATCTTCGTCTTCTAAAGAAGCACCAGGCAAGTGTTTGAGTTGTCCCAATCGAATTTCTTCTATGTTCATAGAGATGATTGCAAAAAAGAAGATGAAGAATCAGTTGCTAAATGGATGAAGCCTCCTCAATGAATTAAGGAGGTTAACTTCATACTTTATACTTTATACTTCACACTTTAGCCCCTAGCTTGATTTTTTTGCGAATTTCCTGAATGTTCCAGTTGGTCAATTTTGCAAGAGTTTGGGCTTCCCTTTCAAAACGTTTCGGCAAAGACTGTTTGTATTGTCTACCACTTTCACAGTTCATTTCCCCTGTAAAAGGATGCTGCAAAATGTATCGTCCTTGGAAAGATTCGCGGTTCGAGGTTTCTTGAAACATTAAGTCTTCTGGGAATTTATTTCGGGTATAACGCACGTGCAGACGGGTTATAAAAACATTATCGGACACAATCGGAGGGCGCACCACTCTAGGACGGGGTACCGGTCTGTTCTCTGGAGAGACATCATCGAGCCAAAATACGCCTGCTTGCTTGAGTTCTTCACGGTTGAGAGGATCGGCAGAACAAGGATCGCAATTGCTCATGTCCCAAGCATATTCTAAAAAAGCGACTTTTTTATCTTCTCGCGTGTAGGCAGTTTGGAACATGGATTGGTAAAACTTACCAAATTCTTGTTTCACAAATAGAGGGATATTTGCATCCGAGGGGATTTTCACAGTTCGGTAATTTGTAACTTCAGCTTGTCCTTTAGGCGATAAAATATAGACAATTAAATCTTGCTCGTTGGTTGAATTAATCATTCCCAACCGAATGGGCAGCATAAATTTAGGCGATTGGTAAGAAATTTGCAACGGACGCAAAAACTGATATCCTGTTTCTTCAAATTTATCTAGGTTGACTTTGGCAACAAAAAACTTCATTTTTTGACGGATGTAAGGTTGAAGTAATTGTTTTGCTCCTTTAGGGATTTTGTAGCCGTTACGATTCAACCAAGTTTCCAATCCGCCTGATTCTTTAGCACTCAGAATCACAATGTCGTATTCACCAACATTAAAGCGGGCTTCGACAGTTACACCCAAACTGTCATTCCGCTCTCTCCTTGCAGAACCTGCACTTCTAGCTATTGGTGCTGGTAAAGCATCCATAGCTTCTGGGTAATTTTGCTCGCAAGGGTTAGAGTCAAAATACTCTACCAATCGCGGCGCACTAAAAGCATCCAAACGTTCGAGAATTTTGGGGAGAGCAACTCGAACTTGGTCTTTTTTAACTACAGTAGGTACGGGTACGACAACTGCAAAATCTTTGACTTCCCCTTGATAGTCATTTGCCATCGTGAGAACAGTCCGATCGCCACTTCGAGCGATCGCAACTTGTGAAGCTTTGTTATACAGTTTACTATCAGCCTTAGCAACATAAAATCCACAAAAAGCCCAAGCGGGAGATACAAAGCAAATAGCAAGTGTAACTGTTAGTAGTAATGAAATGATGAATTGATATAGTTTCATGTATTTGGTCAGTTATTAGTTGTTAGTTCTTACTAGCAATTAGCCATTAGCAATTAGCCATTAGCAATTAGCCATTAGCCCTTCGGGTTCGCCCTTCGGGTTCGCCCTTCGGGTTCGCCAGTCCCCTACGGCGGGAAACCCGCCTGCAGGGCTGGTCTCACCAGTCCCCTACGGCGGGAAACCCGCCTACAGGGCTGGTCTCACCAGTCCCCTACGGCGGGAAACCCGCCTACAGGGCTGGTCTCACCATTAGCAATTAGCCATTAGCAATTAGCCATTAGCAATTAGCAATTAGCAATTAGCCATTAACTTTTCTTTCCATCAACCAAGAAAAACGCGGTGCTGACCACAATATGTCTGTTAGGATAGTCAGTGGAGCAATTGCAAATAATGCCCAAAAAACTGCTGTAGAAATGTAGAAGTAATTCCTGAGAAGAAAAGTCAATAACGCAATACACACAGCCCAAATTATGCGCCCGGTTTTTGCATTGGGAATTGAGCGAGGGTCTGTTATCATAAACAGGGCAAAAAGAAGCAACGAGCCGCTCGTGAGTCGGTGCAAAAAAACATCCCAAGTCCAGCCCAGCCAAATATTGCGAATCGCTTCTAACCCAGCGTAGGTACCTAGAAAAGCTGTTGTCGTATCCCAACGTCCAACTCGCTTGAGAATCATGCCTCCGGTTCCAGCAAATAGCAGCCCATACCACCAGTCTTCCCCCCACTGTCCTGGCGAAACCCATGCATCAGGAGTTAATGCTAAGGCAGAGATGATACCAAAGTTAGCGGGGTTAAAGAAATGTTTGCCGTCAACTTTAAAAACAAATTTGCTAGCAATAGCGCTTGCTGCAGCGAAAGCCATTGTTGTCCAATGGTCAGCCCTTAACAACAGGCTAAGCCCGAGGGAAGTAATGACAGCACTGCGAAGACTTATGGTTTGTTCTTTGTCCCGAACTATTGACAAATGATTAACAATCGATGACAACAGCCATTGTATGGATATACAAGTGACGATTGCTACTAGAATTAACTGAGGTTGTAATGTCCAGTCTCTTGCTCCAATTCCAAGAATTAAGAACAAGGTGAGAAAAAGAATTTGATAATCGCGTATATCTTTAAACAGCATTACCCGCTATAACCGGGATTTCTCTTAGATGGCTGTTCTAGATATAAACTGAAATTTAGTGAAATGGTGCCAATGTTACAGAATTTGTTACAGAGTCGTGAGACAGAGCCTTCATGCGGTCATTCCCAGGTTTTGCCTGGGAATGAGAGTGAAGATGCTTGAAACAGCAAGCCTCTACAGGCTGTCGGAGCGCGATCGCGGGTCACTAGTTACTCTTAACTGATTGCTGGTTACCGTTAGTTTGCTGTCTAACAACCACATACCACTGCTCACTTTTGGTAGCACCTGTGGTAAGTCAAGTCCTTGTTGCAAACCCATCACTAGTAAAGTTAAGGTTTCTACAAGTTTAGGATCGAAGCGGTGCGATTGGAGCGTTCTACATTCTTCTAGCGCTTGCACAAAGATTTCTTCTCGGTTAACTTGAGTGCTTCTTTTCTTGTTCACCCGCCATTGAAAATCGGCAACTAGTGATAGGATTCTTGATTCCAGAGGAATTTCATCTCCTACCAATCCAGCAGGTTCTCCTGTTCCATCCCACCACTCGGTTTGATGTGTAATAATTTGTGCGATCGCTCTCAATCTTGGCATTCTTCGCAAGACTTGCGTACCGGGTACAAGGGGACAAGTCAGGGGACAACTGGGGGCATCTTGTTGGTATCCAGTATAAGTCCCTGGAGGCAGAACACTTTCTGCTTTTTGTAATGGGTCTATACGATGCAGCCAACCGGCAAGCCGCAGGCGTTTGATTTGCCATGCAGGAAGATCGAGAAGTTGTCCCATTGTTTCCGCAAGTGCCACAACTTCTGATGCTGCCTTTGGGTTTTTGATATCTGATGCATCAAGAATTTGTGCCATCCGCAAGAAGGCTTGGATTTCGTTGGATACTAAATTGCGATCTAATGCTTGATGCCGGGTTGCCGTGTATTCTGGTAGGTTGAATTGACCCGTTTGGAGATAATCTACAACACGGGCAGTGACTTCACTTAAGTTTTCTAATGTGGCAAAAGTGGGCTGAATGGTTTGCGTGTATGACTTGAGTTTTGTCGCTAATTCTGAATTGTATTGTTCAACGTGAGCGATCGCCAATTCTACCGTCTCCCGTACCAATTCAGGCTCGAACGTCCACAAACCGTAGAATTTTCGTTCTATATCTGATGCAGGTTGCTCGTTAGGACCATAATCAGCTTCCATCAACTCTTGACAAATAACCATTGCCGTGTATCCGGGCGACATGATAATGAGATGCCATTCTTGAGCGACTGGATCTGTTGTATCTAATGGCACCAAACTAATGTTAGGTAACTGGCTGGTAGCGTGTTCGGCGAATACGCTATCAGCAGCTGCCATAATGGTAATATGACTGGCTTTTTTGGCTATATCTGCGTATCTTTCTGCTTCTTGTAAATACCACTTCCCCTGTTGAAAGGCTGTGATGACTAGCGGCTTACCCTCGTCTTTGAGAATATGGTCTTCTAAGGCATGGCACAACGAGACTAAAGTATTCTTGTAGTAAACACCGAATTGGATTGGTCTAGTACTGTATCGATGAGCTGTTTCTAGTTTTTGTAAAATTGAGCCTTGTAACATGGGATTTTATAGGATGAATCGCAGAGGGGGTGGGAGAGTGGGAAGTTGGGAGTGGGGGAGTGGGGGCAATTTTACCCCATCACCCCTTCCTCGTAATCTAAGCGACACCAACGAGTTGTTTGTCTTTACTCTCAACGGGTGCGGAAAGCGCTTCTTCTAGATCGGCACAGCCGAACTTTTCTTCTAGGATTTTCATGACTTCCCGTCCAAAATCATTTGGATTGCGTTGCCATGCTTCCAAACAAACCTTACCAAAGAAGGAACCAAGAGGTTCGGGATTCCACAGAAGTTTTCTGAAGTTCCATGGCATAAGGCTCATGGGATTCCAGCCGGGTTGAATGATTCCCTCTTTAAAACCATACTCTTCTAAATGAGTGTGAGGTTGCAGCCCAATAAAAAAGATAGCAGGTTCGACTTTATCAGCACCAAAAATCCTTTCGAGTTCCCGATGGTAAGCGATGGTTTGGCGAATCGTTTCCGGACGTTCATCAATAACGTTAAAGGAGTAGTTGACGGAAACTAAGTCGTTGAATCCTGCTGCTTTTAAGTCCCGGCAATTCTGTAGAACCGTTCGCAAGTTGTACCCCATTCGCATTTTGCGAACTAGTTCCTGAGAGCCACTGGTAATACCAATTTCAAAGTAGTTCATTCCAGTTTTCACCATCAACTCAGACATTTTGGGTGTCAAGTTGTCAGCGCGGATGTAAGCTGCCCAATGAATATCCGTCATGCCAGAATCAATGATTTTCTGTAGAAGTTCCTCAGCATCATCGATAAATTTTCTAGCTGGAATAAATTGAGCATCCGTAAACCAAAAGTTCCGTATACCGCGATTGTAAAGTTGGCGCATCTCCGCCACCACTTCATCAGATGGATTGATGCGAACCTGTTTTCCTTCAACAACAGTGTAAACACAATAGCAGCAATTGTGGGGGCAACCCCGTTTGGTTTGTACACCGATGTAAAAGTCAGCTTCTTCGAGATAGTAACTGAACTCCGGCCAAATACTTTCTATATAATCATAGTTACAAGCCGTTTTCTCTAATGGAGTAGGTTGTTCGTGGATCAGACGCGGGCGTGGTTGTGTCTCTCCTACTACATAACAACGTTCATCTTGAAAATCTCTACCACTTAAAAGTTTTGCAAGTAGAGTTTCGCCCTCCCCTACAGAAACAATAGTTCCCTCGGGCAGGCTTGTTTTCAGCTGTTCGTAAAATACACTGACTGCACCACCACCAACCACCAGACGTGTATCTTTATTGTACTGTCGGGCACGTTTTAATCCGCGTTTGATGAGATCTAAGTTACGCCATAGTTCTGTGTAATAACTGACAAGCATCCGCAAGCTGCCTATTGCCCCATGTAATTTTACAAAGGGATTCTTTGAATAAAAGAACTCAAAGGAATACTGCAATGGGTTACCCCCACGCCCACCAACAGGAGCATAAATTTGGATATCTCTCCAAGAAAATACGAGCAGTGTTGGCTTAAATTCATCAATACAGCGATCTAGGGCAGTGGCATAATCGATGGGTGGTACTGTTCCTAAATCAAAAATCCTCTGCCCGACGCTGGGGAACAGCTTGTGGACGTGGTCTGAAAGATAGACAACCCCAATAGGAAAGATAGGGTTACAAGGAAGGCGGACGTAAAGAATTCGGTTTTCCATCACAGGTGTCTTGACTTCCATTTTGCCTTTGTTCGGAGAGACAGCACTAGTACAAAAACGCAGAACTACTCTCGTTAGAGGAGTCACTGCAGTGGTGAGGCAACGCGATCTTGGGGATTTGCCCCACGAGCGATCGCCGTGCGTGGTTTCACTAGCTACAGCAAGTTGCGTGGCAGAAGGCGCAAAAGCATACAATACAAGCTTTTTGTCTGTTACTCATGGTTGCCTTATTTTCGCACCTCGTGTACTGGCAATAACTGCTTTTATATGAGTTTTGTTATGTTTTGTGTCCTCTCTCTAATTTTACTTGACATTTTCACTTCTCTTCTCAACTTGTTTAATGGTTTTGTTTTTATAGGGGCTTGGAGGGGAGTTAAGAATGGTTTTCAAACTTTATGGTGAAATTTTGGAACTCCAGGAACCCTGTTTGAGGTATGAAATCTAAGTAGGTAGGGCTTTAGCCCACAAAATAGGACACGTGGTTGGCTTTAGTCCTACCTATAGCAGTTTCAATTTTTTAGGAATGATTTAGAACTGCTGTACCTCCTAAATAAATTTAGGGAAAAAATCAATCGATTCATTATTCAAATTTCCTACTTTATAAGTCTGGGGATTTAACGATCTCCGGTAACAGGTGAGCGATCGCCAATTACGGGTTACTGATTATTGGATACATATCCTTTAGAGATAGAAGATATGAAAAAAATATTTTCATATCTTTACAATACCATTCTGGTTCATTTAAGAAATACTACGATCCACAGTGGTTACTTATAGAGTTCAGCTGCAAAACAGACAATGGCAGTATAGCTATATTTAATTTTTAAGAGGTACGGAGAGCGTATTTGCTTGCGTGTAATGTGTAATTGCGTAAAAGGCATAAATTTTTACAAAATTTTCATATCTCTGGCATACCTTAAGATAGAGATCGTGTGTAAAAGTTCATATGGTAGTCGCAGTTACAGCATGTGGGGATCGATCGGTGTTAGCTTTATCTGATGTAATATAAAATAGTGGCGTAAATAAAGCTCCTCAGCAGTTATGGCTCAAATACTAGATCCTCTACCACCCGAGCAATCGGCTACACTTTTCTGCTGCTACGTGAATGCCACAAGTAAAATACAAGTGGCACGCATATCAAACATTCCTAATTGGTACTTTGAAAGGGTTGTTTTTCCCGGACAACGGTTAGTGTTTGAAGCACCTAGAGAAGCTCACCTAGAGATTCACACGGGTATGATGGCAAGTGCAATTTTATCGGATAGAATTCCGTGCAATCGCCTTGTCGTTAATGAAGCTAGCAATTACGAGTTAGCAACAACCTCTCAGTCAGAAATAGATCCTTTTCATAAAAAACCAATTGTTCAAGCCATTCATACAAAAACCGGAGATTCTATAAAATCTTTAAATGTCACTGGTTTAGTATCTGTTGATTAAGAAAACAAATTTGCTTAGTTTGAGGGTTGCTGTACTCAGCAGCCCTTTTATTTTGGATTTTGGGTATTGTTATAAAAATTCTCCTTTGTCCTCCTTGTCTCCCTTGTCCCCTTTTTCCCCATTAAATATGGATCTACCTTCTTTTGTCTGGTTGTGGAAAATAGCAGCATGGTCGATGGGCTTGTCGTTGCTGGCTTACGTGGTGCTAGCATTTACGGGAGTTTGGATGTTTTTTAGCAGAACATCGGAACGTCTTCCTTTTTTCTTTCAGGGTTCTACAGACAATACGGATATACGCGCTCTTCACTTGCTTATCGGCAGTTGTATGGTAAGTTTAGTTTTGCTGCTGTTGCTGATTGGCATTATTGGGACTCTCGGTCACTTCGGTTCTTTAGGTCATTCTTCACATCTTTATGCAGGCGCGATCGTTGTTTTACTTGTTTTAGTTTCTGCAGGAAGTGCTTTGCTGGTTCATTCCACACGTCCTTGGGCTAAGCGCGTCCATGTCGGAACCAACATCGTTCTGTTATTTGCTTTTATCTGGGTGTCGCTGACAGGATGGAGTGTCGTACAAAAGTATTTGCCTTAGTCAATGTTGGTCTTGGATGGTTTTTTGGAACCAGATTACGAAAGCGATCGTTTTTAGCTAGTGTGGGATTAGGCGTGTTAAACTAACCAACCCAAGTTCAAAAATGGAATCATCCTCTACTTTTCGTCTCTCGCCCTTAATTAGAATTACTCTTTTATCTTTATATGTAGCACTGACTACACCATTGCCTTTCTTAGCGCAAGTTACACAAGCGCCCGTACCACCAACACTTCTGTGGGTAGGTATTGCTATTGGGTTGATAGCCTTATACGCAGCATTAAGTGAACGCGTGATTGTGGATGACCGAGAAATTCAGGTTACTTATCCTAAATGGGTACCGCGTTTTTTTCGCAAGGGATGGTCTTTACCTTGGGTAGAAATTAAAAGCTTAAAACCCCGTACCACAGGACAAGGCGGGCTAGTTTACTATTTTCTCTCTCAGGATGGTAAAGCGTACTTACTACCAATGCGGATCGTGGGGTTTGCTCGTTTAGTTCAAATTGTTCAAGAAAAAACAGGGATAGACACAGCAGATGTATATCCTTTAGCTCAACCTTGGATGTATGTGATTTTATTAGGATTTACATTTCTGCTGTTATTAGTCGATGTCTGGACGATCGCAACAGCTGTTGCTGGAGTCACTTAAAATAACGTGAGTTCGATGCAGTTAAAACAGACTTCGCCCCAAACTCCTCTCCTGCAAGGAGAGGGGCTTCAAAAGCGCTCTCAGAATGTTGTTCTCCACGCTCCTTCAAGAAGAGGGTGAGGTCTGTCGAATTCACGTTAATTTTAAAGCGGAAAGGTTAAAATTGGAAATTCAGCAAGACTCGCAAATGGGACAACCTACTCCCAAAGCATTACTGCGCTTAGAACAAGTCAGCTTGTTTGCTAGTTTGAAAACTCAGAAAAAAGGCGAACAGTTAGGATACCCCATACTACAGGATATTTCTTTTGAGGTATTTGAGGGCGATCGCATAGCTATTACTGGATCTTCTGGTGCAGGCAAAAGTTATCTGTTACGGGTGTTAAACCGTTTAAGCGAATATTCAAATGGCAAAATCTATCTGGAGAATCAAGAGTACCGTCAAATTCCCGCATTGCAACTTCGTTCATCCGTCACATTAGTACCACAAGAATCCAAACTCTTGGGGATGTCAGTGAAAGAAGCTTTGGCGTATCCCCTAGTTCTACGAGGCTTATCGAAACAGATCGTCCAACAACGTGTCACTTATTGGATAGAACAGTTACAAATTCCAGATGATTGGTTGGGACGGGCTGAGGTACAACTTTCTGCAGGACAAAGACAGCTGGTGGCAATTGCCCGTGCTTTAGTCATTCAACCAAAAATTCTGCTACTGGACGAACCAACATCAGCCCTAGATGCGGGGAAGGCAGAACATTTGATACAGATACTGTGCCAGCTTGCTCAAAACCAGCAAACAACTGTTCTTATGGTCAATCACCAACTCGATCTGTGCCAGGAGTTTTGTACGTGCTTGTTATATTTACAGCAAGGTCGTTTAATAAGCAATCAAAAAGTCCCTCATATAAATTGGGCTAACGTAAAAGAGAATTTAATAAAAGCTAAAGCTCAAGATGAATTTGAATTTTAATCAGTGGTTATTGGTTATTAATTCTCCTAGCAACTAATAACTAACCACTAACCGTTGAACGTTGATTGTGAAATCTTTCCTTCGGGATTTTTGTTGTTGATTGTGGGTTGTTAGCGTTGAGAACTTCCATGTTAAATCTATAACCAACATTACGGATAGTTTGAATTAAACTTGGTTGGCGTGGATCTAATTCCACTTTTTTCCTCAAAGATAAAACGTGTGTATCAATAGTGCGGGGATTATCAATAGCATCTGGCCAAGCACGACGCAAAAGTTCTGACCGACTCAAAGGGACTCCTCCAGCTTGTGCTAAAACATAAAGCAAACTAAATTCTTGTGGTGTTAGGTCAATGAACTCTCCCTGGTAACGAACTCGACGCTGTACCAGGTCGATTTGCAAAGCACCATAATCCAAATAAGCAGGTGCAACAGGCGTGCGTTTTCGACGAATGAGTGCTTCCACTCGTGCTAAAAATTCCTGCATCCCAAAAGGTTTGCTGAGATAATCATCTGCCCCTGCTTTTAACCCAGCAACGATGTCAGCCTCATTACTTCGTGCAGATAGCATGAGAATTAGAGGCTGCTGCTGACGGTGCAACCAACGACAAAACTCAATGCCATCACCATCAGGTAAATCGGCATCAAGAATGACTAATGTTGGCTGATTGCTTAAAAAGACTTCCCTAGCTTGATATATACTTGCAGCTTGATGCACCCGATAGTCCAGTTGTTGCAAGTGCCAGCCTAGCAATGACCTCAGATGGGGATTTCCCTCAACGATTTCAATACAAACCGAACCCACGGTGGCAAGACCCCTCATTATGTATGACCTTCAAGGTAACAAAGCATATGTCCTATGTTTTGTAATCCTTGTTACTTCAATTGCTATTAGCTTCAAATTTACCAATACTTATACGGGCAAGGTGTTTAATCAATGCCTTATGCCAAGCCAAATTAGTAATATTCTTAAATTTTTGTTAGACTTATCAAAACTACTTTCTGTTAAATACCCTGCTATGGATAGAGTGCTGCTTACCAATCCTGCGATCGCAACAAATAGCAAAGACTCTCCTACTAATGTACTCTACCCCCCAAAATGACTTATGCCATTCTTCCCTTGAATTATAACAATAACTTACCAGTCAACCCTATTCCCTAATTTATGGAATAGGATCTAAATAATTTGTAGCTAGCTCTTGGGGTTTCCCCAAAGAGGAAGATATCAATACCCATTCGTCAATGCAAAACTAGATGTGGGACTTCACATCTGGTTTCAAATCGACTACAATCTTTTTTCCAAACAGATTTCAACAGCCGTTATGCTCCAAGACACACAAACCATCCGCTATTACCAAAGACTAACCGACGCCTTCGTCGAGCTATGGAATCGCGGTTATCGCATGGATGATATGCGGATGTATTTGGATGGCTATTTAGCCGCGCTGCGTCACGGTAATGCCATTGAGCCGTATCTGATTCATCGCTTAGAGGAGGAAGCAAGCCGCTACTTACACGATGTTTCAAACTTTACAATGACACAAACACAACCCCAACCAGATTACTACTAATGCCTGGTGCAGGTAGTCGCAGCCATCTAGAAATCAACGCAGATGATTATAGCATAATTATCTGCTTTGTCACCACGTAGCAGCGATCGAAATTTTTGGAGACAGTTTTTAGCTCAATTTATTCCCTCAGCAAACCCCAGGTTTCAAAATCTGCTGAGGGTTTTTGCTTTTACGACGCTAAAGCGACTTCTACCATTTGCTGTAACTCGCCTTTTTGGTAGAGTTCAATTAAGATGTCCGAACCACCTACAAACTGACCATTGATATAAACTTGAGGGATAGTAGGCCAATTAGAGTATTCCTTAATACCTTGGCGAATATCGGGCTCGTCAAGTACATTAATTGTTTCAAAAGGAACACCCAATGTATTCAGTATTTGAACAACATTGTTAGAGAAGCCACACATGGGCATCAGTTTGGTGCCTTTCATGAACACTAAAATTTTGTTTTGCTTTACTAAACTATCGAGTCGCTCTTTAAGTTCTGGAGTCATTGTCTCGTTATTTCCTAACTTATTTTTGGTTTAATTGTTAATTGCTAATTGCTAATTGCTAATTGTCAGTTTTCCATTAGCCACTAGCCATTAGCCCTCCCTTGTATCTCAGGAACGGAGACGCTATGTGCAAGGCACACGCTCCGCAATGCCGCAGGCTATGCCCGGAAGGGCTATACGCAAACGCCAGTCCCTAGGGCGCGGGAAACCCGTCTACAAGGCTGGTCTCACCATTAGCCATCAGCCATCAGCCATTAGCCGTTTGCCAACTATCTGGAGTATAGGTTTTGAGGGCTAGGGCGTGGATAGCTTCAGTAGACATAGCTTGCCGTACTGCACTGTAAACTAACTGGTGTTGTTGTACCAATCCCTTACCTGCAAAGTGCGATGACACAACAGTGACTTGATAATGGTCACCGCCTCCAGTCAAGTCTTGCACTTGAACTACGGCATCTGGCAGTTCAGCCTTAATCATTTCCTCAACTTGCTGCGGACTAATCATCGCGATTTTTGAGAACCTTACTTTATTTAGTCTTCCTATTACGGATTTTAACTGTTGCAACTAAAATTTTTTGGAAGCTTGGCAACTAATGTAAGGTGAGTTTGATGAAATGAGGGTGCTAAGCCGCCCTTGCATATAATTTGCACACTTCTGACTTGGGAAAAATTAGTCAAGCCCTCCCTCGCGACCGACAAGAGAGAATTAAAGGTAGCACAGCTAAGCTCCCATTGGGGACTCTGTTTCCTTAAGAAAGAAGGAGTGAGTATGAGGTTTGTCAAACTCAAATTAAGGTATAATCGCAGTCCTCTCGTTACCCGGCAGACAGAATTCGCGACCATACAGATAAAACCCACATAGGTGGGTTTCAGAACCTTGATTTTTTTGCTGCTCCGTGTAGGCGGACGAGAGGTTGTAAGGTAGCGAATTATATTCGCCCAAACTTTTCAAAAATCCTCTAGTGACAAACGGACATAACAGATAACTTTATCTGATAGAGATGTTAAAGAACACATCCATAAGTGGGAATTAGATTATTTTTTGGGAGGGGAAGAGGTAGAAGAAGTTGTACCACCACCTCGTGCTGGAGTATCCACAAAACCCAACTCCAATAACTGCTGATAAGCTTTTTTGCCTAAATCCCTTGTAGGGTTTTGACTTTTCACAATTTGAATCAGTAACGGTACAGCTAATTCTGGTTTATTTTGTGCTCGATGTACGAGTGCTAGCTGGTAAGTTGCTTCATCTCTCATTTGAGCTGTTTCCAGTGCTTTTTTGCGCTGAGCATCAGCAACTCTGTTGTCAATTCCTGAGAAGCTAGAGTTCAAATCCTGATAAAAATTGGATAGCTGATTAAAAACAATTCTGGCTTCTTGAAGTTTCTTAGCTGCCGTGTCGTAGTTTTGAGAAGAGACTGCGTTGCTTGCCTCTGTCATCAGACGTTTTCCTCCGTCAATGCTCAACAAGCTGTTATTTTGCCCTGTTGGACGAAGGGTATTGGGATCGTTAGGATCGATCGGCTGAACTTGGTTAGAGTTCCCAGGAAGTTCTACTTGGGCAGCAACAGGTGATAGCAAGCAAAAAGCTAGCACCCCCGCTAGAGAAGTGAGGCGAATTAAAGGAACATGGAGAAAAAATTTCATGGGGTAAAGTGGAGTACTAACTCAATAAAACACGTATTGAAACTTCGGGTATCTTAACTCTGTTTTGTACTTTCACAAAGTAAAGCTATATGTTAAGTCTCTTGGTTTTAGACTGAAAATCAATAAAATCAAGTTCCCACAGTACTAGTACTACCATTTACCAGCCTTCCATTAGCCATTAGCCATTAGCCATTAGCAATTTCCGCAAATGCGTGTTGGGTAAGTTCTGCTTCTTGATGATTTAATTTTTGAAGTGCCTTTGTTAAATCAGATGTAAGGCGTTTTGCTTCTTGTTTAACAGAATTGCCAGTATAATCCGCTACTTCTATTGGACAGCCAATGTGAATAGTTACATCTGTACCCCATGTGGGATAAGGTTGGCTGTATTGAATGGCAATAGGTACAATTTTGACACCGAGACCGCGTTCGCTCTTAGCGCTAGCTGTACCCAGTTTATCGCATGGCAGCGCCGCCTCCCCCGGCTTATCGCTAGATTCAGCACTTAAAGCCAAACGAGAAATACCTGGTTTTAGAGGGTGAACCTCGTCATCGCGGAAAATACCACCTTCTGGGAAAATCACCACAGTTTCGCCATTCCGAAGAAGGTCTACTCCATGACGGAGAGTGGAAATCGATGGGCGTTGAGGATCGACAGGAAAACCGCCCATACGGCGAACGAACCAACCCTGGAGACCTTGGCATTCGCTAATAGTGACCATAAAGCGTAAATCTCGACCTGTCACACAACGACCTGCAACATAAGGTATGAGTAAAGCATCCCACCGCGCCCGATGCGTAGGAGCAAGGATAACAGGACCTGTTTTAGGAAGATTTTCTTGTCCGGTAATTTTTATCCTTCCAAAGAAAAGTGGCATGAGAAAATGCCGCCCTAGTAAATACATCAGTGGGCTTAGCCAAGGACAAACCCGCGAGGTAGTAGAATGAGCCACCTGAGGGTTTGCTGGCATAGTAGCTGATACGTTGCGGGATGAATCGAAGGAAGATTGTTGCTCAATCATGACGGTGGCTGCTAACTGTTAGGTAAAATGCGCTTGAAACTCGTATTAGATACACCGTAGATTTTCTTCCGTGACTTGAGTAGTACCAATTGGACAGTTTCACCTCTGTCCTTTAGTTAGAATCTCGTCGCCGATTAGCAAACCAAGCTTGCAATTGTTGACGACAGCTAGATTCCAGAACACCTCCAATAACGCGCAATCGGTGATTGGAAACTGCGCTATCGGGTATGTTACTAACAGTACGAATTGCCCCAGTTTTTGGATCGTCAACTCCGTACACTAAAAGACCTATACGTGCCTGCACAATTGCACCGGCACACATAGCACAAGGTTCTAAAGTCACGTATAGAGTACATTGGTTCAGACGCCAAGTTTGTAACCTGTGGGATGCTTCCCTAATCGCAAGAATTTCCGCATGAGCTGTCGGGTCTTTGTCACGCTCCTTTCTGTTTTCACCTTCTGCAATTAAATTTTCTGATGAATCAATAATAACAGCACCTACTGGGATTTCATCTGCATCACCGGCTACCTGTGCTAAATCTAAAGCACGGCTCATCCACTTTTGGTGTGTCAGATAATCTAAATATTTAATTAACATTTTCGTTAGTTGTCAGTAGAACTAATAACAACTAACCACTAACAACTAACCACTAACAACTAACTACTTACTAAATTAAACTCAAACTTTCCTACTTGACGGTTATTGACAAAAACTTCTATAGTATGCGTCCCAGGAGGATCGCCTGGTGACACAGTCCAAGTATTTCCTATAACACCATCTTTTGTGTAGACAGTACGTTGCGTTGTTGCTTGTGTTTTGTCTCTCGATACTGAAAATTCAGCACTAGCAGGAGCCCCCCAATTTTTTGCTGCTTTTGGCAATTGATAAATCTCGCGCCACGTCACTTGACCTTGATAGCCCTTCAGCCGAATGCGCCATCCATAAGCTGTTTCATTTTTTAATGGCACTTTATTAGTGGGCGTAAAAGAAACTTTGTAATCTTGGGGGTCGATTCTCACAATACCAAATTCTGCTTTTGCAACACTCAAGGAATTAGATTGAGAGCCTTGTTGAATTGCCTGCTGTGTTCCAGTAAAAATTTGAGAAGGATCTTCAGCACAGGCTGGTATCAAAAGCGATACTGCAACGAAAAATGCAATTTTTAATACTTTTACTTGCATAATTTTTTCTGCTTAAATCTACTGTAAGAACATCTGTAATTCTACGTGTATCACAACGATCGCAGTTTCTTTGCTTTATAATGTTACGGGTTGAGCGAGCAAAGAATCCAATTGACCCTTTGTATCCAATTCGTAAATATCATCACAACCCCCAATATGTTGGTTGTTAATAAAAATTTGTGGTACCGTGCGGCGTCCGTTAGCACGTTCTGCCATTTTCGCTCTAGCAGTTTCATCCCCATCGATTTTGTACTCGGTAAAATTTACACCCTTCCACCACAAAAGCAATTTGGCACGGATACAATACGGGCAAGTTAGCCAAGTATAAATTTCTACATTTGCTTTGATAGATTCTGGATGACGACCCAACACAGAGTTAATAAAGTTTACCATTGTTCGTTGACTTCACTGTTTTTCAAGTATGGTATCACCAGAGAACAGCGACCAGTAATATGTTAAAAATTTTACTGCTTTTGATAAAAGAAAATTTTATTGGAATAGATGAAATCACTTCAATGTTATTGATAGGCAATAACCTCAGACATACTGAAATTTTATATCTATTCAGTAAAAATACTTATAAAATAAGAAGAACCTAACTATTCAAAAATTACCACGAACGACTAACAACTAACGACTTACTCCACTTTAGAAGCAAAACTTAACATAGACGCAAGTTGATACTATTTTCCACAGGTATCCGCCGTTTGGTAGACTTGAAAACTGAAATAGATTTCACAGAACAACGTAATACCAAGCAATTGAGAGGGCAGAGTTTGTGGAAAATACACTTGGGTTAGAAATTATTGAGGTTGTTGAGCAAGCCGCCATTGCCTCTTCCCGTTGGATGGGCAAAGGTGAGAAGAACACTGCTGACCAAGTGGCTGTGGAAGCTATGCGGGAACGGATGAATAAAATTTATATGCGCGGTCGCATCGTAATTGGTGAAGGCGAACGCGATGAAGCTCCCATGCTTTATATTGGGGAAGAAGTTGGTATCTGTACCCGTTCAGATGCCAAAGATTTCTGCAACCCCGATGAATTAATTGAAATTGACATTGCTGTTGACCCCTGCGAAGGCACCAACCTAGTTGCTTACGGTCAAAACGGCTCAATGGCAGTATTGGCAATTTCCGAAAAAGGCGGTCTATTTGCTGCACCAGACTTCTACATGAAGAAATTAGCAGCACCACCTCAAGCTCGCGGTCATGTTGATATTAACAAGTCTGCCACTGAAAACCTCAAAATTTTATCCGAGTGCTTAAACCGTTCCGTAGATGAATTGGTAGTGGTCGTTATGGATCGTCCCCGCCACAAGGAACTTATTCAAGAAATCCGACAAGCAGGGGCTAGAGTCAGGCTAATTAGCGATGGTGACGTTTCTGCTGCCATTTCCTGCGCCTTCGCCGGTACTAACATTCATGCGCTCATGGGTATTGGTGCTGCACCTGAAGGTGTGATTTCCGCAGCTGCTTTACGTTGTTTGGGTGGGCATTTCCAAGGACAACTGATTTACGATCCAGAAGTCGTAAAAACTGGGTTAATTGGAGAGAGCAGAGAAGGTAACATTGCACGACTCAAAGAAATGAACATTACAGACCCAGATCGGGTTTACAACGCTGATGAATTGGCTTCTGGTGAAACCGTACTGTTTGCGGCTTGCGGTATTACCCCAGGAACGCTTATGGATGGTGTTCGCTTCTTCCACGGCGGCGCTAGGACTCAAAGTTTGGTTATTTCCAGCCAGTCCCGCACTGCTCGATTTGTCGATACAATTCATTTGTTTGATGAGCCAAAAACTCTACAGTTGAGATAGTTATTGGCTGATGGCTAATAGCTAATAGCTAATAGCTAATGGCTGATGGCTAATGGTGAGACCAGCCCTGTAGGCGGGTTTCCCGCCGTAGGGGACTGG